>NZ_FZOQ01000011.1 GCF_900188175.1 Pontibacter ummariensis | reverse complement strand
CCCGCGCTGTCCTTCACTATCAGGAAACAAATCCGATATCTTCCCCCACTGTTCATCATTTAACTCGTATCGTCTCATGATTTACTAACAAGCCAAGATGAACTATCGTTTGATTCATCAGACAAAGCCTAGCCTTTATCCTCTTAATTTTTCATAGAAGGCCTATAAGAAGAGCAACAAGATGTGCCAGCTAGTATTCTCCGTTTGCAGGCCCCACAAGTGCATAAACATCCCCTATCTCAGGAGCCAGGAGTATAGGAAAACACTTCTATAGCATTATGAGTATTTAGTAGAGTGGAAAGTTAAAAAAGCAGCCGCAGGGGAAAGAACCAGCCTTCTTTAGCCGCTACACTAACACCACATTTAGGCAAACTTCAAACTCTCCCTGCTTAACGAGAGTACACGCAACGACTATGAAAGAATACCAACCAATTGAGGATTACGGAATTATAGGCGACCTGAATTCCGTGGCCCTGGTAAGCAAGCGAGGCTCTATCGACTTCATGTGCTTTCCTGATTTTGACTCCCCTACCGTGTTTGCCGCCATGCTGGACAAAGAAAAAGGGGGTTACTTTAACATACACCCCTTACTCGAAGACATCAACCACAAGCAACTCTACCTGCCAGAAACCAATGTGCTGCTGACCCGCTTCCTGTCAGAAGAAGGCGTAGCCGAAATCACGGACTTTATGCCGGAGGAAGAGATGTACGGTGGCAAAGAGATCATCCGCAGGGTGGCCTGCATTAAAGGGCAAATGCGTTTTAAGGTGGAGTGCTGTCCGCGCTTCAACTATGCCCGTTCTGCCCACTCCGTCGAACAGGTCAACGACCACCAGCTTATCTTCAGAAGCGAAGGCGACGATCAGTTAGTGCTTCGGCTAAAAAGCAGTGTTCCGCTACAGCACCGGAACGGCGACGGTTACGCAGAGTTTACCTTAGCAGCAGGCGGAATGGCTGATTTCCTGTTGGAGGAGGTAGACGTAAGTTCTCCCGGCATAGCAGACTTAAGGGCCTTTGTAGAAAAGAGCCTGTTTGACACCATCAATTACTGGAAGAACTGGTCAGCCAAGTGTAATTACCGGGGCCGCTGGATGGAGGTGGTGCACCGCTCTGCCTTAGTCCTTAAACTGATGACCTCTTACCGCTATGGCTCCATCGTGGCGGCCCCTACCTTCGGCCTGCCCGAAGAGTTGGGCGGGGTTCGGAACTGGGACTACCGCTATACCTGGATTCGGGATGCTTCCTTTACCATTTATGCCCTTATCAACCTCGGCTATAAGAAAGAGGCCACGGCCTTTATGAAGTGGGTGGAAAAGCAATGCGACGACATTGGGGAAGCAGGCTATTTGCGCCTGATGTATAACCTGGACGGCAGCTTAGACTTGCACGAAACAGAACTAAACTACCTGGAGGGCTACAAGCAATCCCGGCCCGTGCGGATCGGAAACGGCGCTTATGACCAGATACAGCTCGATATTTACGGGGAGCTGCTGGACTCTGTCTACCTCTACGACAAATATGTGCAACCCATCTCCTTTCGCTTCTGGCAAAACCTATCGAATCAGGTAGACTGGGTGTGCCAAAACTGGCAGAGGCCGGACGAAGGGATATGGGAGGTGCGTGGTGGCAAGCAGCAGTTTCTCTACTCCAAGCTTATGTGCTGGGTAGCCATCGACAGAGGCTTGCGCATTGCCCGGAACCACTCCTACCCCACGCCTCCACACTGGCAGGAAGTACGGGACAATATCTTTTATGCCATACACAACGACTACTGGGATGAGGAGCTACAAGCTTTTGTGCAGTACAAAGGCGCTAAGACGGTGGACGCTGCCACCCTGCTCATGCCCCTGATCCGCTTTATCAGCCCGACCGACCCGCAGTGGCTCTCTACGCTAGAGCGTATTGAAGAAGAGCTCGTCTCCGACTCCATGGTGTACCGCTACCGCCCGAACGAGGAGGTAGAAGGCCTGACAGGCGGCGAGGGGACGTTCTCGATGTGCACCTTCTGGTACGTGGAGTGCCTGGCGCGGGCCGGGCAGCTCGACAAGGCGACTCTCTTCTTTGAAAAAATGCTGGGCTATGCCAACCATGTGGGCTTGTATGCCGAACAACTGGGAGCAAAGGGCGAGCACCTGGGCAACTTCCCGCAGGCCTTTACACACCTGGGGCTCATCAGCGCTGCCCTCAGCTTAGACAAAGAGTTGAACAAACACAGCGATAAAGGAACAATGGTATGAAAGCAATATCCCTATTAGACGAAACGCGGCAAGTAGAACTAACCGACATGCCGGAACCAGCGATCAGCCAGCCAAACCAGCTCAAGATCAGGATTATTGAGATCGGCATCTGCGGAACCGACCGGGAACAGGTAGTGGCTGGCTACGGCGAGGTACCCCAAGGCACCAACAAGCTGGTGATCGGGCACGAAATGTTCGGCGAAGTAGTGGAGGTAGGCGCTGATGTGAAAGCTTTTGCCGTGGGGGATTATGCTGTGCTGACGGTACGCAGAGGCTGCGGACAATGCACACCCTGCCTGAGCAACCGCAGTGACCTTTGTTATACCGGTCTTTTCACCGAAAGAGGCATCAAAGGGAAACACGGCTTTGAGACGGAGTATGTGGTAGACGAGGAGCAGTATGCCGTAAAGGTACCCCAGGAGCTACGTTCTGTCGGAGTGCTTACCGAGCCCCTCTCAGTGGTAGAAAAGGCAGTCGAAGAAGCAGTGGCCATACAGACGGCACGCCTGCCACAAGAAAAAGAAGGCACCTGGCTTATCGGCAAAAGAGCCCTGGTAGCTGGCTTAGGTCCTATCGGTATACTGGCAGCCATTGCCCTGCGTTTACGTGGCGCCGAAGTAATAGGCCTCGACATTGTAGACGAAACGAACAAGCGTCCTGAAATACTCCGCAGAATTGGTGCCGGCTACATTGACGGCCGCAAGGTAGACACACACAAACTTGATGAGCAACTGGGGCAGATCGACTTTATATTGGAGGCCACCGGTGTGGCTCAACTGAGCTTTGAATTGATCGATGCCCTCGGCGTAAACGGTATTTACGTGATGACCGGTATTGCCCATGGCGACCGCCCTGTTTGTATTACCGGTGCTACCATGATGCAGCAAATGGTATTGATGAATCAGATCGTAATGGGCAGTGTAAACGCCAGCACCGTCCATTATGCTCAGGCCGTGAGTGACCTGGAGAAAGCAAAAGCAAAGTGGGGTAGCCTCGTTGACGAAATCATCACTGCCCGCATGCCTTACCAGCAGTACCGGGAAGCCCTGGACTTACGCTCCGAAGACCACATTAAAACAGTGCTGCAATGGGTGCAGCAGGACAACCCACTAGGTTAAGCGCTCCACAGCACGTTGATGTTTCTACCTCCTCTCTTGGCCTGGCTGCCTGCCAACCGGTAAGATATCTACAGGAAACATAAAAGCCTTTCGGTGTTCCGAAAGGCTTTTATGCTTTTTTACAGACCGGGCTGTGGATTTACAACAGAGGTAGTCATAAACCAGTAGAAGATTTGTAAATGCTCCCAAAATTAGAGTATCTTGAAACTTCTATATAGCTTACTTTGCTAAGCTTCTTACTAGTATAAGGACGTAAACGCTACATATATTTTAATATGAACGACATACAATATGAATTTGGAATGGTTGGCCTGGGCGTAATGGGCAGAAACCTGATGCTCAACATTGCTGACCATGACTTTTCAGTCATAGGCCTGGACCTGGACCCGGAGAAGGCAGCGGCAGTAGAAGCCGAAGCAGGCGCTGGAAGACCGGTGCGCGGTACGACCTCTACTGAAGAGTTTGTACAATCGCTCCGCACACCTCGGGCTATCATGCTGCTGGTACCGGCGGGCAAAGCCGTAGACGCTGTTATCGCCACTTTAGTACCCCTGCTCGAGCCCGGGGACATCGTGATAGACGGGGGTAACTCTTACTTTCCCGACACAGACCGCCGCGTCGTAGAGCTGGCCGAGCAGGGCATCCACTTTTTCGGGATGGGCATTTCCGGCGGAGAAAAAGGAGCCCGCTTTGGTCCCAGCATGATGCCGGGTGGTAACCGGGAAGCCTACGAAAGACTTCGCCCCGTGTTTGAGGCAGTGGCCGCCAAAGTAAACGGCGAGCCTTGTGTGACTTACCTGGGCAGCGGCTCTGCTGGCAACTATGTGAAGATGGTACACAATGGCATCGAGTACGGCATCATGCAGCTGATAGCCGAAACCTACGACCTGCTGCGCCGTGGTGCGGGGCTGAGCGATGACGAACTGCAGGACATCTTCCAGGGCTGGAACGAAACGGAGTTGCAGTCTTTCCTGATCGAAATCACCGGGGACATCCTGCAGAAAAAAGATGAGCTTACCGGCAAGCGCCTGGTCAGTGTTATCTCCGACAGGGCCCGCTCCAAGGGCACCGGCAAGTGGACTTCACAGAATGCTATGGACCTGCAGGTACCTGTGCCGACCATCGACACAGCCGTGCTGATGCGGGACATGTCGAAGTACAAAGAGGAACGCGTGGAGGCCGCGAAGCTATTACCGAACGAAGCGCTCCAGAGCAGCATCAACGCTGACCGCGAGAAGCTGGTAAGCCAGATGCGCAACACCTTTTACTTTGCCATGATCGCTACCTACGCACAGGGCCTTGCGCAACTGAAGGTGGCTTCCGAAGAATATAACTATGGGCTACAGCTGCAGGAAGTGGCCAAGATCTGGCGGGGCGGCTGTATCATACGTGCAGCTTGCCTGTCCGACATACGCACAGCCTATGAGCAGAACCCGTCACTCCCTAATCTGCTGCTGGATAAAAAAGTTGGGGGCGACATGATGGCGCGGCAGGAAGACGTGCGGGCCATCCTTAAAATAGCCATTGACAAGGGCATCCCGATGCCTGCGTTTATGTCGGCGCTGTCTTACTTTGATGCTTACCGCACCGAGACCTTGCCAACGAACCTTATTCAGGCTCAGCGCGATTATTTCGGGGCGCACACCTACGAGCGCATCGACCAGGAGGGTATCTTCCATACACAGTGGACTTAACACTATCTCACAGAAAGAAACGTCCTGCACAGGGAATGGCTTCCTTTCGTTTTATCTTATCCTTTTTATTATGAAACCAGCCAGCAAAGCGGCACCCACTATAGCTGTCATCTTCGGGGGCACCGGAGACTTAGCCAAGCGAAAACTAGTACCTGCTTTTTACAATTTATTTCTGGACGGATGGCTTCCCGAACCTTTTGCCCTCATCGGGATGGGACGCTCCGAGACGGATGACGTGATGTACCGGGAGCACCTGCGGGAGGGAGTAGGCGAATTCTCACGTACCGGAGCGCCAGAGGAGAAGTCCTGGGCTACCTTCCGCGACTCGATCACCTATCTGCAGTCCAACATCAACGACCCATCCTCTTACCAGGACCTGGCCGACCTGATTCACGCCCTGGAGGAAGCCTGGGGAACGCGGGCGAACCACTTATTCTACCTTTCGGTGGCTCCGCGCTTTATTGAGCCTGTTACGGTAAACTTGGGTAAGGTGGGCATTGCCAGTGACGTGGAGCGGGACCGGATTGTGGTGGAGAAGCCCTTTGGCCATGACCTGAAGTCGGCCAAAGAACTAAACCAACTGCTCACCCGCACTTTTCAGGAGTCGCAGATTTACCGCATCGACCATTACCTGGGCAAGGAGACCGTCCAGAACATCCTGGCCTTCCGCTTTGCCAACGCCCTCTTCGAGCCGCTCTGGAACCGCAACTACATCGAGTACGTGCAGATCACAGTGGCCGAGGAAGTAGGCGTAGAGGACCGGGGCGGGTACTACGAAAGCTCGGGCGCCCTGCGCGACATGATCCAGAACCACCTCCTGCAGCTGCTCTGCATGGTGGCCATGGAACCCCCGGTTACCTTTGAGGCCGAGGAGATCCGTAACCGCAAAGTAGACGTACTGCATGCCATCAAGAAATACAGCCGCGAGGACGTAGGCAAGTACGCCGTGCGCGGACAGTACGGTCCGGGTTGGCTGAAAGGCAAGCAGGTGCCCGGCTACCGCCAGGAGGCCGGGGTAGACCCAAAGTCGGGGACAGAGACCTATGCGGCCATCAAGTTCTACCTGGACAACTGGCGCTGGCAAGGCGTGCCTTTCTACCTGCGCACTGGTAAGCGCATGCAGGAGAAAAGCTCTTCTATCACCATTCAATTCCGGCCGGTACCACACCTGACTTTCCCTTCGGCCATGTCGGAGAACATCATGCCTAACCGCCTGATCATCAACATTCAGCCGGAAATGGACATCCGCCTGCGCTTTATGGCGAAAAAAACAGGCCTGGACATGGCCCTGACACCGGCAGAAATGGTTTTTGACTTTAACCGTTGCGCGGAGGGAACACAGTCGCCGGAGGCCTATGAAACCTTGCTGCTGGATGCCATGCAGGGCGATGCCACCCTGTTTATGCGCTCAGACCAGGTGGAGACAGCCTGGGACGTCATCACCCCTATCCTGGAAACCTGGGAGTCACGCCCATCCCTGGAGTTCCCGAACTATGCAGCGGGCATGTGGGGGCCGGAAAACGCCGAGGCCCTGATAGCCCGCGAAGGACATACCTGGACAGTTACATACCCTCATTAACAGTAGGCTTATGATCAAGATATTCGAAGATAAAGCGCAACTCAGCAAAGAAGCTGCTGCGCTTTTTGTAAAAACAGCACAGGAGGCCGTGGAAAAGAACGGCCGCTTTACAGTGGCCCTGACAGGAGGCTCCTCCCCTGTGCAGCTGTACTCCCTGCTGGCACAGCAGCCTTTTGTAGAACAGGTGCCCTGGAAGCAGACCTTCATTTTCTGGGGCGACGAACGCTGGGTGCCGCTGACGGACAATTTAAGCAATGCCAGAATGGCGACGGAAACGTTCCTGAGCAAGGTGCCTGTGCCCCCCGAGCAGGTGTACCCGATGTGGTCGGAAAATGTAGAACCAGAGGCTTTTGCCCAACAGTATGAGAAGTTGTTGCAGCAGCACTTTGACCAGGAAAACCCTCAGTTTGACCTCATCCTGTTAGGCATGGGCGATGACGGGCACACGGCCTCTCTGTTCCCTGGAACAGAAGTGTTGCACGAGGCATCGCGCTGGGTGCAGGCTTATTTCCTGGCCCCCCAGTCCATGTACCGTGTTACCCTCACAGCTCCCCTCATTAACCAGGCAAAAAAGATCGTCTTCCTGACTTTTGGCCAGAATAAAGCCGACGCCTTATACGAAGTGCTGGAAGGGGAAAGAAACCCGGAGAAGTACCCCTCCCAACTCATTCAACCAAAAAATGGCGAGGTACTCTGGTTTGTGGATGAAAGTGCAGCGTCCCGCTTAAAAAAAAGTAAATAACCTACCCCTCATAAAAGGCCTCTCACAAATACTGAGAGGCCTTTTGCTTTATCGCATGTCCTTTGCTCTCTACTCAAGAGATTACAGGCAGGAGCGAAATTAGGGTCGAGAGACGCTGCCTTGTGGTAGTATTAGATAGCTAAGTCTCGCTTATCGCTGTCATGGGAGAAATGCTCTCCAAGAAGCAGGTCAGCATGTTTGTCATTGGTATATAGTTGCACCAGCCTGTCAAGGGAACAGAACAAGCCTTGCTTCAGGCAAGCGCCTGTACCCGTTTGCCTAATTGTTGGAGCGGACGAGCAGCGATCTACCCTGATCAAAGAAATCAGCTTACTGAGACAGGAAGCTTCCTGTGAGGGACTGACTCACGGAAAAGGAGAGCTGTAGATACTTTTGCTTATGCAACGGCACAAGTGGCAATCCCTAACTTTTGAATGTGTTCTTCCGGTTGATCCTTCACATCAATGCTGAACCGGAAAGCAGCTTCTATTCGAAGGCTGCTGTTATCTTTCGCTTTCTGGATTAGTGCAAGGAGTTGCTCCCTGGATGCTTTAAGTTCTTGGACCCTCAACTCTGATTCCAGGTCTGGTTTACCGAACTGCACATAGGATCTTAAGCTTTCAAGACTGTGAAAGTTAATCTGGCTGTCCACCATGCTCATAACTAGCTCCCCGGCCTCCTGTGGGCTGTACTCGCCTTTGATTAAATCGATTGATGTCATAGAAATTGTGTTTAGAAATATGATTAAATGCTTTAAACCAGATTCAGACAAGGTAGCTTTTCACAGTAAGCCATAATCTTTTCATTTGCAGGTACGGGCGGCAGGTATACTCAGAGCATCCCTAGGGAGTAGGCGCTTCCTGTAGCAGTACAGGGCATCAAAAACGTACTTTCAGCAGCTGCACCTTTTTTCCCTTCCCTTCACCCCGTTTGGCGCTTCCTGTTCTTTTAGTATTACAAAAATCCGCAATTGCTTATATAAATAAAAATATATACTTTTAATGATTCCCATAAACAAAGCTTATAAACTACACCTTACATCAGTTGCAGGTGTTTCTCAAAATAACCCAGACGCAGAGCATCACAAAAGCGGCTGAGGAACTGCATTTAACACAGCCTGCCGTGTCTATTCAGCTCAAAAACCTTCAGGACCAGTTTGAGGTGCCCCTGACAGAAGTGGTTGGAAGGAGAATTTTTATAACGGACTTTGGCAAAGAGATCGCTGCCGGTGCCGAGAAGATCGTGAACGAGGTGCACGCCATCAACAACAGGACCCTGGCCTATAAAGGACAACTAACAGGTCGCCTAAAGATCACTGCTGTTTCCACGGGCAAGTATGTGATGCCTTATTTTCTGTCGGAGTTCTTAAAGCAGCACCGCGGGGTAGAGTTAGTGCTGGACGTAACAAACAAAGCACGGGTGATCGAAAGCCTGGAGAAGAACGAGGTTGACTTTTCCCTCGTTTCGGTCCTGCCCGAAAACCTGCAGGTGGAGAATATCGAGTTGATGGAAAACAAGCTTTACCTGGTGGGCAATAAAGCGCAGGAGTTTAACCGGAAACTCCACGACAACAGCATTCTGGAGGACCTCCCTTTAATTTACCGTGAGCCAGGCTCGGGCACACGCCATGTAATGGAGAAGTTTATCAAGCAGAACAACCTGCCCGTAGTAAAGAAGATGGAGCTGACTTCTAACGAAGCCGTAAAGCAGGCCGTGATTGCAGGGCTTGGCTACTCCATTATGCCCCTGATTGGGGTGAAAAATGAGTTGAACAATGGCGACCTGCAAATTATACCCGTCCAGGGGTTTCCGATAAAGTCGACCTGGAACCTGATCTGGCTAAAAGGCAAAAGCTTCTCGCCTGTTGCAAAGGCCTATTTAAATTACCTGCAAAAAGATAAAGACAAAACAATACAGGAGTGGTTTAGCTGGCTTAGCCAATTCTAAAAGAAGCCAAGTGCAGCCGGAACCATACCAGCTGCACTTGGCCTCTTTTCAGCTACCCCCTTACCCGGCTGTACTTATCCTGAAGAGGAGGTATTATAACAGTAGTAGAGGAACAGTTTTAATGGGGAGCAAACAAGCTTTAAGCGGCTACTTTCACATGCTTCGCAGGTCGGGCCCTTACCCTGGCAGCAAGGGGATGCCTAGAAACAGGCCTGTGCGCGTGTAGTCCGGTAATCTCCAGCCATCCACCCTGCGCCCTATAGTCGTCCTGGTACTGGTGCAGGTGCTTCATAACAGTATGGTCCACAACTACGGTCTCAGAGAAGTCGAGCACGAGGTGCTTCTGACGGGGCAGGCTATCGAGGTACTTTTTCAGGTTGATATAATTACTGAACACCGCTCCGTCCGATAAGGCTACATGGAGGTACTCATTGTCTTCGTGCTGTTGGAGTTTAATACCCTGCTTAAAAATACTCTTCGCCGGGAGCCCTTTCACCATCAGGATGAGCAACTCAAGGGTTATGCCCGCCGCTATGCCTACCAGCAGATCGATTGAAAGTGTGAAGACGATGGTTGTCAGGAAGATCACCAGTTGTTCCCAGCCCTTGTGAAAGGTCTGAATAAAGGTACCAGGTGATGCCAGCCGGACACCCGTAAAAATCAGCATGGCAGCCAGTGCAGCTAACGGAATCTGGTGAATCAGGCCGGGGGCAAAGGCAACGAACACCAGCAGGCAGAGCCCGTGCGAGAAGTTAGCCCAGCGGGTCTTTCCCCCATTGTTTATGTTGGCCGAAGAGCGCACGATCTCGGAGATCATCGGCAAACCACCTATCAGCCCTGCCAACACGTTACCCACCCCTACTCCCACCATGTCCCGGTTCAGGTCTGCTTTACGCTTGTAAGGGTCTAACATGTCCACCGCCTTCGTGCTCAGGATCGTTTCGAGTGAACCAACCACCGCAAACATGATGATGTATTTTAGGGAGGCAGGCGTAAACAGCTGCGAGAAGTCCGGGAACGTGATCGCGCTTAGCAGGCTCTTGGGGAGTGACACCAGAAACTCCGGCCCTATGCTGTAATGGTGCTTGTCCAGGAAGAGGTACGTATGGCTGTGGGCCAGGTCAAAGTAATACCCCAGCGGGATAGACACCAATATGACCAGGAGGGCTGCCGGCAGTCGCTTCAGGTACTTGTTCTTTAAGAGCGGAAAGGTGAACAGCAAAAGTAGGCTGATGAAGCCAATGAGGGCTATTTGCGGATTGAGGCGAGCGATACCCTGCGGTAGTTCTGCCAACAGCTCCAGCGGCTCTTTGCCTACTGGCTTTACGCCGATCAGGGTAAACACTTGTTTGGAAATGATGATGATGCCAATCGAGGTCATCATGCCGCTTACGGCAGCCGCCGGGAAGAAGTCGCCCAACACGCCGCTCCGCAGCAACCCGAACAGGACCTGAATTACCCCCGCCACTACAATGGTGGCCAGCGCCAGTTTATAGCCTAGCAGCGCGTCTCCCTGCCCCAGTTCCTCCACAGCGCCGAGCGCAATCACGATCAAACCAGCGGCCGGCCCTTTGATCGTCAGCTCCGCCCCCCCCCAGAAAGCTGACCACCATGCCCCCAATAATAGCAGTCAGTATACCGGCTACAGGGGGGAAGCCGGAGGCCATTGATATGCCAAGGCATAGTGGCAGGGCAATCAGAAACACCAGGAAACCGGAGAGGGCGTCGCTTTTGAAGTTGGCGCGCAGGCCAGCCAGGCCTCTGCCAGGAGAGGCTGATTTTAGTTCATTCATAATGTTATGCTGTGTTAGGTTTTGCGAATAGAGGGGAAAAACCAAGGAAGCCCTTTACCTGAGAACTGCCCTGGCACCGTAAAGGGATTGGCTTTCTGCTGTTTTACCGGCTGCTTTTCTCAGGCGCTCGTTAATCGTCTTTCCAAGGCCAACATCCGGTAACTTCTCAGCAATGATCCGTTTCAGGTTCAGGGCATCCAGCCGGTGCAGTGCGTGGTACAGGTTGCTGGCTGCTTCGCTTAAGTTGGCAGTAGGCGATAAAATTGCCTGGTGCTGCTCGGGCACACCATCCACCACCTTATAAAAGGAGATCATACCTGTTTCAGCAGGATCCGGGGCAGGCCCGAAGTCCTCTACCTTATCCACCAGGTATAGCGGTGTGCTGGGGGAGTAATGAAAAGGAAGCATCCCCGGGCTAACAGGCCGTGCATTTGCGTGCCGGTGTAACTTCACTTTGCCAACCACTTCTTCTATCTCCTCCTGGGCAATGGCCCCCAGGCGGTAAATTGTGGGCGTATTCTGCTCAAAGCCTACAATGGTAGACTCCAGGCCCTGCTGGCAGTTACCGCCATCCAATATGTATGGTATTTTGTCTCCTATCTGTTGCTGTACATGCGCCGTGCGGGTTGGGCTTATGTAGCAGTAAGGGTTTGCACTGGGCGCGGCTAACGGAAAGTCCAGCGAGCGTAGCAAGTCCAGTGTCAGGGGGTGGTCCGGCACCCGAACAGCCACATGCGGAAGTGAGGCTGTGATGATATCCGGTATGCTGTCCTTCTTGGGAAGCAGCAAGGTTAAAGGGCCTGGCCAGAACTTTTGGATCAGCTTTTCTGCAACCGAGGGCACTTCGGCAACATATTTTTCCAGTTCGCTCCCGCTGGCAAGATGCACAATAAGCGGGTTGTACAAAGGCCTGTTTTTTACCCTGAATATTTCGGCAACCGCAAACTCGTCCAATGCATTTGCGGCCAACCCATACACCGTTTCGGTAGGAATTGCCACTACCTTTCCGCCGTACAAAAGCCGACCTGCCCTTCCAATGTTTTTTCCGATCGCTGCCATCAATCTTAAGGATTTGTGTCTTTTTCCTGTTTTACTTTTGACAGCAGCAAATATAAACTACGGTTGATATAAGTTTTTATTTATAGTTTTAATGAAGTGCATAAGCAAAGTTTATACTTATCAAGAGCTCACCTGCTCCATCAGGCTGCTTAGGCTTCTGGTTTAACCTTCCTACCCTCTGCTAAGGCGCTTTTCCCTTACTTAACTTACGGGCATACAAGCCCTAGAACCATCACAACTCTCCTGGTGCACCTCCTACAGCCTGCCTTTACGCTGCCTTGGCATACAGCAGCACTAAAACTTCAGGGCAAAGGATGTTACCAACAGCAGGTTCTTATCGTCACGCCCCTCTTCTCCTGTAAATACCCTGTCCTGTGCGTCATAGCCGCGTGCCTCCATGCGCCACAGGAAATTAGGGGCCGGAATGTAATCGAGGTTCAGGGAGGCACTGGAGGTCTGGAAGCCAAGGGCCGTGCCGGTAGAAACGATCAGCTGGTCCTCGTCGTTGTAGTGCTCTACGCGCCCCGCCAGGGCAAAGCGCTCGCTCAGCCGGTAGCGCGCCAGCAACATAGCCGCATACCAAGTTCCCTGCTCCTCGCTGTCCCATAGCTCCTGCCGGCCATAGTCTACGCTACCGGCAAGGTTAAACCGTTCGGAGGCCGCATAGGAAGCATAAAAGTCGTGGAAGAAACGGCGCTTCGCCTCGGTGCCCTCCGGTGCTTCGTTGCCGTAGTAGTTGTTGTAGCTCAATGTAAGTGCCTCTGTCGGAGTATAGCTGATGCCAAAGCCCAGCGACTTCGCTTCGTTCGTCTCCTGTATAATTTGCCAACCGTTCAGCACCAGGAACTGTACTGTGACCACGTCTGATAACTCCGCTGTGAGTTGAGCGCCTGTCTCATAATAAGGGGAGTTCTCCGCCATCAGGGCCCGTGTGTATATCTCGTTGTTGAGGGAGAAAGTGTTTTCGTAGCCGATGTGCGAGGGCAGGATACCCATGTCCAGCCACACCCCCTCAGCCAAACGGACACCGGCATTGGCCTGCCCGATGAGCCGCGTCAGCTCATTTGGCTCGGCGGCATAGTTGGCCTGCACATAAGTTCCCGTCTGCAGCGCGAAGGTGGCCCGCACCTTGTCTGTGGCATAGGTAGCCTGCAGGAAGCCCCAGTTCAGGTTGAACCCGTTGTGGCGAAAGGCCTGCGTGGTAAATAAGCGTTCCTGCCCGATAGGCTCCGAAAAGTCATAGGCATAATAAACGTCTACACCTCCGCTCAGTTCAAACGGTTTCTCGTCTTCCTCTATACCAAGTGAGTCCAGGAACTGGGCCCTTCCTGTGTGTGGATATACAAATAGGGTTAGAAGTAGGGCGTACAGGTGCTTCATAAGTTGGTGCTTTCTGCTAATACGGCAGCTTTACAGCCGCAAGTCTTACTTATCGGTTAGCTTACGGCAGGAAGCCTGCTAGCGCTACACAACACATGCCCTACGCTCCCCAAAGCCCTGTTTTATCCGCCCAGCCTGCACCGGAAAGTCTTGCGCCTAGCGTAACTGCCTGCGCAGCAACTGCGCGTTGATAGCCACGATCACAGTACTCAAACTCATCAAAGCAGCCCCAATGGCCGGGGAAATCATGATCCCCTGCTGGTACAGTACGCCGGCCGCCAGCGGCAGGGCAATAATGTTATAGGCTGTGGCCCAAACCAGGTTCTGTATCATTTTACGGTAAGTGGCTTTGCCGAAAAGAATAAGCGAGGCAATGTCCTGGGGGTTGCTGTTAACCAGAATAATGTCGGCGGTCTCGGCGGCCACGTCTGTACCAGAGCCAACGGCAATGCCCACATGCGCCTGTGCCAGTGCCGGAGCGTCATTTACACCATCACCGGTCATGGCCACAAATTCACCCTGCGCCTGCAGCTCCTTTATCTTTTCCTGCTTCTGGTGCGGTAACACGTTGGCCAGGTAGCCGTCCATGCGCAGCTTATCGCTCACGCTCCTGGCTACGCGCTCGTTGTCGCCTGTCAGCAGCAGGTTCTTAATACCGTTCTCCTTCAGCACCTGGATGGCCCCTTCGGACTCGGACCGGATTTGGTCGCGCAGCGAAATGTAACCGGCCACCTCTCCGTTTACCAGCACATACACCACCGTCTCCACACCCTCCTCAGCTTTGCTCTCCGGCACCTGCACACGGTACTCTTGTATGTAGTTCGGGCCTACCACCTTTACGTCCTGCCCCTCTACTCTGCCCTCCAGGCCCTTGCCGGGCAGGTAATTGAAGTTGTCTGCTGCCGGTACGGTAAGCCCCTCCTCTTTTGCCCTGCGCAGGATTCCCTGTGAGATATAATGCTCCGAGTTCTGCTCCACGCCAGCGGCCAAACGGAGCAGCTCCCGCTGCCCGAGCGCCTGGTTAAAACTTGTTACCTGTGCCACCTCGTGGGAGCCTTGCGTTAAGGTGCCTGTCTTGTCAAAAATGATGGTGGTGATCTTTCGGGAGTTCTCGAAGGCGGTGCGGTTGCGGATCAGCAGGCCTTTTTTCGCTGACACGGCCGTGGAGATAGCCACAACCAGCGGGATGGCCAGGCCCAGGGCATGCGGGCAGGAAATTACCATTACCGTGACCATACGTTCCAGGGCGAAGTCTAGGGCAGCGCCTGCCAAAAGCCAGGCCAGCAGGGTCCCGAAGCCGGCCGTCAGGGCTACGTAGGTCAGCCATTTAGCCGCTCGATCGGCCAGCCGTTGTGTCTCTGATTTGGTTTTCTGTGCCTCCTGCACCAGGTTGATCACCTTGTTCAGGTAGCTGTCCTTCCCCGTGCTGACCACCTGTACCTGTAGGGCTCCGTTTCCGTTGATGGAACCTCCGATCACCCGGTCTCCCTGCTGCTTCTGTACCGGTTTGCTCTCCCCGGTCAGCATGCTCTCGTTCAGGTAGCTCTCGCCCTGCTTTACCACCCCGTCGGCAGGCACTTTCTCTCCTGGCTTTACCAGGATAAGGTCTTCCGGCTGCAGTTCCTCCACTTTCACCGTGACCGTCTGCCCGTTCCGGATTACCTGTGCCTCGGCTGGCATCATGCTCACCAGCAGTTCCAGAGCCTTGGAAGCACCTAAAACCGAGCGCATCTCTATCCAGTGCCCCAGCAGCATCACCACGATCAGGGTGGCCAACTCCCAGAAAAAGTCCATGCCCTCCAGGCCAAAAGCAACAGCAGTGCTATAGACATAAGCCACCGTAATGGCTACGCCAATGAGTGTCATCATACCCGGCGCGCCTTTCCTTACCTCATCGACTAATCCTTTCAGAAAAGGCCAGCCGCCGTAGAAGTAGATGATACTCGATAAAGCGAAGGCAATGTACATGCTGTAGGGAACCTGTAAGCTATAGCCCAGGATGTGCTGGATCATTGGGCTTAGTAGGATAACAGGTACCGATAGCACCAGCGACACCCAGAAGCGCTTCTTAAAGTCTTCAATCATCATCCGGTGGTGGTCGTGCCCATGGCCTCCGTGCCCACCGTGGCCTTGCCCCTGCTGGGGGGGATGCGGCTTGTGCTGCGGCATGGCCTGATTGTGCCCGTGCAGCGTTTTCTCCTCTAGGCTGTCCTCTACCCGGTCGGCCTTGTGTCCGGCCTTCTCCTGGGTGGAATGGTGATGATGGTGTTCGTGGTTCATGCTCAATGCCTTAAATCTGTATCCGAAGAAATTTGAAAGGGCAACTTAAAAAACAACGCACAACTTAAAAATGATGTTAGTCAGTGGCGTTTTGAACAGCAAGTCCGCAGCATCGCCAGCCAGGAAAATTCCTGCTGGAGTGGCTAAAAGAGAGCATCGGGCAAAGTATGAGACTTAGGCTGTGTCCTCCGGTTTCCTGTAGTCCGCTGGCCGCAGCTGGCCCTTCTCGTCGCGCACGTGGGTCTCCATATTCGGTACGATATCGGTGTTCTGGGCGGAGGCACAGCTCCACGTCTCCCCTGCTTTATGTACGACGAAGGTGAAGATATTCCTCCGCTGCCCCGGACTGCTAACATCTCCTACTGGTGTTTGCCCTGTCAGTTTCATCCGGGCCTGCACCACAGCTACTGTTTCTGAGAGGTACTTCACTTTGGTGCGTAACAAGCGCAGGGTGGAGTTACTGAAGATGGTGCGCAGGCCATAGGCATGCGCTTTCTGTATGGCATCGCGGTTATGCCACCAGAGGCCAGTGACATTAATAAACTCGGCATCCTCGTCAAAGAGCGAAGCCAGCTTCTCAGGGTCCCGGTTGTTCCAGGCTTCGATGAACACTTGCGGGATACGCTCCGGGCTGTCTGTACTGCTGTAACTCATAGCTAAGTTAGCATACGCAAGCCCGTTACCGCTAACCATAGCCCAAGGGGGAGCTGCGTTACAGGTGCCGCCTTTCGCACCGCCGCTTAAGGGGCACACCCTGCTCAAACCATTAGGTATCAACATTTTACTTCTTATGCCGTTTCAAAAATAAAAAGTAAAAAGACAAGCTATGGCACAAACAACAACACTAGAGGTATTAAGTTTTGCTTTCGTAAAAAACGCCCCCATTCCCAAACCCTATACCTGCGACGGCGACAACATTAATCCGCCACTGCGCATTGATAACATCCCGGAGCAGGGGGAAAGCATGGTGATCATTTTAGAGGACCCGGATGCTCCGAACGGTACCTTTACCCACTGGATGGTGTGGGACCTGGCCCCACACCCTAATATCGAAGAGAACACAAAGCCGGACGGGGTAACGGGACCAAACGACTTTGGCAAGAACAACTACATGGGCCCCTGCCCTCCTGCTGGCGAAAAGCACCGGTACTTTTTTAAAGTGTATGTACTGGACTCTAAGGTAAACCTGGCCCCCAACAGCACAAAAGAAGCCCTGGAGGTACTGCTGCAGGAAAAAACGATCGGCTACGGGGAACTGATGGGCACCTATCAAAAAGACTAAGATCAGCCGGCCCTACGTAAACAAGTAGTCTCTATTAAAAAGAGCCCGGAGGGCGCTACCAGAAATCAGCGCCCTCCGGGCTCTTGCTTTTCCACTGCGTCAGGCACTCAGCCTGCAGGCTTCTATCCTCTCCCAAATTATGGTCTGACGTGCCTGAAATAAAGTAAAAGAAGCTGGTATTTACAGAACATTTCTTATATTGAATAAGCAAGATATAATGAGGGGGGAATAAGCAAAGACAGCCGTTTAAGCCTCAAAACGGAGCAAGAGCAGAAGAGACCACTACCGTACATAGTGCAGATAGTAGGAGTAGGTACTCCTATTAGCCAGTAGTTATGCAGTATTAAAATTATAGAATGGTAAAAACAGGTATACCAGCTAATACATATTCTCTGATTCTCAAAGTAGTAGTTCTGTTTCTGCTGCTTGGGTATGTTATAGAAAATACTCTTTTGGCGGTTGGCTTAGGAATCCTGTCAGGGCTTATACTGCATGTTTGGGTTAGCTACTATGATTGCGTGGTACATTTGGAAAACGGTGTAGCTAAGTTCTACTTCCTAAGACCATTCTTCTTCAAAGAAGTGCATGACTTAAAGCGTTTGGACAAGGTGGAAATCATCAGAGAAGATAAGTATAAAACCCAAAGAGAAATCTGGTGGCAGGCTGATATGCTCTACCAGGTCAGCTATGACAGGATGATTCTCTACAAAGGCAAAACAGTTCACGAAATCAAGTTCAGAACAAACGAGAACGACTTGCCAAAACTGGAAGTAGCGGTAAAAGAAATGTTTGAAGGAAGAGCAGGTATAACTTTAGGTCACCATGCGTAACTTCTCATGAAGAAAGAAAAGTATAGTACTTGATTAAAAAAAGGAGCTTATGCCTTTGATGCCTTGGGATAAGATTAGTTGGAAACTAATGCTTAAAGTCTTTATTGCCGTTTTTCTTATTTTATGGTTAGCACATTTCATAATGAGCCAATAAGTAGCCGATTAAAGCCATTAAAATACAACATTGCATAACCACACCTATAGGTTAGCTACGCCAACCTATAGCCCAGTACCGTTGTGGTGCATTAAAAGAGATGAAGTAAAAGGATAATGAACAACAAAAAAGTAGATAGCTATATCTTTTATACTTCATTCGCACTGTTTATAATTTCTCTGACTCAGGAGTCATATTGTACCAATCAATGTGGTGACTCTTTAGCAGTTTTCCTTGTGGGCGGGCTTGGAGTGCTATTTGAAATTGGAGCCTTAACGGACAAGTATCTTAACATCAATACGATTGGTGAAGTTGACTATACAATTGGCGCAACCTTCAGTTGGTTGGCAAATCCAGCTTTGCTCATCGCCTGGCTGACTTATAAGGAAAGTAAAACTACTTCACTTGTATTCACTATGCTTTCTCTTGCATTGATGTTATCATTTTTAATGTTTGATAAAGTTATTGACAATGAAGCAGGTCATTACAATAAGATCGTAAACTATAAAGCAGGTTACTGGCTTTGGTTAAGTTCATCTGCGGTATTAGCAGCAGGCGCTTTAGTTAAAAGAAGAATAACACACCACAACAAAGTATAGCAGTACGGCTTGCTGACACTTCGCCATTCTGCTACACGAGTAACGTTGACTGCAAGCTAAAAACGACACGAACAATAAATGGAAATTAGAAAAGTAAATATTCAAGACATTGAAGAACTAAAAGAAATCGGAAAACTGACTTTTGCCGAAACATTCTCTTCTGAAAACAGCGAAGAAGATATGCGTGAATATTTGGAAGAAGGATTTTCGACCGAAAAACTAAAAACAGAACTTACGGACAAAAACTCTGAATTCTATTTCGCTGAACATGACGACAAAGTGATTGGATATTTAAAAGTGAATTTCGGGCAATCACAAACTGAAATAAAGGATGAAAACGCATGCGAAATCGAACGGATTTACGTGCTGAAAGAATTTCACGGAAAAAAAGTCGGACAAATTCTTTATGACAAAGCGATTGAATTGGCGAAAGAAAAAAACGTAGAATATGTTTGGTTGGGCGTTTGGGAGCAAAATCCAAGAGCAATCCGATTTTATGAAAAAAATGGATTTGTAGCATTCGACAAGCATATTTTCAAGTTGGGAAAAGACGAACAGACTGATATTATGATGAAATTAAAAATGAATAAAAAAGCCAGCAGGTAACATTGTATAAGAGCAATAGCGGGTAAAGTGGTATATAAAGTCTGTGCATTTAATAAACTTTTGTGGTGGCGGACAGGTAATCGCTTTGAAATCCGCTACTGCTCTTATACTTGACCGTTAGGCACAAGATAAAACTATAAATAAGAGCAGGATTTTCTTAGTAGTTGAAAAGCATGCGTGACCGACGGTAAAGACAACTTTACTGTAGTAGCGCCACCGCAAAGCGAATGGTTAGCAGCTGTTCCATGGCATTCCTATTCCCAAGTTAGATTTAGCAGACAGGCTTCATGAAATGAAAACACTAAAAGAAGAAAGTAACCTTGGGCGGGCTTCTGCCACCGATTTTGATGAAATAACAGCAGTTTGGGAAGCCTCTGTCCGGGCAACGCACCATATCCTAAAGGAAGAAGATATTCTGTTCTACAGGCCCTTGATCAGAAATGAGTACTTATATGCGGTGGAGTTATTCTGCTTTAGGGATGAACATAACAGAATAATAGGGTTTTTAGGCACCTCTGAAAACAAGATAGAAATGCTTTTCATACATCCTGATTGCAGGGGGAAAGGGGTTGGAAGAGCACTGTTACAATATGCAATAGACACCTTAGGAAGCTGCAAGGTAGATGTAAACGAGCAAAATGAACAAGCCATAGGCTTTTACAAGTATTTTGGCTTTAAGGTGGTTGGACGTACAGAACTAGACGGCTTGAGAAAACCATATCCTATTCTGAATCTTGAGTTGCACGTTTAAAACACGCTCACGCCGTCTGGCAAGAACTGTTACAAAGACGCGACAAGCTTTCTTGTGCACAAGAATACAGACAACTGCTCTTTTTGTCCGCTTGTTATAGCAGGTTCAGGGCCGCATCCTTCCTTGGAAGCAACCATCACCGAAAAGGAGTGTATCGGGCCCAGGGGCAATCTAGAGGCTAAGCATTTTCTGTTGTTGAGAAGTACCCAAAAAGCAACAGAAGTTTAAAGAAAGCGCTGAAACAGCGCTGGTATTTCCTATCTTACTCTTAGAACCTTTACCCAGGCAGCGCTTCCTCTAAGCCCAGCCCATTCGTACTTAACTAAGCAGTCACAGAAAAAAATCATGAAAAAGCATTCCCTACTTTCCTGCCTTATTTTGTTGTTCATCACTGCCTGCGAAAAGGAGACGGCAACCCCAGATACAGCAGATGAAGTTATCAAAGGCGAATGGACCAGCCTGAGCATCACTACAAACTACTATGATGCGAATGGAAAGGTAGTTCATCAGGAAGTGGAGGGTGAGGGTTGGGTTTTCAAGTTTGATGGACAAACCGCAAAGATGTTGGTCCCTAGTAGCTCAGGGCAGCTTTCAGAAATATTATCAGGCGACTACCAGGTGTTTGAGGAAAAAGAGAAAGGCTACATCCAATTCAGGTTTAATGGCAATACAAGCAATCCGCATGAGATCATGGCTATCTCTGCTTCTAAAATGACCTGGGTGCAAAACACGGTGCCTGTGTACCAGGATGAGTCTGGCGAGGTAGTGGCGAGTAAAGCTATCCAGACGAACGAGTTCATAAAGAAGTAGCTAAGCACTGGTGCTGCTCCTAGGGCAAGACCTTTTTGCTTGACTGCGTGAGCCTCTACTAACATGCGACTGAATCATACACACTAAATTATAAACTATGAAAACCAAGCTCTTTTTCTCTTTCCTGACCGCCTTGTTTGCTGTTGCTACAGGCTATTCTCAAACGATAAACGGAAGGCTTTTAGAAGTACCTACTTTAGACAGTAAAGGGCGGCCAGGTGAAGTGCTGAAAGTGGATATGTACGACAAGGACTGCATTCATGTGGTGGACGGCGTTATCTCATCCTATAAAGAGGTTGTGTCGAGCCAACAGCTGGCACATTTCGAGCGGGCAGCGAGCAAGGAGAAGTTAGCGGAGCTGGGGTTCAGCGATGGGCAGTGCGTGATGGTCAAGTCCACCACCGACCTTGAGGTAGAGAATTACATTTACAGGCAGGTACATGCGCAGGTACAGCAAATCGGGACTCAGTATAAACTACCCATTGCAGTAAATGAACAGCTCCTTCCCTCCTACTCGGCCAGGCAGCGCCAGCTAAGCAGCATCAAGGCTGCGCAAATAAAGAAAGTTAAGTTTTTGAACAAAGCAGAGGCCCAGGCCAAATATGGGGATCAGGTTGTATTCGGCCTGATCGAAATTACGGTGTAAGAATTCGCTCTTTTCTGCTGATGCTGTTTTACCGCTTAAACCTGAAGAAAGAAGTAAGCAGGGTTAGCGCTGCAGACCTTGGCCGCTACGTGTTTCAAGTCATTTGTATCGGCACTATGCAGTTTACGACCAACTATACCTTTGCGCATATGCCAGTTGGGTATGCCCGCTCGCTTTTTCAGCTTTCTACCATTGTAAGCGTCCTGCTTGGCCGGCGCTTCTTTGCAGAACAAGCTATCCGTAAAAAGCTGGTGGGTTCGGTTATTATGATTGCCGGTTGGGTACTTATTATCCTTTTCTAAAACAGGTAAAAGCAGGTAAAGCCCCTCTCGCTGAATGCACAGGAAGTAAAGGCAGATTGCTAACTTTAAAGCGCATTTTTTTGCCTCCTTGAGCACGAAGGTGAAGTTGGAGTGTCCGCTGGTCTTTGCACCGGGTCTCCCGCTAAGCGAAACAATGATACAAGATAGCTCTCTGTCAGGAATCTTTAAGGCCGCAAAAGCAGTTGTAGCTACAGAAGCACTATGAAAAAAACGAACAAGAACGCTGCCCGCCAAGCGGCAGAACCAAATCATACTCTATCCGCAGGGCAAGCGCCTTTTACAAAGTACCAAGTATTTATTGTGGCCATATTGGCTATTCTGCAATTCACCATCATCCTCGACTTCATGGTGCTGTCACCACTAGGGGCACAACTGATCCAGGAATTAGAGATCAGCACCCAACAGTTTGGGTGGGTGGTGTCGGCCTACGCCTTTAGTGCAGGCGCATCCGGTTTACTTGCCGCAGGATTTGCCGATAAGTTTGACCGTAAAAAGCTCCTGCTCTTTTTTTACGCGGGCTTCATTTTAGGCACCCTGTTCTGTGGCCTCGCCCCAGACTACCATTTCCTGCTAGCAGCCAGGGTGATCACCGGCTTGTTTGGCGGGGTGATCGGCTCCATCTCCTTCGCCATCATCACCGACCTCTTCCCCCTGCAAATGAGAGGGCGTGTGATGGGTTTTGTGCAAATGGCCTTCGCTACCAGCCAGGTATTGGGAATACCGATTAGCCTGTACCTGGCCAATACCTGGGGCTGGCACTCCCCTTTCCTGCTGATAGTTGGGGTAAGTGTTATCGTCGGGTTGGCCATCGCACGCTACATGAAGCCTATAAAAGCGCACTTACAGCTGCAGTCCGATAGAAATGCGTTCAGGCACCTAGCGGGCATTGTATCTAACCCCCATTACCTGAAAGGCTTCGCGGCTATTACCCTGCTGGCCACGGGTGGCTTTATGCTGATGCCCTTTGCGAGCGCCTTTACAGTGTACAACCTGGGCATAGACCTGGAAACCTTGCCCATGCTGTACATGGCCACGGGTATCAGTGCCATGGTCTTTGGCCCCTTGATAGGCAAGCTGAGTGACCGTTTAGGAAAGTATAAGGTTTTCTTTTGGGGCTCTATCCTAACGATGGTGGTGGTTGTGATCCACTGCAACATGGGCATCTCCCCCCTCTGGCTCGTGCTACTGGTAAACGTGATCATGTTTGTGGGCATCACCGCCCGGATGATCTCCGCTTCTGCCCTTATGACAGCCATTCCGGAGTCTTCCGATCGTGGTGCTTACATGAGTATACAATCGTCGGTGCAGCAGATATCCGGCGGGCTGGCCTCTGCTTTTGCAGGTCTTATTGTGGTGCAGACAAGCGAAGGCACCTTAGAGCACTATGACCTGTTAGGTTATCTCGTCGTGCTGTCTTCCATCGTAACCATCGTCATGATGCTTCTGATCGACCGCTCCGTAAAGCAAAAGGCAGACGACAAGGCCCTCGCAACGGAGAAGGTAGTCGCCTAGCACCAGACAACAGGGGCTTCGTCCCGGGTCCTGTCAACTATCAAGAGCGGTGCCCCTGCAAAACAGGTGGCTCCGCTCTTTTTTATCCCCGTCGTCAGGAAGTGCTTGCGCAGGTATTATAAGTGAGTCTAAAGGGGCCTACAGTTATAAAGCATTATACCCAACCCCAGCGAGGCCAGACTCCCGTAAAAGCTACCATGGCGATTTTAGTTAAAAACGAAGACACCCGTTTGTACACGACGGTATGTCCGAACAGCGGAAAAGAAAGCGTGATCCTGCTCCACGGCGGCCCCGGGGTACCGGAAAAGCTGGAACCGGTGGCCGAGTTCCTCTCACAAGAATTCCAGGTGGTCTATTTTCACCAGCGCGGCACTTTAAATTCTCCCTGCCCCTCCGGCAGTTTCTCCATGGAGCGTTATGTATCTGATGTAAACGCTGTTGCCACGCACTTCAACTTGCCTCGGTTTCATTTATTCGGACACTCCTGGGGTGGTCTCTACGCCCAGCTGTACGCCGCCTACCACCCGGAAAAACTGCTGAGCATGTTCCTCTCCAGCCCGGCCTCTGGTACAGGCTGGCAGTGGGCAGAGACGGTACTGGAAGTTGTCAAGTTCAACAAAAGAAAAAGCAGCCTGCAGGAGTGGCTGGCATTGGTCAAGAACGCTTCCTTAGGGCTGCTGGGGAGCTATGAGGGATACCAGGGGTTTTACAGGCAGTTCGCTTTAAACTGCAACAAGGGTTATGCCGTCACAGACCAGGTGCCCCTGCTGTTAGAGCACTTATATGCCAAACCGATTAACCGCACCAACCTGGCCCTGCTCCTACACCCTGTCCTCCAACAGCAAGCAGTCCCGAACTTTAAGATCACGGCTGTTTACGGCGACGATGATATTTATGGCGATAGCATGCAATACGTCCGGGAGAGGTATCCGACAGGTGCCTTTCATGTTATAGACAAAAGCAGCCACTTTTCCTGGCTACACAACGAACAGGCTTTCTTCCATCTCCTGGCTGCTCACTACAGCTTATAGTGTACAGCATCGTACAGTATGCAGAAGGATCGGACTCCTCTTGTAAGAAATACTAAACAAGTTTCATCTGAAGCCACTCTTCTGCCCTTTTCTCGTCGTTGAACGGCCTCATGCTAAAATGGCTTTTTAAGCTTTCCTGGAACATCGCGAAGGACCGTTGCCCATAAATACCCGGCGAGAGCACATGCGCATAGTAGCGAAGGCCCAGTTCTTTGGCCTGTGGTACCCATTTATAGCTTAACCAGCTAACGGCAGCATCCCAAGGCCCTATCAGTTCCCTGTTGCTGTTAAGAAGCCCCTGGCAAGGCTTCTCCCGCAGCATGGCAAGAATATGGTTGCCTCCCATCACAACTGTCTCCAATGATTGCGTGCCTATCCAGTTAACAGCTATGAACGAGTTATCGGGCCTTCTGCTCGCTTCAAAGAAGGGGTATCCGTCTGCCTTTTTAAGTTCTTTGTAATCAATCAAGTCTTCTCGTTCCTCTTTTTCATACATGATGGCTCCTTCCTTTTGGGAGCTATCAGGAGCACGTCCTCCACCCAATACCTACAGCGGCTTTATAAAAAGCTTTTCATGGCCGCAACGGTCTCTTCAGGGGCGCTCAGATTGGGGCAATGGCCTGTTGCCTCTAAAACCACTAGTCTGCTCCCGGCTATGTTCTGATGCGTAAATTCTCCTACGGATAAAGGCGCAATTGCATCATCCATACACTGCAAAATCAAGGTCTCGGTTTTCACCTGCGATAAATCCTTGCGGTTATCGGAAAGAAAGGTGACATGGGCAAAGTCCTTTGCGATTGCTTCATTGCTCCTGCAAAAGCTGCCAGCGAGTTCCTGGCTTAACTCAGGCCTCGCCGGGTTGCCCATGATCACCGGAGCTATGGTGTTGGACCAGCCCAGGTAATCACTGTCTAAGGAACCAAGCAAACCTTCTATGTCCTCTCTGGAAAAACCACCTATATAGTCACCATCGTTAATAAAGCTTGGGGAAGGACTGATCAGGATCAATTTTGAAAACCACTCCGGCTCCATGTTCGCTGCCAGTACGCCTATCATAGCACTTACCGAGTGCCCCACAAAAACAAGGTCCTGTAGCTCTAGTTCCCGGCATATGTCTAACACGTCTGCCGCATATGCTTGCAATGAGGTATAGTGCGCTTTGGTATAGGTCGTAGTGTCAGAGCCGCCAAATCCTATGTGATCAAAAAGAATGATCTTGTAGTCCGCTTCAAAGGCTGGGGTAATATAACGCCACATGTTCTGGTCGCAACCATAACCATGGGCGAATAGCATCGGCTTTTGTCCTTTTCCGACAACCTTTACGTTGTTCTTCTTGGCTGCATTCATACAGGTTTGCGTTATGTTTCAGCGTTGCGCTTTGCAACTGCCAGGGATCTGATGTGACAGTATTCTTCCGGACACTCCCTGCTGCTTTTAAGCACACCGGCGCTTTATATAAGAGGAAGCCTGCCTATACCAGGAACTTACGCAAGCAGGCAAAACTTAGCAGAAGTTCCCCTTCTCGTTTAGAAAAATATGCTTCGTGCCAAAGCTATGTATAAATACTTAGAATGAAAGACACAAGCTGCGTTTCATGAAGGGAGAGCGCAGCTCCCGCATTCCTGTACCAAGTTGCACCGGTGCAACAAGCGCAGGGCAACCAACTGTGCTACATCGGTAAAAGAAAAAGTAGTGCCTGTAAATGCCGGATACCTATCTTTACAGAACAGAGCAAGCAGAAGAAGAAGCGTATGACCGGAGCTTTGTTTGGCGTAGAGCCAATCCCCAGGGCAAAACAACACCGGGCATGTGCTGTAATTTTTTTTCAAGAAAAGCCTTTCTTCATTTTCTCTTCATCTTGACTATATAGTTTTGGGACATAAACTAATTCATAAGCCCAAAGAGACATGAAAAAACTAACCTTCTTAGCCGCCGCATTTTTAACAGTCACTACTGCGTTTGCGCAGTCAAACTCAGGTGCTGTAAATGGCAAAGCAAAGACATCTACGGAAGCTTCTGCAGAACACAACGATAAATCCTCTGTGAAAGCTTCTTCTTCAGCATCCACTGCTGCATCCTACAGGTCAGAAACAAACCCGACAGACCATACGACCGAAGCGCAAGGCCGTGCAAACGGAAAAGCGACAGTAAAGGCGGAGAAGTCAAAGGCCAAGGCACCGAAGCAGGAAGAGCGGGAAGAAACTGCCCCTGTGCAGGACAAAGAAGAAAGCACTGCACCTAAAGAAACACATGGCCAAACAGCGGCTGAAGTGGCACAGCAACTAAAGGCAACAGCCACAGTGGAAGGCAAAAAAGCTGAAAACCATGGCCAGGCAGTGGCCGCAGTAGCACAAACAACAGCAGTTGACCTGGCCACAAAAAGCGAACAGGCACTTGACAAGGGCAGCCAGGCAACGGTCGGGCTAGCACAAAAAGCAGAGGCCACTGTACAGGCAGCAGGCAAAAGCGCTGCAGAAAACGGACAGGCCGCTAGCCAGCGAGCAGCGGCATCGGTAGCGGCCAGCGCTAACACCACCGTAGAGCACGGCAACGAGCTTGCCCTACAGGCAAAACAGCGGACCGAGGCTGAGCTTAGCGGGCAGGCCCGCAGCGCGGAAACACAGGGGACTGCTGTAGCACAAGTGGCACAAGACACGCAAACGCAGGGCCAGGAGCAAGGAAAGAAAGTGAAAGAAGTGGCCACTACCAAGGGCCAGGAAAAACCGGCCTCAGTAGAAACAGGCGGAAGCGTGGAGGCTGCGACAAAAGTGAAGTCCATCGTGCGCAGAGGAGGTGCTTCGCGAGCAGCCGGCGCCGCCCGTGCCGCTGGCGCTGTGAACGCTGCGGGAGCCGGTGCTGCCACTTCTGTAAAGGGCGCTGTAAACAGTGCTGCCGGCAAGCCTGCCAAGATCATTCCCAATGGCGGCTCTAACCGCCCGGTGCAGGTTGGTGGTGCCGTAAAAATAAACACCAAGGTAAAAATCGGCAATTAATATCCTTTCTCACCTTAAACACCCTTGTGCAGCAGCCAGTGCTTTCGGGCCAGGCTGCTGCACCATTCCCATATGAAACACCTGACACGCTTTATACCCATGCTATTGCTGGGCTTCGCGCTGCTTAACTCCCACATCCCGGCTACGGCTACGGCACTGGCAGATACGGTAGCCCAGGAAGCACCCGCTAAAAAGGACTGGTGGACCATAGGGGCTGAGGTAGCCAATAACTCTTCATTTTTTGGCCGGAACACGGCCAGGCGCTACCCCTACGCCGCAGCCACGCTAACCTACCTGCACCGCTCTGGTTTGTGGGCATCCGCCACCTCCTACAAGCTGTTTGATACAGCAGGATATGTGGATGAGACAGACCTGTCCGTAGGATACAGCTTTAAGATCAGGGACTTGGTGGAGGCTAATATCAGTTACGCCCACTTTATCTTTGGGGAGAACACGCCGCTGGTAAAAGCCGTTACCTCTAACGCCCTGTCAGCCCGGGGAGCCCTGGACTGGGGTATCCTTTACACCGGCTTAACCACCAGTTATATTTTCGGTGAAAACCACGACGTGTTTGCCGTGCTGGAGAACTCCCGGTTTATTCCGCTTAACCCCCTCTGGGACGGAAAGCATGTGATCGGCATAGATCCGAAGGTATCTATAACAGCGGGTACACAGCACTTTTACGAAACCCACACCACTACCACCCAAAACAAAGACAGCGTGCTACCGGGCAGTGGGACCCCGGGCAGCGGCGGCCCTCTTAGCGGCACGCCGATCGGTGGCATTTTCGACCCCTCAGGATCGGGTAAGGACAACAGCAAGCCTGGATCCGGCAACGGGGGCACCACCACAACCACTACCACGGAGGAAGTTAGCAGGTTTAACATCCTGAATTATGAACTGAAGCTCCCGGTTGTGATTTATTTGGGTAATTTTGAGTTGGAGCCGGCATACCGGTATGCTATTCCGGTGAACCAAACAGAGGGCGATGCCTCCGAAGCACAGTCCTTCTATTCCTTTAACATAAGCTACACGTTTTAAATCTTTTACTAAAGCAAGCACCCATGCATGTACTGATCGTAGAGGATGAAAAAAGCCTGGCCTCAGAACTGGAGCTCTTTTTAACGAAAGAACACTTCCGTTGCGACATCGCCTACACAGGCGCCGAGGCATCCGAAAAAATAGCCGTTAACCTGTATGACTTTATTCTCCTGGACCTGGGCTTACCGGACTATCATGGCCTGGACCTGTTAAAAGAGGCCAAGGAACTGGAGCACCAGCCGGCCATTATCATTCTAACAGCCCGTGGAGCCGTGGAAGACCGCATCGAAGGCCTGAGCCTTGGGGCGGATGATTACCTTCCCAAACCCTTTTCTCTCCTGGAGCTGCAGGTGCGCATGCAGGCTATCATGCGGCGTAAGTTCAACGTCAAGTCCACTGTCTTGACGCTTTACGGCCTGGAGCTGGACAGCAGCACCCGGCGGGTATCTTTCAACGATACAGAAATAGCCCTGACAAAAAAGGAGTTCGACCTGCTCCACTATCTGCTGCTGCACAAGAACAGAATTCTGACCCGGCTACAGCTCACAGAGCACATCTGGGGCAATATACTGGAAGATGACTACGACTCTAACTACATCGACGTGCACGTGAAGAACCTGCGCAAAAAGTTAGGGGCCTATATTCCGAAAGACTGGCTGGAAACGATACGGGGGGTGGGTTACAGATTAACGGTAGCACATGAAGCTTCAGTCTAAGCTTACGCTTTTCAGCGCTGCCTCCAAGATCATTATCCTGTTGCTGCTGATTTTCTTGCTGCCGTTGCTCGTGCACCGCGTGGCCCTGCACAACACAGACACGCGCTTGCTGGAGAAAAAGGAGCAGGTCTTCGACATCATCGAGCAGCAGGGGATTGAGTCTTTTGTGAGTAACAGTACTGGCGCGATGTATGGCAGTTATAACCTGCTGAAAGAGGAGTTTATCTCCATAGAACCCATTGATACGTCTCAGATCGATAACCGCATCGAAAACAGCTACCGCAAGGTGGAAGGCGAAATTTTGGAGTACCGCGTGCTGAGCCTGGCCTTTGCCGTAGACGGCGGCACTTACCTGCTGGAGATCGGGCGCAGCCTGGATACCATCCGCGAGACCAGCGGCACGATGCAACAGTACGCCTCCTACTTTTTGGTGGCCGTTGTGCTCATCACCGTCTTTATCGACCTGGCCTTCGTGAAAGTGCTTCTACGCCCGCTCACCCTCATTATCCGGAGGCTGGAGCGGATCGGTCACCCGGAAACGTTTAAGCCCAACACGCTTGGCACCTCTACCAGTGATTTCGTGTACCTGAACGACACGATCAACAGCATGATGGTGCAGACGCAACAAGCCTTCCTAAAAGAGAAGGAATTTATCGGGAATGTATCGCACGAGCTCCTGACGCCTGTGTCTATTCTGCAGACCCGCCTGGAAAACCTGCTCTCGGACCCGCAAACGCCGGAGGACATGCTGGTAAAGCTGGTGGAGAGCCAGAGAACCCTACACCGCCTCAAGAGCATTATACAGGCACTGCTGCTGATCTCACGCATTGAGAACGAGCAGTACCTGCGCAACGAGGAGGTCAGCCTGGAAACCCTGGCACAGGAAATAGCGGAAGAGGTAGAAGAGCGCCTGGAGGTGAAGCGCCTTACGCTGGAGCTGCACCTAGCGCAGGACGCGGTTTTAAAGGGGAACCACTCCCTCCTCTTTACCATGCTGTTTAACGTGGTAAACAATGCCATTAAGTACAACAGGCCGGGAGGGGCCATCACCATAGAGGGCCGCCAGCTAGAGAAGGGCTACCAGTTAAGCGTTCAGGACACCGGGGTAGGCATAGCGAAAGAGCAGATCAGCCATATTTTTAACCGGTTTAAGCGCCTGCAAGCTCCCGATGGAGAAAGTCATGGCCTGGGCCTTTCCATTGTACAGACGGTGGCTAAGTTTCATGGCGTTAAACTCTCGATTGACTCGCAGCCGGGGAAAGGCACCTGCTTCTCCTTCCTGTTCCCAGTAAGCAGTACTGCAACCAGGCGCAGAGACCATAGGGCACCCGTTGCTGCACTAGCCGAATAAGCGACTGGGTCTGCGCCCGGAGACGGGCGTAACAACGTAACAAAAGCATAAAGCCAAAGCTTCCTCGCACAATGCGGGGCTTGCTCTGGCTTTATGCTTTTTTAGCGTAGCGCTGACGTGCTTCCAGCACCTGCTCAAGGTTCTGGCTGGCCCAATCGGATAGCTGTAGCAGCTGCTGCAACAGGCTTCTGCCTAAGGCGGTGAGCTCATACTCTACGCGTGGGGGTACCTCTGGGAACACAGCCCGGCTTACTAACCCGTCCTCCTCCAACGACCGGAGGGTAACGGTAAGCATGCGCTGCGAGATACCGCTGATCATGCTTTTTAGCTCATTAAAGCGGAGCTTCCCGTGCTGGCCCAGGTACAAGATCGTGTACACAGACCACTTATCCCCGAAGCGCGCCATGATGTCCCGCACCGGGCATAGCTCTTCGGGGGCGCAATCCGCTAATTTTTTATTTTCTTTTTCTGTACCCATAAGCTTCTGACGCTCAACAATAGTTACTACAAGGTTACTTAGGTACGGTGGAGCACCTACTTGTGTACCCTAAAGATACGCATTACCTTTAAGTTACTAAAAGTAACTTAGTATTGAATCTATACCAAGCAAAATTCGTTGTACGTACATGAATATACTAGAATCACTGGAATGGCGCTATGCGTCTAAGAGAATGAATGGCCTGAAAGTGTCAGCCGAAAAAATAGACAATATTCTGGAGGCGATACGCCTTGCGCCGTCTTCTATGGGTTTGCAGCCTTACACCGTGCTGGTGATCGAGGATGAAGAACTAAGAAAGCAGATCTTGCCGGTTGCCAGCAACCAACCGCAGATCGTGGAAAGCTCGCACCTGTTGGTGTTTGCCGCCTGGGACGATATCACACCAGCCCATATCGAGGAGTATATAAAGCACACGGCAGCGGTGCGCAACATGCCGGAAGAAAAGCTGGCTGACTTTAAGAACACCCTGCTGCAAATAGCTCAAAACAACACACAGGAGCAGAACTTTAACTGGGCTGCCCGCCAGGCTTACATCGCCTTTGGTACAGCCCTGGTAGCCGCAGCTTCTGAGCAAGTGGATGCGACGCCGATGGAAGGCTTTAACAGCGCAGCTTTAGACGAACTGCTTAACCTGAAAGAGAAAGGCCTGCGAAGCGTTACGCTACTGCCCCTGGGCTACCGGGATGCAGACAACGATTGGCTGGCTAAATTACCGAAAGTAAGAAGACAAAAAGAGAAGCTGTTCCTGTACCAGTAGACAAGGCTAAACCATCGGGCTTAACGCCCTGTTAAAGAAACAGGAACCGTATTTAAACGAATAGAACAGCATATGAACAAACAAAAGATAAAAATAGACATCGTTTCGGACGTTAACTGCCCTTGGTGCTATGTGGGCGAGCAGCGCCTGAAAAAGGCCATCGCGGCCACCCAGGACAAGTATGAAGTTGAAATAAACTTTAAGCCTTACGAGCTGAACGCGGGTATCCCGCAGGAGGGTGTTAACAGGGTGGAGTACTTTAAGAATGCGTACGGCCCGTCCATCGTTTCGCAACTGGATGCCATGAACCAGCGCATGACAGATGCCGGCAGCGAGGAAGGCATTACGTTTAATTTCGACAAGCAGAACTCCGTAAACAATACCTTTAATGCACATCGCCTGATCTGGCTGGCGGCGCAGCATGGAGTACAGCAACAGGTAGTAAACGCTCTATTCTACAGCAACTTTACCGAGGGTAACAACATGAACGACACGGCTGTGCTAAAGGCTGTCGGCCTTGCCAATGGGATTCCTGCCCAAGAGTTGGATGGCTTTTTTGAGAGCGAAGCTGGCAAAGCCGAGGTACGTGAACTGGAACAATGGGCGCATGCCTCAGGTATTACCGGCGTACCCGCTTTCATTATTAACGACCAGTACCTGGTAAGCGGTGCTCAGCCTGCTGAGACTTTCCAGAACGTTTTTGCACAGGTGGCTCCCAAGCTACAGGAGATAAAAACAGAAGGAGACAGCTGCAGCATTGATGGCAACTGCTAAGCTGCGTTAAATCTTCCTTTCAAATATTCATAAATGCCGGGTAGCACCCGGCATTTTGCTTTTAAGGCACCACTACCTCTCCGGGTTATGGCAGCGGCAAACCCACCTGCCGCGCCTGTGAAGCAAAGTCGTGGGCGCCCCAGCGTTTCTGCATCTTACCGTCGCGAACCACAATCCGCTCCATCGCCACCAACTCGTATGATTTGCCGGTTGGCCCGATTCCCCTAAGAGGACCTTTAAACACGCCACATTGCTGCTAGGCGGGGCATCTGTAATTTGTTGGTATTTGGCGGGTGTAAATACGGGTATTCGTAGCTAAAGCTTGTCTGTTGCTCCTATGCCCCGTACATGTAAACAAGCAATGCAGCAGCAGACAGGAGACGCCTGTCACCTGCTACAAAAATGCAAGGCAGAGGAGTGACTATACTAATTTGGGTGCTGAGTATAGTCCTCCTCTTATCTTTTGCAACCAGGGCACATTCGCTTCTACTATTAATTTATTCCTCCCATCCCGGGACCCATTTGGCTGCAATCAGCCTGTATAACTACCTGCCAGCCTCGCTATACGCCAAGGCTTTTCCCTCTGCAGCGTCTTGTGCGCGAAAACAGCTTAAACGGTATCTAACCTAACATCCTCCCGTACAAACTAGTAGAAACACATACAAGCTACCCTGCAGTCATCAGGATAGCCAGGTACGGTATTGTCCTTTACTATCTTGTATTGTGGGGGTATAAGAACAATAAGATTTACATTAAATTTAAAACTAAACCAAGCTATGAGAGACAGAAGTGATAATTTCAATTACAGAGACAACCGCTCAGAGGAGCAGTACCGTGATTTAGGCAACTACATCAATTACGGTGATGAGAACAGAAACAGGGGAAGTAACAACCAGTACCTGGGAGCCGGGCGCTTCGGAAGCGAGGGAAGCAGCTACAGAGACAGTAGCTACGAAATAGGGGGTTCTTACCGCGGCAGGTCTGCTTATGGGTCTAACCGCAGCTCCTGGTCTAACCCAAACCCTTACCGTAACGGGGACTTTAACCGTGACCACGGAAGAGACAGAGACGACTATAATTACGGTAACTTTGGCACGAACTATCGCGAAGAAAACATAGCGCGTGGTGACTACGGCAGAAGTAACCAGCCTTACGGCAATAGCTCTATGAACCGTGGCTCTGACCGCGACAGGTACAGCGGTGGAAGCGACTTCGGCGGCAGTCAGAACAGAACCGGTAACTTCGGCAACCGTTACAGGTACAGTGATAACGACAACGAGTACATGGGCTACAACCGTGATTTCGACAGAACCGATGACTATAACCGCAACCAAAGGGTAAGCCGATCCTTCTGGTTAAAAAGAGACCGGTTCCGGTAAGGTATTAGTCGCATTGGTACGGATAAGAACAGAAAAGGCAGCGTAAAGCTGCCTTTCTTTTTATGCCCTGCCGGTTTCTTCTAACTCAACAGAATGTCGAAGATTTTGCCTGTACCTGCTTCGCACCACAAGGAGACAATTGAGTGGCTAGATGTTTAAGCTCCTGCACCAACAAACGGAACCAGCGGCATATAATCACTTTTAAACAGAGCATAGAAAAGGCCTCTTCATCAAACTGTCTGATGAAGAGGCCTTTTCTTTACATGCTTGCCCTTACAACCGTGTAAGCTTCTGTTCCTGTTTAGATTCCAAACGGAAAGGTTTCCGGCGCTAAGTGGCCGTTTGGCTTTAAATGCAGCGGATGCAAGGCACGGGATTGATCAAAGTACAGGAAGGCATCGTAACGGGCGGAAAGTTTGGTAGGCACATAGTTGCCTCTTTCCCAGCCTGGGTCATACACTACCCCGATGGCTCTGTGCCCCATCCAGCGGTTGAAGAACTCCTTCAGGGCAGGGCTGTTATCGAAGACAAGCATTTTGTTTTCCGCTGAGGCAGCATGCAGTATTTCTTCCACGCTGTTTTCGACAGCCTGCGGCACTTTCATTTCCTGCATGCGAGCGCCCCAGGCACTGCCGGCAATCACGGAGCCTTCATAGGAGCCAAAGCCTACTACCACCACTTCCTCCGGCTTGTGCTGTTCGCGTACCAGCTGGCCCACGTTCAGCATGCCCCTGTCTGCCATACTCGTGGCCCTGGCATCCCCCACATGGGTGTTGTGCTCCCAAACGATAACCTTCGCCTCCGGTCCGTGGAAATTCATCAAGGAGTTTAGCGTCTCCACCATGTGCAGGTCCCGCACGTTCCAAGAGTTACCGCCAAAAGAGGCCATGGTTCTGTAGTACTTCTCGCCGTTTGCCGCCACCAGGGCGTTCATTTCCGCGTTTAGCCTCGCTTCCGGGTCGTGGTCGTAAAAAGGGGCCTTCTGCCGTACTTCGTGCAGCAGTTTTACCACTGCGTCCTTGCAGTCCTGCTTCATCATACTAAGTGCAGAGGCATAGGCCTCTTCCTCCCCGTAAGGCTCAAAACAGTCGATGGCCTTTCGGGCATACACGGCCGCTTTCGGGTCCTCCTTCTCCAGGTAATCTACGATGAGCTCCATCGACTCCCACAGGCTGTACACGTCCAGCCCGTAGAAACCCACTTTTCTGTTGCGGGCAAGGTTCTGGTTGTGCTCCCGCATCCACTCCGCCAGCGCCGCAACCTCCCAATTCGCCCACATCCAGGTAGGCCAGCGGTCAAACTGGTTGAGGACGTCGGTGATGGAACCCCTGGCCTCCGGGTATCCTTTTACCCAGCGGTTTATCTCAAAACAATCGGGCCAGTCGCCCTCTACTGCCACAAAGGAAAAGCCTTTCTCCTTTATTAGCCTTTTGGTGATATCGGTACGCCAGGTATAGTACTCGTGCGTGCCGTGGGAGGCCTCCCCGAGCAGCACGTACTTCGCATCGCCGATCCTGTCCATGAGCGGGTCCAGGTCTGTTGTGCTCTGCAGGGGGTAAGAATCTTTCTTTATGTCTGTTAATAAATCGGTCGCTGCTGTTGCCATCGTTTTGTGTCTCTTAGGTTGATGAAAAACTTGTACCTGCCATGCCTTTGGCTACAAAACGCTTAACGATTCTGTGCCTGCACCGGGAACAGGGGCTGCAAGTCCTTCGGCATTTGGGTGGCAATGTGCTGCAACTGCCCTTCGGTCAGGTAACGGGTACCCAGCGAGGTGAGGACCATGGAGATCAGGTCTTCGGTATGCTGGCCCCAGTCGAACTCCGTTTCGCCATACTTTGCCTGCTCCTGCTTTACGACTTCCTTGAAGGCCTCTAGGTTCTCTATTTTCAGGGGCTCCTCCCGGTACTGCCACTGGTCCACGTATATGCCTCGCAGAATCATCGGGAGCTGCGAAAGCACATGAAACGACTCGCTGATGGTGATGCGATCGCGCAGGGCATGCAGGACGGCACGGACCACAATCAGGGTCTTCTCCTCCTCCCCGGGGTGTCCCATATTTTCGGCCAGGTGCTTGATGTACTCGTTTGCTTCCTGTGAGAATTTGTCGAAATAAGTTGCCATAGCTTTAGGTTGTTTTTTTGGTTTACAATAGGTTTTACGCTGACCTAGTTGCTTGTATTAAAAGCAACGATGGTATAGCATGCAGGTTTAGCAGAGACCTTGAACAGGTCTAAGTAATCAGTACATACTGGTAACATATAAGGGAAACAGGCCTGGGAAATACCAGACGCCAGTTGGGCAGTGAACACGATAAGGGCTGCAAAGGCCTGCCCTACCCGGAACAGCTACTTTCTTTGATCTGCCAGCAGTATACTGCCCTCCCCTCTCAGCACATTACGGAGCAGCTCAAAAGCGCTGATTGGCAAACACTTTTACAGCATATACTAATGCGCGATAAGCAGGATAACGCCAAATAGGTAGTAATCGGAAAAGTTAAGGCTTGATACGGAGTGCGGGTTAATTCCTGCTTCAGGCGCTTTGGGACCTCTTACATCCAGGTCTCTTGGTGGTATTTGCTTTACTTAAACCCCTATAAATACGGACCTGTAATTCCGTATTTATAGGTGAATCCTTGGCGGATTGAAACGGTTAAAATAATAGCACCCGGATAGAAACAGAGCATTCGGAAATAGACTTAAATGAAAGATAACATTACACACACATTGGGGGAGTTTGAGGCGTTAGTAAAGGATGGGGCAATCGGTTCTTTCTGTATTTCTGTTCACAACCAGCAACTTAAGATAAAGGAAGACCAAGGTCCTCTGGAGCAAACTGTGCCTTTAGCAGGAGATTTGTTTGATTCTCTTTATACGTTCTTCTATGGGGTGGACAAAATAGCATACAAGTCCCACGACTACAGCAACCTGAAAAGCATTATTAATGCCCGTATGATGCTCGACAGGATGCTAAAGCAGGAAAACCTTTAAGCAAAAGAGCATTTTCTGCTTGCGTTTTGCCCCTTCAGCCCATTCTCCGTAGTTGCGCTTCGGCTAGCGCTTTACTTATCCCGTATAGGAACAAAAAGAGTCTTCTCTTACACGACAGGATGCCTCGCCCAATGGCTACCTGATTTTCTGTATAATTTCTTGGAAAATGAAGCTCTTATCAGTAGACTGCCCAGAGAGCAGCTAGAAGAGTAGACCGCTATGAAAGAAAATGCCCCTGACATGGCTACGGGTTCAGGTTTAGAGGAAGCCACGGCTAAAAGTCAATCGAACGCAAAGCTTGATAAAAAATCCCTGCGGCAGATCGCAACGGCTTTTCCAGGCGCTTACCTGGTCCTGTCGCCGGACCTGGAGATACAGCTGGTGTCTGATGCCTATTTAGCGGCCACTTTGAGCAAACGGGAAGACATACTAGGCAAGTACCTCTTTGACGCTTTTCCGGATAATCCCGCAACCCCAGAGGCAAACGCTGTAAAAAACCTCCATGCCTCTTTGATGTGCGTACTGGAGACAGGGAAACCGCATCAGTTACCTTTGCAGCACTACGATGTACCCCGGCAGGAGGGTGGCTTTGCAGTTAAGTACTGGAATGCCCTGAATACTCCCGTGCTAAACGAGACAGGGGAAGTTATTCATATCATCCACAAAGTGACCGATGTAACGGCACTCGCCCAAAGCAGGGCAAAAGTAAAGGACCTGGAAGCCGAACACCACGTACTGCAAACAACGCTGGAGCAGCTACGCAAAACGCAGCAGCAGTTGCACGACAGCGAGGCCTTGCTGCGGGAGGCAGAGCAGGCCGGACATATAGGCAGCTATGAGGCGGACATCCCGGACTTGAACTTCCGCTTCTCGGATGGCATGTATAAGCTGTTAGGCTACGAGCCGGGCGCTTTTGTTCCCACCCTGGATCTGATTGACGCCTCCTCCCACCCGGAAGATATACCGGTGGTCAGGCAGATATTGGAAGAGGCCGCCCTGTACCAGCAACCCTACGAGTACACACGCCGCGTGTACCGGCCAGACGGTCAGATGCGCTACATACACAGCATCGGGAAGGTAGCCCAAAACAGCCAGGGCAGGCCTACGTTCATCGCCATTGCCCAGGACGTTACGGAACGTAGACAAACAGAAGAAAAACTCAGACAGAGCGAGACACAGTTTCGGACGCTGATCAGCAACACGCCTGATATCATTACCCGGTGGGACAAAGACCTGAACCTGGTCTTCAACAACCAGGTATTCAAGCCTAAAGGCGGCCTGCCCGTTTATTTGCTATACCAGCAGGAAAATTCCGGGGCCGAACAACCGGCAAACCAGGGCCTAACCTGGCCAGAGAAAGTAAAGCGGGTACTGGCAACCGGGGAGACACTGGAGCACTATAGTTCCTATCCCATGCCAGATGGCACTGCCCGGTACCACTCCCGGCTGGTGCCGGAGTTTGCTGAAGATGGCACTGTGAAGAGGGTGCTGGCTATTGCACGCGACATTACTTCTTTAAAGCGGCTGGAGCAGGAGAACCTGGACCTCAGGCTTTCCCAGCAAAAGGAGCTCGTGATCGCTATCCTGGAGGCCCAGGAAACAGAGAGAAGACGCATTGCCGAAGGCTTGCACAACGGGATCGGCCAACTGCTCTACGCTGCCAAATTAAACCTGGACCAGCTTTGCCACCCGGAGCAGGGGCAGCCGGAACAAGGCGTAGACACTACCTTCACCAAGGTCGACCAGATACTGGAGCAGGCTATCCGCCAGACACGCGGCCTTTCGCACCAGCTCACCCCAGCCGTACTGGAGGATTTCGGGCTGCAGGTAGCCCTCGAGGAGATAGGCACTATGTTTAACGGCCCGAAACTGCAGTTCCACACCTATGTTCTGAAGCTACGCCCCCACCTGGACAAGCACGTGCAGGTGGCGGTTTACCGCATGGCACAGGAACTGGCCAACAACATCGTAAAGCACGCCAAGGCCACCGAGGCAAGCCTGTTGCTACGGGAGCAAAAAGGCTCGCTCATATTGTTGGCAGAGGACAACGGCATAGGCTTCCGTCCCGAACAGGTCCGCTCCCAAGGCATGGGGCTCAAGTTTATCAGGGATTGGGTGCAACTGCTGAGTGGCTCCCTAAGCATTGATGCCGCCCCGGGAAAGGGGGCACTCGTGCAGATCCACCTTCCCCTCCCTGACTCGCAAACGTAAAAAAAACAGTCCGCTTTGAAGGATACCTTTCAGACAGAACTAGCACAAATAGCCTGGGTACCTGGTCACACAACAGTAGCTGTTTATACGTAGCAGGTCCAATATAAAGCGGTAATTTGCCTGAACAAATACGCAAACGCACTGTTCCCGAGCACCCGAGCGCAGCCAGGTGCGTAAATTAGACTAAACGGACAAGGGGATGTACCAGGTAAGCATTAAGGGGTTAAGCAAGCCTGCACTCACCACTTGTTAGAGGAGAGAAGCCAGAAACGCCTCTGAGATAGCTGTGGTTATGACTAGGAGTAGATTGATTTTGGGTGCCTCAGGTAACGATCCTCAAGTTGTGATTCCTGCTAGAAAGGCCGACTGCTCTTCAACTTGGTTGGGGATTAGCCGGCCTTTCTTTTATAGCGAAGGAAACAAGAGTGCGACAGGAAAGCACCAGGAGCGCCCGGCTGTCCACCCTGCCGTACCTTTTCAGGCCCCTGTTGGTCGGGACAGTATCTGATTCGCAAGCGTTAGCTCCTCCTGCAGGATCGTGTGCGGCCTGCCCTTGTAGATCTTCTTTGTTACCACCGCGCCTTTCCCTTCCATAATCTTTACCGTTTCCTCTACCCGACTTACCGGCACGTGCGGATCGGGATCTCCTGTGGAAATGAACACGGGCGTACCCTCAAAGTTGCCCTGGTACTTGCTTGTATCCACCTCCTGCCCGACCAGGCCACCCGTAAAGAGCAGCAAGCCACCAAAGTGCTGGGCATTTCGGGTGGCATACTCAGAGGCAAGACAGGCTCCCTGCGAAAAGCCCAACAGGTAAATGTTTTGGCTCGCTACCCCCTGTCCTTGTATGTGTTTTATTGTCTCGTCAATCACTTCCAGGGCAGTGTCCAGAGCCGGCTGGTTTTTTTCTGCCGGTGCCATAAAACTGTAGGGGTACCAGCTGTTGTTGGTGGCCTGCGGGGCAAACAGGGTAAAATCCGCTGTCTGCAAGTGCTCTCCTAAAGACAGGATACTCTCGGCTGTGGCTCCTCTCCCGTGTAGCATCACAAGGGCCTTTTTAGTTTGCTCCAGCGGCTTTCCCCGTGTTATAATGTTCTTTTTATGTGTGTACATGAGCTCTTTTTCTTTAGCTAAGTGGTAATCTCCTCCTCTGCGAAGAACACGAAGTTTCCCTAGTCCAGCTTCGGCAGCACGGCCTCTATCTGGCCTCTATGCGATTCGTACTGGGGCGGCAACAACAGCTTCTGGCCTAGCTGATCAAACGGCTCATCAATGCCAAAGCCGGGATTATCGGTGGCAATTTCGAACAGCACCCCGCCCGGTTCACGGAAGTAGAGGGAATAAAAGTAATTACGGTCAATTTTCTCCGTAATCTGCAGCCCTCTGCGCGCTATCTTCTCCCGGTAAGCCATCAGCACCTGATCGTCCTTTACCCGGAAAGCGATGTGATGGTTGGTACCGGCACCACCATCCCCACGGCTGGCATTCGGGTCTTCGACCAGGTCTATAATGGCCGCATGCTCAACAGCATCTGTCACATAGCGGTAGTGGCTTTCCTTCTGCTCCAGAAGCCTGTAGTCAAAGAACTCTGTCAGAATCGCTGCCGTCGGCTTCGCCTGGCGCAAGGTTAAGGTTACACTGTGGAAGCCCCGCGTGGCCACGTTCGCAGCTACCTCGTTTGTTTCCCAGGGCTTGCGGGCATCGCCGTTTTTGGGGACCACCAGCTCCAACAGCAAGCCATCCGGGTCCTGGAACGGCAGGTACTGCTCACCAAACTTCTCGGCTGGCTGGCCAAAAGACACCTTATGCTCCTCAAAGCGCTTTATCCAGAAGTCGAAACTACCCTCCGGCACCGCGTACCCGATATGGGTGGCCATCCCGGCCCCGGCCCTGCCACGGCGCGCCCCCTCGTATGGGAAGAAGGTCAGAATCGTGCCCGGGCTGCCTTTTTCGTCCCCATAGTAAAAGTGGTAAGTACCGGGATCATCAAAGTTAACTGTCTTTTTAAGCAGGCGCAGGCCCAGTACCTTCGTATAAAAATCCAGATTCCGCTTCGCCTTGTCGGCAATGGCCGTAATATGATGCAGGCCTAATATGCTGTCTTCCATGTTTCTTTCTTCTTAATGATTAATTGGCACCTCAACGAGGACAAACTGGCTGTCGGTTAAACAATTGACATGCACGTGGTCTGTACCCCAAACGCCAATGCCATCCCGGTGCTCCAGGGGTTCCTCGTTTACCAGCAGGCTTCCCGTAATGTTAAAGACAAAGACACCTTTGTTTACAGGGCTAAGCTTGTACTTTACCTCCTGCCCTCTTTCGAAGTACCCCAGCGATAGCTTTGCGTTCTGGTTAATCCAGCAGTGCCCCTGCCCCTCTTCGTTGCTGACAATGGTAGCCAACTTGTTCAGGCGCTGCTCCTGTGGGAAATACCGGCGCTGGTAGCGGGGTGTGATGTTCTGCAACTTCGGCTCGATCCAGATCTGCAGGAAGTTCACCTCCTCGTCCCCCACGTTATGCTCCTCGTGCCGAAGGCCACCACCGGCGCTCATGATCTGCACCCAGTCCTTGTGCACCACTTCTTTATAGCCTAGCGAATCGATGTGGTTCATCGAGCCTGCCAGCATGATTGAGATAATCTCCATATTAGCATGGGCATGCAGGCCAAAACCGTTTTCTGGTGCCACATAGTCATCGTTAAACGCCTTTAGTAAGCCGAAGCTACTGCGGGTAGGGTCATAGTAGCTGGAAAAGCTAAAGGTCAGGTTACTTTTCAACCAGTTGGTTTCCTTCAGCCCCCGCTCACTGGATTTGTAGGTCTTATATTTCATGGCTTCTGTATCAAGTTTAAGTGGCCTAAGATGCACCGGGTCGTCACAAGTGTTATTTACCTGTTACGGGTTTTCGCCAGCCCAGTAAAGGCTAAATCCAAAAAGTCTATATGCATTTGTATCCTTTCCCCTTCTAAACATTCATCTGTCGCTCTCACCATACAAATGTATTTACATTTAATGTATATACATGTAATTTTGCATAAAAATTCCCTTTCCCCTTTCCTGCTTTTGTGCTTTCTGGTTTTGAGTTGTTTATTTAAAAGGGTCGGTATAAGTTGAGAGTACCTCCTAACACAATTCTGTAGGGCTGGTACTGGGGAGGTAGTTACAGGTTGGCACTAAGTTATTCCAGCGGCTCATCGGCTGTAAAGCCGGGGTGAAGGCTTCAAAACAAAAAGGCCTCCTGCTTAAAAAACAGGAGGCCTCATAGCAAACAGCTTTGGCGGCTGCTTACTTCTTTGCCTTCTGGATGGCTCCGTACAGAACCGGGCTAAAAAAACGCAGGTTTTCCAGGACACAGGTCATGCTAAAGAACTTGCCGGGCTCTATCTCCGGATTCTCAGCCATGGCTACTAATAGCGAGTCAAGAGCCTCCACCAGTTTATCATCAAACTCTTTTTCTGTCATTTCTATCTACTCCTAAACTAAAGTACGGTCGTCAATACTTAACTCTAAAGCTAAGGAGATAATTTCAAATCTTCCTCCAAAAGATAGCTGACAGCAGGAAACAGAACTCGGAGGACCCTATGCCGACGCTGCAGGCTCCTTTACTTCCAGCACTTTGCTGATCTGCATTTGGGGCTTGGAGTCCGTGTAGTTAGGGATGTCGGCCGCAATTTCCTCTCCGTGGGCCGCTAAGGCCTTCTGCAACTCCTCCAAAGAGTTAAAACTAAGGCTACCGATCAGGTGGTAAGCAGGCGCTGTGCCCGGTGCCGGGCCGGCAAGCCCCTCTTCCAAATCGCCCCGGACTAGTCCGAAAGGAGTTAACTTTTCCTTTACCAAAGGGATATGCTTTTGCAGATAATAGTCCATGTCGAAACGGGTATCTCCGCTTTTGGGATACAGTACAGTAAGTCTTACCATCTTTTTTTTAATTTTTAGTTGCACATTTTTACGAAACACTATAAGTAACTGGCAAGCACAGTACCAGAGGCACCTGTCTATGGCTTTCACACAAGTTAAGAGGGTTCCGCCTGACCTGTTTTAAAGGCTCGGGGAATCCTGCACCTGCTATACCCGAAACAGCAGGAGAAATAAAAGGCCGTCTTTGCTGTGAGGCGAAACGTTTCTTCCAGAACATGATTATACTACACCTTAGTAAAGTTATGTTTTATAAATGTTCGGTAAGTTGGAGAAAAGTACGTCAAAGTCTAATAAAAGGAGGTAAAAGGCAGAAAGTAAACACCTGGGGCAAGGCAGGGTATAAAACAGGTAAACAGGTGTTTAACCTTTTATGGATCACAGTTATAACAACCGACACAACTTTCCCACCGCCTTTATTGCCATGGATTTCTCCATTCAAATATTTCACAAATAATCTAAATATTTTACCCAGCGACACACCTTTTATTTTTTTACAATCGTATAGGCTTTTATAATTTATCCTCTAACCTTTAAGGAGTTAGCTATGGGGACAGTAAAGTATATTTTACAGCAGAAAGGCCATGCAGTTACTTCTGTAGACCCAGACACCACCGTTTACAATGCCCTGGAGCTTATGGTGGAGAAAAACATAGGCGCCCTTACCGTAGTGGATAAAGACAGATTCATTGGAACCTTCACAGAGCGAGATTACGCCCGAAAAGTCATCTTAAAGGGGAAAGCCTCCAAAGAAACGCTCGTGAGAGAGATCATGAGCGAGCATCCTGCCACGGTAACACCAGACGATACGCTGGAAGATTGCATGAAACTGATGACGCACAAGTACATCAGACACTTGCCTGTTCTGGAAGGCGGCCAGCTTGTAGGCCTCGTTTCCATTGGAGACATCGTGAAATACATCATCGAAGAACAAAAGTTCATCATCGATAACCTCGAACACTACATTAGCAGCTAACAACTGCCGCACATAAGTCACCCTTGGTGTAGGTTAGCCTACTTCTTTTTTTGGTATAACTCTTTCGCAAGGAGGCGAAACAGCTTTGAACACTACAAGCGACAATGCTACGCTTTTGTGGCCATTGGTCGTATACGGCGCTATTGTATTGAGCCTGGTCGGGATCATCCTAGGCCTCTCTTACATACTAGGGCAGCGCCACCACGACCGTGCCACAGGGGAGCCCTACGAAGGCGGCATCCTGAGTGCAGGTACTGCCCGCATGCGCTTTTCGTCCCAGTTCTACCTGGTCGCCATGCTCTTCGTTATTTTCGACGTGGAAACGATTTTTATCCTGTCCTGGGCTATTGCCTTCCGAGAGCTAGGCTGGTACGGCTACTTAGGCGTGTTGGTATTTATGGTGATGCTGGTCGTGGTACTGGTCTATGAGTGGCGCAATGGCGCGCTGGACTTCGGCCCGGATGGCAAAAAGATCCTGGCTGCTTACAAGCGCATGCTCCATAAGCCAGACACAGCCTGATTCGCTGGTATAAAGCAGGGGATCAGTAAGAGTAGAAGCAGTTTCAGACACCATTATAACACAGGACACCAACGGCGACAGCATGTAACACCCTGACGGCACGCAACACGATACCCGAAACCAAACACGATACCATATGAAGTGGTGGCTAAGTAAACCCGATGACCCTGCCAGCGCAGTAAAAGGCACCAGCTCTTACGAGGAAACAGTGCAGCAGAGCGTGATGCTGACCACGCTGCAGGACCTGATCGCCTGGGGCCGGAAGAATTCCATGTGGCCCTTTCACTTCGGCCTCTCCTGCTGCTTTGTGGAGATGGCCACTAGCATGACGCCTAAATACGACGTCGCCCGCTTCGGTGCGGAAGTTATTCGAGGTACTCCCCGCGAGGCGGACGTCATGATCATCGCCGGTACGGTTTTTATCAAAATGGCCCCCATCATCAAGCGCCTGCACGAGCAGATGATGGAACCACGCTGGGTGATTTCTATGGGCTCCTGCGCCAACTCCGGCGGCATGTTCGACATCTACAGCGTGGTACAGGGGGTAGATAAATTCTTGCCGGTGGATGTGTATGTGCCTGGCTGCCCGCCCCGACCCGATGCTTTTATGGAAGGGCTGACGCTATTGGCAGAATCAGTAGGCAAAGAAAGAAGACCCCTGAGTTGGACCATTGGTGAGCAAGGGGTGATCCGGCCCGAAAAGATAGACGTGAAAGAGAGACGTCAGGAAGTTCGGGCGAAAATGACCGAATTCCGCTCACCAGATGAGGTGTAGGGAATTTGAGAAGATATGATATAAACACAACGTCACTCTGAAAGAAACTTGGTTGAAGTAGAGGGCCCCTACCCCCAAAAGGTTAAGCTTCTGAAAAGGCAAACAAGGTCCTTTCAGGATAACAGAGAAACTATATGGATAACTTTTATCAACTATTACATACAAACGTCATATACTTATCATAAAACATCAACTACAGAAGAAGTAGCATGAGGTAGCGTTTTACGGGCATTTACAAATTCCTACTATGGAAAACGGAAGCGGCACATTGGAGCAGTTACAGGCGCGGTTTGGGGCGGACACCTTCACTCCACAAACGACAAAGGATGAGGTTCTCACCCTATGGATGCCGCATGACAAGATCAAAGAGGTACTGACTTACCTGAAGAAAGAGATCCCGCAGCCCTTCCGCATGCTCTATGACCTCACGGCTGTGGACGAGCGGACGCGCCGAAGAGACAATGGCCACATCCCCCATGCCTTCACCATCATCTACCACCTCCTCTCCTTCGAGCGCAACAGTTTTATCCGCTTAAAAGTAGGCTACCGGGATGAGTTTCCGGTAGTGCCGAGCATCAGCAACCTGTGGGCCAATGCCAACTGGTACGAGCGCGAAGTGTACGACATGTTCGGTATCCGCTTCGAAGGACATCCCCACCTGTATCGCATCCTGATGCCTCGTACCTGGGTAGGTCACCCGCTGCGGAAGGAGCATCCGGCCCGCGCTACCGAAATGGGACCTTTTGCGCTGTACGATGACAAGGTAGACCTGGAGCAGGCAGCCCTGCAGTTTAAACCCGAAGAATGGGGCCTGGAACGGCAAAGTGAAGACAGCGACTTTATGTTCCTGAACATCGGTCCACAGCACCCCGGCACACATGGCGTCCTACGCATTGTGCTGCAGCTGGACGGTGAGGATATTGTGGATGCCATCCCGGACATTGGTTTCCACCATCGTGGTCAGGAGAAAATGGCCGAGCGGCAGTCCTGGCACACCTACCTCCCTTACACCGACCGGGTGGACTACCTGGGCGGCACCATGAACAACCTGGCATATTTAATGGCCGTGGAAAAACTGGCGGGTATCGAAGTACCGGATCGTGTAAAGGTGATTCGGGTGATGTTATGCGAACTCTTCCGCATCGCCAGCCACCTGGTATGGTACGGCACCTTCGCCCAGGACGTGGGCCAGTTATCTCCGGTGTTCTACATGTTTACGGACCGGGAAAAGATCTTCGACATAGTGGAGGCTGTGACGGGCGGGCGTATGCACCCCAACTGGTTCCGCATCGGGGGCGTAGCACAGGACCTGCCCAAAGGCTGGGAGACACTGGTGCAAAATTTCCTCAACTACTTCCCAAAACGACTGAAAGAGTATGATGCCATGGTGATGAAGAACAGCCTGTTCAAGGCGCGCACCAAAGGCATCGGCATCTTTACTTTAGAGGAGGCGATCGAATGGGGTGTAACCGGCCCGAACCTTCGCGCCTGTGGTTTAGCTTGGGACTTCCGCAAAAAGCAGCCTTATTCTGGCTACGAAATGTTCGATTTCGAAGTACCTACCGCCGCCAACGGCGACTGCTACGACCGTGCCGTGGTACGCGTGGCGGAGATGCGCCAGAGCCTGCACATCATAGAGCAGTGCATGAAAAACATGCCGGAAGGGCCTTACAAAGCGGACCATCCGCTCACCACACCGCCAATCAAGAAGCACACCATGCACGACATAGAAACTTTGATCACCCACTTTTTGGGGGTGAGTTGGGGACCCGTGATGCCCGCCGGCGAGGCTATGAGTTGCATCGAAGCGACTAAAGGGGCCAACGGCTACTACGTTACCAGCGACGGCAACACCTCACCCTACCGTCTGCGCATCCGCACCCCCTCTTTCCCGCACATGCAGATGCTGCCCTACATCACCCGGGGCTATACCGTAGCAGATTTGCTGTCTATACTCGGGGCCATGGATTATGTGCTGGCGGATATAGACCGGTGATTAAAGTTATAGAGTGTAGAGTTAAAAGTTACGAGTTAATACAGATTAAACGCTGGTGCGAGCTTGTAGCTCGCACCAGCTCAGGAACCCGGGCAATTGGGAGCCTTGAAAAGGCGTAGATAAAAAAAGCATGAAGATGCTTGAGAGGTAATGTGCTACTGCATTTTATCACCGGTACAGAAACATAAAAAACTTATCGATCAGCTACAAAACAATTAAGCCCATGCTGACTGCACAGGAAAAACATCAGATTGACCACGAAATAAGCTTGGTGCCTACACCCCAGAATGCCTGCATCGAGGCCCTGAAAATCGTGCAGCAGCGCCAGGGTTGGATCTCGGACGAAAGCCTGAAAGACGTGGCCGAGTACGTGGGCATGTCACCGGCAGAACTGGACAGCGTAGCAACCTTTTACAACCTGATCTTCCGGAAACCAGTGGGCCGGCATGTGATCTTAGTCTGCGACAGCATTACCTGCTGGGTGATGGGCTACGAAGACATCCGCGACCATTTATACAACAAACTGAACATAACATATGGCCAGACGACGGAGGATGGCCGTTTTACCCTGCTGCCAAACTGCTGCCTTGGCACCTGCGATTGTGCCCCCACCCTTATGATTGACAACGACCTGTACCGTAACCTGACGGTGGAACAACTGGATGAGATCCTGATCAAGTATACCTAAAACCCAAAGTGGGCGCCTATGGAGAAGCCCCTTACCCAACACATTGTGCCTGGCCGCAAACCACTCGACTTGAAAGCGTACGAGAAAGTGGGCGGCTACCAGTCTGTGCGCAAGGTACTAAAGGAAATGACACCGACCGAGGTGCAGACGCTGGTAAAAAACTCGAACCTGCGCGGACGCGGCGGGGCCGGTTTCAGCACAGGGCTGAAGTGGAGCTTTGTGCCCATGGGGCCAGATGCAGCCACTCCGAAGTATCTGGTGGCCAATGCCGACGAGATGGAGCCTGGCACCTTCAAAGACCGCGTGCTGCTGGAAGGAAACCCACACCAGCTGATCGAAGGCATGATCGTGGCGGCCTATGCCATACAGGCCAGCATTTCCTACGTCTTTCTCCGCTGGGCTTACAAGCTGGCAGCGAAGGAGATAACACAGGCGATACAGGAGGCTTATGAGGCGGGCTATTTAGGCAAGAATATCTTAGGCTCCGGCTTCGACCTGGACATGCACCTGCACACGGGTGTCGGGCGCTACATGTGTGGGGAAGAAACGGCCCTGCTCAACGCCCTGGAAGGAAAACGAGCCAACCCAAGGGCTAAACCGCCTTTCCCACAGGTAAGCGGTCTTTTTGGCAAGCCCACTATTGTAAACAACGTGGAGACGCTCTGTAACCTGCCGCACATCATCAACAACGGTGCGGAGTGGTTCAAGAAACTGAGCCTGACAGAAGATGCCGGCACGAAGCTCTACGGGGTGAGCGGCCGCGTGAAAAAGCCTGGTTGCTGGGAACTGCCCATGGGTACCACCATACGTGAGATACTGGAGGACTATGCCGGCGGCATGCAGGATGGTTACCTGTTCAAGGGGTTATTACCTGGCGGTGCCTCTACAGACTTTCTGGTGGAAGAGCACCTGGACCTGCCCATGGACTATGGCTCCATACAGGCAGCAGGCAGCCGCATGGGTACCGGCACCATGATCATCCTGGACGACCAGACCTGCCCGGTCGGCTTTGTACACAACCTGCAGCACTTTTTTGCGCAGGAGTCCTGCGGTTTCTGTACCCCTTGCCGTGAAGGGCTGCCCTGGGTTGAGAAAATACTACTGGCCATTGACCGAGGCGAAGGCAAACCGGAACACCTGCTGACCCTTGATTTCCATACCAAATTTTTAGGCCCCGGTAATACCTTCTGTGCACTCGCACCCGGTGCCATGGAACCCCTGCAGAGCGCTCTGAAATACTTCAGAGAGGATTTTGAACGGCACATTCACGAACACCACTGTCCCTGGAGCATCGCATGGCAACCATCTATATAGATAACAAACCCTATGAAGTAAAAGCAGGCAAGAACCTGCTCGAAGCCTGCCTCTCCCTGGGCCTCGACCTCCCTTACTTTTGCTATCACCCCGCTATGGGTTCCATCGGTGCCTGCCGCCAGTGTGCTGTAAAAGTGTACAGAGATGAAAATGACACCAAGGGCAAGCTCTTTATGTCGTGCATGGAGCAGGTGCGCGACAACATGCGGGTATCCATTGCAGACATGGAGGCCAGGGAGTTCCGGGCACACGTCATCGGGTGGCTCATGACCAACCACCCCCACGACTGCGCGGTCTGCGACGAAGGCGGCTCCTGCCATCTGCAGGACATGACGGTGATGACGGGGCATAACTACCGTGCCTACCGCTTCGACAAGCGTACCTACATCAACCAATACCTCGGTCCCTTTCTAAATCATGAGATGAACCGCTGCATACAGTGCTACCGCTGCGTGCGCTACTATAAAGACTATGCCGGTGGCAAAGACCTGGACGTGTTTGCTGCCCATAACCATTTGTATTTCGGTCGTGCTGAAGACGGAGTGCTGGAAAGTGAGTTTAGCGGCAACCTGGCAGAAGTATGCCCGACGGGTGTTTTTACAGACAAAACACTAAAGCAGCACTATACCCGCAAGTGGGATCTGACCATGGCGCCATCCGTGTGCCATCACTGCAGCGTGGGCTGCAATACCATTGCAGGGGAACGCTATGGTACCTTGCGCAATATTACCAACCGGTATAATGGCGAGGTAAACGGTTACTTCCTATGTGACCGGGGCCGCTTTGGCTATGAGTTTGTAAACAGCGCCGCCCGTGTACGAAAACCACTGGTGCGCAGCCAGCTACCGGAGGCAAGCGACAAATACACAGCCTTGAAAGCTGCTTCCTCCGCCATAAAAGCGGGCCGTGTGATCGGCATTGGTTCGCCCCGTGCCTCCCTGGAGTCTAACTATGTACTGAAAAAGCTGGTGGGCGAGGATAACTTTCACCATGGAGTGTCTGACGTAGACCATGACCTGGTGGAGATGGCATTACATATTCTTAAAGAAGGCTCCGCCCGTACCCCTTCACTCCAAGAGGTAGAAAAAGCAGATTCGGTGTTTATCCTGGGTGAAGACCTGACCAACACAGCGCCTATGCTTGCGTTGGCCGTACGCCAGTCTGTTCGGCAGCAACCTTTGCTGGAGCAGGTTTCCAAAGCGAATATACCTGTTTGGCAGGATGCAGCCGTGCGGGAGCTCGTGCAGACAGAAAAAGGACCGCTCTTTATAGCACATTACACCACCTCTAAACTAGACGAGTTAGCCACCCAAACCTACTTCGACACACCGGATGCCATTGCCCGCCTGGGCTTTGCGGTAGCTAACTTCATCCATCCCGACTCGCCGGAGGTGCATGGGCTAACAGAAGAAGAACTGGGCCTGGCACAGCAGATCGCAAACGCACTGCTGGCTGCCCACAACCCACTGGTTATCTCCGGAACCTCTTCTGGTAACGAGCGGATCTTAAAGGCTGCAGCCAACATTGCCAACGCTTTAGCAGCGAGGGAAAAATCTGCAGTTATCAGCCTGGTTGTACCGGAGTGCAACAGCATGGGACTGGCCATGTTGGGCGGGCATAAACTGGAATCAGCTTTCGAGGCTGTGCTCAATGGCTACGCCGATACCGTTATTATACTCGAGAATGACCTGTACCGCCGGGCTAGTGCTGCTACGGTAACTGAATTTTTAGACAGTTGTAAGCAAATCCTCGTGCTGGACCACTTACACCATGCTACTACCGAAAAAGCAAACATTTTACTACCAGCAGCCCCTTTTTCTGAAGCGGACGGTACTCTTGTTAACAACGAAGGACGGGCACAGCGTTTCTTCCAGGTATACCCTACCCCGGAGGAGATACAGGAAAGCTGGCACTGGCTGGCGGAGCTCGGCACGATCATGGCCGACGAGCAGATCAGCAACTGGCAGGGCTATGATGATCTCGTGAAATCCATGGCGGAGGAAATTCCAGCGCTGCGGGGTGTCAAAAAGAACGCCCCCTCCTCTGATTTCCGTGTTGCCGGACAACGCATCCCACGGGCGCCCCACCGGTTCAGCGGGCGCACCGCTATGCATGCGGGCTTTAACGTCAGCGAACCGAAACCCCCAACCGACCCTGATTCGCCCCTTTCCTATACCATGGAGGGCTACCGCGGCCAACCCCCTTCATCCATGATCCCGTTCTTCTGGGCACCTGGCTGGAACTCGGTGCAGGCTACCAACAAATACCAGCAGGAAGTAGGCGGGCACCTGAAGGGCGGTGACCCGGGCGTACGCCTGATAGAACCTGCCGGCACAGCTGCTTACTCTTTGGCCGTGCCACAGAAGTTTGTTCCTTTAGGAGGGCACCTGTACATGCTACCGCTGCACCACATCTTTGGCTCCGAAGAGCTTAGCAACCAATCCCCTCCCATTATGGGGCGTATTCCGGCTCCCTATGTTGCCATCAACACAGCCGATGCCATCCGCATGAAGCTGGACGAGGGCGATCTATTAAGCTTCTCCATAGAAGGACAAGCCTACCAGTTACCAGTGAAAACAAGCCATACCATCCCGAGCGGCACTGCCGGTTTGCCAAATGGCTTACCTGGGGTACCTTTTGCCGAACTGCCTGCCTGGGCCATACTTAACAGAGACATAAAATGGAAGCAGCAACCCCAAACTACTTTCTGATCATCGGTGGCGTACTGTTCGTCATGCTTAACGTGGCAGCAGCACTCATCTGGGTAGAGCGGCGCCTGTTGGCCTTGTTCCAGGACCGCTATGGCCCGAACCGGGCAGGTCCCTTGGGGCTGCTCATCGTGGCAGCCGACTCGATAAAGCTGTTTTTTAAGCAGGACTGGATCCCTCCCTTTGCGGATAAGCCTGTGTTTGTGCTGGCGCCCGCCATTGTGGTCGTCACCGTGCTCATGAGTTTTGTGGTCATTCCGTTTGCGCCGGGCATCATCGTGGCCGACCTGAACATCGGTTTGCTGTTCTTCCTGGCGATGTCATCGATGGGCGCTTACAGCATCATTTTGGGTGGATGGGCCTCCAATAACAAGTACAGTTTATTGGGTGCCATGCGCGGGGCGGCCCAAATGATCTCTTACGAAGTGTTTATGGGGTTGGCGCTCATGGGCGTGGTGTTGCTTACAGGCTCTTTTAGCTTGGTAGATATCGTGGAGGCGCAGCGGGGACTGTGGTTCATTATACCGCAGATCGTGGGCTTTGTGATCTTCTTTATCGCGGGTATCGCCGAAACGCACCGCCTGCCTTTTGATATTCCGGAGGCAGAAAGTGAGCTGATCGCGGGTTTCCACTCCGAATACTCCGGCATGAAGTTCGGCATGTTCTTCATCGGCGAGTACATGGGCATCACCCTTATCTCCTGCATGATCGCGACGCTCTACTTCGGTGGCTGGTTGGGACCTGAGTTCCTGCCTCCTATCGTGTGGTTCATCCTGAAAACAGCCTTCTTCCTGATGATCTTCATTCTATTACGCGCCTCCATGCCCCGGCCCCGCTATGATCAACTGATGGAGTTCGGATGGAAAGTGCTACTGCCCCTGACGCTGCTGAATCTGGTAGTAACAGCTGGCGTGGTACTTTGGCTGAATGAGAATTGAGAAAGTTTAGAGTTGAGGGGTTAGGGGTGGTTGGACCCGGCACAGCGAAAGATGACAAAAGATTTAAGTAATAGCGGTAGCTGTCCCCTCAAGGGGACAGTCTTAAAACCATAAAACGAAAGGAGCAGCTATGTTTAGTTTGTTGCGCAGTATGTGGCTCACGTTTCTGCACGCATTTCATAAGCGGGAGACGATTCTGTACCCGGAAGAAAAACCCATTCTTCCCATACGGTGGCGGGGCCGCATTGTGCTGACGCGAGACCCCGATGGCGGCGAGCGCTGCGTGGCCTGCAACCTCTGTGCTGCTGCCTGCCCCGTGGACTGTATTGCCCTGCAAGCCACCGAAGATGAAACGGGCCGCCGCTACCCTGACTTCTTCCGCATCAATTTCTCGCGCTGCATCTTCTGCGGCTATTGCGAGGATGCCTGCCCTACCTACGCCATCCAGCTCATCCCTGATTTTGAGATGGGTGAGTACAACCGCCAGCACCTGGTGTATGAGAAAAAGGACCTGCTCATCAACAGCGAGGGCAAGTACCCCGGCTACAACTACTACAAAGTGGCGGGCATGGCCATTGGGGGCAAAGGCAAGGGTGAGGCCGAGAACGAAGCCCCCCCGGTAGACATTAAAAGCTTAATCCCCTAAGGCCATGGAACTAACATTTTATATCGCCGCGGCAGTCGCCATTTTATCCACGGTTATGGTGATCACGCGCTACAACATGATTCACGCCCTGCTCTACCTGGTGGTATCTTTTCTGGCTGTGGCCGTTGTTTTCTTCACGCTGGGCGCTCCTTTTATGGCAGCGCTGGAAGTGATCATTTATGCCGGGGCCATCGTGGTGCTCATCATCTTCGTGATCATGATGCTGAACATGACACAGGAAGACGTGCAGCGGGAAAAGGAGTGGTTACAGCCCGCTACCTGGGTCGGTCCCGCCATACTTTCGGCGGTGTTGCTGGCAGAACTGGTCTACATTGTAGTGGCCGCTGATACTCCTGCCGCAGGTGCCGTGGTAGCCGTAGACGCGAAGTTCGTTGGCCTGGCGCTCTTCGGGCCCTACATACTGGGCGTGCAACTAAGTGGTATCCTCTTAACGGCAGGTATTGTGGGGGCCTATCACCTGGGCCGGCAGAAGAAGAAAGTCATCCATCGCTTTTTACAGGAAAGGAGTGCCGCCGCATGAGTACTACTGTATCCATGGAAGCCGCCCTGTTGCTGGCAGGCATCCTTTTTATGCTGGGCCTGATCAGCGTGCTCATTCGCCGCAACATCATTTTCATGCTCATCTCGGTGGAGATCATGCTTAATGCCACTGGGCTGGCCTTTATAGTGGCTGGCACGCGCTGGGTACAGCCAGACGGGCAGATCATGTTCATCTTTATACTCACCATGGCGGCTGCCGAAGTGTCTGTAGGTCTGGCGCTCATACTGCAGATTTATCACCAGCTCAAGACACTCGACAGTGACGCGGCTAACTTTATGAAAGGATAAACGCTATGGAAAACCTACTTTGGCTGATACCCGCCCTGCCCTTTTTAGGCGCAACCCTGCTGGTCCTCTTCGGAACCCGTCTTTCTAAAACACTAGCCGCTGTGATAGGTGTGGGCAGTGTCGGTGTTTCAGCGCTTATCACGCTGCTGCTGGGCATCGGGTTCCTGTCTGCAAGGCCTGCCTTTTACCACCAGGAAGTGTGGCAGTGGTTTAGTGTGGCGGACTTTAACCCCTCCATTGCCTTCCACCTGGATGCGCTCTCGATGGTCTTTATTTTTGTGATCACTTTCGTGGGCTTTCTGATTCACCTGTACGCTACTGCCTATATGGCCGACGAGCCGGATTTCTCCCGCTTTTTTGCCTGCATGAACCTGTTTGTGGGCTCTATGCTGGTGCTGGTGATGGCAGATAACCTGCTGCTTTTGTACTTAGGCTGGGAAGGCGTGGGCCTGTGCAGCTACCTGCTCATCGGCTTTTGGTATAAAGAACCGGCAAACGGTTACGCTGCCCGTAAAGCCTTCATCATTACGCGGGTAGGCGACACGGCCATGGCGATCGGTCTCTTCATGCTCTTCCAGCTGTTCGGCACCCTGAACATCCAAACGATACTGGCGGAGGCTCCTGAAGCCTGGGCTGTTGGCTCACAGATGGCCGTAATCGTAGCACTGCTGCTACTCGGCGGGGCGGTGGGCAAATCTGGCCAACTACCACTGCAGACCTGGCTACCGGATGCCATGGCGGGTCCCACACCTGTTTCGGCACTCATACATGCTGCGACCATGGTCACAGCCGGTGTCTACCTGATTGCCCGCATGTACGTCGTTTTCGAGTTGGCACCAGTGGCCCAGCTGACCGTGGCAATTGTCGGAGCCGTTACGCTGCTCCTGGCCGGCTTCTCTGCTCTCACACAGTATGACCTGAAGCGTGTCCTGGCCTACTCTACCATCAGCCAGATCGGCTATATGTTCCTGGCCCTGGGTGTCGGCGCCTGGTCGGCAGGTATTTTCCACTTCATGATCCACGCTTTCTTTAAGGCACTGCTCTTCCTTTGTGCCGGGGCCATCATTCTGACCTTGCACCACGAGCAGGACATGCGCCAAATGGGCGGACTCCGCAAAAGTATGCCGGTGGTATTCTGGACCTTCCTGATCGGGGCAGCTTCGCTGGCGGCCTTGCCCCTTATTACGGCTGGCTTCTACAGCAAAGACCAGATCCTGTGGTACACGCTGGCCGGTCCCGGAGGAAATGTCTGGCTTTACGCGGCCGGACTGGCAGGGGCTTTTATCACGTCCATTTATACCTTCCGGATGGTGTTCATGACTTTCTACGGCGAGAGCAAAACGCATGTGTCGCACCCGCCAGGCAAGCGCATCACCGTTCCCCTGATCATCCTGGCTATCCTTTCCGTAGTAGGCGGTTTCATTGAACTGCCACACAACTTCGGGCATGTGGTGCTTTTTTCGGATCTGTTGGCGCCCGTGTTGCCGGGTATTACCGCTGGAAAGATCCTGGCAGCAAACGAGTGGTTGTTCCAGCTCCTTGCGGCGCTGTTTTCACTAGGTGGCGTCTTTGTTGCCTACCTCTTCTACCTCAAAAGCCCCTCTTTGTTGCGCAGCGTCAAGCGCTCCGGCACCGCCATGGCCCTGCATCGCTTCTGGCACACTGGCTGGGGCTTCGATGCACTATACAACACGCTGTTTGTGCAGCCTTACGTGTACCTTTCCAACATCAACAAACGTGATGTGATCGACAGCTTTTATACCGGGCTGGCCCGTGTGGCAGAGGGTTTCCACGTGATGTTCTCCCAAACACAAAACGGCATCCTGCGCAACTATGTCATGGGTATCGTGGTCGGTGCCATCATGATTCTAACCATAAGTTTACTCCTATGATCTTAGTCTGGCTGATCGTGATACTGATGGTCGGCGGTCTGCTGGCCTGGCTCTCCAAAAAGTGGCACCCGGTTCTGCCCCGTTGGATCGCCCTCTTCGCCGTACTGGCTGATCTGGGGCTTGCCCTTTACCTGTGGCTTCGTACGCCTGCCGCCACTCTTGGGGCTTCGCCCTGGCTTGTCCGGCTGGAGGTGCCCTGGATTCCGCAGTGGGGCGTCAACTTTATACTGGCGCTGGATGGGCTGAGCCTGCTGATGCTCCTGCTCTCTTTTTTTCTGGGGACTCTGGCTGTACTTATTTCGTGGCGGGAGATCAGGACTAAATCCGGCTTCTTCCACTTTAACCTGTTGTGGGTATTGGCGGGTATCACGGGTGTTTTCCTAACCATGGACCTGTTCCTGTTTTACTTCTTCTGGGAAGTGATGCTTATCCCGATGTACTTCTTGATCGGGGTATGGGGACATGCCAATCGCAACTATGCGGCCTATAAGTTCTTCATCTTCACCCAGGCCAGCGGACTGCTCATGCTCCTGGCCATCCTGGGTTTATACTTTATCCATGGCAGCCAAACAGGTATTTATACCTTCAATTATTTTGAATTACTGGATACCGCCCTGGCACCTGTCGCCGCTCGCTTGCTGATGTTCGGCTTTCTGGCTGCCTTTTTAGTCAAGCTGCCGGTGGTGCCCTTCCATTCCTGGCTCCCCGATGCCCACTCGGAGGCCCCCACGGCGGGCAGTGTGATTCTGGCCGGGCTGCTCCTCAAAACCGGAGCCTACGGGCTGCTCCGCTTCGTGCTGCCACTGTTCCCGACGGCTGCCGTTGAGTTTGCTCCCTGGGCCATGCTCTTGGGTGTGATCGGAATTATTTACGGGGCCATCCTGGCCTTCTCGCAAACCGATCTGAAGCGGCTGGTGGCTTACACCAGTGTGAGTCATATGGGCTTTATTATCCTGGGAGTGTTTGCCTTCAACGAATGGGCCTTGCAGGGTATAGTGATGCAGATGATCGCTCATGGTCTTAGCACAGGAGCCCTTTTCATTATCGCAGGCTTCCTATACGAGCGCCTGCACACCCGCGATATTCAACTGATGGGTGGCTTTTGGTCCAAGGCGCCAAAGATGGGCGTCATCGCGCTGATCTTCGTGATGGCTTCGCTGGGCTTGCCGGGACTGGGTAACTTTATAGCGGAGTTTTTAACACTGGTCGGATCCTGGCAGGCCAACAACTGGCTTACGGTTTTTGCCACCATCGGGCTGGTGATGGCGACTGTTTACTCGCTGCGCATCATGCAAAAAGTCTTCTTCGAGCCAGCGCCTATGGAACAAGCGCTGCCAGACCTGACTTCCCGGGAAATGCTGATTGCCACCCCTATGGTGCTGATGATTCTCTGGCTTGGCCTGTACCCGCAGCCTGTACTGGATACGGCCAGGCCCTCCATCAAGCAACAGCTACAGGCATACCAGCCGGCTAGCTTAGAAGAAAAAAGCCTAGTCGCTGTTCCTATTGCCCCCCCGGCCGTGCAGGTACAGTTAGGGGATACCGTTCATTTCTACAAAACAAGAGGAGGTACTCATGAGCCAAAATGATTTTCTTCACCTGATGCCGCTGCTGATCCTGACCTTCGCAGCCCTCCTGATCATGCTGGTGATCGCCGCGTGGCGTAACCATAAGCTTATTTATGTCATCACGGCTGTTTCTTTTGTAGCTGCTTTTCTGTCGCTGTTTGAGCTGCGGGGGGTGGTGTCTTATGCCATAGAGCCCTTGCTCGTGATTGATGGCTTTGCCCTATTTTACATAGGATTGATCCTGGCTACAGCGCTGCTCATCAGCATGCTATCCTATGCCTACTTCGAGCAGCAGAAAGAGCAGAAAGAAGAGTATTATATTCTGCTGACCCTGGCTACGCTGGGTGCCTGTGTACTGGTGGTCAGCACCCACTTTGCCTCCTTGTTCCTGGGCCTGGAAGTGTTAAGCGTGTCCTTGTATGCGCTGGTGTCCTATCTCAGAGTGCGAGAGCGCTCCGACGAGGCCGGCATCAAATACCTGATATTAGCCGCCTTCTCCTCCGCTTTTCTCCTGTTCGGGATGGCCTTGGTTTACTTCAGTACGGGTACCATGACTTTTGCAGGAATTGCCACCGCCATGGCCACCCTTCCTGAGTTACCGCTCCTGCTACTCACGGGCTTCGGCATGATGATCATTGGCATCGGCTTTAAACTGAGCGTGGTACCTTTCCATATGTGGACGCCAGACGTCTACGAAGGGGCACCGGCCCCTGTCACGGCTTTTGTGGCAACCGTATCTAAAGGGGGCGTGCTAGGTTTGTTGATCCGCTTTTTTATGGAGGTGGAGGGCTTTCGCTATCCTACGCTCATGCTTATCTTCACGATCGTGGCCATCGCCTCGATGTTTGCCGGTAACCTGCTCGCGCTGATGCAGCAAAATGTAAAACGCATCCTCGCCTACTCCTCCATTTCCCACCTGGGCTACCTGCTGGTGGCTTTCCTGGCTGGCAACCGGATCGGGATGGAGGCCGTGACGTTCTACCTGGTGGCTTACTTTATTACCACAGTGGGTGCTTTTGGTACCGTGGCCTTGCTTTCTGGGGAGGCGCGTGACGCAGAGCAATTAGAAGATTACCGGGGGCTGCTCTGGCGCCGCCCCTGGACAGCTACTGTCTTTACCGCTATGCTCCTTTCGCTGGCAGGTATTCCCCTCACAGCTGGCTTTGTGGGAAAATTCTATGTGCTGGCGGCAGGCGTAAACACCCAGCAATGGCTACTGGTGGTGATGCTTGTGCTAAACAGTGTGATTGGCCTATATTATTACATTAAAATTATTGCCGTAATGTATCAGCAGCCGGATACAGAAAGAGAGCCACAGCAGAGGCAGCGTCCTTCTGTTTATGTGGCTAGTGTGGGCACCTTAGCTGTATTGGCCATACTACTGGTATTGGTAGGGGTTTACCCGACTGCACTCGTGCAGCTTATCCAGGACATGCTCTATAACATGCCTGCTGTCGTGGCGCGTTAAGGCTACCACCTTTACAACCTCCTCTCCTTGATCTAAGTATCTGCACTATACAAGCTGTTCATCCTATGTTGTCTTAGGTAGCAGTTAGCAGGAGGTGTGTATGATAAGAGGGGACATTCTTTTGAAGGTGCTGTTACTGTTGCTTTTACCTTTTGCGGGATTAGGGCAGGGCAGAACGTGGGAAATAGCTGTAGCAGGCGGGACCGTGCATAACTTCCGGACACCTCTGCTCATCGAGCAGCACTATGCTGATAATATTGAACTAGATGCAAAGTACCGTACAGAGCCGTTCAGTCCGCCGGTTTACTATGACGTGCGGGTAAGCACCTGGCAGGATGAAAAAGGCTGGGAACTGAAGTTTACCCACCATAAGCTTATCCTCGACAACCTGCCGCCGGAGGTACAACGCTTTTCCATTACAGAAGGCTTTAACCTGCTTACGCTGATCTGTGCCTGGTCCTTCAAAGGCTTTGCCTGGTCCGTAGGGGGTGGCATCGTGATCACGCATCCCGAATCTACCATACGCCAGCAACTTTACCCCGAAAACAAAGGCATCTTTAACGCCGGCTACTACATCTCCGGCCCCACTCTAGAAGCTGCTATGGCAAAGCGGTATTATTTTGCTGACAGGTGGTTTATACTGGGAGAAGGCCGGGTGACAGCTTCTTATGTTGGGGTTCCGGTCGCAAACGGGGAGGCCAAAGTGAGCAACATAGCCTTGCATGGTTTGCTCGGCGTGGGGATAAAGATCGTTAATTAAATAAGCCTGGCTTTCTTTAACGCGCCATCGTCACAGGCTCCTGCGCATACGGAATTCCTCTCCTTTGCAGCTTAAGATACTTTTGCGGAATGGCTTCCCAACTTAACCGTATGCGCAAGCGAAAAAAGCTTATCCTTCTTGCCCTTACCTAACGATTGGCGGAATGGTATTAGGTTAAACGTTAAAGCGCCTCCTTACTTTTAAATTGAGCCCTAAACAGCTATCTCCAGGTGGTTGTAAGCCTCTACCACGTACAGGTTAAAGATTTCCTATAGCCTTCGGTCATCTGGTTTGTTTATCAACAGCAGTAGTTTCTGGCTGTTTATCTGGCTGATGCTATCCTTTATGATGTTATCCAGCCGTACCGCAGCGTCCTGGTACAAATAAGAACTCGTCAGGGAACAACTTAAAGTCATAGAAGGAATCAGGAACTATATCCTTCAAAGCATTCGTATCCACTCAAAAAAGAGTACAGTGGTTAGCAGCACCATTTAGGTATTGCCCGTAGCAGCGTATTCTATTATAGCCTTTTTTGATCCTGAAGGTAAGACAAGGCTAGTACTAAAAGCGTTGTATCAGGCGTAATACTTTTTTGGTGTTGACTGCTACACTTTTATTGATCAGGTCAGCTCCTCTTGTAAAAAGCAAGACGTGCACAGGCCATCTGTCAGACAGACAGCTTGTGCACGTCTTGCTCACAAAGCTCGGGTTCATAAAAGGCAAGGTGCGCCATGTTTCGCGAAACATGGCAGCCAACGCTTACCAATAATGATCATGAAACTTCCTGGGCGGCTTTTTCCGGCGGTATAACCTGTACACCAGGTAAGATACCCCTGAAAACGCCATCACCAGTCCTACAATCAGTGCTTCTTGCATAGCATACCTGTTTTTAACCCTACTTCAGTACCATTTGCCCAGATGCCATCTCTTACTGCGTTGCAGTAGTTTTCTTCAGGTCTTCCTGAAACTTCTTCAGTTGGGCGTCTATCTGCTGCTTGTCTCCTACCACCACCAGGGTCATGTCCTCGGGGCGTATGTATTTTTCAGTAATGGAGCGTACCTGCTCAGGGGTGACCGCATAAATGTTCTGTACCTGATTCGTTAGATAGCTATCGGGCAGGTCGTGCAAGTCCAGAAAATTTAACTGGCTGATGATGCCGCCCGGGGTGGAGTTACGAAGCACAAACAGGCCTGCCTCATAGTTCTGTATGCCTTCCAGCTCTTCGGCTGCGGGAGCCTCCTTGCTCAGCCGGTTGATCTCATACACGATTTCGTTCAGGGAGTTACCCGTATGCTCGGTGGTCACATCGGCCTGTTCCGCCCATTCCGCTACTTTGTAACGGGGGTTAATATAACTGCGGGGGGAATAGGTGTAGCCCTTGTCTTCGCGTATGTTACGAGTAATGCGGGACCCAAAGGAACCACCCAACAGGGAGTTGGCCACCTGGAGCTTCATATAGTCCGGATCAGAGACAGGCACCACGGGCAAGCCAAACACGATGGTGGATTGCGGGGCTCCGGGCCGGTCCAGCACGAGCATCTCCCCCTTCGTAACAGGCTGGGCAACCGGTATCCTAGGGGCCGGCCCTCTTTCCCAGTCGCTGAGCGACGAAGTAATGGCCTCCTTCATTTTGGATTCATCAAACTTACCGGCTACGTACACATGGGTCCGCTGGGCCCCGAACTGGTTTTGGTAGAAATCCTTTACCTCTTCTAAAGAGTAAGAATCGACCTGCTCATCGGTCGGCAACTCACGGCCATAAGGATGGTTCGGATACAGGGTAGCTCTGAACTTCTCACTTGCCTGCGTACCGGGCTGGGCACGTGCCAAGTTCATCTGCCGCTTAAAGTCGTTCTTAACGCGCTCCAGCTCCGATGCCGGGAAAGCCGGATTCTCCAGCACGTCGGCCATCAGGGCAATCAGTTCCGGTCCGTACTCTGTCAGGGCCTCGCCTGATATCACCGTCTGGTTCGGGCCTACCCCCACATTCAGGTAGCCTCCCATCCGGGCTACCTCCTGGGCAATTTGCTTGGCACTACGGGTAGCGGTTCCCTCCTCCATCAGCCTGCCGACAATGTCTGCCAGACCATTCTGATCCGGCCCCTCGTGCACGTTGGCGGCCTCTACCACCATGCTCACCGTTACCTTGGGCACTTCTCCATAGGGTACCAGGGTTGCCTCCAGGCCGTTCGGCAGGGTAAACTCTTGTTTCGCTGGTAAAGTAAAGTCTTTCGGCTCACCTCCCGGCGGCGGTGTCTGTTTTTGTGCTACGGCTGTTGACGCACCAAAGGCTAGCAGCGCACTCATTGAAATAGAAAATAGCTTATTCATCGTCATGTTTTTAGATCTGTGCCTGTGGATTTACAACTAAAACGGTACGGTTGGTAGGCCGCAGGTACTCCCGTATGGTCTTCTGCAGCAGCTCAGGCGTTACTTTCTTAAACTCTTCTTCCAGCGCGTTAATGCGGGCCGGATCATCGTCAAACAAGGCGAAGCTTGCCAGCAGGTCGGCCTTACCGAAACCGTACATCTGACTTACCTGGTCGTAGAGCGAGGAGCGCATTTTGACCAGGGCCAGGTCTAGGAGTTCCTGGTCGATCCCCTCTTCCTGCAATCGCTGGACCTCCTCGTCCAATACCGCCACAATAGAGTCGGCCGACACGTTTTTGTCGTGCACGAGGCTGCCCATCCAGAGCATGGGGCCGTTGTAGTTGAACATGTTACCCAGATCCGAGTTAATGCCGCCACCCACTGAACCGGTATAACCACGGTCCTGCACCAGCGCCTGGTACAGGCGGCTATCGTTGCCCTGTAGCAGGATCTGATCCAGCAGTCCCATGGCATAATACTCGGGGGTGTTCCGCTCCGGCATGTGGTAGGCAAAAGCCAACGCCGGGCGGGTAGCCAGCTTGTCGTCTTTCGTAAAGCGCTGTTCCTTTTCCTGCCGTGGCTCCGACAGGTCTGGCTTGGGCGGCACCGGGGAAGAAGGAATATCCTCGAAATACTCCTGTATCCACTCCTTCGCCTCCTCCGGCTCAAAGTCGCCCACTACCACCAGGGCGGCATTGTTCGGTGAGTAATAGGTCTCGAAAAAGGACTTCACATCCTCCAGCGTAGCGGCATCCAGGTCCTCTAGGTCGCCATAAAAGTTATGGGCGTTGTACCAGTTCTTATTCGCGTACTGCGGCATGTCGAGCCAGGGGAAACCGCCATAAGGCTGGTTGAGGACGTTCACCTTCACTTCGTTTTTCACCACCCCCTGCTGGTTAGTTAGGTTGTCTTGCGTGATCTTGAGTCCTTTCATTCGGTCTGCCTCGGCCCAGAGCACGGTTTCGAGCTTATTCGCTGGCACAATTTCGAAGTAGTTGGTAAAGTCGAAGCGGGTGCTGCCGTTCAACACGCCGCCGTTTTTCTGCACCAGTTCTATAAACTCCATCTTGCCCAGGTTCTCCGAGCCCTGGAACATCATGTGCTCGAACAGGTGCGCAAAACCTGTACGGTCTTTCGGTTCATTCCGGAAGCCAATGTTGTAGTACACGGCAACGGTGGCGATGGGGGCTGTCTCATCCGGCGACAACACCACCTTCAGGCCGTTATCCAATGTATAATACTCCACCGGCACCTCATATTCCGCCTCTTCTTCAGTCGTTACCGGTGCACTCACCGGAGCTGCTTCAGCGGTTGCCTTGCCTGTATCCGGAATGGTGGCTCTGGGGCTACAGGAGGTGAAGGCCAGTACCATCCCCAGCACCACAGACCAGGAACTGTGCCTAAGCAGATACAAATGTGCTCGTTTTATCGTCATGCTTAACTGATGTTTAATGTTTTAACATATTAAACTAGAATATATAGCCTTATACGACGCCACTCCCAAATCATATAACAATGCTACTTATATATTTAACTTTACCCATTGCCTGCCTGCTTTTAGAGCCCGTAGTCCCGTAAAACAGCCCTTTTTTCACTATGCCAAGCGGAAAGATTTCCTGCTGTTGACCTAACCCTGTTCCCAAAGTACGGGTCTTTTTAAAGAGCGAGCGGCCGGGCAACTGTCAACTTTCCTGGGGGACACTGCTAGTTGCTACAGGAGGAGGCATAACTGAGGCAGGCTTATGTGACTAACGTCACTGAACGCAGCGTGCTGAAGCCGTACTTTTGTATAAAGACTTGTAAGTCCTGCAGGACTTGCCGTATAAAAAAGAGATAAACCTAGAAAAATGAAATTACAGCAGTTTGAAGACAAAGGCTTAGCGCAGTACGGGTACGCTATCTTAAGTGAAGGTACGGGTGAGGTGGTCCTGATCGACCCGGCACGAGACCCGCAGCCCTACTATGAGTTTGCCGAAGCCCACCAGGCTAGGATCATAGCTGTCATTGAAACGCACCCGCATGCTGATTTTGTAAGTTCTCACCTGGAGATACACGAAAAGACGGGTGCCACGATTTATGCCCATAGCTTGGTGGGAGCCGACTACCCCCATCACAGCTTTGACGAAGGGGCCGAACTGCCAATGGGTGATATAAAGCTGAAGTCGCTGCACACGCCCGGCCACTCCCCGGATGGCATCAGCATTGTGCTGGAACACGAAGGCCAGGACAAAGCGGTATTTACGGGCGACACTCTGTTTATAGGCGATGTCGGGCGCCCGGACCTGCGCGAGAAGGCAGGTAGCATTACCGCAAAGCGGGAGGAGCTGGCGCGACAGCTGTACCACAGTACCCGCGAAAAGCTGATGCAGCTCGCGGATGACGTAATTGTATACCCGGCGCATGGAGCAGGCACCTTATGTGGGAAATCGCTCAGCGAGGCCAACAGCAGCACGATGGGGGCAGAAAAAGCCGGGAACTACGCTTTGCAGCAGATGAGCGAAGCGGATTTTGTGCAGCTAATCACCGAAGACCAGCCTTTTATACCGAAGTACTTCGGCTATGATGTGGCTTTGAATAAAAAGGGCGCCCCGGCTTACCGGACAAGCATACAGGAGGTGCCGTGGCTGGAGAAAAACTTTAGGCCGGAGGCGGGCAGCCTCATCGTAGATGCACGCAAGGAGAAAACCTTCAAGCAAGGGCACTACGAAGGTGCGATCAACATCCAAAACGGCGGTAAGTTCGAAACCTGGCTGGGAAGCATCATAGCACCGGAGGAACGTTTCTACCTGATAGCGGAAAGCGAAGAAGCGCTTCAGGAAGTCGTTGCGAAAGCAGCCAAGATCGGCTATGAGCAGTTGATCAAAGGTGCTTTCGTGTTCGATGGTCGGGAGGCACCTACCTCTTCTCCTGTGTTTGGCGTAGAGGAGTTAGGCAAAAACGCGGAAGCCTATACCATTGTGGACGTCCGCAATTCATCTGAAACCAAAGCGCAGAAAATATTTGAACATGCCCTGAACATCCCACTCCCGGAACTGCGGGAACGGGCAAAGGAAGTTCCTGCCGATAAACCTGTAATAGTGCACTGCGCAGGAGGCTACCGCTCCGCCGCCGGAAGCAGTATCCTGGAAGCAGCCTTGCCCCAAACCCAGGTACTCGACTTAAGCGAAGCAATCACCGAGTTTAGAAACGGTGCTCATAGCTAAGAATAGCTTCCTGCATCACAGCGAAAAAGCCTTTGCCAGGTGCACGAATGTTCCATTTATTTGTTGCTGGTGCCTTCAGCAAGTAAGGGGCCTTTGCTTAGGAGGGTCTTGGTTCTTTTCTTCTTTCCTCCTTTTACAAGGAGGGTGCCGAAGGCGGGATGGCAAACTTCTTTCCGTAGGTCCTACCCCACCAAGGAAGATTGTGGCCCTGCCGGCGAGGCGAAAAGAGCCTGAACAGGCCATTTAATTGCACAGCTTAACCAAATGTAAGGTAACTTTAATGATCAATACCTTCAGTACCATCACACGAACGAAACAGCCGAATGACCTTTAAGGAGCCTCATGGATAATTTATCGAAAGAAGATATTAAAAAGCAGTTCCCCCAGCTCGAAGGGCCCCTCCTGGATGACCTGCTACAGGAGAGTACCGTTCGCAGCTTTTCGGAAGGGGAACAGGTCATCCGTACAGGGCAGTACCTGCGCTCCTCCCTCCTGCTGCTCAGCGGCCTGCTGAAAATTTACCGGGAAGATGAGGAAGGCAATGAGTTTTTGATGTACTACCTGGAGCCCGGGAACGCCTGTGCCCTTTCCATGATGTGCTCTGTCCGAAATGAGAAGAGCCAGATCATGGCGAAGGCTGTGCAGGACTCTGAGGTGATGCTAGTGCCGCAGCACCTGACAGAGCAGTGGCTCGCAAAATATAAAAGCTGGCACAGCTTCGTGATCGGCTCTTACCGGCAGCGCTTTGAGGAACTGCTACTGACGCTGGATAGCATCGCGTTTAAGGCCATGGACGAGCGGCTGGTATTCTACCTGCGCCGCCACCAGGAAAGGCTGGGCCAGGAAGTGCGCCTTTCCCATCAGCAGATTGCTGATGACCTGAACAGCTCCCGTGAAGTGATCTCCCGCCTGCTCAAAAAACTGGAGCAACAAGGAGCCCTGGTGCTTCACCGCAGTTTTCTGGAGATCAAAAACCTGGACATACTGTGAGCAAATCAACTCATGTGATACTTGTCACTGACAGCGCTACATATGCGCCCTACCTTTGCACCAGTTTAAGTTTAAAGGAACTCGTATGGAAGTTTTAGGATACCTGGCCGCTGTGCTCATCGGGCTCTCACTGGGGCTAACAGGGAGTGGCGGCTCTATACTGACGGTGCCCATCCTGGTGTATCTCATGCGGCTTAGCCCGGTGATCTCGACAGCCTACTCCCTCTTTGTGGTGGGGCTAACCAGCATGGTGGGCAGCGTCAGCTTTTACCGCAGGGGCCTCGTCAACTTTAAAACGGCGGTTCTCTTTGGGGCTCCTTCGCTGCTGACCGTGTTCCTGACCCGGCTTTACATCGTGCCGGCCATACCGGAGCACGTCGTAACGCTGCTTGGCCTGCAGGTAACCAAAGACATGCTGTTGATGGTAGTGTTCGCCATCCTGATGGTGGCCGCTTCTTTTAGCATGATCCGCAAGAGCAACTACCATTCAGCTACCACAACGGGTGAGGCTACAGAAAACAATTACCTGCTGGTGTTGTTACAAGGGGCTGGTGTGGGTTTTGTTTCCGGGCTGGTAGGCGCCGGAGGAGGCTTCCTGATCATTCCGGCACTGGTGCTCTTCACGGGTCTGGATATGAAGATGGCCGTAGGCACTTCGCTCTTTATCATTGCAGCCAACTCGCTGTTAGGTTTTGTGGGGGATATCTTCAACTACGACATCAACTGGGTGTTTCTGCTAACCTTCTCAACCATCTCAGTGCTCGGTATCTTTATAGGCTCTGCGCTGTCCACACGCATTAGAGGGGAGAAACTGAAACGGGGCTTTGGCTGGTTTGTGCTGGCGATGGGCGTTTATATTTTAATTCAGGAAACAATACTTTAAGAGTACAGGCCCTTTACTTATATTAATTAACAGGTAGCTAACAGGAGGCCCGGGCCTTGCCTCTCCTGCTCCTCCAAACAGAAAATTAAGCGTGGAAAATATAATAGAAGTTTTAAGAGATCCTTGGCCATGGTATGTATCAGGTCCCCTGATCGCCTTTATCATGGTGTTGTTACTGTTCTTCGGTAAGTCGTTTGGCTTTTCCACTAACCTCCGGGTTATCTGCGCGGCCTGCGGGGCGGGTAAGCACAGCAGGTTCTTTGACTTTAACTGGCGCGCCCAGACCTGGAACCTGCTCTTTTTAGTAGGGGCCGTGTTGGGAGGCTGGATAGCGTCGGAGTTTATGTCCGGAGACGATCCGGTACAGATTTCACAGGCAACCATAGAAGACCTCCGCGAGTTAGGTTTTTCGGCACCCGATGACCTGCAGCCGGAGAAAATTTTCAGCTTTGAAGCACTTTTGAGTGTGCGGGGCTTCCTGCTCTTGCTGATTGGCGGCTTTATGATTGGCTTCGGCTCGCGTTATGCCGGGGGCTGCACCTCGGGCCATGCCATCAGCGGCCTCTCTAACCTGCAGTTGCCTTCGCTTATTGCCGTGATCGGCTTCTTCATCGGCGGGCTGATCAGCACGTTTATCCTGCTACCGCTGCTGTTTTAAATTCGTTAATTACTGAAATGAAAGGAATTAAATTTATACTGGCCGGTATTCTCTTCGGCATCGTGATGAGTAAGTCGGAAGCCATCTCCTGGTACCGCATACAGGAAATGTTCCGTTTTCAGGCATTCCATATGTACGGCATCATCGGTTCGGCTGTCATACTGGGGGTAATTGCAGTACACCTCATCAAGAAGTACAAGCTGCGCGATTACCAGGGCAACCCCATTGTGTTCCAGCCCAAAGAAATGTCTGTGCCGCGCTACCTGGTGGGTGGCACTGTTTTCGGCCTGGGCTGGGCGCTGACAGGAGCCTGTCCCGGTCCCTTGTTCGTAAACCTGGGCTACGGCTATTGGGCCATACTCCTGGCCATAGCCGGTGCCGTGGCCGGCACTTATGTCTATGGCCTTGTGCGGGAGAAGCTGCCGCATTAGATCCCATTTATACATTGGATTAGGTCTAAAACAAAACCACCCGGTTCTCCTTAGGAATAGGCGAGCCGGGTGGTTTACTTCTTCCTGAGAAGATCAAGAACTAGGCGTAGGCAACAAGACCGGTATCCTGTTCTTCTGTTTTGCTTAGGTGAGCAGGCACAAGAGGCAGCTTAAACTGAAAGCTGCTCCCCTTGCCTGGCTGGCTATCTACCCAGATAAGGCCGCCGTTTCGCTCTACAAAGTCCTTGCACAGCTGCAGTCCCAAGCCGCTTCCTTTTTCATTAGCAGTACCCTTGCTGGTAAAATTGCTGCCATCAAACAGCCTGCCCCTCACGTTCTCGGGGATACCTATGCCTGTATCTGTTACCGACGTTACGATAAAGCCTTCCGCTCTTGCAGCGCTTACCACAACGCTATCGCCTTGCTTACAAAACTTAATGGCGTTAGAGATCAGGTTCCGTAGCACGAGCTTTGTCATCTCCAGGTCCGCATAAACAACAGCGTCTTCTCCGATGGTGCTTTCCAGGCGGATAGCCTTCCCTGCAGCCTGTGCTTGCAGCAGCTTGATGTTTTCCCCGGCAAGCTGTGAGAGGTTCACTGCCACCGGGCTGGCTCCCTCCCCGTCCATCTGCGCCCTTGCCCACTGGAAAAGGTTGTCCATTAGCCACAGCGTGCTCTGCTGGTTCTCCTCGATCATGTCCAGAAACATGTCTTTCCTTTCCTCCGGCACCGCACCCTTCCGCAACAGGGGCAGCAGCCCCTTTAGGTTTACCATAGGGCTCCTGAGGTCATGCGCTATAATCGAGAAGAGCTTGTCCTTAATACTGTTGCTTTTCTCTAGCTGCTCTTTCTGCTCCTGTAACTGCACTGCCTGTTGCCTGAGCACTTCGGCGGACGTGCTGATCTCTTCATTTTTCCGGACAAGTGATGCACTTAGCCGACGAAGCTGCCTTTTGCCTCTGAACAGAACAAAGGTCAGTATCGCAAACGTGAGCAGTAGTGCCCCAATAAGGTATGTAATTCTTGTTTGGCTATTTAGCCTGGTTAACTGCAGATCCCGGTCAGCGGCGAGTTTCAGGTTCTCTTTCTCTTTCTTCTCAGACTCATACCGCACCTGTAGGTCCTCTATCTGTTGTCTGGCATTTTCGTTATGGATGCTGTCCTTATAGGCGGAAGACAGCGTCAGGTATTCGTGTGCTTTGCTCAGGTTTCCCGCCTGCAGGTAAATCCCGTTTAGCACGTCAAGGGACTGTTTTATCTCAAAATACGATTGCTGCTTTTCGGAAATCTCGAGGCTGAGGAGAGCATAATCAGCAGCTTTTGCCAAGTTCTCCGATTGCTGAAAAGCCTCGGCCAGCCCCCGGTAGGCGTATCCCATGTTTAGCTGATGGTCCGTCTCCTGTGCTGTCGCAAGCCCCTTCTGCAGGTAGTCGGTTGCTTTCTTCAGCTCGCCGGCTTTCATGTACAGGTCACCCAGGTTAATCAGGCTTACCGTGTAGCCTACCTTATCTCCGATTTCTTCTTTTATCGGGAGCGCCTGTTCATAGTAGTCGATAGCCTTTTCTACTTTTTCCTGTACCTGATAGGCATAGCCAATGTTATTGAGGGCCCGGCTGATTGCTTCCTTGTTACGGATCTTCTTCGCGATGTTCAGTGATTTCAGGTAAAAGGTAAGGGCCTTGTCGTAAGAAGCCAGATAGTTGTTAATGTTGCCGATGTTATTGTAGGAAGTACAAAGGCCCAGACTATCACCAATGGTTTCCCTGATTTGAACCGCCCTGTAATTATGATCTGCTGCAGCTTTATAATCTCCTGAAAGTTGGTAGGCAGCGCCAAGGTTGTGGTAAGCGTCTGCCAAAAGCTTTTGATCCTTGCCGCTCTCTGCCAGTTCAAGGGCCTGCTTGCCGTACCCGATGGCTGCCTGCGGATCCTTGGAGGCAACTACTTTAACCAGATCATTTAACACTTCTACCCTTTCATTAGGATCGGTTGTCTGCTGTAGTTTCTTCGTGAGCGCGGTCACATCAGGAGCCTGTGGGAAAACATCAGGAGCCTGTGGGAAACAATAAAGGGAGGTAAGCAGAAAAAAGAGGAGGGCAGTGGCCTTTTTAATCATCAGAACGCGGAAAGAAATAATGGGTGCATGGTATGAGTCGGTAATTTAATAAAGACTCTCCATAATATAGCGTTCCCAATGAATTACCAAGGCCCGTTTTTTGATTTAGCTTGGCTTGATCTCTGAGAAGCTGCCTATCCTGCGAGCGCTTCGCATCCTTTTGCTGCAGTTACTTACCTGTAAGCAGCACCATCTCTGCCATATTACTGACATTACTTAGGCTCACCTCCTGCTGTGTCTCATAGTACTTTTCCACTAGCCATAATTGCCGTACACCCGGTTAAAAGCAGTAATTTTACATCGTGAGATACCTCCACACAGCCTGAGAGTAAGATTAACACCTGAACTGAAGGTTTAGAGTATGTACAGGAGGTATTGGTACTAGAAGAGAGAAGAAAGAACATGGTTTCTAAGAACGAACCAAAGCGGTTGTTTGACTGCTTAACGTATCAGCTACAGAACTTCCCGCTGGAAGACATGCTGGCGGCCAAAGAGAACGGAGTCTGGAAGAAGTACAGCACCCAGGAAGTAAGCGACAGGGTAAACCGTATCAGCGCCGCTTTGCTGGAGTTAGGGATCACGAGCGGAGACGGCACCATAGCGGCGAAAGACAAAGTGGCCATCCTGAGCCACAACTGTCCGGAATGGATGATGGTAGACCTGGCCTTGCAGCAGATAGGTGCTGTGTCGGTGCCGGTGTACCCGACCATCAACAACAACGAACTACGGTTTATCCTGCAAGATGCCGCTGTGAAACTCGTTTTTGTAGGAGACGAAGGGCTTTACCAGAAAGTAGCCAGTATCTGGGAGGAGCTACCGGACCTGCAGGCTGTCTATACTTTTCAGCCAGTAGCCGGGGCACACCACTATGCCGAATTACTGAAAGAGGCGCCCCCAAAAACATTATTACAGGTAGAGCAGCACAAAACGGCTGTGCAGGAAGAAGACCTGGCGACCATTCTTTACACTTCCGGCACCACAGGTACGCCCAAGGGAGTGATGCTTTCGCACCGTAATGTTCTTAGCAATGTGTTCAGTAGCGCATTGGTGATTCAGGAAGTAGGCGTATTCAAAAAAAGGACGATCAGCTTTCTGCCGCTTAACCACGCTTTTGAGCGCATGGCGACCTACTGCTTTTTTTACTGCGGCGTCTCCGTTTACTATGTGGAGCACATGGATAAAATTGGAGAGGCCCTGCGGGAGGTAAAGCCGACGCTGTTCACCACCGTACCCCGCCTCCTGGAGAAAGTGTACGAAGGCATTGTGGCCAAAGGGGAAGAGCTAAGCGGCACAAAGCGCAAATTGTTTTTCTGGGCGCTACGCCTGGGTGAACAATACGAGATCAACAAACCGCTACCCCTCAGCTACCGCTTGCAACTGGCGCTGGCAAACCGGCTGATCTTCAGCAAGTGGCGCGAAGCCCTGGGTGGCGAAGTGAAGGCGATCATTACCGGTGCTGCTGCCTGCCAGGTGCGCCTGCTGAAAGTCTTTACCGCTGCCCGAATTGTGATACAGGAGGGCTATGGCCTGACCGAGGCCTCGCCCATCATCAGCGGCAACCGGTACAGCGAAAGAAACCGGATGTTTGGCACCGTAGGTCCTCTGTTAAAAGATGTGCAGGTACGCATTGCCGCCGATGGGGAGATTCTTTGCAAAGGGCCAAACATCATGCTCGGTTACTACAAACGACCTGACCTAACAGCCGAGGTAATCAGCGAAGACGGTTGGCTGCACACAGGCGACATAGGTACTATGGTGGAGGACAAGTTTCTCAAGATCACAGACCGCAAGAAAGAGCTTTTCAAGACCAGCGGCGGCAAGTACGTAGCACCCCAGCCCATCGAGAACCGCATGGTGGAAAGCAACTGGATAGAGCAGATTATGGTGGTGGGTGAATTACAGAAGTACGTGGGAGCACTGATCGTACCGGCTTTCCGGGCACTGAAAGAATGGTATGCCTCTCAAGGCCAGCCTTACCCCGGCGACCAGGAAGTGGTGAAGGACAAGCAAGCCTGGAACCTGATCAATGAGGCCGTGCACCAGTATAACCAGCATTTCAACCACGTAGAGCAGATAAAGAAGTTCGTCCTGATGCCAGGGCAGTGGACAGTAGAGAGCGGGGAGTTAACCCCTACCCTCAAGCTGAAGCGGAAGGTGATCCTGGAGAAGTATCAGGATTTGGTTAACTCCCTCTATGCGCCACAACGCTTTTAACCGAGGTCTGTGCGAAAGCTCCACAGCAGCAACTGTTTTACTTAACCCTCAATTGTACTCCGTCTAGCAATAGGTTCTGTCTAAAACAAAAGTAGTTATTACGCAAACACCCCCTCCAGCCTTCTGGAAGGGGAGGAACTTTAGTACCCAAGGGGGATCGCTGTTCCAGCTAAGCTCATCAAGCTGCTCTTCAGGCGTCCCTGCTAAACGTTACTATCCTTACACAGAGGAGGCCACACATGCTGAGTAGCCTCCTCTGTGCAATTTATAAACTGCTATTATGGCTTGCAGGTTATCTTACTCTTTGGAACTCAACGCTGACAGTCTGACGATGCGCAGGCTTCAACGCATCACTCGGGTAGTGATAATAAGAAGAGGGGCGATTCTCCCAGGACCATATCATTTTATCACCTGATATTTTTAGACCATAGCGCTTAACCGGACCGTTCTCTACGATTAAATAGTGCTTACCGCCCTCTTCTATGATGCTATAATTTTGTGGCACTTTCGCACCAGAATCCATGTAAAAGGTTTCGGCTCCGAAACGGTATTCTGTTGAAATAGCATGTGATTCTTTGTGGAGCTGCTTTTCTTGTTCGTCATAGAAGCGGCTCTCTGTCATGGTTTCCCTCCATGTTCCTATTATCTGCTCATTGAGCGGCACTGTTTCATCATCTTCTCTACAAGAAGATAAAATAAGAAAAAAAAGGATAGGCAAAAGGAAGAGCTTTTTCATGAGAGAGGCAGGTTAAAAGTATAGATTAAATATAAGACTTTCATTTACATAAGCACGCACACATATTAAAATAGTTAAAACATAAGTGCCTTTATTTATTTATCCTACTTATACCCCCGCTTGTCCTTGTACGACCATTTTCCTACTGCCTTTCATGAACCGGACACCTTTAGGTCGTGGCTTATAGATGTCCTCCTATTGCCTGGAATCGTAGTTGCCGCTTTTGGTACGCTGGCGGGAGAGCCCTCTGTGCCTTCCCTACGTTTTGGTTTCCACAGGCGGATTGTAATGAAAAAGGCTACATTCATACCTATTGATAAAGTGAGTTTATAATATAACTTTACACTAATTTTATATGACTATTAAAACAATAACATATATGTCGCGTTCCTATCTAATGTATTACGTAATTTAAAAATCTAATTATACTCCCATGAAACTCATAAAACTTATATGCCTTTTAGTGTTATTCACATCGTGCTCGGATGATGTGCAAGAGAGCCTAACAGATGTAAAGGAGAACTTAGCTACTGAAAGTCTTCACCTCGAGGCAGCTGACTCTGTTGCTATTATTGAAAAGTTGGAAAGAACTTTATCTGCTGCAACCCCAGGTCAAAAGATAACTTTCCAAACATCTGAGGTGAAGGAGATTGAAGGTGCTTATTACTTGATCGCTAGAAATGATGAATACGTGTCTACCACCTTGCTCAAGGAAGGTGATGACAACACTTTAGTGACAGCCGGAATTTCTTGTACGTCAAAGGCGTGCTCTGGTAGTAGTACTTCTTGCGTGCCTAAGTCAGATGGAAAGAGTTGTACGCCCTGCCTTACAGGCGATTGCACTAAAACGGTGACAGAAGGGCATGAAGAACCCGAATAAAATGTTACACCGCAAGCCGCCCACTTTCCTTGGCCCCCTTTGGCGCTTTAGTTGTTGTCTATAGTTGCTTCTGTTTTACTTAATTGGGCTTATATGCCAGAGCTGCATCTGCAGAAAAGGGTTAAAGCTTATAGCCTTTTTCTGAACAAGGTAACGTCCTAACGAGACCGGCAAAGCCCCCATTGGCGGTTAGGTTGTCTGAATTTCATTCGCTGTTTGTGAAATGCAGCTCCCTCAAAGAGGGAGTCCTTCTGACACAGGTGCCCGAAGCCTTTCTGCATAAGAGGAAAGGCTTTTCTGTTTCAACTTGTTCCCTAGCAAGCGCTGTAACTACCTGGCAAGATCCACGGCTGTCTGCAAAGGGGAAACCAAATCATAGTTCTTGCGGTACAACCGGAGATACTTTCCGTTTTAAATCACATTCACCTATGCTATTAGAGAAAGGTACAGCTGCCCCCGCCTTTGAGCTACATTCCGCTCCTGACCAAACACTTAAACTCAGCGACCTGAAAGGCAAGCGGGTTGTCCTGGTGTTTTACCCGAACGACTGGAGCCCTGTGTGCGGCGACCAGATCGCCCTCTACAATGAAATGCTTAGTTTCTTTCAAAAGTACGATGCGGAGATTATTGGTATATCCGTGGACAGTAAGTGGAGCCATAAGGCCTACCGGGAGAATGGCAACATACAATTTCCGCTGCTGGCTGACTTCGAGCCAAAGGGAAAAGTCTCTAAACTATATGGGGCCTATAACGAAGAGCAGGGCCGGAGCCAGCGGGCCCTGTTTGTGTTGGATGAAAAGGGCACGATCCAGTGGAGCTACCTCTCCCCTATAGGGGAAAACCCTGGGGCTGACGGCATCCTGAAGGCGCTGGAGGATTTAGACAAGCAAGCAAACGAGCAAGAATAACATGGCAAACTTAACACCACCCGTAAACGAGCACGATCAACAGACAGGGAGCAGCAACGCGCCGGTAACCCTGGTGGAGTACGGAGACTACCAATGCCCCCACTGCGCACAGGCACACCCACTGGTAAAACAGCTGTTGGAAGAAAAGGGAGACCAGGTCCGGTTCGTGTACCGGAACTTCCCCTTAAGCCAGTCGCATGCTATGGCCAAACCGGCAGCACAGGCTGCCGAAGCAGCCGGGCAACAGGGTAAGTTCTGGGAAATGCACGACATGATCTTCGAAAACCAGAAGCAACTCGACCAGGACAGCCTGAACAAGTTTGCCGAGTCACTGGACCTGGATGTGGGCAAGTTTTCTAAGGACAAGGAAAGCGAGGAGGTAGCCTCAAAGGTCGAAGAAGACTTTGAAAGTGGTATTCGGAGTGGGGTGAACGGTACGCCTTCCTTCTTTATTAATGGGGAAAGACTGGAAACCTATGATGGCAGCTATGAATCCCTTAGCACGGCTGTAGAAGCACAAAAGTGACACAGACAGCTGCTTTACTCTTTCAGGCAACTTCCTATCGGCTCCTCCTGACGTAAGTCCGCTTTTGCCAGGGATTTCAAAAAATTGCAACAGCTTCCTAAAAAGCAAAAGCCCCTGCCAAGCAATCTGGCAGGGGCTTTTGCTTTTTTATATAAAAGGACTTTAGGCCTTTTTCAAAAAACTTGTTTTCAGCACAATGTTGCTGCCATCCACCCGGCAGTCGATTTCTTCCGGACTGTTCGTGAGGCGGATGTTCTTGATCATCTTTCCTCTTTTTAGCGTCATAGAGGAACCCTTTACTTTGAGGTCTTTTGTCAAAGTCACTGAATCGCCATCGTTCAAGATATTGCCGTTACTGTCTTTTACGTCCATGAGGGTGTTGTTAAGCACTAATTTGAGGTGACCCTTGCCCTGGTAGCTTACTTAGCTACGTTTCTTTCGATTTCCCGCAGGTTCTCCATTTTCTTGTTGCGGAGGAAACCGTTGATGTCTTCGAAATGCTCTTTGATGCGCTTGTTGCCAAACTCAAAGACCTTTGTCGCCAGTCCATCCAGGAAGTCCCGGTCGTGCGACACCAGGATAAGGGTACCGTCGAAGGCCTTAAGAGCATCTTTCAGGATATCCTTGGTTTTGATGTCCAGGTGGTTGGTTGGTTCGTCCAGGATCAGAAGGTTAACTGGCTGTAGCAGCAGTTTGATCATGGCCAGGCGGGTTTTCTCGCCCCCCGACAGCACTTTTACCTTTTTCTCTACGGTATCGCCGCTGAACATAAAGGCCCCAAGCAAGTCTTTCACCCGCGTGCGCACATCCCCCACCGCAATTTCGTCGATGGTCTGGAAAACCGTCAGGTCCTCATCCAGCAAGGAAGCTTGGTTCTGGGCAAAGTAACCGATCATACAGTTATGCCCCAGCTGCAGCTTGCCTTCGTACTCCAGTTCCCCCATAATGGCTTTCACCAATGTGGACTTACCCTCCCCGTTCTTGCCCACAAAGGCTATCTTCTCGCCCCGGTTAATGGTAAGCGAAGCGTCCTGAAACACAGTATGGTCGCCGTACCGCTTGGTCAGTTCCTCCACAATCACAGGGTAGTTGCCGGAACGAGGCGCAGGCGGAAACTTCAGGTTCAGGGCAGAGGTGTCCACTTCGTCCACCTCAATGATCTCCATTTTCTCCAGCATCTTTACACGCGACTGCACCTGCAGGGTCTTGGAATACGTGCCTTTAAAACGATCGATAAAAGCCTGTATCTCGGCGATCTCCTTCTGCTGGTCCTCAAACTGCTTTTGCTGCTGCTCGCGTCTTTCCTTACGCAGCTGCAAGTATTGGGTATAGTTTACTTTGTAATCGTAGATGCGGCCCATCGTCACCTCAATGGTGCGGTTGGTGATGTTGTCTACAAAGGTCTTGTCGTGCGAGATCACGATCACCGCCTTGGCGTTGTTCACGAGGAAGTCCTCCAGCCATTGGATAGACTCGATGTCCAGGTGGTTGGTAGGCTCGTCGAGCAGGATCAGGTCAGGCTTCTGCAACAGGATCTTGGCCAGCTCAATGCGCATGCGCCAGCCCCCGCTAAACTCGCTGGTGGACCTTGTAAAGTCGGCCCTCGAGAAGCCCAGCCCTTTCAGTGTCTTCTCTACTTCTGCGTCAAAGTTGATCTCTTCGATGGAATAGTACTTCTCCCCCAGCTCCGACACCTGCTCGATCAGTTTATAATAGTCGTCGGAGTCGTAATCGGTGCGGGTCTCGAGTTGCTTGTTCAGGTCATCCATCTGCGCCTTCATCTCTAGGATGCTGGCAAAGGCTTTGGACGCCTCTTCAAATACTGTACAATTGTCTTCGGTGAGCAAGTGCTGCGGCAGGTAGGCTACCACGGCGTCTTTCGGAGCCGATATTTTACCACGGGTAGGCTTGTTTACCCCTGCAATAATTTTGAGCAGGGTAGATTTTCCTGCCCCGTTTTTACCCATCAGGGCTATCCGGTCATTCTCATTGATATTAAAGGAAACGTTGCTGAAAAGAGCAGCTCCGTTAAACTCAACTGTAACCGCGTCTACTGAAATCATAGGTACAAATTTAAGGCTGCAAAGGTAGCATTTATTTATGCATCTGCCTTAAGAATTCGCAACTGTTTCGTGAATGAGGCATGGGACTAGGAGGCACCTGAGACCAGGATAACTGATTGTCTTTCAAAGGCCTCTTCTATAGATCCTGACCGGGAACAGGCGGTGTTCCTCCAGGTCGAGGGCATAGCTAACACCCCTCCAGTAAATGACCGGGAGGCACTGCGTCAGGTTAGCTCCGTCAGGGGTTGGAACAGCAAGAGGCGTATTCCCGACATAGGCCAGGCTTTCCCTTTCGATGCCAAAGAGCGCTGCTACCACCAGCAGAAAGTCGTCCTTCTCCTCTGCGGTGGAGGTAAAGCCTATCTCTCCTGAGAAGGCCTCCTGCGAGGCATGTTCTCCCGCATAAGTGATCCGGGAAAAGGTATCGATGGACACCTCCGGGACGGCTACGGCGGTGCCAGATGCCACCAGGGTAGCGGCCTCCCCGCCTTTGTAGGCAAAGTGTCTGTCGGGGGCGTGCCCGCTGCCATTCGTCCTTCCTACTTTTACCCTCTTCGGAAAGCTGTCGACCCTTAGTTCCCGCTTCATGCCCATACCGGCAGCCCGGCCAGCCGGGGCTGTCTGGCTTTCGTGCACGTCCATAATAACCGAGTAAGTATTGATGAAGTGCTCGGTATGCTGCAAATGGAAGAGTTCTAACTCATGTACCCTCTTAAGCCCGACCAGATAAGAATGGATATGCTTTGTCTTCTCGTAAACAGCCTTAAATTTCTCTTCCTGCGGAGTTCCCTTAAAACGGGCATGCAGTTCCTGCAAGGCCTTTAACCTTTTATGCGAATGCTTGATGTAAGGCACATCCTTTGGATCGACATGGGCCAGGTCCCCCACCACGGTTCTGGTATCAGTAGATTCCTTTAGGCCAAAAAGCGAGCGAAAGAAGCTTATCATTTTGTCAGTATCTTCTTCAGGTGCAGGGTTTCCACTTCTACCTGTACTTTCTCGGACGCTTTCAGCCCCTCAAAGTAATCATCCAGCTTTTGAATGTACAGGTCCAGCAATGCTTCCTGCTCCTGCGACAGAATATGCTGCTTGCTTTGGCTCTTGCTGTCCTTGCCCTCCATTATTCTACCTCAATTTGTTTTGATTTGCCAAAGGTGCCAAGCACTTTGCTGTTGAGCTCCTCCTGTACGGCTGCCAGTTCTTTCACCGCCTCGGCACGTTTGCGGTTTCCCTCTTCCGATATCTTGATCACCGCATCCAGCGTCTCCACCATGTCACGGTTTACCTTCTTCAGCGTCTCCACGTCTACGATGCCGCGTTCATTTTCCTGTGCTGCCGCTACCACGTTGGTCTTCAGGAGCTGAGAGTTCTTCAGCAGCATTTCATTGGTCGTATCGGTTACTTTCTTCTGTATCTCCAGGGCCTTGCGCTGCTTCTCCAAACCCAGGGCTATGGCCACCTGCTGGCGCCACACAGGGATAACGGTCACAATGGAGTTCTGTATTTTCTGAGCCAGCACATCGTTGGTTGTCTGCAGCATGCGTATCTGCGGCATGGATTGTGTGGCAATGGTGTGGGACAGGGTAAAGTCGTGCACCTTTTTTTCAAGCCGCTCTTTAAAGGCGATCATATCGCTGAGGCGCTGCACAGCCAGTTCATCCTGCTCGCTTGCCTCTACTTCGGCCTGCAGCTTCGGGATCGTCTCTGTTTCCAGCTCCTCGATCTTCATCTTACCCGCAGCAATCACTGTCCGGATCTCCTGGATATACTCCACCGCCTGGTTAAACATCACTTCCAGGCTGGTCGTGTCCTTCATCACACTCTGCCGGGTTTTCTCCAGCTTCACGACCACGTCGTCCACGTTTTCAGAAATGCTGTTGTACTGGGTGGCGATCCGCTTCGAGCGATCCTTTATTTTATTCACGAAAGGCAGGCGGGAGAACATTCCCCGTTTCTCCTCACCGTCGATCTTCACCATGTTGATCTGGTTCAGCAGTTCATTAATCGCAGCCCCGACATCCCCGGAGTCCTTGGCCTTTACCTTGGTCAGCAATTCGTTGGAGTAATAGCCCAGCTTGCGCTGCGTCTCCACACCAAAGTTACTCAGGCTGTCCGGCTTCGTCGGGTCAATGGTTTTGGAGATGGCCTGTGCACGCTGTTGGATCAACTCTTTGTTCTCGGCTGCTGAAATGTCTGTTTTTTCCATCTTTTTAGGGTTAAAGTAGGTTGTGGTATGTGAGGGGTAAAGAACTCAGGTACTTCTTTATTTTCTCGTGTCGTTCATTGGTCTCGTACCATTCTATCTCATTCAGAGGCAGGTACTCGCCCAACAGCCCATGCACTTCTTTCAGCAGGGCATCTCCCTTCTTGGTTCGGAACTCCGGGTTCTTGTAAAAAGCGCTGAGGTACTCCACCTTCACCTGCCCGCTCTGGGTCACGGCTAATTCCCGTACCTCTACCACTAGCTCCGAAGATTTGTTGTGGTCTGTAACCAGGGTCTTGTACACCCCTTTGTTTCCCTCCTCCAGGGCAGCCACGCACCGCTCCCGCACCTCTTTCAGGGCCTTACGCAAGCGTTGCTTTGGCCTGATATGATAGCCATACAGGTACCCCAGTACTGCCCCCAACACGAACGTCCAAAAAATTAACATAGGTATTTTATTCTTTTAACGAAATTGCTTTATTGTTTAGCATCTATACGCGGAACAAAGCTGCGTGGCCAAAGGATCAAGGCGTACACCAGAATGCAGGGCAGGTATCTTCTTCACCCATCAGAAACAGAGCTGTTCCCTCTCTTTCCTGCCCTTTTTCTTAATTTACTTCTTTTTACATTTATTTACCAAGCTATTTTACTGATTCCCATGAACATAATCATAACAGGCCTGTGAGCTATTGTTTCCTACTTGGTGGCAACCACTTACAAAAAATTGTCATGACTGGTAAACCTGTTAGTTCTAAGAACTAAGGAAAACACGTATGGTCTTTGTATCAGCAACCAGGCTTCGGGTGAGCTCTGTTTTTCACCTGCCTGCTTTCTTTCTTGCCAACGAGGCGACAGTAAAGCAGTTAAGCCAGAGCCCGGGCTTTTTAGGAGGAAAAGAGTTAATTGACAAGCACCTCACGTTCTGGACACTCACGCGATGGCAAGACGCCGCTGCCATGAAAGCCTTGCGGAACGCTGCACCGCACCGCGAAGCCATGCAGAAATTACCACTGTGGTGCAATGAGGCTTCCTATGTACATTGGACCAACGACAGTAGGATACTCATTAGCTGGGCCACCGTGCACGTTAAATGGTAACAGAAGGGAAAGCCACAAAAGTGCAGCACCCCTCTCCCCAGCAGCTTACCATGCACTATTCACCTCCTGTCTGGACGAAACTGGAACGGGCTTTAAAACCCAGGGCAACAAAGGACTTGATCCCTTTCAAGTAAATGTTGGTTGCTAACAGGACCCAGACCAATCTCCGCTTTGCTGCGCTCCCCGCGCCTATTCCAGTCATATTTTGTAAATTGCCCGCATTAGTAGCGCCTCGAACCAGGATGGCAGGCGCTCAAAAGCAACAGAACATGATCGCAAGATATTGGACAGGCCAGGTAAAGCCTGAGGAAGCAAATAACTACACGAAGTACCTGCAGGAAGAACTTTTCCCGAAAATGGCCCTGCTGGAAGGCTTTCAGGGGGCTTCTATCATGCGGCGGGAGCTCAGCCATGCGGTAGACTTCCTGATTATCTCGAACTGGTCCTCTATGGAGGCCATTCAGAAATTTGCCGGCGAGCATCTCACCGTAGCCGTGGTGTCAGACAAGGCACAACAAATGATGGTCAGCTAAGACAAGGAAGTACGCCACTACGAAGTCACCTACACGGCTTAGCTAAGCTTAACTTAAACGATATGACGCTTTCCATTTACCAGGTAGACGCCTTTACGGATAGAATATTTGGCGGCAACCCTGCCTGTGTAGTTCCCTTAAAGAAATGGTTGCCGGATGAGACTTTGCTGGCCATCGCGAAGGAGAACGCCGTAGCCGAAACGGCCTTTTTCATACAGCATGATAAGCATGTGGACCTGCGCTGGTTTACCCCGGAAATCGAAATGGACCTCTGCGGGCACGCCACCCTTGCCTCGGCCCATGTTCTGTTTCAGCACCTACAGTACCCGGCTACCAACATTGCCTTTCACACGCAGTCGGGCGTGCTTACCGTTACAAAAGAGGGAGATTACCTCAGCCTGGACTTCCCGAGCAGGGCACCGCAGGTAAGTACGCTGCCCTCAGAAATCGCGGAAGGACTGAACATACAACCGCAGGAAGTACACAAGGCCCGGGACTACGTGCTCGTGTACAAGTCTGAAGAAGAAATCCGCAACTTGCAGCCAGACCGGTCAAAGATCGACAGAGTAAACCTGGACCCAGGCGGCATTATCGTGACTGCGCAGGGAGACACGGTAGACTTTGTATCGCGCTTCTTTACCCCTCAGGCCTCCGTTTTTGAAGACCCTGTTACCGGGTCGGCCCACTGTAGCCTAATCCCTTTCTGGGCAAAGCGCTTAGGAAAAACAGCGCTTGAAGCCCTACAGTTATCAGACAGGATAGGCAAGCTGACCTGTACAGATGCCGGCGACAGAGTGTACATTAAGGGCCAGGCGAGGACCTACCTGGTAGGGCAGATACAAGTTGAGGCTTAGTCCTTTGGTAGAATAAAACAGGAAAGGGAGCTATGACGGCTCCCTTTCCTGCTCTGCTGCAATGTTTGCTTAGCGCCTGTTAGCGGCCAAAGTCGTCCTGCACGCGCACGATGTCCTCTTCGTCTGAAGGGTTATTGGCATCTGTGTGCTGCCAGATCTCTGCCAACACGCCCCAGTCTTTTAGGCCTACCAGGCGGTGACGCTCGCCTTGCTTCAGGGTAATCGTCTGGCCTGGCTCGTACTCTTTCAACTCACCTTCTTCGTCTGTATCGCTGGTTACCACTCCTACTTTTCCCTGCACTACTTTCCAGATCTCGGCACGGCGGTGGTGGTACTGCCACGACAGGCGCTTTTCCGGGGCCACGATCAAGATCTTGGGACTCAGTTTACCGGATATCTTTAGCTGGTCCACATCCATGCCATCGAAATATGTGTCGGCAAACTGCTGTGCCTGGTCTTCGTTTATCACAAAAAAGCCTCCCCAGGGGCGGGTCTGGTCCTGCTTCTCCACGGTGAAGCCCTGTGCTGTTAATTTCTGCTCCGTCTCTTTAAAAAGCTGCTGTTTTTCGTTTTCAGTACTCATGTATAAATTTTTGCTAATTATTCAGAAAGCTTAAAAATAGGCTTTTTAGAGCTCTTAACCCCTCTTTTAAGGTGAGTATTTTCTGCCTTCGTCAGTTATTCGCCTTGCGTGGCAGGCAGGGCAAGGCACTCCTAAGCCAAACGGAATCGGGGCTTACACCTAGAAGACAACCTGTATCCGAAACTGAAGCGACTGTGCGTTATACTCCTGCTGTAGTTTAGTGAAGACATAGTTCATCATCAGGCGAGCAGAAGAACTAAGGTACCAGTTTACCCCCAAGGTGAGATCCTGCATCTGCCGGAACGGCTGTACACTGTCTATCAAATTGATATAAGAATAACGTACACCTACCTCCCACGCTCCGTTTACCCTAAAAGGCTGTCTCTTTTGGGTAAGAACGATATCCGAGAGCTCGTTGCTGTCAGTATCGTATTTTCTAAGGCCGCCGCTCAAAAAATAGGACGCCATGATGTAATAACTTTCATACCTCCCGTGTCTTTTCGCCAACCCTGCCTCCTCCTCAAATTTAACGAAGGCACTCACATATTCGGCCTGAAGGGTTAAGGCCTCCTGCGTATACCCCACTTCTCCCCCTATCAGCTTTACCCGGTCTACCTCCTCCAGCTTACCGGTTCTGATGTAGCGAATGCTTGTGTTCGTTTCGTTTTCAATTTCCACTTCGTACAGGCCTCCCTTTGGCTGCCGTGTACTGCCTGCCAACCCGAGGTGCAGTACGCGATTTGCGGTCGTATCCAGCACATAGCCGAAAGCTACCCTCGAAGTAAAGGCATGGTTCCCCTCTCCTTCCAGATCCGCCCCCAGGTCATCCACTAGTCTGAACACCCCGGTGTAGACGCCCACCCTGTTTTGCCAAAAGTGCTTTTGTAGCATGATGCCCAGGTTGCGCGATGGGCCAAAGGCGCTGGTGAGGGAGCGCTCCATAAAAGGGATCTCATTGCTGCTGGTGTTTTCCTCCAGCCCGAACGGCTCCCGGAGGTGCCCCAGCATCAGGAGGTCCAGGTAAGGCACGCGCAGGAAGGCGATGTACATGTCGGCATATTCGAGGGTTTCCTGCAGGTCTACCTCAAACTCGTAGGCAAACACGCCGTTATATACCCCTTCAAAGCTAATGCGTGCCCTTCGTACTTCCGCTTTGTCTGTTATCTCTTCAAACAGGCTGTCCAATACTTCCTCCTGATTCAGGAAAGCGATATCATAGTGCAGCCGCCCCCCCACGCCAAGCACGTGGAGGCCGTCCTCGCTCCTGAACTTAAGCCCTTCATCCCAGTAGGCTTCTAAAGGCACTCCCTGAGCATAGCCTGAAGAGAAGGCGCCGGTAAGTAAGAGCAACAATAAGGTTTGTAGTAATCTTCCCATCTGATCAGCCTGACTCAGCGCCAGGTACTACACCTGCGGCTGTAGCACCTGGCGTTGGAAAGTAATTACTGAAACAGCAAGAATTAGTTTTGCACGATATAAGAAGGGGCTGTAAGAAAAAGAGAGAGTACCTTTACGCTTTCCAAAGGCTGGCAGCACCTATCAAGGCAGCATACTCTCCAAGCTGTGCCTGCTTTATGGGTATGATTATCCCGTTTTCCGCCAACGCCTGCTCCATAGCAGGCCTGAACAGGTCCAAAGAGTTGGCGATGTTTCCTCCTATCACCACCACCTCCGATTCGGCTTCCCCGATAAAAGAGAGCAGGAACTCCCCCAGATGCTGCCCGAACTCCTGGAACGCCTGCAGTACCTTGCTTTCGGCCGACACTTTCCCGACCATCTCTTTTACGTTTCGTACTTTCTGGCCTGTCAGCTCCTGATAGCGCCTGATCAACCAGCGGGCACTGATATACTCCTCGGCTACACCATCTTTAAAAGGAGCACACCACAACGCGGCATCCGCTGCCAGTCCGTCCTGATACTTGGCCGAACCAAGGCCTGTGCCCAGCGTTAAGCCTATTGCCCTGGCCGCTCCTTTGGCCGCGCCGCCAAAGACCTCTCCCTGCAAAAAGCAGGCAGCGTCGTTCAGGAACCGAATGTGGGCTGGTTCCAGCTGCAATTCGAGCGCCAGGAGGTCTTTCACATCCAGCATGTAAAGGGCATCGTACTTGTCCTGGTTTTGCATCAGGGAGATTCCCTGTGCATAGTCAAAAGGGCCGGGCATGGCAATGCCTAGTCTCATGCCTGCCACTACTTTGCCGCCTGCTGCCTCCCGTATCGCCTGTGCCCAGGTGCTGATAATCTCTTCTTTCGCGCCATTTGCCAAGACAGCCTTGCGCGTACTGCTCCGTTCATGCACTGTGCCGGGCAGGAGATTTACCGCTGCTGCCGTAATGTGTGTCCCGCCTATGTCGGCACCGATCACCCTCACTTCTGACATCCTTGTTGTTCTTCCCTCTTCTTTGTCGCTCATCTTACTAAAACGGTTTAGCAAAAGCGTGCAAATATAGAAACGGGGCCATCCAGAAAAAAATAAATTTTAAAAATATCATTCTTAAATATCATTCAATGGCGAGGCAACAGGTACGGTCCTCTTAGGAAGGTCCCTTCTTACGCCTGAAATGTGTACCTTTAAGGCAGCAGCTGCGGCTGCTTAACTAAAACAACACTAAAACCACCTAAACTATGAGCTCAGAAGTGCGCAACCTGGAGCCCAAAGCGCTTTGGGACAACTTCGCTGACCTGAATGCTGTACCCCGTCCTTCCAAGCAAGAGGCACGCGTGATACAGTTTATAAAAGACTTTGGCCAGCGCCTCGGCCTGGAGACTTATGAAGACGAAACAGGCAACGTCATTATCAAAAAGCCTGCTACCCCGGGCATGGAAGGCCGGCAGACCATCGCCATGCAAAGCCACCTGGACATGGTGCACCAGAAAAATAACGACACGGACTTTGACTTCGACACGCAAGGCATCGACATGTACGTGGACGGAGACTGGGTGAAAGCGAAAGGCACTACGCTCGGTGCGGACAATGGCATTGGCGTAGCGACCATCATGGCGGTTCTGGCCTCTAAAGACATCCCCCATCCAGCGATTGAGGCCCTTTTTACAGTGGACGAAGAAACAGGCATGACCGGTGCCCTTGGCTTGAAAGGGGGCTTACTGGATGCCAGCATCCTGCTGAACCTGGATACAGAAGATGACCGGGAACTGACAATTGGCTGTGCTGGTGGCGTGGATGTAACCGCGACCGGCCAGTATGAGCAGGAAAAAACACCTGCCGGTACGGTTGGGTATAAACTGACTGTAAAAGGACTGACGGGCGGGCACTCCGGCATGGACATCCACCGGGGCAGAGGCAATGCCAACAAGCTGATGAACCGCTTGCTGTACCTGGCCATCAAGCGGTTTGACGTGCGCCTGAGCACCGTGGACGGGGGCGGGCTGCGTAACGCGATCCCACGGGAGTCTTATGCCCTCTTAGCCGTTGCCGAGGAGAACAAGGAAGCCCTCGAAGCCCTTGTACAGGAGCAGGCAGAAATACTTAATCAGGAGTACGCCACGACAGACCCAAACCTGCAAGTGCTGATCGAAAGTGTAGCGGCACCTGCACAGGTTACCCCCAAGGAGTTCACAGGTAAGTTAATCCGGGCAATTTATGCCACCCCGAATGGCATCTACCGCATGAGCCCGGATATCGAGAATCTGGTACAGACTTCTAATAACGTCGCCCGCGTAGTGGTAAAAGAAGGAAGCTATTCTGTCCTGTGCCTTACCCGCAGCTCCGTTGACAGCGAGAAAGAAGACCTGGCAGCCGCTATCCAGAGTGCCCTGGAATTAGCAGGAGCATCTGTAGAACTGAGCGGCTCCTACCCTGGCTGGGCCCCTAAACCGGAGGCAGCCATCATCAAATTAATGGGTGACCTGTACCGTTCTAAATTTAAGGCGGAGCCAGAGGTGAATGCCTGCCACGCCGGACTAGAGTGCGGTATCCTTGGTGCCAATTACCCGGGCATGGAAATGATCTCTTTCGGGCCAAACATCCGCGGTGCCCACTCTCCTGATGAGCGGGTGCAGATCAGCTCTGTGCAAAAGTACTGGGACTTCCTGCTGGCTACGCTGCAGGGCATTCCCGAGAAAGCATAGCAGCCCAAAGTAGCGAAGTAAAAGCAAAAGGCCTCAGGAAATCTGAGGCCTTTTGCTTTTTTAGGTTGTCGCTTTAATAGTTGTACACCATCTCGTAATACTGGTGCGCCATGCGGTCGGCGTCAAAATGCGGCACCACGTCCCGCATGCTGTTTTTCACAATGCGCAGCCAGCGCTCCTGGTCATGGTAGTACATCGGGATCACCTGTTGCTCCAGTATGCGCATCAGGTTGTTGTAGTCCTCCTCGTCCTGCATGTCATCCGGCATGGAGGTATCCACAATAGGCAATACAAAGCTGTTCTCCCCGTGGCGGGTAAACTCCGGCAGCCACCCGTCCTGTACCGACAAGTTAACGGCACCGTTCATGGCAGCGGTCATGCCACTGGTACCAGAGGCCTCGCGGGGCCGGCGTGGTGTGTTTAGCCATACATCTGCTCCGTCTTTCAGTTTCTTTGACAAGCCAAGCTCATAGCCGGTCAGCACCGAAACATTGTCCTGTTTCTGCGACATCTTCACGAGTTTGTTAAAGACGTGAATCGCCCCATAGTCGAACGGATAAGGCTTACCTGCCCAGACCAGCTGCACGGGCGTCTCCTTGTTGTTTAACAACTTCATAAAGCGATCCATGTCCCGCATCAGCAGGTCAGCTCGTTTGTAGGCTGCAAAACGGCGGGCCCAGACAATGGTTAGCACATCCGGTCTGAAAAGCTTGCCTGTCTGGTCGGCGACGACGTCGAACAACTGGTGCTTCATTTCGCCCTTCCGTTTCTGCATCGCTTTGTTGTCGTCCCGCTCCTGTGCCTGCCACAGTTCCGTATCCATCCAGAAAGGCACGTTTTGGGCGTTTGTGATCGCCTTAATCTCGCACACGCCGTCGTTCCCGTACCACATGTCGCGGGCTACCTCTCCGTGCAGCTGCGACACGCCATTGGCTACCTTCGAGAGGCGCAGGGCCGCCAGGGTATGGTTAAACATATGCCCGTGCATCCCGGTAATTTCGCGCGCCTCATCCAGGGTAACCCCGTTAAAGAAGCTCATTTTCTGAAGTAGGTTGATGTCATGCTCCTCATTTCCGGCTTTCTCCGGAGTATGGGTCGTAAACACCAGGCGCTTACGCACCTCCTCCACCTTACCGTACTCCTCGTACAGGCGGAAAGCCAGCGGTAGCGCGTGCCCTTCGTTCATATGGAAGGTCTCGGTACCCCCTAAAGCCTCCACCACTTTGGCACCCCCAACACCCAGCACAATACCTTGGGCTATACGGGCCATTGGTTCCGGGTCGTACAGGCGATGCGTAATGGTGCGGGCCAGGTGATCGTTCTCCGGGATGTCGGTTGTCAGGAAATAGATGGGGGCTGTCCCGAACGTCTCTGGTTTTAAGACCATGGCCTTTACCAGCACCGGGTGCTCATTTACCACCACGCGCACGGTAATGCCGCTGTCCTCCAGGAAGCTGTAGAACTTTTGCTCGAAGTGCGGGCGCATGGTCTGGTCCTCGTTTCGCTCCTGGTCATAATAGCCATACTTCCAGAGCATGCCGATCCCGATCACGTTTTGCCGCAGGTCGTGCGCGCTGCGCATGTGCGAGCCGGCCAGAAAGCCAAGCCCCCCGGAATAAATCTTAAGCGCCTGGTGAATGGCATACTCCATGCAGAAGTACGCGACACGCTTGTTATACTTTTCGTTGATCTCGTAGGGATGATACCATCTACTATATTGTGAAGCCATATGCTTTGATTCTTGGTTTGTTCTTAATTCAAAAGGGAAAATAAAGTCTACAGGATGCCTCCTCCAAAAAGCATTCCCAAAATTACCCTTACAAAGTATAAGCCTACGGATGAACAGGCCTTATAGGTTTAGCTTCCTCTTGTTCTGTACTTTAGCCAGTAAAATAAATCTTTAGCGCGCTCATGAACTATTTATTACGGAAGATACGGGAAACAAAAATTTGGTTCTTAAAATTTTGAACTAACAGAACTTTGCCTACCTTTGTGCTGTTCCTATAAAGAACAAGACAATGAACATGACGCTAGACGAACAAAAGAAAGCCCTCATCGAGCGGATCGGCATCTTCCACGAGAAGATGGGCCTGCAGCCGGTGGCCGGACGCATCCTTGGCTTGATGTACGTGGCGGACAGGCCAGCGCTTACTTTCGATGAGATACGGGAGGAGCTCAGCATCAGCAAGAGTGCTACGAGTACGGCATTAAACTTGCTAATTGAGACGGGGCCAGTAGAGTACATCACCTTTCCGGGGGACAGAAAGCGCTATTTCAGGCTTAAAACCTCGAACTGGCGCGATGCGCTCACCAAACGCATTGATAACATCATCAACTTCAAAGTCCTACTGAAGGAAGTGCTGGAGTGCCGCACCGATAAGACATCGGAGTTTAACACTTGCCTGGGCGAGTTTGTGGATTTCCTGGACTTTTTACAGGAAGAGCTTCCTAATTTGCTCGACAAGTGGGAGAAGAGCAGAGTGAAATAATTTTTTTCACTCATTAGTTCTTGTTTTTCAGAACTAACTGAATAGTAACAAACAATAAAACCAATACTACTGTGATCAAAAAATATTTTTTAGTAGGCCTGATGCTGTTCTGCCTGAAGCCGGCCTTTGCACAGGGGCCGGTCAGCGGCGAGGTAAAAGCGCTGACGCTGCAGGAGAGCATTCAGTATGCCCTGAACAACAACCAGGACGTGCAGAAAGCATACTACGACGAGCAGATCGGGAAGCAGCAGATCAGGGAAGCGAAAAGCAACGGCTTGCCCCAGCTGTCGGCGAACAGCGGCCTGGATTATTTTCCGGCATTGCCTACGCAGATTCTGCCTGGTGCCCTGGCAGGGCAGCCTGGCACGGACATCCCGGTACAATTCGGCAAGGACTACAATGCAAACGCTAACGTGCAATTAACGCAGCTCCTTTTTAACAAGTCTTATTTTGTGGGACTTGAGGCAGCCAGAACCACGCAGGACCTGTACCGCCTGAGAAGAGAAATGGTGCAGGAGGACCTGATCTATAATATCGGCTCTGCCTACCTGCAGGCGCTGCAGACCCGGGAGCAGTTCAATACCATTGAGGCCAACCTAGAGCGACTAACGCAGCTGGAGAGGATCATGCAGCTGCAGTACGAGAATGACCTGGTAAAGAAAGTGGATGTGAACCGCATTAAGGTCAGCAAGACAAACCTGGAGAACCAAAGACTGAGCCTGAACACGGCCTTTGAGCAGCAGAAAAACATGCTAAAATTCTTCATGGGCATGCCACTGGAGCAGGACGTGGCTTTGGAAGACGCGACGATCTCTCTGGAGAAGCTGACAGCGACAGTAGATGCCGCCACTGCGGCCGCTAACAAGACACAATTCCAGTTGCTGAATACGCAGAAGCAGCTGTTAAACCTGCAGGAGAAAAATATCAGGGCTGGCTACTACCCTACCCTGTCGGCCTATGGGCAATACGGCTATCAGACACAGCGCAATGAGTTGTTCGACAGCAGCATTCCATTCTTCAAATCATCCGTGGTAGGCTTAAAGCTAAGCGTACCGATCTTTGACGGGTTCAGGAAAGACGCCCAGATAAAGCAGGCACAGCTGGAGCAGAAGAAGGTAGAGGAGGATATTGAGAAGTTCACCACGAACACAGCCGTGATGCTGACCAATGCCGTGAAGCAGCTGGAAAACAGCGAAAACGCGATTCGTACACAGGAGCAGAACGTAGACCTGGCACAGGAGGTGTATGAGACCACCAACCAGCTGTACAAGGAAGGCCTTTCCCCGCTAACAGACCTGCTGGACGCAGAGGTGTCGCTAAGGGAGGCTAAAACAAACCTGAACAACGAAGTTTTGAAGTTTAAAATTGCTCAGCTTAGCTATCTGCAGGCAGCGGGCGAAATAGAATCACTAGTTAAGTAGCAAATACAATAAACATAAAAAATGAAGAAGGTAATTTATATAGTAATTGTCATCGTGGTTTTAGCTGCTGTTGGGTTCAAGCTGATGAGCAACAAAGAACAAATGGCAGCAAAAGCAGCAGTAGCAGAGATCAAGAGTGAGGCTATTCCAGTTACAGTTACAGAAGTTAAGTCCGACAAGCTGGATAAGTCATTCACAGCGCAGGGCAACTTCGCCCCTATCCAAAGCCTGACACTTTTATCTGAAACACAAGGTCAGGTCAAGCGCGTCCTGAAGCGCAAAGGCGACAAAGTTAGAGCAGGTGAACTGCTGGCACAGGTAGAGAACAGCACCATGGCTGCCGACCTAGCTACCGCACAGACAAATGCCGAAAAGGCCAAAAGAGACCTGGAGCGCTTCGAAAACCTGGCTGCCGGCGAGGCCATCACGCAAAGGCAACTGGAAGAAGCCCGCTTAGCAGTGAAGTCTACCCAGGCCCAATTAGTTGCTGCCCGCCAGCGCTTGAACAAAGCCAGCATTACGGCTCCAATCAGTGGTGAGATCAACGAGATCTACATAGAGGTTGGCTCTTTCCTTGGCCCTGGCACCAAGCTGTATGACATCGTGAACGTGGACAAGCTAAAGTTGAAAGTAAAAGCCTCTGAAAGCGAAGTGCTGCTGATCGAGAAAGGCGATAAAGTAACCGTGAAGGCAGATGCAGGCGCTGGCCAGGAGTACGAGGGTACCGTGACAGCCATCGCCGCGCAGGCCGACCCTACCCTGAAGTTTGATGTGGAAGTGGAAGTGAAAAACGCCGCAAACAACAACCTGAGAGCCGGTATGTATGGCACAGCCCTCTTTGAGGTAGCCGACACGCGCGATGCGCTTCTGTTACCGCGTGAGGCCATTGTAGGCAGCATCCAGAACCCAACGGTGTACGTGGTGAAAGACGGAAAAGCTTACCTGAGAAATGTAAAGGTTGGCACTGTAACACAGAACAAAGTAGAGATACTGGCAGGTGTAGAGCCGGGCGAGCAGATCGTGCAGAGTGGTCAGATCAACCTGCGCGAAGGCATGAAAGTATCCGTGCTTTAATCTAAAAAGACAAACCAACTTCTTTTAAAGAGAATTTAGAAAATGAACATAACCAAATTATCGATACAGCGGTCAACCCTGGTGGTGGTGGTCTTTACCGTCCTCACCCTGCTCGGGGTTGTCAGCTACCAATCCCTAAACTACGAGTTGCTGCCTAAGTTCAGCCCGCCGGTACTAACGGTCAGCACCATTTACCCGGGTGCATCGCCAAACGAGGTGGAGAACTCCGTAACAAAGGAAATTGAAGACGCACTATCGTCGCTGGAGAACGTGAAAGAAATGAAAAGCACCTCCCTGGAGAGCTTTTCCATCATCACGATCCAGCTGAACCAGGGCACTGATGTGGACCTGAGCTTACAGGATGCGCAGCGTAAGATCAACACCATACTGGCGAAATTGCCGGAAGATGCCGATGCGCCTACCCTGAACAAATTTGACTTCGACGACCTGCCGATCATCAAGATGGGGGCCACGGCCAACCTGTCGGCAACAGAGTTCTATGACCTGATCGACAAGAAGATCAAGCCTGAGCTTTCCAGAGTACCAGGGATGGCAGCCATCAAAATCTTGGGTGGCCAGGAGCGTGAGATCAAGGTGAACATCGACGCAAACAAGCTCGAAGCCTACAATCTTTCAATTCTGCAGGTGCAGCAGAAGATCCGCAACTCTAACCTCGACTTCCCTACGGGTAAGATCAAGCAGGAAAGCGGCCAGACACAAATTCGCCTGGCTGGTAAATTCCAGTCTTTAGACCAGCTGCGCAACCTGATCATCCGCGAAGACCAGAACGGTATTGTACGTCTGGGTGACGTAGCGGAAGTGCAGGATACCCAGAAGGATGTAGAAGTACTGACACGTGTAAACGCTACGCCTTCGGTTGGTATCACCATCCAGAAGCAGTCGGATGCCAACGCGGTGGAAGTAAGCCGCCTTACAAAAGAGGCGCTTGCCAAGCTGGAGCAAACCTATGCCGCAGAGGGCCTGAAATTTAACATTGCCAACGACTCCTCTGATTTTACCCTGGATGCTGCCGATTCAGTTATACACGACTTAGTGATCGCCGTGTTCCTGGTGGCTGCCGTGATGCTGCTTTTCCTGCACTCGCTGCGCAATGCCGTGATCGTGATGATCTCCATCCCGGCTTCGTTGGTGGCGACGTTTATTGCCATGTACCTGTTCGGCTTCTCGCTTAACCTGATGTCCCTACTGGCCCTTTCGCTGGTGGTAGGTATCCTGGTGGACGACGCCATTGTGGTGATCGAAAACATTCACCGCCACATGGAAATGGGCAAGAAGCCAGCACAAGCGGCTTATGACGGTATCCGTGAGATCATGGCGACGGTCACATCCATCACGCTCGTAATCGTGGTAGTGTTTATTCCGATTGCTTTGTCCTCTGGTCTGGTGTCAGACATCCTGCGTCAGTTTGCGGTGGTGGTAGCGGTAGCAACCATGATCTCTTTGTTCGTAGCCTTTACCCTGATTCCGTTGCTGGCCAGCCGTTTCTCCCGCCTGGAGCACATCTCCGATAAAAACGTCTTCGGGAGATTCATCCTGGCATTTGAGCGCTTCCTGGACCGCATCATCGATGGTTTCACAGCCGCCCTCAAGTGGGCCTTCAACCATAAATTCATTACGCTGGGAGTTACCTTGCTGATGTTGGTTGCTTCGTTCATGCTGGTGCCCTTCGGCTTTATCGGTTCAGAGTTTATTCCTTCCGGCGACCGTGGTGAAGTGAGTTTGCAACTGGAGTTGCCTAAGAACGCTACGGTAGAGCAGACCAACTTTGCCACCAAGCAAGTGGAAGAGTACCTGCAGGCTATTCCTGAAGTAGAGAAAGTGTTTACCACAGTAGGTACCACCTCTTCGGCACAGGCCGGCCAGAATACCGCTTACAAAGCTGATGTATCGGTTACACTGGTAGACGTGAAGGAGCGCAGCTTCAGCACCGACCAGTTCAGCCGCCAGGCCAAAGCGGATATTGAAAGCAAGCTGCCCGATGTGGAAGTAACACCGGTTCCGGTTGGTCTGGTAGGTACCGCGCAGGCTCCGATCCAGATCATCATCTCAGGTTCCAACCTTGACTCAGTCATGACCTTCGCAGAGAAAGTGATGGAAATTACAGAAAATGTAAACGGTACGGTAGACGTTGAAACTTCGGTGGAGGGCGGTAACCCTGAGATCGAGGTGGTTGTGGACCGCGATAAAATGGCCAGTGTTGGCCTGTCGCTGGAGAACGTAGGTGCCAGCATGCAGCTGGCCTTCAGCGGAAACTCCGACGTGACCTTCCGTTCCGGCACAGAAGACTACGACATCAACATCCGCCTGGATGAGTTTGACCGACGAAGCGTAACTGACATCGGGAACCTGACTTTTGTGAATAACAAAGGACAGCTGGTGCGCCTGGCGCAGTTCGCTGATATCAGACAGGCTACTGGCCCTTCGCAGCTGGAGCGCTACAACCGGGTAACTTCTGTGAACGTGAACGCATTCGTGATTGGTCGCCCTTCCGGTTCAATCGGTGCTGACATCCAGGCGCAGCTGGCAGAGGTAGACATGCCAAAAGGCGTGAGCGTAGAGTTTGGTGGTGACCTAAAAAACCAGAGCGAAGGTTTTGGTACACTGGGTATCGCCTTGCTGGCCTCTATCATTTTCGTGTACCTGATCATGGTGGCGCTGTACGACTCTTACGTGTATCCGCTGGTGGTACTGTTCTCTATACCTTTGGCGATCATCGGTGCCTTGCTGGCCCTGGCGCTGGCTGCCCAGTCCCTGAGTATCTTCTCTATCCTGGGTATCATTATGATGATCGGTCTGGTAGCTAAGAACGCGATCATGGTGGTGGACTTCACCAACAACATGAAAGCAGAAGGAGCCCCTGTAAAAGAGGCCCTGATAGAGGCGGTAAGAATCCGCTTCCGCCCTATCCTGATGACGACGCTGGCGATGGTGATTGGTATGTTGCCGATTGCCCTGGCAGGTGGCTCAGTTGCCGCGACCAAAAACGGTCTGGCCTTGGCACTGATCGGTGGTCTGACCTCTTCTATGTTCCTGACACTGATCGTGGTGCCGGTGATTTACTACGGTTTCGACCGCATCCTGGCGAAGTTCGGTTTAGATAAGAAAACTGTGATCGAGCTGGAAGACAAGACCATGGAAGAGCTGGAGCACGAAACAGCAGAGCTGGAAGGAAAAAAGATGGCGCATGCCTAAGCACATAAGGCTGTTATCAGAGCCCTAACTTATAGTAGGATTGCGGAGGCCTTTGATTTTCGCAATCCGATTATAAAAAAGAATTTTAAAGACCCGGTGCCAAATTAAAGCCCCGGAAAACAGATCCTCACAAAATAGTTCGCTTATGAATACTGTAAGCAATACTACCGGGTTAATAGAAACAGAGGTAGTAAACATCATCAGTAGCGTTACCCATCTGTCTGCAAACCAGCTAGTGCAGGTCCGCGACTTGGCTAAGCTTGGCTTAGACGTGTTGGACGTGCTGGATGTAATTCTGGAAGTAGAGCAGGCCTATGATATTACGATACCGGATGAAGTACCAGTCTACACAGTGGATGACCTGGTGGACTACGTGCACCGCCAGCTTGGCAATGTGGCGGGCACCGCAGCATAAACCCGCCCTAAATCACGCCAAAGGGCAGAAGAATAGGTAGATAGCGTAAGCTCCACACAACAGAAAAGCCGCGGGCATGCCTGCGGCTTTTCTGTTGTGTGGAGGTCTCGTTTAAACCTCTAATATATATACCTGTGGATCATAGCCTTCCTGCTGGAGCAGGGGCTTTGATACGTTAAACACTTTCACGCCCTTCGCTGTCTCCCCCTCCAGCGTGCCGACATGTGCATGCCCGTGGAAGGCAGCGAGCACACCTCTGCGATTCAACGGTTCGGCTAGTCTGGAACATCCCAGAAAGGGGAATACCTGCTCCGGCTCTCCTACCACAGTGGTCTTGATAGGGGCATAGTGCAGCACAGCTATTTTTTTCAGGTTTGTATGTTCGCTGTCTAAGCGTGCCAAGGCATTGTCCAGCTTCAGCGACTCGTCTACAGCCTCCTGCACAAAGCTTTTGACCATCTGCTCTCCAAACATACCCAACATGGCTTTATCAAAGCCGCCGCCAAAGCCTTTTACGCCCGCAAACCCTACATCCCCGATTATGACATAATCGCCATCTAACAAGTGGAAGTTCTCGCTTACCAGTGCCTTCCGGATACCTTTAGGGTGCTCCCGCTCATAATCGTGGTTTCCCAGGACCGCTATTACAGGTATAGTGCAGTTCTTGAGCTCCTCTGCCAGCACCTCTGCCTCAGATACCCGCCCTGTATCGGTCAGGTCCCCACAGAGCAGCAACACATCCGCCTTCTCCGAGACCAGTTTAAAATACTCCTTCCACTTCCCGCGGTCTGTTTCCCGGACGTGGATATCCCCTACTGCAGCTATTTTAGTTTTATGCTCCTTTGCTTTAGCCATGCTTATACTGATCGAATGGTCACGACCTTGTAGTCCCATTCGGTTACATCGGTTTGATACTGCGTCTGGTCTATAAGCGGGCCGCGGCAAATCTTCTCTACGGGTGGGGGCATCTCAAACTGCTCTCTGGCCCGCGTCAGCAGCTCCTCGAAAAGCCATTTTGGAATAATGTCCCGCTCTGAGGGGTACACGAACTGAAAGGAAAGCAGCTGTGCCAGCAGTAGTTGCCAATGCACCTCTATGTTTTTCCATAACCATTTCCAGTCCAGGTTTTTTCCGTACCGGAGCAGGATATGGTTAATGTCGCCTCCGTCATAACGCTCCCGGTTCTGCACGTAAAGCTTCGACCAGATGAGGGCCTCTGCCGGAATCACCCGTACCTTTATCCCCAGCATCTCGCTCTCCACAGCCCGCTGAAACCAGCTGTCGTCCACAGCGCAATGATTTCCCGGATTGTTGAAGATGATATCCATAAAGTGCTCCCCTTTGATGGCCTTAGCCAGCCACCGGGCATCGGTGAGCTCCGTTTCATAGCCGTTCTCCTTGAACTGCTTCAGGATGCGCGGCGTATCCCCGGACTTGCAGAAAATATCCAGGTCCTTGGTATCGCGCATGATGTCGGTGTACAGGCGGAGTGCAAAGCCCCCTCCCACCAGAAAACTAGCATCGCTCTGCGAGAGTAACTGGAGGGCTTCCTTATAAAAATCATGGACTGCCTGCCGGCTTAATCCGTCCTTTACTTCTATTGGTTTTGACATTCTGCTTCTACTATAACTTTTGAACAAAGCCACCTGAAAGTGGCATCGGCACCGGAGCCAGGCAAAACTGCAGGGTGGTGTGTTTTGCATTACTCTTACCAGTGCGGGGTAAGATTCTTGTACTAATTTACCCGACGTTTGTTGCCTCCTTTAGACTTACAGCCTTATAATGCAAGGACAAGCTTTGCCGGTTAAAGAGATTCTTTTAGCAATATTCAAATGGAAGCCCCTATTTCTGCACTGATCCTGCACCTTCGAATATGCAAAGCATCTGGCGCATTCTGCTTTTGCTCTGCAGTTTATATCGTTTGCTTTGAGGATCGCACCACAGCCTAAGCTTTTCAACCTACAGTTGCTCACTTAGAAGCCCTTGGGCAATAGTGTGAACCTATCCATACTATCCTTCTGTGTTTATGCAATTCAACCTCTCAAGAAAACGCTGCCATGGCACCCGCTACAGTACCACCGAAGATTTTGCCTGGCGCTTAGCGATGGCTTTCCACTGACCGCCCCTTCTTCTTTGGTTAGCAAAACAGCACAACATTGCTGTGACAGCAAGTACTAGAAGTAGACATATCCCAAGCACCAAACAGCTTTGCTTGAAACTATTAAAGTTAATTATAGTACAAAGGTTAGCTACAAACTATACGTACCTAACCTTTGCCCGAGCCCTGATTTAGCAATGAAAGCCTTTATCCCGCTGGGGCAGATAATAGTCTTACCCATAAGGAAGGTGCGATGCTTGAGTTGTGTAACGTGTCCTGATACCTTCTCTTAGCTTAATAATGAAAAAAAACATACAAGAATCATGAACAGAATATTAGTGACCGGCTCCTCTGGCCTTATTGGATCAGAGGTATGTACTTTTTTTGGTAACCTGGGATGGGAGGTGCATGGGGTGGACAACAACATGCGGGCACGCTTTTTTGGTCCCTCCGGAGATACCCGCTGGAGCCAGAAGAGGCTTGAAAAAAGTTTAGCGCAGTTTACGCACCACGAACTGGACATACGCAACAGGCAGGATGTTCTGAGCAAAATTGCCGAGGTAAAGCCGGATGCTATTGTACACACAGCAGCCCAGCCCAGCCATGACAAGGCTTTGTCTATTCCCTTCGATGACTTTGACATCAACGCGGTGGGTACACTTAATTTGCTGGAAGGGCTCAGGCGCTACAGTGTGAACGTGCCTTTTGTACATCTTTCCACCAACAAAGTTTATGGCGACCGGCCTAACACCATTGCGCTGAGAGAAGAAGACACCCGATGGGCATATGATGACCCTAAATACCACAACGGTATACCTGAGACGTTGCCAATAGACCAAAGCAAGCACTCCTTGTTTGGTGCCTCTAAAACGGCGGCCGACGTTATGGTGCAGGAATATGGCCGATACTTCGGTATGCCTACCTGTTGCCTCAGAGGCGGTTGCCTCACAGGTCCCAATCACTCTGGCGTGGAATTACATGGCTTTTTAAGCTACCTCATCAAATGTAATCTGGAGAGAAAGGAGTACACAGTGTATGGGTACAAAGGCAAGCAGGTGCGCGACAACATACACTCCTACGATGTAGCTCGCTTTTGCTACGAGTTCATTCAAAATCCGAGAAAAGGAGAAGTGTACAACATCGGTGGCGGTGCGCAAAACGCTATCTCTATCTTAGAGGCTTTCCAGCTGATTGAGAACTTCTCAGGTCAGGAAATGAAGTATACGTACGTAGACGAAAGCCGCATAGGCGACCACATCTGCTACTATAGCGACCTGACTAAAATCAAAACGCACTACCCAAACTGGGAGATAACTAAATCCCTGCATGATATTTTTCAGGAGATTTATACGAGTTGGGAGAACAGGTTGGCTGTAAAGGCTTAGAAAACAATACCGCCTATACTTGACATGCTCCATGTAATGCAAACTTTGTTGCATTACATGGAGCATGTTTCGTTAGTTTTTCCTCCTTTCAACCAACAACACAGCAAACCAATGGTCGTCGTTCAGGAAAGTTACTTTATAGTCGTCATTGTTCAACAACCTCATCTCGACCCATCGCGGACAATGCACATCCGTCCATTCGCGTGCCTCTTCAAGCCCCTTTGGAGCAGGGGGGCATTTTCTTTTATAATCCGGGTGGTCTAGAACCAAGAACCTGTCATAACGCTGCAGGAACTCCTCAGTCGTTAGAATATTGTCCTTAAATATTTCAGGGTAGTTGCGTTTAATGGCAACCAAGTGCTTGTACTCCTGTGGACTAAACAAGCCACTGTGTTTATCAACCGCCACTTCCCAATCGGTAATAAAATAATATCGTTCAGGATTAGGTGCGTAGTGAATGCGCTCCAGAAATGGCCTGGAAAATTGCACAACAATTGGCAAGTTTTTGTACCTGACGGGTGTTTCATTTCGTCCTGGCTTGAACTGCTTCCCAAAAGACCTCGCATAAAGTAGCGGCCGGGACAGAAAATAGGAGGAAAGCACCAATACTGAAAACAGAAACGTTAAGGTTGGGAGATACTTATATCTTCCGGCACCAAAATATAGCTGCTTCCTGAAAGGAGGGATAGATAAAAGTTTGGAAGAAAAATACGCAAGCATAATCACCCATCCTAACGCACTCGGAATCATGTACCTGTCCCACAGAATGGGTTTTATCGTCTTTGATATGATCCATATAAAAATAGGAAGTAACACAAAAGAAAGCGCAAAGACCATGATCGGGACCTTGGAACGACTCTCGGTTACTGGTTCTGGTACGACAATACCTGCGCTGCGCACCGCTTCCTTAGCGAAAAAAAGGCATACGGACAGAATCAGAAGAATCACCAACAGCGTTTGGTGTAAAAACGGGGAAGCACCGAAATTCAACATATCCAACAGGTCCCGTAGCAAGGGTTCCGGAAGCCAGGTGCGTGGTTTACCAGCATCTGCCTGGATCAAAAAGGAAGGGATGTACAGTAAGATGGTGAACCAGCTGAGGACAATAGACAAGTAAATCTTTAACCTGAAGGTGTTAAAGAACCAATCGGACACCAGCAAAGCGACCAATATTGTTCCGCTGTAGAACCCCCCGAACAGATGCGTGTGTATGATGGCCATATGTACACACGCATTCAGGACGAGCAACTTTGTTGTTGGCCTGCTCTGCCTGTAGAACTGGTCATACAGCAAAAGCCCCGCTGCACAAAGCGCTATAAACAACCCATACATTCTTGCCTCTGCATTCTGGATCAAAATCACTTCAGAAGTACAGAAAATGCCTAATACACCCGTAGCAGTAGCCCAGAAACGAAAGTGCCTCCTGACCACTACCCAGGTTGCCACTAAGGCGGCACACATCCCTAAGGAGGAAAACAGGCGCAGGGACAGTTCCGAGGACCCAAAGGCTTTGTCCCATGTCCATCCAAGCAGGAAGTACAAAAAGGGCGTGTTGTTTATCTTATCATGGAAGGCCGCCAGCATCCCTGTAAAGGAAGGATCGGAAGTAAAGTAATAGGAGTACAGTTCGTCGTTCCAGAAGATCTTTTTGGACGATACAAAAGCGCATGAGATAAGCAGTGAAACTATTGCCAGGGCAGGCAGCACATACTCCCAGTAAGAGCGCACTGGAAGTCCATTCTCTTTTGACATATTCTTCAGACTAATGCTGGATTTCTTTGTTCTGGAGATGTTGAGAATCTCCTGTAAGACTAAGGCAGTTGTACTTTTTTCACGCCTTTAAGCCTGATAGCAGGATAATAGCTATTGTTATTAAACATCTTCTTCACCCAAAGCTGGTAAAGCACCCGCCAATACCCGCCGCCTACCTTAAAAAGCTTAAAGGAAGACACCCCCATGTCAGGTGTCCTGTTAACCCATGAGATGGGCACTTCCCTCACCCTATACCCCATCAGCAAAGGCATAAGGCCGGTTTCCGCATTAATGGCAAAGTCAGTTTGGGTAAGCTGAAGGTTATCTACGACCTCTTTCCGGATCAGTTTCAGGTTGTTTGTCAGGTCTCTGAACTTCTTACCCAATATGAGACGGGCCAGAAAATGAAAGCCCCTGTTAGCTATAATCTTCTGAAAAGGATAATTGAGTAAGACGCTTCTACGCGAAAAGCGGCTCCCGATTGCCACATCCACACCTCTTACGGCAGCATTAAAAATGTCCCGCAGTTCTGGCAAGAGGTGCTGGAAATCGCAGTCCATCGACAGGATGTATTTTCCTGTTGCCACCCTGTACCCGTCCCTGATGGCGCGCCCCACTCCGTTGGGGGGCTTTCTGAAAACCGGTTTGATCAGCGGGTACTTCTCTGCCAACTGCTCAATTACGCACCTGGTGTTATCCTTGCTGTTGTCATCCACCAGAATGATCTCATGGAGATAGTCTCCATAAAAAGTTAAAAGTCCGGTAACAAGTGAGGTTATGTTCATTTCCTCGTTATGACAGGGCACCACAACAGAGACAGCGCCTGCCAGTTCTTTATGCTGGCAAAGACTTTGGTTTGGCTCTATTGTCTCTTGCGGGGCCTTCTGGGCATGAAGCAGGATGGCACCCGCAAATGAATCGATCGGGGAGAGATTCTCCAACAAGGTGGACAGGTTACGGAGCCACCAAACCCCTTTTGGAGTGAGAGGGGCGTACACAAAGTCATTATAGACGGCTACTACGTTTACAAAGCCCGCTTCCCGAACAGACCTGCTCAGTTCCGACCGACTTAGAAGCTTTCTACGGTCTGTTTTATTAGAAAACCTGTTTAGAAAATTCCTTCCTTTCAGAAAAGGGTTTTTGGGATTACTCTCATAGAACGTTACCTGTCCTCCCGGTTTCAGCAAGGCATAGACGTTCTCTAGGAACCAAGAGCTGTTCGTCTCATCCACCAGGTCCATGATAATGATATGATCAAAGGTCTTGTTCTGAAGCGGACCAGGGAAAGAGGAAAGGCTAAGAAACTCAATCAGTGATTTTTCAGGCTCTTCAGGCACCTGCTCCTGGAAAGTCACTGCTGTTATTGGGTTCTCGCTTTTTGATACTCTGTGTAGTTCCCTTGTAAAAACGCCGCTACCGCACCCCAGCTCTAAAATTGACTGGCCTGGTAGCAGGTGAATCAGTTGCCTGAACGTCTGCGCTCTCCATAGGAGCCTTTCCTGAAGAATAGGGTCCTTCTTATGCCAATAGTGCTCCCTAAACTGCTCACGTTGTTGAAGGGTATCTAGTAACTCGTTATCTCCCATTGCACGATAGTTTCAGTACTTCCCGAACTCCTTTGGAGCTCAAGCAATTCTGTTCGGCATATGCCATAACAGGGTATAGGTCAACTTAAGCCAGTAGCGTTGCCTTACACTCCATTACACATAAAAAGCTTTACCTGCAGAGCTTGCTCCCAAATAGAGGGTTTACTGTTGTTCACATACTACGGCTAGAGCAACAGTTGGTTAAAAAATGTTGCACCAACAAGGCATGAGCTGGCACAGCCTGAGCATTGATAACCACAGTCAGATTTAAGCGCAGCTTATCTGGTGGGATAGCCTGAAAAGGCTAAACCCCTCCCACTTCTATCCGTTAGAAATGGTAAACATTCTATAAATAAAACCTACTAGCTATGAACAGAAACCAGTCTGACCGCTACGGTAACAACAGCGGCTTCCAAACGCACCGCTCAGAGCGCTACCGCCATCCAGAGAATGACAACATGAACCGTTTCGATGATTATGGTGCCTCCAGGCAAGGAACCTACAGAAACGAGGGAAACTCTGGAAACTGGGGAAGCCGGGGCAATGACATGGGAGGCTCCAGAAACACCAGCAACCAGGACATTTACGGTACCTACAGCACCTCCCGTAACTACGGCAGTATGGGTAGCTATGGCGGTGCACAGGGCTTTGGGTCATCCAGAGGGGGCTACGCTTCACAGCGGCGCTACGATTCGGACACCAACTTTAACGCCGACAGTGGCAGAGGTTCTTACAACCAGCGAAACCAAAGCAATTACAGCCCAGCCGGCCACAGAGCCTACGGGTATCAAAGCGACTACGACAGCCACGGTTCTAACATGGGCAGCAACAGTGGCAATGACTTGTACGGCTCCAGCACATCCAGAAGGTTCCAGGGCTCAGACCAGGGCCGCTATAATTTCGACCGCGACAACCGTAATTCGGGCAGCGGTTACCGCGATATGTATGGCACAGACCGAAACAGCCGCGATAGCTATAACTCGCCGAACTACGGCGGCTCAGAGGGCAACTACATGGGCAGCGGCTACAACCGCACCACTGGCGGCAATTATGGGTCTGATGAGGGGAACTCCCGCTCCTCTGATTTTTACAACAGGATGAACATGAACAGAGGTACCGGCGAATACGGCAGAAGCGACTATTACCGCGGACCCTATGGCGACCGGGACATCAACACAGGCAATAACCTTTTCCGCCACCCGGAGAGCGACTACGACTACAACCCCAACAGAAGCTTTACCAGAGACAACGATCGGGCAAGGAACAGAAGCTACGACCGTAACTCCGACAGGTACTAAGCCTGGTTCTACAGGACTAAACAAAAGGGGCGCTGCAGATCTGCAGCGCCCCTTTTGTTCTTGGCTCAGTGTATCAGGGCACACAGATGCTTTTCAGGTCGCGCATGCTGCCGTAAAAGACATTACAATCCACGGCCCCTTTTATTCCTTCCACCGTGCCTTCATCGGTGTGCTGCCAAAAAGTAAGGTTTAACTTGTTGCTCTTCTCCAGCTTTAGCTTCGGTACCCTGTAATGCGCTATCCAGAGCGGGTAGGTATCAAAGTAACCCGCCAGGTAATCCTGGTAAAACTTATAGTTGGTGTAGATGATTGGCCTGGCTCCATAGGCTACCTCTACCAACTGTAGCCATACGCTTAGGTCCTCCCTTAACTGCTTTACAGACTTTCGCCCCCTGACTTCTATGTCCAGCACTGGCGGCAGGTCGCCTGTGCTTAAACTGACGGTATTGATAAAGTGCTTGGCCTGCTTCTCCGGGCTCAGGTAGGGCAGGTAAAAATGATAAGCCCCACGCATAAGGGCAGCCTCGCCTGCCTGCTCCCAGTTCTGCTGAAACAACTTGTCTTTCAGCGTCTCCCCTTCTGTGGCCTTAATAAACGTAAAGACCATCTCGCTTTCCCGTACTTTATGCCAATCAATTTCCTGCTGGTAATGCGATACGTCCACTCCGTAAATCGTGTGCCCTTCCGGCCATACGGGCTTTGGCTTCTCTACAAACATTTCCACATAAAGCACCAACACGAGAAGCACTCCTATTACGCCCAGGCCCACCCAGAACCGCACCGGAACCGGCTGCTTTTTCTTTTTGGGACGGGCTTTACGTTTTACAGGTATCGGGTTAGGCATGTTCCGCTGTAGCAATGAATGGCTGGACTATACTTATTACCTCCCCGGTTTTAAGAAACCAGTTCGCACTGTTGTGGTAAGCCAGACAAATGATCCAGGTACTCCCCCTCTACCGTCACATACCCCTTCATTAAATCAGCCGTAAGGCAGGAGTGCACCGGTAAAATCCCCATCATGTCGCCGATCTTGTACTTGTCGAACTGCTGGGGACTGGCTTTCACGATACTGTGCTCTTGGGACAGCGACACAAGCTCGATGCCCTCCAATGGGGCGGTCCAGCCGTTTTCTGTAAACTCCACGATGCGGCCATAGCTCACAGAGCCGTCTTCCTGCAGTAAAGAGTCTTTTGAAAAATGAACGCTGCCCCCGTAGAGGATGATTTCACCCCGCTCCGGGTGTTTGGCCACCACAGGGCAGGCCATGCAAACGGCGATATCATCAAAGCTGCAGGAGCCGATGCGCTGCTGTGTGAGGTCGTAAAACACGAAATTACCCGGACGTATCTCGTCCACACCGCTCAGGTTCTCCAAAATGCTGCAGGATGGCGTGTCGCCTATGGATAGCTGCAGTCCAGGGAACTGCTTCATGTAGCGTTTCCGCAGCATGTGCAGGAGGTACACCGAGGTGTTGTGAATTGTTTGAATCGCTTCGGTGTCGGTTTGCTTGTAGGTGTGGCCATCGTGCACTACAAAGCCCTCAAAGCGCAGTTTCTCGCTTTGCTTTACTTCGTTCAGTATCTTATCGAGCTCGCTGTGGTTATGAGGCAAAAGCCCTGTACGGCGGTAGCCGGTGTCAATCTTCAGCCAAAGCTGTACGGGATGGCGCAGGTGATGGGCCAGCGCCTCCACTGTATCTATGTTCACCGCCACCACGTGCAGTTTCACGCGTGAGGCCAGCTCATTTATCCTATCAATTTCCAGCACATTGGCCGGGAAAGCCACCATGATGTCTTGCCACCCCTGGTTTGCAAAGTAGTTGGCCATGCGAAACGAGGAAACGGTGATGGCATCCACGCCAAAGTCGCGGAACCAGGCGCCTACCTGCGCTGACTGATGGGTTTTAAAGTGAGGGCGTAGCCGAACTCCATTCCTCCGGGCCTTCTCCACCATCCTCCTGATGTTCTCCAGGCTCTTCTTCTTGTCCAGTAATAGAGTAGGTACATTCAATCTCATAGTTCAAAAACGCAATTGTTGTAGCAAATTTTGTGAAGTTACACATATTAGGGCAAAGAGTCACGCCAGCTTTTCTGTGAAGGTGACAAATGTCATTTCCCAAGCCCCTCTTTAGCCCGACCTTTGTGAAAGTAAAACACTTTATTTGAGGAGAATGACCATGACTGCACCTGTGACAAGCACCCCAACGGAACTGCTGGCAAAGTACGATGTTCCATCGCCCCGCTATACCAGTTACCCGACGGTACCTTTTTGGAACGAGCAACCCCTGACACAGGAGCGGTGGTTCCTGCACGTGCAACGGGCCTTTAACAAAACAAATAAAACTGAGGGAATAAGCCTGTACCTGCACCTGCCTTTTTGCGAGCAGCTATGTACCTACTGCGGCTGCAACAAGCGCATCACCAAGAACCATGGCGTAGAGGAGCCTTACATGCAGGCCCTCTTAGAGGAATGGGAGCAGTACCTGGCCGTGTTTGAGGAAAAACCACGCATTGCCGAGTTGCACCTGGGTGGCGGCACCCCTACCTTTTTCAGCGCCCAGAACCTGAAGAAGCTGCTGGAGGCCTTGTTAGAGAATGCCGAAGTAACGCCCGATGCCGAATTTAGCGTAGAGGTACACCCTAACGCGACAAACGCTGCGCAACTGCAGGTATTGTATAACCTGGGCTTCAGGAGACTAAGCGTAGGCATACAGGACTTCGACCCACGGGTGCAATTTGTGATTAACCGCATTCAAACCTTTGAGCAAACCAAGGAGACCTTCGACACTGCCCGGGCTATCGGCTATACCTCTATCAACGGCGACATTATCTATGGCCTACCGCACCAAACTGCTGAAAGCGTGCGCCTGACAATAGAAAAGGTAAAAGAGCTACGGCCGGAGCGCATTGCTTTTTACAGCTATGCCCACGTGCCCTGGAAAAGTAAGGCACAGCGCCGCTATTCGGAAGCCGACCTACCGGCACTGGCAGAAAAAAGAAGTCTTTATGAGTTGGGACGTACGCTGTTGGAAGCGGCAGGCTATGTGGAGATTGGGCTTGACCACTTTGCCCTACCCACGGATGAACTCTACCTGGCGGCCCGGCAAGGCCTTTTGCACCGTAATTTTATGGGCTACACGCCGCGCCACACCGAGCTGTTGGTAGGCCTGGGGGCCTCCAGTATCTCCGACACCGGTACCGCTTTCATGCAGAACGTGAAAGAGGTAGAAGCTTATGAGGAGGTGGTAAGCACGGGCAAGCTCCCGATCCTGAAAGGGCACGAGCTGACCACCGAGGACTTGCTCATACGACAGCACATCCTTAACCTGATGTGCCGCCTGGCGACCTCCTGGTCCGAAGAAGACCTCCCCTACTTTGTGGATGCGCTCATCCGCCTGCAGCCGCTTGCTGATGACGGACTGCTTCACTATAGCACGCATCACATCGAAGTTCTTCCGGCTGGCCGGCCTTTCCTCCGTAACATTGCCATGTGCCTGGATGCCCGGCTCTGGTCTGCGCAGCCTACGACACCTGTTTTTAGCCGCTCCGTATAGCCTTTCGCCCCCTTCTAGCTGTTAATTCCCGTAAGCTCCCATGGCCCTGCTTTAGGCCGCGGGAGTTTGCTATTTCATAGTACCTTTGCAAAAACACATGACGCTCTCATGAACTTCTTTTATGTAAAGGCGCTGCATATCATTTTTGTCGTCACCTGGTTTGCCGGCCTATTCTACATTGTGCGCCTCTTTATCTATTATGCTGAGGCCGCCGAAAAACCTCAGCCAGAGCGGGGTATCCTGCAGCGGCAGTTTGCTTTGATGCAAAAACGCCTGTGGTACGGTATTACGTGGCCTTCCGCCGTGCTTACCCTACTCTTTGGTTTAACAATGCTGTATCTCTACGGCAGCATCCCGGGCTGGCTGGTCTGGAAGCTGTGTTTTGTGCTGGGCCTTTACATCTACCATTTCCTGTGTCACCGCATCTTTAAGCAGCAGCAACAGGGTATCCTTAAATACAGCCCCACGCAGTTGCGTATCTGGAACGAAGTAGCCACCCTTTTCCTGGTGAGCATTGTGTTCTTGGTCGTCCTCAAAAGCTCTCTCAGTATGCTATGGGGAATTGTTGGCCTCGTGCTCTTTAGCGTGGTACTGATGCTTGCCATTCGTATTTACAAGCGGATCAGGGAAAGTAATTAGCCCCGAAATGCTTATATTTGATGATGACGCATAATATAGAACTGAAGGCAAACGAGAAAGAGCTGATCCGGCTGATTCGCTTCTTTAGTAAAAGAGCGGCCACATTGATGAATACAGGCGAACTGAGCCAGGAGCACGAGCAACTCACAAAAGCCTGCCAAAACCTGGAATCGCAACTGCTACAGCATGCCAGGAACAGAGCAGCGATCCTGGACAAGCGCGAGCGTCTGAACAACATCATAGAAGACAAGACCCAGTGCCCTAAGTGCAACAAGGCAGACCTGCTGAAAAAAAACGGCACCAGCACCAATGAGCATGGCTGGCGTAGCAACACGTACCGCTGCCGCCGCTGTAACACAGACTTTACCTTTAACAAGCCCAACAACCCCTGGCATATGGCCGAGTTTCTGGAGATGTACATTCAGGAACTGGAACAAGGACTCTTGCTTGCGCAGGAGGAAGATTTAAGACAGCACATGGAAGCCGCCATTCCGCAGTTGCAGGATAGCTTGTACCGCCTGCGTCCGGTCCTACAAACCTCTGACGAGGAAGTAAGCGCCCTCAAGCTAAAAGAAAGGGAAATGGACAAGTTAATTCATCAGTTTAAAAACTACCTGCTCATCGAAAAGATCAAGCTGGATACTTACCAGGAACCGGAAGCGTAAGAAGCCAGCTTCCTTCTTAGGCAACCGCATGCTTCTTTTTTAGGTGAGGCCTGTATCCACTGTTCCAGCTTTCTATTTGTTATAGTCCCTGCACTACCCAATACCAGATGGCTAGTGTTAGAAAAGAAATTGGAATGCCAAAGCCGACCATCATGTTAGCCAAGCGGGGCTTCAGCCCATAGGATGCTGCCACAATAGAGGCTGTGATCATAGGCGCCATGGCAGCCTCTATCACGGAAACCTGCACTACCTCTCCCCGCACTCCTAGTACCCATACAAAAAGCACATAAATCAGTAAGGGAGCCAGCAGGAGTTGATAGCCAAGCCCTATGGCCAAAAAGCCCCAGTGCTTGCTACGTTTCTCGAGGCGCAGCTGCATCCCCACGGATACCAAGGCGATAGGCGACACCGTGTTTCCAAGGCGCTGGAAAACCTCCTTCAGGTCATCCGGGAAGTGCAGGTCCAGCAGGTTCATTGCCAGGGCCAACAGGAACATAAGAAAGGGAGGGAACTTCAGGATCTTTTTAGTGATGATACCCGTGCTCGCCTCCCCTTTCGAGAAGGTAGCGGCCAGCGCAATGCCAAGTGTGGACAGCACCATAAAAGTGCCTGGCTGGTCAATCAGGATAGCTGTTTTTAAACCCTCCTTCCCATACAGGGCCTCTATTACCGGGAAGCCAATAAAGGCGGTGTTGCCCAGGCCAGCGGTAAGGATCAGGCAGCCAATTAACTTTTTAGACCAGCCCAGCAATTTTCCCAAGCTCCAGAAAAGCAGCGCCGCACCGGCGAAGCAGATCCAGGCCACACTTACAGGCAACAACGCGGTACTGTCCAACACCAGCTCGGGGATGAAGTACAGGGCCAGCGCTGGCAGCGAAATATAAATGATAAACTGGTTAAGCACCTGTGGCGTGTTAACCGGGAAATCGCGCACATGTTGGAGAACAATACCAATGATCAGGCACCCAAACAAAAGGATAAAGCTACTCATGTAGAAAGGATTATGGCGCCAGCCGTCAACGCTGGAACAGGGCCATTTACGTGTATCCCGCTAAAACCCAGTTATCGACTTAATGTTTAAACTTTATTGCAAAGAGTAAATGCCCTAATGCCTTCTCTCTTCCAGAGATGAAGCAATCAACATTCTCCTCTATTTGTTGGCAGCCGTACTATTTGTTTCGAATTATAATACGCTTCACAACCTGTGCACCGCCGGACAGGATTCGGAGGAAGTAAACACCATTGGCAAACCTGCTGGTATCAAGTTTATAACTGTTTGTCCCTTCTCTCACGGGCTTCGTCACCATAAGGACATTCGCGGACTGCGGGTTAGTCAACACAAATTCTACTTCCCGGCTCTTTAGGTCCTTTAGTTGTATCATGAAGTAACCATTTGCCGGCACAGGAAACACATCCACGGCCCTTGCCAGCGCTTCGTCTTTGGCACCTGCTACGGGACCGGTATAGCTCAGTTTGTAAATGGCGTGGGCATGATCATCGGAGATAAAGAGGCTGCCCTCCGGACCAATCGCTATATCTACGGGACGGGCGTAAGCTTCTGTGGAGTCACTGTTCAGAAAGCCTCCTACCAGGTCGAGCTGCTCGCCGGGTTTGCCGTTCTCCCACGGAAAGAAAATAACTTTATAGCCGGTGGCCTTAGAGCGGTTCCAGGAGCCATGCAGCGCAATTAACGCTCCGTTCCGGTAAGCCTGTGGCATTGCTGTGGCTTGGGTAAACAACAACCCCAGGGGAGCCGAGTGTGCGGGAATGCCTTTCATAATTCGGTCCATGCCACCGCAGTCCACTGCTCCGTTTCTGTTTAGCTGGTAGTCATTTAGGAAAGGCATGTTATCCATCCCCTCCCTGTGATCGGGGTTGCAGAATGGCCATCCATAGTTTCCGCCGTCGCGCACCAAGGTAAACTCTTCTGGCGGGTTATTGTCCACGTAAGACTGCACGACCTGACCGTACAAGCCAGTCTCGTCCTTAAAAGGGTAAGCGATCTGGTCTCTGTTGTTTACAGTAACCCAGAGGTCGTTCGTGCCAGGTACAAAAGCAAGCCCTTCGGCATTCCGCAAGCCTTCAGCAAAGAGCCTGCCGTTGCTACCATCTGCATCATATACGTAAATGGCGCCTCTTTTCGGGTCGCTTTGCGTGTCCTCTATGCAGGCGTTGCAGGTAGAGGCAATGGATACATACAACTTATGGTTCCGATCGAGGGCTAAGTTCTTCAGTACGTGCCCATAATTGCCTTTCAGTTCCGGCAAGCTTTCATCCGGCAGGTTAGCCACTACAATCTCCCGGTCATGTGCCTCCAGGTCGCCGTTGCTGTACTTAAACCGGTTTATCTGATTCTTTTCGGAAATGTAGACATACTGCGTCTCCCCTATTTTATGAAAAACAATATCGTGCGGGCGCGCCAGCCCGGTTACATAGTCATAGTCCTGCACTTGCCCATTTTCGCTTGTCCGCAGCACCTTCACTTTCCCGTCATACGGCATCGACACAAACAGGTCGCCGTTAGGGGATGTAGCCAGAAAGCGTGCGCCGCTAACCCGGGCATATACCTCCAGCTTAAAGTTAGGGGGGATAGTCGCAAAGCGATCGACATGAAAAGGAGCTGCCTGCATGCTCTCCGGCACCTCTATCTTTACTGTAACAGAAGCCGCCGGAGGGGCTTGCCCAGCAGCCGTAGACACACTGATGAAAAGGCTTAAAGTACTTAAGGCTAACAGGGAGAGGTGTTTGATAAGCATATAAACAGGTTTAAGCTCCTCCTTTTATCGGATGCAGCCGGAAAAGTTGCGTCCGACAGGGTAAAAAAGGGAAGCCGGCACTTCTGCTTACCGGCTTCAACCGTGCTGTGCTTTAGCTGTTACCGCAACTTCCATTTACCAAGCAACCTTACCTCCTTGCTGCGTTGGTACCAGTCGTTAAACACCAACTCCAACTCCGTGACTTCTGAGCTTCCAAAATCGAACTGGCGGTACAGCTCGAGCTTTTTCAAAAACTTCTGGGGCTGCAGCAGTGGCTTCCGGAACCTGCTCACAGTGCTGTGCGCTGTCTGGATGGTATACCGCTGATCAAGGGTTTGCTGTAGTGGTGAACCTGCAAAAGCTTTTCTTAACCTTTCCCTGATTTCCTGTAGGCTCTCATCCGCTGGGAAACCCTGTATTATCACACAAGACGGGGAGGCCGTCAGTCCTTTGAACTGTATCCGAAAAGGCCCTATCCCCTGCAGTGCCTCTTTTAGCAAAGAGAGGTAATCTTCTACCTGAATCATTTCCAGTTGAAAGCCTGCATAACAGGAGATGATGGACATAACGGTCACATGCAGGTCATCGGACGGGTAATAATGTTGCTCCGGCTCTACCGCTTTTAACTCCTCCAGAAAGGCAAGAAACTCGTTGCGGACCTCCTGCACGGGGCGAAACAACAAAGTAATGCCCCGTCTCTCATCATTGGTCGCATCCAACAGTGGGTCAAGTTCAAAAGCACCTGCCTCAAACTGCTGCCGGGAGTTACTCCACAGGTTGTCGTAATGCTGCTGCAAGCTCATCTTTAGCCAAGCAAGGAGTTGGTAAACTTGAACTTAATGCTCGTCTGGAAGTTGGCAATGGTCTTGAAAATCTCCTTCAGGGTTACCTGCTCAATTTTGGTCAGGCTCCGGATATCGATGTAATTCTCCGGCTCCGACTTATCATGGATGATCTGAGCCGCTTGCTTTTTCAGGCGCATACTCATCAGGTAATAGTACGACTGCATCAGTTCGTGGTACTCACCCTCCGTGAACACGCCTTTGTCCCGCAGGGCCTCCAGGCGCTCGCCCGTGTTCAGTTTAAAGATCCTGTTCTTAAGTGCGTATACCCGCACTAAGTCCACGATCGGTGTCATCGCTTTCTTAATGTTAAACACCTCGTGCTTCCCTTTGGTGAAGGTGCGGATGTTCTTAAAAAAGGTAAGCGGGGGCTCATACTGCAGGGCATTGTTAGCCATGTGGTACAGGAAGCGGCCCAGCATTTTTTGAAGCTCCTGGTCCAGGAAATCCCGCAGGTCATCCATGATAGCCGCTTCACCGTAAATATGGCGGCAATCAAAGAACGCGGAGAACTTCATGACCGTGTCCGGGTCCGGCTCCTGCATCCAGCTGGTGTAGTTGCGCTTCCAGTGCGAGAGGGAGTGTGTCCATTTCGAGTTCTTGGCCATGTAGCCCCCTGTGCAGTAGCTGAAACCGACATGGTCTAAGCGCTCCGACACCTGCTCTGCGAACCGCAGAAAGTACTCCCGTACCAGCTCGCGCTGCTCGTTTGCCTTGTCTTCGTAGATAATGGCATTGTCCTGGTCGGTAGCCAGGGTCTGTTCTTTCCTCCCCTCGCTGCCCAGCACCATGAACACGAATTTGGCAGGCGGCGGCCCCATCTCATCAATCACCCCTTCGATCACCTTCAGGGCAATGGTGTCTGACACCGTGGTGATCACCTGGTTTACAATCTCCGGCTTTACACCCCTGTCGAGCAACTGGTACACGATCTCCGGCACCTTCTCCCACTTTCGTTTGAGCTCGTCTACGGACTGGGCCAGTTTTACCGACTGAATGAACACGAAGGGCGACTGTGCCTGTTCGCTCAGCAGCTTGTTTCGGCTGATAAAGCCGAGGTACTGTCCCTTGTCCTCTATCAGCAGGTACCTGGTTTTTGTGCGGAACATGAGCAGAATGGCCTCATACACGAAAGCCTGCGTACTGATGGACATAATCGGGTTATCCATGATGCGGCTTACCGCCCCCTGGGGATCTACCTGCTTGGCCACCACGTTATCCCGCAGCGTAATGTCTGTTATATAGCCCAGGATCTCTCCTTTGTCATCTCTTACAAAAAGGCAGCTAATCCTTTGTTCTGCCATCAGGCGGGCTGCCTCAAAAATAGGTGTACCGGCGCTACAGGTAACCAGGTCACGGTACTCCAGGCTTTCGATCTTACGGGAGTACAGCTGGTCGGAGGCGATATAGTTCGCCTCAAAAGCAGTGGGCTTTTTCACAAAGTGGGCATACTCATCATTTAGCATGCGCTTGCCGAACTCATTCGTAAAGAACTGGAAAAACTCCTCGTACGCCTGGCACAGGGCCTTAAAGTCTTTCCGGTGCAGGAAGTACACAACGGTTCCCTTTTTGGCGATCACAGAGCGCAACGACCGCTTTCTGTTGAGCAGCACAGATACCCCGCCGTAGCAATAGCCGGCGTGGTGCAGCTCTACTACCCGCTTATTTTGCTCGCTGTCGTAAAAGAAAGCCTCGTACTCTCCCTTCACGATCAGGTCCACCCCACGCATCTTGGTTACCTCCTGGTGGTAAAGGGCGGTGTCTTTGGTATATTTTACTTCCTGCAACAGGTCCACTACACCCAACAGCACGTCATCGGGTAACACATCGAATGGCTTTACTGTTTTAAGAAACGCTAGTTGCTCGTTCATAAAAGGTAAATTAACAGGACGGCAATGATAAAAATAACTAAAAGTAAGATGTGTTTATAGGATACCCGGAAGTGGCTCAACTCTCTTGGCGGGGGCATGCGCTGTTGCGCTATCACCTCGTCGTTGATATCGCCCCGCTTCACTAACTCAAAAAAACAGGCAGCGGTTGCCTGGGCATCTGCCAGGGCATCATGCTGGTCGTCCATGCGCGTACCAAACAGCCGCTCGTACAGCTCGTTTAAGCGCAGGTACCGCTGCCGGGGCATCAATAAAAAGTTGGCGGAGGCATTCATGGTACAGAAGGTGGGCAGCTCCGGCAAGGGATTACCCATGCCAGCCCTGTAAAACCCGACTCCCAGCATGTGGTAGTCCAGCTGCATAAAGTGGCCGATCACCAGGGGCTGGTATTTACGAAGGTCGTCTGCCAAAAGGCTGAGCACCACCTTCCGGCTTTCGCCGTGCTCTAGCAGAAACTCGCGGGTGATGCCGTGAATTTGCTGGGATTCCGGGGAGATTTCAAAGTCATCGTCCCCGATATAGTGGTTCTCTGTCCGGATCTCCTCTCCGTCCTTGGTGTAGATAGACCAAGCAATCTGCACAGAACATGGCCAGCTAGTAGCATCGGAATAAGGAGCGTTCCAGTCTTTTGGGATACCTGTGGTTTCGGTGTCTATAAACAGCAAATAATCTCTCACGACTTCAAAGTACCGAAATAATAATGCAATTATATGATGCAGTGGCTATAATTTTGAACAGGTGCGGCCTTCAGCGCATCGCACCATCCGGCACAAAGGCCTCACTGAAGTAGGAACAGACAGGCCTAAAGCATGTTCAGCAAGCACCGCGGATCCTCTGTTACACAAGGCTTATACAAAATTTCCACCCCGCCCCCTTTTCCAGGATTTCTGGCAAGGTATTTATTAGGTATAGCTTATAAAGCATACTATTATAAGCATACAAGATGAGAGAGTTAAAGAAAGTATGGATCTTTGGTGCTATTGCCTTGCTGATCTTCAGCTTCGCAATGCCAGAAAAGGCAGCTGCGCAATCACGTTACCGTGTATCGATGCAGACTTTTTACGATGAACTGGCCCCTTACGGAAGCTGGGTGTACAACCGGGACTACGGCTACGTGTGGTTGCCGGATACAGGGCCTAACTTCCAGCCTTACGCTACCCGGGGGCATTGGGTGATGACGGAGTACGGGAATACCTGGGTGTCGGACTACGACTGGGGCTGGGCCCCCTTCCACTACGGCCGCTGGTTTTATGACGATTTCTACGGCTGGGCCTGGGTACCGGGCACCGAATGGGGGCCAGCCTGGGTTAACTGGCGTTCCGGCGGAGGCTATTATGGCTGGGCACCGCTCGGACCGGGGGTTAACATCAATGTGTCCGTTAACATTCCAATGCGGCACTGGGTGTTTGTGCCCCAGCGTTACATTACCAGCCCCAGAATTTATTCCTACTACATTCCCCGGGCACGCGTGATCAACATCTACAACCGGTGCGATGTGATCGACAACGTGTACCGCGCCCATGACCGCACGTATGTGTACGGGCCGCGCCACCAGGAGCTGGAGCGGGTAACACGGCAAAGAGTACCGGTGTACCGCGTAGAGAACAGTACCCGACCGGGGCGCTATGAGGTAGGCCGCAATGCGATCGGCGTATACCGTCCGGAAGTTGATAACAGCAGACAGGAGCCTACTCGCCCACCACGTGTTACCGACAACCGCCGGGAAGAATTGAGGCAGGAGCGTATGCTGGAGAACAGGAGAGCGACTAGCCCGGAAAGCGAAAGGTATGAGAACTACCGCCGAAGCCGCACGTACCCGCAGCAAGGCATGGAGCAGGAGCGAACCTCCCAAATGGAAAGAACTACTCCAGGCCGGGAAACGGATCGTACGACTATTCGGGAAGAGTACAGCCGTCCGAGCAGAAGTAACAGTAGTGATTACCGACAGCCAAGCCCGGAAGTGAGACCGGCACGCCAGAGAAGCGCCGATGTACCGCAACGCATGCAGGAGCGCCAGGAAATGCAACAGCGTACTCCCGCAGCCCCTCTACAGCGAAACGCCCCTCGTAGCCGCGACATGTACCAGCAAGGGCAGCAACAACAGCAGACACAACCCAGCTTGCAGCGCCCTTCCCCGCAGGAGAGGCCACAAAGGCAGCGGGTTCCCCAGCAGGAGCATGCAACACCAGCTACGGAAGGCCGCGGAAGCCGAAACCAGCGCTAACAGCAAATAAAGAAGAAGCCACTCTGTTTAGAGCGGCTTCTTCTTTAATTTATACTCCAGGCTCCTGAGCTGTTTGCTGTGGCTTCGCCGCCCTTAAATAGGCTTCGCTTTCTCCTTCAGCCAACTCAGTTCGTCCTCCGATAGGTGAGGCCCTAGTTGCGCTACCACCTGCTGGTGATACTCATTGAGCCATTTGATCTGATGTGCCGCCAGTAAGTCCTTCTTCACCGGGGTCGTATCAATCAGCGCCATGGTCAGGTGCTCGAAAGTGTAAAACTCCCCGAACTCGTTCGACTCATCCTGTACGGTGAGCACCAGGTTCTCAATCCGAATACCGTGCTTGCCGGTGCGGTAAATGCCCGGCTCTACCGAAGAGATCATGCCTAAGGCTAAAGGCACAGCAGTTGGCGAGGGATTGAGTACATGCGGTCCTTCGTGCACGTTCAGAAAGAAGCCTACGCCATGGCCCGTGCCGTGCCCATAATTACGGGCATAGTCCCAAAGTGGCTTGCGTGAGATAGCATCGATTTGATAACCACAGGTACCTTTCGGGTAGCGGGCGGTAGCACCATCTATCATGCCTTTCAGCACCAGCGTATAATCAATACTTTCCTCCTCCGTCAGGTTACCCAGGGATACCACACGGGTAATGTCGGTGGTTCCCGTGTTATACTGCCCGCCAGAGTCCACCAGAAACAGGCCCTCGGCCTGCAACTCGATGTCACTCGCTGGGGTTACTCTGTAGTGGGGCAAGGCACCGTGTGCTTTGTAACCGGAAATGGTGTCGAAGCTCTCCCCTACAAAGCCCTCCTGGGCAGCCCTGAACTCCCGTACTTTATCTACCACCGTCAGCTCGGTGATCCTGGTCTTGCCAATGTTTTCTTCCAGCCACTTAAAGAAACGGGTCAGGGCCACGCCATCCTTAATCATGGTTTTGCGGGTGTTCGCTATCTCTACCTCATTCTTTACCGCTTTGAAGAAAGTCGTAGGGTTTGTTTCCTGAATGACCCGCACCTCTTGCGGCAGTTGCTTGTACAGGGCATAACAGTTGCGACGCGAGTCGATTAAGATGCTATCAGCAGGAATGGCAGAAACCGCTCTTTCGATCATATCGTAGGTCTCCAGTTCTACCCCGGCCTTTTTAAGCTTTGCCTGGTCCTCTTCCGAGAGCTTTAAGGTATCAACGAAGAGCATGGCTTTGTCCTGGCTGATGAGCGCAAAGCTGAGCACGACCGGGTTGCATTTAACGTCTGCCCCACGCATGTTAAAGAGCCAGGCCATGTCGTCGAGCGAGGAGATCAGGTGATAGTCTGCCCGATGTTTTTTGAGTGAAGTCCGAAGGCGCTCCAGCTTGCTCTCTGTGCTCTCCCCTACTGTGTCCTCGCTTAACAGGAAAGCCGGGGCAGCAGGCAAGTCGGGCCTGTCGTGCCAGATAGGCTCCAGGTAGTCGCGGTTGCTGTTTAATCTTAGCCCCAGCGGCACTAGCTGCGCCTCCAATTGCAGCGCTAGCCCTACAGAGATCAGTTTCGCATCAAAAGCCACCGTCGCCCCCTCAGGCAAGCGCTCTGCCAGCCAATCGATATACTCCGGAGCATGCTGCACCTGTAGCTTTACCAGTTCAAAGCCTGTGCCGGCCAGTTGCTCGTTGGCCTGCACAAAGTAGCGGGCGTCTGTCCAGAGACCGGCAAAGTCATCGGTAATAACCAGCGTACCTGCCGAACCGGTAAAGCCAGAGGCAAACTCAATGCACTTATAGCGGTCCGGTACATATTCACTGATGTGAGGGTCAGCCGAAGGAATGATATAGGCACTAATCCCCTCTCCTTTCATCTGGCTTCGTATGGCTTCTAATCTTTCTTTGTAGGTCATTTGCTCCTTGTTTGGTTTGAGGCAAATTAACGAAATAAGCGCAGAAATGCCCGTAGGAACGAGCTTTTGTGTGGCAGGTACATTTTCCTGTTATAACACTTCTTTTTATTCCAGGGGTAATATTTCATTAATAAAGCTGAATATTTAAATCAATCCTTTATACTTGCATGAGGATAAGAATGTACAAAAAAACAGCCGTGGAAAAGCACCTGTTGCCAGCAGAAGTGAAGTAGCAAGGGCTGTTCTCCAGTGTTAGACCGTGCATTCTCACCTTTACACGCTAGAAAGAAAGTACCACATAATAAAATATGCTGGAAGGCACAGAGCAAACCCACGGGATAACCACGAAAGTTAACACAGCACCTCTGTTTAAGCTGGACTATCTGATTAAAATGTCCAGCGGAAATAAAGACTTTGTGAAGGAGTTGATCAACTTGTTCCTGCAGCATGTGCCACTTGAAATGCATAGACTAGAACGAGCGATAACAACAGGCGATCTCCCGGAAGCAAAGCTTATCGCACATAAACTAAAGTCATCTACGGCCATGCTTGGCGCTGATAGCATGACGGCACTCCTGAAACAGGTAGAGCAGCTGTCAGTATCAACAGAGAGCAGCAGCGAGCTAGCTCCCTTGCACGATCAACTACGTCACATTTTCGAACAGACGAAGAAGGAGCTAACAGTACTTGTAGCTACTTACTAAGCTGTTTAATTCACCTACCCACCATTAAAAATTACTCTTAGATGAAGATCCTTGTTGTTGAAGATGATGAGATGATTCTGCGCGCACTTGAGTTCAGATTGAAAAAGGACAGTTACGCTGTCGTAGCCGCCAGGACCGGAAAGGAAGCCCTGGAGAAACTTAAAAGCGAGTCTTTTAACCTCGTCATTACAGACCTCATGTTACCTTTTGTGACGGGCATGGAAGTACTGTCCTACATCAAGAGCAACTTAACTAGCCTGCCAGTTATTGTTTTATCCGGGGCTGATGAGGAAGGCACGGTGATGGACGCCTTTAAGCTTGGTGCAGATGATTTTATTGCGAAGCCCTTCAGCCCAGGAGAGCTAACCCTCCGGGTGAAGCGCTTGCTGGTGCCCTTTACTGCCCGAGGATGATACGTTTGTTCCGGTATATGACAGGTATTTACCTGTTCTCTTTATTGCTGCTGTCGCCTATTGCTTCAGTGGCACAAGCTCCTGTTAGTACCGACAGCCTGTTTCGGCAGGCCCAACAGCTGGCTTTTGATGGTAAATACGCCGAAAGCAGAGCCATAGCGAAAGCAATATTACAAGCAACACCAGCTCACACAGATGCCAAATTGCTGCTCGGCCGTACTTACGCCTGGCAACACGAATATGATTCGGCCAGGGCAGTACTCCAGCCCCTTACCAGACAAGAAATACCATCCCCAGAGCCATACCTTGTACTTGCCAACCTAGAGCTGTGGGATAAAGAACCAGTTCGATCGTTAAGGTACGCTGAGCAGGGCCTGGTACTGGAACCGGCAAACCAGCAACTAAACCTGGCCAAGGCAAAGGCCTTGCGGCACCTAAACAGAAACCAGGAAGTCGTAGGAGTGCTGCAGGCTATCTTAAAAAGGGAACCTGCTAATCAGGAGGCAAAAGATCTGTTAGCCTTCATTTTGGAGCTCACCCGCACAAACCGCATCAGATTAGAACATCAGGTAAGTTCCTTTGATGAGCGTACTTCAGTCTGGCAACTGTCCTCCCTGGAGTACAGAAGGGCAACCCCTAATGGGAGTAAATACCTGGCCAGAATAAATTATGCACAGCGCTATAGCGAACAGAGCATGCAGGCTGAACTGGAAGCCTACCCTCAGCTCGCCGAAAAAACATATGCCTATTTTACTGTTGGCCTGTCCGACAAAAAGCTCTTCCCCACCTTTCGTACAGGTATAGAGTTGCACAGGCTCCTACCCTATGAGTTAGAAGCTTCTCTGGGTGTGCGGACGCTGCTTTTTCCTTCTGAAACCGTTATGTTATATACAGGACATATAGGAAAGTACTTAAAAAAGCAGTGGGTCTCTTTCCGCCCTTATCTCCAGAAGCAGGGAGTAAACTGGGAAACAACAGGAGTATTGCATTTGCGCCAGTACCTCAGAGATGAGGATGAGTTCATCACGCTGGTTCTTTCCAAAGGGAGCACACCGGCTATGCTGGTTGCCTATCAGGAAATAATGCGGTTAGATGCGAGCCGTGTAGCCCTAGAAAATCAATTTAGGCTAGGAAAGGGATTTCTACTGGGCAGTGCCCTCGCTTATGAGCACGAAGAGTACCAGGAAGGCAACTTCCGGAGCAGGTATACAGGCAGCCTTTCAGTTTTAGTTAAGTTCTAATGCAAACGCTACAAGCAGACCTGGCCTTTTGGGTGGATACAGCAACTATGCCCCGGTTAGTGAAAGTGAACTTCATGATTGCGGCCCTGTTCCTCGGCATCGCCCTACTCCTGTTCCTCTTTATTGTGCTGAGCAGATACAGGGATGGGGTGAGGCTGCGCAAGTATAAATGGATGGAGGAGAAGGCGCAAGCGTACATTACGTCTTATCTGTTTGATGAAGAAGAGAACGTGGAATCGCCAGAAGACTTTCGCAGGAAATACCTCACCAACTCCTTTAGGCGACAGGTTTTTATGCAAAACCTTATTTTGCTTCATAAGAACCTGCTTGGCGAAACGTCGGATAAGCTAAGTCAGCTCTATCAGCGTTTAGGACTACTGCAGCACTCAAAGCAGAAGCTTTACGCGAGCAAATGGAATACCATAGCTGAGGGCATTGGGGAACTGACTGAAATGGGCGTACAGCAGGAAAAAGGCCTGATCCGCTCCTTCATTAACCATCCGCACCCGATTCTTCGCTCAGAAGCGCAGGCAGCACTCGTTCGACTGGACATAGACGCCCCATTCTCTTTTTTGAACGACCTGGCAGAGCCTCTTACAGATTGGGAACAACTGCAGCTGGCACGGGCGGCTCAAAAGGCGCACCTCATCAAGCTCCCTGATTTCTCGCGCTGGCTAACAAAGCAAGAAGAAAGCATCGTCATCTTCAGCATCCGGATGATTGTACAGTATGCACAACACCAGGCGGAGCCTGCCTTGCTTCGCTTATTGCATCACCCCTCCCCGAATCTTCGCAAGGAGGTGTTTTTAGCGCTTCGGCAGTTGGAGACCTTTGCGGCGGCCGAGCAACTGATGGCGCTGTATCCAAATGAAACGCCCGAGAACAAAGCCGAAATTCTGAAAACACTCCCAGTGATTACGTTTGAAGAAACTTTCACAGCCTTTCAAAGAGGGATACAGCAAGCAGAAAACGAGGGCTTAGCCGCTACGCGGGTAGCGCTGCAAGCGGCTGAGCCCGCTTAAATGAATTAACAAGCTTCGCCCCAACAGTACTTCCTTCTACCTTAGAACAGCAACCTTACCCTATATGCACGAACTTATAACAGAATACGTCCGGGACACAGCCGTATTTTTCAATTCCCTGATTCTCTACTACGCCATTGGCATAAGCTCCAGCTACTTGATACTGGCACTTATATCGGCTCTCGCCATGAGAAGCTATAAGAAGAAAAACAGTTTTATTGATTACCGAAGTATTCTCTCCTCTCCCCTGGCCCCTTCTGTTTCGCTTATTGCACCCGCTTATAATGAGTCATTGACGATAGTAGACAACGTCCGTTCCTTGCTTACCCTGCACTACAATAACTGCGAAGTAATTATTGTGAACGACGGCAGTAAGGACAACAGCATGCAACTGCTGATCGAGGCGTATGAGCTTGAGAAAATAGAGGACTTCCCTCTGCAGTCACGAATTGCCACCAAGCCAATACGAGGTGTTTACAAGGCGAAGAACCCCGCCTTCCACAAGCTAGTAGTGGTTGACAAGGAAAACGGTGGTAAGGCAGACGCCCTTAACGTAGGCATCAACGTTTCCCAGAACAAGCTGATTGCCTGCATTGATGTAGACTGCGTACTGGAGCCTGACTCCCTCTTAAAGCTGGTGAAGCCTTTTATGGAAGAAGAGCGCAAGGTGATCGCCACAGGAGGGGTTATCCGCATCGCCAACTCCTGTGAGGTGGAAGACGGACGCTTGATAAAAGTGCACGTACCGAAGAGCTTTATTGCGCGGGTGCAGGTGTTAGAGTACTTCCGGGCTTTCCTGATGGGCCGAATGGCCTGGGCGCACATGGACGGCTTACTCCTGATCTCCGGTGCTTTTGGCATGTTTGACAAGGAGACGGTGATTCGTGCGGGTGGATACAACCACGACACTGTTGGCGAAGACATGGAGTTGCTGGTGCGCATGCGCCGCCACATGTATGAGGAGAGAATACCTTGTAAGGTTGCCTTTATACCGGATCCCCTGTGCTGGACAGAGGCCCCCCAGACCTGGAAAGTACTTAAGAGGCAGCGTAACCGCTGGACCCGTGGCACCGCTGAGACCCTGCTGCTGCATCGTAAAATGATCCTGAACGCAAAGTACGGATTTCTGGGCCTGGTAAGCCTGCCCGCATGGGTGTTGTTCGAGTGGCTGGCCCCCCTTATCGAGTTTTTCGGCGTGTTGTTTTTCCTGTGCCTGGTGGCTCTTGGTTACGCTAACTGGCCGTACTTCTTCTCTTTCCTGGCACTGGTGTATACGTTTGCCATCATGAACTCCGTTTTTGCCATTCTGTTCGAGGAACGATCATACCAACAGTACAAGCGGCCCCGGCACATGCTCCACCTGGTTGTTACCGCACTGTTGGAGCCGCTTCTTTACCATCCTGTTACGACGTGGGCAGCCGTAAAAGGGAACTATGACTTGCTAACGGGTAAAAAAAGCTGGGGTGAGATGACCAGGGCCGGCTTCGCCCAAAAGAAAGTGTAAACTGCGCTTAAGTTCCGCTGCGGGAGCCAAGCCGGCAAAGCGTTTCCGTTTTTATAGCTAGCAGCATAGGGTTATAAAACGATAAGTTCGGGAAAGATATGTTAAAATAATTTCCTATCTTTTGAAAGAGCTGAAAGCGTTATTGCAGCTTTTCAGCTTAAACGAATCTTAAAGTGACCTAAGAAACAGCTCAGGCCCTTAAAGTATGACAGGCAAGCGTTTACACTTACCCGCTCTCCTTTTTGCGGTCATTTTATTTGCCTGCCTGTCAGCTGCCTTTGCCCAAGAAAGCACGAAAAAGAAGGTTAAGGTTATACCGGTTGTTGCAGGTTGGGCTAATAACTCTGTGAATGCCGTTATCTTCCGGCGAAACGCTTTAGTAACGCACCACAATACCCAGTACATGGCCTTTTACGACCCCGGAACAGTACCTGGTGCTCGCCAAGCGAAAGCTAGGCTCGGGGAAATGGGAAGCAAAACGCAGCCCTTAGAGAGAACAGCCTCGGATGCACACAATGCCATCAGCATGATGATAGATGGGGAAGGGCTGGCCGACAGTAAACCGGAAATGGTACGCATGCTGGAATGGAAACCCACCTGGCAAACACCACAATAGGAAAAGCAACTAAACGTATCGCACCATATGCAAACAAAAGTCCTTTATGCCAAGGCCCTTTTACTGGCCGCCCTGTCCTTTGGATCTGCTGCCTGCAGCAGTAGCGAACAAACGCAGGTCACTGCACTTAGCCCTACACAGAAAGTAACAGCATTTGTGGATTCTAACCTGGTGGACGCAGCCGCTCAGTACAAGGTATTGATGGCACGTCTCACGCAGGATCGTTTCCCGAAAACCTATCATGCAGATAAGGATGAGCTGGAAACAAGTGGCTCAGAGTGGTGGACCAGCGGTTTTTATCCGGGTAGTCTGCTTTATCTGTATGAGGAAACCGGGGACCAGGCGCTATACGATGAGGCGATGCGTATATTGGGCTTGCTCGAGAAGGAGCAGTTTAATACTTCCACACACGACCTAGGCTTCATGATGTACGACAGCTTCGGCAATGCCCACCGCATCAAGCCCTCGCCGGAGTACAGACAGGTGCTGCTCAACAGTGCCAAGTCACTCGCATCGCGCTTTGACCCAAAGGTAGGCGCTATCCGTTCCTGGGACTCTGCCCCGGAAGACTACATCGTGATCATTGATAACATGATGAACCTGGACCTGCTATTCTGGGCCACGAAAGAAACGGGGGACTCCTCCTACTACGACGTTGCCGTAACGCACGCGAACACGACCCTGCAAAATCACTTCCGGCCTGACAACAGCACCTACCATGTGATCAACTACAACCCCGTTACCGGCGAAGTACAGGAAAAGAAAACGGCGCAGGGAGCAGCGGACGAGTCGGCCTGGGCAAGGGGGCAGGCGTGGGGGCTGTATGGCTTTACCGATGTTTACCGCGAGACGCGTGATGAGAAATACCTGCAGCAGGCAGAGAAGCTTGCCGACTTTATCCTGAACCACCCGAACCTGCCCAAGGACATGATACCTTACTGGGACTATAATGCTCCGGGTATCCCGAATGCGCTACGCGATGCTTCCGCTGCGGCCATTACCGCCTCTGCCCTACTAGAGCTAAGCCAGTATGTTGATGCACCAAAAGGCAAGGCATACTTCACCGCAGCCGAGTCCATTCTGAAAACCCTGGCATCAGAAGAATACAAAGCCGCTCCGGGCACAAATGGGGGCTTTATCCTAAAGCATGGCGTAGGCCACAAGCCTGCTGGCACCGAAGTAGACGTTCCCCTCACCTATGGCGACTACTATTTTATTGAAGGACTGATGCGGTACAAAGCACTGGCCGGACAGGAAAAGATTTAAAACAACAGCGGAGCCGGCAAATGCCGGCTCCGCTGTTGTTAAATAGGCCTTGTAAAGCCTTGGGGAGGTGTCTTAATACACTTTAATGACCTGTCCCGTTTGTATCCCCTCAATGCTTTTAATGTACCCATTCACCACTCTGTCCATGGGAACAGGGTTATGTCCCGGAAAATAGCTTCCAATGGCCTCGGCCGAGTCTTCCACCAAGCCGGGGCTTACCACATTAATGCGAATTCCGCGTTGTAGCAACTCTCCTGCTGCCCCTACCACAAAGCCGTTCACGGCATTATTGATTGCGCTTAGTACAGTTCCATTGGCAATCGGGTCTTCAGATAAAATGCCTGAGGTCAGGGTAATGCTGCCGCCATTGTTGAGGTAATGCTGCCCTACCAGCACGAGGTTTATCTGGCCCATCATTTTACTGCGAATGCCCTGGTAAAAGTGCTCTTCGGTCAGCTGCGCCAATGGTCCCATGTAAGCACCGCCTGCCGCCACAACCAGCGCATCCACCTTTCCGATTTTTTGGAACATGCCCTCAATGGAACGGTAGTCCGTCATATCAAACTGCACGTCTCCACTCCTTGACCCGGCTAAAACTAGCTCATGTTTTTCCTGCAGCTTGGCAGTTACCTTTTTCCCGATGGTGCCGGTCCCACCTACAAATAAGATTTTCATAATTTTTTATTTTTAGTGTTGTTGTAACCAGAACCCGCTATAAAAGTTTAGAAAGCTTTTATAGCTAAAAAGGTATGCCTTCTTTCTATTTTATTTTTGCCTTATAAACTAAAAAAGGAACAGCCTGTTATGGCTGCTCCTTTAATATTAAGCAGAGTGAAGCAATGTTATTACTCCCTCTTACTTCTTATCCTTCAGCTTAAAGTTCTTATAGAAATCCTGTAACACGTAGAATGCCTTTTTCTTATCACCTGTCTGGGAAATGAGGCCTTTGCGGTTCCAGCCATCCTGCACGTTCGGGAGGGGGCGCCGTGGGGAGCGGAAGTCCACTAAGATCCAGGGGGTAATGCCGCGGAGCTGTGGTATTTTCTGCAGCATGGCCAGTGTCTCCTCATACAGGTACTCCTGGTACTCCTCCGTCCAGCGCTCCATTTTATCGCCATGCAAGCCCTGAAGTGCCCCCGCCCCGAACTCCGATACGATTACAGGTTTGTTCTGCTTGATCTCCCAGCTTGTCTTGCTCAGGGCATCCGGCAGCCTGTCGTACCAGCCAATGTACTGGTTAAAGCTCAGCACGTCCACATCCTCAATCAGTGGGTCATCCACGGTACTGGTTGTGGCGTTGATGTTGTGCTTTTCGAGGGCCGCGCTGATCAGGCGGGTAGGATCCATGCTGCGGGTCTTCGCAATAAGGTTACGGATAAACGCTGTGCGCTCGGGAGTTACCGGCGTCTCGTTGGCCATGGACCAGATGATCACAGAGGCGCGGTTCTTATCGCGTGTGATCACCTCTGCCTGCTGCCTTTCCGCTGTTTTGTAGGTATCCTCGTTTTGCCACTGTATGGTCCAGTACACGGGGTTCTCCTCCCATACCATCAGCCCCATTTTATCGGCCATGCGGGCCATGTGCTCGTTGTGCGGGTAGTGCGCGAGCCGTACAAAGTTACAACCCAGCTCCTTTGCCCAGTTCAATAAGATGCGGGCGTCTTCCTCTGAGTAGGCCCGGCCGCCCCGCTGCGGGTTTTCCTCGTGTATGCTGATGCCTTTCAGAAAGACTGGCTTATTATTCAGCAGGATGTCTGCGCCCTCTGTTCTGATGCTGCGGAAACCAATCTGGTCTTCCAGCACATCGTCGTTCACGCGCAGGTTTACGTCGTACAGGTACGGATTTTCGGGCGACCACAGGTTTACTTTGCGCACTTTCACCTCTAAGGGGGCATAACCGCGGGCATCGGTTACCACCTCCTGCTTCACTTTCAGTGCAGGAATGTTAACCTGTACTTTTTGCCCGGCCTGTTGCTCGCCGCCTACCTGCACATAACCGATCAGTTCGTTGGTATTGTTCGGGTCCAGTTGCAGGAAGTAGTCCTGCACGAAAGAAGCCGGCACCTCTACTAACCGCACCTCGCGGGTAATGCCGCCATAGTTCCACCAATCCGTGTTCACGGTAGGCACCTCTTCCCGCTTCCGCTTGTTATCCACCTTCACGACCACGAAGTTGTCGCGCGGCTTCAGCTTACCTGTCACGTCAAAGTTGAATGGGGTAAAGCCGCCTTTGTGCGTTCCCAGCTTCTCGCCGTTCAGGTACACGTCAGCTTGGTAGTTTACCGCGTCGAAGTAGAGGTATACCCTGTTGTTGGGTTTGGCTTTCTCGTAGTCAAACGACTTCTTATACCAGACAGTACCCTCATAATAGAATAGCTTCTCCTCCTGGGAGTTCCAGTCTCCGGGCACCAGCAGGGTGGGTGATTTATCAAAGTCATACTCGACCAGTTCGGTCTTGTCCTTTGGTTTGTAGTTGCGGAAGTAAGCGTTGTTCGAAGGATTCTGCTGTTTATCGAAAGGCTCCTGCCGGTAGTCGTAGTAGCCATTCTCGTAAGGGTCCACGATGTAGTGCCACTTACCGTTCAACGTTTTCGTGTCACGGTTATACACGTTCACTAAAAGTGGATCCTGTGCCGCCAGTTGGCGGCATATACTAAAGCAAAGGATAACCAGAAGGGTAAGCTTTCTTTTCATGTTAAGCGGGTTAAAATTGAGTATTGTGCTTAGCTGCTAAATGCTGAAGATTCATAACATTAGACGTAGAGCTTTATACTGTAAAAGGCCAAGGCAAGTCTAAGGTGGTCAGCGTAAAGTCTGCCGTGTTGCATTAACAAAAGCTTTGGTTTATGCTGGTCTTAGGTATGCACCACCTCTTGCCCGATCTCCTCCAGCGAGGTCTCCTTTGTTTCGGGCATCATACGCCATACAAAGAGCAACTGCAGGATCATCATCACACAGAAGATAAGGAAAGTAAGCCCTCCGCCGAGCGTCTCGGCGATGTAAGGGAAAACAAAGGCCACAAGAGCTGCCAAAATCCAGTGCGTAAAGCTACCCGTTGCCTGCCCGTACGCCCGTACCTTGTTCGGGAAGATCTCCGAGATAAAAACCCAGATAACAGCCCCCTGAGAAAAAGCAAAAAAAGCAATGTACACAAACAGGTAGATAGGCACACTATAGCCGGTAAAGTTCTGGGAGAAGAAAGCGTAGGAAACCAGGCCTAAGGTAACAATTAACCCAACGGACCCGATGAACATAAGCGTACGGCGCCCAAAGCGGTCAATAAAGTTAAGGGCCAGCAGCGTGAACAGGAAGTTAACCACCCCCACCCCTACCGATGACAAAAGCGCAGAGCTGGTGCCAAGACCCGTCATTTCAAAAATGCGGGGTGCATAATAAATGATGGCGTTGATTCCGGACAGTTGGTTAAAGAAGGCGAAAAGTACCGCCAGGGTAATAGGCCGGCTGTACCGCTTCGAAAAGAAGGCTTCTGCTGGTTGGCGTTCATCTACGTGCGCCGAAGCAATGATTTCCCTGACCGTCTGCTCCACATCTGCCTCAGGATTCGCCGCCTGTAAGGTTTCCTTGGCCTCCTGTACCCTATCCTTCTTCAGGATGAGCCAGCGCGGACTCTCAGGCACAAACAGCACCCCAATTAAAAAGCCAATGGCAGGCAAGGCCTCAGTCCCCAGCATCCAGCGCCAGTCATTCTCCCCGGTCCCGCCGATCAGGTAGTTTGACAGAAAGGCGATGAGAATTCCGAACACAATGTTAAACTGAAACAAGGCCACCAGCCTGCCCCGCGATTTGGCAGGTGAGATTTCGGTGATGTAGAGCGGTGCGGTTACAGAAGAGGCCCCTACTCCCAGTCCACCCAAGAAGCGGAAAAACAGAAAGGCATACCAGCCGGTAGCCAGGGCCGACCCTACAGCGGAAACAAAATAGAAGACGGCGATCCAGAAAAGAGTCTTCTTCCTGCCCAGTTTATCAGAGGGAATGCCGCCGAGCAGGGCACCAATCACCGTGCCGAACAGGGCAATCGAAACAGTTAAGCCGTGTTCGAACACATTCAGGCCCCAGACCTCCTGTATAGCCCGCTCCGCACCAGAGATTACGGCCGTGTCAAAACCAAACAGGAAGCCACCTAAGGCTACCACAATGGACCACAAAAAGACTTTTTTATTCATGCTTGGGAGTTATAACAGGATATCAGGTCACCGGAAAGCAAACATCTCTGCTTTACAGGCAAGCGCCCCTCTAAGTGACAAGTTTGAATATATTAAAATTAATCAATATAGACTAATCCCAACCTAATGCGGGAGCACCCCCTAGGAGAGAGGTAGCTAAAAGCCCTCATCTAAAACAACTCCGCGCAAAACTTTTGAAAGTTCCTTTCAAAACCGCACAAACTGTTCAGTTCTGAACACCTTTATAAGGATAAAAAGAGGCTTTCATACACATAATAAACTGTGTATCAACAATATACATAGCTGGCATTCAAATTGGCTAAGTAGCAGAGTAAGAGCAAAATAAAACTATGGATCGTGAACTTTCAGTCGCAACAAAGCAAGCTAACAGGCAGAAGCGCCTTTGGCAGTTAGGAATAGTCATCGCCGGGGCGCTGGCTGCTTTTTTCGGATTTCGGAGCCTGATCACCCCGGGCATCGAGAGAAGCAGCATTCGCCTGGCAACTGTGGAGCAAGGTCCAGTGAAGGCAACGCTAAGCGCCTCTGGTGTTGTGGTGCCCGAGCATGAGCTAGTCCTTACCAGCCCCATTCAGGCGCGCATCGAGCAGGTAATACGCAGCTCTGGCGAGCAAGTACAACAGGGCGAACAGATTCTCCTGCTAGACCGCTCCTTTACACAGCTTGCCTACGAAAAGCTGAAGGACGAGCAAGAGCTAAACCAGCACAAGAGCGTACAACTGCGGCTGGAGTTGGAGAAAAAGCTGAACAACCTGGAATCGCAACTGGCCATTAAGCGCATGAACGTGAAAAGCCTGCAAGCGCGGTTGGAGGACGAGCAGTACCTGCTCAAAATAGGCGGAGGCACAAAAGAGCAGGTAAAGCAGGCAGAGCTGAATCTCAAAATAGCAGAGCAGGAGTTAGCCCATCTGGAGCGGGGCATAAAGAGTGAACGTGCGCTGCTGAAAGCGGATGAGCAGGAACTGGGGTATACCTTGGCCATGAACGGGCGATCGCTGGAAGAACTGGAGCGCAAGATGCGGCAGGCGGAAGTAAGGGCCTCACAGGACGGCGTGGTTACTTGGGTGAAAAATGAGGTCGGGAGTAACGTAAGCGCAGGAGAGGTAATAGCCCGCCTGGCCGATCTAAGTAGCTTTAAAGTACAGGCCACTATCTCTGACACCTATGCAGAGCAACTGCAGACTGGTGCCGAGGCCATTGTGCGGGTAAACGAGACAGACTTGAAGGGGATAGTTTCTACCATCGAGCCCACTGTTACAAACGGCACCGTCACTTTTTTTATAGCGCTAGCGGAAAAGGCGCATAAGGCACTGCGGCCTAACCTGCGCGTGGATGTTTACCTCACCACCGCCACTAAGCCGAACACCCTTCGCGTGAAAAACGGCCCCTACTTCAACAGCACCTCCTCCAACCAAGTGTTTGTGCTGCGCGAGGACGAACTGGTGCGCACTCCGGCCCGCATCGGAATAAGCAGTGCCGACTTTGTGGAACTGGAGGATGGTGTACAGGCAGGCGATGTGGTCGTGATCTCATCCCTGCAGGACTACGAGCACCAGAAGAAACTAAAACTCAAGTGATGAAAGGCGAGCTCCTGCTGAATAAACTATTCCTGCGTTTCGATTTGACCTCAAAATACAACTATGAAAAAGTATAGGACCTATTGTTTGCTGTTTGTGCTCTTTGTGCTGCCCTGTAGCCAAAGTGCTGCACAACCTACTGCCCGGCAACTTAGCCTGCAGGAGGTGATCGCTTTGGCGCAGGAGCAGTCTACAGAAGCGCGCCAGGTGGAGACCAGCCGGGAGAACAGCTATTGGCAATGGCGCAGCGTTAAGTCGGGCTACATGCCGCAGCTTAGCCTGGAAGGCACCTTACCGGACTTTAGCCGCACCATCAACCCGGTGACGCAGCCTGACGGCACCACGGACTTCAAGCCCGTTGCCATTAACAGCTCTAACCTGGGGCTTACCCTTAGCCAGGTCATCAGCCCTACCGGGGGTAAGCTCTTCGTCACCTCGCTCATGCAGCGCTTCGACGATTTTGACCGGGGCATGACCCGCTACAACAGCAACCCTGCTATTATCGGGATAGAGCAACCGCTGTTCGCCTACAACGCTTTAAAGTGGACAAAGAAAATTGCCCCGCTGCGTTACGAGGAGTCACAGAAGCAATACCTGGAGGACAGGGAGCAGATCGCGGTGCAGGCCACCCAACTGTACTTCGACCTGTTACTAGCTCAGGTAAACCACCAGATTGCCGCCAAGAACCTGGCCAACAACGATACCCTCTACCAAGTAGCGCAGGAAAAGTACCGGCTCGGCCGGCTTTCTAAAAATGACCTGCTGCAGCTGCGCCTCGCTGTGCTGAACGCTGACCTGGCACTGGCCCAAGCTTCGCTGGATGAGCAAACAGCCGCCCTGGCTCTCCGCAATTATGTCGGACTGAAGGACAGCACCCCCTTTGGCTTACAAGTACCTGAAAACATACCAGAGGTGACTGTAGCACCTGAACTGGCCCTGGCAGAGGCCAGGCAAAACCGAAAAGAAAGCATCAACTTCAGAAGAAGACTACTCGAAGCAGAGAGCCTGGTGGCGAAAGCACGCGGAGATAACGGGTTCAACGCCAGCGTATTCGCCACCTTTGGCCTTACCGCACAGGGTGCTAACCTTACGGATATTTACACCCAGCCCGATAACCAGCAGCGTGCCCGCCTTGGCTTCAGCATGCCTTTACTAGATTGGGGGCGGCAGCGGGCAGTTGCCAAGGCGGCCGCGCTAAACCAGCAGTTGGTAGAGCATACCATTAATCAGGAAGAGACAAACTTCGAGCAGGCCGTGATCACGCAGGTGAACCAGTACAACACCCTTAAGAGCCGCATTAAAACCACAGCCGAAGCCGATGCCATTGCCACAGAGCGTTACGATATAGCGAAGAACACTTTTCTGATTGGCCGCATCAGCATCACAGACCTGAACATTGCCCTGGCCGAGAAAGACAGGGCAAGGCGTGCCTACATTGCCGCGCTCAGCGAGTTCTGGGACGCCTACTACAGTTTAAGGCAACTAACCCTCTACGACTTTGAAAAGCAGGAAGCACTCCTGCTGCAAGATGACTGAAAATTAAAGGAACCACTCAAAAATTAAAAACTATGAAGAAGCTCATTTTCGTGTGCCTGTTAGTACCAGAACTGATCATGGCAGAAGCAGCACCTGTACTCCCAGCCCCTGTCTCCGGCGCAGCAAGCGTGCCTGCTCTACAATTCAGTAAGAGCGACACGCTTGCAACCGACAGCCTGCAGCGATACGCCGGTGTTTACCAGCTAAACGAGCAGTTTGCCATCACCGTCTCCGTGGAGGATGGCAAACTGTACGGGTTGGCACCTGGTGACGCCGAAAAGACAGCGTTCAGCCCTGTGGCTAAAAATAAGTTCATTATCGAAGGCCCTCAGACGGAGGTAGAGTTCCTGGAAGAGAACGGACAGGTGCACTATATGTTCGTGAACATGCAAGAGGGAACAAAGCTGAAGAAAGTCCGATAGAAGCGTATGGACCGCAATTAAATGTTATATTAGAACTAAGAAAAAAACGATGATTACGCTATCAAATATCGAAAAGGTCTACCAAACCAAGTCTATCGAGACGGTAGCCCTGCAAAACGTGAACCTGAAGGTTCCGGCAGGTGAGTTTCTGTCTATTATGGGCCCCTCCGGCTGCGGAAAATCCACCCTGCTCAACATCATGGGACTGCTGGATGTTCCGAGCAAGGGAGTAGTGGAAATTAACGGGCAGCCCATTCAAAGCTACAAAGACAAGGAACTGGCGCATATCCGTAACGAGAAAATCGGCTTCGTTTTCCAGAGCTACCACCTGGTAAATGACTTAAGCGTGCTCGACAACGTGGAGTTGCCCCTGCTTTACAGGAACGGGGTATCGGGCACTGAGCGAACCAGTCGTGCGAAAGCTGCTTTGGAGAAAGTAGGCCTGAGCGCCCGCACCAAGCACTACCCCAGCCAACTCTCTGGTGGCCAGCGGCAGCGGGTAGCGATTGCCCGGGCACTGATCGGGCAACCTGAGATCATCCTGGCCGATGAACCCACAGGTAACCTGGACTCTGTGATGGGAGAAGAGATCATGCACCTTCTCCTGAACCTTAACAGCCAGGACGGCACCACCATTGTGATGGTGACGCACGACGAGAACATGGCAATGAAAACAGAGCGCCTGGTGCGCTTCTTCGACGGGCAGCAAGTATCGGACACGGTCCTCTACGGCAACTTTCAAAAAGTGTAAGCCATGCTGAAGAATTACCTTAAAATCGCGTGGAAGGTACTCTTGCGGCGCAAGTTCTTTACCTTCATCAGCCTCTTTGGCATCAGCTTCACGCTTATGATCCTGATGGTAGTGACGGCCCTCTTCGACCATGCTTTTGGCCCACAGATGCCGGAGCGTGACACAGACAAACTGCTTTTTGTGAACATGATGCGGGAGCAGCGGAACGGCGGCTTTATGAACAGTGGCCCTGTCAGCTACTACTTCCTCAACCGCAACGTCCGTACTCTGCAAACACCTGATAAAGTGTCTATCAACTCTGTGTTCTCCACGGTTAACAGTTATGTGAACAACCGCAAGCTGGCGCTCGACATAAAATTTACGGACAGAGAGTTCTGGGATATCCTGGACTTTAACTTTCTGGAAGGGAGCGCTTTTAGCCAGCAGGATGTGCAGAGTGCTAGCCGGGTAGCCGTGATAAATGAGAACACCCGTAAGCAGTACTTCGGTACCGGCGAGGCCCTGGGGCAGCACATTGAGGTGAACCAGGTAAGGTATAAAGTTGTGGGTGTGGTGGAGGATGTGCCGGTGCTGCGCCTGCACTCTTATGCCGACGTATGGGTGCCGATCACGCTCAGGAGCCAGGACTTTAACAGGCAACAAATGCACGGCACCTATTTTGCCACCATCAAGGCCAAAGAGCCCGCCGATGTACCGAAGATAAAGGAAGAATATGCCGCCATGTTGCAGCAAGTGGAGCGCCAGCAAACAGAAAAGGGCACCAAGCTCTTCTCCTTTCCGGATACGGTGCTGGAGAGCTTCACACGTACCTTTTTGGGCAACGGAAGGGAATCGGGCGTTGGTAAGCTGTACGGCATTTTGGCTGGTCTGGCCTTTCTGTTCATGCTGCTGCCTACCATAAACCTGGTTAACATTAATGTTAGCCGCATCATGGAGCGTTCCTCTGAGATCGGAGTACGTAAGGCCTTCGGTGCCACCTCCTCCGCCATTATCGGGCAGTTTATCATTGAGAACATTTTCCTGACGCTGTTGGGAGGACTGCTGGGCTTTCTGCTTTCGGCCCTGGTGTTATGGCAGATAAATGACAGCGGACTGATTGCTTACGCCGACCTGGGGCTTAACCTACGGGTGTTTGCCATCGGGCTGCTGCTCTGCCTTGTGTTTGGATTGATTTCCGGGGTTTACCCGGCCTTTAAGATGTCACGCTTACATGCCGTAGAGGCGCTGAAAGGAGGTACAAAATGATACGCCATCTGTTTAAACTGATCTGGAACCGGAAAAAGAGCAATTTCCTGCTGATCACGGAAATCTTCTTTTGCTTTCTGGTGCTCTTTGGCGTACTGAGCCTGGTGGTGTACAATGTGCGTAACTATACCAAGCCGCTGGGCTTTGAGCATGAGAACGTATGGATGCTGAGCATGCGCCCCAACAACGATTCTTCCGCCCTTAACCATCAAAACCTGGTACAGGTGCTGCAGCGGGTACGTGCCTACCCGGAAGTAGAGCACGCGTCTCTTAGCACCAGCAATGCTCCTTTTGCCTTCAGCCAGATGATGGATAACCTGACGTATGGCAACGTAAAAGACTTGCAGGCAGATGTTTACGAGGTAGAGGATGGTTTCCAGGATGTTATGCGGCTGCAACTAAGCGAAGGCCGCTGGTTTGGTGCTGCTGATGATGCCTCTCACCACAAGCCAATCGTTATTAACAAGGTCCTGCAGCAACAGTTGTTTGGCGCAGAAGATCCATTGGGCAAACTCATTAGGTACACCGATACGGTAAGCTACCAAGTAGTAGGCGTAGTGGATCATTACCGTGCGTACAGCGAATTCGCGGTTGAGAAGCCAGCCTTCTTTTCGCGCATAAACCTGCAGGAAGACGATAAGTCCTTTTGGGGGGAGCTCCTGATACAGGTAAAGCCAGGGACGGGGGTTGCGTTTGAGGAGAAAATGGTGCGCGACATTTCCGGTACTACCAAAGATTGGACACTGGAAGTAACAAGCCTGGAGAAGATGCGACAAAACAAGGCTAAACTGACCCTTGCCCCGATGATCGCACTGGGCCTGGTCTGCGGCTTTCTGATTTTTAATGTGGCACTGGGTCTCTTCGGGGTGTTGTGGTACAACATCAACCGCAGGAACGGGGAAATTGGGCTGCGGAGGGCTTTAGGCGCCGCCGCAAGCCAGGTCTACTGGCAGTTTATCGGCGAAGTACTGGTACTGGCTACTTTCGGGCTGTTACTGGGCGTGTTCTTTGCCGTGCAGTTTCCGCTGCTGCAGGTTTTTCAGGTCGATTCGGAGGTGTACCTCATCGCCTTAGCCTTTGCTGTTGTCATCATTTACCTGCTCACTGCCATTTGCGCTTTCTACCCAAGCCGGCAAGCGGCTGCCGTACTCCCGGCAGTTGCGCTGCACGAGGAATAATTCATTATCTGAAGCCGGGCAGTCTGTAGCCATTGCCCGGCTTTAACTTCTTTGATTTCACTATCTTTATTCCGTATAGATTAACGCCACATGATCCTGATCATAGACGACGATATTGCCATCCGTGCCTCCTTAAGCTTACTGCTAAAGCAGCAGGGATATAAAACAAAAGAGGCGGCCTCACCAAAGGAGGCACTTGAACAGGCAAAGCTGCACCCGTTGCAGTTGGTGATCATGGACATGAATTTCTCTATTGAGACCACCGGCGAAGACGGGCTGCACTTACTCGGGCAGTTTAAGCAACTGATGCCGCAGGTTCCGGTTATCCTCATCACTGGCTGGGGCTCCATCCACCTGGCTGTGGAGGGCATGCGGGCCGGCGCCGCCGACTTCATCACCAAGCCCTGGAGCAACGAGTACCTGCTGCAATCGGTGCGTACGGCACTGAGTCTCTCGCAGGAGCCGGCAGAGTCAGGCGATGCGCTGACACGCAAGAAGCTGGACAAGCAGTATGACCTGGGCTTTATCGTGGGCCAGGACCAGGCCTTATTGCAGATATTGAAAAAGGTAGGCCAGATAGCCCCTACAGATGCCTCGGTGCTGATTGAGGGGGAAAGCGGCACAGGTAAGGAGCTGATCGCAGAAGCGGTGCACCGGAATAGCCTTCGGAAAAACCACCCCTTCGTAAAGGTGAACCTCGGCGGTATCTCCTCCAGCCTTTTCGAAAGTGAGATGTTCGGGCACAAGCGTGGAGCCTTTACCGACGCCAAGTTAGACCGTACCGGCCGCTTCGAGATAGCCAATAAAGGAACCATCTTCCTGGACGAAATTGGGGAACTGGACCTTAGCAGCCAGATAAAGCTATTGCGCGTATTGCAGGACCGTACCTACGAAGTGCTGGGCGACAGCCGCTCCCGCAAGCTGGATATACGGGTGGTGTGCGCCACGAACAAAGACCTGGCCCAACTGGTAGAGGAAGGCAAGTTCAGAGAAGACCTCTACTACCGGATTAACCTGATCAAGGTAAAGCTGCCCCCCCTGCGCGAGCGCGAAGAAGACATCCCGTTACTGGTCAGGTTTTTTGTGGAAAACCTCAAGAAGACTTATCACCGGCCAGCCCTACAGGTTAGCGCCAGGGCACTGCAGTGGCTCAAAGAGCTGCCACTCCCCGGTAACATCCGGGAGCTCAAGAACCTGGTGGAGCGTACCGTGCTGGTGGCTGAGGATGAAGTGCTGGAGGCGGAGGACTTTCAGGCCCAGGCACAGCAAGCCCCTGCCAAGCCTGGGGATAAGACCCTTCCGGCTGTGGGCACGATGACACTGGATGAAATGGAGGCATCGATGATCCGGAAGTCGATGACTTTTTACCATAACAACATAAGCAAAGTAGCCAAAGCACTGGGACTTAGCCGTGCTGCCCTGTACCGCCGCCTCGACAAGTTCAACATCCCCTATGAGGCTGCAGACTAAGTTTATCCTCTTTGCCGTGTTCATACATGGCCTGCTGGGCATCTTTGCCTGGCTGCTGCTGGAGAAGAACAAGTTTCTGTTTCTCGGGATGGAAGGGCTTATTCTTTGCTCTGTCTTCATCACCTCGCAACTCTACCGATCATTCTTTAAGCCGCTGACGCTCATCCGCGCCGGTATAGAGTCTATCAAGGACAAAGACTTCTCGACCAAGTTCATGGCGGTGGGGCAGCAAGACCTGGACGAGCTGGTGAACGTGTACAACCGCATGATAGACCAGCTACGGCACGAGCGCGTTGCCCAGGCCGAAAAGCACTATCTCTTAGAAAAGCTCATTCAAGCCTCCCCTGCCGGGATTATCCTGTTGGGGTTCGATAACCAGGTGGAGGCCGCCAACCCGGCAGCAGAGAAGTTTCTGGGGCTAAGCCTGGGGGAGCTGCAGGGGAAGCACGTCAGTCAGTTGCCGAGCGAATGGGCAAAGCAGCTTTTGGAACTGCCTACCGGTAAGTCCACCACCTTCCGACTACAGGGTACCTGGACCTACCGCTGCCATCGCGCCCACTTTATGGACCGGGGCTTTCAGCACTACTTCGTCTTGATCGAGGAACTGACTGAAGCTATCCTCCAGAACGAACGCCAGGCCTATGAAAAGGTGATCCGGGTGATGTCGCATGAGGTGAACAATACGACCGGGGCCATCAACTCCATACTAGGTTCTCTGGCGTTTTATACACCGCAGCTACAGGAGGAAGATCAGCCTGACTATAAGCATGCACTGCAGGTAGCTGTAGACCGCAACACCAACCTGAGCCGCTTTATGGCTAACTTTGCCGAGGTAGTACGCCTGCCTCAGCCGCAAAAGTCTCCAACCGACCTGCATGAACTCCTACAGAACCTGTACTGTTTGCTGCAGCCAGAAATGCAGCGCAGGAACATAAAGCTCACCTGGCAGCTAGGGGAACGCCCCCTGGTCGTGTGCCTGGACGTGCAGCAAATGGAACAGGTACTGCTGAATGTTCTGAAAAACGCAATGGAGGCAATTGACACAAATGGCGAGATAACAATAGCTACATGCCTGCACCCTGCCCAGCTTAGCATTTCCGATACCGGCGGCGGTATATCAGAACAGGTGCAGGCTAAGCTTTTCACCCCTTTTTACACCACCAAAGCAAACGGACAGGGAATAGGGCTAACAATGGTACGCGATATACTTGTAAATCACGGCTTTAGCTTCTCACTGCGCTCTGAGCATAAGAACTGTACGACTTTTACTGTTCGTTTTAAGGAAAATTAAACAGCTATAGTACAATTTCTTTTATCTACCCATCCTTCCCTGCCGCTTGTTCTTTCTGCTTAACAAACCAGCAACACATTGCCTTTACACACACCATATTAATAGTAGATAGGCAAACCTTCTTCTAGTTATCTAGCAAAAGTGTAAGTATCTAATCTAGTTTATAAAATTTAAGCAAATTTAAAACTAAAAAATATTTTTCCCGTACGGTGCACATACAACCTATGTTCTTATTTTATATATTGTCTCATCAGTTAGGAAAAACACTATGGAGTACAATATTATTATCGCCCCAAGCCTGGAAGCGTTAGCCTCTGAAGTCGCTAGCTTTTTACCGATGGGCTGGAAGCTAAAGGACGGCATTGTGGAACATGTGGATGGCTTTGCACAGCAGTTAATACGCTACCCGAAGGATAGCATGCGGATGAAGCAGCAGAAGCCTAAACAACAGGAGAAGCCGCAACGCCGCATGAAGTGGATCGAGTAAGTTCAGGTTTATAGTCAACCTTTAGCCAGTGAAGCCCCCTCCCTGGTCTGCGAAATGCAGGCCCGAGAGGGGGCTTCTGTTTGCGTGTCCTCCTAAACCCAAGGCTATGACCCCTGATCGGGCACTCTCAGGGCAGACGGTACCTGTACATCAACCTTTCTTTGCCTCCATTGCTTAAGCTTTTGAGCCGAGCATCTCTACGCCATCTCCCTATAGCTATAAAAGATTTCTTTACAAGGCCTCTCCGCTTATGTACCCTTTAAGTTGAAAGACTAACTACCGGCAGCTAAAGAATCCTGGCACCAGTTCCTCCGATTGATGCATAATTTCCTGCTGCTACCGCAGGCAATCGAGGCACAGCAGTAGCGCCATAAAATGTTCTCCCCCTGTCAAGTTTCTATGGCAACGCAACCTAAAGGCACTGGTCATTTTTTTTGGACCCTTACTAGAGCAGTCAGAAAAGGCATTCTTGAATCTTAATTAAAATTTTATATATGTTTATTACAACATATGTTCTTATTTATAAGTATGAGGATTCATCATTAAAAAACGAGGCTTAGATTCAATCACAAGTGGTTAGCCTTTTTACTGACGGACTTCATGAACTATGAGTAATTCAACCAACAAGATAGATTCCCTACAAGCCCTGAGGGCTTTTTCCGCCACCTCTGTAATGCTCTTCCATGGCACAGGAATTATTAGCAGCCACCTTAATTATGTATTCCTGGAAAACTTCTTTTCGGCAGGTTTTTCTGGTGTCGACATCTTCTTCGTGCTAAGTGGTTTTATTATTTATTACACCTCCACCTCCAAAAAAAGCACCGTGATGGCTTTTCTCACAAAAAGGCTTTTAAGAATTTACCCTGTTTACTGGGTTGTTACACTTCTGCTGGTTTTCTTTTATTTCCTCTCCCCCTCACTGGAGCAAGCTCACAGAGGACAACTGGACGTAATTTGGGGATCCCTTCTTTTATTACCACAGGAATTCATGGTATCGGGAATAGCATGGACGCTCTCTTATGAAATTATCTTTTACTTAATGTTTGCCCTTACTTTTTTCAGAAGTCCATCCCTGTTTGTTGTTACCTTTTCTCTTTGGGTTGTTGCTATACTAACCGCAGCCCTCTTGGGCTTTAAAATAGGGGTTTATGAGTTAGACGCTTTGCTAAACCCCGTCATCATAAATTTTGCTTTCGGCTGTTTCGCTGCTTTTCTTTATAAAAGGTACCCAACTATCAAACACTGGCATTGGCCCATCTGGAGCGGCGCTGCTCTCTTTGCGACCTCTTGGCTATTAACACACCAAGATTTCATAGAGACTGGAGGGCCTATTAGGGTCTTATGCTTTGGTCTGCCCTCGGCTTTGTTTATTTATGGGGTACTATACGCTCCTGTTCGTGTTCCGAGACTATTAACACATTTAGGAGATGCTTCTTACTCATTGTATCTTCTACACGGAAGTGTGCTGTCTGTATTGTTAAAACTTGTGCTTAAAGTAAAGGCAGATAGTTACCTTGATAACTTCACCGGAAGCTTACTCCTATTTGTCTTCACGCTACTGGCTTCTTCTATATTTTATCTTTTACTAGAAAAGCCCCTCACGAAAACACTGTACAACCGATTTGCAAAAAGAGAAAGTAACCCTCCCCTTAAGAAGGTAGTTCCTGCCTAAACTCGCTCAATTATAAAAGGTGCTTTTGCCCACTGCGTTCTCTACACGGTACATCTTTGCAGGTACGGGCAGTTAAGTTCTTCCATTCTCATGGTAGTCTGTTTGGCGCCAAGATGAAAAAAACCAGGTATAAGCAAAATATAACAACTAATTAATTGCAAATAATAACCTAATTATTACAACTTTAACGCCTGTTTACAGTAACTAGATTGTTTAACTAGCAGAACACAGGATGGTAACAGTTGTACCCAAGACATTAGCCCAAGACCGCTATTGGGATCCGAAACGCCTACTTCTACCACTTAAGCGCTGGCTTCTCCTTACCTTTTATCTGGATACAAACTCCTTCAGGGATCTTCCGGATAGGCGCTGGCTGGAGCAACAACTACGTCCAGAGTTGGAGAAGCTCAGGGGCTGTAGCGTGCTTTTTGTTGGGTGTGCTTATTATACTTGGGAGTACCTGCGAGCTTTTCATAAAAGCGTGGACCTAAAGTCTGCAGACATTGATCCTGTTAATAAACTATGGGGAAGTCAAAAGCACCTGATAGCTGATGTGCTCGAGATAGACAATGTCTTGGAACCTAAAAGCATAGACTTGGTGCTCCTAAACGGAGTATTTGGACATGGCGTAGATTCCGTCGAAGCGCAAGAGAAAGCCCTCCGTTCACTACACAGGGTGCTTAAGCCGGGTGGCTATCTTTTAGTTGGTTGGAACTGTGACCGAACCTCTGATCCATTGGCACTGGCAGCTTGTCAAAATCTTTTTTCTAAGTCCGGATATAAGGGCCTGCCTTCTAGAAACTCATTTAAAGAATCTACCCACGTGATTGACTTTTTAAAGGCAAAATAGACCAGTTAAACAATACGTTGGCTATTTTTTTGATATTGATGCTGGGGACGAATACGGTGGTACAGATTGCGCATCTTTTCTAGAATATGATAATCAGAACGATAGAAGTCGCACTGGCTTTTCAATTCCTCTGTGCCCCAGATAGTAAAGCGATTTAGTGTGAGCAGGCTGTTCCTGTCATGTAAACTACTGTAGAAATTTTTTGCGTGGTGTACCGTGATGCCTAGTGCTATTCCTTCTCTCCTACAAACTTCAAGCGTGTGATTGGTATAGTCACCACAAGGATAAGCGATACTCAGGGGCCTGTAGCCAATGATTCGCTCTAATTTAACCTGCGCCTCAACAATTTGACGTTCCACCCCTTCTTCACTGTAGTTAGGGAGCACAGCATGGTCGCAGGTGTGGTTACCAATGTGCACGAGTGGATGTTGGGAAAACTTCCGTAACTCATCTGCAGTCATAGGTCTATCGGTGTCACTGACAGGCTGGAAGGCTCTTTCGCCATACTCAGCCTCCAGGTAGCGCTCAACTTCATCATCTGTCTTGCTTAGAAGCATGTTCTTCTCAGCCAGAATCTCCCCGTCAGTCTTACCTGCCTTCTTCCCTTCCCGGTAAGCCACGTCCCACCAAAAGGCTTTCTCTTGTAACACATGATTTACAGAGACAAAAAAAGTAGCGGGTACCTGAAACTCCTCCAGTATAGGCAAGGCCCTGTGATTATTGTAATACCCATCGTCAAAAGTTATCATCAGGTACTTTTTATCCGGCTCCAGCCCTTTAAGCACGTCCGGCACGGAAACGAAAGTATATCCTTTCTCCAGGTGATAGATTACAAAATCCCGGAACATACCCACCGTTACCTGTTGCTGTGGGTCGCACAAGTGAAGCTTGAGCTCCTCCCTGTCTTTGAACAGTGCATGGAAAAGGTAGGTGTTGAAAGCATTTTGTTCCCGTAATGTAGCCAATACCAAGGGAGCCAGTAACACATCAAGTTGGTGAATGGCTTTACGAAAAGCTGTCTTCATGCAGAAAAGGGTTAGTAGGGTAACCAAAGTAGTATTCGGCGGGGAAAGCTTAAGGCCTTATACTTCTAAAAAGCGAATTGGTTGCGGTGATAAAACTACTTTCTAACCTCGAAAGCTTCTTTCGTCTTTACGGAGAGATGATTTCACGAGGCTGTGTCGCTTAAAAAGACCAGCACAAGTAGAACCTATTTAATGTTTAAAAGTATAAAAGCATTATTGGTTCAACTACAGGAACTTGCACGCCTTGTTCCGAACCAACTGCCCCTGGCGTGCATAAAAGTTTACCCTAAACCCTTTCATATGATGACTGTTGGAGTATGTGGCCCTATAGACCTAAACCTATTACACTGGAACGTACCGAAGGGAACTCTCCCTCCAACGAACGCCTTTCCGCTTACCTCTTATTTTATAAATGCCCTTTTAAGGTCCGGTTATAAAGTTATTGGCTACACAAACTCCAGAGATGTAAGTGAACCAACTGTTGTTGAGAGTGGGAATCTGACTATCTGCATCAGCAGGGAGAAGCCCCAAATGGGCCGACGCTTTTTTAAGTTTGAAATAGAGGACCTAAAAAGAATCATACAGGCCCATCCTGCTGATGTAATCAGCGCTTTCTGGACCTATGAATATGCACTTGCAGCTTTAGGGAGCGGCATCCCCACCATTGCAAACATACATGATGTTGCCAGTAAAATCCTTCTTAAACAACCTGATATGTTTAGGCTGGTACGGTGGTTTATGAATAATAAGGTGATGCAACAGTCTTGTACCCTTGTTGCCAACTCAGACTATACCTACAGCCAACTGTCTGCTTCTACAAAAGAAAAGACAACGGTGATCCCCAACTTCTATCCTGCCGGACTAGAGGGTATTCGACAGGCAGTAAAGCATAAGGGGAATTATATCATTTCCTCTTCCAATGGTTTTACCAAGCGCAAAAACATTCATCTTGCCCTGGAAGCGTTTCAGATTCTACGAAAAGTCTTTCCGGACCTGCAGTACCATCTGATTGGGGTAGACATGGAAGAAAACGGCCCGGCACATCAATATGCAAGCGCCCGGGGCTTGGCAGATGCTGTTCATTTTGTGGGCCCGCTGCCTTACGACAGAACGTTAAAAGAGGTAGCAAACGCGAAAGTACTGCTCTGCTCTTCGATGGAAGAGTCGTTCGGTATGGCCATCCTAGAAGCTATGGTCGTGGGAACTGCCGTAGTTGGCGGAGAAAAAAGCGGTTACGTACCTTCGCTTGTTGACAAGGGTAAAGCAGGAGTTTTATGCAACATATACTCTCCCGATAGCATGGCTGACGCCGTTGCCTTATTGCTCGGCAATAAGGCCCTAAGAGAAAGGTATGAGAGAGCAGCTGCTAATTTTGCCCAGGAGCACTTCTCAGAAGACGTCGTAATTCCACAACACCTCGCACTGTTAAGTAAGCACGTGGCTGTGCCTGTTAACCATACCCAGACGTTTACCGTTTAAAGTGATTACACCCTAACCTAACCCTAGTTATATCCTAGCCCCTCCCTGTTGCTCGTTCTGAGTAATCAGGAAAAGTATGCCCCTAAAGAACCCATATCCACACACTATGATGTGTGGCGTGTTAAATTATTGTTAGGAAAAGAAGCTGTTTACCTCTTAAAGTGATAAACAGAACTAACTAATAAATAAATATTAAAATATTCCTCTTCTACAAAAAACCTTTTACTAATGAAAAAGTATATATGCCTGATTTCGTCCATCAAGCCAATGGAAACGAGGCGTGGCATGCGCTAGTAACACCAGGCATTCAAACTTTACAAGTTCTATTGTAACATCACCCTTACGTATAAAACATGAGAAACAATATTTTCTTTCTCTTGCTACTCCTTTTCACCGCTTCATGCATGACCAAAAAGGAAATAGTCTACCTACAGAACCCGCAGTATAAAGAGAAAGTACCTATAAGCCACACAACTCGGTTCACAGCCTACACCCTACAGCCGAATGATGTACTGTCGGTAAAAGTGCTCAGTGTTGATCCAGACATGGCTAACATGTTTAACATAGTTAACCCGACAAACGCTTTTGGCATGTCTGATCCTGGCTCAATGTACCTGAGCGGTTACACAGTTGACAATGAAGGACTTATTCATCTTCCTACTGTTGGAAAGCTAAAAGTGGAAGGGCTTACAACAAGCCAAACGCAGGAGTTGATCCAGCGCAACCTTAACCGGTATATCAGAGACGCAACAGTAGTCGCAAAGCTAATCAGTTTTAAGATAAGTGTCCTAGGCGATGTCCGTAACCCTGGCTATTACTATATCTATAATGACCGGGCCAACCTTTTCGAAGGCTTAGGCATGGCGGGCGATCTCAACCAGGGAGCCAACCGGAAGAACGTAAAACTGATCCGGCAAAAAGGTGATCAATCGGAAGTCGTTCTACTAGACCTCACAGACCCGAACCTCGTACAATCACAGTATTATTACCTCATGCCTAACGATGTCCTTTATGTGGAACCTCGTGCATCGCAGTTAAAGCGGGATAACCTGGTAGTGGTTAGCGTGATTTTAAGCGTGGTTTCTACAGGGGTCTTGTTGTTAAATTTTCTAAAATAGACAATGAAGAAGAATAAGAAAGATCATGAAATAGACTTAAAAAACTGGCTTTTCAAGTTTAAGTCTAAATGGTATTTGTTTGTTGCCTTTGCCCTGGTATCGCTAGCCTTTGCCTATGTTTATGTTAAAACGTCGCCACGCGTCTATGAGTTTAAGTCTACGCTCCTATTGGGCGACCAGCAAACAGGCTCTAAAAAGGCCCAGGAACTGCTAGAGGTATTGCAGGTACAAAGCAAAGGCATCAAAGTGGAGGATGAGATAGGCCTGCTGCAATCGGCAGAGGTCATTAAACAAGCCTTAAAGCAACTAGACTTCTCTGTAGCATACTACAAAGTCACCGACCATTGGCTCAACAACTTCGGAGACTTGATAGTCGAAGAACAGTATGAGTCTGCCCCTTACCTGGTGAACCTGGACACGACCTCCTACCAATTAGTGGACGTGCCGCTGGTAGTGCGTGTGCTTGATGACAAGACCTATGAGATAAGCATCGAAGGAAAGGACGTTTCGCGTTACGACTTCAGGCAGCACAGTGTTGTGGAGGCATTACCCGAGGTAAACTTTAAAAAGCAGCTGAAGTTTGGTGAACCATACAAGAGCAAGTTCTTAAGCTTTACAATCGAGCGCAACGATATGGAGGACATGGCGCCAGGCAAAGAGTACTTCTTTGTAATTAATAGTCTGGAGAGCCTTGTAAAACAACAGCAGGCTGCCCTTCAGGTTGCCCCCATTGAGCGGGAGGCCCGGGTACTGGTACTCAAAACCAGAGGCAGTATTCCAGAAAAGCAGCTAACCTTTCTTAACAAGCTGATGGAAACGTACGTAGCAAGGGACCTGGAAGAGAAAAATCAGAACGGCCTTAAAACACTAGAGTTCATCGATAGCCAACTGGCCACGTTAACAGACTCTCTGCGTCGGAGCAAGCAGGCGCTCTCTTCATTCCGCTCCAGCAACCGAATCGCGAACATCAACGTGCAATCAAACATTAGTTATGAAAAGCTGTCTCAGCTGGAAGCTGAACGTGCCAGATTAAATACGGATAAGGCATACTACGAGACTATTCTGGATCAGGTCCAGAACGGGAACGGGATTGCTCAATCTGTTTCTCCAACAGTGGCGGGAATACAAAGTCCCATACTGAATAACCTCTTTCTGCAGTTAGCCGACCTTAATCAGAAAAAAGCGGGCTACAGGGTGACAGCAACGGCAGACAATCCGATGTTGCGAAAGATTGAAGGAGAGATAGAAAGTACGCGTGGGGCTATAGTCGCTAACCTGAAAAACCTGATCCGTTCTGCTAACATCTCCATAAATGACGTAAACCGCCGCATATCAGGCATAGAGTCCAACCTTGCGTCCCTACCTGAAAATGAGCGAAAACTGATGGACCTGCAAAGCGAATCTGAGTTCATCGACAAAAAGTATGACTTTCTGTTAGCGAAACGGAGCGAGGCTGCCATAGCGCTGGCGACCAACACCACCGACAAGAAAATTGTGGATCAGGCATCTATGATGGGCAACACACCTGTTAACGTAAAGCCTAAAATGATCTACTTGCTGGCCCTCCTTATAGGCTTGGCAATACCCGCTGGCTTCATTGTGCTGATGGACAATGTAGACAACACCATTCAAGGCAAGGACGATTTAAGCAATACCACAAACATACCTTTCCTGGGTGTAGTTGCCCATGGCTCAAAAGCAGATAAGCTGGCAGTACAGAACACACCTCGCTCAGCTATAGCGGAGTCCTTCAGGTCTATTCGGATTAATCTGCAGTACCTGATGTCTAACAGTAACTTTAAGGTAATAGGTATTACCTCTTCCGTTTCTGGGGAAGGGAAAACTTTCTGTTCTGTTAACCTTAGTTCAGAGCTTGCCTTATCTGGTAAACGCGTAGTCCTGATCGAGTCGGACATGCGCAAGCCTACCTTTACCAATTACTTTAATGCCTCAAAGGCAACAGGACTGTCCTCTTTTTTAACACAGGGCTTACCGTTGCAGGAGGTAGTACAAAAGACTCAGTTGGATAACCTGGATGTAATACCCTGTGGGCCCATTCCTAACAATGCCATTCAGCTGCTGGAGTTACCCAAGATGCAGGAACTGATTGACTTACTTAAGGATGAGTATGACTACGTTGTCATTGATACTCCTCCAATTGGTTTTGTATCTGAGTATTTTGTGCTGATGAGACACATGGACGTAAACCTTTACGTGGTAAAACACAAGTACACAGACAAAGACCTCCTGACCCAAGTAAATGAGCTGTATGCGGCCAAGAAGATCAAAAACATTTATATGATCATCAATGATCTAAACTACAGCAACACGTACGAGTATGGCTATAAGCGCAAGGCTAAGTACTATTATGTGTAGAACCACTTTTTTCTATAGCACGTAAAACATGCTTCTTTTATCCCCATAAATTCAAAGAGTAGGTTTAGTGGGGATAAAGTAACATAACAGTAGCAAATACAGTAGAGATGTGTGGAGAGTAGTTTCAACGGTTGTTGATAAGCAGAGCACAGAAGAGATTAGTAAAACATGCATAATAATTCTGCATAAAGTAGTTCCCTAACTATGCGGCATTATATGAACACCAAAATGGTAGGGTGCTCCTCTGAGGATGATAAATACTTCTGGTACTCCAGAGGTTTCTCCTAAGGTCGCGCTATTATTTTGAGAGCCTTTCTAAACAGTTGAGCTTTCTGTTTCTCAACAAGCTCAACATGCTGTCAGCAAATTATAGACAGTTAACCATACAATTTAAAAGATACAACAAGAACAAAGGAAGCATCCTCAACAGGGTTTATCCTCATTAAAGACTATAATGTATATGTACAATGCTGGCCCTCTTGTTCTTACTACACTTATAATAAACGATAAAACATGACTTTAGGAGTTTGCGGACCTGTTGACTTGAAGTTGCTGGAGTGGGAATTGCAGGGCGTCGATTTTCCTGAAACCAATGCTTTTCCACTTACTTCACATTTTATAAATGGTCTTTTACGCCGGGGGTATAAGGTGATAGCTTATACAAACTCTCCAGTAATTGATGAACCGGTTGTTTATGAGACTACTCAATTGAAAGTATGTGTAGCCAGAAACAAACCACAACCAGGCCGCCGCTTTTTTCTTTTTGAAGTAGAGGACCTTCAACAGCTGATATTAAGACACCCCGCAGATTTTATAAGTGCTTTTTGGTCTTACGAATATGCCTGGGCTGCCTTAAAAACAGGTATTCCTACTGTTGTCAACCTACATGATGTTGCTTCCCAGATCCTTCTCAATCATCGAGATATGTATCGGCTAGTGAGGTGGACTATAAACGCTATCGTAGTACATAAGGCGAAGTACTTGATTGCTAACTCTGAGTATACGTATAATCAATTAGGGAAAAAATTGCGCTCTAAAACAATTACTATTAATAACTTTTACCCTAATAATTTAGAGAGAAGCCTTGCCGCACCTGTGCAGAAAGAAAACTATATAGTATCTGTAGTACAAGGCTTTAGCAGAAGAAAAAACATAGATACTGCTTTAAAGGCTTTCGCAACAATACGAGAAAGGCAGCCAGAAGTTGAATACCATCTTGTAGGTATTGATATGGAAGAGGGCGGGCTTGCTCATCAATACGCAACTACTCACAACTTGGCGGAAGGGGTAAAATTTTTAGGTCCCCTCCCCTTTAATAAAGTGACAGAACACATTGCCAAAGCGAAACTTCTGCTACACTCTTCCCGGGAAGAATCTTTCGGCATGGTGGTTCTGGAAGCAATGGTAGTGGGGACACCTGTTGTTGGAGGAACTGAGAGTGGATTCATCCCTTACTTGCTTAATTATGGGCAAGCAGGCCTATTAACAGACATCAATTCATCTGACGCAATTGCCAGTTCTGTTATTTCTCTTCTTAAAAACGAAACTCTACAGGCAAAGCTCAAACAAGATGGGTACGACTTCGCAGTAAAAAACTTTTCAGAGCAAGTAGTCATTGACAAACACTTAGCCTACTATTCTAAAATATTAGGAAAACAGCTGCAAACTAGAAGTTTAACATCAGTACACACTAGCCAAGAATAGCTACATGTAAGCTGAGCTTCTTATTTAACTGGGTTAAATGAAACTAAACTATACTTTCCTGTTCATACTGCCTCTTGTCATGACTATGCTCCTGGACAACCTTTTCACGGAGCTACTCTCACCTAACAGTGTGGAAACACAGGGCTTTTTGTATAACCTGATCCTAAAAGCAAGTGCAGGCATTGCCTTCTTGTACAGCGCCGTGAAGTTTAAGCGCATGTCTCCCAACATGCGGTTGCTATTCGTTTTAACAACACTATATGTACTGATACTGGCTTATGAATCGCAGTATGGGTATGGGACTCCCTTTGTTTACCCTCATGTATTCATGAAGCTCCTGATGGTGTACTATGCTTTCTTTATATATACCTTTTACAAAGGCGCCTATTATTTAAAGTTCGATCACGTAGTATACTTCATTTTGATTTGCTTTTGTCTGAACGTTCTTATAGTACACCCCGAAACACTTAGCTTGGCTGCCTTCTCTAACCATGAACGCGGTGTCTACTCAACGTCTGTTTACATGCTTGTTGTCCCTTTCTTTTACTTCCTCAGCAAGTATTTTTATGAGGGCAAATTAGGAAACCTGGCTGCCTCGCTTTCTGTGTTAGTAGCAATAGTTTTCTTTCAGCACCGGACCGTTTGGGTAGTGACCGCTGCTGCTCTGGTTATTTATTACTTCCTCATACAGTTTCGGACTTACAAACCGATCAACATTGTTGGAAAAGCACTGCCGATTGCATCTATCATTGGCATTGGGCTTACCCTATGTAGTACCCTTGTATTTTCTATGCACCCCGAGGTAGTGGAGAAACTGCAGGACAATTTTTCCGATATAGAAAACTTCGAATCACAAGGAACAGGAGCATGGCGTTACGCACAGTGGCTCTCCTATTGGCCTTTTATACAGGATAACTTCCTGTTCGGCATGCGTTTCGACGGATTTGAATTACCTATTCAGTTTTATAGGGAAGACCTTGACAAGCCTATGTTTGAAGACGGCAATGGGCACTTCTTTCACAGTTTTTACATAGACGTCCTTTTTTACGTTGGAGCAGCGGGCTTAGTCCTGTATGTGAGTTTGTTTGCACTACCTCTAATCAAAGCCTTGCGAGCAAAGTACCTTACCATAAACCAGATAATATTGGTAACCTTCGTCTCTACTGGATTTGTTTTTGGCTTTTCTTATATACTTCCCCCATTTTACTATGGGATTCTAGGATGGTGCATCGTTGCGCTAGAGAAAGAAAAAGTTCAAAAGCCTAGTTACCTAACGGAATTTGCAAAACGTATACGAGATAAAAAGCGCGCTTCTCCTGTCTCCCTCATAGGGAGAATTTAAGCACAACCTCTGTCTTTAAATAGAAGTAGAAGAATACACAAAACCCTTATTTCATATACGAGTATGTCTTTGCCGAAAGAACCTTTGCGCACACCTGTATTGCTGATCCTATTTAACCGACCCCACACTACACAACAAGTATTTGAACGTATTCGCCAAGTAAGACCCGAAAAGTTGTACATAGCAGCTGATGGCCCTCGCGCGCACGTGCCTACAGATGCAACAAAGTGTGCAGAAACCCGTCTCATTGTAGAGCAAATCGACTGGGACTGCGAGGTAAAGACACTTTTCCAGAAGGAGAACTTAGGTTGTGGCCTATCGCCCTCTCGCTCTATCTCCTGGCTGTTCGAAAATGAGGAAACCGGAATCATCTTAGAGGATGACTGTGTTCCTGCAAAAAGCTTTTTCTGGTATTGTCAAGAAGTACTTGAAAAGTACCGTTATGATACCAGGGTTATGCATATAAGCGGCAATAATTACTTAGATGGCTGGCACCGAGACAGTGATTACTCTTATTACTTCTCAAACAAGGTAAATGCCTGGGGATGGGCTACTTGGCGCAGAGCCTGGGAGTTATTCGACTTTAACATTCCAAACTATCCTGAACTTAAACAGAAAGGTTACTTAAATGGTATCTTCTTAAATAAGTTCGAAAAAGCGTATCGGTTAGGTCAGTTAAACAAGACTTTCTCCAATATAAAAAAAGGAGATGTCTGGGACTACCAATGGGAGTTTACTGTATACAGTAATTCTGGCTTATGTGTTATTCCTGAAGTGAACTTGGTTCGAAACATAGGCTTTGGAAAAGACGCTACCCACACCTTTAACCTCTATGATAAAAACGCTTTTGTACAGGAACAGGAAATAGCACTTCCACTGCGACACCCAAAGTTCGTTATCCGGGACATCGAGTCTGACAGGCGTAACTTTAACTATTTCTTGCGAAACAAAGTAAATGCCAAGCTTAAAAGCATCTTCAGTTTATAAAAGCCAGCCATGAAACTACTCATATCAGCATATGCTTGTGAACCTAACCGGGGAACAGAGCTTGGAAATGGCTGGAATTGGGCATTGAACAGCGCCAAACTGGGTCATGAAGTTTGGTGCCTCACTACAGTGGAGGGTAAAGAGAACATTGAAGCTGAAGTGAAAAAACTTGCCTTGCCTAACCTACATATAGTGTTTGTTGAGGTCCCGAAGCTGATTGATCTAGCTTTTAAGTATCATCTTGGTTTTTACCTGCACTATGTAGTTTGGCAACAGTATGCCTTCCGAAAAGCCAAAGCGTTAGACAAAAATGTCGACTTTGACCTAGTTCACCACGTTACAATTGGAAGCCTTCAACTAGGAACGTCTCTTTGGAGACTTAACAAGCCGCTTTTTTTTGGGCCTGCCGGGGGAGGGCAGAGCGCCCCTAAGGCCTTCCGAAAGTATTTCTATAAGTGGTGGAAGGAAGAAGTAGCCCGTTCCTTGATAAGCAAGCTTTTACTAGCCATAAATCCCGACGTTAAGAAAACAATGCGTTATGCTTCACTGGTGCTCACAACAAACGAAGATACCTATTATATGGCAAGCAAGGCGGGGGCTCTAAACCCACAGATGTTTTTGGACACCAGTTTGCCTGAAGACTTCTTCCCTACTACCTGCCCAGTCCGCACCCCTACTGAGACTTTGAAGATTTTGTGGGTGGGCCGTTTATTTGCCCGTAAAGGTTTGCCTGTTGTTTTGGAGGCCCTAAGCAGGGTAAGGCCTGAGCTTAAGTTTGAGTTAACTATTTTAGGAGACGGATTAATGCATGACTTCGTACCACAGTGGATTCAGGAGTACAAGCTAACAGGAAAAGTAACTTGGAAAGGATTGGTCCCTTGGGAAGAGGTACAAGAAGCTTACACCAAGCATGATTTATTCATGTTCTGCAGCCTGCGTGACTCATCCCCGGCCCAGTTTCTGGAGGCCATGGCGTACGGACTTCCTATAATCACCCTGGACCTGCACGGGGGCAAAGCTCTGGTGCCCGATGCTGCCAGCATAAAAGTACCAGTCAGCTCTCCGGAGCAAACTTCGTACGAACTTGCCAGGGCAGTGGAGAGGCTCTATGACAATCCCAATCTGAGAAACCAAATGGGGAAGGTCGGCTACAACTTTGCTAAGACCCAAACCTGGCCTATCAAAACAAAACATATTAATAACTTATACGGTAAGTACAGCAGCGTAGAACCCCAAGGATTTACCGTGTTACCCTAGCCCTTATTCGATAGAGATGATATATATTGTCATACCTGTTTTTAATAGAAAGCATTATACAAGGGAATGTTTGCTGTCCTTAAGAAAGGGAACAAACAAAGACTACAAAGTGATCGTCGTGGACGACGGATCCACAGACGGTACTGCAGATATGCTACGGCGTGAGTTCCCGGAAGTAGAGGTACTTTTTGGGAACGGCAGCCTCTTTTGGACAGCGAGCGTAAACTTGGGCATCCGACATGCCCTACAAGCTGGGGCTCAATATATAATGACGCTGAACAACGATTTAGAGGTAGCCCCAGACTTCTTGGAAAACACCTACAAGTTTATCCCAGTAAAGCCTTCGGCAGTTATTGGAGCTTTAGAGCTGGATGCGTTGACCAGGGAGCCAGCTTTTGGAGGCGAAATAATAGACTTTAAGCGAAACAAGGTACGGTATCTTTTACAGGAGCTGCCAAAGGATAAACAAAAAGGCCTTCATCGTGTATCCCAATTGCCTGGCAGGGGTCTTCTAATCCCTAGAACAGTATTTGAAACTGTTGGTCTCTTTGACCAGGATAACTTCCCACATTATGTTGCAGACTATGACTTTACGCACACTGCCCTTCGGCATGGCTTTGAGCTTTATTGTAACTACGATGCTAAGCTGTATACCTACCCGGAAGAAAGCGGCGAACGCCAGAACAGGAAGAGCAAGTCAGTCAGAAACTTTTATAAGCACCTGTTTGACATAAAGGGAGGGGGCAACTTGCGTGACTTTACCCGTTTTACCCTTAAGAACTGTCCCAGGCCTTATATCCCCTACTATTTGGTGAATGGCTATGCTCGTCGCATCCTGGGCTACGTGCTAAAGTAGCAGATGAAGGTTCGCAGAGAACAAAGCAGCCATCTACAGCCCGCACCGCCGATCAAAAACAAACGGTATTGGTATATAGGGGCCGTAACACTCGTCCTCCTGTTGCTGAATTTCAAGCAACAATGGCTCTTTCATAAACTTGCTTCCAAGCTGATACAACAAACGAGTATCGCCCAGAGCTACAGTGGCCCTATAGTGATCACGAAGGGGGGCACCTACCGGGGCAACTGGGAGTCGAAGGACTCGAACGTGCCGGCCGTGGACATCCGCACGTCCGAGCCTGTGATAATCGAGTACTCCAACATCCGGGGGGCCGGCTACCTGATCAAGAGCTGGTACTATGCAGCCAACATCACCGTCCGCCACACCAACGGCTACGGCATCACCCCCACCCCCTACAGCGACTACGAGAAGCCCCGCCGCTTCCTCACCGTCGACGGCTTCAAGAACGTCGTTGTCGAGCACTGCTACTTGGAGCACACTGCCGGCATCAACCTGGCCCTCCGCTACGAGGGAGACGGGACCGAGCGCGAGACGGTGAAAATCCGCTACAACAAAGTGAAGAACATCGACGGGCGCATCTACGGAAAGGACGCCGGCGTCAACTTCGTGGGCTTTAACTTCAGGGGCTCCCTGCGCCACGCCGAGATCGCCTGGAACCAGGTCATCAACGACCCCAACAACTCCAGGGTGGAGGACAACATCAACATGTACAACTCCCGCGGAACGGCAGACTCCCGCATCCGTATCCACAACAACTACATCCAGGGGGCCTTCCCCCTCAACGCCAAGCACAACGACTACTCCGGGGGCGGCATCATCACCGACGGCGACGGGGACATCAACACCTGCCCGGCCTACATCGAGGCCTACAACAACCAGCTCGTGGGCTTGGGCAACTACTCGATGGGCATTGCCGGGGGCAACAACATCCGCTACCACCACAACCGGGCCGTGAACGCGGCCACCTTCCCCGACGGCTCCAGGTACAACATGTACACCTCCGGCATGTGGGGCAGCGACTACTACAAGAAGAACACCACCTTCTCCAACTCCATCGACAACAACGTGATAGGCGTGGTGGCCTGGGGGTGGCCCAACGACAGGAACGACATCTCCGTGGCTGAGTACACCGACTTCTCCGACAACACCTTCCTGCCCAACCCCATCACACGTCAGACTGAGGCCGGCGAGTACGACCTGTGGGTGCAGAAACTGCAGAAAAATGGAATAACTCTAGGACCTGACGGATCTATAAATTAAACATAAAATGGAATAGCTGCTCTATGGAGCGCCACAACTGAGGATGCTCTTTCACCCCTCTTATATATGAAAGCCGATACTTCAGAACCAGGCTTATTCAGGAACATTTGGATTGTTAGATCAGTATATATAGCACTATTAATAAACAAAACATAGTCTTTATGGTAGTAATGAATTATAAGGCAGGACAATTGGCAAATAGGCTTTTTTACTTTGCCCATTTCGTCTCGAACAGCGTAGAATACGACTATGAGTTAATAAACCCTTCCTTCGATGATTATAAGGACTATTTTATAGCCACTGCTAAGAATGATTTTGAAGGCCTGAAAGTAAGCATTGGTATATCCCAAAACAGCTCATTGGACAGTTTTCTCAGAAAGTCTATCAATGTCCTGCATAAAGTGCTGCTCCCTCCTTTAAGGGAAACCTCCTTTTACTACTTTCATTCCATCAAAGAGAATGACAGAAACGATGTGGACTTCGATATGAACCAACCTAACTTTATAGAAGCTGCCAAACAAAAAACAGTTTTTGTAGATGGCTGGCTCTACCGAGACCCAAAAAACTTTAAGAAACATGCTTCTACCCTAAGAAAAGTTTTTACCCCGCAGCCCAAGTATACAGATGAGGTATGCCAAATAATTGATCGCTGCAGATTGCAAGGAGATCTTGTCGTTGGCATTCATATAAGACGAGGTGACTACAAAGCGTATAATAATGGCTACTGGTACTATGAGGATGAGGTTTACCGTGAGAAAATGAAGGCACTTGAAAAATCTATCTCCGTCGACGGGAGGAAGTGTGTGTTTCTGGTTTGCTCGAACGAGCCCATTAATAAAGCTAATTACGAAGGCTTAGAGATAGTAGCAGATAACAGGCATTTTATGGTAGACTTGTATGCTCTTGCCAAATGTGACTATATAATGGGCCCTCCAAGTACCTTTACCATGTGGGCATCCTTCTATGGGCAAGTGCCACTGTTAACCTTAGACAGCCGCTACAAACAGGTTGACCTGGCTGATTTCTATATAGTAACAAAGGGCTAACATACTTTTGTTGCCACCTTAACTTGGAGGGCAACAAAAGATTTTAAGCTTTACATCTCCTTCCTCTAAGGCTACTTTGTAGCCGGCTGTACTATAAAGGTTCTGCACACCCCATTCTACCTAACTAAACTGTAGGCAACATAAAAGTTAAGCCCCCAGAAAGAGCTTTAAGGAAATGTAGTCATGTTCTCTTGAGCTATCTGCTTTCTCCCATCGTCCCTTCTAATAAGAGCTTCAGACTCATAGTAAACCTCTGCTACAGTCTTGAGCTTTAATTTGCCAGGCTGCTAACACAGTTCCCTGTATACTCTCGAGTAAACACGAAATTCATATAACACAGGGTAGACTCCACAAAGTGTGGCGAAAAATCCACAGTTTAATACGCACAACAAGCTATACAGTCTCTTTTCCTGTGAAAGTGTGGAACTATTCCACACCAAAAAGTACAAAATACCATTCGCTAAATATTAACATTATACTATATTTAACAAAGCGTATATATTGAATTATTCTTTTTTGAAGTAAAATGAAACAAATAAAAAGGTTCCCATTCACCCCAAGTTTTAGAAATAAATTATAGCTCTAAGGCTGAAAGCACTTATATAACTATTTATAGCAACCATAAGTAAAACGAACCCTCACACAAACTAAAAACAAGCCCACACAAGCCAATTAAAGCATTTTTTAGCAGCAGAACTACTTGCACTTTAAACACACCCCTTGTTTTTTTAAAGGAAGTTAAAAGAAATACTAGCATTTATAAAATTTTCCTATCTATATTTGCAACAACTTATATAATAACAATTTAATCCGCAGGTGCCACAAATTAGTGGAGTTGAACTGAAGAGAATCCTGAGCATACATCCTCCGCCAAAGGTTAATTCAGGGTTTTACAAAAAGTATAATCACAAAATATTCTAATTTTCAACTTTTAGCCAAAGAAGATGTACACAACAACCTCTTTCTTAAACAAGAGGGCTGGACAAGTATTACTAGCCCACATTGTCGCTTACGTCTTGATCTTGTTCCTCTCCTCTAATGCAATCGCCCAGAGCTACAGTGGCCCTATAGTGATCACGAAGGGGGGCACCTACCGGGGCAACTGGGAGTCGAAGGACTCGAACGTGCCGGCCGTGGACATCCGCACGTCCGAGCCTGTGATAATCGAGTACTCCAACATCCGGGGGGCCGGCTACCTGATCAAGAGCTGGTACTATGCAGCCAACATCACCGTCCGCCACACCAACGGCTACGGCATCACCCCCACCCCCTACAGCGACTACGAGAAGCCCCGCCGCTTCCTCACCGTCGACGGCTTCAAGAACGTCGTTGTCGAGCACTGCTACTTGGAGCACACTGCCGGCATCAACCTGGCCCTCCGCTACGAGGGAGACGGGACCGAGCGCGAGACGGTGAAAATCCGCTACAACAAAGTGAAGAACATCGACGGGCGCATCTACGGAAAGGACGCCGGCGTCAACTTCGTGGGCTTTAACTTCAGGGGCTCCCTGCGCCACGCCGAGATCGCCTGGAACCAGGTCATCAACGACCCCAACAACTCCAGGGTGGAGGACAACATCAACATGTACAACTCCCGCGGAACGGCAGACTCCCGCATCCGTATCCACAACAACTACATCCAGGGGGCCTTCCCCCTCAACGCCAAGCACAACGACTACTCCGGGGGCGGCATCATCACCGACGGCGACGGGGACATCAACACCTGCCCGGCCTACATCGAGGCCTACAACAACCAGCTCGTGGGCTTGGGCAACTACTCGATGGGCATTGCCGGGGGCAACAACATCCGCTACCACCACAACCGGGCCGTGAACGCGGCCACCTTCCCCGACGGCTCCAGGTACAACATGTACACCTCCGGCATGTGGGGCAGCGACTACTACAAGAAGAACACCACCTTCTCCAACTCCATCGACAACAACGTGATAGGCGTGGTGGCCTGGGGGTGGCCCAACGACAGGAACGACATCTCCGTGGCTGAGTACACCGACTTCTCCGACAACACCTTCCTGCCCAACCCCATCACACGTCAGACTGAGGCCGGCGAGTACGACCTGTGGGTGCAGAAACTGCAGAAAAATGGAATAACTCTAGGACCTGACGGATCAGCTGCCTCTGCTCCTGCTAACCAAGCACCAACTGTAGCTATCGCTTCTCCCGTTGCCAATGCAGAGCTCACACAAGGCACCTCTATCGTGATCCAGGCAAATGCCAATGACAGTGATGGCTCTGTAACGAAAGTGGAGTTCTACCAAGGGTCTGTAAAATTAGGCGAAGATACCAGCGCACCTTACAGCTATACATGGAACAACGCAAATGCCGGAAGCTACAGCCTTACAGCGAAGGCCTTTGATAATGCAGGAGCATCCAAGGTGTCTTCATCCGTAAATATCACTATAAACGCTGCCCTTTCTACCACTACTGAACCGACTAGCCCTACGACGACAAGCCCAAGCGGCACCACAACTGGTAAGATTATTTTGGAGCACTGGACGAACCTGACAGGCAGCGGCACGAGCTCCATTCCAGTAACGCAGAAACCAAGCAGCACCAAGGAGCTGTCCCTGTTCGAGGCGCCAAGCAACATCGGCGACAACTACGGTAACCGTGTGAGAGGCTATGTAACCGCTCCGCAGTCCGGCCAGTACACTTTCTGGATCGCCGGCGACAACAACGCAGAGCTTTACATAAGCACCTCTGAGGACCCGGCGCAAAAGAAGAAGATCGCCTACGTGAACGGGTGGACTAACCCAAGAGAGTGGAACAAGTACTCTTCCCAGCAGTCAGTGAAGATCACGCTGGAGGCAGGCAAGCGCTACTACATCGAGGCCCTGCATAAGGAAGAGGGAGGCGGGGACAACCTGGCCGTGGGCTGGGAGCTGCCAAACGGCGCCAAGGAAACGCCGATCGCCGGAAACAGGCTGTCTGTGTTCGGAAGCACAGCTGTTGCCACTGAAACGCCAGCGCCTGCTCCTACAGAAGAAGTGGTAAACGCCACCGGTAAGATTATTTTGGAGCACTGGACGAACCTGACAGGCAGCGGCACGAGCTCCATTCCAGTAACGCAGAAACCAAGCAGCACCAAGGAGCTGTCCCTGTTCGAGGCGCCAAGCAACATCGGCGACAACTACGGTAACCGTGTGAGAGGCTATGTAACCGCTCCGCAGTCCGGCCAGTACACTTTCTGGATCGCCGGCGACAACAACGCAGAGCTTTACATAAGCACCTCTGAGGACCCGGCGCAAAAGAAGAAGATCGCCTACGTGAACGGGTGGACTAACCCAAGAGAGTGGAACAAGTACTCTTCCCAGCAGTCAGTGAAGATCACGCTGGAGGCAGGCAAGCGCTACTACATCGAGGCCCTGCATAAGGAAGAGGGAGGCGGGGACAACCTGGCCGTGGGCTGGGAGCTGCCAAACGGCGCCAAGGAAATGCCAATCGCCGGAAACAGGCTGTCGCCTTACACAATCCAGATGGAATCTGTATCTGCGATGCATGTAAGCAAAGTAGCAGAGTCTGTACCATTCTTTGAGAATGCTACTGCTTACCCTAACCCTTTCCATGACATGATTACACTAAACATGGGAGAGCAGGAAGTGAAGCTACAGGAAGTCGTGCTACTAAACCAGACAGGGAAAGTAGTTTACCGAGCAGAAAGCCTGGAACTGACAAACAACAGCCTGGTATTAAACCTGGCCGGTGTAAACTTGACAACGGGCTTGTATATCCTGAAGTATACTGACACAGCAGGTAACAGCAAGAGTATAAAAGTGGTGAAGCAGTAATAACTAACACCTGAAAACAAAAAGGGCCCGTAATGCTACGGGCCCTTTTTGTTTTACCTCTGCGCTGACTTACTTTATCACCACCTTCCGATTGAGCTTGCGCTCAGTTGAGAAAAGCAGAAGGTTGTACAAACCTGGAGAGAGCTCCCTTGCCGGATGAACAGTTAACTTTACAGATCCGTCAGGGCGGGCTCTCGTTTGTCGTTCCAGTATCTTCCTTCCGGTAATGTCTGTTAGGGTGAGCTTGATGCTCTCAGACGGAGAAAGCCTTGATACGAACAGGTGTAGTTGCTTCCCCGTTGTGGGGTTTGGAAAGACTTCAAAAGTTCCATCAAAAGCCTTGTTATCCGTTATGCCAAGAGGTGTCAAGCCACAATAAGTACCGCTTCCTCCGTTAAACAGCTCTGCCACTTCAGCCTGCGTCACAGCTCTTCGGTACACCTTAAACTCATCCAGGTCACCGGCAAAGTGATAGCCGTTCGCACGGTCCAGGTAGCCTAGGTTCACAGCGGCCTGCCCTTCAAAGCCATTGACGTAGTCATACTCTCCCTCCGCAAGCAGCACACCATCCACAAAGAACCTGTTCATATTGCTCTCTCCGTCTCGTACCGCCAGTACGTGATGCCACTTTCCATCATTTAACACAGGCCCCTCATCCCCTCCGAGCTGTAGGCCACTGTGGGTAATATCCTTCAGCATGAAAACAGCCTTGCCCTGTGGGGTTACCCCTATCCACCAATGCAAGCCTAATCCCTGGGCAGAAGCGTCACGCCCCACGATAACAACATTCTCGGCTGAGGTTGCATCGGTCTTAAACCAGAACCCCATACTAAAGCTGTCGTCCGCTCCCCAGTTAAAGCTAGTGGCATTGGTAATGTTTATCCCTGTTTCTGTGTTACGGAATCGCTGCCCACCCAAAAACTTCCCGTTAACGGCTTCCGGGCAGTTTTCGCAAGAGGCATTAACCGCTGTAGCATAGTCATCAAATATCTCCCCTTCTGCCTCATCTAAACTGAAGTAGTGCTCCAGGCCTGGCAAGCAACTAGGCATCTCTACAAGGCCGCCATCTCCTACTGTAATGCGGACAGGTTCTGAAGTTGCATGATGCCCCTCCAGGTCAGTAGCTTTAGCCGTGATAGTGTAAATACCGGCAGGCGTGTTCTCCCAGGTGTAGCTAAACGGAGCCGCGGTGGATTGGCCTATCAAGGACGTTCCGTTAAAATACTCAACTTTTTCCCAGGCTCTGGCTTCGTCAGCAAAGCGCACTGAAAGCGCCACTGCCCCCCCTTCTGCAAAGGTTGCATTGTTCGCAGGGCTAGCCATAGATACAGCAGCAACTACTCCATTACTACAATCTGGATAAACGTCCACGTAGTCAGAAGCCGACAGGCCGCCAGAGTCTGTTACCTTCAGGTTTACCCTGTAAAAATAGATTTCACCATCACAGCCAATAGGCGTTAGAGTAGCGCTCGTTATATGCTCATTATCCACAGGATCAGGATGCGTATGGGTATTATGGTGTAATGCCACCTGCCACTCATACGTTAGCTGCTCGTCTGCGTCCTCCCCGTCCGTTACATCAGCCCGTAGCTCATAAGTGGTCATCGCATTAAGGGGGTACTTCGAATCTGCCGACGGGCTAACAATACTTACAGTTGGCGGCGTATTGTTTACCGTAATACTCAGTTTATCTGTATCACTCAGTCCTTCAGAGTCTGTTACTGTTAAGACAACGTCAAAAGATTTGACGCCAGTGGCTGTAAAAGTATGCTGCGCTGTTACCTCATTTACAGGGTTAGATCCATCTCCGAAGTTCCATTCATACGCTAGGTTTTCGTCTTCTGCATCTGTTGATTTGACTGCAGAGAAGTTAAGTGTTAAAGGGCTTTCTCCATACAGCTTGTCAACTTCCGCAACAGCTTTTGGAGGAGTATTGTCCCCATAGTAAGCTACTTTCTTAATTTGCGTAGCATAATTGACATAATACAACTCTCCTGTTGCAGGGTTAGTTGCAAAGGCAGTAACCCGGGCATCTTTATCAACAAAACTGTTAATCTCCTTTGGCGCATGCGCCTCATCAATCACAAGGTTCTTGATCCAACCAGCTCCGTAATCACCAAAGAAGTACGTGTTTCTGTACTGCTCTGGAAAATTATCTCCGAAGTACCAGATACCGCCCGTAGAAGAACTGCCATAAAAGGGCTCTCCCGAAACTGGTGACCCTGGGTCCCCTACCTTCACGACAGCAGCTTCTTCGCCCTCAAAAGTGCCCGTTCTTGTAATAGGGGTAGGTTCTACACCATCTTTAGGTATTGCATTCACCCACTCCAAAATAGGCCGGGTATGTACAAAAGTGGGCACCCCCTCTGGAACGGTATAATTCCAGTTACAGAAGTTCCCAAAGTAAGGATCTTCTGTACGTCTAGGCTGCATGATCAGGTCATTATAAGCGATGTACTCCTCGTCGCAGTTCCCCTCCCCATACAAGGGGTTAGGAATGTCCACATTAGGCACACGGCGGTGAAAGTAGTAGGGCATCTGCTCCAGTCCTTCATAAAAGGGCCATCCAAAATTCACCCCCCCATTGGTTGCTACGTTTATCTCTTCCCAAGCCAGCCAACCCACATCGCCGACATAAAGAGTACCTGGAGAGTTAGCGCTACCTGTTCCTGGCTTTACTGTAAAGCGGAATGGGTTCCGGAGACCTAAAACCCACACTCTAGAGGAGGCAGCACGGGGCTTAGAAGCATCATAAAAAGGGTTCGAGGGCAATCCGTCACCTGTGGCAGGGTCGATACGTAAAATCTTTCCGTTTAATGAGTTAATCTGCTGAGCTCTATATGCCCCTATGTTTTGCTTTTCTGTGATGATACCGTCTGCTAATGCTTGGGGAATATAAGTATCTATCGGAATCTGGTCCTTCGGATCATCCTCATGGTAACCTGCATCCGACCAACCGGCTGATGCACCATCACCCACAGAAATCAGCAATGACCCGTCTTCACCAAATACAAGAGAACCCACACCATGAGATTCGTAAAGGATGGGAATACCTGTAGAAGGACTCTCACCAAGCAATATCTTGCGGCTATTTAAGTCTGCGGTTAAGTTCCCGTTCTGATCAATGACTTTATACCGTGTGACGCGCCCAATAGTAGCTTCTCTTTGACTTGTTTTGGAGGGATCGTAGCTACCGGAGCCAGCATTCATCAGGTAATTCCTGTCTACTACATAGAGTAGATAAACATAGCCGTTGCGCCCAAAGGCTGGATCCAGGGCAAAACCGAGCAGACCATGGTCTCCCCAATCGCCCACCTCTGCCGTTAGATCTATCAATGGCTGCTTCGCTTTCTCGCCGTTATCAACCACCCATACCTTACCGGCTTTCTCCCACACAAACATGTTCTGGCCATCATCTGAGAAGGTAATCCCAACGGCAGCGTTCCACTTGCCTTCAACTTCCTCTTCTGCAAAGCCGGCGGGCAACTGAGCCTGCGCTTTGTATTGTATTAATAAAAGCAACAGCAGAAAAATTATCCTACACAGACTCCTCTGAGGGCTAGGGTAAAATTTCCTCATTAACGAAACAAGGGAAAGAGGCAGAGTGCAACACTCAAAATGCTTGTACATTTGATTCATGTCCAGATGATTGTCAATCAAACATTATCCCCTAATACCAGGAGACCAGTGAATAATTAAAAAGGAGAATTCTAAAAACGGAATATTGAGATATTAACTAGAGGAAGTACGCAGCTTATGCTAGGGGGTTGTGGTACTAGAAGCAGTTTGTGGATGATTTTTCAACAGCTAAGCCAATTAAGTCTGTTTAACAGAACCGCTAAACGCCGATGATACAGAATGACTTGGACAGAGATAACCAAACCATAAGCAACATGGACCACGAGTGAGTTCAAAACACGCCCTTCACCCCGCCACAAGGAGCCTACCTATATTTTAAAAGTACAGTGGTGAAGAAATTACCGGTTGCAGAGAATTTTGGCGTGGTTACTTAAATGGGCATTCGGAAAAAGAGTAAAGAAACATCAGAAGCCAAGACCCTTCGGCTACACTTTTGTTTCCATTCGTTGTGTTTCGTAACATAGGGCAGCCATTATGTTACCATAGCTGGCGGACGACTCGCACAGACGCTCTAAACAAAGCTTTAAAGACCTGACCCAAAATTAAAGGGGAGACCTGGACAACGTTATCACTAGTTTTACAGTAAATGCTACACGATAAAAGAGAAAGGTAATGAAAGGGACAAGCATCTTGCGGGGAGGCAACCTTTGGCAGATAACAAAAACAATCAGGTAACGTATAGATCACTTTCTATATAAAGATATTTAAAGCCTAATAATCCTCAGTTTATCAATACCAGTAATATCTAAAACTACAGCATGTGCTTATTCTTTTAAGAAGCATTTAAGTACTGAGAGTCCGTTACCTCCTAAAACCCTTATTAATAATAGCGTTAGTAGCATGCAGGCAGCAAAACGAGTAGCGATTAACACAGGTATTCTTTATGCCAGGATGGGGATAACCGTTTTGATTTCGCTCTACACTACCCGTTTAATACTGGAGGCACTGGGAGCAAAAGACTTTGGCATTTTCAATCTGGTTGGTGGCGCTATCGCGATGCTTGGCTTTCTTAATGCTGCGATGTCCGGGGCTACTCAACGGTTTATGTCTTATGCTGAGGGAGCCGGAGACACGAGCCAGTCAAAGAAAATCTTTAATGTAAGCCTTGTCCTCCATTGCCTCATCGCAGGACTACTGGTCATCCTGTTAGAAGTAGCCGGGTATTTCTTTTTCAACGGTATTTTAACAATTCCCGAGGGGAGATTAGCTGCTGCCAAACTTATCTATCATTTCATGGTTGTGAGCACCATCTTTACTGTCTTTTCAGTACCATATGATGCCGTTATCAATGCACACGAGAACATGTTACTCTTTGCCATCTTGGGTATTATTGAGGCGGTGTTGAAACTGTCTATTGCTCTCTACATCGTACAAACGGATGCTGACAAACTTGTAGTTTACGGAATGTTGATGGCAGCATTGTCTATTTTCCTTTTACTACTGCGCATCTTCTATTGCCAAAAGAGGTACGCAGAATGCAAGATCAGCCCTCGGGCTAACTACGACAAAAAGCTGATGAAGGAAATGACAAGCTTCGCAGGCTGGTCTTTCATGGGCTCATCAACTAGTATGATCTCAGCCTATGGGCAGGGAGTTGTGCTGAATATGTTTTTTGGTACAGTGGTTAACGCAGCGCAGGGAATTGCAAGCCAGGTTAGTGGGCAACTGGGCGCTTTTGCTGCTACTATGCTAAGGGCTCTTAATCCTGTTATAGCCAAAAGTGAAGGTGGAGGAGACAGAAAACTCATGCTCAAAGCGTCGACTATGGGAAGCAAGATTTCCTTCTTCTTATGGATGTTTTTCTGTGTTCCCGCACTAATCGAAATGCCGTTTATTTTAGACCTGTGGCTCAAGGACGTTCCTGCTTTTGCCGTAATTTTTTGTCGGCTGTACTTAGTACGCATTCTGATAGACCAGTTATACGTCACCTTAAGCACTACGATAGCGGCAGTAGGTAACATACGGAAATACGAAGTATATAATTCTTTACTCACGCTCTTGCCTTTGCCTGTTGCTTATATATTGTTCTTAAATGAACTTCCTCCATCTTCTATTTACGTTGTTTTTATTGTTTACTCACTATGTTCTTTTGCGCTTAACCTCTATTTTGCCAATAAGAACTGCGAGTTGTCCATTCACCACTACATCCGTACCGTAGGTTTAAGATGCAGCATATCTTTTGCACTTGTGTTCATTTGTAGCCTGGTGCCGGTGTTTATGATGCCCCCGGGGTACATCCGTCTGTTTGAAACCATTCTTATTAGTTCAATCGCCTTCCTGTTAATCACCTACTTAGTAGGCTTCAGAAAAGAAGAAAGAAAACCTTTTAACCATCTCTTTCTGCTCTTATCACAAAAGGTTGGTTTAGTTAAAGTTGATAAAGTCATTAAATAAGTTTATGCACACAAAGCGGTTCTTTATAACGTACGGGGACAAGATTTATGAACAGAGCAAAAGAAGAATTGCAAGACAAGCAGCAGAGACCGGGCTCTTTGATAGAATTATAACCTTTGGAAGGGAGGATGTATCTGAGGATGTAGCAGTTTCTCCACTTTTCAAACAAAAAAAAGGAGGAGGCTATTGGTTATGGAAGCCAAACATTGTGCTTAAAACATTAGCTGAGATGGACAACGGAGATATTTTAGTTTATGCTGATTCTGGTTGCACCGTTCATAAGGATAAAGAGTGGAGCAGATACTTCGATCTTTTGAAGGAATATAACGCACTTGTCTTTTTAATAAACGGCACGAATGAAGAATATACCAGAAGAAGCATTTTCGAACATTTCTCGGGAGTTGGCAAGCACTGGCATAAAAGGTACCAAATAGCGGCCACCTTTTTCTTACTTAAGAAAACTCCAGAAACGGTAGCGTTTGTGCAGGAATGGCAGGATGTAATGGTGAGTAACCCGCAATTAGTAATGGATGTTGCAGATGAAGAGCGAGGTAAAGAAAGCTTGCGATTTGTAGAAAACAGGCACGATCAGAGTATCTTTACAGCGCTCGCTTACAAATACCAGAAGGTCTACCGGCTAAAAGTTCTGTTCAATCACTTCGAAGGTGGAATAGACCGCTTCAGGGGCCAGGCCTTGATTGCTTCACGCATTTCTGATGAGGGGTCAAGGGGAGAAAACCGCTCTTTGTTAAGAAACATCTTACTATATCTTCTTGCAAAACCTTATCGGTTACTGTATCAAACCTATTGGGTTACTCGTCGCTAAGCTTAAAGCAAACAACCTGTCTCTTAACTGCCGCTCTTAACAGTATAAACGTAATGTTTCCTAAAATAAGCATTTAGGATGCCCCCTATACTATAAGGGGAAAGACTCACAACCGAAATAACATACAGGTACTCCCTTCACCTAACCGTCAGCTCAGCTTTCTTGCTTTTATCACCTTTCACTTATTTCCTCTCCTATTTCTGGCCTGATTTAGTTTTTCGTTATAGCTTAGATTACGCCTATCTTACCACTACTAGCTTCCGACTAAGAGTCTTAGTATTCGTAACCACAGAAAGCAGGTAGAGGCCAGACTTCAACTTCTCGGGGACTGGTAGCACCAGTTGAATTGCCCCGACTGCATCAGCAACCACTATATTCTGCAGTAACTTACGTCCGGATAAGTCTGTTAAAATGAACTGCACGCTTCCATCCTTAGTCAAATTTGTGACCTTTATGTTTACTTCTCCCCCCGATGTGGGATTCGGGTAAACGTAAAATGCGGAAGCAGTAGGTCCGGTTTTCTCGATGACCACCGTGGGGGAATACGTGAACAACCCATCTTTCTTCACTATCTTCAGCCTATAGTAATTCAGGCCGTTCAAAGGTTGCTCGTCTACGAACTTATAGTCTGTCTTGAAACTTGTTGTGCCAGCTGCCTTTACGTTGCCGATCTCTGTATAATCCTTCCCGTTTGCCCCACGCTCTACTGTAAAATAATCATTGTTATATTCCGCAGCAGTTTCCCAATCCAGGTTGACTGTGTTGATGGCGTAGTGTCCCTCAAACTTTATGAGTTCTGTGATGGCACCGTACACTTTTGAATAACGCTCCTGAATTTCGGAAGCGGACAGCGCACGGCCGAAAAGTTTTACCTCATCTAGCGTGCCCTCATAATGATAGCCATCAGTTATTTTCATGTACCCAAAGGTTACGGCCGCCAGCGTAGAGAAACCTTTCCTATAAACGTGGCTTTTCTCTGCTACTAGCGCACCGTCCACATACAAGCTATTCAGTTGTTGCTTACTGTTTCTAACCGCCACTACCTGGTGCCATTTGCCATCATTAAGTTTTGGTCCGCTGTTACCGACATACGTTCCATCAAAATCAGTATTGAGAAGTTGAAAGCCTGCTTGTCCCTTTTCGTCTGCCCCGACCCACCAATGCATGTAAGAATCCTCTGCGTCTCTGCCTATGAACACCCTGTTGCCTGCGGTGCTAGCTGTTGTTTTTACCCACAGCTCTATGCTGAAGTTTGCATTGGCCTCCCAGTCGAAGTTTACGCTCTTGCTCACTTCAACCGCGTCATCCTTCCCATCAAAATACTGGCCTGTTCCTACCACGCCGAAGACAGGGGCAGGTTTGGTGTTTTCCGCGCTCAAGGCCTCATAAGGCGTATAAAAGTCTTTGTACTTTACACCAGAGGTTTCGTTTAGCATCCAATGGTGTTGTATGCCATTTGGCTCATCCAGCCCCTTTTTCACCTCTACCTCAAACTGCTGCTCGTCCTTCCCTATGCTGTTCTCAGCACTTAGCACGACCTTGTACTTTCCTGCCGAAGCAGGTACCCATTCCACGGTGCCGTCTGTGGCACTTACCGACATACCCGCTGGTCCGGAAACCAATTTAAAGCCTGGCGCGGGGTTTCCTGTGGCTTTTATAGCATAGGTATACCCCTGGCCTTGGACGCCAAAAGTCTTCGCTTCAGAGACAATTCGGGGCGCTATCTGCTTTGGACCGCAGTAATTACCAGCTCCGTTATTATACTGTTCCAGTACTTCTGTATACTCTAGTGCCCGGCTGTGCACCATTAGCTCATCCAGCAGACCTGTATAATAGTACCCTTTATCCCGGCTTAAGTAACCAATATTTAGAAGCGCATTGCTTTCAAAACCCGTTTTGTAGAAGTACTCAAACCCCTCCACTTCATAGCCATCAACATAAAGTTTGTTGAACTTCATGTTGTCGTCGCGCGCTACGGCTATGTGGTGCCACTTCCCGTCATTAAGCTTCTTCCCCTCATGTCTCATCAAAAAACCGTTCCGTTCTTTATCGTATAGTTCAAAGACGGCATAGCCTTCTGTGTCCACCCCGGCCCACCACATCATTTGGGACTCCTCTGCGCTCCGCCCGACAATCACCATGTTCTGAGAGGGTTTGGCCGTAGTCTTCATCCAGAAAGAAATAGTAAAGCTCCCGTTTACCCCCCAGTTAAAGTTGCTGATGTCGTGGAAGTTCACCTTATTTTCCTTGAACTGTTGCCCCCCCGCAAAGAGGCTGGCCGCTGTAGAAGGGCAGCTTGTACAGGTAGCTTTGTTACCACTTACCAGATCTACATACCCCCCGTCCTGGGGCTCATCAAAGCCAAAATAGTGCTGTAGCCCTGGAGGGCACTCACTAACCCCAAAAGCAACAGCTGGCTTCATGAACAGCAAACCGACAAAAAGAAAGGCGAGCACCTGTAGTTTGTAGAACTGCAGTAAACCGAAGAGACTGATCAGATTCTGCGTGAATGGGGCGCCAAAACAGGGAGGGTATTCTTTTCTCATGCGCTGCTTCTGTAAGGTTATAAGGGTGACAGACAGCTGATAGAGCACACATAAGCTGACTGGCTTATTGGGTTACCGGTGTGTTGACTAAACTATCCGGCAGCAAAGCACCCACTTAGGGCGTTGGAACAGATTTATAGTGATTACGATAATCGACCCTGCTGGTTTTGCATAGTTTGTAGTTACTGTACAATACCGCATCCTTACACTTTAGAACGGATAGAAAAGGTAAAACATGGATATTTTTAGGATGCCAGCTCCTAAAGGGCAAACAGCTTTTCTTGCCTTTAGGAAAACTCTGGATATAACCAAAAGCAAACCCGAGCACAAAAAGAGCTATAGGCAACCATCAAAAGTTAATGGCAGAACGGCAGAGCAGGTAAGACTTTTTTGTACTACCAAATGAGTAACTGGTAGCCCCGCTGCTTTAAAGAAGTTAAGCTGTAGCTAATGGCAATTTCGTTGGTGGACCTGCCAATATACTGCGCTTGCTGTACCGGGGACTCGTAGGCATAGGCGATCCTCAATTCGTTTAGGCGCACCCCCGCGGTAAGGTTATAGGCCTGGTTACTTCTGTAACCGCCCCCGGCCCAGACGGTGTTCTGATAAACCGCCTTTACCTGGCCTCCCACCGTTGATTTCTGCATCACATCGTACTGGTACAGCCCATTTGTTACCAGCCCCCATTGCTCCGATAGATTTGTACGATACCCGGCCTGCACCATGTGCTTACGGGCATAGAGGTCACTTAAAAACTCATCGCCGGCTGATATCAGTTTTCCTTCTGTAACGTCCTGCATCGCATAGCCCAGGTAATAATTCGCATTAGTCAAGGAAACACCCAGGTTAATGTCTCCTCTGCTGCTGCGGTTGTTTTGCCCAAGGATGCCCTGAAACCGCGGATCGTTTTCCTGGTCAAGGGTCAGCTTGTTTCCATCAAAACTATTAAAAGTGTAGGCTAGGGCTGCTCCCCAGCGCAGCGTTAACTGCTCGGACAACCTGATACCGGAGCCGTAGCTCAACGCAAACTGTGTTTCCTTTGAAGGGCCAAACTTATCGTGGAAAGCCGTGATTCCCAAAGCGTGTCTTGAACTAAGGTCTACGCCTCCCCTGTTCCTTCCGCGACCATTAAAGCGCGTTGCAATGCGCTCGCTGTCTAGCCCAAGCTCAGCGGACGCCACAATGGTAGTAGGGGCATCCTCAAAGCCTGTCCATTGGCTCCGATACAAGGTCCTGATAACGGATCCCTCAAAACCGGTTAGAGAAGGGTTGTAATAGTGCTTGTACTGCGATAGGTCTGCCACCTGCTTTCTGTTTTGGGCCTGTGCGTCCCAAACAAGCAAAATAGTGCAGGCCAATAGTAATACTCTTTTCATCTGTTATTATTTTAATACTGTTAGGACCCCTTTCTGCACCACATCGATATCCTTGATCTGGATAATGTAGAAATGGGCTCCCTTCACAACCTCTCCGTCTTTACCTCTTCCGTCCCACCCCGCCTCGGGGTCCGAAGAGTGGTACAGGCGAACACCTGACCTGTCGAAGACCTCTATTTCCACGTCATTGTAAAAGCGGAGTTCAGGTACTGTCCAGGTGTCGTTCACGCCATCCCCGTCAGGTGAGAAAGCATTTACCAGCTTTATCTTACCTGCTTTTGGCTGATAAGCAGACTTGGTAAGGGTGAAAGTTTCCTCAATGCTGTTCTGATAGGGGTCGGTGCTCCGAACTCGTATGGTAAAAGAAGTAGCACCAGACAGGGCTTTGTTAGACTTTAAATGAAGTTTGTTGCTGTTTCTGATATCGAATAAGGCATTATCACTGTCTCCCTGCCCCGGCACTAACGCATAAGTAAACACGGTATCATCCGGGTCTGTCGTGGAAAAAGCACCGATGACATCGTTTGGTTTTGTGTCCGGGCTAAAGGTGGTCTGGCTCAACTGCAGGGCTGCCGGTGGCTGATTTTTCGCTACAGTTACCCTTACACCAGCTCTCAGATCGTCTGTGTTCGAAGCGTTCTCCGGCAGTTGTAAGGTACCGGCAAGGGTGTAAGTCGCAGGCGCGGTGGCGTCGTAGTTTCCTGCAGACCAAATAACTGGTACGAACTCTTCCACGCCATCGGCATAGGCTACCTCTACCTCTGCGGGGAGTGGAACTTCACTGAAGACTGTCCCAAACGGTACCGTTATATCAGCAAGCGCAGCGATCGCCACCACCTTCTTTGTCAGCTTCTCTACCTGGTGCGTTACTTCCTGCCCCCTGTTTCCTGCCTCATCCACCAAATACAGGCGCACTGTTAAAACACCGTCACCCAATGCCGATAGGTCAAGGTCAGGAACCGTGAAGGTTGCCGCTTCGGCAGTACCTGCCCCGCTCACCTCTTCTCCCCCGCCAGTACTGCTGATGCTATAGTTATAGGACGCTCCAAGCTCCGCTCCGCTTACCTCCAGGCGCACTTGCTCTTGGTTTTCCGCGTCCACCAATTCGGGAATAAACTTAACAGCGTAGCCAGTTGGTGCTGTGGCATCATAGCTAACTTCTACTAGGTCTGAGGCCGTATTCCCATTGGTGGCCGCATCCTCCACTTTGTTTGCAGGCACTTGCACCCGTACCCTACCGTCCTGCGCCGGCCTGATGGTAGCAGTGTATTCCACGTCAGAGACTGCAGACAAGTCTTCCGCTACCCCGTTGCTGACTACCAAATCGCGCAGTTCAAAACCATTTACAACCTCGCTAAACTTTATAGTGACCGTGAAAGCCTGATTTATGAGGTCGGGAGCATTTGTACTTAACGCCACTGCTGGCTGGTCAGCATCATACTGCAGTCTTAGCTCGTTAGAGGCCTGGTTGCCATTTGTTGCCTGGTCGTGTGCTACACCCGCTGGCAACGCTACGGTGACTACTCCGCTTGTTTCAGGGGTAATCAAAGCAGTATAAGAAAGCTCATCCTCCTGCTGTAACTGAGATGCTTCTCCGTTGCTAATTATTAGATCCCCAGCCTCAAGCCCAACTACCGGTTCGCTAAACTGGACTAAAACAGAAAAAGGTGCTTTCGTTGGGTCTGTTGCTGATGTGCTTAATGTAACGGCTGGCCCTATGCCATCAAATACCCGTTTGAAAAAATCAGTAGGACGGTTGCCGTTTCCTGACATGTCAAAGGCCTTGTCAGCCGTTATTTGCACCGTTACCTCTCCGTCCCCATCCGGTGTAAACAGGGCCGTGTAGCTGTCTGGACCAAGCACGTTAAAGTCTCCTGCGGCACCGTTTGTGATCGCTACATCAGCAAGTTCAAATCCTGCCACGGCCTCACTGAAGGTAAATGTCACCATAAAGGGAGCGTTTACAATAGCCGGGGCATCAGAGCTAAGAACAACCCTCGGACGCAAGTTGTCATAGTTGATCTCCAATCGTCTTGAAGCTCCGTTAGGATTACCAGCCAAGTCTGTTGCTACGGCTGCCGGCAAAGTCACACTTACTAACCCACTTGCTGTCGGCGTAACAATAGCCTTAAAAGTTACACCATCGGCGGAAGCCATTTCGCTCACAGTGCCGTTTAAGACTTCCAGATCAGCGGAAACAAGACCATACACCTTCTCACTGAAGGTAAGGGAGATGTCGAAAGCACCATTTACAGGAGAGGCATTAGAAGATGAGATAGCAACTGCTGGCGCTGTCTGGTCTATTATGACAGAAAGATTTTTGCCTGGAGCGCTTGTGTTTCCGGCAGCATCTGTAGCTGTAGCAGAGAAGCTGTACGCCCCCTCGTCAAGGGCGCTGCCCTCATAACTAAACTCCCAGTTTCCGTCTGTGGCAGCTGTCACCTCACCGATACTGCCCCCACTTTTGGCAATAGCGATCGTAGTACCAGACTCTGCTTTGCCGGAGAGTTTTAGTGTATTGTCAGATGTTACACCGTCATCAGCAGCAGGGCCTCTGTCTTCTGATACCCCGGTAATGACAGGAGCCTCAGGTGCTGTAGCGTCTACTTCCCAATTAAAGGAGGCAGGGGTAGAATCGGTATTACCCGCTGCATCTACCGCACGTACGGCGAAGGTATAGGAACCGTCCGCAAGGCCTGTAACAGCATAAGGACTGGTCGCAGCCTCAAAAGATGCTCCATCCTGGCTTACCTCAAAAGATACCCCGCCCTCTGTGCTTTCAAAGCTAAACTGTGCACTCTTGTTGTTTGTGATCTTTGGCGGACTAGCGGTAATTTTGGTATCAGGAGCCTGCGTGTCTACTGTAAAAGTTCTGACATCACTGGCAGCACTACTGTTTCCGGCCTTGTCCGTAGCTTTTGCTGTAACTTGGTGTAGCCCCTCTGCCAGAGCTGCATCTAAAGTAATACGCCAGCTTTCGTCCTGTGCTACCGTCGTTAGTCCTAGTTGGCTAGCCCCCTCAAGCACTGCTACCTGACTGCCTGCTTCTGCTGTGCCTGTGATCGAAGGTTTGCCAACATTTAAAGTTGCTCCTTCAGCAGGAAGAGCGACTGTTGGCGCCCCTGGTGCCTGTGTATCTACTGTCCAGGTGTGTGTCGCAGGGCTTGCGTCTATGTTTCCTGCCTGGTCCTTTGCATACACTTCTAACACATGAAGGCCCTCGGACAGGTCACTTAAGCTAAAAGGGTTCGCTACCGGAGCAAAACTGGCCTCATCCACGCTAACATAGTAAGTAACCCCGGTCTTGTTACTTGTAAACTCAAACGTGGCGGCATTACGATTAGTCAAAGCGTCAGGTCCTGACTCAATGCTTGTATCAACTACTTTGGTGTCTACTGTAAAAGACACGGCACTACTAACCGAACTGTTGTTTCCGGCCTCGTCTCTAGCTACTGCCGTAACCTGATACGTTCCATCCTCTAAGGCGGTAACTAAGGACAGCGTCCAGGTTCCCTCAGCAGATGCCGTAACTTTACCAACCATTGTAGCGCCTATAGAAACGCTTACTTCGCTTCCGGCCTCCGCCGTTCCCGATATCGTTGGTACGTTGTCCCCAATCACTTCTCCGTCCTCCGGTACTAGGACAACAGGGGCAGCAGGTCCCGTAACATCAACGGTAAAGTTCCTGGCCTCACTGGCCCCGCTCCTGTTGCCGGCCTCATCAGTCGCCATTGCAGTTATCTGGTGCGCCCCTTCCGGGAGTGAGGCACCCAACGTAAAGATCCAGGTTCCGTCTGCAGCTGTAGTAGCCGTTCCCAGCTTTGCTGTACCCTCATATACCTCTACTGTACTTCCTGGCTCTGCCGTGCCACTGATGGTGGGTGTATTATCGTTTAAGAGCGCTCCTTCCTTTGGCGCTGCAACCATTGGCTTACCGGGAGCCTGTGTATCTACTGTCCAGGTATAAATGGCAGGACTTAGATCGATATTGCCGATTTGATCCACCGCCCTTACCTCTAGGGTATATTCGCCATCTATAAGATTTTGGAGTATGTACGGATTTGGCACTTCCTCATAAAGACCGCCGTTCAAGCTTACCTGGAAAATAGCCCCTTGCTCACTGGAAAATTCAAAAGTGACAGATTTACTATTTGTCAGTTCGTCGGGTTTCTGAACAATTCTGGTCTCAGGCCCTTCCCCATCAGCAGGCTCTGCAGGATTTGACAAGAGTTCGGTAAGCGGATTGAACCATACCGGCGCCATTTTGTCATAGCCTTGCTGATTCGGATGTAGCCAGTCCGCCATGTCTCCGCCATCATCTCCATACCTGTAGTCGATACCAGCACCGTCCTGCATGTCCACTAGTTCCAGCCTGTCTCCTGCTTCGATGCGTGCATTAACATACTGCTCCAGCAGCTCATTATACTTCAGGGTGTTTTCAGCCTGAGCCGGTGAGTTACATTTATACACGCCACTTGCATCGGTATAACAAACAGGCTTGATGATTTTAGCTACAATTACAGTTACCTCTTTCCCTGCACGGGCCTCATAAGCATCCACCTGGTCCAGTATTTTTTTTATGTCACCCATGGCGGTCTCGCTGCCATCAAGCTCATTCGTGCCGATGTGCAGTAAGATTGCATCAGGAGAAAACTCATCTAAATAAGGCGTTTCAGTTGCCAGCCCCATCCGTTGCGCATCCCAATGGCGCAGATAGTATCCGTGCTCGAGCAAGTGTGCGATGTCCTCATCCCTGGCTCCCCCAAAGCCGGCATGATCTATGTCCAACTCAAAGTTGTTTTCCTGTAAGAAATCTGCGGAATGCGCACCGCCCATACGCCGGTTCCCCACGAAGTCAACCAGATAGCCACTCTCTCTACCATCCAATACTAAATCCCGGTACAGGTTCTTTCTGTAGCCTACCCGCTGCTCCTCAGCTACTGATCCGCCCCCGCCTTCGGTGTTAGAGTCTCCCAGGGGCATGATAAAATACTTTTTGTTGGCCGGGTTAGTGGTTACCGTAACGGGGCTACTATATTCCGTCTCCCCCTCCCCTGTTGTGGCTTTCACTCTATAATATAATGTTTGTCCGCTTCCTAACCCAGTGTGTCGGAAGAAGGCTTTTACAGCCCCCTGGGGGTCGGTGTCTGTCACGGTATAGCGCTGCCTGTAGGTACCAGCCTCGCCGCTGGCCGACCATTCTATCACGTAGCCTGTCGCGTTGTTTACAGGCTGCCACTCTACTGTAACAGCCCCTGCCAGTGAGGGCCTGGCCTGCAGGCCAATGGGTGCATCCAAAAGGAAAGCAGCTTTTAAAGGAGCCTTCTCTGCAGAGAGATCAGAAACCGCGCCTGCAAAGGAGCTACTTATAAGCATCAAGAACAGCCCTATAAAACAGGTGCACTTCCTAAAAGGGTTTTGCTGGATAAGTGTAAAGGACATATAAAAAAAACTATATAGACAACGGCTTTACTAACGTTGGAACACCTGTTGGGTTGCTATTCCTATAATGTTTTTAATAGAAAGTAGACTAAACACAGGAATAAGCACCGCATAACCCGGTTCTTTTATCGTCTTTTTAAAAGAGATAACTGTTTTATGCATAAAGGCCTGCCGGAAAAATATGTGGGGAATTGGACAACCTTTTAGCCTAACTTCTATATAATATAGAAAAATATGATTCTTTCTACAGACTGTTCTGAAACAGGCAGTGTGTAGCTCATACCAGGTTCCCTGGTCTCTTTACGCTACTCCGAGTGGTCACCCTTTACTAGCAAGTATATGCTTTTTAACTCTACTGAATTCTTCATATTCTTCCCGGTAGTAGTAACCCTTTACTTCCTTACCCCTTTTAACAGACGCTGGATTATCCTGCTGCTAGCCAGCTACTACTTCTACATGTCCTGGAATCCGGCGTATACGCTAATTCTACTCGCCTCAACCTGTGTGGATTACGTCAGTGGCCGGGCCATGGGGAAGTACACAGATGAGGAGAAGGACAAGCGGAAGCCCTGGCTTTATTTAAGTTTGGGCGCTAACCTGGGCACACTGCTTCTTTTTAAATACTACAATTTCTTTAACGAAAGTGCCCGAGACCTGGCCATGGGGCTGGACGTACCCTATGCGATGCCTGCCTTTGAGCTGTTGCTGCCCATGGGGATTTCTTTCTATACCTTTCAGACCATGAGTTACAGCATTGACGTATACCATGGCCAGATAAAGCCGGAAAGGAACCTGGGGGTGTTTGCGCTCTTTGTCTCTTTCTTCCCGCAGTTGGTGGCAGGACCTATCGAACGGGCTGGTAACCTGTTGGGGCAGTTGCATCAGAACCATCGTTTTGACTACTATCGGGTAGTGGCGGGCCTCCGTCGTATGGCCTGGGGCTTCTTTAAGAAAGTAGTGATCGCCGATAACCTGGCCCTGATGGTGAACGCGGTCTATAACAACCCTTCTGAGTTCGAGGGTGTTTCCTTTATCATTGCAACCATCTTCTTCGCTTTCCAGATCTACTGCGACTTCTCCGGCTATACGGACATTGCGATAGGAGCGGCGCAGGTAATGGGCTTTCACCTGATGGAGAACTTCAGGAGGCCCTACTTTTCTAAAACTATATCGGAGTTCTGGGGGCGCTGGCACATCTCCCTGTCCACCTGGTTCCGCGACTACTTGTACATTCCGTTGGGGGGTAACCGTGTGGTAAAGTGGCGTTGGTACTATAACCTCTTCCTTACTTTTCTGGTAAGCGGTCTTTGGCACGGTGCTAACTGGACTTTTATCATATGGGGGGCATTGCATGGTTTTTATCTGGTATTTGCAATCATAACAGCCAAACAACGGAACAACTTCGTCCGTAAGATAGGCTTATCAGAGCACCCCCAGCTTTACAAATGGATTCAAGTCCTGACAGTGTTTACTCTCGTATGTTTTTCATGGATCTTCTTTCGGGCAAATACCATAACAGATGCCTTTTATATCGTGCGTGAGTCTTTTGCCAGCATAGGGAATGTAAGCCAGGTGTTTGCGATGGATGTAAGCCATGCCCTTTTTATGGACCAGGGAGCCCGTGTATTTACTATTTCAGTGCTGTCTATCATCCTCATGGAAACCGTGCACCTCGTTCAGCGAAACGGCAGCGTATCTCAGCTAATTATGCAGCGCCCGGCCTGGGTTCGCTGGAGTGTGTATTACCTGGCCATTATTGTGGTGCTACTTTTCGGACAGTACGGCCAGCAGGAGTTCATTTATTTTCAATTCTAGTAAAGGTTCTGTCTAGTGAGAAAAATTGTGAAAGATAAAGGTGTAAAAAGGTTGCTGAGAAAGTTAGCCTTGCTTGCGCTGCCTTTTATAGTGTGGCCACTGGTAGAAGTGTTTCTGTTACCCATGAACTTCTTTACCTTCAGGATATGGGAGACAATCTCTGTTAATACCATGCGCGTGATGCCCGGCCCCTTTTACCCGAACGTGCACATGAAAATGGTAGAGGAAGGAGAACTGGCACCCCGCACACCCTATGCCCAAAAGCGCTTAGTGGAGTGGTACACAGACCCGTATGGTTACCGTAACCGGGATACCAAAAGTGAGGTGCTCCTGATTGGGGACTCTAACATAACAGGAGCCAAGCTATCGCAGGAAGAAACGCTGGCAGAAGTGCTCGAGGAGCACCTGAACATGGACGTCTATTCGTTTGCACCAGCCACCATGAACCGCTTCCTGGCTACAGGCCGCTTCCAAAAAACACCGCCCAGAATGGTGATTGTTTCGAGCATAGAACGTCGCATTCCAGGTCTTCCTGCCATTGGAGCAAATGGTTTTAATTCTGAGCTTCGCGATTTTACCGGCAGCCTGATTGCAAACTCTCCTGTGCTCACGTCCATGACGGTTACTTTGGACAGAATTACCAAATTAGGCTTGTACCATCGCACCATGGCGAACCTGCAGCGCTACTTCGGTGAGAAAAGCTATATCTCCTATAATAATGAGTTCTTTATAGAAGGAGAAATAGCCAACCAGGATCTCAGTGAAGCAGAAATAGAGCGAATTGCGGATGTTCTGGAGGGGTACAAAGAGGCTTTGGCCGAAAGAGGGATACATTTTATGTTTTTACCTATCCCGAATAAAGAGAACATATATTACCAGTTGCTGCCATCACAAAAAAAGCCCAATTTCTTACCAAGATTAATGGCTAAACTTCGAGAAAGAAACGTAGACTACGTAAACACGCAGACTACCTTCGAAGAGCTATACCAGAAAAAGCAAGTACCCCTGTACCCTGCCGATGATGCTCATTGGAACGAGGTAGCAGTAAAGGTCGCAGCGAACTTGGTAGCCAGGCACGTAACCGTTGCTTTAGGCGGGGAGGTCCAGAACCAAAATGATAAGCACCTGGTCAAACATAACATCAACTAAGATAATAGCGGTTTTAGTAACACCCAACTAATCTAACCTAAAAAGACGTCTCTTAATAAACATACCTATGAAAATGAAGGTTTTTTACGAGAAAGGCACTAAAAGACTGAGAAGGATCTTTGGAAGAATAGTTCCCTTTAACACACAGTACAGACCAGGAGACGTGTGCCGGATTCATTTGGATAACATTGAGGCCAATAATCCACGAGAGTTGACTTGTCACCCTATATATCCCAACCTTACTACTAAGCTTGATATTTCTGAAAGCCTGTTTGAAGCATGCTCTGCGTATTGGAAGCCCAGAAAGCAGATCACCACCGATTATATGGTTGTGGAGGTGCCGAACGGGCGGATATATACCGACAATGAAAGCAGTGTGGCTGTCGTGTCGCAATACAACCGGTTGATAGAGAACATATCTTTAAGCCTTGTAAAAGGCAAGGTTACAGAGCCTGACCTAAACAACATTTTTGAACAACGCTACTTCCTGCCTCCTTTAAAACTAAAAGGGAAAGTATTCTCTTTGCTGTCCGGAGGCGCCGGCATCAACAACATCGGGCACTGGTTTATAGATGTGCTGCCTCGCCTTCACCTGCTGCGTAAAAGCGGTTTGTATGAAAGCATCGATTGGTTTTATGTACCAAGCTTACAGTACAGCTACCAGACAGAAACGCTCGACCTGTTAGGTATTCCCCTGAACAAAATAATTGCAGGAGATGAGCATCCGCACCTGGCGGCAGATTGCGTTGTTGCCTCCACTGCACCGCGGGGCAATCATACGTTAGTACCAAAGTGGCTGTGTGACTTTATCCAGGACTCTTTTATGCCTTATGCCGAGGAAGAAGAGGACCAGAAAACTCCGGAAGCATCTTACCTTTATATTAGCCGCTCTGATTCAAAGATCCGAAACGTGCTAAATGAAAAAGAACTGCTTAAGGAGCTGGCACCTTTCGGTTTTAAAACGGTAGTGTCCAGTCAGCTCAGCATAAAAGAGAAAATAAGGCTTTTTTCAAGAGCAAAGGTTGTAGTAGGCGCCACTGGTGCAGGTCTTATTAACATGTTTTTCTGTAAACCTGGTACTAAGATGATCGAGATCTTCAACGAAGGCTTCGTGGTTGAGCCTTTCTATGACATAGCTACCAAAATAGAACTAGATTACGAGTACATTATCTGCAAAGGCAGAAAGAAAGTACGAAATGCCAGCCAGGGACAACGGGAACACCTGCTCGTAGAAACGGAAAAAGTACTGGACATTCTTAACAAGACGACAAAAGAGGAACATACGGCAGACCACCAGAGAAAGCAAGCCGAAGTTGCCTGACTCTTCTCTAAGAGCACTTAAAGCTCTGTTACAGTAGCTGAATGCACTGTGGCAGAGCTTTCTTTTTTCTGCCCTAAGGCCCTTTGGTATATATTCAATAACAACTGATAGTTTACTTCGGGCGTATAGTGGTGCAGGTAATCCTGGCGGGCACTCTTTCCCAAACCTAAGGCATAGCTTTTGTTCTGTTCCAGCTCTTTTACCTTGTTGGCTAAGTCCCTCGCGTCACCAGGCTGATAGTGCAGGCCGTTACACCCATCCTGCACCAGATACTCTCCGCCCCCAATTCTAGCGGCAATCACGGGGGTAGCGGTCGAAAAAGCTTCTATGATGGACATGCCAAACATCTCGGGCCATTCCGACGGAAAAATTAAGCCCCTCGCACGTTTCAACTCCTCTACTACCCTATCCCGCTTCTGGTACCCTAAGTACTCCAATGCAGGATACTTTGCGGCGTGCGCTTCCACTGCTTCCCGAAGAGGGCCGTCCCCTATCACCTTCAGTTTAAAAGAACGCAGTGCCTGCGCTTCCAGCAATGTCTCCAAGCCTTTTTCGGGGGACAGCCTGCCAACGTATAAAAAGTATTCTTCCCTTTCTTCGGCACCTAAGCCCAGGTCTGCTGTAAAGTTAGGCTTCACCACCAACTGCTCCGGCTTAAGCTGGAGAGACGAGTTCTGGAAAAGTGCTGCAGCCCCTGGTGTAAGGGCAATAAAAAGGTTTACTTTGTTTCGCCAGGTACCCAGGAGTTTATGCAGGCCCGTAGTCAGTACAACGGAGGCGGTTTGAAAGCTGGAATCGCGGTATGCACCATCCTTTATCGGCTTCAAAGGAAAGACTTTTTGCACGTTCTCCAGATGTACCTTGCCATGATAATGCAAATATGTACTGGGGCAAATAAGTCTGTAATTATGCAGGGTCATCACGACAGGCACCTGATGCTTTTGACATACATAAAACACGGCAGGCGACAGCAAGGGGAAGAAATTATGCACGTGCACGACATCCGGTTTAAACAGCTTTATTCTCTCATCTACTGCACGGGCACCTTTGTAGTTATAAACGACTCCTAAAGCAGCCTGCAGCTTTTCTGCGGCGCTGTTTACGTCGTTGTTCGAGAAGGTAAGCGTCTCCACCGTGTGGCCGTGCTCCTCCAGTAAGGCTATCTCTGCGAAGAAAACAGTGTCTTCGCCGCCAGTCTGTTTGTAGTGGTTGTGAATGATGAGTATGCGCATGAGCAAGGGTGTATCAGGATAGGGTTTTAATGGCTTGCCGCAGATCCTCTGGTGTACCGATATCAAGGCAGGAACTGTCGTCGAAACATACGCTTTGTACGCTTAAACCGTTGTGAATGCCTTCCTGTATTACCTCCCCTACACTTACCTCCTGCCCTCTTTCCTGTACCTGTTCCTGTATCTGCTCCAGGTGGGCGTGCATGAATTGTGTAAAGCGAGCCCCCCAGCAGGCGATAGCCCACCCATAGGTCAGGTCTGTGCACAGTGGCTTACGTACTATGTGCTCCACTCTTCCTCCGTCATCTGTCTTTACCATGTCCCATTTATGGGGGGAAGGTACTTTATACAGGCCCAACACCACGTCAGCCTCAGTTTCCTGTTGCCGCTTAAGTAACTGCTCAAAGGCATTTTTTGGCTCGAACAGGATGTCTGGAAAACCGAATACCACTTGCTTGCCTTGTATAAAGGGATAGGCCTGATCTAAGGAGAAAGGGGTACCGTAAGGGCGCCCCATAATCAGGTATGCAAGGTGCATCCCTAATTGAGTACCGTCACCAAAGTAGTTGGGAATGTCCCACTTGCCTTTTCGCAGCACGAAATAAGCTTTGCCGGCCCCCGCACGCTGCATATGCTCTAGCAAGTACTGTGAAACCACCTTTGGATGGGGCTTACCGTAAACAGGATGTGTAGCAAAGCCTACCGGAAAAAGTTCTTTGCTGCATGGGATGGGCTCTAAGCGGGACCCGAGCCCGGCGGCAGGTACCAGCCCTACTATTTCTGTTGGCATTGGTATGAAGCAGGCCGCGCACCGCTACCCAGGGTTGCGATGCGCGGCAATTTAAATTCTTTGTCTAAGGGAATCTTTTCCCAGCTCCTAAGTAATAGGTAGAGCTACGTTTGAGGAACCTCTGAGCACTTCTTCCCGTGCTGCGGCATCAGGGGCAGAAAAATAGGCTGCCTGCTGCTCTAACAACTTGTCCACGAGGCGTCCTTCAGGGAGCACCACGTCATCATACGTGATCACCTGGTCTTTTGGGATATCCCGCTTCAGGACACAGCCTTCTGCCACGCCAATCGGCAATAGTCTTTCTCTAGCCGTGGTATCAGCATTTTCGCAGAGGCCGTAGGTCATGTAGTGGCCAATGCCATCCAACACCTCACCTGCTTTCAGGTCCTTCTTGGCAGCCGAAACGACAGACACCTGTGGTGCACCCATTGGCGTAAGGGCTGCATCCTGAAACAAAACGGCTCGTGCTACGGTAGCCGGCACTTCAAAATGGCACAGGTGATACGGGGTGTAGAAAAGGTAAAGCGGTCCTTCGCCCAATTTGTACAGGTTCAGGTAATGCTGCTGTATCGGGTTGTCGTGCGTACCCAGCACAAACACACCCGGCCCTGGCTCAGCGCCCACCACATAGTCAACAATACCGGGTCCCTCTAACAGGTCTTCTATCGGATACAGGCTGTGCACACAGTCTTTCAGAGACGAGCCGCTTGCTACAGTGGGGCCGTGCATCCCCCGCTTGGCTACGCGCATCCCCGTTCCATTGGCGATGATGGCTTGCTCAAAAGAGATCTTACTGCCATCGGCGAAAGAGGTCACCATGGAGGGCTGCTGCCCCCATTTCTTGGCAAAGCCCTCCTGCGTGGTAGGGTTACGGTAAGGGTCATGCAGGCCTTTGATGTTGCCGCACAACACTGGCTTCACACCCAGGCCTTTTACAAAGCGGTACAGGTTCATGGTAACGCCGGGTTGGTCGCCGTCGGCATTGGTAAAAACTACGCCTGCCTTGTCGGCATACACTTTCAGGATTGGGCCTACCGTGCCATCCACCTCCGCGTTCATCATGATGATGTGTTTGCCGTTTTGTATGGCGCGCATGGCTATATTTGTGCCGAATTCAACTGCCCCGGTCACCTCAATGACGGCATCCACTCCCTCGGCTTCACATAGCAGCATGGCATCTTCTGTTATGCTGTACCTGCCCTGGCGGATGTTTTCTTCTAGTTGGGCAAGAGTGCTTACCTCGTCCACTTCCGGAATCTGCGCCTCTGTATACGCTTGCCTTGCTTTGTTCAATGTACGGTTAGCTATAGCTACCAATTCCATTCCCAGAGTGTACTGGCTAATCTGAAGGGCAATTCCACGCCCCATAAAGCCAGCTCCTACCATGGCCACACGTATAGGGTTCCCTTCAGCCTGGCGTTTAGCTAAAGCGCTATCAACTATAATCATATTATTGTATCTGTTTGAGTTTTAAAAGAGGAAAGCTGCTGGCCTACACCAGCAGCTTTCCTTTTGACGGTACCTGCTCATCCTCGAAATCAGGGTGCGCCTGGTCTTTTTCAGAAATTACGACTGGCTCCATGGGCCATTCAATGTTGAAGGCGGGATCATTCCAGCGGATGCAGCGTTCGGCACCGGGTGTATAGAACTCCGTCACCTGATAAGTCACATCAGTGTTGTCTTCCAAGGTGATAAAGCCATGAGCAAAACCCTCCGGCACAAACAGCATACGGTAGTTATCGGCGGTTAGCTCCACGCCTACCCACTGCTTGTAAGTCTCTGAGTCCGGGCGCATGTCGATGATCACATCGTAAATCGCACCACGGGTACAGCGCACCAGTTTCGACTCCTCGTTCGGGGCCAGTTGCATGTGCATGCCGCGTAAGGTACCTTTCTTTTTGTTATAGGACACATTCGTCTGCCTCACTTCGTTACTCAGCCCGTATGCCTCAAACTCTTTCTGGCAGAAGGAGCGGCCAAAAAAACCACGCTCATCCTCCAGGCGTTTCACATCGATGACGTAAGCTCCTTTAAGTTTTGTTTCGGTAAAATTCATGCTTCTGGTTTAAACTGTTTCTAACTCCGCCGCTGCTATCGCTGCCCTGTTATGCTTCCACTGCAGCTGCGCGTTTATCATTCCTGTATCCTGCAGGTGGTTCAGTATCATTAAGCGCATGAGTTGTGAGTTACGGAAATCTCCATCCTTAAACTCCATCGCCTGCAGGCCAGCGTGTAACTCCTGTATAGTCTGGCTTAAAGAATAAGCTGGCTGGTGGTTTGGAGCCAGCTGCTGAAAGAGATCAAAATTAACTTTATAAGACCGCTTGTCAGGGGCAGCGTCTCTGTTTACGGCCACATCCACGCCGGGCATTGCCTCCGCCACAGCGTTTGCTAGCTCGTACACCTGGTAGTTCCACTCGTTAGAGCCTGTGTTAACAGCCAGGAACTCTCCTCCGTTTGATGGTTCTCTGGCCACGGCCCATTCAATAGCCCGTGCCATGTCCCGCACGTGGATGAGCGGACGCCACGGAGTACCATCACTTAGAATGTTGATTTTTCCTGTTGTTACTGCACTCGCCACAAAGTCATTTAAGACCAGGTCGAGGCGCAGGCGGTTACTCATGCCACAAGCCGTTGCAAAACGCAGGCTGGTCACGGTAAAGCCTTGTCCGGCTAGTGGCTGTAATTCTTTTTCTGTGGCTACTTTGGAGCGGGCATAGGCCGTAAGCGGGTTTAGTGTGGAGTCTTCGGTTTTAGCCATTTCCTCTGCGGCACCATACATGCTACAACTGGAGGCAAACACAAAATTCTTTACGCCGGCTGCTTTTGCCATTTCGGCAATGCGCACGCTGGACTTATAGTTTACCTCCATCGTCACATCCTCGAACTTCTTACCCATGGGATCGTTGGAAATAGCAGCCAGGTGAACGACGGCATCCACACCCGCTAGCACCTCGGCCGGCATTCTGCGCACGTCCCCGTAAAGCTGCATGTCCAGTCTGCTTTCTGGCAGGATAGGGGCATCTGTAAGGCATGAAGCGAAATAGGCCATATCGTATCCTACCAGCGTCGCCCCAGGATGCGCTGCACGCAAACGTTCTACCACACCAGGCCCCACGTAGCCCATGTTACCAGTTATAAGAATTTTCATAGAAGAAGTATATATAAGTGAAGGGTTGCGGATATAATCAGAGAGCCTAGTTCACTGCTTTAGACAGCATTTTATGCCATACGTTCCAGGGGGCGTTGCCACTCTTCCACAGATCCTCAAGTACATGCTTGTCGCGCAGGGTATCCATGGGTTGCCAGAAGCCACGGTGGCGGAAGGCGGAAAGCTCCCCCTCTTCGGCCAGCGACTCCAGTGGTCCGCGCTCCCAAATGGTGCTATCGTCCTCTATGTAGTTAAAGACCTCCGGTTCCAGCACAAAGAACCCGCCATTAATCCAGGGCATGTCGCCACCAGCAGGCTTTTCCTTGAACTGTGGCACTTTTGTCGCCCCAGACGAGAGGGTAAAGGCCCCGAAACGGCCTGGCTGCTGTACAGCAGTAAGGGTAGCCAAAGTGCCCTGTGCCTTGTGGTATGCTATGGAAGCCGTAACATCTATGTCACCGACGCCGTCCCCGTAGGTAAGGCAGAAGGTCTCATCGCCTACGTACTCTTTTACGCGCTTCAGGCGGCCTCCTGTCATGGTCCCCTCCCCGGTGTCCACCAAGGTCACTTTCCATGACTCTGTGTGGTTTTTGTGCACTTCCATGCTGTTCTTCCGCATGTCAAAGGTCACATCGGAGTTATAAAGGCAGTAGTTGGCAAAGTACTCCTTGATGATGTTCCCTTTATAGCCACAACAAATAATAAATTCGTTAATGTTGTGGTATGAATATATTTTCATGATGTGCCAGAGAATCGGCTTTCCACCTATTTCGACCATAGGTTTTGGCCTTACGCCGCTTTCTTCGCTTATGCGTGTTCCATAGCCACCAGCAAGTATAACTGCTTTCATCTTTGTAAAGGGTTAAAGGATTTGCGGTTAAACATTAATCACCATTAGCAGTACTCCAAACAGCTTTATCTTGTTCTGTGATTTGCTAAGAAATACGGGGATTTATATATAAAGATTTTACAGAGCTGTTTTTTTAGAAGATTTTGCGTAGGAAGGTGGCTTTTCTCGCTGTCAGGCAAGGCCAGTCACTAGCAGGAGTACCCCTCGCTCCTTTTATTTTCCCCAGTGCATGCGCTTCTCGCTTTGCTGCTGAAACAGTAGCTTTACCAGCAGTAGCAAAAACTTGCTGTTTGTGATGAGGTAGCGCTTCCAGAGGCGCCCTGGCTCCTGCCATAAACGGTAGGTCCACTCTAAAGAGAGGTCCCTAGCCCATTTAGGGAGCCTCTTCTCCAGGCCCGCATAAGTTAGGTAAGCCTGCCCTACCCCCAACATGCAGGCATTGATACGGCCTTTGTGCTCCGCCATCCAGCGCTCCTGCTTGGGGCACCCTAGGGCCACGAAAACCAGGTCTGGATTAGCCTTGTTGATCATATTGGTGATCCCCGTATCTTCAATGTGGGTAAGCTTCCGGAAAGGCGGCGAAAAGTACCCGGAGACCTTCAGGTGCGGGAGCTCTTGTTTAGCCCGACGTAGAACGGCCTCCAGCACATGGTCTGTAGATCCATAAAAAAACACCGACTTCCCTCGTTCTGCCGCCTCTCTTAAAAGGCAGGGCAACAGGTCCATGCCTGCTACGCGTTCCTGCCGCTTCCCATAAAACAGCTTGAAAAGCTTAGACAGGGGACCACCATCCGGTGTAGCGACATCAGCGTTGTTCAGAATCCTGTTAAACTCTTTATCCTGGTAGGCTTCCATCAGCATGTGCACATTGGCAAAGCATACGTAGGATGATTTCTTATGCTCTGTGAGCCAAAAAATATGTTCTACGAACTCATTAAATGAGCCAACAGAAATCAGGGAATTAAACAACGCCCGTTTTTCTTTTAAAGGTGACTCGATAAGTTGTACTTCTTCTTGTTGTGCTCTGTTAGTACGCATTCTTCTCTCCTTTAATCATATTCCACACAGTCAGGAAGATAATCTTCATGTCCATCATTAGGCTCCAGTTCTCCATGTACCTTACATCGTACTCTACCCGCTTCTCCATCAGGTGCAGTTCCTTGGTCTCCCCCCGAAAGCCGCTCACCTGTGCATAACCTGTTATACCCGGGGTAACAAAGTGGCGCATCTTATATTTAGAGATCAACTTGGAGTAATGGTCCAGTTGAGAGATTAGGTTCGGACGTGGCCCGACAACAGACATATCCCCGAGTAACACGTTGAAGAACTGCGGAAGCTCGTCCATGCTCGTCTTACGCAGGAATGCACCTACTTTCGTAATCCTAGGGTCATTTTTAGTGGCTTGTAGCTCTGTCTGGGTATTTACCCGCATGGTACGGAACTTATAGCACACAAACAGCTTGTTTTTCTTTCCCGGGCGCAATTGCTTGAAGAAAATGGGCCCTTTAGACTCCAACCGTATAGCCAAAGCGATTATCGGCAACAGCACCGGGAAAATAAAGAGAATAACAGCCAGTGAAAAGGCCACATCAAACAGCCGTTTGGCAATCCTATTAGAGGCTATCTCCAGTGGCTCCTTTCGCACGCTGATCATGGGGATGTTATGGTAAAAGTACATATTGACATCCTTCTGCACGATAGCGCTAAAATCAGGCACCAAGCGAAAATAAACGAAGTTCTCATCCGCAAAAGCTGTCAGATCATCCACCTGCTCTTTATTCGTCAGCGGGAGTGTGTAATACACTTCATCTATGCTGTGCTGCAGGCAGTATTCCTTCAAGTCGTCCACGCAGCCTTTTATCTGGCTGCTCAACGGGTTCCCAGGGTCAACGCTGTCATCGAAAACCCCCATAAACTTGGTACCTATATCATCATTACTGCTTAGCGTCTGAAACAAAGCCGCTGCTGCGGGACCTGCTCCCACAATAACATAGCGCGTGTGCGCCATGTCTGAATTTGTGTAGTAGCGAAACACCTGCGATAAAAGCAAACGGCTCACACTGATTAATAGAGCCGTAGAGAGATAGGTATAAAGTAATAGCAGGCGCGACAACTCCTCCAGATTAAAAATCACGATGCAGCTTGCCAGAATGAAGGCATGGAGCACAAAGGCGCTCAGCAGGTCAGAAACCCGCTTGTCACAGGGCAGCAGTCTGTCTACCCGGAATACATAGTCATCAAATCCTGAGACAATCCACCACACCAACGCGAACAGTACAAAGAACACGTTGTATTCATAGCCCATTTCTAGGCTGCCATACCGAATCAGGTTAGACAGCTTAAAAGCAAACGCTATAAGGGTTACATCTAATATCAGCAGGAAGACCCTGTTGAAACTATAATAGTGCCGAAACTTACTCATGGTAGTAGGGTAATCTTCTTGTCATATTTAAAACTGTTTTGTTTTCTGCTTTCCCTTTTATAAAAGCATAAGAGACAAAAGCCGCAATCAGCTACCCCGTACAACTTAATCTCCATCACCATTCTCTGCTTAAAGAACTTTAAAGAAATTAAATGGAAGTAGTTGTCTTTATTATTGCTTAGGAAACCGCTAAGCCGGAAGTATAGCTGAATAACAAGTAGAAGTACGGCACACCCTTGCGAAGGTTTGTAATTTTACAACAAATATTAATAAAAGCAGATTAATTTATATACACCTATTACTATACATTAATACTTACGAATTCAGCAAATAGCTTTACATTTATTATACTTATTACTTATATAGTACCAATATACTAGAATATTGTCGTTATATTTACTTTGTACTATATTTACATATTCCCATAAACGGTTATATCCTCTTTTATCACCTTTGCAAGGATATCCGTTCAAGCGGATTAGCATCGTACGCAAACCTTAACAACCTTATACGCAACTCATTAGTATACCAAACGGCACTAAACTTCCTCCTTCTTCTAATGGCACTAAAAAAGATTCTTGCTGTCTGTTTTGGGATTGCTTTCCTCACCTTTGTAGTGGTGCAGTATAATGATCCTGACCCTGTTATCTGGATGGCTGTTTATGGGATGGCTGCCCTTCTTAGCTTTGCGGCCGCCTTTAATAAGGCTAATGATACGCTCCTGGGGATCGCCGCAGCGCTTTATGCGGCAGGGGGAGTGTATATGTGGCCCAACATGTACGAGGGCATTACCATAGGGGATGGGGACATCCGCAATATTGAGGAAGCCCGGGAGTCCTTCGGCCTGTTTCTCTGCACCATTGCCTTTAGCAGTTACATACTACTGAACTTGTATGACAGGCGCCTAAAAAGAAAAGCACAGTTAAAGCAAAAAGCGAGATGGACAAGTTAGCCCACCTCGCTTCCTAAAAGAACCAGAGGTTCTACTACAGCTGCTCGGCCTTGAAGCCTGCTTTCTCTACCGTTTGCTTTATATCCTGCGCATCGAGAGAATCCGTCTTGACCTCCAATACCTTATTCGGGTTGTCTGTGTCTACGTTCCACTCCGCTACCCCTTGCATGTTGTTCAGGTGCGGGGTTACTGCCTTTACACATCCACCGCAGTTTATAGTTGTTTTGAATTTATAAGTCTTCATTTTCTGCTTTCTTTATGGTTGATAAAATATTTACTTTCTCTTTACAGTTGCTTCGCTCTCAAGCGCAGGCTATTACCCACCACCGAAACCGAGCTTAATGCCATGGCCGCTCCAGCAATCATAGGGCTTAGCAAAAAGCCCGTGAAAGGGAACAACAGGCCTGCTGCCACTGGTATACAGATAACATTATAAAAGAAGGCCCAGAATAGGTTCTGATGGATCGTCTGCACGGTAGCTCTGGACAGCTTCACGGCATTCGCAACTTGCATGAGATCAGAGCGCATGAGGGTAATACCCGCTACATCCATGGCGACATCTGTGCCTTGCCCCATGGCGATGCTGACATCAGCATTCGCCAAAGCTTGCGCATCATTAATTCCGTCTCCAACCATGGCTACTACTTTGCCCTCCGCCTGCAGTTGCTTCACAAAACCGGCCTTATCCCCTGGCAGCAACTCCGCCTGGTACTGCTTAATACCAACCTGGCGGGCGACAGCTTCGGCCGTCTGTATGTTATCTCCCGTGAGCATATGAACTTCCAGGCCCGCCTCCTGCATGGCCTTTATGCCTGCTGCTGCGGTCGGCTTTACCGGATCGCTAACGGCAAACACAGCCAATGCATGCTGCTCGTCGGCAAAGAAAATCACGGTTTTGGCATCCTCCTGTAACTGCCTTGCTGCCTGCAAGAGATGCTCTGGCAGTTGGATATGCTGCTCGCGCAATAGTTTCTCATTTCCCGAGAAATAACGTTTCCCGCCAAAGTCAGCTTCTACTCCCAGGCCTGTTAAGCTGCTGAAATAGTCGGGTTGCCGCACTTTCTGCCCCTGCTCCTTATAGAACGTGTAAACAGCCTGTGCGATCGGGTGCTCGGACTGTGCTTCCATGGAAAAGAAAAGCATTTCCAATCTCTCCTGGTCTACGGTCTCATCCGCCCAGACTACATCTGTTACAGAAGGCTTTCCTTGTGTGATCGTTCCAGTCTTATCCAGTATAACGGCATTTACCTTGTGGGCGTGCTCCAGGCTCTCGGCATCCTTAATCAGGATACCCTGCTCTGCACCCCGACCCACTCCCACCATAATGGCCGTGGGCGTAGCAAGCCCGAGGGCACAGGGGCAGGCGATCACCAGTACAGAGATCATAGAAAGCAGGGCCTCCGTCAGGTAAGCTTCCCCGCCAAAGAACATCCAGGCGGCAAAAGTAAGCAAGGCAATCGCCAACACCACGGGCACAAAAACACCTGCAATTTTGTCCACGAGCTTCTGTACGGGCGCCTTGCTGCCTTGCGCCTCCTGCACCATTTTGATGATGTGAGCCAGCATGGTCTCTCCCCCAGTTTTCAGGGCTTTCAGCTGTAGGCTTCCCTTCTGGTTAATAGTGCCGGCATAGAGCATATCCCCTGCCTTTTTTTGTACGGGCAAGGGCTCCCCGCTCAGCATGCTTTCATCCACGTAGGTGGTACCTGCCACTACTTCCCCGTCTACCGGTACTCGTTCCCCGGGTAACAACACAACGCTGTCCCCTAGCTGCACCTCTTCAATCCTGATTTCCAGTTCCGTTTCTCCGCGAAGCACGCGTACTGTTTTCGGCTGCAAGCCCATCAGCTTCTTAATGGCAGCCGAGCTTCTGTTTTTAGCGTTCTCTTCCAGGTACTTACCTAAAAGGATGAAGGCAATGATCACGGCAACCGCCTCATAATAGACGTGGGGCATAAGGCCGCGACTGAGGAAGAACTGAGGGTAAATGGTGTTAAAGACACTAAAGGCAAAGGCAATACCTGTACTTAGCGCTACCAGCGTATCCATGTTAGCCCGAAAGTACTTAGCCTGTGCCCAGGCACCTCTAAAGAAGCGTTGCCCGGCCCAGAGCAGTATAGGGGCCGTCAGCAGCAGCATCGCCCAATTGCCCCAGGTAAAGGTGTCGTGAAAGAACATGCCCAGCACAAACACCGGCAAGGCCAATACACCAGCCACGAGAGTTCTTCGCTTCAAACTCGCCAAGGCAGCAACCTCCCGCTCCTCCAGCTCTTCCTGTGTTTTCTCTTCTATTAATATATCAAAGCCTATCTCCTGCACCGTTTGGCGCAGTTGCACAGGGCTTACAGCATTGGGGGCATACGTTACCTGTACTGTTTTACCGGCAAAGTTTACACTCGCCTCCTGCACTCCCTCACGGGTACGCAGCATGCTCTCGATGCTGCTGGCGCAGGAGGCACAGCTCATCCCTTCTACGGGGTAAGTCGCTTTTGTTAGTTTTTTTTCCGCTACAGTTAGCATTTTTTCATCGTCTTATTACATTACAAATGTACGGTGACAATGGCGCTGGCGTGTTACACAATTCTCAAATAGAGTTACAAAGTTATAGGCTAAGGAAGGGGAATCCGTTCAATGGTGGGTGTTAAAAAGCCGGAAATAATTCCTTTACAGGCTTTGCTGGTTCTTTAATCACAACTCTCAATATTGTCGTTTAGACATTACTGTATGAGAAGGCAGAAGAAAGGATCGCTTTATATACTAAAACCAATGCTTTGTTACTACCTTTGCCCCTATAAGGAGCAAGGCCTTTGGAGGCCACAGGCCAAACGAATCATACCTAAAGCCGCTCCTTTTCTATTTGGAGTATGGTTCCTTCACTTTTGTAAGCACGAGAATTACTCTCATAAAATTGTGGCAACGGCCGTAAGGAGCTTTACCTGTGTTCACAATTTACTTTAAAAGCTAGCGATAAAAGATGTATTCTTTCAGAAGAGTTGTTTTGATTGATGATGACAGCGTAAACAATTTTGTTTGCGAAAGCATGATTAAAAGCGAAAACTTTGCTGCTGAAGTAGTTAGTTTTGAATGGGCAGAGGATGCCTTAAATTATCTCAAGACCTCGGCTACCTTGCCTGATCAATTCCCTGATTTGATCTTTTTAGACATCAACATGCCCAGCATGGATGGATGGCGTTTTATAGAGGAGTTCTCGGCAATGCCTGAGAAAATCACAAAAGACTGCAACCTGTTTATGCTGTCCTCTGCTGTGGATAGAAGAGACGTTATTATGGCAAAAGGCCACCACAAAGTAAAAGACTTTTTCTCCAAGCCTCTCTCCACTGAAATATTAAACATCATAAAGGAGGAGTATGCCTTCTAACAAAGTTTTTCTCTTAAGTAAGAAAAACAGGCAGAGGCCAAGCTAGACCTAAGCAGGTTACCTCAACCTTAACCCTTATCCTGCACTTCTCTTCCAGGCACTCGTAGCGCTACTGCTTTCCGTGAACTAAAGGCTTGCATGCTACTTAGAGCGATAAGCACCTCAATGTTTATCGGCAGTCCTCTGCTCTTGGTGTTATAACACAATAAAGGTCCGGTTAAATTTCTACCTAAAGTATGAAAACTTATAGGATTCATGCCCGTAACAGGTGCAGTTACATATTATAAGCTCGAGCTAGATCTTTAGCAGCCTTTTGCGTGCAAAAGGCTTGTACAACAAAAAGAGCATGCTCAGAAATAGGAGTTGCAGAAAAACCGAAGATGCGTACGAAGCAGGTGTCCCCTACTGACCTAAGCCAAGTACAGGTCTATGCTACCGATAAAAACCTTGCTTCCAAGCCGTAACCTGTTGCTGAGAAGAAACAGAAACAACAGTTCCCTATAACATCAAGCCAAGATGATTAAGGCCAACTAAAGGTAGGCCTTAATCGAAAGGCGACACAAAACAGCAGGGGGAGCAATATGCTCCCCCTGCTGTTTTGTGTATGCATTACTTAAGCGCTCTTACCTGCGGCCATAATCAGCATCATCTTCCTTCTTTTTGTCTTCTCCCAAAGGTTGGTCTCCCCGTCTTACCCCAGCAACATCGTCGTCCATGGCGGTATCGCTTCCTTCGTACTCAAAACCGGGTCCTTGGGCAAAGGACTCGACGCTCCGGTGGTTATTGTCTCCATACCCACTAACCTCATTACCACCGATATGCAGATTCTCTAGCTTGTCTTTCTGTCCACGGCGCTCTGTCTGGCCATCAGATCCCATGTTGCGTTTTGCAGTGGGGTCTGGGTGGTTCCCCAGCGTCATGCGTTCATTATACTCATCGTTGACCTTGTCTGGCCGGTTGCCTACGTTTTCTTCGGATAAATTAGCTGGATTATTATGGTTGCGTCTTATAGGTTGTTTTTTTTTATCTTCTCCTTGATTGCTCATAGTTCAGTGTATTTAGGTTCTCTTCTTTATACGCTCCCCTTTGGCACATGTTGGCAATCAGTATTACTTAACATAATAAACACACTAACTTAAACTACCTGACATCATTCAAACTCCAATCATAGGTATAGTACCCCAGGGTGTAGCCTTTCGGTAGTTTGTTCTGACGATAGCGGTTAATGTAACTGGCAATAGAAGGAGCTTCCTGCTGAAACTCCGGTTTGTACCACTTGAAGATCTCGGAAATCAGCACCCTCTTTCGGCTGGGTTGTACTCTAATAAAAGAAGGATCCTGCAACGCTTGCCTTGTCTGTGCCTCCAGTTGCGCTTCAACGCTGGCAGGGGTATAAGCCGTGTTTAAAAGAGGCGGGCAGGACTTAGCGGCACATACCAAGGCAAAATGGACACGGGCATCAGAAAAAGGAGCCTGTAGCTTTGTCTTCTCCAACTCGTTAAGTGTAAGGTTCTCCCCTGCCACCCGAAATTGCTGCTCGTCAAAGAACCCGGCGACATCCATAACTGATTTCAGCGGATAGTGCTCTATTACCTGATCCAGTACGAGCAAATTATACGCATTCAGGTAAAAGGCCTTTTTCTCCGCTGCCGTGGCATTCTTTAAATCGTAGCGGGCCACCTGCTGTACCAGGCGCTGCAAGGCTGCCCTGTCTTTTTGCAAGCGCTGGTAATTCACCTGCCCATCCTGCACATGCTGCTGCAGAAGCTGCGACAGGGACTGATAAAAGTCCAGCTGTGGCTGTACTGCCACGACACCCGCAGGCTTGGCTAAAACAGCTTCTAAAGTCACCAATAACAAGGCGCACAGCAGCACAAGTAATCTCCTTAAATGCTTCATAGTTTATATATTAGATGCTTCCTGTATAAGCCCTTCCGAAGCTTTATAACAACAAGTGTGCACTTCTGCTAACTTTACACCAAATTTGTGCCGAGTTATGGCACCTCCATTGCCTGAATATCGTTAGCAATCAGAACAAGAAATACAGCGGCACGTGAAACTTTCAAAAATATACGACCCCCGGGAGATGAATTCCTACCAGTTTGTAGCCGCAACCGGCTTAGTCATGACGCTGGTAGCACATCTTATCATGTTAGTTATAAACAAAACGGTGCATAATTTCGAGGCGCTTTATATATGCTGGGCTGTATTCTTCAGCCTGGGAGCGGTAGCAAATTTTAACAGTAACCCCGGGGACCATGATCATCACCATCACCACTAGCAGGTACTGCTACTTCAGGAAATTCAGCAAGGCCTCCTGAAACCTTTCTGTAGCTGCCAAGTGTGGGATGTGCCCCACGCCCTCCAGCTCTACTAATTTAGCTTTTGGTATCGCATTAGCTGTACGCTTGCCTAAAGTAGGGTACTGGCCATGCTCCTGTAATTTCTGCTTATCCTTAATATACCCTTTCCCTACGATTGTCCGGTCCTCCTGCCCTATAACAAGCAGTGTTGGGACCTTCAGCTGATCGAACTCATACACCACCGGTTGTTGGTAGATCATGGCATAGGTTAATGCCGAGGCTTTCGCCACTTTGGGGTAATCCGGGTGGTTGATCTGAGCCGCTGGCACCTGCACCCACTCGTTATAGGCTGGTTTCCACGACGTGTAGTACGTCTGGTGATAGTCGCGAATTGATGATGCCGTCCGCTTCAATTCTGCCTGGTACAGCTCCTCCACTGTTTTGTAGGGTACAAACAAGCGGTAGTCTTCCAGTCCGATTGGGTTTTCCAGAACCAGCTTCGTCGTCATCTCCGGGTAGAGTAGCGCAAAGCGGGTAGCCAGCATCCCGCCCATCGAGTGTCCTACCACAGCCGTTTGCTCCACACCCAAGTGCTGCAAAAGCTCCTTTGTGTTTTCTGCCAGCTGATGAAAGGAGTAGTAAATTTCCGGCTTCTCAGACTTTCCAAAACCGATCTGGTCCGGCACAATTACCCGGAAGCCTTTGTTTGTCAAAAAACGGATGGTCTCCTCCCAATAGGCCCCCAGGAAATTCTTGCCATGCAGCAAGACCACAGTCTGCGGGTTTTGCACTTGCCCAGTCGGCTGCACGTCCATGTAGGCCATCCGGTACTTCTCACCCTCCACGCTTACCGGGAAAAACTTCACCTCATAGGGATAGGCATACCCTTCGAGGGTAGCATTCAGCGTTTTGGGTACCTGGGCCTGTACACCTAAGCAAAGGCACAGCAGTACCCACGCCAGGGCAGCAACTCGTCCGGCAGTATGTCTCCTTTTCATAAGTAACGCATCGTTTAAGCTTCGCTATTCTTTACTGCTTGGGTACAAGCATGGTTCAAAAAAGAAGCCCGCAGCAAGGGCTACGGGCCTATAAACAAACATCACTTAAACTAAATTACTTCACCAGTATCTTTTTGGTGTGGTAGCGTTTCCCCTGCATGATCTGCAGGTAGTAAATGCCAGGCCCGAAAGGAGTCAGGTCTATCTGCCGGTTATACTCGCCGCTCAGTTGTTCCACCGTATCTACAAACACCTCTTCTCCCCTGCTGTCCATCACGCTCACCCTGGTTGTCCCCTTGTTGTCCGGTGCAAAGCGCAGGTTAAAACGGCCATCGTTAGGGTTCGGGTAAAAACTGATGTGCTCTAGTTCCAGCGTTTCATTTTTCTTCGTCTCTATAGCAGCGCCTGCTTCTTTCAGCAGCTTTTTATCCTCCGGACTGATCTCTTTCACTTCAACCTTTCTATTGATGATGATCAGGGAGTTCCTCTCTCCTGGCTTGGCGGGCAGCAAATGGTTCTGTATTTCCTCCTCTCTCCCATTTTCATCTATCCGGATGATTTTACTTTCCCCGGTTTTCTCATCCCGGGTTATCTTAACTTTTACAGCTGTAGGGTGAGCGGCTATTATAGAATCCAGGTTGACTGTTGTTGCAGTCTTTAGAACGACAATACTTTCAATGTCCCCAATCTTTACGGTCTTCAGCCCATCAGCGCCAGGCTTTGTGCTGAAAGCCCTTGCATCATCCCCTTTTATCGTGATCGCCACAGGAGAAAGGACCTTAGTTGTGTCGCCAAAGCGCTGGAAGCTGAGCGTTCTTATGTCTGAGCTCCTCAGCGAATCTGCCTGTAGCCGGTAACTGAAATTTTTAAACCGGGCTGCCACCTCAGAATTCCCCATCATGCTTTCCACCGCCTCATGCACCGTGACCCCATTGGGGATCGTAAGTGTGGTGTCGAGCAGCTGTACCTGCCCGTTCTTATCCTGCTTTACCTTGATAGTAATGATCTTTTCCGCTCTTGCCTCTCCCGGCTGAGCCATCAGTTTAAAAAGGGGCATAAGCGCCAGTAACAGGGCCAGCGCCAGCTGTAAAAACAGGTTTAAAGGAATGGTTGTGCTCATAGTTTTCGTGCGTTAGATTCTTCACTTCAAAGGTAGGCACATCCGCAAGGCAATAGCGTTAACGCTGTGTTAAAGTATGTTAAAGAAAAGTTAAAGTAGCGCACAAGCTATTTCAAAAACGTACATTTGTTCTGTGAGCAAGCACACCATCATAGGGATTATTATACTGATGAGTATCTCATTACTGGGGGTAGTGGGCTTGCAACTGTATTGGATAAATGATGCCATCAAGGTAAAGCAGGAGCAGTTTGACCGCAGCGTAAACGAGGCCTTGGCATCTGTCGTGCAGAAGCTGGAAACGCGAGAGGCTGTTTCGCTGGTAAAAGATCAGATTGGAGCCGTAAGTACCGACACTATGATCCGAGCGGAGGGTAAAGCGCTTCCTCCCGTTTTAGCAGTCAAAAAGAAGCACGCTCCTACTCCACGCCCTGCCAAAGGAGCGACAGCGGAACAGCCGCAGCACCTTCCTGTAAGTAAGCAGCAGACAGAAGAGCAGGCCATGGCCTTACATAAAGCCGATTCCCTTCACCTTTACAAACGCGAAGCCGGCAAAACAGACAGGCCCATCAGCGTCATGGCCCGGCCGGTGCTAAGAGCCAGGGCTACCACCTTCCGGACAGACTCAGCGAAAAATGCTTTTGTGTACTGGTACGGCAACACGCACATTGTGCGGGCCCGACCCGATTCTGCCCTTTCTTTTAGCACAACAGCAAAACCTCCTACAAACTACCTGTTTCAAGTCTCCGCAGACACCATCCGGCTATCTGCTAAAAGTATCGATAGTTTGAAGGCTATGGCTAACGGCTTTGCCGCCATTAGCCCGGAAGACATTGCCTCCATCCTGGTGCGGCGTGACAGTATTTTTATCGTGAAGCAACCTAGGGTTGTTGAGTTTCGGCAGGTCCACAAACCTGCAGCGGCTATGGCCATCTCAGGAGAGGCAACAGGAAAGAGCGCTGTAACAGTGATAGCAGCTAAGCCGGTAGCACCCCGAGTAAAGGACCAGAAAAAAGATGTTCGCCTGCCTGCCTCTGTTGACCTCCAAAAGATAGCGCACCGGAAAAATAAGCTAAACGAGGTAGTGGAGAAAATGGTGGTAGAGTATGTAGCCAAGGATGCTCCCCTTCAGGAGCGTCTAAACCTGGGGGCTCTAAAAAGGCTCCTGCAAACGGAACTGCTGAGCAAAGGAATTAACGTGGATTTTGGCTATTATGTCATTACGGGTAACAGAGACACTTTAGCTGCTTACGATGCCGTACATGCTGGTATGGTTCCTTTCTCCAGGTATAAAACCAGTTTGTTCCCCAATGATATTTTCGAGAAGCCCGATTACCTCTCGGTCTACTTCCCCAACCGCGACGCTTACGTACTACAGTCGCTGTGGGGCATGCTGTCGCTATCGGCCCTGTTTACACTGGTGATTGTAACTACCTTCGGCACGACGATACACGTCATTTACAAGCAGAAGAAGCTCTCGGAGATGAAGAACGACTTCATTAACAACATGACGCATGAGTTCAAAACGCCCATCGCCACCATTTCCCTGGCTACCGATGCTGTGGCCAACCCCAAAGTGTACCAACAGCCGGATAAAATAAAGTACTATGCCGATATTATCCGACAGGAGAACAAACGCATGAACAAGCAGGTCGAAAACGTGCTGCAGATAGCCCTGCTGGAGAAGAACCAGTTCCGAATGCACCTGCAGCAAGTAGACGTGCACCTGCTCATCCAAAGGGCATTTGAAAGCTTTAGGTTACAGGTTGAGGAGCGTGCCGGACAGATCCGCCTGCAACTAAATGCCATGCAGCATGAGTTACAGTCGGATGAGGTCCACCTGTACAACGTTATCTGTAACCTGCTCGACAACGCGAACAAGTACTCCCCTGCATCCCCGGAAATTAACCTGACGACGCAGAACCTGGCTGGGGGGCTTGTGATAGCAGTAGAGGACAAAGGCGTCGGCATGACTAAAGAGACGCAGAAGCGGGTGTTTGACAAGTTTTACCGGGTGCCCACCGGAAACCTGCACAATGTAAAGGGCTTCGGCCTGGGCCTGAGTTACGTAAAAGCGATCGTGCAGGCCCATCACGGGCAGGTGCGCCTCAAAAGCGACCCCGGTAAAGGCAGCCGCTTCGAAGTGTTCCTGCCCCTGCGCAACATGAGTTAGCCAAAAGAATTCCTCTTGTGAATAGTCTCTTCCTTTAAACTATTAGCCATGGAAACACCCCACCTTCTGTTAGCCGAGGACGACCCTAATTTTGGTATCGTATTGCGCGACTACCTGGAGCTGCACGACTATAGAGTGACCCTTTGCAATGATGGCTGCAAAGGCATATCCGCCTTTCGTAAAGGGCAGTACGACCTGTGCATCCTGGATGTGATGATGCCCGAAAAAGACGGCTTTACCCTGGCCCGCGAAATCAAGCGGTTAAACCAGGAGGTGCCACTTATCTTCTTAACAGCAAAGGCCATGAAAGAGGATATGCTGGAGGGGTTTAAAATCGGAGCCGATGACTATATCACTAAGCCCTTCGACTCTGAAGTACTGCTGTACAAGATTAAAGCTGTACTAAACAGAAAAAACGGAAGCAAGGCAGCGGTACCTGCGCCGACGGACTTTAACATCGGGCAATACCACTTCCAGCCTAAACTGCGCTTGTTAAGCAGGCAAGGGCAGGAACAACGGCTATCTCCTAAAGAGGCGGATTTGTTACGTTTACTTTGTCAGCACCTGAATGATGTGATGCCACGTGAAGAAGCGCTGCAGCTGATATGGCAGGAAGACACTTACTTCACGGCGCGCAGTATGGACGTCTATATCGCTAAACTGCGCAAATACCTGAAACAAGATCCAAGCGTGGAGATCATCAACATTCACGGGCAGGGCTACCGCTTGTGCGTGCATAACGGCATCATGCTGTAGAACACCTGACTGACCTGCTTTTTTTAAGGATGCCTTAGAGGCATTTTCCTTGCCCAACTCGCTTTAAAGCCCTTGGAAGTGAGCCTGTCTTTTTGCCCCTCTGCCCCCTCTACTCCTGTCTAAAATAATTATTCAGCAATCATTTGCTATAAGCATTCCTCCTTCTATATTTAACTGTTGTTAAACTGGATTATATAAAGGCCACTTCCTGGTACCTGATCGGACAGCACTTGGGTTGAATTCCGTTTATTTTGCGCCTTGACAAGCTTTAAAACACATTTAAATAAACCCTTAATTCTTTTGAAAGATGCAAAAACTATTACTCTTCGTGGTGCTGTGCGTTGCATTCGCTAGCTGCGGCCCGCAAATTTACAAAGCAGCCTCTTTTCAGGAGGTAAGCTCTGCCCATAAGGTAGTCGCTATCATGCCCTTCGATGTGCTGATCGAGTCCCGAAAGCTACCGAAAGGGGTAACGGCCGATATGATCCTGGACCAGCAACGCGACTACGGTTATGGCATCCAGAACGACGTGTACGGTTACTTCTTAAGGCAAATGAGCAAGAACCGCTACACCGTCACCTTTCAGGATGTACATAAAACAAACTCCCTGCTAGAGGAAGCCGGCATCACGTACGAAGACCTGCGTAGAGCCTCCAAAGAACAGATTTGCCAGCTTTTAGGGGTGGATGCCGTTGTATCAGGCTCCGCGACTATGTCGAAGCCGATGTCGGACGGGGCGGCTGTGGCAGTAGGCCTGCTGGTAGGTGCCTGGGGACCAACCAACTCGGTTAATACGACTATTACCATTCACGAAGGCGCGAAAGGCGAGTTGATGTGGAAATACGACTATGCTGCTTCCGGTAGCATTGGCAGCAGCAGACAGTCGCTCACCAACGCGCTGATGCGTAATTCATCCAAGAAATTCCCCTACCAGCGTAAGTCCTAAGCGCTTAGGTGGTTAGGAAAAGCAAATAAAAGCCGGGCCTACGTTTGCAGGCCCGGCTTTTTACTAACACATGTCCCGTCCTAGAATAGGTTGACACTCAAATCAACCTTATATGGAAAAAGCGAGAGAGAAAAAAGGCAAGCGCACCCAGCGGGACTACACGCTG
>NZ_FZOQ01000033.1 GCF_900188175.1 Pontibacter ummariensis | reverse complement strand
TTTTTTCACCCAGTGTTGAAACAGGTAAAGATTCCTCTGAAAAGGGGCCGTAAAAGAACCAGGCCAGAGGAAGTAGTTGCAGATAAGGCATACGACGCAGGCTACTTAAGAAAGGAGCTGGCCCGCAGAGGCATCAAGGGAATGATTCCTGAAAGGCAGTTGCGTGCTGGAACCAAAAGAAGAAGAAGGGGGCCTCATCATCGCTTCGATAGAGAGACCTATAAGAAAAGAGCAGGCGTTGAGCAGGCTATCGGCTGGCTTAAAGAGTATCGCAGAATTGCTACTCGATATGAAAAGCTAGCCGTCAGCTTCATGGCTATGGTGAAGCTGGCTTTCATTAGATTTTACCTGAAAAAGTATTCATCAGACACAGCCTAGCCTCGGAGGGGGTAGGGGTGGGTACAGGCTGTTTAGCAGGAGGGTGATAAGGTGCTCCTGTAGCCAGCAAAGCCTTTACGGATTATGCCGTTGTAGTGTATCTCACCGATAAACGTACGCAACAGCTTTTCCAGCAGCTTCTAAGTAAGGTTGCTTAGAAGCTTATATTATCCTGTCATCTCTCCCGAAGTGCGAGATGACACTGGAGATGGTGATAAGAGAAAAGGACCGCTTGCTGATCTAAATGCGTAGACAAAATACCTTAATCAATTTACCTTACTTACTCCTGGAACAAAACCAGCATCGACACGGGCGGCACTACCACTTTGTCCTTTACTGTCCTACTCCCCTTTAGATCGATGTCCTGCCCCGAAACAGAGACCTGCCAGGCTCCATCCAGCTTAATCGCAGCAGGGCTTTTACGGGCGTTGTAATACACCCGGATGTTTTTCCATTTGTCGTTGTGCGCATGGTCTCGTATCTGGTAGCCGATCAGCCCTGGCTCAGACACAGTGAAGTGCAGGTGCTTGTTCACCATATCGGCAGAAGGCATCCGGAAAGCGGGGTGTGCTTTCCGGAGCGTAATCAGGCCTTTGTAATAGTCAAACACCTCCTTGTTTTCCGCTTTCCAGGCCCAGTTAATCTGGTTCACGGAGTCGGGGAGGTTGTAGCTGTTGTGTTCCCCGTTCTTGGTCCGTAGCAGCTCCACACCGGCATGCAGGAAAGGGATGCCCTGGGAGGTAAGCACGACCGCGTTCGAGAGCATGTGCATCTTCTTCAGTTCTTCTTTGGAAGCGCCTTTACAGGAGATCTTTAACTTGTCGAAAAGCGTGTGGTTGTCGTGGCACGAGACATAAGATACCGACTGCCAGGGTTCATTGGCCCAGGGAGCTTTGGAGTAATTAATTTTCGTGTAGTTGACCTGTGGATGCTTGATGCTGCCGACCACTCCAAACTTGACAGACTCCTCTGTGTCTTTCGCGCCGCTGACAAAACCTCTGGACTTCTCCTCAAACACAGAGCCTTTCAGGCCGTCGCGGATGTCATCGCTGAAAGCAGCCACACTTTTTAACTTGTAGGTGTTTGCTTTCAGGGCCTTCTCCTTGTCCGGCAAGGGGCTTTTTCCGGCAGTCCAGCCTTCGCCATACACGAAGATGTTCGGGTTTATCTTTTTAAGTTCCTCTGTCAGCTGGTTCATGGTTTCCACGTCGTGTATGCCCATCAGGTCGAAGCGGAAACCGTCGATGTGGTATTCCTTTGCCCAAAACTTGCAGGACTCGATGATGTACTTGCGCATCATGGCCCGTTCGCTGGCTGTCTCGTTTCCGCAGGCCGAAGCGTCCGACCACTTCCCTTCAGGGGTGTGGCGGTAATAATACCCCGGCACCTCCAGGTTAAAGTTCGAGTGCTCGGTTTCGCCCGTGTGGTTGTACACCACGTCCAGTACCACGCCTATCCCATTCTGGTGGAAGCCCTGTACCATCTGCTTGAACTCTTTGATGCGTACCTCTGCCTGATAGGGGTCAGAGGAATAAGAGCCTTCCGGCACGTTGTAGTTCTGCGGATCGTAGCCCCAGTTAAACTGCGGCTTGTCCAGCGCTGCCTCATCCACTGACCGGAAGTCGAAAGAGGGGAGCAGGTGTACGTGGGTAATACCGAGTTCCTTCATGTGATCAATCCCGGTGGTAAGCCCCTCTTTTGTGGTCGTGCCGTTTTCTACCAGGCCTAAGAACTTACCTGGCTTGCTGCTACCCGAGCTCGGGCTGCTGGTGATGTCCCGGACGTGCGCTTCGTAGATGATCACCTCGTTGGGCTTGTCTACGGCAGGGCCTTTGTCTTGCTGCCAGCCTTCGGGATCGGTAGTGGCTAAGTCCAGTACCATAGCCCTCTTGCCATTCACCCCCACGGCAGTAGCGTAAATGCCCGGTGTTTCCTGTAGCCAATGGCCATTTACTTTTACCTGGTAAGTGTAATAGGTACCCTGCAGGTCTTGATCCAGGGACAGCTTCCGAAGTCCGTTGTTTTCTTTCAGGAGCGGGTGTTGTCCCAGTTGCTTTCCGCCTTCCCCTTGCTCATAGAGGTTTACTTTCACCTCTTCTGCTACCGGCGACCACAGGCTAAAGGTCGTCTGCTGGGGGCTGTACGCCAGCCAGAGACTGGCATCCGGAGCAGTAGGATAAGCATCATAATTCTTGTGGTAATGCCTGTCTTTACCTGAAAAAAGGGCGGTAGTTGTGGCCATAAGTAACAGAAAAGAGAGTTTGAGCATAAGCATCATATCGGAAGGGTGTAAAGACTTATACGGGTTACGAAGATAGAGTAAAATAAATTCCCGGCTTTTAAAAGGAAAGAGCCGGTTTACACAGGGTAACCGGCTCAAGTATAGCAACAGGGACAGCTGTTAGGGGCGGGGCTTAGCCCGTTCGTACTGTAGCGGCCAGGTTACATCTGCCCCCAACTCCTGGGCGACATGTAGCGGGAAGTGCGGGTCGCGCAGGAGTTTCCGTGCCAGCAGTACCAAGTCGGCGCGGCCCTCCGCTATAATGGACTCGGCTTCCTGTGCGGTAGTGATCATGCCAACGGCTCCTGTTAAGATGTCCGCTTCTTTTTTAATGCGGGTCGCAAAACGGGTCTGGTAGCAGGGGCCAACAGGAATGTCTGCCTTCGGGACGTTACCGCCTGTAGAGCAATCGATCAGGTCGGCTCCTTTGGTACGCAATGCTTTTGCCAATTCCACAGCATCTTCCCCTGTCCACCCACCTTCGGTCCAGTCGGTGGCAGAGATGCGCACAAAAAGCGGATATTCCTTCGGCCATACTTCCCGCACGGCTTCTGTTACTTCTAACGACAGGCGGATGCGGTTCTCAAAGCTTCCTCCGTACCTGTCTGTTCGCTTGTTGCTAAGCGGGGAGTAGAATTCGTGCAACAGATAGCCGTGGGCCGCATGCACCTCCGCTACTTTAAAGCCTGCCTCTAGTGCCCGTTGGGCTGCGGCTTTAAAGTCTGCAATCACCTGGACAATACCAACTGCATCCAGTTCGATAGGTGCCGGCTCAGAAGGTAAAAAGGGCATGGCGCTGGGGGGTACCGTTTGCCAGCCTTCCTCATTCGCGGGTATGGCCTTTCTGCCCTTCCAGGGGCTCTGGTGGCTTGCCTTCCGGCCCGCATGTGCCAGCTGTATACCAGGTACTGCTCCCTGTGCTTCTAAAAAAGCGGTGATGCGCTGCAGCTCCGGCACATGCTCTGCTTTCCAGATACCCAGGTCGTCTGGGGTAATACGGCCTTCAGGAGATACTGCCGTGGCTTCTGAAATAACAAGTCCGGCCCCACCTGTGGCTCTGCTGCCCAGGTGTACCAGGTGCCAGTCATTGGCAAAGCCATCTACGCTGGAATACTGACACATGGGTGACACCGCAATCCGGTTCTTAAACGTGATCTCTCTTATTGTTAATGGACGAAACAGTTCAGACATACGCGTTGAAATGGTTATGATAAAGACTACAGCTAAGCCGGAATTTTGTTCAACTTGCCCCGGACATACATTTGTGGCGCTGCTTCCTGATAGCGGATTGGATTAATAGCTTTACTTTTATGCGGTTTCTAGCCTATTGTAACATAAGCACTATAGGCTTGCTACTTCTGGAATACGTGCTTTAGGGACTGTTATTCTGTTTATCTGCGTTATAACCCGTATGTTCACGCGTTGAGGTGAAATAGCTTTAAAACGCTTTCCGTTTTCTAATCTAACCGTTAACAACACATGATGATGCCCTTTAATAAAGCATATGAAAGGAATGCTTAAATCCAGAAAACATGAATGATTCCAAAAATATTTGTTTGTCCTGCGGATTATGTTGTGACGGTACCCTCATTGGCTTTGTACAGCTGAGTCGTGAAGAGGTGCCTGTGGTGAGAGAATTAATGGATATAGAGGATGCAAATGGTGCAGGTTTTTTTCTTCAACCCTGTGACAGCTATTGTAATGGTTGTAATATTTATTCTAAAAGACCGAAACAATGTGCCGATTTTAAGTGCGGACTTTTAAGGTCCCTCGAACAAGAGGAATTGGACTTTGATTCGGCTGTTGAAACTATTCTTGCGGTTAAACAAAAAAAGATCGCCATAGAAAAAAAGTTAGCGATACTACAGTTAGAACTACAGTCTCAATCGTTTTACTTTAAAATGGTCGAATTGAAAAAGTTGTTTCGGATAAACAAGCCTGAATTAGCATTAACGCAAAACCATCTGGAGTTATTAGCTGACCTCAAGCAGCTCAATCGTTTGCTGTCAAGCAAGTTTGATATCGCGATATAATAAAGGTAAAAGTATAAGCCTGACAAACGGAGATCATAACATTGACTGCAAAATGGATGGTGTTGGCTCAGTGGCACATAAATCTGCCTTTGTGAGAAAGGCATCATGTATTTGCTGCCCAACGCCTGTGTATAACAGCGGGTGGAGTGGCGACGGAAAAGCCTGTCATTAAAAATAACAGGGGCGAAACAGAAAGAAAAGTGATGAAGATGAGGCCACATACACGTAAACCGGTACTTCGCCCTGGCAAAACCAGTTGAGCCTGGAAATATAAAAAGCTAACTTGCAGCAAAAGTAATGTTATGAGCAAAGCTAACTGGACAACCGTAAAGGAATACGAAGATATAACCTATAAAAAGGCAGACGGCGTAGCCCGTATTGCTTTCAACAGACCCAATGTACGCAATGCTTTCCGACCAAAAACAGTGTTCGAGTTATTCGATGCGTTTTTGGATGCGCGTGAGGATACAAGCATTGGCGTCGTGCTGCTTTCTGCCGAAGGCCCGTCTACCAAAGATGGCGTTTATTCTTTCTGCAGCGGCGGCGACCAGAATGCGCGCGGCCACCAAGGGTACGTAGATGAGTCTGGTATACCGCGCCTGAACATATTGGAAGTACAGCGCCTGATCCGCTTTATGCCAAAAGTAGTCATTGCGGTAGTACCGGGTTGGGCGGTAGGCGGTGGCCATAGCCTGCACGTAGTCTGCGACCTGACACTGGCCAGCAAAGAGCACGGGATCTTTAAGCAAACCGATGCCGACGTGACCAGCTTCGACGGTGGTTATGGTTCTGCGTACCTGGCCAAAATGGTAGGCCAGAAACGTGCCCGCGAGATCTTCTTCCTTGGCCGTAGTTACTCGGCGCAGGAAGCTTATGACATGGGCATGGTAAACGCTGTTATCCCGCACGACGAATTGGAAGACACTGCCTACCAATGGGCACAGGAGATACTACAGAAATCACCTACTTCTATCAAGATGCTGAAGTTCGCCTTTAACCTGACCGACGATGGTATGGTAGGCCAGCAGGTATTTGCTGGCGAAGCTACGCGCTTAGCTTACATGACCGACGAAGCCAAAGAAGGTAGAAATGCCTTCCTGGAGAAGCGTAAGCCAAACTTCAAGGACATTCCCTGGATTTCATAGTATAGTTTAGTACTTACTAAAAGCCCGCTCCTCAAGCGGGCTTTTTTGTTTTACTCCAGGGTCCGGCATCGAACAGGTATGTTCGGTTGCAGGAACTGTCGTTATAGGAGGATTAACGAGAGCAGCATTAGTATCAGGCTTTTGCTGCATCAGGCGCTGAAGCAGTAGTAGCAATGAAAGATGGAACAAGCCAGGGAGGTATCGCTGTATTTTGCCTTCTATAAACAGAAAAGCCGCTCCAACTCTGGAGCGGCTTTTCTGTTTAGCAAGAAAATGTAGGGCTGCTGTGTGACAGCAGCCCGGTTACTTACCAGAGTCTGATTCTGTCTTCCGGTGCTTTGTACAGCTTGTCGCCAGGCTTCACATTGAAGGCCTCGTACCAGGCATCCATGTTTACCGGGGCGCCAATCGTTCTGTACTGGCCCGGAGAGTGTGGGTCTGTTACAATCTGCTGTGCGGCAGCCTCAGGCAGGATGTTACCTCTCCAAACCTGTGCCCAGGATAGGAAGAAGCGCTGATCCGGTGTGAAGCCGTCGATCATTTCATTCGACTGCCCCTGCTTGGTCATCTTGAAGGCTTCGTAAGCAGCGCTCAGGCCACCCAGGTCACCGATATTCTCGCCTAGTGTCAATTTACCGTTTACGTGTACCGTGTCCAACACCGTGTAAGCGTCATACTGCTCCTGCAGGGCTTTGGCTTTCTCCTCAAAACGGGCGCGGTCCTCTTCTGTCCACCAGTTGCGCAGGGTACCGTCTTTGTCGTACTGGCTACCGGAGTCGTCGAAGCCGTGGGAAATTTCATGGCCGATTACTGCACCGATACCGCCGTAGTTTACCGCGTCATCCGCATTCGGGTCAAAGAACGGGAACTGCAGGATACCAGCCGGGAACACGATCTCGTTCATAACCGGGCTGTAGTAGGCGTTAACGGTCGGAGGTGTCATGCCCCACTTGCTTCTGTCTACCGGCTTGCCTAGCTGGCTTACCATGTCGTTATAGCCCCACTGGCCGGCGTTGCGCACGTTCTGGAAGAAAGTTTTACGGTTGATCTCCAGCCCGTCGTAGTTCTTCCACTTGTCTGGGTAGCCTACTTTCGGCGTAAAGGCATGCAACTTGGCCAGTGCCTTTTCCTTCGTGGTGGCGCTCATCCAATCCAGGTTGTTGATGCGGATCTCGTAAGCCTTGATCAGGTTGCTGATCAGCTCGTTCATTCTCTCTTTCGCCTCTGGCTTAAAGTGTTTCTGCACGTACAGCTGGCCCAGCAGTTCACCAATGGTACCATCAGTCAGCTGCGACATGCGCTGCCAGCGCGGCGTCTGCACTTTCTGTCCGGACAGTGCCTGTGAGTAAGCGAAGTTAGCGTCTACAAACTTAGAGCTCAGGTAAGGAGCCGAAGACTTCAGCACGTTCCACTGCAGGTAGGTATTCCAGTCAGCAGTAGGCACGCTTGTCAGCAAGCCGTTCAGTTCCGTGAAGAACTTCGGGTTGTTCACCAGTACGGTGTCTTCGCCCGTTACTTTCATCTTTGCCATCAGCGACTTCCAGTCCACGTTCGGGGTTGACTTGCTGAAATCGGCAACAGATAATTTATTGTAGGTCTTGTAAGGGTCACGCATTTCTACGCGGCTCATCTGCGCAGCAGCCAGCTTCTTCTCCAGGTTGAAGATGGTCTCTGCATTTTTCTGTGCAGTGGCCTCCGGTGTACCGATTAAGGTAAACAGCGTGGTGATATAGGTTTTGTAAGCCTCCTGAATCTTTTGGCTGCGGGCATCATCCTTCAGGTAGTAATCACGGTCAGGCAGGGTAGTACCGCCCTGGCTGAACTGAGGGATCATGGTGTTTACGTCCTTGCGGTCCTGACCCACATAAAAGCCGAACATAGGAGATGCAGCACCAGTAGTTCGCAGGTAAGCTACTTCGTTCAGTAAGCCTTTAACGTCTTTTACCTTCTTTACGCGCTTCAGATCTGCTTTGATAGGCGTATAACCGAGCTTTTCGATGGCAGCGCTATCCATAGCTGCCGCATAGAAATCACCCACGCGCTTCTCTACAGAACCGGGCTTCGCGCTAGTGTTGGCGGCGGCCTCGTTCAGGATCTCTTTTACCGCGTTGATGTTAAACTCGCGCAGCAGGTTGAAGCTACCCCAGCGGGTTTCCTTTGCCGGCACCGGGTTGTTTCTGATCCAGGCACCGCTGGCGTAAGTGTAAAAGTCATCGCCTGGCTTCACAGTCAGGTCCATGTTCGCCTTGTCGATAAAAGGCGTCTTTACACCAGATTCAGGCTTGTACTGCGCGGTGGCATCGAGGGCGGTAAGCGAAGCAGCGCCAAACAGAAGGGCACCAAGGTAGTTCTTCCAGTTGGAGGTGCTTTTAGTTGATTTTTGCTTAGTCATAGAGTTTTTTGAATTTGGCTCTGTCTTTTGAGTGAGTTGAGTGTTGTAAAAGTTCGTTTTGTACTAAACTTCCAATTAAAGGCTTTTTAGACCGCTAAAAGTAATAATTAATACGAAAAGTTCAGTGTTTTTAATTTTTATGCAATCAAGACCAGGGTCCGGCCTAGGCTAAACCGGACGCTACCTATTGGAATAGGACCGTCAGGGTGCATGTTTTAACATAAAGTGCAAATACAGTACCATTCTTCACACAAACCACGGACTTAAGACCTCCTATGTTAGGAGGCTGGTTATGCCGGGGGGACTCGCCTTACACGCTTCTATACTTCACTACAGAGGTAGCGGTAGCTATCTTGATGGGTTGCATGGTCTTAGGGTTCAGGAACTCTACCTTGCCGCGGTTTCGGAGAAGCTTAAAGGCCTCCACGTAGTTTTCCCGGATGTAGTCAGTGCCCAGGCTGTGTTCCTCATACACTTTTTCAATCATCTTGTACTTATAGGCACCGCTCTGCTGCTCTAATTCCACTGCAAGGTTTTCGAGGGTATACCGGGCTTGTTCAGAGAACAGGGCAAGCTGGCTTTGCTTCCTCTTGTTTGAATAGAACAGCGGTATCCCATCCTCCTGAAATGTAGTGTAGGGGAGTAGTGCTTCTTTAAAGCCGCGGTAAGCCGAGCTTTCTTTGGAGGCGAGCAGTAGCGTATGCCCTAAGCCTTCATTTTCCGGGGGATAAACACTGAACTGCACTGCCAGGTACCCTTTCTCACGAAGCGCCTCACGGAGTACGCTGAGGGTGTACTTTTCCCGCCGGACAAGGTCCTTCTCTCTTTTAAAATAGCCCTTTAGCCGGAGGAGCCCCGGACCAAGCACCTCTGTCAATAACTTCCCTTGCTTTCCGCTCAGCCCCAGGCTTATCTTCTCCGGGCACAGGAGCAGAAGGAGGTCTGTATTCTCCCGGGCAATAAGCTCAGGCAGGTATTGTGCGGGGCTTGCCCGGTCGAATAGGTCCAGCAAGGCAAACACTGGGGCCTCTAAAGCAAGTAGTTCAGACACGAGCGTCTTGTCTGCCGCTTCGCGTAGGTAGAGGGGCCGATGCTCCAACTTCTCATAATATGGGAGTCTTTCAAGCTGTTGCTGCAAACCATCCATTGCCTCCTGGTCGGGGTCTCCGAAAACAGCTAACAGGCGCCTGTTCAGGTCGTGTAAATTCGCTGTGCCGCGCTGGATCGCCCTTAACAGGCTGGCAGGCGTGGAGCTTTCTGTCTCTTGCCCCGCATCCAATGTGGCGCACAGGTCCATAAAAAGAGCGGGCGCAGGTTGAGGGGCACCTGTGAGCCTGCTCGTGCACCAAACCTCAAAGCACTTGCCGAGTAACTCTGACTTTGTTTCCGGGAGCGTTCGTTCCTTTAGAAAAAAGTCGTTCGATACTGTGGCAGTCATATTAGAATTAATGCTTTTAGCTTCCTCTGTAGAAGGAACATTCGGTTAAAGGCTTCCCGGTTTACATCTCCTGTAAACTAACTTGCTTAGTTCAAGAGCCACAAACGAACATTTATGATCTTGCTTTATCGTTTGCGGGCTGCGAAGATAGTAAAAGAAATTTCTTTGTCTACTAAAAATATTAGTTTAAAAGTATACTATTTCCACTATATGCTAATACGTTTAGATGCCTCTGGACAGAAATACGCGCTTCTGATAGGCTAAGCGTCAGAGAAACTGAGCGGGCTAACAGAGGAAAGCGAAGTGCAGCCCAAAGGCTATAGCCACAAGGAGCAAGCCTTACACGTGATAGTGGAAAAAGGTAAGTTCTGCTCTGGCAAAGAAACGGAACGGAACCGCCGAGGTACCGAAGCCTTTGGACACATACAGGTAGGGGGAGCGGTCCTTGTACCAGCCGTTGATATAGTCGCCAGACTTGCGGGGCAGTTTAGGGACGTAGCTGGGAAGCCTTACCTGCCCGCCGTGGTTGTGCCCTGCAAAGGCATAGCGGATGTTCAACTGATCGGAGGGGCTGCGTTCGCTGTTTAGCTGCTCCACTTCTTTTTGGACTAGTTCCAGTTGCAGCGGACTGTGGATTAAGAGGAGGTGGTGTGCCTCTTTGCCTATACCTTCCACAGCATCCTTGAAATGGCTCTCTCCCTGAATAAAGTCGTCCAGGCCAGTCACCACCACTCTTTCCCCTTTTAAGGTATATGCTTTTGTCTCGTTCAGCAGAAAGTCGCAACCGTGCTTCGCATAGGCCTCCTTCAGGCGCTGTATGCTCGGGTCGGCTTTGTAGTCGTTGTTGCCGGGGATGGCCACTTTGGGCATGTCCTGGCGAAGCAGACTGAAGAACTGCTCCATTGGCAGCATGCCTCCGGAAGAATCAAGGGTGTCACCAGCAATCAGAACCAGGTCTGGCTGCATCTGGTTGAGCGTTTGGGCTAGTTTGCTGTACTGGGGCAGCATGTTGTGCTTAAAGTGCAGGTCGGCCAACAAGACAAGCTTCAGCTTTTTTCGGCTGCTCTTGTCTCCTATATCAAAAGTCTTTACTTCGAAGAAATACTTCTCCAGGACCAGGGCATCTAATAGCACACCGGCCGCTGCGACTGCCAGGGCTCCCAGCCCCCACTTTATATACTTTTTGTTCATTTGCTTGTGTCCGATTTCTGAGTTCGGCTGCTCTTTGGTGGCTGCCAGTACCAATCCGGTAGCCAGTGCTGTATACGCAAACTAAGGTTTGGGTTAAGCAGCAGAACAGCAGAAGGATAGCAAAAAGGCCTTAGTGCAGGGGGATATGGGGCTTTGGCAAAGAGCGATATTCGTCTTATTTTACCTCTTTAACCTTTAAAAAGAACGATGACCTATACTCCAAATCCTGAACGATACAGTACAATGGAATACCGGCGCTGTGGTAAAAGCGGTATTAAGTTACCTGCTTTGTCATTGGGCCTCTGGCATAACTTCGGCCATGTGGATGTGCTGGAAAATTCCCGGCAGATCCTGCAGGATGCCTTTGATGCTGGCATTACGCACTTCGACCTGGCCAATAATTACGGTCCACCCGCTGGGTCTGCAGAAGAGAATTTCGGCAAAATTTTAGGGGAGGACTTTCAGGGCTATCGGGATGAGCTGATCATTTCGACCAAAGCCGGTTATACCATGTGGGAGGGACCCTATGGGGATTGGGGCTCCAAAAAGTACCTGGTAGCGAGCCTGGACCAGAGCCTGAAGCGCATGGGGCTGGATTATATTGATATTTTTTACCACCACAGGCCCGACCCCGAAACACCCCTGGAGGAAACAATGGCAGCACTGGACCTGATCGTGCGGCAAGGCAAAGCGCTGTATGTGGGTATTTCCAATTACAGGCCTGCAGAGGCTGCAAAAGCCTTTCAACTGTTAAAGGAAATGGGAACCCCGTGCCTCATTCACCAGCCCAAATACTCCATGTTTGAGCGATGGGTAGAGCGGGAGGGCTTGCTCGACCTGCTGGAGCAGGAAGGCGTTGGGTGCATCCCCTTCTCGCCTTTGGCGCAGGGGCTTCTGACAAATAAATACCTGAAGGGCATACCGGAGGGGTCCCGGGCCGCCAAGGCACACGGGCACCTGCAGCAGGGCGATGTAACGGAGGACAAGATCGATAAGATCCGCCGCTTGAACGCCCTGGCTCAGCAGCGAAATCAGTCGCTGGCACAGATGGCCCTGGCCTGGTTGCTGAAAGATGAGCGGGTAACATCGGTGCTAATCGGGGTTAGCTCACCGGCACAGCTGGCGGATTCGCTGCAGAGCCTGCAAAACAAAGTCTTCTCGTCTGAAGAGTTGGAGCAAGTAGAGGCTATCCTGCAGTAAGGCCATGTACTGTTAAAAGAACTTTCTTCTAAAATCACTTTTAGCCTGCGCTATGGGGAGTGAAAAGGAAGTTCTTCTACAGCTTCTGGCTCTAAGTTGTGATACCTGTAGGCCTGGCACTTGCCGGTTCGCACAGGAACAGGTGATGTCCTTTAGCCAATATCCAGTTCCACATCCCCCCCAACGGGGTAGCCGACACAGGTAAGCGTCAGCCCCTTTTTCAGGTCCTTGTCTGTTAGCACCTCGTTATACGACATCCACACATCCCCTTTGAGGCACTTGGCGGCGCAGCTGCCGCACTTGCCTGCCTCGCAGCTGTAGGGCAGGGGAATGTTCTCCTTTTTGGCGGCCCGAAGAATGTTGTCAGGGTACTGTACCTGTAACTGGAAAGTCCTGTTCCGGAAATGAAGCGTTACCTGATGGGCATCAGTATCAGGAGGGCTTACCTTCTGCGGCACTTTAACCCTGCTAAAGCTCTCCCGGCGGATGTTATCGTCCGGCACTTCTTCCTGCCGTAGGGCATAGAAGCACATGCGCATGTAGTTGGTGGGGCCGCAGAGGTAGAACAGGATCTGCTCATAAGGCGCCACAGCGTACTGGCGCAGGAAAGCCTGCATCAGGTCTTTGTACAGGCGGGCCCTCGAGAGGTCGGGGGAGTTGCTGAACAGGAACTCGATGCGGAGGCGTTCCGGAAACTCAGCTGCCAACTCCTCCAGTTCTTCCCGGAAGATGGCATGCGCCGGTGTCTTGTTGCTGTAAATCAAAACCACCTGCAGGTCCGGGCTAGCATGCAGCACTGTTTTGAGAAGCGAGAAGATGGGAGTGATGCCGCTACCCGCTGCTAAAAAGAAAACTTGCTTGTACGCCTGGATGTCTTCCGGCAAGGTGAACAGTCCGGTGGCACCCAAGGTCGACAGTTTGTCCCCCACCCGAACCTCGTCTACCAGCATCCTGGAAAACAGGCCGTTTTCAACTCTTTTCACGCCAATGGCCAGGGGCTCGTTCAGTACAGGCGTGGAGGTGATGGAGTAGGAGCGGCGCTCTTCGTGGTGGTGTGTCTTCTTTGAGAAGGTAAGGTACTGCCCTGGCTTGTACTGAATAGCCTTTGCATCCTGGCCCCCAAACACAATTCTTTTTACCCCCTGGGCTTCTTCCCTGATCTCAGTAATGGTAAGGGTGGTATAGATAGAGTTATCCGTAAATTCTTGTTTTGCCATGTTATAGGCTCTTACGCAGGTAAAATATAAAAGGGTCCTGCCTTGTCCATGAGCAGGTAAAGTATATCCCTTGCCAGCGACTCTATGCTTCGTACAGCTCCAACGGCAGTTTATCGGGGTCTGCAAAAAAAGTGAAGCGCTTGCCGGTGTACGTGTCTACCCGAATTGGCTCTACTTCTACGCCCTGTTCCTGTAAGTGCTGCACGGCCAGGTCCAGGTCTGCTACGGCAAACGCCAGGTGCCGGAGACCTGCGGCTTCCGGGCGGGAAGGACGAGCAGGCGGGTTGGGAAAGGAAAAGAGCTCCAGCACGTATTCCCCTTTCAGGGCCAGGTCCAGCTTGTAAGACTGGCGTTCCTCCCGGTACACTTCCTGTAGTACTTCTAAGCCTAGTACTTCGGTGTAAAAGCGCTTCGACAGCTGGTAGTCCGCGCAAATCACCGCTATATGGTGTATCTTCTTCAGTCCAATCATAATTGACTCCTGTTACTCCTGCTCTTCTGGTCTTAGTGCCGGCAGGTGTTTTCCGATCCTAAATATACGAAAGCCTCCTCTGTTTATCCTGTAAGGGCTTTATGCTCATAACACGACTTGCAGGAATGAGCGATTACTCATATTGTACTTAACACAGAATAGTTTAAAGTTATGACTTTAAGTTTGTAGGTGTACAGAATATGGCTATATATTTACGGCGTAATTACTAAGCAAAGAGTGAGTGTTTACTGATAGGGGCAAGAGGAGGCCCTGCTAGCGGAGCAGAGAGACCGGTTGCAACAAAAAAACAGCGTTTGTTTATCTGAGGCAAGATGTTGCAACACAGAGTTGTGGTTGACTACCACAGTCAGGTCACGGGAAGGGTAAACGGAGTTAAACACATGCCACTCATTACCTGAATATATATTGTTTTGAATAAACGGTACAGTGATTAATCATTTATAGAGAACAGCAGGCACAGGACTGCTGAAAATTAAACTTACACTTTAAAGTCTTTTATGAAGAGAGCTTTTTACTATGCAATTGGATGTTATGCATTGGCTGCCTGCCTTAGTCCAGGGGCTTATGCTGACAGCCACCTAAGCCCACTGCCAGTGTTTGAGAAAGCACGGCAAGCCGTAACCGTTACCGGTAAAGTAGTGGATGAGAATGGCGTTGGCCTGCCCGGCGTTACGGTGGTGCTGAAAGGAACCACGAAAGGTACCGCAACCGGAATAGACGGGTCTTTCTCACTCGCTGTGCCGGATGGAAACGGGACGCTGGTGTTTTCTTTTATTGGTTACACCACGCAGGAAGTACCGGTAAACAACCAAGCTACCCTGAATGTAACACTGGCGCCTGATACACGGCAGCTGGAAGAGGTGGTGGTAGTTGGTTATGGCGAACAGAAGAAGAGCGTTGTAACCGGTGCCATTTCCAGCGTGAAGGCCAGCGACCTGGAGAACCAGCAGATTACCCGCGTAGAGCAGGCCTTACAGGGCAGAACCTCTGGTGTAACGATTGCGTCCAGCTCCGGAGCCCCTGGTGCCAGTTCTACTGTAAGAGTGAGGGGTATCACTTCCCTGAACAGCAATGACCCCTTGTATGTAGTGGACGGAGTTGTAGTGAACGGTGGCATCGACTACCTGAACCAGGCTGACATCGAGTCGATCGAAGTACTGAAAGACGCGGCATCAGCGGCGATCTATGGTGCCCGGGCGGCTAGTGGTGTTATCCTCGTTACCACGAAAAAAGGGAAAGAAGGAAGCATCCGCGTAAGCTATAACGGTTATTTCGGTACACAGGGGCCTGCCCGCAAGGTAGACCTGTTGAATGCGACAGAATATGCTACTCTAAGAAACGAAGCTTCTGTGGCCGGTGGGGGAGACATCGTGTACGATAACCCGCAGGCACTCGGCGAAGGAACCGATTGGCAGGACCTTGTCTTTAACGATGATGCCCGTATTCAGAACCACGAGTTCAGTGTAAGCGGCGGCAACGACAGGTCTACCTTCTACGCTTCCTACGGTTACCTGGATCAGACGGGTATCGTAGCCAGCGCGATTTCCAATTACAAGCGGCACAACGTTCGCCTGAACTCGACGCACAAGATAACGAAATGGGCAACAGTTGGGCAGAACCTGGGCTACTCTCACATTAAGAGCCAGGGTGGCTTGAACACGAACAGTGAGTTTGGCGGGCCGCTTAGCTCTGCTATTAACCTGGACCCTACAACACCTTTCCTGATTACGGATCCTGCCATTCTGAACGACCCGAACAGTATTTACAATACACAGCGGACTATCCGAAACGGACAAGGGTACCCGTACGGCATCTCTACTACCGTACAGCAGGAAATGACTAACCCGTTAGCCTACATTCAGACGCAGCTGGGCAACTATGGCTGGTCAGACAACATAGTAGGAAACGTTTACGCCGAGCTGGAGCCGATCGCCGGCCTTAAGTTCCGCTCTACCCTGGGTACCAAGCTGGCTTTCTGGGGATCTGAAAGCTTCAGACCGATTTATTATCTCAATGCTGCCACGATCAGCACGCAAACGGCTTTCAGCCGTAACCGCGACATGACGTTCGACTATAACATTGAGAACGTCCTGTCTTATACCCGTACCATTGGCAAACATAACTTTACGGCCTTGTTAGGCCAGGGTGCATACAGAGACAACCACACCAGCGGTGTTTACATCGCTTTCAACAACATTCCAGCAAGTTCTTTTGATGAGGCTTCCTTCAACCTGAAAGTGCCAACCGCTAGCAGAACGTCTGATGCGTATGAAGGCGTAGACCACACGGTTAGCTCTCTCTTCGGCCGTGTTGTTTATAACTACGACGAGAAGTACCTATTCACCGGTATCGTGCGTCGCGACGGTTCTTCCCGTTTCGGTATTAACAACAAGTACGGGTACTTCCCCTCAGCTTCCTTAGGCTGGGTGGCCTCTCGTGAGAATTTCTGGCCTGTGAACGATGTGGTGGACTTCCTGAAAATCCGTGGTTCTTACGGAGTGGTAGGTAATGATGCCCTGGGCGACTTCCGATACATCTCTACGGTAGGCAGCGGCAGAAACTACACCTTCGGATACGACAACTATTACATCGGCTACAGCCCGGATGCTCCGGCTAATCCAGACCTGAGATGGGAGGAAACAAGCCAGACGAACCTGGGCTTCGAGACGGTATTGTTCCAGGACTGGACCTTGACCTTTGACTGGTACAAAAAGAAAACCACTGGTATCCTGCAGCAAATTGACCTGCCTGGTTACGTAGGGGCCACTGGAAGACCATGGGGTAACGTAGCCGACATGGAAAACAAAGGCGTTGAAGTGGAGCTAGGCTACAGCAAGCAGATCGGGGAAGTGAACTTCGGGGTAAACGGTAACGTGTCTTACCTGCAGAACAGGATCACTTACCTGGGAGACGGTAAAGCGTTCCTCGAAGGCGGGGCCACCGTGCAGAACATCGCGCACCCGATTACCCGTATGGCCGTTGGCCACGCGTACGGCTCTTTCTACGGCTACAAGACGAACGGCATTTTCCAGAATCAGGCCGAAATCGACAGCTACACGAACGAAGAAGGGCAGCTTATTCAGCCAAATGCCAAGCCGGGTGACTTCCGTTGGGCAGACCTGAACAACGACGGCACGATCGACGCGGATGACCGTACCTTTATTGGTGACCCAACGCCAGACTGGACCTTTGGCTTAACCCTTAACGCTGCCTGGAAAGGCTTCGACCTGCTGGTGTTCGGCCAAGGGGTGACTGGCAACCAAATCTTCCAGGGCCTTCGTCGTCTGGATATCCCAACGGCGAACTGGCAGGCTGCGGCACTTGGCAGATGGACAGGAGAGGGTACTTCTAACTCCTTCCCTAGACTGACAACCAACGATTCGAACCGCAACTTTACGAACCCTTCGGAATTCCACCTGGAAGACGGAGACTACTTCAGAATCAAAACCCTGCAGATCGGTTACTCGCTTCCTAGCGCTATCACTAGCAAAGTGTCTATCCAAAAGGCGCGTGTGTACGTGAGCAGCAATAACTTAGTGACCTTTACAAAATATTCTGGCTACGATCCTGAGATTGGTGGCAGCAGCTTTGGCATCGACCGTGCTTTCTACCCACAAGCGCGCACATTTATGGTAGGTGTAAATCTTGGGTTTTAATTGTCTAAATCAGAAACGAAATGAAAAGTAAATATTTAAAATATGTTGCCGCTGTGGCACTTGGCTTACCAGTGCTCAGTGCTTGTGAAAAGGAGTTTTTAGAGGTTGACCCGAAGGGAGTTGTGTTAGAGTCTAACTACTACAATAACCCGGATGAGGCCTTTGCCGGTATTGTTGCGGCCTATGACCCGCTAGGGTGGGAAGCCGGAGGCACGTACCATAACATCGGGGCTATTAACGCTGCCTCTGATGATGCCTATGCCGGTGGCGGTGGTTCCGCTGATATGAACACCTGGCAGGTGTGGAACAACTACTCCCTGGACCCGGCCTTAGGCCCGCAGGGGGAGTTTTGGAACAGGAACTTTACGGGGGTTTCCCGCGCAAACACTATTCTGGAGAAAGTACAGGCTGGTGTGCCAGGGCTTGATGAGACCACCCAGGCCCGCTTTATTGCCGAGGCCAAGTTCCTGCGCGCTTACTATTATTTTGACCTGGTGCGCCTGTTCAAGAACGTGCCGTTGTTCACGGCTCCTGTATCCACGCAGGAAATTTACAACGTAACGCAGGCTAGCCCAGAGGAGGTGTATGCCCAGATTGAAAAGGACCTGACCGAGGCTATTCCTAATCTGCCGGTAACTGTTCCGCTTACGGAGGGGGGGCGTGCCAGCCAGGGAACCGGACGTGCACTCTTAGGAAAAGTTTACCTGTATCAGCAGAAGTGGTCTGAGGCGGCCACCCAACTGGCAGAAGTGAACGGTACTCCCGGAGGCAAGAGCAAGTATGGTTACGAACTGCTGGACAACTTCGGGGATATCTTCCGCCCGGACAACAAGTTCAACAGCGAGTCTATCCTGGAGATCGTGCATACTTCGGTTGCAAACTCTGGCTGGGGTAACTGGCCGGGTTTTGAAGGTAACGTAGCCGTTACCATGTTCGGACCGCGTGGTTATTCTGGTGATACTTATATGGCAGGCTGGGGTTTTAACCCGCTCACGCAGGACCTGGTGGATAACCTGAAAGGAGACCCTCGTTACAAGTACACTGTGGCAAACATCGATAGCCTGGCGCAGGCGGGTGCCGCCTCCTACGAGAAAGGCTACCATAACACCGGTTATTTTGTAGAGAAGTATGCCCCTAAAGTGGAGTGGAAAACAACAGGTGGTGGAGAGCCTTTGCTGAACTGGCCAAATGATTACATCGAGATTCGCCTGGCAGACACTTACCTGATGGAAGCGGAGGCGATCGTGCAGGGTGGGGGAGATGCCAGCCGTGCGGCTGCGCTGTTAAATGCTGTGCGTGCCCGTGTAGGATTGGCCCCAGTAGCTGCTACCCTCGAGAACATCTACAAAGAGAGACGCCTGGAGCTGGCTACTGAAGGACACCGCTGGTATGACTTGGTGCGCACCGGCAGAGCTGCTACCGTGTTGGCCTCGAAAGGGTTTAAAGCCGGGAAGCACGAAATCCTGCCTATCCCGCAGGCCGAGTTAAACAACACCAAGCTTGTGCAGAACCCAGGGTATTAATCTTAATCAAACGGAATCATGAAATTCAAATACAATACACGCCTATACACTTACCTGGCAGCAGTACTTTTAGGGGGCACCATGGTGGCCTGTACGCCTGATGCCGCTGAGGAAGAGCTGGGTCCAAAGGCTGAAGCCGCTTTTACCGTGACGCCAATCCAGGGAAAGACAAACACTTACCTGTTGAGCAGTACCACAGAGAATGCCTTTTTGTACAAGTGGGACAAAGGAGACGGGTTTGAGAGTGGGGCCCAAACGGATACTGCTTATTTTGAGCGCAAAGGGGACTATACAGTGAAGCTGATGGCCCTTTCGGCTGGTGGACACGACACGGCTGAGAAAACCATCTCGGTAGCCAGTAATGACCCTAACGGGTGTACGGGTGCCAAAGCCAAGCTTACGGGTTGTGACACGAAGACCTGGGTGTTAAACCCGGCTGCAGGTGCCTTGTGGATTGGAAGCCCAGCCGGTGATACCTGGTGGGCCAGCGGGGCGGGAGACGTGACGGGCAGACCCTGCACATTCAACGATGAGTTCATCTTCCATAAAGATGGCACCTACACCTATGACAACAAAGGGGACCTGTGGATAGAGGATGAAGGCGGAGCCGCCCATCCGGCAGACATTGGCCTGAGCGTGGGCTGCCACGCGGAGGAGGAGTTACCTTCTAAATATGCTGCCTGGGGTGCCGGTACGCACTCTTTCGAGATCAAAGGCAACAAGCTGACGGTGAAGGGTACAGGCGCGTTCCTGGGCATGTACAAGGCCGGGAACGCCGGCACGACAGCCGGTCCGGAGGAGTCGATCACGTATGATATCGTGGAACTGACTGACACCAGATTGGTTGTGAAGAAGGCCTACGACTGGGGCCAGTGGGTTTTCACTTTCACAGCAAAGTAAATTTATCTTAGGATATAACCTTGAAAGCCGACCGACAACATGCCGGTCGGCTTTTTTATGTTGAATTTGAATTCATTGCTTGGATTACAGATTGAATTTTAGTGTATTTAAAACCGAATTAGTAAGCGTATGAAAATGCTGAGCTTTGTATATCCCTTCGTTCTGGCAGGTATTCTTTCCTGTTCTTCTAAATCTGAGGAGCCAGCTCCTATCATCACCATACCTCAGGGGCCAACAGATAAAGGATGGACCTTTGAGAGTACTCCTGTGTGGGCTGATGAATTTGATTACACGGGGCAGCCAGACCAGACGAAATGGGGCTATGACCTGGGCGGAACAGGTTGGGGAAACAATGAGTTGCAGAACTACACCAACCTGCCGGAGAATGCCCGGGTAGCGGAGGGTAAACTCATCATTACTGCCCGGAAAGAAAAATCAGGAAACAGGGAGTATAGCTCTGCCAGGCTGGTGACCAAGGACAAAGGGGACTTTCTGTACGGGCGGTTCGAGGTAAAGGCCAAACTACCGACTGGTAGAGGCACCTGGCCAGCGATCTGGATGCTGCCCACCGATTGGGCTTATGGTACCTGGCCAAAGTCCGGCGAAATAGACATTATGGAGCATGTAGGCTATGACCAGGACAAAGTACATGTGACGGTTCATACAGAGGCCTATAACCATGGCATCGGCACGCAGCGCGGGCGCAGCAAAGTGGTACCCAACGCCAGCACGGAGTTTCATGTGTACCGGGTGGACTGGTCGCCTTACGCCGTCAGAGGCTACATTGATGACCAGCAGGTATTCGACTTCACCAACGAAGGAAAGGGCTATGCGGTATGGCCTTTCGACAAGCGCTTTCACCTGCTCCTGAACATTGCGGTTGGTGGCAACTGGGGAGGGGCACAGGGCGTGGATCCGGATATTTTCCCGCAGTCGATGGAGGTGGACTATGTGAGGGTATACAAAATGATTGAGTAGCGGGAGCTATCGGGACCTAATAAGATTTCCTTTATGACCCATTCTTTTTTTATCTCCAAAAGAGTAAGCCAATCCCTGTTGTTTGCCTTGACCTGTTGCGTGGGTCTTTCCTGTAGGGTACCCGATCAGGACAACAGCCACACCGGCACAGCGCCGAGCCAGGACCTGGAGCAGGTGTCCTACTGGCTTACCAATCCGGATAAATCTGTTTTGTTCCGGAAACAGCCTCCGCTCGCTTTTTCTGATATGGTGGCGGGCGCCACGACCATAACGCTGGACCCCAGCCAGACTTACCAGGAGATGGATGGTTTTGGCTATACGCTGACAGGCGGCAGTACAGCGCTGATCAACAACATGAGCCCAGCCCGGCGGAAAGCCCTGCTGGAGGAGCTTTTCACCACCAAGGACAACAACATTGGGGTGAGTTACCTGCGCGTTAGCATTGGTGCTTCTGACCTGGATGAGAAGCCTTTTTCTTACAACGACCTGCCGTCCGGCCAGGCAGATCCAAAGCTCGAAAAATTTAGCCTGGCACCAGACCGAAAGCACCTGATCCCGATTCTGAAACAAATCCTGGCATTGAACCCCGACATCAAAATAATGGGCTCGCCCTGGTCGCCCCCCACCTGGATGAAGGATAACCAAAGTACGATAGGGGGGAGCCTGAAACCGGAGTACTATGACGCCTATGCGCAGTACTTTGTGAAGTACATACAGGGCATGGAGCAAGAGGGAATTTCCATTGACGCGATCACGATTCAGAATGAGCCCCTGCACCCGGGGAACAACCCCAGCCTGCTCATGTTGCCCGAGCAGCAGGCGGAGTTTATCAAAAATCATCTGGGACCTGCATTCAGGGAGGCAGGCATTAAAACGAAAATCGTGGTGTACGACCACAACGCCGACAGGCCTGATTATCCGATTACGGTGATGAACGACCCGGAGGCGAACAAGTACATCGACGGGGCTGCTTTCCACTTATACGGTGGCTCGATTGATGCTCTGGAGCAGGTACACGAGGCACACCCGGATAAGAACCTGTACTTCACAGAGCAGTGGATCGGGGCGCCGGGTAATTTTGCCGGTGACCTGGCCTGGCACATGGAGAACCTGATCATTGGGGCGCCACGTCACTGGAGCCGCACCGTGCTGGAGTGGAACCTGGCGGCAAATTCGCAGCTAGAGCCCCATACCGAAGGTGGGTGTACGCAGTGCCTGGGTGCCCTAACGATTGATGGGGACATGGTTGTGCGGAACCCTGCCTACTACATCATTGCGCATGCTTCCAAATTTGTCCGGCCCGGTTCTGTTCGGATTGCCTCTAACCTGGTAGAAGGGTTGCCAAACGTAGCTTACAGGACGCCGGAGGGGCAAAAGGTGCTGATCGTGCTGAACACCAGCGGAGCGCCGCAGGCTTTTGACATTGCCGATGGAGACAAAGCTGCGGCAGCTACGCTGAAACCCGGGGCAGTGGCTACCTTTGTATGGTAAACAGAACCAGCTTTACAACAAAAAGCCCTTGCTACAACCGGGTAGCAAGGGCTTTTTATTTATGCTTCTAAAGCACTATCCTTTATTCAGAACGAACTTAGACAACTCTTTAGAAGGGAGGTCAGAGGCTTTCATTAAGTAAAGATCGATAGCGCGGGCAGCCTCGCGGCCGTCAGAAATGGCCCACACTACCAGAGACTGACCACGGCAGGCGTCACCAGCTGCAAAAATGCCCGGCACGTTTGTCTGCCAGTCGTCCAGCTTAAAGTTACCCCGCTTGTCTGTTTTAAAGTCAAAGCTCGCCTGGAAGGCATCGTGCTCCGGGCGTTCGTAACCGATGGCGATCATGGCCAGGTCGCAAGGCAACACCTTTTCGCTGTCAGGCTTCTCGGTATACTCCCTGCCGTTCTTCCACTCCAGTTCCACTACTTTCAGGCCCTTTACGTTGCCATTCTCATCAGCCACAAATTCCTTCGTCAGCCAACCCCAGCTGCGCTCGCAACCTTCCTCGTGCGAGCTGGAGGAGGTGTAGGTCATAGGCCACTCTGGCCAGGGGTTCTCCGGCGTACGGGCCGTAGACGGCATGTTGCGGTACTGTAACTGCGTGATGGACTTCGCGAACTGGCGGTTAGCCGTACCGACGCAGTCAGAGCCGGTGTCACCACCACCAATCACCAGTACATGCTTGTCGCGTGCATCCAGGTCTTCTTCTGCCGGGATTGTTTCGCCTGCCACTTTTTGGTTTTGCAGGGTCAGGTAATCCATCGCAAAATGGATCCCCTTCAGGTGGTTACCCGGAATATCGAGTACGCGCGGCTTGGTAGAGCCAATCGCTAAAAGAACGGCGTCGTACTTTCTGTGCAGCTTTTTCAGGGTTACGTCTTTCCCGATTTCTACCCCTAAATGGAAGCGGATGCCCTCCTCTTTCAGGATGTCCAGGCGACGGTCTATGGTCCACTTCTCCAGCTTAAAGTCCGGAATACCGTAGCGCAGCAAACCGCCGGCTTTGTCGGCTTTGTCGTACACGTCCACTTTGTGGCCCGCCTGGTTCAGCTGGGCAGCGGCGGCCAGCCCGGCAGGGCCAGAACCAATAACCGCTACTTTCTTACCTGTCCGGTGCTTGGGCGGGCGTGGCTTTACCAGGCCCAGCTCGAAGGACTTCTCGGCAATGGCCTTTTCGATGTGCTCGATGGCCACCGCCGGCTTGTTGATAGACAGCACACAGCTCGACTCGCAGGGAGCAGGACAGATGCGGCCTGTAAACTCCGGAAAGTTATTGGTGCTGTACAGGATCTGTGCTGCCTGTTCCCACTCACCGTCGTATACCGCATCGTTAAAGTCCGGTATCATGTTGCCCAGCGGGCAACCGTTGTGGCAGAAAGGAACGCCACAGTCCATGCAGCGGCTTGCCTGTATTTTAGTCTTCTCTTCGGGGAAGGCCGTGTATATTTCGTTTGAGTCGTTTATTCTTTCCTTCGGATCGCGGGCTTGGGGCAGCTCACGGTCGTACGTTAAAAATCCATCTACTTTTCCCATCTCAGGCTACTACGTTTAGCGTGGTTTCACTTTCTTTTACTTGCATGGCCTTCTTCAGGTCATGCGGCATCACTTTGTGGAAGAACTTCTGGTGTGCATGCCAGCCGTTTAGGAGCTCCTGCGCCAGTACGCTGCCGGTATAAGCCACATGCTCCCTTAGCTTTTGCTCTATCCAGGCCAGGTCTTCCTCGCTTGGCTGCTCCATGTCTACCATGTCCAGGTTACACTGGTCCGGGAATCCGTTTACCGGGTCGTAGATAAAGGCCATGCCGCCGCTCATACCGGCTGCAAAGTTCTTTCCTACAGTACCCAGGATCAGCACTTTCCCGCCTGTCATGTATTCGCAGCCATGGTCGCCTACGCCTTCCACTACAGCCTCTGCACCAGAGTTACGCACGCAGAAGCGCTCGCCGGCCATCCCGTTGATATAGGCCGTGCCAGAGGTAGCACCGTAAAGGGCCACGTTACCGGTAATGATATGCTCATGCGGCAAGTAGCTGGTACCCTCAAATGGCTGCAGGATCAGCTTGCCGCCTGACAGGCCCTTGCCCAGGTAGTCGTTGGCTTCCCCGATCAATCGGAAAGTAAGGCCCGGGGCAAGGAAGCCACCGAAGGTCTGGCCAGCCGAGCCGCGGAAGGTGGCGTTGAAGCTGTCTTCCGGCAAGCCTGCTTTCCCGTGCTTGGTAGATACCTCATAAGAGAGCATGGCGCCTACAGAGCGGTCCACATTGATGATGCGGTACTGCAAGCCTTCTTTCGTGCCTTTCTTGAAGTCGCGGATCAGTTTTCTGTCCAGCACGTTGTCGATGTCATGTACCTGGTGGATCTGGTTGTAGATACCCACGTTTACCGGTGCCTCCTCCTTGTGCAGGATCGGGTCGAAGTTCAGGTTCTTCAGTTTCCAGTGGTTCAGGTCGTTTCTTACCTTCAGTACCTGTGGCTGGCCTACCATCTCGTTGATGGTGCGGAAACCCAGCGATGCCATGATCTCGCGCAGTTCCTCAGCCATAAAGCGGAAGAGGTTGACCACGTGCTCGGGCTCGCCTGTAAAGAGCTGGCGCAGTTCCGGGTTCTGGGTAGCAATACCTACCGGGCAGGTGTTGAGGTGGCACTTACGCATCATGATACAGCCTTCCACGATCAGGGCAGCGGTGGCCACGCCAAATTCTTCTGCTCCTAACAAAGTGGCTACCGCCAGGTCATAGCCTGTCATCAGCTTTCCATCAGTCTGCAGCACTACGCGGCTGCGCAGGTTATTCTTCACCAATGTCTGGTGTGCCTCGGCCAGACCGATCTCCCATGGCAAACCGGCATGACGGATAGAGCTCAGCGGACTGGCACCTGTTCCGCCATCTGCACCAGAGATCATGATAGCATCCGCTTTTGCCTTGGCCACGCCGGCGGCGATCGTACCAACCCCGGCTTCCGATACCAGCTTCACGTTGATGCGGGCATTCGGGTTGGCGTTCTTCAGGTCGTAGATCAGCTGCTTTAGGTCCTCGATGGAGTAAATATCGTGGTGCGGAGGCGGGGAAATCAAACCTACACCAGGGGTAGAGTGGCGCACGCGGGCGATCCACTTGTCTACTTTATGGCCAGGCAATTGGCCGCCTTCACCCGGCTTGGCTCCCTGCGCTATTTTAATCTGTATTTCGTCGGCATTCGCCAGGTAATGGCTGGTTACCCCGAAGCGGCCCGAGGCTACCTGCTTGATGGCAGAGCGCTCCGAATCGCCGTTTTCTTTTACAATATAACGGGCCTCGTCCTCACCGCCTTCGCCGCTGTTGCTCTTGCCGCCAATGCGGTTCATGGCAATGGCCAGCGTGCTGTGCGCCTCGTGCGACAGGGAACCGAAGGACATCGCCCCGGTGGCAAAGCGCTTGAAAATGCTTTCTACAGGCTCTACCTCTTCCAATGGCACCGACTGGCGCTTACGGAACTCGAACAGGCTACGCAGCGTGATGGTAGACTCCTGGTGCTCCCGCACAAACTGGGAATACTGCTGGTACAGGCGGTAGTCGTTCAGCTTCGTTGACTTCTGCAACAGGTGGATCACCTCCGGGCGCAGCAGGTGCTCTTCGCCTCTTCTTCTCCACTGATAGAAGCCTCCTGTCTCCAGCAGCCTGGTTTCGTCGAGGTAAGCGGCCTGGTGCTTGATCAGGGCTTCCTGCTCCAGGTCTTCGAAGTTAAGACCCTCCAGACGGCTGATCGTGCCCTTAAAGCACTTTTGAATTACTTCCTGTCCAAAGCCCAGGCACTCAAAGATCTGGGCGCTTTGGTAAGACTGCAGCGTGCTGATACCCATTTTCGACAGGATCTTGAGCAAGCCGTTGCCCACCGCCTGTATAAACTTCTCTGCGTAATAGTTCAGGGCTAAGCTGTTGTCCAGCTTAGCCTCATCCAGCATGTTCTGGATAGTATCGTACACCATGTATGGGTACACGCAGCTGGCGCCATAGCCAATGATAGTGGCGAAATGGTGTGTTTCCCAGGCGTCTCCGGCTTCCACTACAAGGCCTGTCTTGGTTCGGATGCGCTTATCGATCAGGTGGTGATGCACAGCGCCGACGGCCAGCAACGAAGGAATAGCCGCACGGGTAGGCTGAACGGCACGGTTAGAGATGATCAGGATCTTCTTTCCGGACCGTACTGCCGCTTCGGCATCCGCACAAATGATATCCAGGGCCTTTTGCAGGCCACCTTTTTCTGTCGTCGGGAAAGTGGCGTCCACCACATGGTGCTCAAAGCCTTCCGACTTCAGGTTGATGATCTTGTTAAAATCCCCATGGCTCAGCACCGGATGGGAGATATGGATCTGCCGGGTGTGGGCAGGAGTCTCGTCCAGTACGTTGAGTGATTCTCCCAGGCGCGTGAAAAGCGACATCACCAGGCGCTCCCGGATCGGATCGATTGGAGGGTTACTTACCTGCGCGAAGTGCTGCTTAAAATAATTGGCTACATGCTGGCTCTGGCGCGAAAGCACAGCCAGCGGAGCATCAGAACCCATACTGCCCAAGGGCTCTTTGCCTGTGGCCGCCATTGGCTTGATGATCAGCTTCAGGTCCTCGGCGGTATAGCCATAGGCCTTCTGCTTTTGCCGCAGGTCCGCAGCAGAAACAGGGTTCAGGCAGTAGTTTGGCTCCGGGCGCTGGTGCAGTTTAATGCGGTTCTGGCTGATCCAGTCAAAGTAAGGCTTGTCGTTGCATACAAGCTGCTTGATCTCCTCATCCTCGTAGATCTTGTTCTCTTCCAGGTTAGCCAAAAGCATTTTGCCTGGCTGCAGGCGTCCGCGACGTACCACGTCTTTCGGGTTTACCGGCAGTGCGCCGGCCTCAGAGGCCATTACCAACCGTCCCTGGCGGGTAACGCAGAAGCGCACAGGGCGCAGGCCGTTACGGTCGAGCGTAGCGCCTATCTGCTTGCCGTCTGTAAAGAACAGGGCAGCAGGGCCATCCCATGGCTCCATCAGCGCGGCATGGTACTTATAGAAAGCCTTGCGGTAAGGGTCCATAAACGGGTTGTCCTGCCAGGCCTCCGGCACCAGCATCATCATCACGTGGGGGAGAGGGCGCCCTGCCAGGGTCAGGAGCTCTACCATGGCATCGAGGTTGGCAGAGTCTGAGTTCTCCGGGTTGGTTACCGGCAGCAACCACTTCATCTCCTCTTCCGTGAACAGGGCCGAGTGCATGAGCGCCTCTTTCGACTTCATCTTGTTCACGTTACCGCGGATGGTATTGATCTCCCCGTTGTGGGCGATAAAACGGAAAGGCTGGGCCAGTTTCCAGTTCGGGAAAGTGTTGGTGGAGAAGCGGGAGTGCACCACGGCCAGGGCCGACTTGAAATCGGCATGGCGCAGGTCGTGGTAATACTTCTCTACCTGATCTGTTTTAAGCTGTCCTTTATAGATAATGGTGCGGGAAGAGAGGCTGGCCATATAGAAGGTGCCATTCTCGCCGCTTACTGTTTTCTTTACCTCGTGTGTGAGCAGGCTGCGCAATACAAATAGCTTACGCTCCAGCTCATCCTCTTTAATGTTCTCGTCTACCGGCTGTACGAACACTTGTTCAATGTAGGGCTCTACGGCTTTGGACTCGTGCCCGGGCACGCGGCCGTTCACCGGAACCAGGCGATAGCCCAGCAGGCGAAAGCCCATCTTCCGGATGCACTGGTTGATGGTTTGGCGGCACTTGTCCCGTACCTCGTAAACAGACGGGAAAAAGATCATGCCCACCCCGTAGCTGCCGGTGGCAGGCAGGGTAACGCCAAACTCTTTTAGCTGCTTCTTGAAAAAATCGTGGGGAAGTTGCACCAAAATCCCGGCACCGTCGCCAGTTTCGGGGTCGCTGCCTGTTGCGCCACGGTGTTCCATGTTGGTTAGCATGGTAAGCGCGTCTTTCACTACGCTGTGAGACTTCTTGCCATCCAGGTTTACCACACATCCTACGCCACACGCATCATGCTCAAACTCCGGTCGGTAGAGCCCATTTTTTATTGTATTAACTTGATTCATCGAATGGAAACTGAGGTTAAAGAGATACTCTTCCGAGTAAAGGAATCCATAAATTACTACTGAAATCGCTAAAAAACAAATTAAGTGTTGCAGATATTGTATTAGTTGACCATTTAAAGCTGATAAATCGGTAAAAAAGTTCCTGTAAGACTAACGGAATGTAAATTTAAACTTATTGAGTACCAGCAATCTTGCAAGCTTCACAATTATCAGGTTTTGTGACTTTTTTTAGAAAACGTAAGGCATAAAGACGGGAAGGAGTACAAAGATGTACGCAGCCCGGGCACAGGACCAGGGCGGGTAGGAGGGGGCGAGCTTCAAAAAACACCAGGGGAGGTAGCGGCGTTTGTGGGAGCATGGGACAGAAGCAGATGGCCGGAGCAGTAGCCCTGTCTTTGCGCTACAGGTTGTTAGCCCTGGTGCTCTTCCCGGGCATGCTGTAGCAAGGCCTGAATGTAATCTACGTCTTCCTGGGTTTTCATTTCCTGCTTCGAGGCCTCTTCGATAGAGGCCAGCTCTTTTTTCAGGAGGCAGGTATGCTTTTTCTCCTCATCGCGCGCTTTTATTTTGCTGATCATGTTTACGAGCGTTGTCTGCACCGTTACATCCTTCGACGAGTAGGCCCGGATGCTGGCGGTGCACATATAAAATATTGTTTCAAAAGGTACCGGCGCGTAAATGATACAGGCGGTGCCGTCTCGGTGCTTCACCACTTTCTGGCCCTTTAGCTGTTGTAGCCTGCACAGCAGGTCCATGAGGTAATTGATGGCTTGTATAGCCGTGCCCGGGTCGTTAACACCGGGGCTTAGGCCCCTCACGGCTACCTCGGTCAGGTGCTTAAAGCCGTACAAGAAGTTCTCCTGCACCATCTCCTGATGCCGGAGCAGTACGTTTTCTTGTAGCAGTTGCAGCGTCTTCTCGTCCAGGGGCCTGTTTATCTCCAGAAAAGGTTCTCCTTTCAGCAGGTAAGTACCCTGGTCTTTCAGTACCCTTACCTTCAGGCCGCTTTTCCTGGAGGCGCTCATGATCTCGTTGTGTGTGATCTTATCGAAGTAGCCCGAGTCCCAGGACTTTACCACGTGGAATTCTTCCTGCTCTTCCCACTTCTCGTGGTAGCTGCCACTGTTCAACTCAGTGTCGATCACGTTTCTGGCGGCCCGGTAAATGCTGTTGAGGATGTTCCCGATCTGTACTTCATTTGAAATTCTATGGATGAAGTAGATAAAGGTGAGGAGGCTGACCACGCCAAAAAAGGTAGCCAGTATTGTGGAAAGCAAAGGGACTTTTGGACCAGCGGGCAGCGTGCCAATGTTGCTGAGTGCCACAATGGTAAAGAGAATGGTCCCAATAATAATCCCGATCACCACTTGATTCGGCTTTTTTCTGAGCAGGTCCGGCAAGAGCCGGGGTGAAAAACTGGAGGTAATCTGCGTCAGCACGATCATGATCATGGCAAAGGTAAAGGTCACGAGGCTGATCAGACCGGTGAGAAGCGAGGACAGCAGGCTACGGGCTGTACTGGCGTCTTCTACTTTTAGAAAAGGTGCCTCATCCAGTAGAGACTTCCCCATCGAAATCTTATCCAGGTAAGTAACCCCCCAGGCAATTGCCAGCATCCCCAAGGCTGTGATGGCAGGGTAAAAAGCCACACTCGTGGTAACCTGTTCAAACATTTTTTTTAAAGAGTACTTTACTTTGGCTGTCCTCATACCGGGTACGCTTTTAAATGCTTCTTTAACTTATCCTTAGGGTGTTTGGTTGTAGCTTTTATTGCTTATGTTATGTTAAGAAGAGCTGGAGAAAGGCTGAAGGCCGATAAAAGATCTTGCCACAGGTAAGGTCAGCTTCGGTGGATTAAACCTCAGGAGGGAGGCGCTTCTAAAGCGGAGCCCGCTCCGGCCGCTTCAACTGGCAAGCGCCCTTTTTTGCTTTCAGCTATACGGAGGCTAGTTGTGAGTCCGAGCCCGCTACAGGAGCAGCGGGCGTACTTAGCCACTGGCTGCACCTAAAGGGGCAGACTTTTAAAGAAAAACAGAGGTAACGCAACTGGGAGAGACAGCTTATGCCTGCACGTTCAGAAAGGCTTTTTTCACAATGTACAGGTAAACTCCTGAAAACTTCTGGTAGCACCATTGCTTTAGCTGCTGCTGTTCTTCTCTTTTTAAGTAATTAAAGGCTTTTCGCAGCTCTTTCTCAAACAGCATCTTGTCGAAGCTTACTTTCAGCAGGATGGTCTTTACGTATTCCAACATAATTTAGTACACTAGCTAACGCGCTCTTCCATAGAACAGGTTAGGATTAAAAAGGGCCAATGTACCAACATGATCATGTTAGTCTCACTGGCCCTTCTGTAAAGGAAGTTTTGCCTAAATTCAGCACCCAAAAAAATAAAGGCGGTCCTTCCAGTGTCTTAAAGGGTAGAGCGATGCAACAAAACAAAGTCTGTTCCTGGCTACCTCGGTCTTAACTCTTAAGACTTGTGCATATATACGCTTTCCGGTCTCTTTGGAATGCCTGTTGGGGACATAATACGTACTTTATGGGCTAGAATACCATTAAGTACCGGCCTCCGTAAATACACGTACTGCACTGGGTTTCGTGGCCCCAATGCAAAAGCTAAGAAAGCTGTTCATGCTGGAGCGGTATTTTAACCACCGCCAGTGTTGGGGCCGTGGCGATGGCAAACGTGCCGCTGAGGAGCTTAACCCGGGCGGAAATAATAGCACTCCAATCCCTCTTGTTGGAAGCGGACTGTGGCCAATGCCCCGGCCATCGTCGCGTACTTTCCCTCCTGGGCATCCAGGATAGCCAGCAACAAGGCTATCTGCTGGTACAGGCGCATCTGCAGGTTTTCCTTTTCCAAGTGTTTTCTTTCAGAAAAATCCAGGTCTATGCCCAGCACCCTCTCCGGCTTCCCTGTTTTACCATAGAGAACAACCGCTTTCGTTTTAAGGGTAGCTAATGCATAGCATTGGCTGGGCAGATGCAGGAGAGGGAGAATTGCCTAAAAAAGAAGAAAGCTGCCCTTCTCTGGAGGCAGCTTTCTTCTTTAAAAGTGGCTGGGTCGTTTAAGCTGAGTTGCGCTCTGCGTTGATGATGCCGAACGAGCAGCGTACCACGAGCTTCTCGTACTTAGACTTGTTATCCGTCGGCTGGTTCTTCTCTTCCATCTCGCGTAGCTTGATGAGCCCGTACTGCTGTACTGTGAGCAGCGGCAACTCTATACGCTGGCGCATCTGGATCGAAAGTCTGTTAACAGGCTTGTCGGCCATTAGCTCCTCAGCGCCGGTCAGCTTCAGCATATAACTCTTGGATAGCTCAAACTCGTCGTGGATCATGTTCCACAGCTCCGCATAGTTGGGGTGCTCTGCCAGGAACGCGGTTAGCGGGAAGAAGCTCTTAGTCATGGCCATCTCACAGTTGTCCATCAGAGTCTTAAAGAACAGGGAGTTCTTGTACAGCTGCCTGATCTCCTCCCATTTGCCGGCTTCATCCAGGCGTTGCAGGGCCGTACCCACACCATAATACCCGGGAAGGTTCTGCTTCAGCTGGCTCCAGGAGCCCACATAAGGCACGGCGCGCAGATCGTTCAGATTCAGCTTGCCGGGCTTTCGCTTTGAGGGGCGGCTGCCAATGTTAGCCTCCCCGTAATAGCGCAACGGGCTTACGTTGTTGAGGTACTCCAAAAAGTTCGGGTGGTTCTTTAAGGCCGTGTACTTCTCAAAGCTCTCGTTTGATAACTGTTGCATCAGCTCTTCCTGCTGAGAGGTAGGGGCAGCGTCTTTGGTGGCAAAAAGCGTGTTGCGTATGCCTGCGTGCATGAGCTGCTCTATGTTGTACTTGGCAGCATCCTCAGTGCCAAAGTTAGAGCTGATCGTTTGCCCCTGGATCGTGAGCTGTATTTCCTTGTTGGAAATGTTCGGCCCCATGGAAGCATAGAACTGGTGTGTTCTGCCACCTCCTCTTGCCGGTGGGCCGCCTCTGCCGTCGAAGAAGATCACTTCTATGTCGTACTGCCTGGAGATCGCCGTTAACTCCTCCTTGGCTTTGTAGATGCTCCAGTTTGCCATCAAATAGCCCCCGTCCTTGGTGCCGTCTGAGAAACCCAGCATAATGGTCTGGATATTGCCGCGCTGGAGGAGGTGCTGTCGGTAAGTCTCGTTTTCGTATAGTGACTGCATGACGCCCCTTGCGTTTCGCAGGTCATCTACGGTTTCGAAGAGCGGTACAATGTCTACTGTCAGGTTTTCCTTTTGCCAGCCGCTCATCAGGAACAGGCCATACACCTGCATCACATCCAGGGCGCTGGTGCTATGGCTGATGATGTAGCGGTTACAGCCTTCCTCGCCGTTCGTTCTTTGTATCTCCCGGATCGCCGCCATGCTCTCCAAGGTGTCCCGGTGCAGCTCGTTGTCAAAAAGGGCAGGGTCTAGCACTTCGCTTACCTGTACCAGGGCCTTTATCTTGTCGGCTTCCGAAAGCTCTAAAAAGTCTTTCGGCAGGGCAGAGGTTGTCTCTACGATGGTTTCCAACAGTTCGGCATGGGCGGAGCTGTCCTGCCGGATGTCGAGACTGGCAAAAAAGAGCCCGAACAGTTCTACTTTGCGCAGCAGGTTCTCTACCAGGTTTTGGAACAGGCCGTTGTGCTGCTCGATGAGGGTCTGCCTCATCTGCTGAAGGGTACTGAGGATTTCCTCCTTCGTAATGTCGAGCCCGTGCCCCGGCACAAAAATGTTGTTGTAAAGCTTTCGCTCCAGTTCCACCACCACGTTGGCTACGCCCTTAAAGGTAAGGCGTCTTCTTAGCTTCCGTACGTCCAGGTAATAGGACTTGAGAGCGCCGCCCCGAAGTGCCTCTGCCACCTTTATTGTTGTTTTGGCATTCACGAAGGGGTTGCCGTCTCTGTCGCCGCCTGGCCAGAAACCAAAACGGATCACAGGGTTTTCAGGACTTACTTCCTCCGGGAACTGTGTTTTGAGGTACGACAGGATCTGCCCTGCGGCATGGTAAAATACGTTCTCCAGGTACCAGATCAGGTTCACCGCTTCGTCATAAGGCGTTGGTTTCTCATTCCGGAAGAAAGGGGTCTTGCCCAGCTGCCGCAAGTAGCTGTTGATCTGCGTTACGTTGTCTTTTAACAGCGCCTTGGATAAGTCGTTGATAATGCCCAGTACCTCGGCCGGGTAGAACTGGGTAGGGTGGGCTGTTAATACCAATCGAACCGAGAAGTCCTTCAGTTTTTCCGCCAGTTGCTCCTGGCTCTGCGTCTGTACTACTTCTGACTGCAGGTGCTTCAGTGTTCCAGGGCCCTGCATATCGTTGATATCGCGGTAGGCGGCGTCTTCCAGCGCATCGAACAATACGACCTGCCGCTCGGCATACTGTACGAAGCGGAACAAAAGGTCCATTTTCTCCTGCTCAGTGGTGTAGGAGGTATATTGTTTTATAAAGGAATCAATGATCTCGGCCGGGCTCTGCTTCTTGGCATAACCCTCTTCGCAATGCAAGAGAAAGATAGAGAGGAGTACCCCTGTCCGCTCCACCCGGTGGAAGGGAAGCGCCGTGAAAAGGCTATTATATAACTGGAATTTAAGACCGACCTGTTTGTCGTAGACTTGTAGGATGCTGTTCGCAGAACCGTCCATAGTGTTTGCTGTATTTTTACTTCTTTTGTGTATTTATAACATGGGTTTCACCCTATAGATACTACATTTTCTTCGTTTTTCCTTTATTTTTATCAAATTTATAAAAGTGAGCCGCTGTAAAACTCCCGCTGCTGAAGTCTTCTTTTGCTGGTTTCTGCTGCCCAAAAACGGGTTTCCGCTTGTGTTAAATCCCAAGAGGTCAACCTGAAACAAGGGTATGTACGTTGCCCACAGGGCAAGGAGTAGGAAGTTTTTTACATCCCCACCAAAAAATCTTTGTCCCTCCCAAAGCAAACCAGAAAAGGAAGCTTCTTTTCGAGGCCTTGGCGATGCGGGAGCGCCCGTGCTTGATCTGGTTTTTGTGTCGTCTTTAATGCCTGCCTCTTAAAAGCGGGGCAGTTCGGAGCGGTAGTCGCATTTTTTGCCTTCCCCTCTCTCCTGTAACCCCTGCACCCGAACTGCTGTATTAATTCTTCCTACCTAACGTTTGTTAGTAAGACTAGGATTTCTTATATTGGTAGAAGGTTGGAAGGTGTTGCCTTTGCTTTATGATGGAGTGGAAGTTCTTTAAACGCAGGTCAGCGTACCTGTGTATAACCCTCTCCGCTGCAGAAAGCAGGTAAAACATCACACCAAAGGCAAAAGCAGAATATCATACATGAGCAGGTTTCATAAAGTCAGGATCAAGAGCATTAACAAAGAGACGCACGATTGTGTGACGGTGGCACTCGATGTGCCTGAGGAGCTGAAAGACACGTTCCGTTATACCCAGGGGCAATACCTGACCTTCCGGAGAGATATTAACGGAGAAGAACTAAGGCGTTCCTATTCCATTTGCTCGAGCCCTTTGGAAAACGAGTGGCGGGTAGCTATTAAGAAGGTACCTGCAGGGCGTTTTTCCGGCTATGCCAATGAAAGCCTTCAGGTAGGGGAGGAGCTGGAAGTAATGCCTCCGATGGGGCGCTTCTTCACCGAACTGAACCCTGCTAACCAGAAGCAGTACGTTGCTTTTGCGGCAGGAAGCGGTATTACCCCTGTTTTCTCTATCATCAAAACCATTCTGATGACGGAGCCCCACAGCCAGGTAAGCCTGATCTATGGCAACCGGGGCCGCAATTCTATCATCTTTAAAGAGGCCATTGAGGGGTTGAAGAACAAGTACCTCGACCGGTTGAGCGTGTATCACGTGCTGAGCCGGGAACAAGGGGAGGCAGAGCTCCTGTTTGGCCGTATCGACAAGCAGAAAGCACAGCTTTTCCTGCAAAAGCTTATCAAACCGGAGGAAATAGATGAGTGCTTTATCTGCGGTCCGGAAGAAATGATTTTCGGGGTGAAAGACGCCCTGACAGAAGCAGGGGTAGCTACCAGAAAGATCCACTACGAGCTTTTCACGACAGGCGAAAGCGGCCAGAAGAATAAAGCAGCGAAGGAGCGACCGGCCGGGGAGGATGACAAAATGAGCCAGGTAACCGTAAAACTGGATGGGGCTGTGCTGAACATGGAGATGTCCTACTATGGTAAAACCATCCTGGATGCGGCGATTGACCGGGGGGCTGATCTCCCTTATTCCTGCAAAGGCGGGGTGTGCAGTACTTGCCGTGCCCGGGTGACGGAGGGTGAGGTGGAAATGGACGTAAACTATTCCCTGGAGCCGGACGAAGTGCAGGCGGGCTACGTGCTAACCTGCCAGTCGCGGCCACTCACCGAAAAGGTGGTGGTGGACTTTGACCAGTAATCCCTCTCGAAAACAAACAGACTTTTTATTTGAAGAAACCATGGATACAGTAGACATAAATTTAGAGGAACAGTTTGAGGAGAAGATAGCGCGGGAGGTACGCATAGAGCCAAAGGATTGGATGCCGGACGCTTACCGCAAAACCCTGATCCGCCAGATCTCGCAGCACGCCCATTCCGAGATCGTGGGCATGCTGCCGGAGGGCAACTGGATCACACGGGCTCCTTCTCTCAAGCGGAAGGCCATTTTATTGGCCAAAGTGCAGGACGAGGCAGGCCATGGCCTGTATCTGTACAGCGCTGCCGAAACGCTGGGTGCTTCACGTGATCAGATGATTGCGGACCTTCATTCTGGGAAGGCCAAGTACTCGAGCATTTTTAATTACCCAACCCTTTCCTGGGCCGATATTGGGGCAATTGGCTGGTTAGTAGATGGGGCTGCCATCATGAACCAGGTGCCGCTCTGCCGTACCTCTTACGGCCCGTACGCCCGTGCCATGGTGCGGGTGTGTAAGGAGGAAAGCTTTCACCAGCGCCAGGGCTTTGAGATCATGATGACGCTGTGCAATGGAGCACCAGAGCAGAAGAAGATGGCGCAGGAGGCCTTTAACCGCTGGTGGTGGCCCACGCTGATGATGTTCGGCCCGAAGGACGACGAGTCGCCGAACACTGCGCAGTCTATGCGCTGGAAGATCAAACGCTTTACCAACGACGAACTGCGGCAGCGCTTCGTAGACATGATGGTGCCACAAGCCGAGTTCCTGGGCCTGACGGTGCCGGACAAAGACCTGAAGTGGAACGAGGAAAAGCAGGGCTACGACTATGGCGAAGTGGACTGGGAGGAGTTCTGGAACGTGGTAAAAGGCAATGGCCCCTGCAACAAGCAGCGCATCCAGACCCGTGTGCAAGCGCATGAAGAAGGCGCCTGGGTACGGGAAGCCGCCCTGGCCCACGCCGAGAAAAGAGCACAGCGCGAAAAAGCAGCTTAGACTTTTATGTAGTGTGCAAGAGATTCGCCCCTGTCCGGCAGAAAAAGGAAAATCTTCGCAAAAGGATTTTCAGGCAAGCTTGTCTAGGTGCACAAACGACGATTTTTTGTTTGAGCGTTTAGCGAGTGGGGGAAGGGGCCCTCGATTCAAAATCGTCTTGATTCTTTTGCTTACGGGGGTAGGGGCCCTCTCTTTTTCTCATCAAGGAGAAAAGTAGGGCCTAGCCGGCGAGGCGAAAGCTGGCAACAAGTAATTGAGTACAGGCTTAAACAAACTGGCAGAAAAGTAGAGTTCTCTATTAACAAGGTAAAATATGAATCAGAAAGAATGGCCCCTTTGGGAAGTCTTTATCCGCAGCAAGCAGGGCCTCGACCATAAACACGTAGGCAGCCTGCACGCGGCCGACGCCGAGATGGCCGTGCAGAACGCCCGCGACGTGTACACCCGTCGTATGGAAGGTGTGAGTATCTGGGTCGTGGAGTCGAAGCACATCCATGCTTCCAACCCTGATGAGGCGGCTTCCTTTTTTGAGCCGGCCAATGACAAGGTATACCGCCACCCGACCTTCTACGAGGTGCCGGCGGAAATAAAGAACATGTAAGCAAGATGATGCACAACACAGAGAACACGCACCACCTGCAGGAGCCACATTTTAACACGCCGCTTCAGGACTATGCCCCGGAAGTGCGCCAGTTGGTGCTGGACTATACCCTGCAACTGGCGGACACGAGTTTTATACTGGGGCATCGCCTGTCAGAGTGGTGTGGGCACGGGCCTATCCTGGAGCAGGACCTGGCCATATCCAACATCGCCCTGGACCTGATCGGGGAAACCCGCAGCTTGTACCAGTATGCCGCTGAACTGGAAGGGAAGGGGCGCACGGAAGACGATCTGGCTTACCTGCGCGATGCGGTGGAGTATAAGAACCCTTTGCTGGTGGAGCAACCTAATGGAGACTTTGCCGATACGATACTGCGTCAGTTCATCTTCGATACCTTTCACTACTTCTTCCTGCAGCAGCTCCAACATAGCTCCGACCTGCGACTGGCGGCCATAGCGGCGAAGTCGCTGAAGGAAGCCAGTTACCACATCAAGTGGAGCTCCGAGTGGGTGATACGTCTGGGGGATGGTACCGAAGAGAGCAAACGCCGTATGGAGAAGGCAGTCGACAACCTCTGGCCTTTCTCCGGTGAGTTCTTCCAAATAACGGAAACAGAAAAACGTCTTTTGGAACAGGGGATCATTCCGGACTACGCACCGATAAAGCAGCAGTGGGACGAGCATGTAACGAAAGTATTCGACGAGGCAACGCTCACCGTGCCGCAAAACGTGTGGATGCAAAAAGGAGGCAAAGAAGGGCGGCACACCGAGCACCTGGGCTATGTTCTCGCAGAACTGCAGTACCTGCAAAGGGCCTACCCCGGCTTGGAGTGGTAAAAAAGGGCGCTTTTAAATATTCTAAAAGAGCCCCAGCGGGGCGATATGGTTGTAGCGTTAGATCAAAAACCGTCCCTAAGCTCCGTAGGAGCGGTATGTTGTAAATGAAACTACATGCCGCTCCTACGGAGCTGGAAATGCACTGAAACCGGGTGCTACAAACATATCGCCCCGCTGGGGCTAAGGAGAAATGGCGCTCCGGCACAAGAAATTTTAACTCCCCTCCTCGGAGGGGTAGGGATGGGTAAAGCACCTGTAGTAAGTATAGTACCTTTAAACAGAAACTTGAACAAAGAAGAAAAGATCTGGCAATACCTGGAGGATGTGTACGATCCTGAGATACCGGTACTGAGTGTCGTGGACCTGGGCGTGGTGCGTAATGTGCAGCTACAGGACGATAAGGTGCTGGTAACCATTACCCCGACTTACTCCGGCTGCCCTGCCATGAACACCATTGCTACAGAGATCAGGTTAAAACTACTGGGTGAAGGCTTCAAAGAGGTTGCGGTAGATACCCAGCTTAGCCCGGCCTGGACGACCGACTGGCTTTCGGAAGCGGGAAAAGAGAAGCTGGAAGCCTATGGTATTGCCCCTCCTGTAGAGCCTACCGGTAATGTAAATGCCCTGTTTGGCAAAGATGTTACTGTCCGCTGTCCGCTCTGTAAATCAGAAAACACAAAACTAATCAGTCAGTTTGGCTCCACCTCTTGTAAGGCGCTGTACCAGTGCCAGGAGTGTCTGGAGCCTTTCGACTATTTCAAATGCCTGAAATAAAACATGAAAGAAAGCACTTACATTAAATTTTCTCTGGAGGGTGGCGTTGCCACGCTAACCCTGAACCGTCCCGATGTTTTTAATAGTTTTAACCGGGAGATGGCCATGGCCCTGCAGGAGCACCTACGGGCCTGCCAGCAAAAGGAGGAAGTCAGGGCAGTGCTATTAACCGGGGAAGGCAAGGCCTTCTGTGCGGGGCAGGACCTGGCAGAGGCAACTGACGAAAATGGGCCGGAGATCTCGGAGATCGTGGTCAAGCACTACAACCCGATTATCACTCTGATCCGGGGGCTTGAAAAGCCCGTAATTGCTGCCGTGAACGGCGTAGCGGCGGGGGCGGGGGCTAATATTGCCCTCGCTTGCGATATCGTAGTGGCGAAAGAATCAGCTTCGTTTATTCAGGCATTCAGTAAGATCGGCCTTATCCCGGATAGTGCCGGTACGTTCTTTCTCCCACGTTTGGTGGGGCTGCAGCGTGCCAGTGCCCTGATGATGACAGGAGACAAGGTAAGTGCGAAAGAGGCTTTGGAGATGGGGATGATCTACAAGACTTTCCCGGATGAAAGCTTTGAAGCGGAAGTGTCGGAGCTGGTGCAGCGGATGGCGAAAATGCCTACCAAAGGATTGGCCTACACGAAGCAGTTACTCAACTGCACCTTCAGCTTTGACTTAAAAGGTCAGCTGGACAACGAGGCGACCCACCAGCACAAGGCCGGGCAGACCGAAGACTTTAAGGAGGGCGTGCAGGCATTCATCGAAAAGCGTAAACCAAACTTCAAAGGACAATGAAGATCGGGATCATCGGCAGCGGGGCCATGGGCGCGGGCATAGCACAAGTAGTGGCCTCGGCAGGTCATTCGGTTTATGTACTGGATAAAAACGCAAAGGCCTTGGAGCGTGCGAGGCAAAGCATCAAAGGCTCGCTGGATAAACTCACCGCAAAAGGAAAGATCACGGAGGCAGAAGCAGCAGAAACGTATGGGCGTATCAATTTCACTGAAGAGCACCAGGACTTCGCCGCCTGTGGACTCGTGCTGGAGGCCGTGATTGAGGACCTGGAGGTAAAGCAGAACCTTTTCCGGGAGCTGGAGATGATCGTGTCAGATACCTGCATTCTGGCCAGCAATACGTCCTCCCTTTCCATTGCCTCTATTGCCGCAGCCTGCCAGAAACCGGAGCGTTTTATCGGTATTCATTTTTTTAACCCGGCTCCTATCATGAAACTGGTCGAGGTTATTCCGGCTGTACAAACCAGGGAAGGGCTGGCTGAAGAGATTAAAGCCTTAGCAACCTCCTGGGGAAAAATCCCGGTTATTGCCAAAGATACTCCTGGCTTTATCGTGAACCGGGTGGCGCGTCCTTTTTATGGGGAGGCTATTCGCCTGCTGGAGGAGGGGATTGCCGATGCTGCCACCATTGATTGGGCCATGACGGAGCTAGGAGGTTTTAAAATGGGCCCCTTTACCTTGATGGACTTCATTGGCCATGACGTGAACTACCGGGTAACGGAGTCCGTGTTCGCGGCCTTCTTTTACGACCCGCGCTATAAGCCTTCCTTTACGCAAAAGCGCCTGTTCGAGGCCGGTTACTATGGCCGTAAGTCAGGGAGGGGATTTTATAACTACCGGGAAGGAATCGCACAACCAGCGCCTAAGCAGGATGAGGAGCTGGGTAGGTACATCCTGCACCGCATCCTGGCGATGCTGATCAACGAGGCCGTAGATGCACTAGCCCTGAATGTGGCTTCCAAAGAAGACCTGGAATTGGCCATGACCAAAGGAGTGAATTACCCTCAAGGCCTGCTAGCCTGGGCAGATGCGTGGGGATTGAAAAGTGTGCTGCAGACACTGGACGGCCTTTATGAAGAGTACCACGAGGACCGTTACCGGGCAAGCCCACTGCTTCGCAAGATGGTAAGGTCCGGTAAAACCTTTTTTGCCCATGCACAAGCCTGAAGAAGAGTTAAGTAGAGCCGAGGCGGTTACGCAGCGCATGCTGGCGCGCGATGCCTTTAGCAAGCTACTGGGCCTGGAGGTAGAGGAGGTGCGGGAAGGCTATTGCCGGCTGCATTTTCGTGTGCGGGAAGACATGCTCAATGGCTTCGGCATTTTGCACGGGGGCGTTACGTACTCCGCCGCTGACAGTGCTTTTGCCTTCGCCTGCAACAGCCATGGCCGATTAAGTGTGGCTCTGAGCACAACGATGGAATATCTGGAGGCGGGTAAAACCGGAGATCTCCTTACCGTAGAGGCACAGGAAGAGAGCCTGAAGCACAAAGTGGGGGTCTACCTGATCCGAATCACAAACCAGGAGGAGAAACTGGTGGCCCTGTTCAAAGGCACTTCGTACCGAACAAGCAAAGAGATTTAGCAGAGAAAAGAGAGAAATGAAAGACGCATATTTAGTAGATGGCATCCGGACGCCCATTGGTAATTTTGGGGGCACTTTGGCTGCCGTCAGACCGGATGATCTGGCCGCCCTGGTGATCAAAGAACTGCTCAGGCGTAATCCTTCGGTAGAGCCCGAGGCCATTGCCGATGTGATACTGGGTTGTGCAAACCAGGCAGGGGAAGACAACCGGAATGTAGCTCGCATGTCGGCCTTGTTAGCCGGTCTGCCCTGGTCGGTGCCTGGCGAGACAATCAACCGGCTGTGCGCCTCTGGCCTTTCGGCGGCCATTGCAGCCAGCCGTGCCATACAGTGCGGAGACGGGGACATCTTTGTGGCCGGTGGCGTGGAGAATATGACCCGTGGCCCCTGGGTGATCTCCAAGACCAGCACGGCCTTTGGACGGGATGCCCAAATGTTTGACTCTAGTTTTGGCTGGCGCTTCGTAAATCCTAAAATGGAGGAGTTGTTCGGCACAGAGGGGATGGGTGAGACCGCCGAGAACCTGGCCGAGCGCGATAACATCAGCCGGGAAGACCAGGACGCCTTTGCCCTTTGGTCGCAGCAGAAAGCCACGGCCGCGCAACAGAACGGCCGCCTGGCGGAAGAGATCGTGCCGGTGGAGATCCCGCAGCGCAAAGCCGACCCGATCCTTTTCAAAGAAGATGAGTTTGTACGCCCGAATACTAGCTTAGAGGTGCTAGGCAAGTTACGCCCGGCCTTTAAAAAGAACGGGACGGTGACAGCCGGAAACGCTTCCGGCTTAAATGATGGGGCAGCAGCTTTACTTTTCGCTTCTGAAGAGGGCCTCAAGAAGAATGGCCTCAGCCCCCGGGCCCGCATCGTTTCCATGGGCGTTGCAGGTGTAGAGCCCCGCGTCATGGGCATCGGCCCTGTCCCCGCCAGCCAGATCGCCCTAAAGAAAGCAGGCCTCACGCTGGACGACATGGACATCATTGAGCTGAACGAAGCCTTCGCGGCCCAGAGCCTGGCCTGCATCCGCGCGTTCGGCCTGGAGGACCAGGATCCGCGCATTAACCCGAATGGCGGTGCCATCGCCCTGGGCCACCCCCTCGGCATGAGCGGCGCCCGTATTCTGAATACCGCCGCCCTGGAACTGCAGAAACAAAACAAACGCTACGCCCTCGTAACCATGTGCGTCGGCGTAGGCCAGGGCTACGCGGCCATCATTGAGCGGGTGTAGGGTGTATGTGTTAGTGAGATCCTATGGCTACCGTTGAGGTAACGAGCTTATAAAAAATGCCTGAAAAGCCTGCAAAGCTATAGCAATATAATGGCGCTTATGTATCTGCAAAACTACTACTACACTGAGGCTGCAGTGATAGGGGCATTAAAATGAGAGTAGCTATATGGAGCACCTTCGTAAGGTATTCTAAGGGCTGTTGAATTATACATAAACAGATGGAAAGAGAGCAGCCTTTTGGCTGCTCTCTGAAGAACAAGTTTGATAAGCCCCGGAGGGGCGAAATGTTTGTAGCATAAAATCCAAAGAAGCACTAAGCTCCGTAGGAGTGATATGTCTGAGTACTTATGGCGAACACGTACACGCAGCTTTATATTCAGGTCGTTTTGCAGTAAGGGGTAGAGAAAACCTGATTGCCAAACAACACAGGGAAGAGCTGCAGAAGTACATGGCAGGCATCGTACAGCAAAAAGGATGTAAGCTGCTTGCCATTTATTATATGCCGGACCATTGTCACATCCTGATTGGTTTGAAACCTGACATAGCACTATCAGATTTAATAAGAGATGTGAAAGCCAACTCCACAAAGTTCATAAAGGAAAAGAGCTGGACTAAAGGGAGCTTTCAATGGCAGGAAGGCTTCGGTGCTTTCTCCTATGCCCAATCACAGCTAGCAGAGGTCAGGAGGTACATACAAAATCAGGAGGAACATCACAGGCAGCGGTCGTTTCAGGAAGAGTATCTCGCATTTCTGCAGAAGTATGAGGTGGACTATGATGAGAGGTATCTGTTTAAATAGGAGGAACATGTCGCTCCGCTGGAGCTTAATGGCAAGTAATTCTTTTTTCTACAAACCTTTCGCCCCTCCGGGGCTGTAGATAAGTTCCTTTTATGCACTACGCTAATTATGTACAACGCTAACAACACAAACTAACACCAAAACAAAGACAACAGACAACGAAACTTATGGCAACGATACTACAAAACTATGCCCTGGGCCAGTGGACGCCGGGCTCCGGGCAGGAGACCGAAATCGTGGATGCGGTGACAGGCGAACTGATCTGTACGGCCTTTAGCGGAGGGCTGGACTTTGAGGCGATGCTACAGTACGGTCGTAGCAAGGGAAATCCGGCGCTGCGTAAAATGACCTTCCAGGAGCGGGGCCGGATGCTGAAGGCCCTGGCGCTGCACCTGACCTCGAAGAAGGAAGAATTCTACAAGCTGAGCTACCGCACCGGGGCTACCAGAGCCGACAGTTGGGTAGATATCGAAGGGGGGATCGGGAACCTGTTTGCCTATGCTTCCCTGCGCCGTAAGTTTCCGGACAAGCCTTTTTTTGTAGAGGATGAACCGATTGGCTTGTCCAGGGGAGGGACCTTTATAGGGCATCATATCCTGGTACCGAAAGAGGGGGTGGCGGTGCACATCAACGCCTACAACTTCCCGGTATGGGGTATGCTGGAGAAGATCGCGGTGAATCTGCTGGCGGGTGTGCCGGCTATCGTAAAACCGGCTCCCATTACGGCTTTCCTGACGGAGGCGGTGGTGCGGGAGATAATCGCCTCCGGCATACTGCCCGAAGGCGCCCTGCAATTGGTAACAGGCACCGGCGAAGGCATCCTGGACCATGTGACCTCGCAGGATGTGGTGACCTTTACGGGCTCCGCCAAAACAGGCCGCATGCTGAAGGCGCATCCAAGGCTGATACAAGAGGCTGTGCCTTTTACCATGGAAGCAGACTCTTTGAACAGCGCCGTGTTGGGCGAGGACGCAGTGCCAGGTACACCTGAATTCGACCTGTTCATCAAAGAGATCCGCAAGGAAATTACCTCGAAGGCAGGACAAAAATGTACGGCTATCCGACGGGCCCTAGTACCGGAGAAACTGGTCGAGGACGTGCAGATCGCCTTGGGGCGTGAACTTGCGAAGACCGCGATCGGCGACCCCCAGGCAGAAGGTGTGCGCATGGGGGCCATAGTCGGAAGGGAACAGCTCCAGAAACTGCGGCAACAGGTAAGCGAGCTGGCCAAGCAAACGCCCATCGTGTACGGTGACCTGGAGAAGGTAGACCTGATTGGGGCAGACCCGCAAAAAGGCGCTTTCATCTCACCGATCGTGATGCTTAACCAGGACCCTTTCCGCTGCACCGATACCCACGAAGTGGAGGCTTTCGGGCCGGTGGCGACCATTATGCCTTATAAAACGCTGGACGAGGCGGTAGAAATTACCAAGATGGGCAAAGGGTCCCTGGTGTCCTCTATTGCCACCGCCGACGCGCGTATAGCCCAGGAGTTTACGTATGGGGCGGCCACACATCATGGCCGTATCCTGGTGCTGAACCAGGAGTGCGCCAAGGAAAGCACCGGCCACGGTTCCCCAATGCCGCTGCTCATCCACGGCGGTCCGGGCAGAGCCGGTGGCGGCGAGGAAATGGGCGGTATCCGCGGCGTAAAGCACTTCATGCAGCGGGTAGCGATCCAGGGATCCCCTACCATGGTCACCGCCATCACAGGCGTATACCAGAAAGGCGCGAAGCAGGTAGAGTACGATAAGCATCCTTTCCAGAAATACTTCGAGGAGCTTGAAATTGGGGAGACCTACACCACGCACAAGCACACCGTTACCGAAGCAGACATCGCCAATTTCGCCAATGTGTCGGGTGATCATTTCTATGCCCACGTAGATGCCACTTCGCTGGATGGTACCCTGTTTGAGGGCCGGGTAGCGCACGGCTATTATATCTTATCCAAGGCGGCTGGCATGTTCGTGGACCCGCGCAAGGGACCGGTGCTGCTCAACTATGGCCTGGAAGAGTGCCGCTTCACCAAACCTGTGTACCCGGGCATGACCATCGGCGTGAAACTGACCGCCAAAGAAAAGATAGGCCAGGAGAAGCGCAGCGAGGAAGACGTAGCCAAAGGCATCGTAAAGTGGCTGGTGGACGTGTTTGACGAAACCGGCGAAACCGTTGCCATCGCGACCATTCTGACCATGGTAAAGAAAAAGAACCAGGAGTAAAGTTAGCAAGCAGCTTGCCAGCCAGATTGGAGTTATATCCACTCTTAGCCCTTCCAAGCGGGGAATTACGCACAGGAAAAAATCCCCTCCTGGGAGGGGTAGGGGTGGGTTCTAGCAGCTAGACTTTAAGGCAAAGTGGTATAAGACAACCTGAATAATAAGATACCGATAAAACACCGAAGCGAAACCAGGCATAAGACAGAGCTGCCCTTTTGCTTCTATCACACAAAAACTATGAGCACTTCAAATACAGTACAAGCCGGTAAGGTGGATGTAACTAAAGACGAGCAGGGCATTGCCACCATTACCTTTTTTCACCCGCACCACAACTCCCTGCCCGGGGCTGTTTTAAATGACCTGGCCAATACTATCACAAAAGTCGGGGAAGATGCGCAGGTAAAGGTGGTGGTACTGCAGAGCGAGGGTGACCGGACCTTCTGTGCCGGCGCCAGCTTTGATGAACTGCTGGCCATCGAGAACAAAGAGCAGGGGCTGACATTTTTCTCCGGCTTTGCCAAGGTGATCAATGCCTGCCGCAAGAGCCCTAAAATTATCCTGGGAAGGGTACAGGGCAAAGCCGTAGGAGGGGGCGTAGGGGTAGCCGCCGCTACAGACTATTGTTTTGCCACAAAGCACGCCGCCGTGAAGCTAAGCGAGCTGGCCATCGGCATTGGGCCTTTTGTGGTAGGGCCGGCCGTGGAGCGGAAGATAGGGCTCTCCGCCTTTTCACAGCTCTCGCTGGACGCCGGGGAATTCCGGTCGGCAGCGTGGGCGAAGGAGAAGGGCCTGTATGCAGCGGTGTTTGAAACAACAGAAGAACTGGACGCTGCTGTGCAGGCATTTGCCGCTAAGCTGGCAACGTACAATCCGGAGGCCCTGCAGGCCATGAAACAGGTCTTCTGGGAGGGCACGGAGCACTGGGACCAACTCCTGGTAGAACGGGCGGGGATCAGTGGTACCCTGGTACTGTCCGACTTTACCCGCAACTTCATCAAGCAGTTTAAGAATAAGTAGATAGCAAAACTATCCTTATAATACACCTCACGGGCCCTGGGTTGGTGAGGTGTATTTTGTTTTGTAGCGCTGCGAGCGTAGCGGGTCTGCTAGCTTTAAAGCCTTGTATTGATTGTTAATTATTGTACTCCTAAGCAAACGCTTTTGTGCCCACAGGAGGATGAAAGTGCCTATATTAGCCCTGCACAGCTCAGGCTGATGGCTGCGCGTTAAGCGCTAGCAGGAGGAGGTTAAGGCCTTTTGTTGTAGCCAGTAGGAGTAGCGTACCAGTCGTTCCATCGCTTTGGGGTGATGGAACTTAGATCGGAAGCCTTGAGCCATACCTGGCGCACCTCGGCTGCCTGTGCTTTTGCAGCCCCTGTTCCAGTGTTCCCATGCTGGCGCATTGCGCTGGCCGCACAGCTTTACGTGCAGGAGGCTGTGCCGCTGCTTATAGCTGATTGTAAGCTGCGGCAGCATGGATAGGCTAAGGAAGAGCAGCAAATGCCCAGGCGTCTTTCTTAGACCTGGCTATGGGCAGGTGGGGGCTCAGGCCGGCCAGTTCTATAATGTTTCGGATACGGGCTTGCAGGTGGTAGAGCACCAGGGGAATCTTTTCCCTAACGCAGTGCTGGTACAGCCTTTCTAAGGCTTCTAAGCCTGCAGCAGAAACATAGTCTAACTCCTGACAATCTAACAGGAGCGCTTTTGTCCCCGAACTAGCCAGGTCCTCCAGCTTCTTTAGTATCAGGTCCGCATTACTTTCATCCAGGTCGCCGCTAAGCCGAATAATCAGACGTTCTGCTTCTTTAAAAACACGGAGTGCAAACACGAGAACGGTCCTGCTGCTTATGGTTTCCTGTTTCTTTTAGCCCTAATTCTGAAAAAGAACTAGGAATGCCGCCTGCCATAAAGGTAGGCTTCTTTCATGGTAGGTACCACGTGGAGAATTTTATCCAGCCCTGCTGCTTTGATAGCAGCTTCTATAGCCGGATTGATGTTGTAGAGAAGCATTTTGGTGCCTGCGTCCTGTGTTATACTGCTCAGGTAAAGGATCGTGCGTAAAGCCTCTACCGATACCCGCTCCAGGTACTCACAGTCTACCCATATTTGCTTCACGTTTTGTGCAATGGCCGTTTCTACAGCCTGCTTCAACTCTGCGCTGGCAGCTGCGTCTAAAACACCACGAGGAACAATAATGTAGTTCCCCTGTAAGATTTGTTGTTGAATGGCCTTCATGTTTCTTTTTCTCTCCGTTGTAAAAGAAACTTCTCCTACATGTCCGTAAAACAAATGTATAGAATTGTATTTTAAAAAGAGTGAAAAAAAGTACGTAAAAACAAGTGTAAAACACTTAAATAAGACCGGCTTTGGCTGGTTTTACATGAACTACTGCGAACTTTAGAGTGAAGACCTAAAAATAAAGGGTGCTTTCTCAGTTACTGTTGCGGATAACACGTAAGAATGTAAGTATAAGTACTTTTTTTAGCATAGTTAGTGCCTGGAGGTAAGCAAGTAGTTTTTTTACCTCTAAGACTGAGGTCAGCTACTTTAACGTAGCAAAGGCCTGCACGACTGTCCGAAATTCATAAGAATATGATAAAATTAGTTTTAACAGATGATCACACGCTGATCAGGCAAGGGATAAAATCGCTGCTGCAGGGCAGCGACGACATTAGCATTGTTGGGGAGGCTGCCAGTGGTGATGAGCTGATTAAACTTCTTGATGAAGCACAGACAGAGGTAGACATCGTACTGATGGATATCAACATGCCGGGCAAAGACGGGTTTGAAACAACCCGGCACATCCGGGAGCATTATCCGGATGTGAAGGTAGTGGCCCTGTCGATGCTGGATAGCGAACCCCACGTGCAGAAGATGCTGGCTAGTGGGGCCGACGGCTATGTGCTGAAAAATTCAGGCAAAGAAGAGTTGCGGTCCGCTATACGGCTCGTTATGCAGGGTACTCCCTATATCTGCTCTAACCTCGCCATGAACATGCTGCACAAAGCCACTGCCTCAGCTGGCCCTACAGGACAGCAGGAGGAAGCAAACGAAAACCAGGTGGTGTTGTCGAAACGCGAGATGGAGGTACTCGGACTGATAGCAGAAGGCTTTACGAATGCCGAGATTGCCGACAAGCTTTTTACAAGCAAACGTACAATCGAAACGCACCGCCAGAACATCCTGGAGAAAACCAAAGCCAAGAACACGGCCAGCTTAATAAAAATGGCCGTAAAGACGGGCCTCATCGAATAGGCAAACTTAGAACGTAAATCTTCTGCTGAACCCCTGTTCCTTTCTGGTGCAGGGATTTTTCTTTTGTACCGGTTCGGCCTTCCCTGTACCTAAAAGCCTCGCCCAAAGGGATCAGGAACGTATTCATGTTTTAGGAGGGTGGGTGTAACAGGGAAAGGCAGTAGGGATTGCCTGGTAAACCAGGTACGTTATGTTCAGTAGAAAGGCATTTTTGTGTACTACCAAAAAGAGCGTGTCTTACCTCTTATGAAGTAAGACACGCTCTTGAGTGGGACGTGAGGTACCCTTTTAATTAACTCACTCCCTGCTTTAGGCGATCCTGAAGTAGAATAACCCGAAGATAACCAACCAAAATTAACCGGGTTGCTAAAGCTGTTATGCTACAGTATACGTGCTTCTTTCCAAACTGTCTGTTCATTGGTATAATAGCAGTAATAAATAAGGATAAAATGGGTGTAAATACGGGGTGCTACGTATTTATCGCTTGCGCATGGCTGCCTTTTGAAGCAGGCACTACAAGTAACAAGAGAAGGCGCAGAAGGCTTGGCCTAAGTAGCTGTAGGGTAGGAGCTTGTCAGGTAGCCCGGCGGAGGTGCCTCGGCAGGGGCTTGTGATAAAGTGGTATATCAGCAGAAAAAGTACGTAATGTGCTACATGGCAGCATTCTTACGACATCAGAAGACGTATAAAATAAGACAGAGCATCTACTGAAAGATAAATTTTTGTCTCAAAGTGTTTTGCTGTTGAAAAGGTGAGGACAAAGATAGCCTATACCTAATTTGGGTGCTGAGGATAGGCTATCTGTCCTTAAAAGAGGGCCGGTTGAACTGACAATGCAAAGTTGGTACGCTGGCCCTTTCTTTTAAAGCGGTAATGGAGATGGTGAGCTGGCACTGGTGCCAGGAATAGCGCACAACAATCAAGACTAGTACGAAGCGTACAAGCGCAAATAAGTTGATTTATATTTTTAAAAAACAAGTTGTTGTGCTATATTGGGAAAGTGATGAAAAAGAAAAGAATATATACAAAGAACAAAGACGTGGAGCTTCTGGAAGACCAAAAAGACCGCTCAGAGGAGAACAATGCTTACTATACCTACATGAACTTTAATTACGGTAAGGTAAGCGAACGTTATTACAGCTCTGAAGAGGCACAGGGCGAAACTGCTGCTCACCCAGGACAAGGTGAGCGGAAGAGCTTGCTCAATTAAAGCAAACAACAGCGCCGGTCTTATCAGAAGAAGTCTGAAGTGACGCAGCGAGGCATCCTGGAGGAGTGAGAGCCAAATGAAAAGGTTTGCCTGGAAGGGCTTGTGTCGTTATTACTCATCTTTTTTGGTGATTGCAGCTGGGCAAATTGCAGTATAGGAGATAACAAATTTCCATAGTAGCTTGTAAAGCAGGTAGCGTGTTACTGCTTGTAAAAGAGCCTTTACAGTCTTAAACTGTAAGGGCTCTTTTTGTATAAGAACTCATTTGCACAGGCACTACAGTTGAAAATTTCTTTAACTGTACTGCCTGTGCCCTTATAGTACACTACTTCCCTAAATACCTAAACTGTAGATACCCGCCGTACTTATTCCGCTGTTAGGTGCTGGTATTACCGTCCCAGCATGATCGGTTAGTCTGGCTAATAGGCGAAGGAGAGCGTAACGAGACCCGTTGGGACGATGTGTCCGGCATCATCATATTTCTCTGTTGCACTAACAATTGAATCATCCCGCAATGTGACGAAGGTACCTGCCGTCAGTATCCATCGGCCAGGCAATTTAAGATCGAGCGGAAGGCTTCCGAGTATGCCCAATTCAGCGTAATAACCTTCCGCGGCACCGCTGCCGTGATACCCATTGAATCCCACGCCAAGAGAAATCGGTACTGAAAGCGTAAGGGAAAGTGAGTCAACTAACTTAAAGACAGGCGTAATCTGGGTTTGAATGAGGGAGCCCGTGCTCTGCCCGACCGCCTTTACCAGCTTGATCTGCGGTTGTATGGAGCCAAGGCGGTTATTGGGCGCATAAAGTAAGAGGAGGGCAATGTCCTGCAGTGTGCCCGGCTGGCTGTAAGGGTTCTTGTAGGCCGTATAGGTCAGGCCTGCATGGAAGGCATTACTGAATGCTGCTGCAAGACCCACATAGCGGTCACTTGTATACCAACTGTCCTCATCCGGTACCGGACTGTCAGTGAAGTAGTTGTTAATACCAACGCTCACCGCGAGTGCTTTAAGTGAGGCCTGGTCTGTATTGTTCCTCAGCAACTCATAGGTTACCCCAAGAGACAGGCGGTAAGACAGGTAATCCAGGTCAGCCGGGACACCACCATAGCGGGCGCGGAAATAGTCTGAGGTCCACAAGGATAAGACACCATCCAGGTGGAATGGACCGGGGTTTGGCGAGGAGGTCCATAGCACATCCCCGACACTGTTCGCCTGCAGGAAAGGAGTGTTCCCTTTCTTCTTATCTTCGACCCGACTTGCCGCTGCTATTTCCTTTTGCGAAAAAGCTGGCGTGACGGATGCAAGAACCAGAACGATCACCATGGCCTGGCCAGGCACACCCTGATTTCGGAAATAACGGGATAGGGACAGCAGGCTTTGGTTAAGGGTTTGCTTACCGGCTCGCCACAGACCCAGTAGCAACTGAGTGGAGTGTCGTATTCTCTTGTTATCGGGGAAGTATAAGATAAATTGCCCTGTCCGTAAATGTTTCATACTGTTCTCTGTCTTCATCTTTGCTTGTATCCCCATGTATTATAAGTAGTGCCTTTTTGTCTTGCTTCCCATCCTGTAAGGGGGGCTGTGCCTCGCTGAGTTTTTCTTCCTGTGGCAGGGCAACTGTAACCCTATACGGTAGTTCCTGGTTTTCTATACTTTCGGCAAAACCTTAGATTGTCAGGACCTACAAAAAGGAATTCTAAGGGGACTAAACCATAGCTCAAAACCCTCCGCTTGTTTTAGCACGTAAGAAAAAGGTAAACGCATGATGTAAAATGAGAGCCTTGCAACTGAAAGGCCTTCGACACTGATACAAATGGGCTTACTGATACTTTACCTGGCAATCGCCTTGTTCTTTTCCTTCCTTTGCTCGCTGCTGGAGGCGTCGCTACTGAGCATTACCCCTTCCCATGCGAGTGTGGTGGGGAAACACAACCCTTCTCTGGGAGAGGACCTGGAGGACTTCAAGCAAAACATCGACAGGCCGCTGGCAGCTATCCTTACCCTTAACACCTTCGCGCATACGATCGGAGC
>NZ_FZOQ01000023.1 GCF_900188175.1 Pontibacter ummariensis | reverse complement strand
GATAGAAGATGACGTCGTGAAGTACTTCTTCTTTTATGATCCAGACGGAAATGTTCTGGAAGCTTGCCAGGTGCACGAGTCATAAAAGTTGGGAGATACGCTTCCTGTTCTAGAGGAAGGCCCCAAAAAGGTCTAAGAACTCATCAGTGCTGGTTCATGTCGTGTTTTCTTTGAGCATGTAAAGTGCCCCTGAGCCCCGTCTTGCAGAATAGGCTCCGCCCGTCTCACCCACACTTGTGTGCATACAAGGGGAGAGTGCCCGGCTTTGGTTTAACCTCCCCGAGCTTCAATAGGTAGCTTGCGCAGATTTAAGCAGTTTAGGTCCGCCCGTTTTTAGGCCAGCTCTAAAGTAGAGAGTTAGGTTTCATTCTATTCTTTTGTATCCATTCCTGCAGTGTCATTCCCCTTTCATGCCCTGGTCCACCTCGATGGCCAGGCATTTGCGGCTATAATTATCGACTACAGTTAAGCCGCGGAATTTGCGGCCGCCGAAGAGCTGGTCAGCCACAAAATTTATGCTCCAGCAGGCATGCAAATTAGTGGCAGGAACTTGCTCCCCAGTTGGTTCATAACATAAGCACATCAAAAATTGGACTTGATGACTTTTATTCCACGTCCGTTGTTGTTGCGGATTAGACCTTTTATCGTGCAAATGATAGGACCCATGGCTATGAGCTTTGGAAGACGGATGGCACAAGTGAAGGGACTTTGCTTATGAGCGACATCAATGAGGGTCAAGTAGGTTCCTTTCCTGCGTACTTTATAGCAGATGGAGAAAAGCTTTACTTCAGTGCCTATACAGCGGAGAGCGGGGCCGAGGTATGGGCAACAGAAGGAACAGCGTCCACAACTAAGCTGCTATTTGATATGGAATTGGGTCAGAAAAGCTCCAATCCCTCCAGTTTTATGATTTGTAATGGGGAGTTGCTTTTCTTGGCGGAGACTACTTCTTCCGGACGTCAACTCTGGAGCTCAAAGAAAAGGGAGGTGACGGGAATTGAAGAGGCCTATGAGGGAGAAGCGCTTACGCTATATCCTAACCCGGTTTCCGACTTCATCTACGTTAACAGCGGGAATAAGTATTTTAAACCTTTACGAATCGCTAACATGAGTGGAAAGCTTGTTCCCTTTCAGCACGACAGAATAGGCAGGATTCATGTAGGAAATTTGACTCCAGGTCTCTACATTCTGATCGCAGAGGTAGAAAAAAAGGTGGTGGTGAGGAAGTTCCTGAAGAGATAAGGCTCCTCTACGGGATAGAGAAAACTCTATCAAAAAAGAAGCTCCCGTAGCTTAGCTGGATAGACCAAAACGCCTTCTAAGAACTAGCAATCTGGTTTAAATTTAGCGGAATTAATATAAAAGAAGCACGCACAGGTTTTACTTGTAAGTGCTTTTTTTTGGGTAAACAAAGGGGGTAAATAGTAATAATTAGCAAAATTTAATTGTTTGTAATTGGCTGACAAGCATAAACTTGATGGTGCTATCAAAGTATCTATGACTAGGCACAACACCTTTGTTACCCTTTCTAAGGGTAGGTATTTGGTCGAGTCCAAACGAGATTACTGAAAAGTCCCTCTAGGTACTCTGAAAGGGGTATGTACAACAAAGCCTTTACCCTCCATTGCTGCTGCGTATTTTGTTGTATGCCTATGTGATGGGGCAGCCTCTAAAGGAAGCGTGTTTACAAAGTAATGTATTGTTTGTGCAATAGCAGAAGGTGACCAGGAACAGAGTACAGTCACTATGCATGCAGGCTTAGTTTGATATTGGCTTTAAGGCATCGCCTGGTGTTAAAGGAAGCCTTCTTCTTACTATCCTTTCCTGTGGCTTACGGTTTCGCAGTCTCCAAACCAGAAAGCCCGAGACGGCCAGCACACCGGGCATCGTACCGAAGAAACAGTAAATAAGCTTTACGGGTAAGCCAGCATAGTCACCAAAGTGCAATGGCTTAAACACTAGCAGCAGGCGCTCATGCCAGGGCTTGTCCTTTACAAAGTTCACCCCCTTCACTTGCCCGGAGCTCAGGTCCACCTGCAGGTTACTAAAGGTAACCCCGTAATAAGATGGGTCTGATTTGAGCCTCCCGAGGGCCGAAAGGGTCCCACCAGCAAAGCGGAGGTAGTTGATTTCAAACTCCGGGTAGTCCTTGCTGATCTGCTTTAGCACGCTGTCCACCGATACCATGGTTGGGGCGTTGCCCTCCACGGTACTGACACTGACAGGGCTAAGGGCGCTTTGCACAATAGTGAAGGCGATCCAGGTGCCCGTTATGCTAATAAACAGGTTAAAGGCAAGGCTCCAGACGCCGATTACCCGGTGTAGGCTGGAGAAGAAGGAACGCCTGCTTTTGAAGGACACACGCTGCCGAAAGGCAAGCACTTTCCAAATGGACTTGCGGTAGAGGAGGAGGCCTGTGATGGAAAGCACAATGAGAGAAAGCCCGCCTAAAAGCACCCCTATCTTGCCTGGGGTGCCAGAGAGCAGGTTGTAGTGGAGATCGAGCAGGGTATGTACCAACCGCTTGTCTGCGCGCGCCACGGTCGCCAGCGTTTCTCCTGTCGTCGGGTGCACAAAAACCCACTTACGCCCCTCAGTACTCCGGATCTCATACTTCAGCGCCTGGTCTTGCCCTTTAGGGAGTTCCGGCACCCGGACGTCGCTTCCCGGGTAAGCCTTCAGAATGCGTGCGATAGAGCTATCGATCTTCAATTCCGTTGCGGGCACTGCCAGCGTGGACAGGCCGGCGAACTGTGCGTGGTCGATGTCGTGGTGGAACACCAGCACGGAACCCGTGACGCTGGAGATTAGCAGGAACAGCCCTGCTAACAGCCCTAGCCAATGATGGATAGAGAATACCCGCTTAACCCGCTTTTTCAAATCCTCTTTTTGTTTATTTCCTGCCGTCTTCCTTTCCGACTTGCGCCCCTATAACCGGGGAATCAAGGCAAATCTATAGAGAATAGATTTGAGGTAAAAGACTATTTGGAATAAATCTAAATTAATCTTTTGCTTTCTGCTTTTCCGTCTTACTTTTGCAGCAAACAATAATTTAAAACGATTCTAAATAATAAAACATGAAAAGAACTTTACTCTTTCTGGTTGCCTATATGTTGCTGGTGGTCAGTGTTTATGCCCAAACAGGCAGAATAAGGGGCACCGTTCTGGATACAGAGAACAGCCCACTGCCCTTCGGCAGTGTGTTCCTGCAGGGAACTAATTCCGGTGCCACCACTAACGAGCAGGGAGCCTTTATACTGGAGAACGTAAAGGCAGGAGAGTACCGGCTAATTGTATCTGCAGTTGGTTTTGAGCGCAAGTCCTTGCCCGTACAGGTAAAAGAGGGAGAGACAAAGGAGCTGCAGGTGCGACTGTCGCCAGGCCAGCAGGGGCTCAGCGAGGTGGTTGTATCGGCCAGCCGCACTCCCGAAACCATCGACCAAGTTCCCTCCTCCATTACCGTGCTCTCCAGAAAAGCGATAGAGGAGGACATGCTGGTAAGCAGCAACGTCATCGATATCCTGAGCAACAAAGTGCCGGGCCTGGCGCCAAGCACGGGTACTAGCAGCAACTGGGGCCAGACCCTCCGCGGAAGGCCGATGCTGGTGATGATCGACGGGGTGCCGCAGTCTACGCCGCTTCGCAACGGCGCGGTGGACATGCGCGCCCTGGACCCGGACGCCATCGAGCAGGTGGAGGTCATAAAGGGGGCAACGGCTATCTACGGAAACGGTGCCGCAGGGGGGCTTATCAACTACATCACCAGAACGCCGCGGCAACAAAAGCCGTTCTCATCCAGAACCACACTGGGTATGACAGGCTCCCTGGTGGATGCCGACAACAGCATAGGGGCCAGGGTAAGCCAGATGTTCTATGGCAAGACCGGCAAGTTCGATTATGTGTTGAGCGGTGCCTATGAGCAGACAGGGGAGTGGAAGGACGCGGAAGGAGACGTGCTTCCACCGGATTACGGCTTGGGCGAGACCGACGCTTATAACGGTTTTGTAAAGCTGGGCTATGACTTTACAGCTTTCAAGCGCCTGCAGCTAACCTATAATTACTACAGTAGCGAACAGAAATCGAACTATGTGCCGGCGTACGGAAACTACCAGGACAGGCAGAAGACAAGAGCCGTGCTGGGCGAGACGCTGGGTGTTCCGCAGGGGGTACGGTCTAACCACAACCTGAATCTGCGCTTCTCCGGGGAGCATGCTTTCCTGAATAGCCGCTATGAGGCGGATGCCTACTATCAGTCGGTTGACAATGTGTTCTTCTGGTCGCCTACCTTTGAGCATGGGGGGCAGTCCATGATCTCCTCTGAAAAGAAAGGAGCAAGGGGTGCCTTGACGACTCCTTACAAAATAAGCACGCGCGTGGATGGAGACGTGACCTATGGCCTGGATGTGCTGAATGACGTGACCTCCCAGCCCCTGGTTGACGGAAGAACCTGGGTGCCAGAGATGAACATGCTTAACGTGGCGCCTTTTGTGCAACTGAAGACTACGATTGCGGAGGACCTGATCTTTAAGGGGGGCTTCAGAGCCGAGAAAGTGAACATTGCAGTAGAGGACTACACAACCCTTAGAACAGTTAATCCAACTACAGGTGCGATCGATAACCCTGGCTTTGCTGTGAAGGGTGGTGAGCTTGGTTACAATGCCTACCTTTTTAATGCGGGACTTAGGTATAATAAGTATGATCTGTTTACCCCTTATGCCAGCTTCTCACAGGGTTTCTCGGTGGCTGACATCGGGGTAATGCTGCGCTCCGCCAGGGTGGACGACATCAGCAAGATCAGCACAGAGGCCATCGTGATCAACAACTACGAGGCGGGCTTTGTGAGCAAGTTCGGGAAGATAAGGCTGGAAGGGGTTGGCTTTATCAGCACCTCTGAGCTTGGCGCTAGCGGGCAGTACAAGGACGGGGTGTTCGTGGTGATGCGCACGCCGGAGAAGATCCACGGGTTTGAAGCAACAGCCGATGCGGCGGTGCTGGAAAACCTGAGCCTGGGAGCGACTTTCTCTTATGTGGAAGGAAAGCGGGACGCAAACGAGAACGGCAGCTTTAACGATGGAGAGGATGTGTATTTGGGAGGCGAGCGCATTTCCCCTCCCAAATACACGGCTTACCTGCGTTACGCCCTGCTCGACAACAAGCTAAGGCTTAACCTGCAGTACACAGGTATCGGGTCAAGGGACAGGTTTGATATGAACGAGAAGGGAACCTATAACTTCTACCAGGGGCCTGTGGACCCTTATCAGTTAGTGAACCTGTCGGCCAGCTACAGGCTTAGCAAAAACACGACCTTTAACATGGGCGTGGAGAACCTGCTTAACGAGGACTACTTCCCGGCCCGTTCGCAGTGGTTTACCTCCCCAACCTTGTACACGAAGGGCAAGGGGGCAGCGTTTAACGTTTCTATGGTAGTAGAGCTGTAGAAGCAGGTTATTCCGTAAGAAAGCAGGGACCTGCCTTTAAGGGCTTTACTTTCTTTAATAGTATCCATAAGACTCGGAGGTAGAACTAGTACAGAGAGGTACCTAGTGCTAAGAAAGCAAAAAGCTTACGCTCCAGAGTTGATCAGCAAACATAAGTTTTAAGAAGGATGCCGATAAAAGAGGCCCTCCGCACCTACAAAAAAACAGGTGCAGAGGGCCTCTTTGGTATCGAACTTAAATTCTTACCTGCCGATGGAAAGTGATTGATATGCTAAGTACATAATCGATATGGCTGAGGCAAAGGGAACAGTAGTGTTTTTGTTGGATAGCCGGGCATTGATGACCTCCCTCTAAGTCTCGTCTGTCTATCGTTTGAAACAAGAAGGCACAGCTTTGACACATTCTTAAAGCTGTCCTTCCTGTACGATAGCAAAAAGCCCGGGGAGCTTAGCCCGGGCCTGTTTAAACAATACCTGGTAATATCATCCTGCCATTTACCAGCTAAACGTTCATTGTCCTGTTATGCTATAACAGGGCTACCTGCCGATGTTACCTGCGTCGCCTGCGGTGTTCCTTGTAGGTGTGCATTTACAATGCCCTGCCATTTTTCGGCGAGCATTAGTTCCTCATTTAATGACATGCTCTCCTCTCTGTCGTAGAACTCTAGGGCCTGTTCAGATAGCCGTGGGTTACGGAACGCAAAGCGTAGCGCGACAAAATCAATTACCCTGGTGCCATTTACATCTCTGTGCTCATTAACTACCCGGCAGGAAGCTACCTCTGACAAGTCAATTAAGGCTGTTTGTTCTTTCTGATCCTGTTTCTTTAGGTAAGACAGCTTGCGCTGGACAGGATCTATCCCGATCGAGAAGTAGGGTGGCCAGCTGTCGTACTGGCGAATGCTTAGCTGTTGCCCTTCGGTTACTTTTAAAAAGTCTTCTAAAAACTTCTTTTTCTGTTGCCGCTGCCCCCTTTGTATGTACAAGATCGGCACGATGAAAAGTGCCAGGGAGAAGAGTCCTATAATAGTTGTTCCTAAATCCATTTTGGTTTTGTTAAAGGTTATACTGTATGATGTCACTTAAAATGCAGCACCTGCGGGTTTACTGTTGGTTACTTTGCTGTTTGGTAACAGCACAATTTTAAAGGAGCGTTAGCACTGTCCTGACCAGGAAGGGGGAGGTGACCCTAAAACATCGAAGGTTCCAACTGAAGCCCCTTCTGATTAATCTTGCTTTTAAAATCCAGGAAGCTCAGGACCACTAGCAGGAACAGGATGTCGTCAACAGGCTGCATCGGGGTACTTTGATTTTGATGTAAGTTCTTCTGTAAGATTGGGCACAGGTGTCCCAGGAGTTGCAAAAAGGGCACGCTCTCAAACCTAAGCACGGGTAGCCTTTTGCAGGGCTAAAAAACAAAGCTGCTACAGAGCCATGCATCTGAGATCGAAGGACACAGCTGCTAACCGTAAGAAGAGAGAGAATATACCTTGGGCAGGGTTAGGGGCCTTTCGGTACAATGCAGCAAAAGTTGCGCGATAAGAGGGGAGGGTACGCAGTGAGGGGCTTCGCTACGTCATCGTCAGGGAAAAAAGACAGCAGGAGGCAAACCACGAGGGCTGCCGCAAGGGAAAGTTGCCAGTCAGACACAAGGCCATCGCGGCTACTGTTTTCCTCTACCTGCCACAGGTTTTGCTGCTGTTCATCCTCCTGGTGGTACACGTAGCCGGCACCGAGGGGAGCAGAAAAGAAGTGAACCGCCCCTTTCACCTGGAAGGCGAAAAGAAGGACAAAGGCCAAGCCAATGAGGGGGAGCCTAAGTTGTTTCGCTATCGTTTCTTGACCGGACATGGCATCAAATATAGCAGGAAGCAAATCGGATAAACAAGCGCTTCGCTAAATTTAGCAGGGTGCGGGGAAAGCAGTAAAAAAGGTACCAGGAATTATCACAACAGCAGGGCTCTTTGGAACTATGCCTTTTTAGCTGGCGAGACGTCAGGAAGCTCTTTGCTGTAGTTTTTCACCAGGTAATCCATTTCAATATCAATGGCACCCAAGGCGATTCGTGTTTCGGATATAAGTAAGATGGTCGCATAAAAAAGGAAGCCTGCGCCACATAAGCCGAGCACCACGGGTACCCATATCACTAACAGCCCGAATACCTCGAGTAAACCGATAGACAAACTGGTAGCCACGAAGATGGATAAGGCGATATACAGCAGGCTCATGACCTGCTGTAGTTTCCTGGATCTGTTAGCTGCCCTTGTAAGTAGCTTGTAGAGTAGCTCTCTTTTCTCGGCGGAGTCAGTTACAGCTGAGTTGGTCTCTTCTTTTTTCAGGACCAGCTCCTCAAACTGCTCCGAGAGCTTACGGGCACGCTCCACGCTGCGGGCAAGTCGCTGAGAGGTCGTCAGGATGAGTTGTCCTGCTGCCAGAATCAGGACTACCGGGGTGATCATGGCAGATAAATCGCTTAGCGTAGGCATACGTAGCAGCGTGATGTTGTTATGAGACCTGTTCTTCTACATCTACAGCAATCTGAGCACTAGGTTTTAAAATTGTGTGCAAATGCTGTTTCGGCTTTCTCTTGTTGCTATCCCCGAACAGGCAGGTTTATTGTGTAATGAGTATGACGAGGTAGGCTATATAAAGCATGAGGAAGACAGCCCCTTCCCACCTGGCCAACTGCCTTCCCTTGCCCGTGAAGATGAAAATAAACAGGAGCAGACCGGAGAAGAGGTTCAGGGCGATGTCCAGAAAGGAGTTGGGGTTTACGACCAACGGGTTGACAAGAGTAGACAGGCCAAGGATAAAGAAAATATTAAAGATATTGGACCCCACCACGTTACCAATAGCAATGTCCACGTTCCGCTTTCTTACGGCTACCACAGAGGTGGCCAGCTCCGGTAGGGAGGTGCCAATGGAGACGATCGTGAGGCCGATGACTCTTTCTGATAGCCCAAAGGCCTCCGCGATGCTCACGGCGCTGTCCACAATCAGCCTGCCGCCCACTACCAAACCAACAAGTCCGAGTACGATGAACAAAATGGCCTTTGGGTAAGTGTAGTCCTCTGTCTGCATTTCTTCCTCTCCGGAGCCGCTCTGTGCCACCGTCAGGTTGTAAACGAGAAACACAGCGAAGAACAGGAGCAGGATTAACCCTTCAGACCGGGAGATAATGTTTAGGGAGGAGTCACCGAGGTAACTATCGTTCGCTATGATCAGTACAGCGACAGCCGCCAACAGGCTCAGCGGAATCTCCAGCCAGGTAGTGTTGGTCTTGACTGCCAGGGGGTAAATCAGGGAGGAAATGCCCAATATTCCCAGCACATTAAAGATATTACTCCCTAGCACATTGCCCAAAACCATCTCGGTGTTGTTGTTGATGGAGGCAAAGAGATTGACCACCAGTTCCGGGGCCGATGTGCCAAAGGCCACGATGGTTAGGCCAATGACGATGCTGGGAACCCCCATTTTAGAGGCGAGGCTGGAGGCGGCATCAACAAGTTTTGTGGCGCCGAAAATCAGGGCGACAAACCCGACGAGGAGAAGTAAGACATTTAGCATGATCTGGAACTAGTACTTTAGAGGAGAAAGACGAGGGAGTCAGCCAAAAGTTATTTTTTAATGCAGTACACTGGTGGATGGTAAGTACGTGCCTAAGCAGCAGCAGTGCTATTGTGAGATCAGCATGCCCAGGTAAGCAACATATAAGGTCAACAAAATGGCCCCTTCCCACCTGGCCAGTTGCCTTCCCTTGCCCGTGAAGATGAAGATAAACAGGAGCAGGCTTGCAACCAGGTTCACGGCGATATCTGTAAAAGCGGCCGGGTTTACCTGTAATGGATTGACAACGGTCGAGACGCCCAAGATCAGAAAGATATTGAAGATGTTGGAGCCAACGGCGTTCCCGATGGCTATGTCCACGTTCCGCTTCCGTACTGCCACGATTGCCGTGGCCAGCTCCGGCAGGGAGGTGCCCACGGATACGATTGTAAGTCCGATGATCCTTTCTGACAGCCCAAAGAACGTTGCAATGCGCACGGCGCTGTCTACGATCAACCTGCCGCCTATGACGAGGCCTGCCAACCCAAGGGCTATGAACAGGAAGGCCTTCAGGTAGGAGTAGTGCACTGTGCTTCTCTCCTCCTCGCCAGGATTGCCTATTGCCACTGTGAAATTGTAAACGAGGAAGACCGTGAAGAGCAGGAGCAGAGTAATACCTTCACCTCTGGAGATAACGTTTAGGGGGGCGTCACCGAGGGAGATGTCACTTGCCATTACTAGCACGGCGGCCGCCGCCAGCAGGCTCAGTGGTATCTCCAGCCAGGTCGTGTTGGTCTTAACCGTAAGGGGATAGATGAGGGAAGCAACTCCAAGTGTTCCCAGCACATTAAAGATATTACTCCCGAGTACATTGCCCAGCACCATTTCCGTACTGTTGTTGAGAGCGGCAATCACGTTCACTACCAGCTCAGGGGCAGACGTTCCGAAGGCCACAATAGTCAGTCCGATCACGATATTTGGAACACCCAGCCTGGCCGCCAGGCTGGAGGCGGCATCCACTAGTTTCGTCGCGCCGAAAATTAGCACTACAAATCCCACTAAAAGAAGTAAAATGCTCAGCACGTTTAGGACCAGTAGGTTGCATTACACAGTAGCGTTAGGAGGACAAGAGTAACTAATAACCAGCCCCCTATCACTTTGAGCTGGTTGCAGGAAGGGTCACGATTCCTCAGCGGTTTCTGTGGAGGTGGAGCGTAACAGCAGGTAGGCTGTTATCCCTGCCACAAAAGAGGCGGAGAGAATAGCCAGCTTTGCCTGTGCCAGGAAAGGAGAGCCAGCGAAAGCCAAGTTGGCAATAAAAATGGACATCGTAAAGCCGATACCTCCTAAAAGACCTGCGCCTACCACCTGCATCCAACGGAATGACGGCGGCTTTGAAACCAGGCCCGTTACAGATGCTAGCCAGGTAAACAAGATGATACCCACCGGTTTGCCCAGCACCAGGCCAAGTACGATGCCCCAGGAAACCGAGTTTGAGAAGCCACTGGTCAGGCTGGCATCGATGAAGATACCGGCGTTAGCCAGGGCAAAGATGGGCATGATGGCGTAGGCTACCCAAGGGTGCAGCGAGTGCTCCAGCCTGTGGAGGGGAGAGAGCGCTTCTTCGCAGTTGTCTTCGATAGTGTACACCGCCGCCTGGTATTGTTCCTCTTCCATGTCATCTGCTGCTGCCACCTGGCCTGGCGCTGGCGTGTATAGAGCCTCCAGGTCGGTGAGCAGGTCGTTGGTGGAAGACACGAATTCTGCCTCTGTGATCTTAGAGCGTGCCGGAATGGTCGCGGCTAAGAGAATACCGGCAATGGTGGCATGCACCCCGGACTTCAGGAAAAGCACCCACATCAAGATGCCCAGCAGGATGTAGAGCCAGATGCTGTGTACTCTTAGCCCGCTCATGATCATTAAAAAGGCAAAAACTACAAGCGCGCCGATAAGGAATGTGAAGTTTACCTCAGCGGTGTAGAAAAGCGCAATCACCAGCACAGCGCCGATATCATCCACGATGGCAAAGGCAACCAGGAAAAGTTTGAGTGAGAGCGGCACCCTGTTCCCCAGCAGGGTTAGTATGCCGAGGGCAAAGGCTATGTCAGTCGCCATGGGGATTCCCCATCCCGATATCCCCGCTGTGTTGTAATTGAAGAGGACATAAATAAGGGCCGGAACGGCCATGCCCCCTATAGCTGCCACCACGGGGAAGGCCGCATTCTTTAAGGAGGACAGCTCCCCCATAAGCACCTCCCGTTTGATCTCCAGGCCTACCACGAAAAAGAAAATCGCCATCAGCCCGTCGTTGATCCACAGGATGGCCGCTTTGGTCAGGCCAAACTCACCGAGGGCGATCGTAAAGGGGGTGTTCCAGGTTTTAGCATAGGTGTCGGCCCAGGGCGAGTTAGCCCATGCAAGCGCTAAGACCGTTACAAACATCAAAAGGATGCCGCTAAACGACTCTGCTTGTATGAACTGCTGTAAGGGGTATACGATGCGGCGAACGAGCGGTATCTTTGCTAACATACTTTGCTTTGTGGAGGTGTAATAACAAAAACTTAGTAAGGAGAAAGACGGGACAGCCGCTTAAAGGTTATTCTCTGAGGGTAGCGGTCGTGGTGTGGGTAGAACAGTGTCTGAACAGCAGTAGCGGCCTTGTCCTTGTTGCGCGATGGTTTGGCCAGTTGCTGGGCGCGCAAATCTGTTAACGAGTTTCGCTCAGGGCTAAGCTAAACTCGTTTTCTTTTTCTAAAGTAAGGCATAATGGTAACGTAGGTGGGGCCTACCGAGTAAAAGGAGGGAATGTAACCGTTAATACGTCAACTCCAGAAGAAACATTTTAAAGCATGCTGATCGAAAAGAGAATTCCCTTTCGCTACATCTTCAGAAAAATAAAATGGGATGTGTTCAGGGTGCTGCTTTTTTCTATTGCTTTCCATCTGTTAAAGCTTTTCGTAGCCGATTACTTACCTATTATTCCTTTCCAGCTTCCGACCATCCTGGGTACCTCCATCTCTCTGCTGCTGGCCTTTAGGGTAAACCAGTCCTATGACCGGTGGTGGGAGGCCCGGAAAGTGTGGGGCGCAATCGTAAACGATTCGCGGTCGCTGGTGTTGCAGTTAAAGACCTTTATTCGGGACGATTACCAGCGGTTTGGGGAGGAGGCCGTGACCAGAATGTCCTTTCGGCAGATAGCCTGGTGCTATTGCCTGGGCCAGTCTTTAAGAGGCCTGGAGCCCATTGCCGAGAAGCAGCAGGAGCACCTGCAGGAAGAGGAGATCGGCTTTCTGCGTACCCAGAACAACAAGCCGTACGGACTGCTGATGCTACACATGAATGACCTGAAGGAACTGCATGAAAGAGAGGTGATTAACGCTTACCAACAAGTGCAGCTAGACAACACCATCGTGCGGCTTTGTGACTCTATGGGGAAAGCGGAGCGTATCAACAACACGGTCTTCCCGGTTACTTATAGTTTGTTTGTGCATTTTTTTATCTACCTCTTCCTGATTATCTTGTCGCTGGCCCTGGTAGAGACAGTGGGTATTTTCGAAATTCCGATCCTGGTGCTGATTGCCTCCACGTTCTTTCTGATCGAGAAAACGGCCCGGCACATGCAGGATCCTTTCCGTAATAAACCGACCGATACATCGGTTACGGCCATTGCCAGGACCATCGAGATTAACATAAAGCAGGTACTGCAGAAACCGGAAGTGCCGAAGCCTCTAACCCCCGAGGCGTTTTACCTAATGTAAAAACAGCAAAATAAACTATATGAGAACCCACACAAAAGAAACACAGCAAAGCTTAACGCCCGAGAAGGCCCTGGAAATCCTGAAAGAAGGCAACGAACGTTTTGTAAACAACCTCAAGGCCAACAGAAACCTGCTCCAGCAGGTGAACGAAACGTCTGAGGGGCAGTTCCCCTTTGCCACCATCCTCAGCTGCATCGACTCCAGGACCTCCGCCGAGCTGATCTTTGACCAGGGCCTGGGAGATATTTTCAGTATCCGCATCGCCGGCAACATCCTCAACGAGGACATTTTGGGTAGCATGGAGTTTGGCTGCAAGGCGGCCGGGTCAAAGCTACTAGTGGTGCTGGGGCATACCAAGTGCGGCGCCATCTACGGAGCCTGTAACCACGTGGACATGGGGAACCTGACCACGCTGCTGAAAAAGGTAAAGCCTGCCATGGACAGTGAGAAGGACACGCCTGAGGGAGAGAGAACCGGAAGCAACGACAAGTTTGTGTATAACGTGACGGTGAATAACGTGAACCACGTACTTGATAGGATCAGAAAAGAAAGCCCGATTCTGGCCGACATGGAAAAGAACGGCGAGATAAAAATAGTTGGCGGTATGTATGATGTAGAGACCGGCCAGGTTACTTTTTATGAGGGTGCTGCTTAAGTAGTGATATCGTACAGATAAGGAGAACGGGCTTGTGAAGCAGTAGCGCTTTGTAGCCCGTTTTTTTTAAAGCTGTTTCGAGTGCTATATTACGCTTGCAGCCACTTAGCTTAAAATGCAAAAGAGGGGTGGAATATGTTATACCTGTACTTGGATGTGATACAAATTTGGCGCTACCTTCGGGCTTCTAAAGTTTAGACACTAACTGCTAACGCAGCTTTTGCATCCATGCTATCGAAAACAGGCTTACCCTTTTCCTGCCCCTCCTGTGGCAACAGGCTTACCTTTAAATCTGAAATGGCGACGGCTCTGGTTTGTTCCCGTTGCCAGTCCATTAACCGCCGGGCCTCCCTCGATGTTGGTAAGCTCCCTAAGGCGGAGCCGGTAAAAGAGGACATGAGTATCATTCGCCCTGCTACCACCGGGCAGTACCAGGGGATTTCATTTGAGGTATTGGGCCGCATTCAATATTTCTTTAAGGAGGGCTATCGCAACCATTGGTACATCTTAACCGGCAAAGGAGAGGAGATGTGGCTAGGGGAATGGGCCGGAAACTACAGCTTGTTCAAAGAGATTCCTCCTTCAGACCCCAAGGTTTTCAAGAAAGCCGAGCCGGGGAGCATCCTAACATTGGCAAATGCAGCTCTACAGGTAGAGCTGCTGGACGAGGAACAGGCTACTTACCTGGAGGGCGAGATACCCGACAGCAACACCCAGGAACATCACTTTATTAGCCTCGAGTTGCTGCAGCCTGACACCTTTGGGATGGGGATCGCAAATATTTACAGTCCTACCCGCGTGCAGGTGTATGTCGGGCAGTACCAGTACCTGGAAGACCTTCAACTTCAAAACCTGCGTGCGCACCATGAGTGGATTTGATGTAGTGGAGAAGGAAAAGCTGCCTTCCGCTTCCTCCTTTGTCTGTTCTCGTTGTACTTATCCCATCCCGCTGGTAACGCATGCGCAGGCAGTAAGCGTAGGCTGCCCGAACTGTGGTCATGTGCTGCAGTGGCAGAATGAGCAGTGGATCGGTCTAAAGAACCTGAAGCAATACAAATATCCCCTTACTATTCCGATAGGAGCCAAGGGGCGCATCAAAGAGGTACTGTACCAGGTGGTGGGCTTTGTGCTTTATGAGGAGACGAAGGCACCCTACCGCTGGCGCGAGTACGTGTTGTTTAACCCCTTGCACGGCTACGCTTTCTTGTCGGAGTATGATGGGCACTGGACCTTTTTCCGTTACCTGGCCGACCTGCCGCTTAAAGAGACCCATGCCAGCAGCATATATTATGGCGTCGAGGAGTATAAGCTTTTTCATAGGTACAGCAGCTTGGTAAGGTATGCAGAGGGCGAGTTTCCGTGGCGGATACTGGAAAGTGTGAGCAAGTATGCAGAGTACATAGCCCCACCCTACATGTTGGTACAGGAGGTGAGTGCTGATGAGGTTTGCTGGATGCAGGGCGAGCATATAGAGCCGGAGGTGTTGCGCGAGATCTTCAGCATATCGGGGCCGATGCCGGAGCGAAGTGGCGTGGGCGCTATAGAGCCCTTTAGCAAAGAGTTTTCCTTTCAGGAAGTAGCAAAGGTGGGCGGCATTGCCTGCGGGGTGCTGCTGGTGTTACAAGTCCTGTTCCTGCTCTTTAATCGCCCGGGCCTGCTGTCAGACCAGAGTTATATGGTGCCCCTGCCGCAGGAGGAGTATGGCCCTGTCAGGCTTTCTGCCATTTCGGGCCCAGGCTTTGAGCTGAACTCCCCGACGGGCAGTTCAAACCTGGAGCTTGAACTCTTTGCGCCTGTTTACAACGATTGGTTTGCTTTGGGAATTACCCTCATCAACACGAAGACCAACAAAGTTTATGACTTAGAACTGGGCACGGAGTACTACGAGGGCTATAGTGGCGGGGAACGCTGGCATGAAGGCAGCAAAATGAATGATGTAGATCTCTCGGCCATGCCCAATGGTACTTATAATGTTATTTTGCAGCCTTATAAGGATAGGCTCAGCAGGGTGGATACCTTCCGGCTGTGGGTGCGGGAGGACGTTCCTCTTTGGTCGAACTTTTGGATCGTACTGGCCCTGCTGGCGGTAGTGCCGCTGGTGCAGTGGTTGCGCCATCATTCGCACGAAAAGTCACGCTGGATGAACAGCGACTATTCCACCTATACCTACGATTAGTTATGAAAAGATCGTCCATCTACAAACTGTTCCTTGCTTACCTGGCATTGGTGCTGTCCTTCTTTGTTTATACCTCCGCTACCGGTACCCGCATTTTAGGCGACGATAAAGAGGAGTTTGAGCCGAATGGAGCTAGTACAGGCGGTAGCACCGGATACCGTGGCAGCAGATATTATCATAAATAAATTATATGGAACCACTTATCAACTTTAAGTACGTCATCGCTTCGCTGGTGTACTCGCTCATCGGTATCCTGATACTGGTGGTTACGTTCTGGGCCGTGGAGAAAGCCACGCCGGACAACCTTTGGAAGGAGATCCTGGAGAAGCAGAACAAGGCCCTGGCCATTATCTTCGGAGCCTTTATTATTGCCATTGCCATTATCATCGCCTCGGCGGTGCATGGCTAAAGATAGCTTACTGCTTATGCGTATTAATGTAAAAGCCCTTTTGTTGTTCTCGGTGTTCGTGGTGGCTACGTGTGGGCTTGTATATGAATTGGTGGCTGGCACACTGGCCAGTTACCTGCTCGGCGACTCCGTCACGCAGTTCTCCACCATTATTGGGGTGTACCTGTTCTCGATGGGGATCGGGAGTTATCTTTCCAAGTTTTTTAACCGCAACCTGATTGCCTGGTTTATTCAGATCGAGGTGCTGGTGGCGGTGGTGGGAGGCCTGAGTTCCTCAATCTTGTTCCTGCTATTTAACCAGGTGGCCTCCTTCCGCATCGTGCTGTACATGCTGGTGTCGCTTACGGGCATTCTGGTAGGTTTGGAGATCCCGCTCATCATGCGCATCCTCGAGGACCGTTTTGAGTTCAAAGATCTGGTCTCAAAAGTCTTTACCTTCGACTACATTGGTGCGCTGCTAGCTTCGGTGGTGTTTCCACTCTTGCTGGTGCCGTACCTGGGGCTGTTGCGCACCTCTTTCTTTTTTGGCTTGATGAATGCTGGCGTTGCTTTATGGCTCTGCTTTTTCTTCAGCAAGGAGATCAGCTGGACACGCTACCTGAAAACGACTTGTATGCTGGCCATTGCCTTACTGGTGGCAGGCTTTATCCTCAGCGACCGCATCATGAGCTTTGCCGAGAGCATGGCCTATGCTGATAAGATCGTGTACTCGGTGCAGTCACCCTACCAGCGGGTGGTGCTCACTAAAAACGAGCACGAGCTGCGCCTGTTTCTGAACGGTAACCTGCAGTTTAGCAGTGCTGACGAGTACCGTTACCACGAAGCGCTGGTGCACCCAGGGCTGAATGCTGTGCCGAACCCCAGGCAGGTGCTGGTGCTAGGCGGCGGTGACGGGCTGGCGGTGCGGGAGATTCTTCGCTATCCCGGTGTTGAGAAAGTCACCCTGGTAGACCTGGACCCGGAAGTGACAAAGATCTTCAAGTCACACGCCTCACTGGTAGCGCTTAATCAAGAGTCATTATTATCAGAAAAGGTGGAGGTGATTAATGCAGATGCTTTTCAGTGGCTGCGGGAAAACCGGAAGCAGTTTGACTTCGTGGTCATCGATTTCCCGGACCCCTCCAACTACTCGATTGGTAAGCTATATTCCAATGTTTTCTACCGTTTGTTGGAAAACACCCTTACGCCGGAGGGCAAAGTAGTGATACAGGCTACCTCGCCTTTTGTGGCTCCGAAGTCTTACTGGTGTGTAGTTAATACCTTACAGAGTTGCGGTTTCAGCACGTTGCCTTATCATGCCCACGTGCCTTCTTTCGGGGACTGGGGCTTTGTGCTGGCGCAGCGCAAAACGAACTGGCAGCTCAATCCAGATTACCCGAAAGAACTGAAGTTTGTGGATGCCGCGAGTTTTGCCCAGATGGCGGTATTTCCTAAAGACATGCCTCGTGTAGAAACAGAGGTTAACAAACTGAATAACCAGGTGCTGGTGCACTACTTCGAGGAGGAGTGGGCGCAGTTCGTGAATTAAGTTAGTACAGCGAAAGTGTCTTTACAGAAAGAGACAGCCGAAGTAACGCCCTAACTTACGGTGATAAGCGGGAGAGAACTTAGCTAATGGGGGCTCATTTAGATCTCCCGTTTAAGGAGAGGACATAAAGCTCTTAACTTAAAAATCAGGTAAGCAACACGAGGTGTCACTATATTGAATAAGTAAAAAATGCCGAAGCAATCAGGAAGAAGGGACTTTTTACGGAAAAGCATGGCTGCATTAGGTGGCCTGGCTGTATCAGGCGGAGGGCTAGCCGCTTGTGCTAACAAGGCACAGGCACAGCAGATGCAAGGGCAGTTGCTGGGGCCGTCCTTTAAGGCTGGGCACTTACTACGAAAAGGCATCACAGTAGAGCCTACAGAAGTAGAAGAGCAGGAGGTGGTGATTGTGGGAGGTGGTGCCTCTGGCTTGGCAGCGGCCCGCTGGCTAAAGAAGCACTCAGCTAAAAAGATATTACTACTGGAGCTAGAGAGCGAGACAGGTGGCAATGCAGCTGCGGGTAAAAACGGGCACACGGCTTATCCCTGGGGGGCACATTACCTGCCATTGCCGAATAATTCCTTTACAGAACTGCTGGAATTCCTGCAGGAGACCAACGTGATTACGGGTTTCGACGGAGAGGGCTTGCCGAATTACAATGAGTACTACCTGTGCTTTGACCCGGAGGAGCGGCTGTACATCCACAATTACTGGCAGGAGGGCCTGGTGCCGCATTGGGGCGTTCCCGAGGCCGACCAACAACAGATAGCCCGCTTTCAGCAGCTGATGGAAGAGTTGAAGCAGGCACAGGGTAAGGACGGCAAGTTTGCCTTTGATATTCCCTTGGGTCATTCTTCTGCCGACGTGCAGTACCGCGACCTCGACAAGCTGACGATGCTGGAGTGGCTGCAGCAACAGGAGTTGACTTCTGAGTACCTGCATTGGTATGTGGATTATTGTTGCCGTGATGACTTCGGCTCTTCTATAGCACATACTTCGGCTTGGGCAGGTATACATTATTTCGCTGCGCGCAAGGCAAGGGCAGCTAATTCAGAATCGCACCGCGTTCTCACCTGGCCCGAAGGCAATAACTGGCTGGTGCAGCGCCTCCGCGAAAGCTGTGCCGATAGCATACGCACGAATGCCATGGTGTATAGGGTGGGGGAGCAGGAGGGTAAAGTGGTGATAGACTACATGGACCTGCGCACGCAGCAGTATAAACGCCTGTTGGCGAAACAGTGTGTTATGGCCACGCCACAATTTGTAAACCAGCGGCTGTTAAGCGCTCTGCCTGCGTTGTTGGATTCACGTAACCTCCGTAAGTTTAATTATGCCCCCTGGCTGGTGGCTAACCTCACCCTTAAAGATGTTCCGCGGAGCAAAGGCTTCGGCCTGAGCTGGGACAATGTGATCTACGGCAGCAAATCCTTGGGCTATGTGTATGCCAATCATCAACAGGTAGCGTTGTTCCCGGAGAAAAAGACAATTACGTTTTACCACGCTTTAGCCGATGAAGCCCCAGCTGCCGCACGCGGAAAAGCCTATGGTAGCAGTTACGACACCTGGAAAGAGTTTGTACTACAGGAATTGGAAAAGGCGCATCCGAGCTTGCGCGAACAAGTAGAGCAACTGGATGTGTGGGTGTGGGGCCACGGCATGATTCGCCCGACACCAGGCTTTATTTGGGGACAGGACCGGGAAATGGCGAATATGCCTTATGCTGACAAGGTGTACTTCGCCCATACAGATTTGAGCGGCATCTCTGTTTTTGAGGAGGCTTTTTACCAAGGCGTCACCGCTGCCCGGCAGTTGCTAAGTTCTAAGCTGGCATGACAGAGCAAAAGAAGCAACCCTGGTTACAGTCGCCACTAGTTGATGGCCTTTTTATTCTGTCGCCGCCCTTTCTATGCCTGCTGGCAATCATGCTGTTCCCCGGCTTTTTCCAGACAAAGGACAATGCTGTGTCGGTTACAGCTTGGGTATTGCTGATTTTACTTATAGATGTAGGGCACGTCTGGAGCACCCTGTTCCGGACTTACTTCGACAAAGAAAGGCTTCGCCAGCAAAAGCAACTGCTACTGTGGGTGCCGGTGCTGGCCTGGCTTGGAGGCATGCTGTTGCACTCGCTGGGTGGCCTCGTGTTCTGGCGGGTACTGGCTTACCTGGCGGTCTACCACTTTGTGCGGCAGCAATACGGCTTTCTGCGCCTGTATTCACGACAGGAAAAGCAGTCACAACTGGAGCGCCAGATAGACACTATTACCGTTTACGTGGCCACGATCTATCCTTTGCTGTACTGGCACCTGGAGGGGAACCGCCGCTTTAACTGGTTCCTGGAGAATGATTTCTACTTTCTATCGCAACCCGGTTTGTTGCCCCTTTTAACAGGAATGTACCTGTTGGTGCTGGCCATTTATCTACTGAAAGAGGTGCGGCGTGTATGGCGCAATAAGTACCTGAACCTACCGCGGAATCTGGTCATACTGGGCACCCTCCTCTCCTGGTACCTGGGCATTGTGTATTATAATGGCGACCTCATTTTTACCACCTTCAATGTCGTGTCTCACGGTATTCCTTACATGGCATCAGTTTGGATCTTTGGCAAGCGGAAGTACAGAAAAGCAGGTGCAACCGCTGGCTTAGCTGAAAGACTAGCATTTGGTGCTGCCGGCATCGCTTTTTTCCTGGGATTGGTGTTTCTGCTAGCATACGTGGAGGAGGGACTGTGGGATGCTTTGGTGTGGCGAGACCACGAAAGCGTTTTCAGCCTTTTTACAGGTCTGCCGATTATTGAGGATGAACTGCTGCTCACGGTGCTCGTGCCCCTGCTAGCGCTTCCACAGCTTACCCACTACATCCTCGACGGCTTTATCTGGAAGGTGTCCCGGGAGAAAGATATATCTGCTTCATTATAATTGTTTGAGCAGGCTGTTGCTGGGACGTTCGCTTTGGGGCTGAGGGGCACCTTTCATATCGCAGTTGTTACAGGTTATTATTCACCTCAGGTTCATACGCCACGATTAAATTTTTCATGCAGCTTCAACAGCTTTTGTATACGACCTCTGTCAGATTACGTGATGTTCTTCCAGCAGATCGAAGAGGCCCGGCTAGGCAATGGTAAAATTTGAAAGCCCTTTATGGGGTAAGGGGGTAGCAGGATATAGCGAAGGCAAAAACAGGAAAAAGGAAAGTAGCAGCTTATGTTCATGTTATGCCTTTCATCAAACAGGGGAAGAAGAGGATCGCTTCCCCTGTTTTTTTAAAAGCCCTTGCTTTACTTCTTCCTGGAGTAACTTCTTAGTAATTCCCGACTCTTTATGCCAGAGGCTTTCAGATCCTTTTTTTTCCAACGGCCATCCGAGCTGGCGTTTGGTAACAGAATAGAGCAGGTTTCGTCTTTGTCGGACACAGACCAGGTGACCCAGCTCACCTTGTTTTTCTCTGCCCAATCGATCCAGTTCTGCCATTCTTTCTCATCGAGCGGGCCGTCCCCTGTGGCTTCCATGCCGGCAGATTCAGAGATAAAGAGAGGCAGCCCTTTGCTGAGGGCGTAGTCGCACCGGTCGCGGAGCGATTGTTTGTGGGTAGCGGCATAGAAGTGCACCGTGTACATCAGGTTATCAAAGCCAGTAATAGGGGCATCAGCTGCCAGGTGTATGTCCTGGTCCCAGTGCGGAGTGCCTACCAAGATGATGTTATCGGGATCGATGGCGCGGATGGTAGAGATTACTTCTTTCGAATAAGCTTTCACTTCGTCCCAGGACTCCTCGTCTGGCTCATTGAAGATCTCATAAATCACGTTGGGCCTATGGCCGTAAGTGCGGGCCATTTCGGCGAAGAACTCCTTGGCTTCCTCCAGGTTGATGTTGTGGCTGTGCCAGTCGATGATCACATACATGTCCTCCTGGATAGCGGCATCTACCACGGCCTTTACTTTTTCTTTTGACCATTCCGGCTTCTCCAGGTAACCGTTCCGAGGTTCGACTCCCATGGCCGCACGTACAACCGAACTTTTCCAGTCCTTGCGCAGCCATTTAACGGTGCCAGGCGTGTAAAAGCGGGGCCAGTAGTTATGCCAGCCAAAACTCATGCCGCGTAGCGTAAGGGCTTCTCCTTGCTGGTCTTTCAGTTGTGTGCCGTCTACCTGTAACTGTCCGTGCTTTTTCACGGATTGTGCTTGGGTGGTAAAGCTGCCGGCCGTCAGCAACAGGGCAGCGAGGGTAATTTTAAAATTCATTTTGTTTGTTTAATGGTATGCTACGCTATTGTGTGTTCGATTCAAACGCAAACTGCTTCTGGTCGAGCAGGCAGGCTGCATCGCCGCCAAATGGTAAGACAGCCCCAGTAGCAGCAGGTAATGTAAGTGAGAAGGCGTTGCGCGGGCCTAGCCTGAGACTCCATAGTCCAAGGTAAAGCAACAGGACCGACAAGCCGAACTTAGCTTTTCTGTTGCTTTACTTTTTGTGAGCGGCCAATGAGTAAGTACAGCAGTGCGCCTAAAACAGGCACAAATATGATCACAATTGCCCAGATCAACTTATTTGTCTTGTCTGTAAAATCACTCTGCAGCATGTCAATCAAGGCCCATAACCACAGCCCTACAGGAATCACCAGGAAGAGCAGTACAAGGAACAACTCTATTACTCCGATACCACCAATAAATAGTAAGACGTTTTCTTTCATAAAGATACTTTTCCCGTGCGGGATGTAACATAGAACAGGGTTTGCTTAACAAAGTACTATATAGCTATTAAAATAACCAATTTTTTGTAAGCTATTCCGTTGGCCGACGCGTACAAACAGGCAACAAAAGACCAAACACCTCGAACACAGCAATGAGCGACTACTATACCGCCAAAAAGGTTCTTATTACCGGAGGCGCCCAGGGCATAGGCCGCGGGATGGCGCAGGCCTTTGGCAAAGCAGGTGCCGATGTGATCATAGCGGATAACGACAAAGAAGCAGGGGACGAAGCAATGGCATGGTTTCGGGAACAGAACCTGGCCGTAGACTTTATTTCCTGCGATGTGGCCAACGAAGAGCAGGTAGAGCGCCTGATGGCAGAGATAGGGGAGAAGCACGGGCATTTGGATGTACTCATCAATAACGCCGGAATTGCGAACCCGGAGGTGGGGCCATTGCAGGAAATGGCCATGGAAGTGTTTGACCGGGTAATAGCGGTGAACCTGCGCGGACCGCTGCTCTGTACCAAGTATGCTCTGCCACTCCTGCACAAGGCGGGGCATCCTGCTGTCTTGAACATCTCCAGTACCCGCGCCTTTATGTCAGAACCGGATACCTTTCCCTACTCAGCCTCTAAAGGGGGGCTGGAGGCACTCACGCACGCACTGGCGGTGAGCCTTACGTCGCCCCGCATCCGGGTAAATGCCATTGCCCCGGGGTGGATTGAGGTAGGCCCCTGGGAAAAAGAGAGCCAGCGGTACGAGCCCCATCATAGCCAGCAGGACAAAGAGCAGCATCCTGTTGGGCGGGTAGGTAATCCGGTGGATATCGCCGAAGCGGCTTTGTTCCTTTGCTCTGATAAAGCAGGCTTTATTACCGGGCAGAGCCTGACTATAGACGGTGGCATGACGGTGAAGATGATCTATACCTGATGGCTGTGTTGCTTATCCAGCTCAACACAGTCCAATACGCTTCGGTACTTAAAACTATAAACCGGTAGCAGGGGTAAAATAAGAGCAAAAAATGCTTTATGGTACATGTGCCCGTTTCCCCTACTTTGCTTTATGTCACGAACCCGATGTGCGCCTGGTGCTACGGCTTTACGCCCGTCATACGGCGCTTGCGGGCGCTGTGGCACGGAAGGCTTCACGTGCATGTGTTATTGGGTGATCTGCACGCGCATCAAACACAGCCCCTCTTACCTAAAGAGAAAGAACAACTGGCTGTGAGCTGGCATGAGGTACAGGAGCGCGCTTACATGCCTTTTGATTACCGTTTTTTTACGCAGAAGGGCTTTGTATATAACACCGAGCCTGCCTGTCGGGCACTGCTTTGCGTCCGTTTGCTGCGGCCTGTGCTTACCCTGGAAGTGTTACGGGCGATGCACTCCGCCTTTTTTGCGGATGGGTTGGACCTGAAAGACACCGGGGTGCTTGTGCGTTTGGTCAGGTTGTTTGGTATCTCGGAAAACCTGTTCCTGGCGCTCTACGAGTCGGAAGAGATAATGCAGCAACTGGAGAATGAGTTTGGATACGCAGACAGTATTGGGGCCACCATTTTCCCAAGCGTGTACCTGCAAACCGGGGAGGGGCTGGAACTGCTGACCAATGGCTATTGCCCCTTGGATACGCTGGAGCAGCGGATGCTGCGCGTGCTGGAAGATGCTTAACCCCCCTGTTGGTTCGTACATGTTGTCAGTATTGCTGATTTTTTTGAGGCTGCCGATTCTTCGTATTTCCTTAAAAATGAATACCTGGTGAAGCTGGAGGATAAAAGATCGTGGGGCGTGGCCACGCACCGTGAAACAAATTAGTGTAGGTACAGGTATATATTATCATATTAGTATATTTAAGGTTAAAGCAAACCGCTTGTTAAATATCTGAACCTATATGAGAAGTAAAACCACAACAAACCAGGTAGACGAGTACATCGACAAACTGGCACCTGAAAAACAGCTACTGGCACAGGAAATACGCAGGATCATTAATGCTTCAGTAGCTCACCTGGAGGAGTGTGTGCGCTGGGACAGTGCCTGCTATTTCTTTTACGGACCTGTTTGTTATTTTGTCTCCTCGCGCAGCGGCATCCACTTCGGTTTTTTCCGGGGGAAAGAACTGGCAGACCCTGGGCGTCGCCTGGTAAGCCGGAACGGCCAGACCCCGCACGTGAAAATCCGCTCTTTAGAGGATATTGATGAGAATTATTTCGGGGACCTGGTGCGTGAAGCAGTGCTCTTAAACCAGAACTAAGTTAAAGTAGCCCCTGGTGGCTGCATTCCTCCCCGGAGGCTTCCAACTCTACCGTTATATGCTGTATGTCCATGTCGGCCATAGCAGCACGCATCTTCTTTTTCAATTCCTCAGCCTGTGGTAGCTGCAGCGTGTCCTCCACCACCGCGTGCAGCGTCAGAACATTGTACGTACCGTCCAGTGTCCACACATGCAGGTCATGTACCGACTTAACATCCGGCATTTGCTCGAGGCGTAATGTCACGTCCTGCAGGTTTACGTTTGAGGGCGTAGCCTGCAGGAATATCTTCATGCTCTGGCGCAGGTTCTGTATCACGTTGTACAGTACGTACAGGGTAATAGCTACTGATAACAGTGGGTCGATGACGGGGAAGTCGAAGAAGTACAGTACAATACCCCCCGCCAAAACGGCTACCCAGCCCAACACATCCTCCAGTAAATGCAGGCGAACCGCCTTCTGGTTCAGGGACTCTCCGCTTTTCAACCGCAGCGCAGCCGCCCCGTTTACCAGTATGCCAAGAATGGCAAAGCCGACCATGCCGGCGGCGTTGACAGGTTGCGGGTCCAGAATACGGGGAATGGCCTCCGAGAGCACAAAAAAAGACCCTACCAGCAGGATAACCGAATTGATAACCGCACCCAGCAATGAAAAGCGCTTGTATCCAAACGTGTAGTACTCGTCGCGCTCGCGCTTCGCGACCTTCTCAAAGTACCAGGCAAGCCCCAGCGACAGGGAGTCCCCCAGGTCGTGCAGTGCATCTGAGAGAATGGCCACACTGTTGATCCAGAGCCCCCCCACGATTTCGAGTAAGGTAAAACCCAGATTCAGAAAAAAAGCTACCTTTATGTTATCACTGGCGCCATGGTGGTGCCCATGCCCAGCGTGGTTGTGGTGTGCGTGTGCCATAGCCTTAAAAACGAAAGGGAGTGCAAATAGATACCTCGCCCTCCCTTCTAAAAGTAGGCGGCCCGGTACTTTACGCTATCTTTGCCCTACGGGGTAGAGTTACTTTTATTTTGAAAAACACCCGGTCAACACAAACTGTACTCCGCTGAATCATGAAAATTCTGTTGGTTGAGGATGAGCCCAAAGTGGCCTCCTTTATAAAAAAGGGACTGGAAGAGCAGGCTTATGAGGTAGACCAGGCCTATGATGGCCTGTTTGGGGTAAAAATGGCCTTGCAGCATGAGTATGATCTGGTGATACTCGACATCATCCTGCCCAACATGAACGGGCTGGACGTGTGCCGCGAGATCAGGAAGCACAACACCACCGTCTCTATTTTAATGCTGACGGCTCTTGGTACCACCGATGACAAGATAACAGGCCTGGATGCCGGAGCAGACGATTACCTGACCAAGCCTTTCGAGTTTAAAGAACTGCTGGCGCGCATTCGCGCCCTGTCCCGGCGCGGGGCGGAGAGCAGTGCCGGGGAAAAGCTCTGCATTGCAGACCTGGAGATGGACCTGCTGAAGAAAACGGTGACGCGGGGCGGTAAACCTGTAAATCTAACAGCAAGGGAGTTTGCATTGCTGCACTACCTGTTGCGTAACCAGGGGCGGGTGGTATCGCGGGTGGACATCACGGAGCAGGTGTGGGAAACCTCTTTTGACACCGGGAGCAATGTGATTGACGTGTACATCAACTTTCTGCGTAAAAAGATAGACAAGAACCACGAACCGAAGCTCATCCATACCCTGGTGGGGATGGGATATGTACTGAAAGAACAGGGCAATCTATGAAAATCAGGACCAAGCTTACACTCCAGTTTGCCAGCATCTTTGCGCTGATTCTTGTCCTGTTCTCGCTTGTTATCTACTACTTTACCTCCCTGTATCGTCAAAACGACTTTTATAACCGGATTTTGCAACGGGCCTATGTTGCTGCCAGTCACTTACTCGAAAGCGACGAAGTGAGCGAAGAGGAGCGGCAGCAAAACCTGATCAGCTTTTACCATGAGTTGCCGTTGGAGGCGGTGCGGATATACCGCCTGAACGGGGAGCTGCTGTTTTCGAAAGGGGAAGGGAAACTGGGGGTAACCCCACAAAGGCTGGAGCAAATAGCACAAAAGAAGGAGCTGCAGTACGAGCAGGGGGTGCGGCAGGTAGTGGGGGTGTACTACCCCGATAACCAGGGAAACTTTGTGGTGCTCTCCTCCTCCATTGACGCTTACAGCTTGCGTAAGTTGCAGCACCTGAAGACGATTTTGATCGTGGGCTTTCTGGGGTCTATGGTGGTGGTGCTGATAGCGGGGTGGGGCTTTGCCCGCCAGGCCATGCGCCCTATCACCAAAGTGGTCAGTGAGGTAGAGAAGATCAATGCCAGTGACCTGCACCGGCGGCTGAGTGATGCAGATGGCAAAGACGAAGTATCTGTGCTGGCCATGACCTTTAACAAACTACTCGATAGGCTGGAGTTGGCCTTTGAGATGCAGAACACTTTCGTGTCGAACGCCTCACACGAGTTGCGCACCCCTCTCACCGCCATGATCGGGGAACTGGAGGTGGCCCTGATGAAGCCCAGGGGGGAGGAGGAGTACCAGCGGGTGCTACAGTCTACCCTGGAGGATGCCCGGCTGCTGGCGGAGCTCTCTAACGGGCTGCTGCAAATAGCACAGGCCAGCATGGACGCATCAAAAGTAAAGCAGACCTACCTGCGCTTCGACGAGTTGGTGTGGATGGCGCGGGAACAGGCCCTGAAACGCCATGCGGAGGCGCGCATCGACATAGACTTTGCCCAGTTTCCGGATGATGAAGACCGGTTGATCGTTAAGGGGAACGAGGCCTTGCTGTTGATCGCCGTGCTGAACGTGCTGGAGAATGCGATAAAGTTCTCCCCTTCGGGGAAAGGGGCCACCGGTCAGATTGTAGTGCAGGACCATGAGGTGCTGCTAAAGGTGCGGGACCAGGGCGTGGGGATAACGCAGGAAGACCTCAAGCACGTGTTTGTGCCTTTCTTCAGGGCCGAGAATGTACGCAATATTACAGGGCACGGCATTGGCCTGCCCCTGGCCGAACGAATTCTGAAGCTTCACCGGGGAGCTATTACCGTTGACTCTAAAATCAATGAAGGTACTGAGGTTACCATTAAGTTACCGCAGGCTTACTTGTTTATTCCCTCCTGATACTGTTTTTAATCTCCTTTTAATGTCTTTTTAATTTCACGTTAATCTTATCGCTACATCTTTGCAGCGTTAAAATAGGTTTAAACGTCTTCAGCATTTTTAGAGTTAAGGACCGCTGGAGGATCAGTTGCACGTTGGAGTATGAAAGAAAAAACAAACGATTACGTAGCCAACCTGGGGAAAGACATCCCGGCTGGCTTAGTTGTGTTCCTGGTAGCACTTCCGCTTTGTCTGGGTATAGCACTGGCGTCCGGTGCACCTTTGTTCTCAGGCCTGATAACAGGTATTGTAGGCGGTCTGGTAGTTGCCTGGCTTAGCGGTTCTCAGTTAAGTGTGAGTGGTCCTGCTGCCGGCCTAACGGTAATTGTACTGAACGGAATCGAGACCCTGGGAGCTTTTGAAGGCTTTTTGCTGGCAGTTGTGTTGGCTGGAGCATTGCAGCTGGTGCTGGGCTTTGTGAAAGCAGGGGTTATTGGCCTTTACTTCCCATCTTCGGTAATCCGGGGCATGCTGGCAGCAATCGGTCTAATCCTGATCCTGAAGCAGATACCGCACTTCCTGGGTGCAGATGAGGACTTCTTCGGTGAGATGGAGTTTTTCCAGCCTGACGGGCGAAACACCTTCTCTGAAATTGGCTATGCCTTCTCTTCTATACAACCAGGCTCGCTGATTATAGGAATTGTATCGCTGGTCATCCTCGTGCTTTGGGACAATGACAGGCTGAAGCGTTATACGTTCTTCAAGCTGGTACCGGGTGCCCTGGTAGTAGTACTTTTGGCTGTTGTACTGAACCTCCTGTTCTCGAGCGCTTTCACGTCTCTGGCCATTGCCGAGTCACACTTGGTTAGCATTCCAATCATTGGCAGCAGCGAGGAATTGGCAGGGGTGCTGCAGTTGCCTGACTTTAGCTTCCTTACAAACCCTGACCTTTATATTGTCGCATTTACGATAGCCATCGTGGCCAGCCTGGAGACACTGCTAAGCGTAGAAGCGGTAGACAAGCTGGACCCGCACAAGCGCCGCACAGACACTAACCGGGAATTGAAAGCTCAGGGTGTTGGTAACATGGTGGCTGGTATGCTGGGCGGCCTGCCAATGACGGCTGTGATCGTGCGTAGCTCCGCTAACGTAGCCTCTGGGGGCCAGACAAGGGTGTCGGCTTTTGTACATGGTGTGTTCCTGGCCTTGTCCGTGTTTTTCCTGGCCGAGTTTCTGAATATGGTGCCGCTTTCTGCGTTGGCTGCCGTGCTCCTGATGGTTGGCTTTAAGCTAACGAAACCAAGCCTGTACAAAGGGCAGCTGAAGCTTGGCCACGAGCAGTTTGTACCGTTTATCGTGACGATCCTGGCGATCCTCTTCACAGACCTGTTGATTGGTATCTGTATCGGTCTGGCCGTGGGGGTCTTCTATATCCTGAAAGCCAATTACAAGTCCCCTTACTTCTTCCACAGAGAGGAAAGCGCGAACCGGGATACGATTCACATCAAACTGAGCGAGCATGTTTCGTTCCTGAACAAAGCAAGCATCATCCTTACCCTGGATCAGTTGCCACATAACAGCCATGTGATCATCGACGGTGCGAACTCTGCTTACATAGACTACGACGTGCTGGAGGCTATAATGGAGTTTAAGAAGACAGCGCATGAGCGCAACATTCATGTGGAGGTGCTAAACGTGAACGAGGTAAGTGTGATGGACATGCACTAAGCAGCAACATCAATAAAGTATAAACTGTTATAGAGAGGCTCCTGAGGAGCCTCTTTTTACTAACTGGCCTAGGTAAATCCATTTCAAGGGCCACTCCTTACCTTTCGTCAATAAGTTTCAACCTCATATAAATCAATGCAAAGAATACTGGAGAATAATAAAAAGTGGGTAGCCGAGAAGCTCAGCGAAGACAAGGACTACTTCAATAAGCTGTCTTTAGGACAGGAGCCCCGCTACCTGTTTATAGGGTGCTCCGACAGTCGTGTGCCGGCTAACGAAATAAGCGGGACAGGGCCAGGGGAGATGTTCGTGCACCGCAACATAGCCAACCTGGTAGTGCACACGGACATGAACCTGCTGTCAGTACTGCAGTATGCTGTGGAAGTGTTGAAAGTGAAGGTGATCATCGTTTGCGGTCACTATGGCTGCGGCGGAGTGGCTGCGGCGGCAAGCAACAAGCAATATGGCTTAATCGATAACTGGCTCCGCAACATAAAAGACGTGATGCGCCTGCATGAGCGTGAGTTTTTGAGCCTTTATGATGAAGAGGAGCGCCTGCGCCGCCTGGTAGAGCTTAATGTGATTGAACAGGTCCACAACCTCTCCAAGACCTCTATCATACAAAATGCGATGCGTACGGAAAACCCTCCGAAGTTATACGGGCTGGTTTATGACATAAAAGAAGGTCTGCTTCGTGACCTGAAAGTAGACACTTCTACGTTCAGGCGCTACGAGCACATCTACAGCACAGTCGGAGAGGTATCTGAGCTATAGTCATGCGCAGGCTTCGTGCTGCACTGCTTAAAGAAAAAAGCCCCGCTGCTTCGTGCAGCGGGGCTTTTGTGGCGATACAGCCACTGTTCTTAGGTAGTGCTATCGTCTAGGCTCGTTATAAAACGGCCTTCTGTTGCTTCTACCACTCATAGTCTCTTCTTGAAGATGATCCGTAAGAGTAGGGAGGTCCGCTATAGGTGTTTCCTGAGGAGTAACTCCCATACCGATAGTCGTCATCGTTGTCACGATTTCTGTCCCGGTTGCTCATCTCGCTCATTCTTCTCCTGCGGTCTTCGCTTTCGTCCATTCTTCTACGTCGCTCTGCGTCGTCATCGCCAAACCAAGACTTTACCTCGTCGCCAGTGCGGTCCCAGAAGCTACGATCTTCGTTGCTTCCCCGATCGTAGTTTGAGCTGTAACGGCTTCTGTCATTGTCTCTATTAAAGCGGTCCCGGTCATTGTCTCGGTCATAAGACGTGCCGTAGTTCGAAGTAGTGTAGCCAGTGCCATAAGTCCCAGCCCCATAGGCGTTCGATCCATATAAAGACCCTGAGCCATAACCGCCAGTAGAACCGTAAGTATCATAGTCTCTGGCCCGATAGTCCCTGTCGCGATCGTTGTCACTTGTGGCGCGGTCCCAAGCGTTTGATACACGATTTTTGGTCCTTTCCCACATGTTGCTCTCATCGCGATCATTGTTGCGGTCCCAGGTGTTTATATTGCTGCCACCCCATCTGCTGTCACGGTCATAACGGTCAGTATCGTAGTTGTTGCCGTAGGCTGAGCGGTAGTCTGCATCGTAGTTTGCGCCGCGACGATCGTTATTGAAACGGTCGCCATACGTGCTGTAGCTGGAAGAACCGTAGTTATTACGGTCGTAGTCTGTCTCTCCTGATGCTCCATATCCTCTGTAACCAGATGAGGAGAACATATCACGCCCGGAGCCTAGAGTGCTGTTGCCCTGATCATAAGTGCGGGAGCCATAGCCTCTACGGTTACGGCCTTCTGTTAAGTCATAATCGCCGGAGTAGTAGTTTCTGGCTGATCCTCCGGTTTCTGATCTGGTGTTACTGTTGTACGGGTTGTAACCCGAGTTTTCATAGCTTCTCATAGGTTCTAAGTTTATAGTTTCACAAGTTATTCTCTTCAAAAAAATGTACACAGCATTGCTGCGACGTATTTCTGTACGCATAGGGTGTGGCATAAGTTATATTATGGCTCTATACTATAGCCTTTATCCAAGGTGTTGTACATAAAGCGCGCATCAGAACAATTGAGATATAATGGTGCAACTAAACCCGGTGCTTAGAGCCCACTTTTACAGCGGCTTCACTTGATTATGTTTGTACTATTTTGATTGGGTGTCTATGTGGTTGTCTGCGTTTAATTAAATATCTACATATGTATATATTTGATTAGTAGTTCTATGTTGCCTGTCTTGGGTGCTCGTCTTGCTGTGTGATAAGTTTTGCGAAATTGTAATTAAGTTGCGGAGGATCTTTGGGGTTAGTGGGAGGAATTCTATATTTGCGCGGGCTGCATGCTAGCATGTGGCTAAAGTGCCAGAGGCAAATAGTGCAAAACAAACTTTGCCTGAAAGTCGGGAAAAGACGTTCAGTTATACTACCATGAAATTAAAAACAGTACCGGCCGCTTTGGCCGCCATTTTAACGCTAACGGCGTGTGAGGACTTGTTCGAGAGTGGAAACCTGGAGCCAGACGGTTCTGTTCCTAGCCTTACCGTAAACACCCCTACCAATAACCAAACTGCCTCCATAGGACAGGGGCTAACGATTGATGTAACTGTGGTGGATAAAGACCAGGTGAGCAACCTGGACTTTGTAGTAGCGGGCAGTAGTGGTGAAAATGAATTGATACATTTTGTTACCAAACCTGGGAAAACAGTAGTAGAATACGACACCCTCGTGTCACTACAGAACTTTGAGCCAGGCAAATACACTTTACTGATAAGTGCCCAAGACAGGCGCACGAACCAGTCGTTAAAGGAAGTGAAGTTTAACGTGCAGTAGGCAAGGCTTTTTGAACTAGCCCGGCAAGAGTAGGTAGCCCTTGCCGGGATTTTTACTTCAGAGTCAGAATTGAAACACCACCTGCCACTGCTCATTTAGGGTGAGGGCCGCTTCAAAAGGCTTTCCTGTCTTGTTCGAGATAAAGCCTTTTATTTTGGGCGTCTTACCCTTTAGTAGAAGAGCAGCGAGTTGCTTTTCCGTCAGCTGCTTTCCGCCCATCTCGAAGGGAACCACGAACTGGCACCCTTCCCGGAACCTGCTGCAGCCATAAGCCGCTCTGCCTTTCAATAGCTTTCCTTGCTTGCAGCGCGGGCATTGCTCGAAAGGATTTACTTTCTGAGCTGTTTCTGCTTTATCTAAGACAAGTCCCTTGGCTGCATCGAGCTTTAAAACGGCATCAAAGCTCTCGCCTTGTTCATCTTTAAAGCCCTTAATCGTCGGGGTTTTTCCTTTTGTAAGGAGTGCCTGTACCTGCTTATCGGTTAGTTCCTTGCCCTGCTGGGCAATAGGAATCAGGAAGCGGCACCCATCTTTATAGCGAACACAGCCGAAGGCCTTGGCCCCCCTCAAAATGTGGCCTTGTTTGCAGGCGGGGCAGGCGCCAAGGCCTTGAACCTCTCTGGTCTCAGCTTTTTTACTTTCGGCCTTCTCGGCTTTCTTCTTGGGCTTGCTCGTTGACCTGTTTTCCTGTTGCGGCTCTATGGTAACGGTGGCCTTGTCATACTTCACTTCCTGCACCAGGTTCATCACAAACTCCTGCAGCTCCTGCAAAAAGGCTTCCGCCTTAAACTCGCCACCCTCTATCTGACGTAGCTTGCGTTCCCACTGGCCTGTCATCTCTGCCGACTTCAGGGTCTCGTTCCGGATCACGCCGATCAGGTCAATGCCCATCTGGGTTGGGACGATCTTCTTTTTCTCCTTTCGGATGTACTGGCGCTTGAATAGGGTTTCGATAATGGCGGCACGGGTAGAAGGGCGGCCGATGCCGTTTTCCTTTAGCGCGTCCTTCAGCTCCTCATCCTCCACTTGCTTGCCCGCCGTTTCCATTGCGCGCAGCAGGGTAGCCTCTGTATACTCCTTGGGAGGGTTGGTCATCTTCTTTTCCAGCAAAGGAGCGTGTGGGCCATGCTCTCCCTTCTCGAAATTCGGTAGTACCCCGGCCGCCTCTTCCTCCTCTTTGTTGTCCTTGCCGGTAGGCTCCGACTTCACATCCTCGGCGCCGTAAATCACCCGCCAGCCCGGGTCGAGTATTTGCTTGCCCCGCACTTTAAAGGTATAGCCTGCCGACTCTGCCATGACGGTGGTGTTACTTACGATACAGTCGGGGTAAAAAGCAGCTATAAAACGGCGGGTAACAATATCATACACATCCGCCTCGCGTCCGTACAGGTTACCCGCCGCCGCACCCGTCGGGATGATGGCATGGTGATCGGTAACTTTGTTGTTATTAAAGACTTTCTTGGTCTTTCGGATCTTGCTCTGCAGCAGTGGTGCTACTTCCTGGCTGTAGTTGCTCAGGCCCTGCAGGATGCCGGGGATCTTTGGGTAAATATCATCCGGCAGGAATGTGGTATCCACACGCGGATAGGAAACCACCTTTTTCTCATACAGGCTCTGCACTGTCTTCAGCGTTTCGTCAGCAGACAGGCTCAGCTTGTTGTTACACTCGATCTGTAGGGAGGTCAGGTCGAAAAGCTGGCGCGGCGATTCTGTTCCCTTTTTCGTCTCTACGTCCGTAATGGTGAGTTCCGCCTCTTTGATCGCCTCCATGATCTTCTGGGCTTCCTCTTCCTTCTGAAAACGGCCGTTGGTGCTGGAGAAAGTCGTGTCGCGGTAGACCGTCTTCAGTTCCCAGTATGGTTGCGGCACAAAGTTGGCGATCTCGTGGTGGCGGTTTACCAGCATCGCCAGGGTGGGGGTTTGTACACGTCCGATTGACAGTGTCTGGCGGCTGCCGTTGGCGTACTTCAGGGTAAAGAGGCGGGTCGCGTTCAGACCCAGTAGCCAGTCACCAATGGCACGGCTCTTACCAGCCTGGTACAGCGAGTCGAACTCAGCACCATCGCGCAGCTTTGCAAAACCCTGGCGTATGGCCTCCTCTGTAAGCGAAGAGATCCAAAGGCGTTTAAAAGGCTTTCTGTACTTCGCCTCTGTCAGTACCCAGCGCTGGATCACTTCCCCCTCTTGCCCGGCGTCCCCGCAGTTAATGACCTCTTCCGCTTTGTCCAGCAGCTGCTTGATGATTTTAAACTGCTTTTGTACCCCACTGTCCTTCATTAGCTTAATGCCGTACTTTTCGGGTAGCATGGGCAGGTCGTAGAGGCTCCAGCGCTTCCACTCCGGGCGGTAGTCGTCGGGCTCGCGTAAGGTGCAAAAGTGCCCGAAGGTCCAGGTGACCTGGTAGCCGTTGCCTTCGTAATAGCCATCCTTCTTGCTTTTGGCACCAATGACCATGGCTATCTCACGGGCGACACTAGGTTTCTCAGCAATACAGACTTTCAAGCGGTTATGGGTTTTAATGCGTTACTACGTACCTCAAATTTAACGCTTTTAAGGCTGATCTGCGAATTTAATCTGCACTTAAAATGAAGCACAGCCCCTCGCAGGATAAAGGGGTAGGGATAGCCTGGTGTGTTAAAATCTGACAATTGGGGAGGAGAGTAGAAGCCTACAGGAGCTATACTGTTCTTGAAAAAATGAAAGTTAAGCCAGGAGTCTCAGGAATTGTTGTTTCTTGAAGCCGAATCCGAAACATTCCAATACCTGCGGTGGTAAAATCGAGGAGAAAGTTTATGAAACCAACCCATTATGTTTTCAATTATAAAAACGTGTGGCCATGTGCTCCTGTCTGTGGGCATGCTGTTACTGACCGTAAGCATGCAGGCGTGCGATGAATTTGAATACAGCCCTTATGAGGTGCGCCTGGATGAGGATGAAAAAGACCTTAACAAACGCAACATCGCTGCAATCGAAGCGCTGGATATTGCGCCAACAGATACCGTCCGTTTTGTGTTAACAGCCGATCCTCAGGGCTTCTACCAGGAGAATGAGCAACTGGTCCGGCACATAAACCAGCTGGAGGATATTGATTTTGTACTGCTTGGGGGAGACCTGACGGATTTTGGCCTGGTGAAAGAGTTTAAGCTGGTGCACGAGGACTTTAAAACGCTGAAGGTGCCCTACGTGGCCGTGGTTGGCAACCATGACGCCATCAACAACGGCAAAGAAGTCTTTAGCGCCATGTATGGCGACTATGACGTCAGCTTTGCTGTGGGAAACACCAAGTTTATCCTGCTGAACACCAATTACCTGGAGTTCGATAAGCAAGTGCCCGACCTGGATTGGCTTGAGGCGGAACTTAAGGCCTCTGCAACTTATGAAAATGTGATCGTGGTGTCCCACATTCCTCCAACCAATACCGAGTTCGGTGAGGAGAAGTCGGTTCGGTACGGGCAGTTGTTGAACCAGTACAAGGTAGACTTTTCGTTGCACGGGCATAACCACAACTACAAGTACCACTTCCCTTTTGGGGAGGAACTACCTGTTTTAGAGACCGCAGCTACCGAGAAGCTGGAGTATGTGGTGTTTACCGTGGCAGGGAACGAGGTGAGCTTTGAGCGTGTAAAGATTTAGCAGCCAGAAGATGAAAATAAGATTACTCGTAAGTGTCCTTTGCCTCCTCAGTTTTCCTTTCCAAGGTATAGCGCAAGACAAAGAGAGAGACAGCAGAAATTGGTATGCCCCGGATGGCGTTACGCTACAGTTTGCCGGCAATACCGGTATGTTTTCGGCCGGACCAAGTTACAGCTTTCTGCAGGATAAATTAAGCGCTGAGTTACTCTATGGCTTTGTCCCGAAACTCGATGGCAAGGAAGTGTTGCACCTGCTAACAGTCAGAGGAGTGTACCGGCCCATCAGGCGGGTTGACCTGAGTAGGCAAGTGCAATGGACACCACTGCGGATGAACCTGGGCCTCAGCTACTATTTCCGGGACCAGTTCTCTACCTCCTGGGACAGCTCTTACCCCAAAAACTACTATTGGTGGACGAGCAGCCTGCGGATAACGGGAGGCATAGGCACTGAGCTTACGCGGCAGCTCAATGGCGGGACCCTGAAGGAAGTTAGCCTTTATGGAGAGTTAAGCACCTACGACCTGATCGTGACGTCGGCCGTAAAGGATCCTACGCTCACGGCCTGGGACATTCTCAGCTTTGCCGTTGGGGTGCGCGCAGGTTTTTAAGTAAAAGCGTATCTTTGGCGTTCACGACAAAAGGGTAAACAATGCAGCCTATCGGGAAAACAATTGTGCTTTTAGGGATAGTACTGGTTGTAGTGGGACTGGTGATCTGGCTGGCAGGGGATAAGTTCAGTTGGTTTGGCCATTTGCCCGGCGATATACGCGTGGAGAAAAAGAACATGCGTTTTTACGCCCCTATCACCAGCATGATCTTGCTCAGCATTCTCTTCTCGCTGCTCATGTGGCTGTTCCGCAAGTTCTTTTAGGGCAAGTGCTTTTACCATTTCCCTTTACTTTCCTATATTGCCTTTGCCAAGGGTATGTAACCGGTAAACTACAGGAAGATCAGGCTGCTTCAGGGCAGTTTTAGTTCAGCATAAGGCGCCACTCTTTCTATTGCTCTGGCTGTTTTCATAAGCTCAGTGTTATGTTCTTCATCCTTTCCAAAACGCTACACTTTTTGTTGATGCCCTTTATCTGGGTGCTCTTACTTTTGATATTCGCTGCGTTGCTTCGGTCTGCCAAGTGGCGGCGTCTCAGCCTGGTCGGAGCACTGGGGATCCTCTTTTTATTCTCCAATCCGTTTCTGGCGAATGAAGCTTGGCGGGCGTGGGAGGTAGAGGCTATGCCGGTAGAGGATGTGAAGCATTACGATGTAGCAGTTATCCTGACAGGCGTCACAGCCTTTCGGGAGGATATCCCGGACAGGATCCACACGCATAAAGGGGCAGACCGCTTCCTTCACCCCTTGCAGCTCTATCGCATGGGAAAGATTGATAAGTTCCTGATAGCAGGAGGCAGCGGGCGCGTTTTGGCGGGAGCTGTGGCTGAAGCAGAGCAGATCGAGCGGGTGCTGCTGCTTGCGAATGTGCCAAAGGAAGATATCCTGATAGAGGGTAACAGCCGTAACACCCGCGAAAATGCGAAGAATACCGCTAAGCTTGTGGAGCAGCACCCGGAATGGAAAAACCTTTTGTTGGTAACATCCGCCTTCCACATGCGCCGGTCAGCTGCTTGTTTTCAGAAAGCCGGGGTAAAAGCCAGCGCCTTTAGCACAGACTTTAATGCCTCTGAGCGGCGCTTTACCCCAGACGAAACGATCATTCCGAGTGTATCCGCCTTCAGTGGCTGGCACCTGCTTATCCATGAGGTGACTGGTTTTATCGTCTATAAGGTCTTAGGCTACTGTTAACGCGCTAATTGGCGAGACTACCATAAGGGCAGAGCAAAGCATTGGAGAGGCCATAGGATAGGAATGGACTTCTTTTATAGAACTATTAGTTTTTCCACAGAGTATACTAGGATTCCTGCTACTTCCAGGTAACAAAGCGTACTGTTACCGGTTTTACCAGAAAAGCAGCTTTTTTGACCACTGCTAACGTTGATACCGCCATTCTTCTGTTTGCACATGCAGCAGGACAGGAAGTGAAGACAAAGCTCTTTTCTTCCAGGCACGGTGCACCTACCAACGAAGAGATAGCCCAGGTACTCTTAGATCATACCTTACGGGTAGTTAATAGCACCAAACTGCCGCTTATCACGCTTTTTACCCAGCAGCAGCAGGGGAACACCTTCGGAGAACGGCTTGCCAATGCCTTTCAAGAAGCCTTTGCAGCAGGATACCAGCGGGTAATTTGTGTAGGGAGCGATTGCCCCACCTTGGCGGCTTCAGACCTTTATGCGGCACAGGAGGCACTGCGGCATAACAGTTTGGTCATAGGCCCTGCCACAGACGGTGGGGCCTACCTGATTGGCATCCAAAAGGAAAGCTTTCAGCAGGAGACCTTTTGCCAGTTGAACTGGCAGACAGCTAAAGTGCTGGGAGAGCTGCAGGCCTATGCCCGGCAGCACAGCGAAGCTCCGGAAAAGCAGTTCTTCCTGCTTGCACAGAAGTCTGATGTTGATGACGAGCAGGGGCTTATTCGGGAGCTAGAGCGGCTGCTCGAAGGCGATATCCTCAAAAAACTGCTTCAAGCCTTGCTTGCTAGCGAGGCATTCAAACCAGCACAGGATCAGGCTATCGGCGCACCTTTCGAGTTACCCATAGGTAGCGTTCTGCTACGGGCACCTCCCTTTTAATTTATTTTTTCTTTCTCCGTCGCTATGCCCTAAGCACTAGCAGGAACGCCTGTTGCAAGGCAGGGTGATGGAAAACGACTGTACAGCAAGCAGGTTTTTTGTCCCTGCAGCCTCACGAATGGCAGCAGTGCGTCTGCCTTTATCAGCATACAAAACAATCACTTAAAACAATAATCTTCCTATGGAAAAGACCTATTACAACCCCGACGATCTCGCCAAATTTGGTAACATCTCCGAGCTGCAGCCTGAAATGGGCCGCAAATTTTTTGACTACTATGGTGAGGTATTCAAAGAAGGCGCCCTGACCGAACGCGAGAAAGCCTTGATCGCTTTGGCTGTTTCACATGCGGTGCAATGCCCTTACTGCATTGATGCTTACAGTACCGATTGCCTGCAGAAGGGGGCTGACGAAAACCAGATGATGGAGGCCGTGCACGTGGCTGCTGCCATAAAAGGGGGAGCTGCCCTGGTGCACGGTGTGCAGATGATGAACAAGATCAAAGAGTTGACGATGTAGCCTATGGGATCCACGACAAAATCATTGAAAGGCCAGCAGCATGCGCTAGCCGATTCATCCTTTCAACTGAACGTACTCCAGGGACCATCACGGCAGGGTGAGCGCTTTCCGGCCTTTGACGCCAAGCTGCGGGAGCATGACCTATACCCCCTCCAGCCGACGGGCACCACGATTCTGCAAATTAACGTGGGCAAGATGTGCAACCAGACCTGCAAGCACTGCCACGTAGATGCCGGACCGGACCGCAAAGAGATCATGACGCGCGAAACCATGGAGCTTTGCCTGGAGGCCCTGCGCCAGGCACCGGACATTAAGACGGTAGACCTGACGGGGGGCGCGCCCGAGATGAACCCGGATTTCCGCTGGTTCGTGGAAGAACTTTCCCAGCTGGGGCGGCAGGTGATGGTGCGCTGCAACCTCACTATTATTCTGGCCAACAAAAAGTACCACGACCTGCCCCTGTTCTTTAAGAAGCATAGGGTACATGTTGTCTCCTCCTTGCCTTACTTTCAGGCATCGCGCACAGATGCACAGCGGGGCGATGGGGTGTTCGAGAAGTCCATCCAGGCGCTGCAACTGCTCAACGAGGTGGGCTACGGCAAAGAGGGGACAGGCCTGCAGCTGGACCTGGTGTATAACCCTTCCGGTGCTTTTCTGCCGAGCGGGCAGGCTTCGCTGGAGGCAGAGTTCAAGCGCAGGCTCAAGAAAGGCTATGATATCGACTTCAACAGCCTCTTCTGCATTACCAACCTGCCGGTTAGCCGCTACCTGGATTACCTAGTCAAAAGTGGCAATTACGACAGCTATATGCAGAAATTAGTGGATGCCTTCAACCCTGTCGCTGCCATGGGCGTGATGTGCCGCAACACGGTATCGGTGGGCTGGGACGGTTACCTCTACGACTGTGATTTTAACCAGATGCTGGACCTGAAAGTAGCGCAAAGTGCACCGCAGCATATTCGGGATTTTGATCTGGCCAGCCTGGATAAGCGCAGCATCGTTCTGAACCAGCACTGCTATGGCTGCACGGCCGGGGCAGGATCCAGCTGTGGGGGGGAAACAGTTAAATAGCCGGCTACATTCCTTTCTTTTAAAGCATAAGAGGAACACAAAACCATTGAGAAAGAAACTATACCTGGCTGCGGCCATGTGCTGGCTTCCACTGTTACAAGCCTGTAGCCAGCCCACAAACAAGGCTTATGCTTTACTGCTGAAGAGCCTGTATGATAACACGGTGCCGCAGATAAAGCCCGAGAAGTTGTACCAGCTACTGGAGCAAAAGCACCAACTGCTTTTGTTAGACACCCGGAGTACGAAGGAGTTCGCCGTGAGCCACATGAAAGGGGCACGGCAGGTAGACCCGGCCACTTTTCAGCCGACAGAGCTGGGCAAAGAGGCAAAAGATAAGCTAGTAGTTGTGTACTGCTCGGTTGGCTATCGGAGCGAGCGGGTAGGAGAAAAGTTGCAGCAAGCCGGTTTTACAAATGTGCTGAATCTGTACGGCGGCCTGTTTGAGTGGGTAAACAGGGGCTTTCCTGTTTACAACAGGGCGGGTGTCACCCAACAGGTGCATGCTTACTCGGAGCTTTGGGGCATGTGGCTACAGAAAGGAGAGAAAGTATATGACGAATAAGAAGCTACTCATGCTGTTTGTGCGCAACCCGGAACTAGGCAAGGTAAAGACCCGCCTGGCAGCAGCAGTAGGACCTGAAAAAGCGCTGGAGATATACCTGCACCTTTTGGAGCATACCCGAAAGGTAACGCAGGAGGTGCCTGTAGAAAAACTGGTGTATTACTCCAACGAGGTAGAGCAGGATGACTTGTGGCCAAATGAGCACTACCAGAAGCGGGTGCAGCCAGCAGGCGAGCTGGGCGAGAAAATGGAAGCTTCCTTTGCCGCCGCTTTTGAAGAGGAATATGCCTCGGTGGTGATCATCGGGAGTGACTGCCTGCAATTGACGCAGGAGATCGTGGCGCAGGCTTTTGAGGAGCTAAAGACCCACGAGGTTGTCATTGGCCCTGCTTTAGATGGAGGCTACTACCTACTGGGGATGAACAGACTGCACGCTGACCTCTTCCGGAATAAGCAATGGAGCACGGAGCATGTTTTTCCCGACACCCTCCAGGACGTCCAACGCCTGAACCTGTCTTACGCTTTATTACCCCGCCTGTCTGATGTAGACTATGTGGAAGACCTGGGGCAGGAGCAAAGCCAATAACTTAAACAGTACGATTTATCTATTATAAGAGGAAGGATCTTAGTTCTTTCAGCACAAGAAATAACTTCAGTTTCTCTCAGAGGTCCAGATATAAAAGGGGAACGAAAGTTTATGGTAGAGGGATAGGGCTACAGGTTCATAACACTTGCGTTGTCTTCGGATACTCCAGACCTTTGCCTTCGCTTAGCCTCGCACGTTTTTTGCTTTGCAAAGCGTACAAATAATCTATTTATGAAACGATTACTGCCTTTGCTTTGCCTCCTTCTAATTGGCATGGCTGGTACATTTATAGCTTGCGCTAACCAGGATATTAGTGCCGCCGCAATTGGAGCAGACAAAAACAGTTATACCGAACTGCAGGAGTTCTTCCAACCGGACTGGGCCATGAACAAGCTATGGGATGATGGCCTGGCAGAGGTCGCCATTTACGATGCAGAGCGGGTGGTATATGACAAAAAGCGAAGCTTTGAGTTTACCCAGATCACCGTTAAGGAAGACTTCAACAGAGCGCATAACGTTAAAACCGACGACTATTCGCGTTCGGATCTGTTTCCGGTCTTAAAAGTGAACCAGTTTGCCCGCATCCCGACGGAAAAATACCCTTATCATTACCTCACGTCCCTGTTCCTGCACCGGGAGCAGCCTTGGGCATTGCACAAGCTTACGACTTCCTCACAGGAGTGGTGCGGCAATACCTTTAAGGCCATAACGGACGAGGGAAACAGTTACCAGGAGTACTATAACTCTTACTTCGACGGGCAGGGAGAGGGGCACAGGGACTTGCCGAAGAATGCTTTGTTCGAAGACCAGCTTCCTTCTACTTTGCGGGCACTACGTTTCCAGGACGGGCTGCGCCTTCAGGCGAATGTGGTGGAGTCCTTGCAAAATAATAAGGCTTTAGCGCCTGTTGTTTACCAGGCAAAACTCTCCACTGTTAAAACCGATCTGGAGGGGCAAGCGGCCTGGCAGGTCATCGTGCGTCTGGAGGAGGGAAAACAGAATACCTACTGGTTTGCCTCACAGTATCCGAACCAGCTATTACAGCAGGAGACCTGGGATGGCCGCAAGCTAAAGCTGAAGCAGCTGAGCCGCTACGCTTACTGGCAGGAGGGGGGAAACAAGCTGCCCCCAACCCTATGAATTAAGAACGAAAAAGATGCCTACAACGATAAGTCAAAGCTCCCTTACGTTTCTGGCCGAACTGGCTGAACATAATACCAGGGAGTGGTTTAGCGAAAACAAGAAGCGCTACGAGACAGCCCGAAAGGAATACATTAATTTTCTGAATGAACTCCTGTTGGAGATGCAGACCTTTGAGCCTGTGGTGCATGGGCAGCAGGGCAGAGACCTGGTGTTTCGGATTTACCGGGATGTGCGTTTCTCGAACGACAAGCGCCCTTACAAAGACCACTTCGGGGCTTACATTGCCGAAGGAGGGCGTAAATCTGTTTATCCCGGTTATTACCTGCACCTGGCCGGAAACAACAGCTCTTTTGTGGCAGGAGGTCTGTGGTATCCGCCGGCAGAGCAGCTGAAAGCCGTGCGGCAGGAAATCGATTACAACCTGGATGCGTTCAAGGAAATCGTGGAGTCAGAGGACTTTAACCAGCGCTTTGGAGGCATATCCGGAGAAAAGCTGAAGACAACGCCAAAAGGCTACGACAAGGAGAACCCTGCCATTGAGTACCTCCGCTTTAAAGGCTGGAACGGGATAATGCCCTTAACGGACGAGACGGTATTGCGGAAGGACTTTATGGCCGTAGTGCTGGACGCTTTTCAGGCCCTGAAGCCTTTGAATGACTTCCTGATGGCACCCCTACAGGACCTGGGAGAGGATTAGGTTTAGCCGGGTGGCCATGCTGAAGGGCTGTTGAATGTGGTAAGCCGTGGTGCTCTTAACTTTCAAAGCGCTTGTAATGTAGCTGTACAAGTCCTGTGTCATATGGCTTTGTCTCCACAAGCTTCAGTTGTTGCGCTGGCCGTCCGTCTTTAAAGAGCCGGATGCCTTCACCTAGTAGGATAGGGATGATCGAAATGTAAAACTCGTCCACTAGTTTGTCCTGTAGCAAAGCAGTAACAGTTTCGGCACCCCCATCAATAAAAATGTTCTTCCCTGGCTGGCTTTTGAGCTTGGCGATCAGCTCTTTTACATCGCCTGTGTAAAAGCGCGTTTTCCCGATGGCTGGTCTTGCTGTGCTAGTTAAGATGTAGCTTTCTTTCCCACTGTGCGGAAACACGGGCACTTGCTTCATGACCCAATCATAGGTCTTTCTGCCTAAGATGATGGTGTCTACTGTTTTATAGAAAGCAGAATAACCATAGTCTTCTCCCTCTTTCTCAACGGTAGACAAAAATGTTAAATCATCGTTAGGCCCGGCAATATAGCCATCCAGGCTCATGGCGATATAAACAACAACTTTTCTTTCAGGAGTCATCTGGTAATCAAGTTACAAATAACTTTTGGTTATGAACATCTCCCCGCCAGTGATTGTGCTGTAACCTGTCGTACGACGGAACAACGCAAGCTACAGCATAACCGCTTCTTCCCGGTTTGCTAGGTTTTCCAGTCGGCGCCGTTGGCGGTAAAGGTAGAGTTCGGCGGTGAGCCACAGGAAAACGATTCCGTACTCGAGTGCCACTAACTCCAGACTCTCCTGATAGGAGCTGGAGCGGTAGGCAGCGTAGGTAAGGATGGCAAGGCCAGACCATACTATGGCGTACCGGAACCTGCTCATGGTTGTGAGCGCCACCAGCGTGGTAATGTACCAGGGGTGTACGGTGGTAGAAAGGAGGAGGTATACCGTAAGGGCGGCCGCCATGTAGCCCGCCAGCCTTTTCATAGAGCCTAGCTTTTTCACAGTGGCCATCGTCAGGATGGCCACTAAAGCCACAAAAGACAAAAAGGGCCCCAACACCCAGATGAGGTTAAAGCCTGCCAGCCGGTAGCCGAGCCAGCGCAGGAGGTAGTACACGCTGGCATTAAACTCGAATTTCTGAAAGTACAGGTCGATGCTCTGAAAGATGTTGAGCAACACCTCTGCCGACACCAGTGGATAGAAGGTCGCAACCAAAGTAAGCAGCACGATCAGGCCAAACAGGGTAAACTGATATAGCCCCAGCCGACGTAGCAGGAAAGGCAGAAACATCAGGGGTAAGAGTTTGCTCGCCACAGATAGCCCGAAGGCTACACCTGATACGGCTACCCGCTGGTAAGAGAGCTGGTACAGGGCCAGCAACAGGAAGAAGATCATCAGCGCTTCGAAGTGCAGGTTCCCGACCAGTTCCAGAATCACCAGTGGGTTGAGGGCATACAACAGTACCTGCTTGTCGGGGAGGCCCATTTTACGGAGCAGGCGCAGGAGCAGGAGGATGCTCCCCGCCTCCGCTAACAACAATACAACCCGCATCACGATAACGCTTCCCAGCAGGTTGCCGGGAAACAGCCAGGCCCCAAGCCAGAACACAGCTTGTGCCACAGGCGGGTAAACACTGTAGTAATTCGGTGAGTTTAACTGGCTGTACAACTCCTCAGTGATGCCTGCCACTTGCGGTGCGTCAGGCAAAAGAAAGTACTGGGGCAGGTGTAAAAAAGGGTTCAGGCCTGCTGTTAACAGTCGCCCGTCCCACACGAAGCGGTAAAAGTCGTCAGACAAAGCGGGCATGGCCAGCAAAAACAGAAGCCGGAACAGAACTGCTGCGGCCAGGCCCTGCCATACGGGCAAGCGTGTATTGATAAGGTAGAGGTAAGCTCCGAACAAAGCAGCGTAGAGCCACAACAACTGCGAAAAGTCGGTGCGTGGTGTGGCGTAGGCCAGGGCCAGGTACGCGGCAGCTGAAAAGCCTATTGCTATAGAAGCCGGTGCTTTAGGTGTGCTCATGCTTTTGCGCGCCTGCTATGGAAAAGGGAATAACTGAAAACAGTACCGAACCCTAATACGAGCATTATATGAAAAGGGAGTAGCCCAAAATCGGCTAACTGAAAGTCCAGCACCAGGCCCCAGGCAAAGTAGAGTGTTAGCAGCCCCTCTAGTACAGTGACAGGGTTTATACTTCCCATAAAGTAAGCCTGTTGTCGCCAGGAGTCCTTGGCCTGTACAATGTTGTACTTGGGCGTGCGCACAAAAGGCGTTTTTCGGCCCAGGTAGCCTTCCAGCACGGCTAAACTGTTATGCAGTGAGAGCCCCATGGAGATAGACAGGAACAGGAAGAACTCCGGCACAAAGCGCTTGGTCGTGCGCCAGGCCGAGTAGCTCTGCTGGTACAGGGCAGTCCAGTAAAAGGCGATGATAGCCAGCAGGCTCAGCAGTAAAACCGCCCCTAGCTTAAAAAGCCCGTCCAGTTCCGGGTGTTCTTGTTTAATGAACAAGACCGGTACGCTGAGGAGGGCCGTTAGCAGCACGCAGATAAACACGCCACTGTTAAGCAGGTGAAAGGTGGCATGCAGTTTCGTGCTGAGAGGAACGTGCGCCCGCAGAACCTCTCCCAAATGCTTCCGGGCTGTTTCGGCGGCGCCTTTCGTCCAGCGGAACTGCTGCGATTTGAGGGCACCCATGGCTGCCGGTAACTCGGCGGGGGCCTCTACCTCCTCCAGGTATTTGAATTCCCAGCCTTTCAGCTGCGCGCGGTAGCTCAGGTCCAGGTCTTCCGTCAGTGTGTCCGCTTTCCACCCTCCGGCATCCACGATACAGGCTTTGCGCCAGATACCGGCCGTGCCATTGAAGTTCATGAAGTGCCCGCCACTGTTACGTCCGGCCTGCTCCACGGTAAAGTGCGCGTTCAAGCCAAAGGCCTGCAGGCGAGTTAGAAGAGAGTAGTCCTGGTTTAAGTGGCCCCAGCGGGTTTGCACTACGCCAACACGATCAGAGTGAAAGGCAGAGAGGGTGCGCTTCAGGAAATCGGGGGCGGGAAGAAAGTCAGCGTCAAAAATAGCAATAAATTCTCCGGTAGCACTGGAGAGCCCGTACTGCAGGGCCCCTGCCTTGTAGCCGGTGCGTCGGGGCCTGCGGATGTGTGCTATCTGCAGCTGCGGATACTGTTTCAGCTTCTCCTCAATTATGGCCGTTGTTTCATCCGTCGAGTCGTCCAATAGTTGTACCTGCAGGCGGTCGGAGGGGTAATCAAAAGCAGCGACCGCTGTGATGAGCCGCTCCACCACGTAGCGCTCATTATAAACAGGTAATTGCACCGTTACGCTAGGCCATTCCTGTTGCGGTATGCTTGCATGCCGATATGTCTTCCGGCTACTTTTTCTCCGAAGCCAGTAGAGCAGCGTAAGGTGCAGCTGCACCAGACTATAGCAGAAGATAAAGGCAAGACAAAGGCCGTACACAAAGATTACTGCTGCTTCTGCCCAGGTCATATGCGTGCTGCTATAGGTATTTAAAAATAGTCAGAATGATCTTGTAGCCGGCCAGCACAGTGCCCTTGACCGTGCCCGACACCTTAGAGAAACCGATCCGCTTTCGGTAAGTTACAGGCACCTCGGTATACTTAATCTTTTTCCGGGCAACCTTAGCCTGCATTTCGACCGTCCAGCCATAAGTGCGGTCCTTCATCTGCAACTGTTGCAGCGTATCGAAGCGGATGGCGCGGAAGGGACCTAAATCTGTAAAGTGGGCCCCGTAAAAAAGCCGGAGCAAGGTGGTGGCCAGCCAGTTCCCGAATATCTGCTGGGGGAGCATAGCCCCTGCCTGCCGCTTCCCCAACGCCCTGGAGCCAATTACCATGTCCACCTTCCCATCCAGAATGGGCTGCACCAACAGGGACATTTCCTCGGGATAATCCGAAAAGTCCCCGTCCAGGAAAACAATGATGTCCGGGCGAGTAGCTAGGGGCTTGGCCGCCGCATAGGCTATGCCTTTCAGGCAGGCATTCCCATAGCCGGGCCTTGGCTCTTCCAGTACAGTTGCCCCAGCCTGCCTGGCGATGGCTGCCGTATCATCCATGGAGTTGTTATTCACCACGATCACCTCCGCTGCCAGGCCTGCCGGTATGGCCTGAAGGACCTTCGAAATAGAGCGGGCTTCGTTGTAAGCGGGGATGATGACGTTTATTCGGGGCATAGCTGCTGCAAAGATGCCCAAAATCTACTTTGTATACTATAAATGACTGTTTTCTTTGGTGTTTAGACTTAACACAGGCTAACTTTGCACTATAACCTTTGGCGTGATGTTTGGTTATATATTACCGTGTTGAAAGATAAGAGCAAAATGAGAGAGGATGCTGTGAAAGAAGGAGATAAAGCTCCGGATTTTGAGTTGGAACGTCAGGATGGAGGGCTATTTCGCCTCTATGAGCTTTTGAAGGAAAAGAATGTGGTACTGTACTTCTATCCGAAGGATAACACGCCGGGTTGTACAAAGCAAGCCTGCGAGTTTCGGGACCAGTACGAGGCCTTTGCCCGACTGGGGGCTGAAGTGGTAGGCATTAGTTCAGACACGCTGGAGTCGCACCAAAAGTTTGAGGCGGTGCACCACCTGCCTTTTACCCTACTCAGCGACAAAGGAGGGCGGGTACGAAGCCTGTACGGGGTGCCCCGCAAGTTGCTGTTGTTACCAGGTCGTGTAACGTACATCATTGACCAGACAGGAACGGTGCGCTACGTGTTCGATTCCATGAACAAGCCGCTGGAGCATGTAAGTACGGCCCTGGAAGTGCTGAAGACCATCAGTCACGAAAGAAATACACAAAACGTATAGGAGAACCTACAAAATAGAAATGGCTGCCTGCATGTAGCGGGCAGCCATTTTGCTTTCCGGGCTTTAATGACCTATTGGTCTATGCGCTCCAGCTTTTTGCCATTGTGAAATTCTATGCTCAGAAAGCCCTGCTCTTTGTTAAACAGGATGCGCTTCACGTCGGTAGGCTGCGGGCTGGCCGTGTTGTTGCCTGGCTTTACCTCAAAAACGCTTGCATAGGTTTTCCCATTCACTTCTAGGGACTGATGCGTGGGCTTGTCTTTATTTATTTCCCAGGCTCCCAACTTGCCAACGCCTACTCTCACTAACAAGGTGTCGGTCTTGCTCAATATAGAGGTACCCAGGTAAGGCTGTTTTTTTTCTACATCCTCTATGATGTTGATCACCTGTGTGTCTAGCTGCTCTACGCATTCATCGCTTGCCGAGTAGCCTTCGCCAGGCACGTTTTGCACCGTTGCTACAGAGCGTACGTAGGTTATGGTATCTTTCTCTTCTGTTAAAAAGCGGGCTATGTCGTCCTTTTCATACACAAGCCACTTTACATCTTCGCCGGTCGGTTCATTTATTTTCATTTCACCACATTCCTCGCAGGAAGTAAGCGTGGCCGCGCCAAAGAGCAGCAAGAGTAGAGATGTAATGGTTGTCTTCATGCAGAAGGTATCGTTATACGAAATTTTAGTCTTAGTTTCTGGACGGTCCGGAATCATCCTCATGACCCGGGTTTCCGTTTGTTGGTTGCAAGAAAGTAAATTTTTTTAACCACGCCACTGCCACCGGAAAATGATCCTGGGCAGCATCAGGGTGGGTCAGGATGTCTACATGCCCATAATCATGCAGGTTGCCGTTGGCTTTACTAAGGACTTGCAGCTGACTGTTTTTGGCCCCGGTTTCCAGCAGGAGTTTCTCCACGTCTGTGGGGTGCCCCAACACTTCATCCTTGGCACCGCACAGGTAAAGCGTAGGAGGAAGCTGCATTTGCTGTAAGGCCTGGGCATAGTCAAAGCCGTCTTTCCAGTGCCGCCACTGGCGCTTTACTACCCACTCGTTGGTTTGCTCATGCGTCAGGAATGTTTCACTGTCGGAACCCATTTTCAACTGTTTGGCAGGCAGGTATCCTTTTGCGCCTATCACCGCTTTAGACACCCAGTACCACATCACGTCTATCATAAAGAACTTCTTAGGGCTCCAGATGCTGATGCGGCGCTTGCTGGCAAAGAAGACCAAGGAGGGGACCTTTACCGCAACGACAGGGCGGGCCAGGTAGGCCAGCAGCAGCACACCGCCCCAGGAGTGCGCTCCCCAGTACTGCGGCACGTCTCCCTTCAGCTCCTTGATCTTGCTGATAATGGCCGGTATGTCTTCCTCTAAGCTATGCGTGAGGCCGAAAGAAGAGCTCCCCGATATCCTGGGGATACTTTTCCCCCGGCCACGCAGGTCGGGTACAAACACGTCGAACCCCTGGCTGGCCAGGTAGGGGGCAAAGCCCTTGCCGGACTTGGAGTAAAAGATACGCCCGTTCTCGATGGAGCCATGCAGCAGCAAGGCCGGAGGGCCCTGCTGCTGTACGCTAAAGCGCTTCACATGCAGGGTGTCTGTGGCGGTAACGGGTACATATAGTGACTCTTTGAGGAGGGGAGCCGTAGCACTTGCTGCCATTGGTGTTTTAATCACGATTGAGAAAGGCCTGTACGCCTCTCTGACCACTTTTCAGCAAAACTACTTTGTCTTCTTCGGAGAGTTTGCGCACCCGCGGACTATAGCCGGCTGTACTCACCGAAATGGTGCGAGCCCAATCCTGTGACGTTAACCCCTGCCGGTTCAGGTTCTCTTTCATGATGGTATAAAAAGCTCCCATGTAATCCCCGAACTTCTCTATTCTATAGGGGGCAAGACCTGCCTGGTTTAGGTCATAGGCAATTTGCTCATCGCGGTCCAGCCGCAGGCCCAGCGTTTGCGGGTTGTGGAACCGGCCAGCGGCGTCATAGTTATCCGGCTGCGGCTGGGATTTCTGCAGGTATGCTTCCTTGTCGAACACGTCTAAAGGGAAGTTAGCCAGTATGCCGCCATCTACCAACACATCCACCTCCTGTCCTTTCTGTGCTTTGGATACCACGCGGCCCTTTTGATCGAGCAACACGGCGCGGAAGTACAAGGGCACTGACATAGAGATCCGGACGGCGTGCTTTACCTGCATGTCGGGGTAGGTTTCGTGCGAGAAAACGACGGTGCATTGGTCTGTGAGGTTGGTACCGGTGACGTAAAGGTCCCGGAAGCTTTCCTGCCCGCTGAGCTGGTGCAACTCCGCAAAGGTGATGTCGGCCCTTCCTGTTTTAGCTTGTAGCTGTTCTCCCAGCCACTCAGTGAACTTATCGCCCCGGTACCAGCCGTACTGCTTAAACAAGCGATTCGTGCCACCAAAAAATATAAACCGACCGTCGTTAAACTGCTGAATAGGAGTTTTGAAGGTGATCTCTGTAATCTCATCAGGGCTATAGCCTACTGCCAGGAGGGCCGCCTGTATGGCACCAGCTGAGGTGCCGGCCACACGCTTAACGCCCTGCAATATATGATGCTCCTCTAGCTCTTTTAAGGCACCACCGTAGGCAATGCCGCGTATGCCGCCGCCTTCCAGCGCCAGGTTATAATAGCGGGTTTGGGACTGGCTGAAAACAGTAGTGCCAACCAGCAGAAAAAGGAACAGCAGGGTATTTTTTAGCATAAGAAGCAACACGTTAAGGTGCTGTTATCTTCAAATATAAAGAATAGCTGTTACACTTTAGCGGCGGGTTGGCACTTTAAGGCCTAAATAAAAGGGTACTTAGCGCCTCACCGGGATAGGCTGTGGCTTCAGTTTGGGGCGCAGTACTAACCAGACGATGGTGCCAAAGAGCGTCCCAGAGAAAAAGGCCAGTGACATGACGACCCATCCGTTCACGCCCCGCTGCTCTGCATCAAAATAGACCCAGGTCAGGATAAAAGCCAATAGCATCAGGTATAGTGCGATGGTCGTCATAAAAATTATATTCGGTATGTTTATCATTGCTAACTCCATATTTCAGTTTGTTTTGTTGTACATTTTGAAGCAAGTACAAGGCCTGCTCTATTATATTAAACTGCTATATGGGGTGTGGTGTTTATGACTATTTAAAGAAAAGCATTGTGTTGTCTTTTTTATTGTAAAGTGCTGGTTGTATTATTCTATTCGGTTTTGATAAACTACTATTCGGGGGCGTTGGATGAAAGTTGTATGGCTGAATGAAAGGGAATTAGACAGATATCGAAAGGTGCTTTCGTAGGCTAGTTTTTAAAAGAGCTAACCTGATGCTGTTGGAGCAACCTGCATAGCATTTCTGTTAAATAACTGCCGCTGTAGGGACCAAAGAAGTTCATGCTGCGCGTCTCGTACCCATCCAGGTTATAGTACTTATCCGGAGTGATGTAGCCGATGTAGCCGCCGTTAAAACTGGTGACAATCGCCTGCTGTCCCTGGTCCTGTGCCTGTTGCTCAAGGTGTGGCACAAACTCCCCAGAGTAATCGGCCGGAGCACCTAACAGCACAATGTTACCTAACTGCAGGCTGGTAGCGTAGGCCGGGTGCTCACCAAACAGGCTGTTAAAGAGGAAGGGCGCCAGACGAATGCCCCGGCTGATGCGCCAGTGTGGGTCGGGCAGTTCCAGGTGTACACGGCCGTAGCCAAGGGTACGCACATACGCTGTGGACACATTGATCAACTGTTCTCGTAGCAACTCAGCCAACTGACCACCCACTTCTACTGTGCTTTCGTAAGTATCGCCATCAAAGTAGACGGGGCTGTGGCTGCCTACGGCACCCGCCGAAAAAGCAGCAAAGCTAATCCGTTCCTCCAGTGCATCTACCAACACGCCCGGGTAGTCTCTGGACAATTCAGGGGCAGCGGAGGGAAGTATGGTGGGGTGCGCGGCGAAAAAAGACAGGACAGCGAGGGTGCCGTCCGGGCGTTCGAATTTCAGGAACCGCAGTTGCGTGTCGCGGTTTGTCAGGTGGTCCTGGTGAAAAGGGTTCTCCGGGTCTTTTAGCAGTCGGTTTCTGACCAGGCTGGCAGCACTGGTGCTGCCGTAGCCTACTTTGGTAGGTTTCATGTGCTGGCGGGCCAACTGCATGCTCTGTACAATCTGCCGCGTCAGGCGCTCTACCAACTCCTCGTCGTACTTACCCGACATCACTTTAACCCCCAGCTTCTTGCCCCAGCCGCCAAAGCTGGTGTGGCTATGGGTGGCGCTCAGGTATACCTGTTCGGGCTTCAGGCCCAGTGCAGGGTATGCTTCCTCTAAGTTCTGCAGCACCTCCATGGGCACGATCAGGAGGTCCAGGGCCACATAATAAGCCTCCGTTTTGCCATTGCTGAAGGCGAAGGTCCGCACCCAGGCCGAGTCATGCACTTCCTCATAGGCCATGCCAAGGCGCTTGCCGTAACCGGCCAGGGGAGTGCCTGTAGGCGGTGTTACGTTTACCTTTGCCCATCCTACCTGCAGCGTATCGCCCTGGCTGACCGTAGCAGGATGCTCTTCCAGTTCCTCGATCGTCTCTTCGTAATACTCCGTTTCCTGGTAAGGGGTACGGTCCAACGGGCGCACCACACAGGCGGTGAGCAGCAGTAAGAACAGCAGCACGTACTGGTAGCGAGAGCGACGCGTCGATTTTTCTTCTTTGGTATCCATCTACAAGAATAGCGGAAGCAGGAAAGCCTGGTTTAAGCTAAGGCTGCTGTAAGGTGTAAGTAACTTTCTCAAAAATCCTGCCTTAATTCTGCATCGTCTCTACCGGTGGGATTAGGCTGGAGCTGTCGGGCACCCGAAGACCAAGGCTGCGGATATCATCGGCTGCTGGCACTTCAAACACCTGCAGGTCAAAGTAGCGCACAGCCGCCAGCAGGTGATCGAAAATATCGGCCATGATCAGCTCGTACTTCTCCCAGCGCACCTCGTTTGTGAACACGTACAGCTCGATCGGCATGCCGGTAGTGGTTGGTTCCAACTGGCGCACCATCATGGTCATGGACTTATGCGTGAACTCGTGCTGGGCAATATAGGCATCAATGTACTTTCGGAAAACACCAATGTTCGTCAGGCTACGGCCATTGATGAGCAGAGAGCTGTCCACTTCCTTCCGCTCGTTATGTGCACTTATTTCTGCCTGTCGCTGCAGCAGGTAGTCCTTGATCAGCCCAATTTTGCTCAGCTTCTGTATATCCTCTGGTGACAGGTAACGGATGCTGGAGATCTTGATGTGGATAGAACGTTTGATGCGGCGCCCACCCGCATTCTGCATGCCCCGCCAGTTTTTAAAGGAGTCAGAGATGAGGTAGTAGGTGGGGATAGTCGTGATGGTCATGTCGAAGTTCTGCACCTTCACAGTCGTCAGGTTGATCTCGATCACGTCGCCATCAGCCCCATACTTTTCCATGGTAATCCAATCGCCGATGCGCACCATGTCGTTACTAGATACCTGTATGCTGGCCACAAAGCCCAGAATGGTGTCTTTAAACACCAGGAGCAGGATAGCGGAGGCAGCACCCATAGCCGTAATAAAGGCCCAAACCGACTTGCCGGTGAGCAGCGAGAAGATCAGCAGGCCACCCACAAAGTACAGGAAGATGGTGAGTACCTGTACAAAGCTTTCCACGGGTTTGTCCTTGAAAAGTGAGGTGGTTTTGAGGTAGTCCTTTAAGGTGCGAAGTAAGGCGCGCACGGTCCAGATAGCCAGGAGGATGAGGTAAATGTCAGTCAGGGTGCGCAGGGGCTTTATCCATTCCTGAAAGTCATAAAAAACAATGGGCAGAGCCTGCACCACAATCACCAAAGGTACTCCCAGAGAAATTATGCTGAAGAACCTGTTCCGGATGAGGTAATCATCAAACTGGGTAGCGGTCTTCTTCGCAAAGCGGTGTGCTGTCCCTCTCAGGATGGCCCGCGTCACCAACCGCGATACGTAAAGCAGCAAGAGCACCAGGCTAAGCAAGAGCAGCATGTTCACGTAGGTCGCTGTTAGCCGGGGCATGCCCATGGCAACAAGGTGGTCAAAAATCCAGTGAGAAACAGTGGAGATGATGCGGGCGTTTTGCATTTGTTTGGGCCTGAGACTTGGTTTACAATGCGAATAAGACAAAGGTAACAATTTTGGAGGGAAGCGCCTGCTCCAGAAGCTACTTGTCAGGTTACTGATAAAAGCGGGCGGCTTTTAAGTTAAAGTCTTTTCGCGTTTAGGCATTATGCCTTAAATTTGACCTCCCTTTGCAAGAAGTTCAGGCAAAGGGAGGTCAACAGCTGCGAATGTAGAACAGGGATGCGTAGTACTCACCCTATTGCGGCTGCAGATTAGCCTATTGTCTTATATCAATATAATGGAACCAAATTTAGAACACCTTTTAAAAATTGCCTCAGAGCTCTCTATCACCATCAAACAGGTAGAGGCCACGGCAAACTTGCTGGATGAGGGGGCTACGGTGCCGTTTATCTCACGTTACCGTAAGGAAGCCACGGGCTCTTTGGACGAGGTACAGATTGCCGGTATCCGCGACAGGCTGGAGCAGCTGCGTGAGCTGGACAAGCGCCGCGAGAGCATTCTGAAGTCTATCCGTGACCAGGAGAAGCTGACACCGGAACTGGAGGCGCAGATCATGGCGGCCGAAACGATGGCTGTGCTGGAGGATATTTACCTGCCTTACAAGCCGAAGCGCCGTACCCGCGCCACCATTGCCCGTGAAAAAGGGCTGGAGCCACTGGCAGAGCGCCTGTTCGCGCAGGAAAACTTCGACGTAGAAGCCGAGGCTGCCAACTTTGTCTCGGAGGAGAAAGAGGTGAAGGACGTGAACGAGGCCCTTGCCGGGGCCCGCGACATCATGGCCGAGTGGATGAACGAGAACGCTGAGGCCCGCGCCACCATGCGCCAGCTGTTCGAGAAGCAAGGTGTTTTCAAAAGCCGTGTGATGATGGGCAAGGAAGAGGAAGGCCAGAAGTTCAAAGACTACTTTGAGTGGGAGGAGCCAATCGAGAAGGCGCCTTCGCACCGCGTACTGGCTATGCGCCGCGGCGAAACCGAAATGGTACTGATGCTGACGGCACAGCCAGAGGAGGAAGCGGCGCTGGCCAAGCTGGAGGACATGTTTGTGCAGGGCAACAACGCGGCCTCGGAACAAGTGAAGCTAGCCGTGAAAGACTGCTATAAGCGCTTGCTGAAGCTGAGCATGGAAACAGAGGTGCGCCTAAACTCTAAGAAGCGTGCTGACGAGGAAGCCATCCGGGTGTTTGCAGACAACCTGCGCCAGCTGTTGCTGTCTTCGCCACTCGGTCAGAAAACTGTGTTGGCGCTGGACCCTGGTTTCAGAACAGGTGTGAAATCTGTCGTGCTGGATAAGCAGGGTAAGCTATTGCACAACGAAACCATTTACCCGCATACCGGACAGCATAAGGAGCAGGAGGCTGCGCAGGCCGTGCGCTACATGGTCACGCGCTTTGAGGTGGAGGCCATTGCCATTGGCAATGGTACCGCCAGCCGCGAAACAGAAGCCTTTGTAAAAAGCCTGAAGCTACCAGCCTCTGTGCTGGTGGTGATGGTGAATGAAAGCGGAGCCTCTATTTATTCTGCCTCCGAGGTAGCCCGTGAGGAGTTCCCGGATCAAGACGTAACCGTGCGTGGTGCCGTGTCCATTGGCCGTCGCTTAATGGACCCGCTGGCGGAGCTGGTGAAGATCGATCCAAAATCCATCGGGGTAGGCCAGTACCAGCACGATGTGGACCAGTCGGCCCTGAAGCACTCGTTAGACGACGTGGTAATGAGCTGCGTGAACGCGGTAGGTGTGGAAGTAAACACGGCCAGCAAGCAGTTGCTGACCTACGTTTCCGGTCTAGGCCCTGCGCTGGCGCAGAACATCGTGGAGTACCGTAATCAGAACGGTCCTTTCCGTACGCGTGCCGAGCTGAAAAAAGTATCCCGCCTGGGCGATAAAGCCTTTGAGCAGGCAGCAGGCTTCCTCCGCATTCGGGATGCCAAGAACCCGTTGGATGCCTCTGCTGTGCACCCGGAAAGCTACCCGATCGTGGAGCAGATGGCCAAAGACCTGGGCGTAACGGTGCAGGACCTGATCAAGAGCGATGAGTTGCGCAAAAAGATAGAACTGAAAAAGTACGTGACCGACACAGTAGGTCTGCCAACCCTGCAGGACATTATCAGCGAATTAGCAAAGCCAGGCCGCGACCCACGGGAGACCTTTGAGGCGTTCAGCTTTACAGAAGGCGTGAACGAGATCAAAGACCTGCGTGCCGGCATGAAGCTGCCAGGCATCGTGACCAACATCACCGCCTTCGGTGCCTTCGTGGATATTGGCGTACACCAGGACGGGTTGGTACACGTGAGTCACCTCTCAGACCGCTTCGTAAGCAATCCGCATGAAATCGTGAAGGTGGGGCAGAAGGTAGAGGTAACGGTGCTGGAGGTGGATGAGGCCCGCAAGCGCATTTCCCTTAGCATGAAAGGGGACCCTGCCGCAGCCAAGCCAGCCGGAGGCGGTAATCGCAACAAAGGCGGCCGCAAAGGACGCGAGGAAGAGCCAGTGGACGACTTCCAGGCAAAACTCGCCAAACTGAAAGGCATGTTTAAATAGCATTAGGCAAACAAAAAGGGGCTGCACGGTAAGTGCAGCCCCTTTTTGTTTATGCCCTGCGGCCTGGCTAGAAAACGAGGGTAGCGTTGAGGCCTCCTGACTTCAATCCTACCTGCGGGGCTAGCAATAACCGCTGCTTTCGGATGTTAAGTTTTTGGTTGACCACATCGTACAGGTAAGTTACTCCTTTAGCCGTAAAATAGCCTACGGCGGCACCTGCTACTACATCTGTTGCCCAATGGGCGTTGTCGTGGATGCGGGACAGCCCAACCAGCGATGCCACACCATAAGCTACCGGTGGCACCCATTTATGTCCTTTATAAGCTGTTGCCACAGAAGTAGCCAATGCAAAAGCGGTGGCCGTGTGTGAAGAGGGCAGCGAAGTATTGTCATTGTCCCGCACCATCCCATCAAAGACATGATTTTCTGCCGTTGCACTTGGCCGGTGCCTGTGAAAGGTGTTTTTCAGGGCGTTTGTGGCGACAGCGCTTGCCATCACACTTCCCATCCCAATGAGGCCTGCCCGTTGTAACTTTTGCTTTTTCAGTAAAAGCCCTCCCACTGCTAGTGCACCAGCTATTGATACCGCATTAGAGGGGCGTCCGAGCGGCTCTACCGTACGGGCTATGGCATTTGTTGTAGTGCTGCGGCTGCTTTGGGAGAGCTGCTGCAAAGGCTCATCAAGAAACGCATACGTTGCTGCCCACAAACCGGCCCCTGCTGCTGCCAGGGCCGCGGTTCTTACGAAGCCCGGTTGTTCAGGGGAAAGGGTCCTGAAGGGGAAGCCGGATAGCGCCTGGCTTGTATCGGCATAGATCGGTTGGTGCCGGTCAGGAACATCTGGGGTTAAAAGGGGCGATTGTGCCCATGCCGGAAGGCAGAAGATAAAAAGTAAGAGGAGGCAAATTAACTTGCTACCAGGCTTCAAGGGCTTGCCTGAAGTCGGATACAGTAAGAGCATAAAAGGGTGCTTATTGGGAAATTAAAGGTTAGGTTAGATTTCGAATTAACAGTTTAAGGCAGGTAGCGCAAGGCTTCCTGCTTCTCAGAGAGAAACGGGTACTAGGGTTTGGTTCTGAAATACTTAGGCTTTAAAGCCGGAATCTCCGTGCTTCGGTGGCTACATCTATTCATGATACTTCCTTTGGCTTTTGTCTGTAACGCATCGTATGAGTTGCTAGTACTTACTATCTGAAAATTAACTTCTTATCTCTATGCGGTTACATTACTTACCCCAACTTCTGGCCATGTTATTATTGATGGGATGTGCAGGAACAGCTGATGCCCAATACGAGTTAAAGGAAGCCTATTCAAACCTCGGGTTCGACCGGCCGGTAGAGGCTGTTTGGATGAAAGAGGGGACAGGCCGTCTGTATGTACTCGATCAGCAGGGGAAAATCTTCTGGCTCTCTGAGAGTGCTGATAAAACCGCCAGGCCCAACCTGTTCCTCGATATTTCGGACAGAGTAGAGGCTGGTGGGGAGATGGGATTGCTGGGCCTGGCTTTCCACCCCGACTACGAAAATAACGGCTACTTTTACGTCAACTACACGACTGACAATCCTCTCCAGACCAGGATCTCCCAGTTCAAGGAAACACCTGGCAATAGGGGGAAGGTTGATCCGAACAGCGAAGAGGTGCTGCTGACGTACCGGCAGCCGTATCGTAATCACAACGGAGGTAAAATAACTTTTGGCCCTGATGGCTATTTATATATTGCAGTTGGGGATGGTGGCAGTGGCGGCGATCCGCAGAACAACGCTCAGGACAGGAAGAGCCTGCTCGGTAAGATTCTCCGCATCGACGTGAATACCACCTTCGGTACTCGGCCGTACGGTATCCCCGCTGATAATCCTTTTGCTAATAACCAACAGGGGTACCGCGAGGAAATCTATGCTTATGGACTGCGCAACCCCTGGAAGATCTCTTTTGATAAGGAAACAGGCCGCTTGTGGGCAGCGGATGTAGGGCAAAACAAGCTGGAGGAAATCGACATTATTGAGAAGGGGGGAAATTATGGTTGGCGCATCATGGAGGGCTCTGACTGCTATAACCCTTCCTCTAATTGTGACCAAACCGGCCTGATTCAACCCGTGCATGAGTACACCCATGCGGATGGTGTCTCGGTAACAGGGGGCTTTGTGTACCGGGGGAAGGCCATACCAGAACTGCAGGGCAAGTATATCTATGCCGACTATGCCAGCGGCAAGGTCTGGGCCTTAACGCTGAACGAGGACGGTACAAAAGCAGCCAATACTTTGCTGCTAACCACCGGTTTTCCTGTCTCTTCCTTCGGGCAGGACCAGCACAACGAGCTGTTGCTTTTGCGCTATGGCAGAGGAGGCAAAATATACCGGCTGCAGCGGCAGGTAAATTAACTGTTCTGAGGGGTTTACCTCTCCTCCCCGGCTATAGCGTTGTCTGCAAAAGAGAAAGCGAGGATGGCTTCTGCACTAGTGGGAGCTGCCTTTTTGCGTTATTATTAAGTAGGCTTACCAATATAAATAGGCACAGTAGCAACGGCATGTGTTAAAAGCACCGTATCCAAGAATAAATTTTTGACTATGGATACTTACGATTCTAGACTGTCCGAGATTCTGCGCACAGCGCGCATCTCTCCCCCATCTACCGGGTCCAGCCGGATTAATGTAGGGACAAAAGAACGCATGGCCTCCACAATAGGAGGTGCCTTGATGGTATATTATGGCATGCGCCGGTCCGACAAAGTTGGCGTTGCCCTGGCGCTGGCCGGTGGGTCGCTCATCTTTAGAGGGGTGACAGGGTACTGCCCAATTAACGATGCCACTGGTCGCAACACGGCGGGGAAAGAGGACGTGGCGATTGAGATCACCAGCAGCCTCACCATTAACCGCCCTCGGGCGGAAGTGTACGCGTTCTGGCGCCAGTTGGAAAACCTGCCCAGGTTTATGAGCCATCTAAAGGATGTACAGCAATTGGGGCCGAAGCGCTCGCACTGGGTAGCCAAGTTGCCGAAGGGGGTGGGCGTTGTGGAATGGGACGCAGATTTAGTGAAGGAGGAAACAGATACTCTGCTAGCCTGGCGGTCTTTACCCGGCTCAGACATTGATAACGCCGGCGAAGTAGCTTTTGTGGATGCCATTGGGGAAAGAGGTACCGTGGTGCAGGCTACTATTTCGTATCGTCCGCCTGCAGGAGATGTAGGAGGTGGCGTGGCCAAGCTGCTGAACCCAGCCTTTGAGCAGATGGTAAAGCAGGACTTACACGCCTTCAAACAACTTTTGGAAACCGGGGAGGTACCCACCATAGAGGGGCAACCCTCCGGACGGCGTTAAAGCCGGCTGTCTTTTTCTTTGTTCCTACACAAAATGAAAACAAATTATGAAAGCATTATGCTGGAATGGGGTCAATGACTTGCGCGTGGAGCGGGTCCCTGACCCCTCGATCCTGAACCCGAAAGACGCCATTGTGCGGGTAACCATGTCCTCTGTCTGCGGCTCGGACCTACACCTGCTGGATGGCTATGTGCCTACCATGAAAGCCGGTGATATTATCGGGCATGAGTTTATAGGTGAGGTTGTAGAGACAGGGTCTGGCGTGAAGAAGTTTAAAAAAGGCGACAGGGTCGTCGTTTGCTCCATTATTGGGTGCGGCGGCTGTGCGCACTGCCTCGATAACGATTGGTCGCTCTGCGATAACTCTAACACAAAGCCGGAATACCTGGATAAGGCTTTCGGTTATGCTACGGCTGGTATTTTCGGTTACTCCCATGCCTTTGGCGGTTATGCCGGCAGCCATGCCGAGTACATACGGGTACCTTTTGCCGATCAGGGTGCCTTTAAAGTGCCAGAGGGCCTGCCGGATGAATCGCTGGTATTTGTGAGCGATGCCTTCCCAACAGGGTTCATGGCAGCGGACATGTGTGGCATAGAGCCCGGCGACACGGTGGCCGTTTGGGGTTGTGGTGGTGTGGGCCAGATGGCGATCCGCAGTGCTTACCTGTTAGGTGCCGGCCGTGTGATCGCGATAGACCGCTTCGAAGACAGGCTGCAAACAGCCAAAGAGCAAGGCAAAGCAGAGGTTTTGAACTATGAAAAGGTCGATGTTCTGGAAGCCTTGAAAGAGATGACCGGAGGGCGCGGCCCAGACCGTTGCATAGACGCTGTAGGGCTGGAGGCACATACCACAGGTGTGGAAGAGTACTATGATAAAGTAAAGCAAACACTTCGGATCGAGACAGGCCGGCCAGCTGTGCTGCGCCAGGCGATCATGGCTTGCCGCAAAGGAGGCACGCTATCCATTGTGGGCGTGTATGGGGGGCTGCTGGACAAGTTTCCGATGGGCCCGGCCATGAACAAGGCACTCACCTTCCGGATGGGACAACAGCACGGGCAGCGCTACATTCCGGAACTGCTCGACATAGTAGCACAGGGGAAAGTAGACCCTTCCTATATCCTCACACACAAGTGGACCCTGGACCAGGGGCCGGAAGGTTACCAGATGTTTAAGAAGAAGACCGATAACTGCATGCGGGTCGTGTTTACGCCCTAAGGGGTTACGCCGATATTTTACAGCTTAATAAAAAGGGGAACTAGGGCTAGCTCCCCTTTTTACTTTTGTTCGCTTAACCACAACAGCTGGTGTGTATTTTGCATGGAGAGCGTAACATGACAGAAGGAAGAAGGTGCATGATGAAGCGTAGCAAGATCGGCCTGGCCTTGTTGCTAGCCGTATTTCTAACGGGTGTGGGGTGCAGGCAGGTCAGTGACTTGAAAGCCTTTTCCGAGGCGAAGTACAGCCTACAGGAGGTGCATGACCTGGAGTTGAACGGCATCGATGTGATGCAGAAGCGCGGCCCTGAGGACTTTACGACCAGTGAGGGGGACAGCCTGCTCGCCTCTGTCTCTAATAATACGCTTGAAGCCAGCTCCACACTGTACTTGCAAGTACACATGCCAGAGCCAGAAACAGCACATCAGATGACCATTAGCCAAATGAAATGGCAGTTACTGGTGGATGGCAAGGCCACCCTGCAGGGTGTGGTGGAAGAACCGATGGAACTGCACCAGGGGCTTAACAAGCTGCCCTTGCAGACAACCGTCACAATGGTAGAGGAGGAGGGGCTGCGCAACTACGAAGGTTTATCGAAGCTGATGACGCTGCTTGCCAAGAAGAAAGACCTGCGCCAGAACCTAACCTTCCAGATTAAGCCGACGGTAGAAATGCCCATAGGGGACCTGGAGGTACCGGCTTATATTAAGGTAGGGGCACCAGGGTAAGGAGCTAAAAAGTGCAGGCGCATCAATGGAAGCCTGTCGAGAAGTGCTGGTGAAAGCTAATGCTGGAGGTATCGGTAAACCATTCTAGTGCATCCTGCACTTCTTCGAAGAACTGCATCGCGAAGGGGTAAATATCCCGTGCCTTGTCCATCATGTCTTCCAGGATCAGCTTGCTGTGCAGATCTCCAGGTTCGATAAAGGCCATCTTTCTGATGCAGGAGTGGGACCCTAAGTACGGGGCGTGCTCTTCGTTTGCCCATATCTGATCGGCTGGCGTAATAATGCCTCCTGCTTTGTTATTCACCAGCCAGTACAATAGCCTCTGTTCTATGGCTGTGTCGGTGGCACGGGTGAGTCCTTCCCGGTAGACAGCCGAAGGTACAAAGCCATTGGCCTGTATTACCAACAGTTGCAGCGAAGGATACACGCATACAAGTAATTCCGGTGTGCTATAAATAATGTCCTGCCTTAAACCTGATAAGGGCATACAACCTGTTAAAAAGTACTTGTTGCAAGGTATGGTATAAAAAGAACAGAGGCAAACCTGTGCGGGTGCATGAGCCAGGCTATGATATATGGTGATGCTCCAGTTCTTTTCCCTGTTCAACCTTTCTGCCCATGGGCTGTCCCAGAAACAGCCCCGCAATGCTGCCTGCCAGGCCGTAGAGCATCGGGTTTATCTCCGTTTCCTGGTAAAGTGCCAACAGCCACACGCCCATGCCTAACAACATAGATGCTACGGCCCCGGCTGCGTTGGTTTTGCGCCAGAACATACCGGCTACGAGTGGTACAAAAAGGCTCACCAGGCTCAGAGCAGACGATTCGCTCACCAGTTCATAAATGTTGCTTTGCGTCAGGGCCATTCCTAAAGAGACTGCGGCTACTACTAAAACGCTGATGCGCGACAGGAGTAGTAACTTGTCATCATCCAGGTTCTTTAGAAGTGGGCGCAGCATGTTTTCGCTCAGGATGGAGGCAGGGGCCAGTATACCGCCACTTGCCGTGCTGATAATTGCCGAGATCAGGGCACCGAAAAAGAGCACTTGCACCACAAGAGAGGAGGAGCGGAGGATAAGGCCCGGCACCAGCAACTGGGCGTCTTCCTGCATCAGCTCCGGGTATAACAGTTTGGCGTACAGGGCCAGCATCAGGGGCATAAAAGCTACGGTCAGGTACAGGAAGCCAGCTCCAATAGATGCAGCCACTGCTATCCCCTCCGACTTTGCGGACATCACCCGCTGAAAAACGTCCTGCTGGGGGATAGAGCCGAGCCCGATCGTGATCCAGAGAGCAAAGTAGTTCAGCCAGCTCACGCTGTTCCGTTGCTCTGGTACAAACCGAAAGAAATCAGCAGGTAATGTGGCTGTCACCCGATGCAAGGGTGCTTCCTGTATCAGCTCCCAGGAGATAAAAATCAGCCCGCCGATGATCATGACTGTCTGTACAAAGTCTGTAACCGATACAGACCACATCCCGCCCAGGAAAGTATAGCCTACCACTATAAAGCTCCCGATGCAGATACCTGCTGGTGTGGAAATGCCGAATACCTGATTCATTACGATGCCCAGGGCGACCATCTGAGCGGCTATCCATCCGAAATAGGAGATGATCATAAAGAAGGCTGCTATTTGTTCGGTTGTCCGGTTGTAGCGGACGCGGTAATAGTCGCCCATGGTCAGCAGGTTCATGCGGTAGAGCTTTTTGGAGAAGAACAGGCCGACCAGTACCAGGCACAGCGCAGCCCCGAAGGGATCTTCTATCACGCCAAGCAGGCCATGGGCGGCAAACTCCGACGAGGCGCCCAGCAAGGTTTCGGAGCCAAACCAGGTCGCAAACACCACTGCCGTGGAAATGTAAAAGGGTAGTTGGCGGCCTGCCAGCAGAAAGTCCGTTGTGTTATGTACCCGTCTCGATGCCCAAACGCCCACCCCGATGTTCAGGAGCAGGTAAAGCAGCACAAAGAGTATCAGCATAGCGAAAGGTTTTAAGGGCTAAGATAAGACTTTGAGAGGAAAACAGAAGTACAGAGGTTGGAACTGAGCCTACAGGCCCTGTGTTCACGAAGCTTAAAGACGGAATAAGGCAACGGTATTTTACAGCAAGATCTGTTACTACTGCGCGATCTATTTGGATGCAACTTGAAAGCTTACGAAAGCAAAAGGGAGTTGATGCAAAGAAGGAAACAAGAACTATGGTGGGACATCCCTTAAAAGCTACCCTTTTTACTGTTTCTCTTCTTTCTTCTGTTTCTGGCAAAATACTTGCTCCTATACCAGTTGCTGTCCTTTTTCCGTTCTGAATATACAGCACTCCACTTCAAAGAACTTATACCTATGCTACACGCAAAGAAAATACTGTTTGCCTTGGGTCTGTTACTGGCTCCTGTGCTGGGTCAGGTGGCCCAGGCTGCAACTGAAACAGCTCCAGCTCAAAAAGAAACAGCAACGGATGGTGCACGGGATATCGTGCAGGAAATTATTAACGTAGTGGGGCTAAAGCCGCGCTTCGAACTACGGGCAGCGGATATTGACAACGCGGTGGCTGTTATTTACAATGGTAAGCGTTACATCCTGTACAGCGAGCGTTTCCTGTCTGAAATCAACAATGCCGTGCATACCGATTGGGCTGGCGTAAGCATACTGGCGCATGAGATCGGGCACCACCTGAATGGCCATACGCTGAGCAGAAGCGGCAGTAACCCGGCTGATGAGTTGGAGGCGGATGAGTTCTCTGGTTTCGTGCTACGCAAGATGGGAGCCAGCATGGCCGAGGCACAGGCTGCCATTGACCTGCTGTCGGAGGACCATACTTCCCGCACACACCCGGGCAGAAGTTACCGTTTAGCCGCTATTAGCAAGGGGTGGCATAGTGCCGATGATCAGCTTAAGATGATTGCCAAAGCACCCCAGCCAGACGAGCGGGCTATTGTGAGCAAGCCTTCGCAGCGAAACACGACAGGGTCTGTGCTACGGACATCGGCCGTAGATAGCCGCTATGTACTAACCCGTGTTAAGTTTACTAAAGCACCACAGGAGCAGTTTTTTGTTACGAATAACCTGAACTTGGTGCATGTGACGGCCAATGGGTATAAAGTTATCGGCAAGCTTGCCCGTACAAATAATCCTGATTTTCCTTACTACTTTAAAAGTGAGTACCTGAAGCCTGTGTTTATTTCTGAAGAGGGCGTGTTGGTAAACGAAGAGGGGCAGCGCGTAGGGCATTTGTCTACTTAAGAGTTTCGGTAATAGAAGATAAAACAGGGGCCACATCCATCATAAAGGATGCGGCCCCTGTTTTTGTAGCAAATTGCACTGCTTTTAATAACTTGCTGTGTAAACAGGTTTATCTATCTAAAACACAAACATGAAAATCTTGAAACTGCCGCCAATGCTACTGCTGTCCGTACTTTTGCTAAGCGCCTGCGATGAGCAGGGCATGTGCCTGAAGGGAGAGGGGGAAGTAGAAACAAGGACGCTGGAGTTGGAAAACTTTGTGGGAGTTCGCGTGGGTGGTAGTACCCGGGTTTTCGTTGAGCGGGGAGATGTGCAGCGGGTAAAGGTAAAAGGGCAGCCCAACGTACTGAATGAACTGGAAACAGCGGTGTCGGGGGATGTGTGGGATATCTCTTTTAGTCGTTGCCTCCAAGAGCATGAGACCGTGGAAGTGTACATAACCGTGCCGGAGCTTCAATCAGCAAAAGTAGGTGGCGCGGGATACATCGAACTGAAGGACGTGTTTGAAGGAGACGAATTTAATGCGGGCGTTTCAGGCTCGGGTAACGTAAAAGTGCTGCTCGGGGTAAACAGGTTCAATTCTGAGGTAAGCGGCTCTGGCACAATTACTGCCTCTGGAGCAACAAGAGAGCAGCGGGTATCTATTTCGGGTTCTGGCAGTCATCACGCCTTTGATATGAGCAGCCAGGAGGCAGAGGTGGACATATCCGGCTCCGGGGAGGCTCAGGTGGACGTCAGGAATACGCTAGAGGCCGACATCAGTGGGAGCGGGCGCGTGTATTACAGGGGTAGCCCGGACATCAACAAGAGTATTTCCGGCTCCGGCAAAGTGATTAAAAAGGAAAAGAATACATAGATACATGATCAAAAAATTAGGAAATGGCGTTTTACTGCTGGCCCTGCTGGTGTTTAGCTTTGCATGTAAGACCAAAGAGGACATTGACGTGTTTAAAGAGGCGGAGTACAGCCTTAAAAGTATAGATAAGGTAGAGATCAACGGAGTGGACCTGTTGAAGAAGAAAAGCCCGCAAGACTTTTCTTTCAGCGATGCGGCCTTGCTTTTCAGCGCTTTTTCTGAGAACAAGCTAAGCGCTACCTCTACCCTGAATTTACAGGTGGACCTGGGCGAGGGGAACGAAGATCGCACCATGACCGTGTCGCAGTTGAAGTGGCAACTGCTGCTGGCCGACCAGCAAACGCTGAGTGGCGTAGTGGCCGAGCCAGTGGAATTGAAAGACGGCCTGAACACGATCACGGTAAGCTCGCCGTTAAAGTTTGCGGAGGAGAACGGGAAGCCTGACTTAAACAAGTTACTGCGGCTGGCCACCCTGCTACAGCAGGACGAAGCCAAACGACCGAAGGTGACGCTGCAGATCAAGCCTACTATTCTTACCTCTGTGGGGCCTTTTGAGCTCCCTTCATATATCAACATCAAAGAATAAAAAAAAAGCCCTGATGATTCCGGGCTTTTTTTTTATTCTTTCAGCAACTTTTCGTTTTGAATGCCGTGGCCCGGCACGCTCCTTGTACTACCGTGTCTGTTGATTCTTAACTTTTAGCAAAGGACTTAGATGCAGAACTTACAAGACCATACTTCACGAGATAGAGGATTAAACATAACAGCGGGTGCCATAAGATTTTATGCCCGTAATGGTTGGGTGCCTTCTACAACTGCTATTCCCTCTGAAGAGAGCCACCCTTACAGGCCAGACCGTTATCCTGCGAGGCAGGCACTACCCAGCGGTATGCCTTACCGAAGCCAAAACTGGATAAACTGGGCCAAGCGCTAAGCCTGGGGCTTGGGTTCTCAGTTGCTTATCGTACATTCGTGTTTTAGCTCCTCTATGAAAAAACTACTTGCGTTCTCCTTTTTAGTGGCTATGCCTTTAGGCAGCATGGCCCAGCGCCAGGTGCTGGATAAGCAGCAACTGTTGCAGGATGTAAAAGTGTTGGCCGCCGATTCGTTAGAAGGCAGGTTAAGTGGAAGCGAGGGGAGTAGAAAGGCGCAGGACTACATACAGCAACGCTTCAGGGAAATTGGCCTAAAGCCTTTTAATAGGGAGTACAAGCAGCAGTTTAGCTTTGAGGCAAGGCAAAAGGTCGTGGATTCGGCTATAAATCTGGTCGGGTATATACCGGGCAAAACGGATAAGGCCATTGTGATCACAGCGCACTACGACCATGTGGGCGTGCGTAAAGGCGAAGTTTACAATGGGGCAGATGACAACGCTTCTGGGGTAGGGGCCTTGCTTGCCGCCGCTTCCTATTTTAAAAAGCATCAGCCGCAGCACACGCTCATCTTTGCCGCCTTGGATGGGGAGGAGCTAGGCTTGCAGGGAGCGAAGGCCCTTGTTGAGAATCCTCCTGTGCCAAAGCAAAACATCCTGCTGAACGTGAACATGGATATGCTCAGCATAAACGATAAAGGGGAGCTTTATGCCAGTGGCAGTTACCATTATCCGCAGCTAAAAAACATTTTGGAGCAGGTAAAGCCGCGGCCGCAGGCAAAACTTCTGTTGGGCCACGACCGGCCAGAGCAGGGCCACGACGATTGGACCGGCCAATCAGACCACTACCAGTTTCATAAGCAGGGAATCCCGTATGTTTATTTCGGGGTGGAAGACCATCCCCATTACCATAAGCCAAGCGATGAGTTCAAAAACGTGAACAAGGCTTTTTATCCGGATGCCACCGCCCTGGTTATCGACTTTTTGGAATTAGCGGATGAGAATCTGGACGATGCGGGTTTGCCAACCTGGCAGTAATTGCTGAGTGTTTCTGTTTAAATAAAAAGTGCGGCGAGAACTCATCTCGCCGCACTTTTTATTTCTGATTTCAGTCCATGTACTTTATCTTGCACAATAAATATAATCTGTTTTAATTATATTGGAAGACCTATCCATCTGCAGAGTAATACGTACAGGAAGAAGAAATTCACTGCCTGTTAAACAAAGTTATCCTTGTGTGTTGGACTGTGGTAGTACTCACCGGGCAATGAGCCGTTCACTTCATCAATCTTAAACCTGTCTGATAATGTGCAGGAGCTGTTTTAACCTCATCCTTATAACGATATTTGCCATCAGTTTTTCGCTGTCTGCTTCCGCCCAATCCCTTTTTTCAAGGCAACAGGGGATCAGCAATGTGCCGGAGCGGGGCCTGGTGATTGTAGCGGGTGGAGGTATCGCTGCCATAAAGAGTGACATCTGTGGCAGTTGGGGCTGCAATAATTTTGGGCCGAACGTAAGTGTCGGCGCCCTTTATAAGCTGACGCCCTACGTTGGGGTGGGCGGCAGCATTGACTACAACCGGCTAGGGGCCACCGAGAAGGACCCTTCCCGTTCGCTTAACATCACTTTTCAGTCCGAGGTAATAGAGGTGTCGGCTACAGCTGTGCTAAACCTGCTGGACAGTTATGCCGGATCAGCAAATTACCGTTCCTCGCGCAAACGATTTTTGGTGCCTTATATCAGGGCAGGGATAGGTTTTGTTTACTATACACCCACTTCATTTCCGGGTGATGGGGACCTGAACGATTCTCAAATAACCTATGACCCCCTGCGGAAGTATCCGGCTATAGCGGCAGTTGTACCTGTGGCAGGAGGGCTGCGTTTCCGTTTAAACGATGAGGTTAGTCTGGCTGGGGAGCTTATCTATCACGTCACCACCACAGATTACTTGGATAACATTGGGGGAAGCATCGGTAACCCCGGTAATAAAGACCATTATGGGGTTGCGGCAATAAAGGTGATGTACACGCCTGTTGTTAAGAACAAGATCTTCTCCCGAAAGTACGAACGCTAACAGCTGCTATTCCCCAGAAAGGCCTTTCATTAAACCACTAAAATCTGCTGCCGTAGTTAAGAGCGGGTGCAAAAGCCAGCGTTGGCTTTGCTGTGCCCGTGTCGCTATACAAAAACGGAGAGATGAAAGCAGACGATCAAAAAAAACTTTGGTGGTTAGCTGCCGGGGCGGGTGCCCTGTTGGCGGCAAGAGCCATCAGCCGAAAGCTAAATGCCTACGATTTTAACCGGAAAGTTGTGCTGATAACAGGTGCCCGAGGGCTTGCCCTGGTCATGGCCCGCCAACTGGCAGCAGAAGGAGCACGGCTGGCGCTTTGCGCCCGAGACGAAACAGAACTGGAAAACGCACGGCGGGAACTCGCTGAAAAAGGGGCAGAAGTATTCGTGCACAAGTGCGACATAACGCACGAACAAGAGGTACAGGCCTTTGTAGCAGCGGTGCAAGAGGAGTATGGCCTTGTTGATGTGCTGATTAACAATGCCGGGGTCATTCATGCCGGCCCTGTGACAGAGATGACCATTAAAGAGTTTGAAGAAGCCATCAATACGCATTTTTGGGGACCTCTTTACATGACCCTGGCTGTTTTGCCCGAGATGAAAGCCCGTAGGGAGGGCCGCATCCTGAATATTTCCTCCATTGGCGGAATAATCAGTGTGCCGCACCTGGTGCCCTACAGCGCCAGTAAGTTTGCTTTAACAGGCCTATCGGAAGGACTACGGGAAGAACTCAAAAAATACAACATCACTGTAACAACGGCCACGCCTGGTTTAATGCAGACAGGCAGTCCACGGCATGCGTTTGCGAAGGGGCACCATAAAGAAGAATACGCCCTTTTTAAGATTTTAGACTCCAGCCCTTTGACCTCGATGACTGCGGAAGAATCGGCCAGGAAGATATTAGACGCCCTGCGCCACGGAGATGCACAGGTAACAACTACGCTTCCGGCCAAACTAGGCGCCCTGTTGCACGGCTTTTCCCCGGAACTGATGACCGATATCTTTGCCCTGGTTAACAAAGTACTTCCAGGCGAGGGAGGTATTGGCAAGAACCGGGCGAAGGGATACGAGAGTGAGTCTCGCTTATCAGCGTCCAGCCTGACGGAGCGCACGCAGCAAGCGGCACAGAAAAACAACGAGTTGCTGTAAGAGCAAAAACGCTTCGTATTAAGAACAGTATCAGCTAACACCTGAAAGCTTAACCCATGAAAATAAAGAACCGTGAAATAGCGTATGACGGCTATTTTAAAATGTATAAACTGACTTTGGAACAGAAGGGGAATACCTTTACCCGCGAACAGTATGACCGGGGAGAGGCCGTTGCCGCGCTTGTTTATGATACCCAAAAAAAGGAGTATATCCTTACAAAGCAGTTCCGGATTGGCTCGGAGTCTGAGCTGATAGAAATTGTGGCCGGCATCATTGACGAGGGGGAGGACCCGCAAGAGAGCCTGAAACGCGAGATAGAAGAGGAAATTGGCTATGAGGTAGATAAGCTGGAGTACATCACTACCTTTTACTCCTCGCCTGGGGGTAGTAGCGAGAAAGTGTACCTGTATTATGCCGAAGTATCGCATAAACACGCGGAAGGAGGCGGCAACAGCGGCGAGAATGAGCACATCGAGGTGCTGCATTACAAGCCGGAAGAGCTGAAAGAGCTGCAGACACCAGATGCCAAGACCATCATAGCACAGCAGTGGGTACGCTTGCACAAGCCGCAGGGCTAACTGGCCGTCCCGGTGTTTGCTTAGACAAAAAGAAAAAGCTGGCATCTGACCAGCTTTTTCTTTTTGTCTATTCTTCTACTTCCCGTAGCATGTCCTGGGTGTCGGCGCTCCCCTCCAGAGCGAGGTACTCGGCCTGCAGGGTCCGGATTTTTAGCTTGTCGGCTGTCCTGACCTGATTTTGTATTTCCCGGCGCCGTTGGTTAAGCTCGCTGTACACGTAGTCCACGTAATCCCAGTCTTCCTGCGTCCAGTTACGGCGCTTGGTGCGCACAGTACCCATAAAAGTGAGGTAAGCCTCCCGTATATTCTCCGGTTGTATGTCGGAAATGTTCCCGTACTCCCCTAAAAGGCGCTCCTGCCACTCGGCAGCCAGAGCAGGCTGAAGCGGCAGCTGCTGGCGCCTTTCCTGCCGCTCTTCCCAACGCTTGTAGCGGGCCTGCAGGTCCCGGAACTCCTCTTTTGACTCAGCTGAGAGGCTGTCGAACTGCTCCTCGAGCTGTGCGTTTTTGCGGCGCAGTTCTTCCCGGATCTCTGGCCATTCCCGCCGTATGGCCGTGTCGCCTTTGTCAGCCTGTCGGTTTAGCCAGGCCCGGAACTCCTCCAACTCCTGCTCTGCAGCATCGCCTGTTCTAACGACACTGATCGTATCGGCTTCTTCTATGTCTCTGACTATTTCTCTCGTTTCTTCCAGCTCCCGCCGACCTTCGCAGTTCCAGAGCACCAGGCCCAGGAACAGTAAAGCGATGTATCGTGTGGTTGATTTAATTTTATCCATAATGCTAACGTTTATCGGAGAATTTCTCCAGCTCTACATACGGTAGCCGTGTTTTCTGGATACTCAGGGACCTGCGATAAGAGGCTTGTCCTTGCTGATGCCATCCCCATACACATAGTGCTGGTTAATGGTGACAGGGAGCTTGCCCCGTGCCGGGATCTGCCCGAAAAGTAATTTGACAGCGGCCTCCTGTGCCTGGTAATGCGGCTGATAGGCTATGACTAAAGCCTGGCTTTTCTCGATGCCTGGAAACTGGTTCAGGGCATAGGCATTATCAAAAAGGGTGATCACCGCTTTGTTGGAGCCAGCCAGCTTTTGTACCAGCTGCCTGGCTGCTTTGGAGTAGCCCAGGTTATTGCTCGGCCGGATACTTGGTCCATAAAGTGCAACCAGGACCACGTCATGCTTCCGCAGCTTCTTCCACAACCTAGCTGTTTCCCTGGCCCCTGCTTTGCGCGAGATAACGTAGTCGGTGGTTTTTGCCTGCTCTTTTAGCTGACGCTGAAACACGGTAGGTCGTTTTGCGCCAACAGAGAGCGTGGCAATCGAAAGTCCTTTTCCCTGGCGCACGGGCAGCATGTGCTTCCTATTGTTCAGCAGGGTAAGGGCGGCTTCGGCAATGGCCCAATTGGTACTGTCAGCGGTAGCAGGGGTCAGGTCCTCCTGCAGGTTAGCCAGGTCGATGGGCTGATACTTGTCCAGGCCCACCCATTGCTTGGCTGTCAGCACCCGCTTGCAGCGACGGTCTATCTCTTCCTGTGTGATGTCGCCGTTCGCGATGGCCTTTTTGATGGCCCTGATCGCTTTTGGTACATTCGCCAGCCGTTCCAGCACATCGTTCCCGGCTATGAGTGCTTTGGCCTCTGCTTCTCCTGTGTCGAAATACTTGGTAACGCCCTTCATTACCATGGCATCCGTGAACACCAAACCCTTGAACTCCAGTTGTCGTTTTAACAGGCCAGTAACAATAGGCTTGGAGAGGGTGGACGGAAGGTTCTCCGTGGAGTCCAGCCGCGGGATGTGCATGTGCGCTACCATCACACCGCCCACACCATGGCGGATCAGCTCCTGAAAAGGGTAGAGCTCCAGCGAGTCGAGGCGGGCACGGTTAAAGGGGATCACTGGCAGGTCGTGATGTGAATCCACTTCCGTATCTCCGTGACCCGGAAAATGCTTGGCCACGGCAATAATGCCGTTTTCCTGCATGCCCCGCATAAAAGCCAGGCTCTTAGCCGTTACGTCCAGCCGGTCTTCCCCGAAAGAACGGTAGCTGATAATGGGGTTGTTCGGGTTATTGTTGATATCGGCCACAGGGGCGAAATTCACATGCATGCCCATCCGCTTAAACTCGGCAGCAATCTCGGCTCCCATCTGATAGATCAAGCCATTGTCTGCCACGGCTCCTAACAGCTGCTGAAAGGGGTACTGTACCGTACTGTCCAGGCGCATGCCTATCCCGGTTTCGGCATCCATGGAAATAAGCAAAGGCACTTTTGAGGCTGCCTGGTAGGCGTTGGTGAGTTTTGCCTGGCGCACCGGGCCTCCCTGAAAGAAGATAAGGCCCCCGACCTTGTACTGCTTTATCAGCCGCATCACGTCTGCTTCGTAGTCGGGGCCCTGGTTCGAAAAGGCCTCCACTACAATCAGCTGGGCAATGCGCTCTTCGGGGCTGAGGGTGTTAAAAACGGAGTCCACCCAATGCGAGGAGGAATCCTCCAGCGCCGTGATCAGTGAGGCAGGGCGTACGTAGGGTGGCCGCACTGCGGGTACGAAGACTTCCGCCGGCACCTGGTTACTCTGCTGCTGTACATCGGTGCCCTCACAGGAAAACAGGAGGACAGGCAGTAGGAGCAGGAGCCAACTGAAGGGGCAGTGTCGGAAGCTATAAGACAAAGAGGTGGACATGGCTGTAAGTTAAACGCCACCACGCATACTTTCGTGCACGATACCCGGCCTTTACCAACCGGGTGTTGCGGCGGCGGCTTTGCACCGCAAGCGAGAACAGTACGTTATTGGCGGTAACAGGTAAAGCCAAACAAGTAACTTTTTGTTCAATAAACCTTATCTTTAAAATCCCAAGCCACACAGGCTTCTGCAAATATGCCAACTACTTTCTCCGGAAAAGACGGATCTACCCTACACAGCCAGGCAGTAAACTTTGGATACAGCTTTTTACCGAGTGCTTTGTTTGTTGCGCTTATGTGGCTCGTTGGCCTGCTTAGTTATCTGACGGATGCTTACCTCGGCTGGCTGGGGATATATCCCCGCCGTTTTTTCGGCTTGATCGGGGTAGTAACGGGCCCCCTGATTCACAACGATCTGCTTCATCTCCTGTCTAACTCCTTTCCGCTGGTCCTGCTTTCGGGTTTTATTCTCTTCATGCACCGCCAAAAGGCACTTAACATTCACGTGCTGGTGTATGTGCTGAGCGGCCTGCTTACCTGGCTCATCGGGCGGCAGGCCTACCATATTGGGGCGAGTGGGGTTGTGTACGGCCTAGCCGGCTTTCTGCTGTTCAATGGTTTTTTACGGCAAAACAGGGGATCCATGGCCATATCCTTTGCTGTGCTCTTTTTGTACAGCGGATTGTTCTATGGCCTGTTTCCGAACGAAGAGGGGGTGTCCTGGGAAGGCCACCTGGCAGGACTGCTGTCTGGTTTAGTGGCGGCCATCGGGTACGGAGAGGGAAACCTGGAACAGGCAGAAGCACAAAGGCCCCTGGAGCCCGACGTTGTGCAACGGCACATGAGCAATACCATGAGCCGCCACGACCAGTACCTGCGTATCCGCTACACGGTGAAAGAGGGGCCGGAGCCGGGAAAGAGTTACTCCTATACCTACAACCCCGATACCGGAGATACCCAAGTTCAAACAAAGTCTACGGCTCATGCGTCTTTCTTTAGAAAGAGAAGCACCTGAGCATGGACAAGCAAAAAGATCTAACACGCCACAATCCGAAAGGGGCAAAAGACTTAGAACATACAACTGAAAAAGAACGCCAGGCAGACAAAGGGCAGGTAAAGCAGAGCAAATGGCCCTTGTATGCAACCATTTTACTGTTTGGGGGGCTGGTTGCCGCTTATTTTGTATTCCCCGGATTTAAGCACGGTGTACACGAGGCCTGGCAGGTGCTTTCGAGCGGCGATAAGCAGCGTATCTCGCAGTGGGTAGGGCAGTTCGGCTTCTGGGGCCCCTTCTTTATCATGGCGGCAATGGTCGCGCAGATGTTCCTGCTGGTTATTAACGTGGTGGCGCTTATGCTGGTGGCTATTATTGCCTATGGCCCGGTGTGGGGTTCTGTGATTGCCATCAGCGCCGTGGCCGTAGCCTCTACGGTTGGGTACTGGATAGGGCACGGGATAGGGGAGGCAGGTGTTTCAAAGCTCATTGGCCAGAAGGCAGAGCGAAAAGTAGCAGGTTTTGTTGACCGTTACGGGTCCTGGGCCGTGATCATTGCCCGTATCTCCCCGTTCCTGTCAAACGATGCCATCAGCATTGTGGCAGGACTTGCCCGGATGGGATACTTTAAGTTCTTGGGGGCCACCCTGGCGGGTATAGTTCCGCTAACTGTTTTACTTGCCTGGCTAGGGGAGAGCAACGAGCGCCTGAAGACGGGGCTGATCTGGATCTCCGCGATCAGCCTGGTGCTGTTTATCGGCTACGTGCTGTATGATAAGTATGTGAAGAAAGACTGAACTATAGCAGCGGCGAATTTGTGTTTGATCGGTATATTGCCTTATTTAATTATTTGAATCGCAATAAACCGACCCATGAACAAGAAGATATTACTAAGCTTGCTACTAGGAGCGGGTAGTTCTTTTGCTTTTGCACAGCAGCAGGAAGTCTACTTTGCTACCAACCCCAGCATCTCCCCGGATGCAAAAACCATTGTCTTTGGTTATGAGGGCGACCTCTGGCAAGTGAGCAGCCATGGCGGCACTGCCACGCGCCTTACCGGCATGGAGGGGAATGAGTCCAGGCCCCGCATCTCGCCCGACGGCAAATGGATTGCCTTTACATCCTCACAGTACGGCAACGAGGACGTGTACGTGATGCCCGTGGGGGGCGGCGAAATAAAGCAGCTCACCTATCACGAGGGAGCCGACCAGGTGGAATCCTGGGGCTGGGACTCCAAGACCATTTACTTTACTTCGGACCGCTATAACCGCTACTCCTCTTACAAGCTGAGCCGGGAGGGGGGCACACCCGCCCGCTTGTTCCCGCACTATTTCCATACGGTGCACAACGTGGTGGAGCACCCAAGCAGCGGGGAGGTCTTTTTCGACGAAAGTTGGGAGAGCAAGCTGTTCATTCAACGCAAAGGCTATAAGGGGGCCTATAACCCGGATGTGCAGTCCTATAACCAGAAAACACAGGAGTACAAGCGCTACACCGACTACAACGGCAAGGATTTTTGGGTAACGCTGGACAGCAAAGGGAACATGTACTTTGTGTCGGATGAGGCGAACGGAGAATACAACCTGTACACTTTTAAGAACGGCAGGAAAACACAGCTGACAAGCTTTGACACCTCCATTAAGTGGCCCTCGGTGAGTGCCAACGGCGAGAAGATCGTGTTTGAGAAAGACTATCAGCTGTATGTGTACGATGTAGCCTCCGGCAAAGCACAGAAAGTGCAGGTGAACACGCTGCATAACAACACGCTGGAGAAGGAACAAGGCTTTAACGTGGCAGGAAACATCACGAACTTCGACGTATCACCCGATAACAAGAAGATGGCTTTTGTGTCGCGGGGCAGGCTGTTTGTGTCGGACACGAAAGGGAAGTTTGTAAAGGAGTTAGCGACCCGGCCCGGCGAAAGCGTGCGGGAGGTGAAGTGGCTGGCGGATAACAAGCGCGTGATTTACAGCCAGACAGAGAACGGCTACTACAACTGGTTTGTGCAGGCGGCCGATGGCAGCTCTCCTGAAAAGCAACTCACCAGCGAACGGCACAACAACCGGAACCTGGTGCTGAACAAAGACCGTAGCCAGGGGGTGTACTACAGTGGCCGCAAAGGGGTGAAGCACATTGACCTGAAGGCGCTAAAGACTAAGACGCTGGTAGAGGATGAGATCTGGGCGATGTACAACTCCAGCCCGAGTTTCTCACCCGATGGGCAGTATGTGTTGTTCACGGCCTACCGCAACTTCGAGGAAGACATCTTTGTGCATCACCTGTCCAGTGGAAAGACCTACAACCTGACCAACACAGGCGTAACGGAAACAGAGCCTGCCTGGTCGCCGGATGGCAAATACATTTACTTTGTGTCGGACCGCACCAGCCCCAGCTATCCCTATGGCATGCAGGACCCCGACCTGTACCGTATAGCCCTGAGCAAGATCGAGAAGCCGTATCGCTCCGATAAGTACAGCGAACTGTTTAAAGAAGAGCCGAAGACGGAAGAGAAGGACGATAAAAAGAAGAAGGACAAAAAAGACCAGAAAGAGGAGGCCAAGCCGCAGGTTCTGGTTACCCTAGACATGGAAGGCCTGCAGAACCGCTGGGAACGCGTGGCTGAGAACTTTGGCAACCAGAGCAACCCGGTGCTGCTTCAGAAAGACGACAAGACCATCCTGCTCTTTACCTCGACTCACGTAGATGGGAAAGACAACATCTGGAAACTCACCACGAGCCCTTTTGAGGAGCCAAAAACAGAGAAGATTGCTGGTGCCGAAGCCGGCTCTATTCACCTGTCTTCTGCGGACAAGGACCACTACCTGCTCCTGAAAGGAAACATCCACACTTTGAACCTGGAAGGAAATAAAACAGAGAAGGTGGAGATCAACCACAGCTTCCGCAAAAATCTGAAGGAGGAGTTTAACCAGATGTTTTACGAGATATGGGCTGGCGTGGAAGAGAATTTCTATGACGAGGATTTCCACAACGTAGATTGGGAAAAGAAAAAGGAAACATATGCCAGGCTGCTGCCTTACATAAATAACCGCACTGATCTGCGCGTGCTGCTGAACGATATGCTGGGCGAACTCAACTCCTCGCACATGGGCTTCAGCTCCAGCGGAGAGGAAGAGAAGGCCTATTATAAAACCCGTTCCTTAGCTACTGGCTTGTTGTTTGAAGAGGATAAGCCGTACCAGGTAAAAGCCGTGGTGCACAAGGGTGCCTTGGATGTGAAAGACAAACACGTGCAGCCGGGCGATTTGCTCGTGAAGGTAAACGGGCAAGCCGTAGACCAGGGGCAGAACCGGGAGTATTACTTCGTGATGCCGTCTTTGCAGGAGGAGGCCAGCCTGACCTTTGCCCGCAGCGGCAGGGAGTTTACGGTAAAGGTGCACCCCCAGAGTTATGGCAGTCAGCGCGAGAACCTGTACGACGAGTGGGTGGAGGCCAACCAGCAGTACGTGGACGAGGCCTCTGGTAAAAAGATCGCTTATGTGCACATGAAGAACATGGGGGCAGAGGCCCTGGAGCAGTTTCTGATCGAGATGACCACGGAGGGCTACCAGCGGGATGCCCTGATCCTGGACCTGCGCTACAACACAGGGGGTAACGTGCACGATGACGTGCTACAGTTTCTGTCCCAAAAGCCGTACCTGCAGTGGAAGTACCGCGGAGGGGCTCTAACCAGCCAGCCAAACTTTACCCCAGCTGCCGGACAAATGGTGTTACTGATGAACGAGCAGACCCTGAGCGACGGAGAGATGACAGCCACCGGCTTTAAAGAGCTAGGGCTGGGTAAGATCATCGGCACCGATACGTACCGCTGGATCATTTTTACCTCCGGTAAGCAGTTGGTGGACGGCTCTTTTTATAGACTCCCTGCCTGGGGCTGCTACACGCTGGATGGTAAGAACATTGAGAAAGAAGGAGTGATGCCCGACATTTTCGTGGAGAACACCTTTAAAGACCGCCTGGAGAACAAGGATCCCCAACTGGAGCGTGCTGTGCAGGAGATTATGAGTACGCAGCAGACCAGGAAGTAGATAAAAGGACTTTACTTTACCATAAAACAAAGAGCCAGCTACACAAGCTGGCTCTTTGTTTTAGCGCATTTAACAAACTGTACCTTTAAATTTTTAACTTTTTTATTTTATATATTCTAGATACAAAGTTTAATACGATTGTGTTTTATTTTAGTAACATAACATAAATTATTATAAAAATAATAGTGCAGAAAAACTAAGGGAAAAACTGCTTTTTCTTTGTAGAAAAGCAACCAAATATAACCATTCCATTTTAGAGTCGTTTAAGCGGGTTATTGTAAATAAATCGATGTTTCACGAAATGGATTTCTCATGTTTAGGATCAAATTATTCGTGGCCATGTTTACTGTAATAGTAGCAGCAGCCAAAGAGTTTTCCCTATTAAAGGCAGAATCCCCCGCTCCGAAAATCGAACAAACACCACTTGGCTGGCCGCCCTTAGAATTAGAAGAAGCTAGTCAACCAATTACAGAACCCAAAAGCGAAGTACCTTCTTTCACCGTTTCCGCCTCCGTTTACTTTCCTGAGCCCGCTCAGACAGATGACACGCCTTATATCACGGCGGACGGCTCCCGCATCAACAAAAGAAACCCCGGCAAGCACCGTTGGATTGCTGTTTCGCGCGACCTTCATAGCCGCTGGGGCGGTAACATCAATTACGGCGACTCTTTGTGGGTAACCGGCATTTCAGACCAGTTAGATGGCTTGTACGTGGTACGCGATGTAATGAACAGACGTATGCGTAAGCGCATCGACATCCTGGTGGGCAAGCACGACGAGGTGATGGGCTTCTGGAAAAATGTGCAGATAGCCAAACTGGATTAGGCAGAGCCAAACGAAGAGCAGCCGTAGCCGTACCCTATGCAGAAACCCAGCGTCTGACGTGGGGTGCATTTCTATTGACCAATGGGGGAGCGAAAACTGCGTAAGGAAACGGAAAAAGAACAACTGGAGCACGAGCGCTATGAGCTGCTGAACAGGCTGCAGGACGCGCTGGAGTTGCCGATGGTGGTGCTGGGCTTTATCTGGCTGGTGCTGCTGGTGGTAGAGCTAATCTGGTTGCTGAACCCGGTGCTGGAGCTGATCAGCAACATCATCTGGATATTGTTTATCCTTGACTTCGGGATCAAGTTTATACTCGCGCCGCATAAACTGCTCTTCCTGCGCAATAATGTGCTGACGGCTCTTTCGCTGGCTGTGCCGGCCCTGCGTCTGTTCCGGGTAACCCGTGCTTTCCGGCTGATAAGCTCTGCGCGCGCCGCCCGTGGCCTGCGCCTGGTAAAGGTCGTTGGCTCGATTAACAGGGGCATGCGCAGCCTCGGCAAGACCATGAAGCGCCGGGCCTTTGGCTATGTGCTGGCCCTGACAGTGGTCGTGACGACTGCGGGGGCCGCAGGCATATACGCCCTGGAGGGGGACGAGGGAATTAAAAGCTATGGCGATGCCCTGTGGTGGACGGTGATGCTGCTGACCTCCATCGGCAGCGACTACTTTCCGGTAACGCCTGAGGGACGGATTCTGTGCCTGTTGCTGGCCATCTACGGTTTCGCCGTGTTCGGTTACTTTACGGCCACTGTTGCTTCGTTTTTTATTGACCGGGATGCCGGGAGCGAGGAGGCTGAGGTAGCCGGGGCCAGACAGGTGAAGGCCCTGCAGCAGGAGATTGGGATGCTCCGAACCGAGTTGCAGGCCGTCCTGCACCAGCAGCAATTGCCTGCTTCTCCCCCGGATAGTAAACCCCCGGAAGGGTAAGCAGGCTTTGGCCGTTGGTGTATTATCGCTATTTTCGGTCATTAAACGTTTACCGTACCTAAAAATGATAACACACAAAGAAGCGAGGGCCATACTGCAGCGCCTGACCACCAGCGAAAGCCTGCTGCGCCATGCGCGTACAGTAGAGCTGGTGATGCGAGCCTATGCGAATAAACTAGGGGAGGATGAGAACAAATGGGGGAATACCGGCTTGCTGCACGATGCCGATTACCAGGCCTACCCGGAGCAACACCCGAACGTAATTGTGAACCTGCTACGGGAGCAGGGCGAGGAGGAAATGGCACATGCCATCTCGGCGCACTACACCAAGTGGGGCGTATCGTACAATACTTTGCTGGACAAAGCCCTGATTGCCTGCGACGAAATAACAGGTTTTGTAGTAGCCTGTGCCCAGGTCCGACCTAACCGGCTGGAAGGCCTGGAGGCAAAATCAGTGCTAAAGAAACTGGGCCAGAAAAGCTTCGCCGCATCGGTAGACCGTGAGGAGGTAAAGGCTGGTGCCGACCTGTTTGGCGTGGACCTGAAAGAACACATCAGCTTTATCATTAATGTACTACAACAACACCAGGAAGAGCTGCAGCTACAACCACAGGAAAGCAACCAATCATAAAAAGCAAAGGCAGCTACAGCGCTGGTAGCTGCCTTTGTTACATCATATAGTCCTGTAAGATCTCCAGACCCTCTTTGTCGTTCTGCGCCTCCACTACCTCATCTATCACATACTGTATTTCCTGCTCAGTCCAGTTCTCCTTTTCGGCTGCCTTCACAAAGGTGTCCAAGGCTAAGAAGCGGGATCCCCGGGCCGGTACTGTTGCTTTAACTTTCTTTCTGATGCGCATGCTGATTTGCTTTTCGTTGCAATTTACGAAAACAGGCAGCTAGGGAACAGTAAAAATTTACCTCGTAATAAGCTGGTCTTAAACCTTCGGAAACAGCCCTTTCCCATACTTCCCGGCTCTTACCGCCGTTTCAAAGTGCCTTTAGCTTAACCCTCGGCCACTTTAGGCGTTGAATGCCTATAGAGTAATGGTACGAAAATGGAAAAACAACTCCTGACGCTAGATGATCTGAGTAAAGTGGATGAACTGACCATTATGCACTATGCAGCGCCTATAATTGTGCTGTCGGTGGCGGTAGAGTGGTGGGTCAGCATTTACAGGAAACGTAACAACTATCATAAAACAGAGTTCTTTTCAGCCTTAACCATAGGCGCTGTAAATGCCGGGATAGGAGCGGTGCTAAAAGCCTGGCTGTTGGGCGTGTCGTTGCTTATTTACAATCAGGTGCCCTGGGCCGTGCCGCGTACCTGGTGGGGCTTTGTGATTTGTTTTGTGCTGATTGACTTATGCCGGTATTGGGCGCACCGCATCTCCCATGAGCAGCGCTTCTGGTGGGCCACGCACGTAACGCACCACTCTTCTGAAAGAATGAACTTCTCTGTCTCTTTCCGGACAGGCTGGACGCAGCACCTGAAGTTCGTGTTTTTCCTGCCGGTCCCTTTTCTAGGCTTCGACCCCTTTACATTTTTCATGTGTCACCAGGTAGCGGTGCTGTACCAGTTCTGGGTGCACACGGAGCTGATCAAAAAGTTACCGGCCCCTGTAGAGTACATCTTTGTGACGCCCTCGCATCACCGGGTACACCATGGCTCTAACCCCAAGTATATTGACAAGAACTATGGCTCTACTTTTATTATCTGGGACAGGCTGTTCGGTACCTTTGTGCCGGAAGAGGAAAGGCCTACATACGGCCTTACAAAACCTGTGCATGGCTTTAACCCGGTGCACCTTGTTTTTCATGAGTGGGTGGATCTGTGGCGGGATATCCGGCACAGCAGTTCTGTAAAGGAAGTAGTTAGCCTGTTGTTTAACCCCCCGGGGGCTATCGTTACGGCGCACCAGCGGCAAGCCTTAGTGCAGCAGAGCCCGGTGCAGGAGATGAGGGCAGAGAAAAAAGAGACAAGGGCAGGGGACACTTTACGTGCAGAGGACGCAGCCTAATAAAACAGAAAAAGGATGGGACCCCATCCTTTTTCTGTTTTATTAGTAGCTCTCCTGGAACAGTTGCCTTTGCTGATTGGCCTCTGGGTTTGTCTGTGCCTCGTTCGGCACACCCATTTTATCTTCGCGGCGGTTCTGGTACTGCTGGAACTGCTGCGGCGTAAGCACATCTTTTATCTTGGAAAGCCTCGTTTCGCTGATAACATCCAACTGCTGTACCATTTTGCGGGGATTGTCCTTATACTTCAGTTTAGCCTCCTCCATAAACTTCATGCTGCTGCGGTTGATCCCTTTTATCTCCTGTGCCTGCTCCGGTGAAAGCCGGAGGTGGCTAACCATAGAGGCTGTGATCGCATCCGCACGTTGCTCCAGCGCTTTCTCATCTACCTGCGCTTCCTTGGCAGATTGTTTTATAGCGGAGGGAGCCTGTGCGTAAGTAACTGTTCCGCCAAGGGCAAGAAATATGGCAAGGGCTATTCTTTTCATGTCTGTTATTTTTGTCATCAAGGGCTGCTAAAACAATTATCGTTCCTCTTTCTGCATGGCCTCAGGTTTTGTGGAAATCTCATTGCCAGAGAGCCTAGCGCGGGCTTAGCTTTCGTTGTAAAAGTACACTTTGTAGAAGTGCATGCCGCGCTCTTTATCAAAACCCCGCTCTACAAACTCTTCGCTTTGCTCGGGATTATAGCCGCTGAACTTGATCTCGATCTGGGTATCCAGCTTTATAAAGTTACGGAACTTCCGCTTCATGTTGCGCACCGTGTTCTTATTAATGGCAAAGTCTGTTAAGCCTTCGATATCCCGCTCTTCGGCAAAAGCCTGGCTATAGTTCTTAAAGCGCTCCTTCGTTTCCGGTTCGTCAATAACGCTGCTGGTAAACTCCTCCAGGTCAAAGGTCTCGCTCTTCGAAAAGTAATCTACCGAGCGGCTGATAAAGTCAACCTGCGCTTTCTTGCTCTCCGTACGGGCGAACACTTCCTCCGAAAAGTCTTTACACAAATTCAGGGCCGTCTTCGTGTTAAAGTTGGTGTCTTTCAGCTCTGTCACGTTCAGAAAGTTCTCTTTCCAGAACACGGCATCGGTTCCGTTGGCATCGACCAATTTTACGCGGAAGCCGTCTTCTGCCTCTGTATTAAAGATCATACAGCCCTTGTCCACCGCCTTTAGGTTCACACCGGAGTGGTAGTTTACGTTCAGATCGTCGTCGCTGTCCTGAAAAGTAAGGAACGTATCTTTGTTCTCTGACTTGAAGATACCCACGGCTTCCACCATCTCGTCTTGCAAGAGGCAGCCGCTAAAATGCACCACATACAACTCGCCGCTTTTTACCTTCGGGTGATCCGATTGCTCATACAGGTGATTGAGAATATGCACTGAGTACTCATGGAAGTTGCCGGGATCGCTGAAGACTAGGGCGGCATAAGCGAACATTTCGTTCAGGGCAAGGTCGGAGGTATGGGTGAACCGGAAAAACTCCTCCTGCTTAAAGGGGGCCAGGAAGTAGTTCAGTAGCAGGTCAGACAGTTGTTCGTCCTGTAGGTCTACAAGCTCCTTTGAGGCAACCACACCCTCTTCTTTTGCTTTGTTTCCCACCCGGTGCACAGCCATTTGCTTCAGGCGTACTTGCGTTTTCTCATTCATCTCTATGGTCCTTCATATTTCGGCTGCAAAGGTAAATAATATATGTTATGAATCAGACGGGAGCCAGATGATGACAGGCGTGTTTACCCTTGGATACCAGGTCCCGGAGGAGGACTAAGTGATAAAGTACGTGTTGATGGAACTTTTTTGCTGTTAATACAAATCGCTTTAAAATTTTATTGTATTAGTAATCAGGTGGTTGTGTAAGTGTGTGAGGAGGCTGACCGGAAGGAACGTTGTTATGGCATGGTTTTTCCATTAAGCCTATTCGAGCAGCGCGGCTTTTAACAGAGAGAACACTTAAAAGATTTCAACCATGAAAAGGATATTTTTACTTATAGCAGTAGCACTAGGCTTTTTAGCCACTAAAGTGAATGCGCAGCAAAGACCAGGATACGGAAGCCAGTCTTCTTATTATAAAGCAGAAAGCCCGGTGCGTTTTGGTATCAGGGCAGGGGCCAGCTTAGCTGACTGGAATGGGGAAACCATGCAAAGCGTACAGGACCTGGTAGAGTTAACCGATGGCAGTGTGACGCAGAAGATGCGGGAGGGCTTCCATGTGGGTGGTTATGTGAGCATTCCGGTAGCCCCAGGGTTCGAAATCGAGCCGGGGCTGCAGTACTCGCAGAAAGGCATGGTATTGCAAGGCAAGATTCCGGTTGAGCAGGTGGATTTCCTGAACACCACTGCCACCATCACAAACAAAGCAGAGTACCTGGACCTGCCCGTGCTGGCGAAGGTGTATGTAGGAGAGGGGTTCCATATCTTCGCTGGCCCACAGGTATCCTACCTGTTATCAAACAAGGTGCAGGCCGAGGCGGGTGCGCTGGGTTTTAAAGCACTTAACCAGGAGTGGGATATGAAAAGCGGTTTCCGCGAGGTAGACTTTGCCGTGACAGGCGGACTGGGCTACAGGTTCCAGAACGGCTTTAACCTGAGCGCTGGCTACGACTACGGTCTGAATTCTATTGATGACAATGGCAGTTTCGATACTTATAACCATGTGGTGAAAGCTTCCATCGGTTATACCTTCTAGTTTCGTTGTTTTGTTGTCTCGTCCTGAAATAAGTTGACGGGTTTGAGACGAAGTTACTTTTTAATTTGAGACCTCCAATGCGTTTGCGTTGGAGGTTTTCTTTTTCCAC
>NZ_FZOQ01000015.1 GCF_900188175.1 Pontibacter ummariensis | reverse complement strand
CCGATGGTACTGGTGTCACAGCCGGGAGAGTAGGTGGCCGCCAACCCCAACAACCAGCACCCCCTCCGCCAATGCGGCAGGGGGTGTTTGCTTTTTATAGCCACCCGGGAAGGGCCTTTATGGTGTTATCCAGGCGTGGCACTCCTCTTTTGTCATCTCATCCCTTGTGAGACCAAACAGAATCCCCGGTAGCTTTCCCGCTCAGCTCGAAACGAGTATAAAGTTCGATAGGACAGGTACGTCGAACAGCTGTCAAACCAGATTTATGCGAGAAGGGGACTCTCTTAATGTTTAGCATTTAGAGAATCAATTATACCTCTGCAACAATAGAAGTTAAGCTTCAGCCAAACAACCTGTAGGTCGTCTTTCATCATTTTTAGAATGCTCTAGCTCTGTTGTCCCATATTTCTTTCTTCAGTTTGAGCACAATAGGAGGGGGATGGCGTACGGTGAGTGGTAAAGGTGGATAGGATAAGGTAAGTCCCGAGTGCAGTACCAGACCTTTAAAAAGCGTCTGTTTAAATGGAAGTTTAAACCAATAAGGTGTTGGTAGGTGGTAATGCAATCGAATTGAATGAAAGTTATAAAGAAAATCCGTTAGTGGTTTGCTACTGCTTGTTTCCACGAACGTCCCTTTCATAAACGTTTAATTTATATCCTATCCTATAGGTGCACGTATAGCCCATGAATAAAACAGCATAAGCACGAGCATGAAAATTCTTCAGGGTGGAGCACCTAAATGTGGTAATTTCTGGCTTTACAACATCATACAGAACGTACTTCGCACACAAGGCCTGGACACTACCAGTTTTATACAAACACAGCCCATTTACAACCTAGCTAAAACCTGGGACCTGAACTACCCGAGCCAGGCCAGCATTGATGTGTTAGATGTGACAGACCTGCAGTATAGTTACCGTATCAGCAGTATCTTTCGAATGCCTGTGGAGTGTATAGTGGATTATGTGCGGCAAACAAACCACGTGTGGACACACTCCCCGATCTGTGAAAGGAGTGGAGAATTACTAGACCTGTTCGATAAGAAAGTATATATCGTGCGTGACCCGCGGGACAGAGCCGTTTCAGCAGCCAAGTACTATACTTCTGAGTACATGCTGAAGTACTATCCGCAGGAGGAAAAGGACCCGAAACAGTTCCTGAAAAAGAACTTTGACAAACTTGTACAGGAATGGGTCTGGCATGTGTTTGACCATTTGCGTTTAAGCAAAGCCTATAACATACACATAGCCTTTTACGAAGGCTTTCTGCTAGACTTCCAGGAGGAATTGAGCTTATTATTGGATTATCTGGAAGTTGATCTGAATGACAGCCAACGCGAAGCACTACAAGAGGCGATGAGCTTTACAATGATGAAGCGTAACAACCCCAAGCACCTGAAGAAAGGGCAGTCAGGATATTGGATGGATCAGCTAACCAATGAGCAGGTAGAGAAGGCAGACATTATAGCAGGCCCTCTGATCCGTTACCTGAACTACCCACAAGAAAGAGGGGAGGCTATGCGCTACACGCATCAACCTTCGCATGAAGACTTTGAACTCTTAAAGGATGAAATTATTAGCTCGCAAATGGTGCTGTATTAAGACATAGCTTACCAAACACCTAATTGCCTTCCAATTGTCTTCAACTGTCCGATATGATACCCGGTGTGGTGTAAGGTCGTCATGGCTGCCCAGGAAAGCGTCTTTCCGTTTTCCTGTTTTCTGAAAAGCTCGGTGTTCGGACTTTTTACAATCGCCATCATCTCTTCCAGGTCGGCTTCATAGCGGTCTATGGCAGCGTTCCACTCTTGTTGACTTTGGGGGGCATAATTTTGCGGCCAGGGAGCATCTGGCCACACATTTCCATGCTTGCCGGGGTCTTTCATGAAGTTGAGCAAGGTAGTGTGGCGGGCATGAATGTGCCCAAGCAAAACCCAAGCAGAAAAGTGTAGCCCGTCCAGCACAATGCCTGCTTTCCTGTGGTCAAACTCCCGTAGTAAAATTACATTTGGGGCAAAACCTCCTTTCAGAAGTTCTACTAGTTGTTCTCTGACAAGACCTTCGATGCTTTCAGACCGGGTGTTTTCCATTAATAATCCAGTGCGTTTGAGTTGTTGTACACGTTTATGATAACTAGAGCACAAGAACGAGTTTTATGGACTTAAGTTTACCGTTATTCTTCTAAAAGGAGCGGAAGCAAGCGCAGCGTTTGCAGCACTTAGGAAAGGAGCCAAGGTTATAGTACGCTTAAACCAACCGGAGGGCACAGGACTTACGTAAGCTTCAGCAGGTTCAGGATAAGAGTGATTACAAGGATAAAGTTTACTACCCGCCATGCCGTTTACATTTTCTCACCCTGCCATTGTCGTGCCTTTAAAAAAGCTAAAACCTTCCTGGTTTTCCCTGACAGGCCTGATCATGGGCAGTATCGCACCCGATCTACAATATTTCCTTAAAATGAGTACTGGCTCGGATTTCGGGCACACGCTGCCGGGTATCTTTCTCATCGACCTGCCGCTTTCTTTCCTGGTAGCTATTGCCTTTCACCTTTGGGTTAGAAACAGCTTGATCCTACACCTCCCATCCCCAATGGATAGGAAGTATGCAGATTGTTTGTCTTTTGATTTCATGCAGTACCTGAAGCGGGCCTGGCTGGTCTTTGCCTTCTCGGCCTTTATTGGGACGCTCTCCCACTTGTTTTGGGATGATTTCGCCCGCCCGGATGGCTGGGTATACTACCTGAACCCAGAGTTTTTCAGCCAGCAAGTGCGGGTTGGCCCGGTCCACAATAAGTTGTATCATCTTATTGAAAGGACAGGCTCTGTGCTAGGGTTGGTTTTTTTAATCTGGCTGCTCTTTCGGAAAGAGGCCAGGGAAACAAATGTTAATTTTCTTTCTGCAACAGAAAAGCTGACTTTCTGGGGAAGTATCTTATTAGGAACGGCAAGCATAGTGGGCTTAAAGCTTTGGTCCGAGAAATGGAGTGGAAGCTTGAGCCGCTTCATAGTGGTGCTTACCAGTGCAAGTCTTTATGCCCTGGCCCTCGTGTCTGCCCTGTATGACTTGTTCCGTCCAAAGGTAACCAAGCCGTAGTGTTAAGCCTACTGTGGCCTTTTCTTGGTGCCTCTGGTAGGTTGTGCCGAAAGCGGGTCCTCAGGCCAGTGGTGCTTGGGATAGCGGCCCCGCAGGTCTTTGCGCACCTCAAAATAGCCATTGTTCCAGAAACTCCTTAGGTCCTGCGTTACCTGCACAGGACGGGAGGCAGGAGAGAGTAGATGAATGAGCAAAGCCACTTTACCGCCACCAATGCGGGGCGTGTCCAACATACCAAAAACTTCCTGTAGCCGCACTGCTAAAACAGGAGTAGCCGGATCCGAATAGTCAAGTGCTATGCGGGAACCGCTCGGAACCTCCAGGTGCGTTGGCGCAAGCCGATCCATCTCCTGGCGTTGCTCCCAGGAAAGGCTTGAAAGCAGGATTTCATTAAAATCCAGCCGCGATACCTGCTCCATGGAGCGCATGCCAGCCAGGTGCGGGCCCAACCACAGGTCCATGGTGTTTGCTAATTCCTGATCTGAGAGTTCAGGCCAGTCTTCAGGTGAAAACTGATGTAGAAATGCAAGGCGTTGGCGGGTACGCAGAGCCGAATCGGACCAAGGCAGGCGTTCGACGCCTTTTTCTTGTAGTGCCTGCAGCAGTGCTTCCGCTACAAGCTCCGGGTCAGGTTTTGCCAGGGCTGTTTCCTCTACCACTAATGCTCCCAGCCTGGTAAATTGTCGTGCTACTACACGCGCTGCCGCTGCATCCCAACGTACTTCCTGTACCTGCTCTATGTGTTCGATAAAGTGCTCCAGCAGCTCTGCTTTCGTTACAGGGGCAGCCAACAGCACGCGCGGGTATTTTCCAATCTCCAGGTGCGCTACTCCATAAAACGCTGCTTCTCCGAAAAGCTCTGTCTGTAGGCCGGCTCTTTGTCCTGTAACTAACCGCACCTTTCCTGATGACTCCCGTTGCGCCATCCGGTCGGGATAAGCCAGGGCCGTCAGCAGGCCAGTTGCATCGGGGTGTATGCTTTTCTCCGGTTCTCGTATCCGTTGCCGCAGGTGCTGGGCCTGTTCCCGCACCCTTCGCAGGGTGTTCTCGTCTACCACAAAGCCGGGTGTAGGCGGTCTTATTCCTGAAAGTAATTCCAGCCGGAGGTGCAGGTCAGGCAAAGGGCTGGGCCGGGAAACTTGCACGGGTTTTAGAATATCCCGTTCGGAGAGCAGGGCAGCCAGTGCACAGGCCGTGGCACCCTGCCCCAGTTCACTCCCGCGCACCACCAAATGGCCTAAGCGGGGCGAGAGGCCTAGCGTTGCCAGGGCTTTCCCATGGCGGGTAGGGTTGCCAGCCGCATCTATCGCCTCTAAACCTTGCAAAAGGTCTCGTCCCAAGGCTAAAGCAGCAGGAGGAGGCGTATCCAGCCATTTCAGGGTAGTGGCGTCTTTTACACCCCAAATGGCCAACTCCAATACCAATCCGGTAAGGTCGGCTTCACAAATTTCCGGAGCTTGTCGGTCAGACAGTTGAAGCTGATCAGCAGATGACCACAGCCGGTAGCAAATGCCCGGTCCCAAACGTCCGGCACGTCCGCGCCGCTGGTCAGCGGCAGCCTGGGAAACAGGAAGCGTCTCGAGGGTGGTAAGACCGGTACGGGGAACGAAGCGGGGCACTCTGGCAAAGCCTCCGTCTATCACGATCTTGACCCCTTCTATCGTTAAGCTCGTTTCAGCAATGCTGGTGGTCAACACCACTTTTCGCCGTCCTGCCAGGGCAGGGGCTATGGCAGCTAACTGTTTGGACAAAGCAAGCTCTCCGTGCAGTAAATGCAGGTCTACGTACGGGCCTAACTTGCCCTCTAATTGCTGTGCAACTCTGCGTATCTCCCCCATACCCGGCAAAAACACCAGGATGTCTCCTTCCTCCTCTTTTTCAAGGGCCTCCCGAACCGCTTTAGGCACCAGGTTCACGAGTCTTTCGGTTGGCCGGTTGCCTGCTGCGGCAACTGCTGCGTTTGGTAAATAATGTGTTTCTACCGGAAACTGTCGGCCTTCGCTTCGTACCACTGGTGCCTCTAGCCAATTGCCAACGGCAGCGGCATCGAGGGTAGCACTCATTACCAGCAGGCGCAAGTCAGGGCGCAGTACGGCCTGAGCGTCCAGTGCCAGGGCAAGACCTAGATCCGCCTGCAAACTCCGCTCATGAAATTCATCGAAGATAATCGCGGCAATTCCTTCCAGTGCCGGATCGTCTTGTATGAGCCGGGTCAGAATTCCTTCTGTCACGACTTCTATCCGGGTCTTGCTCGATACCATGTGCTCCATCCGTATCCAGTAGCCAACCGTCTGCCCTAGATCCTCGTCCAGCAGGTCAGACATCCGTTGGGCTGCTGCCCGTGTCGCTAAACGCCGGGGCTCCAGTACCAGTATCTTCCCTTCGTTCCGCCAGGAAGCCTCCAGCAGGGCCAGCGGCACGAGGGTGGTTTTACCGGCGCCCGGTGGGGCTTCCAGTACAACTCTTGTATGCGTATCCAGGGCATCAAGCAGCCTGGGAAGCGTTTCCTTTACAGGCAGGTCAGGCAGATTGGGAAGTAAGCGGGTAGATGACATAGAAACCAAAGTTCCGAATTCCTGGCTAAAAAAATAAGTAGTCGCTGTTTCTCTTTACCGACCAGCGTTAAGTAAAACACTGTCAGTAAATTGTACTTCCTGTCGTGATTTGCCTTGTTCCTTGGCTCCTGACTATGAAACTTATTTAATTTTGGTTTTATTGTTGATAAGGTGACAGGACGTGAAGAGACTGTGGTTTTGCCATTTGGCTCGGTACACTTGTCACTTTTGTTAGAGAGAAATTGTATGATTGAATATTCTATGTTTCAGCGGCTCCCTTTGAGGAGTCAGGCCGAGGTGCTGGCGAAGGATGGCACCATACTGGCACAGCGACAGCATAAGGAGTGGGTAGTGACCCTATACGCTTTAGGTGATTCTTTTGTAGAATTGTGGTCGGGAAAGGAGGCGGAGGTCATCGGTGCTTTTAAAAAGTCTGCCAGTACACTGGCTATCTTTGAGCCTTATGTTGATGAAATTAATGTGCAGGACTACCTGGACAACGGGTTATAGCTATCCGTTCGATTAGCAGGATAGCACCGAAGCGTACACCAACTGTAATAAGCCCAGCCGGCCCTTAAGCTTTAAAGTTCGAGGAGTTGTTTTAACTCCTTATAAATTCTAATGATTGTAAATACACAAGGTCTATGCAGTTAGCCATTACCTCTTTAAACTCAGGGAGTAATGGCAACTGCTATTACATAGGAAATGAAAAGGAGGCTGTGCTCGTGGATGCGGGCATCTCCTGCCGTGAGACAGAGAAACGCATGAAGCGGCTGGGGCTTTCTATGAATAAAGTAAAGGCGATTTTCATATCGCACGAGCACACGGACCATGTGCGGGGCTTAGCGGTGCTGGCCAGAAAATACCAGTTGCCTGTTTACATAACACCCGGTACTGAACAGCGCACGCGATTTGACCTGGGGGGACTTGTTTTAAGGCCTTTTCTGGCTTACGACCCGGTACAGGTCGGCAAGCTTTCTGTTACCGCTTTCCCGAAATACCATGATGCCTCCGACCCGCACAGCTTTGTGGTGGAGTACAAAGGCATTAAAGTGGGTGTCTTTACCGATATCGGAGTGGTTTGCGAGCACCTGAAGTACCACTTCGCCGAGTGCCATGCTGCTTTTCTGGAAGCTAATTATGATGAGGACCTGCTGGAGCAGGGGAGGTACCCTTACTACCTGAAGAACCGCATCCGTGGGGGAAGAGGACACTTAGCCAATAAGCAGGCCCTGGAATTGTTTATGGCGTACAAGCCCTCCTTTATGAGCCATGTGCTGCTTTCACACTTATCGAAAGATAATAATGATCCTGACCTGGTAAAAGCGCTTTTCGAGGCCAACGCAGGAGATACAGAAGTAATTGTGGCCTCGCGCTTCGAGGAAACGCCTGTCTTCAAGATTATCTATTCAGCAGGAACACCTGCCAGAAAGCTGGCGCCGGACTTCGGGCAGGTGCAGTTGGGCTTGTTCGACGAATTGGTGTAGGGATATAACAGCAGGTATAGGTATTCGTTTTAAAGCCGATCCCATCCAGGTACAGGATAGTAGGCTAAGCTTAAGGAGAGCGTCTGTTTGCAAAGCCGGACAGGTGCTGTTATCTTGCTTGCTTATAATTTGACCTTACAACAGAACAAACCCTTATGAAGAAGACCTTCTTGCTGTCAGTGGTGCTGGCTTTGTTTGCTTTTTCTGTAAACGCACAGAAGGGGGAGCCTATTGATGCACATGCCACCAAAGAGACGAAAGCCCTCTACGAGAACCTGGGGAAGCTATCGAAAAAGCACACCCTTTTCGGGCATCAACATGCAACAGAGTATGGGCATGGCTGGTATGGGGAAGCAGACCGCTCTGATGTAAAGTCAGTAACGGGCTCTCATCCTGCCGTAATCGGGGTAGATTTCAGTGGCTTCTCAGGAAGATCGCCGGAGGCCATCGCGAAAGCAAAGGAGGCGCTTCGGCAGAATGTTATCGATACCTATAACCGGGGTGGCGTAACAACAGCTGCCTGGCATTTCTCCAATCCTGTGTCCAGAGGAGGCTTTTACTGGGTAGATACCCTGTCGCTGCCTGCTGTAAAGTATATTATACCGGGGGGAGAGGCGCATGAACAGTACAAAGTAATTCTGAATGAGATAGGCGACTGGGCACATAGTCTAAAAGGAGCAGACGGCAATTTGGCTCCTGTCATCTTCCGGCCTTTCCACGAGTTCGACGGTGGTTGGTTCTGGTGGGGGAAGCCGCATGCCAGCCGGGAAGAGTTTATCTCTCTCTGGCGCTTCACGGTTTCCTACCTGCGCGACAGCCTGAACGTGCACAACTTCATCTATGCTTTTTCGCCAGACAACAGATTCAGCACAGAAGAGGAGTTTCTGGAGCGTTACCCGGGGGATGAATGGGTAGACATGGTGGGCATGGACAACTATGGGGACTTCGGACGCGACCGCTATGCGGTGGACACAGCAGCTATGAAACTGAAGATCGTATCGGACTACGCCCGCAAAGCAGGCAAGCTGGCTGCTTTCACCGAAACAGGCCTGGAGTCTATCCCGGACACGACCTGGTGGACAAATACGCTCTTGCAGGCGATGAAAAAGGAAGACGTGGACCTGGCTTATGTGTTGGTGTGGCGTAACGACACGCGTAGTCCCACACATTATTATGCCCCTTTTCCGGGCCAGGTAAGCGTGCCTAACTTTATGAAGTTCTATCGGGATCCTTACACCTTGTTTGAGAAAGACCTGAAGAAGATTTACAAGAAAAAGAAGTTCCTGGGGATCTTTTAAACGAAAGGAGTCTTACAGCCTGCTTAACCATACCACAGAAACGAAAAGCCACTGCGAAAAGAGCAGTGGCTTTTCGTTTTTTATCCCTGAATAGATGGAACAAATAATGAAGGGAGCGGTTTAAAGCAGCAAGCAGGTTCAATATTCCGTATATTGTAACTTCGTCTGAAAGTTTTCTCCATTACTCATTACCAAGTATTCCTGCCATGAAAGAGATACAGGATATTGTACGGGCTTTTGATGCAGCGCAAAGGGAAGGCAAGCAAACTGCCTTGGCAACCGTGGTGCATGTACAGGGTTCTTCTTACCGGAGACCAGGTGCCCGTATGTTAGTGACCGAGGATGGTCAGCTAACGGGTGCCATCAGTGGCGGTTGCCTGGAAGGGGACGCCCTCCGGAAAGCCCGTTTAGCGATGATGCAGCAGAAGGCCATGTTCGTGACCTATGATACCTCCGATGAGGATGATGCCAAGTTGGGCGTAGGGCTGGGTTGCAATGGCATCATTCAGATTTTGATTGAGCCTATTAATCCTGAAAGCCCAAGTAATCCCCTTTCTTTTCTGCAGGCCTTCCTTAGCCGCCGCCAGCATGCAGTACTTGTCACGCTGTTTTCGCTGGACTACCAGGCGAAAGAGCAACCTGGTACCTGTTTGTTTATGTCGGAAGCGGGGAAGTTAGTGGGGGAACATTCGGATGAGCATTTGCAAAAGGCGTTAGTTGCAGACGTTCAGCAAGTACTACAGACCCGTACCTCAGTTACCAAAACTTATGCAACACCACAAACTGCTTTAACTGGTTTTGTAGAGATCCTAAAACCTGCTGTTTCCCTTGTTGTTTTTGGAGCAGGGAACGATGCTGTTCCTCTCACAGAAATGGCGGCTATCTTAGGCTGGCAAATAACCGTAGTAGACGGGCGTGCAAACTATGCTACTGCGGCAAGATTTCCGGCTGTCCAGCGCGTATTGGTGGCTAAGCCAGAGCAAGTATTGCCTCAATTGGAACTGGATGAGCAAACGGTGCTGGTGCTGATGACCCATAATTACAATTATGAATTGGCTATGCTGCGCCAGCTACTACCGCTCCAGCTATCCTATGTCGGGGTGTTAGGGCCCAAAAAGAAACTGGAGCGCTTGCTGGATGAGTTGGAGGAAGAGGGCCTGCAACTAAATGAGGAAGTTTTAAAGAACCTTTACGGACCGGTGGGGCTGGATATTGGCGCAGAGACCTCAGAAGAGATTGCGCTGGCCATCCTGGCAGAGATAAAAGCCATCCTATCTAAAAGAGCAGGCACTTTTCTGCGCGATAAAGTAGGTGTTATTCATTCCCGGGAGCAGGCAGAAATTAAGCAGGTGACGCTTAAGTAAGCATGAATCTTTTATAAGAGCTTTTTAGTTTGTATTTACCCTTGCCACTTCCTTTAGGTCTTTTCTAGAAAAGAAGAGTGAAGTGGGCTTTAGCTGTGAGCAACTGTTTAGCTATTGTCCCAGCGGGACGACATGTTTTAGCTTGATATAAGAATAATATTTGAGCTCCAGCGGAGCGGCATGTTCAGAAACACTCACAAGTCGCTCCGTTAGGGCAAAAAAGGCAGCGTTTTTCTCCTGGGAAGTTCCGTTGCCGCCGGGAAAACAGGCAATAAGTTATTTCCCTCCCCGAGGGGGATTGGAGTGGGTTCTTAGAATGAGTTTGCTTAAAAAGCTTTTCTGTTATTTGTGCTTAGAGCCTTTTTCAGGCCAAGGCCTGCAATTCAAACTTAAAATTGGAAACCATGACTGGACTTGTGTTATTGGCAGCAGGTGCCTCCACCCGCTTAGGGGAGCCGAAGCAGGCCTTGGCATACCAGGGGGAAACGCTCCTGCAGCGTGCCATGCAGGCAGCCTTAACTTCTGCTTGTCAACCTGTCGTTGTGGTGTTGGGCGCTAACTCTCCAAAACTGTTGCCCCAGTTAGAAGGCTTGCCTGTAAAAGTGGCGCTGAATCCAGCCTGGGAGGAAGGAATGGCCTCCTCCATTCGCTGTGGCCTTAGCAAGTTGCTGGAACTGATGCCTGAAGCCTCTGGTGTCGTGTTTATGGTTTGTGACCAGCCCTACGTGGAGGCATCGCTACTAAACAGCCTGATTCAGGTAAAACAGGAGCGTAGCAAAAAGATAGTTGCTTCTGCGTACCAGGAGACGGTAGGTACCCCTGCTTTATTTGACAAAACATATTTTCCTGAGTTACTGGCCCTGCAAGGGCAGGAAGGCGCAAAGAAAGTTTTGTTCAGGCATAAGGAAGATGTAGCCTCAGTTGGCTTTCCCGCAGGTGCGGTAGATATTGATACGAAAGAAGATTATACCTCCTTATTGCGATCAGTACCAGGGAGTTAAAGCCTTGTTTTTTTGTGGGTTTTGTAAAATTACAGGTAAGAATTATAATTATTTTTTTAACTTGGTTTTAAATTTAAATTACTTCATCTATGGCCATCTATAAACTGCAAATCAACGGTCGGAGCTACGAGGCCGACGTAGAAGCAGATACCCCTTTACTGTGGGTGCTGCGCGATAACCTGGGCTTAGTCGGGACCAAGTATGGCTGCGGCATTGCGCAGTGTGGCGCCTGCACGGTACACGTGAACGGAAATGCCATCCGCTCCTGTGTGTATCCGGTGTCGGCCGTGGGGGAATCCAAGATCACAACGATCGAAGGTCTTTCTGAAAAAGGAGATCATCCCGTACAGCTTGCCTGGGATGAAGTGGATGTGCCGCAGTGTGGTTATTGCCAGGCAGGCCAGATCATGACGGCTACGGCCTTACTCCAGAAGAATCCAAATCCGAACACGGAAGAAATTGAAAATGCCATGAACGGTAACATCTGCCGTTGCGGTACTTACCATCGCATTCGTGAAGCTGTTGCCTTAGCCGCCACTAAACTGAAATAGCCATGTCATCTCTATCAAAACCAAGCAGACGTAATTTTATGAAGCTGGCCGCGACAGCGGGGGGAGGCCTTTTCCTTGGCTTTAGCTGGACCAGCTCAGTAGCTTCGGCGCTGGAAGTTGTAAGTGACACAGCCCTGGCCGCCGGCAAAATAGATTTTAACAGCTACCTGGCCCTTTCGCCGGACGGTCTGATCACCATCTTCTCTCCAAACCCGGAGCTGGGCCAGAACATCAAAACCTCTTTCCCGATGATTGTGGCCGAGGAGTTGGATGCGGACTGGACAAAGGTAAAGGTGATACAGGCGCCGCTGGATACGAACAAGTTTGAGCGGCAGGTAACGGGTGGTAGTGGTGCTGTGCCGCATTCCTGGGAGCGACTGCGTAAGGCAGGAGCCACGGCGCGGCAAATGCTGATAGAAGCGGCCGCCAAACGCTGGAAAGTACCGGCCAGTTCGCTTAGCACCGAAAACAGCATGGTCATCCATAAGGCAAGTGGCCGTAAGCTAAGTTACGGGGAACTGGTGACAGAGGCTGCCAAGATGCCTGTGCCGGCAGAGGTAAAGCTGAAGGAGCCGAAAGACTTTAAGCTGATTGGCAAGGCCGTCCGAAACGTGGATAACCACGAGATGGTGACAGGCAAGCCTTTGTATGGCATCGACTTTTACAGAGACGGCATGTTGTTCGCCATGATACAGCGCCCCACAGCCTTCGGCATGAAGCTAAAATCTGTAGATGCTGCAGCGGCGAAGGCAATGCCGGGTATTGTGGATGTTGTAACGTTCAAGAACAACGTAGCGGTAGTGGGTAAGTCTACCTGGCAGGTGAATAAGGCCCGCAAAGCCCTGAAAATAGCTTACGAAAAAGAAGGTGCGCTGGAGAGCAGCGCAGACCATGATCGTCTGTTCAAGGAACTGTTAGATAGTAAGGAGGCAACTGTGCGCCGTAAGGATGGTGACGTGGACACAGCCTTTAAAAATGCGGCAAAGGTGGTGAAAGGAGAGTACCAGTGTCCCTTCCTGTCTCATGCCCCCATGGAACCAATGAACTTCTTTGCGCACGTGCGTCCGGATGGGGTGGAACTAGTGGGCCCGACACAGACGCCGGAAAGAGCTCGTGGAGAGGTAGCCAAACTATTGAACATCTCTCCGGAGAAAGTTACAGTAGAGCTGACGCGACTCGGAGGTGGCTTTGGTCGCAGGCTCGCAGCAGATTACGTGCTGGAGGCGGCAGAGCTATCCAGCATTATCAAAGCACCGGTGAAAGTGATCTGGACGCGTGAGGACGATATGACGGGAGGTACCTACCGTCCGGCAGTACGCTACCGTTTCGAGGCCGCCCTGGACGCGAAAGGAAACATGATAGGTTACAAGCTGCGAGGGGTAGGCATCAATTCCGGTAACCCGACGCGCGAAGACAATTTCCCGTCCGGCGCTGTCGATAACCTGTTGATTGACTCCGTAGAGCATCAGTCACCTATTACCACCGGTCCTTGGCGCGCGCCTATCACCAACTTCCTGGCCTTTGCCGAACAAGCCTTTCTGGATGAGGTGGCGGAGGCGGCAGGAAAAGATCCTGTGCAGTTCCGTCTTGCCCTGTTAGAGAAAGCGAAGAAAGCACCGGTAGGCGAGATCAAGTACGACATCGACCGCATGAAAGGGGTGATAGAGCTGGCAGCGGAGAAATCAGGCTGGGGCAAGAAAAAGGGGGTGGCACAAGGCTTCAGCGTGTACTTCTCGCACCGGTCGTATGTAGCGCAGGTAGGCGAAGTAGAGCTGAAAAACGGAGCACCTGTGGTGAAGAAAATCTATGCGGCTGCCGATTGTGGGCAGGTGATCAACTTAAGCGGTGCAAACCAGCAGGTAAAGGGAGGCGTTGTAGATGGCTTAGGCCATGCCATGTACAGCAACCTTACGTTTAAAGACGGTGCACCGGAGCAAAACAACTTTAGTACGTACCGCCTGATCCGAATGAAAGAGGTGCCTGAGATTGACGTGCATTTCGTAAATAACGGAATTGACCCGACAGGCCTGGGTGAGCCAGCGCTTCCACCAACCGGTGGTGCCGTGGCCAACGCAATTTATAAAGCGACAGGAAAGCGCTTGCGTAACCAGCCTTTCATGCAGCAGGCCGAGTTTAAGAGTGCTTAAATAGGAAGCAAGGCTTGTACAAGCACATGCCGCTGGTATACGGGTTTGCTGTATACCAGCGGCATGTTTTCATTTGCACCTCCCGGTACTGTTGCAAACAAGTCAAAAAGGTGCTAGATTAAACCATAGTGTCAGAAGAATAGTTAAGTGGGATACAAGAAGCAGGTCGCTTCAAAGCGAAACACCCACTTTGGCGGGAACAAGATATGCTGTTAGATAAACACGGAAGAAAGGTAAACTACTTGCGGCTGGCCGTTACGGACAGGTGTAACCTGCGCTGCTTTTATTGTATGCCTGAAGAAGGAATCAACTGGCTGGGTAGAAAAGAACTGATGACCTATGAGGAGATGCTGCACATTAGTGCTGTGCTGCTAAAGATGGGAGTCGAGAAAATACGTATCACCGGTGGGGAGCCTTTCGTCCGCAAAGACTTTATGTCCTTTTTAACCAGCCTGTCAAAGCTCCAGGGCCTGCAGGAGTTAACCATGACCACCAATGGGGTACTGACAGCACCCTTTGTGCCAGCGCTAAAAAAGATTGGCGTACGCAGCATCAACCTGAGCCTTGACACCTTAGATAGAAACCGTTTCTTTGCCATTACCCGCCGGGATGAACTACCCCGCGTACTCGAGACAATGGAAGCCTTACTGCAGCATGGCATAGCGGTAAAGCTGAATGCGGTTGTGATGGAGGGGAAAAACACGGAGGATATCCTGCCGCTGGTAGAACTCACCAGGGACTTACCCATAAGTGTGCGTTTTATCGAAGAAATGCCCTTCAACGGGGAGGGGAACCATTATGCCAACCTTACCTGGGATCACTTCCGCATCCTGGATGCGATCAGGGAGAAGTTCCCGGAGATTAAAAAAGTGCCAGATCCTCCTTTCTCAACTTCTTACAATTACCAGATACCGGGGCATAAAGGAAATGTAGGCGTTATTGCGGCTTATACGCGCTCTTTCTGTGGCACCTGCAACCGGATCAGGCTGACGCCGCAGGGCGCACTCCAAACCTGCCTGTACGGGGACAGCGTGCTGAATGTGCGGGACTTGATGCGGTCAGGACTCGATGAAGAAGGCTTAGGAGCAGCTGTGGCCAAGGCTGTCTGGGAGAAAGAGAAAGACGGCTGGGAGGCAGAGAAGAAGCAGTCCGTACAGTCCCGGCTCAATGCCTCTATGGCGACCATCGGCGGTTAATCCTACACACGCCGCTGCAATGTATGATCATCACCTTCGTATATGCTACCGCATCTACCATAAAAGCACCACCACAACATGATTTCAGTTGAAGACGCGGAAGCGGTCATTCAGGCACAAGTCAGGGATTTTGGCAAAGAAAGTGTCCCCTTTGAACAGGCTTTAGGAAGGGTACTGGCCGAAGACCTGAAAGCCGACCGGGATCTGCCCCCCTATAACAGGGTCGCCATGGATGGGGTAGCGATCAGCTATCATGCCTTTGAAAAAGGTCTTCATACTTTCCAGATCCGGGCAACGCAGGCGGCCGGAGAGGCACCGGTTGACATACAAACCGAAGAAGAGTGCATCGAGATTATGACAGGTGCAGTCCTTCCGCCTTCTACCGATACGGTGATACGTTACGAGGATCTTTCGATAGGGGAGGGAACCGCTACCGTGCTGGTAGAACAGGTAAAAAAAGGGCAGAACATACACCGGCAGGGGAAAGATAAGCAGCAGGGGGACGTCGTAGCCCAGGCGAACCAGTTAGTAACTCCCGCCCTCATCAGTATGGCGGCATCTGTGGGGGCAACAGTATTACCCGTAAAGAAACTGCCGAAGGTAGCTGTTATCTCGACAGGTGACGAACTCGTGGAGGTAGGCACAACACCTTTGCCCTTCCAGATCAGGCGCTCCAACAGTTACACGGTGAAAGCTGCTCTGCAAAAGTACAGTGTGCAGGCAGATCTTCTGCACCTGCCAGATAATATGGAGGCAACCCAGGCGCAGCTAAAAGAATGCCTGCAGCGCTACGACGCGCTTCTCCTCAGTGGTGGGGTGTCGATGGGCAAGTTCGATTATGTGCCGCGGGCCCTGGAAGGGCTAGGCGTAGAAAAGCTATTCCACAAGGTACAGCAGAAGCCTGGCAAGCCATTCTGGTTTGGTATACATCCTGAGGGTGCACTAGTGTTTGCCTTGCCAGGTAATCCCGTCTCTACCTTTATGTGTTTGCATCGCTATTTTGTTCCCTGGCTGGAGGCTTCACTGGGTGTAGGTGATAAGCCCCAACTACATGCTGTGCTGCATGCTGATACGACCTTTATGGCGCCCCTGCAGTACTTTTTGCAGGTGGCCCTGTCCGTAAATGACAGAGGGCAACTTCTGGCTACTCCGCTGGAAGGGAACGGTTCCGGGGATTTCGCTAATTTAGTGGCAGCAGATGCTTTTCTGGAGCTTCCGGCGAATCAGCAGGAGTTTAAAGCAGGGGAGGTATACCGGGTGTGGCCCTTTAAGCCATTGTATTAAGGGACGGAGAAGCATATTAAAGATAATAAAGGCATGAGTGGATTTTCACATTTAGATGATCAGGGAAACGCTTCCATGGTGGATGTGGGGGCGAAGCAGGCAACGCGCCGTACCGCCACAGCCAGAAGCATCGTAGCCCTGCCCCCCGAAGTGCTGGCGAAGTTTACGGAGGACGATATCCAAACAAAAAAAGGCTCCGTATTTCAAACCGCCATCATTTCCGGGATTATGGCGGCAAAAAAGACAGGGGAGCTTATCCCACTGTGCCACCCCATTGGCATGGACAACTGCCAGGTAACCATTCGCCTGAATGAGCAGCAGGAACTTGTTATTGACTGCACGGCAAGCATTACAGCGAAAACAGGCATCGAAATGGAAGCCTTGGTGGGCGCATCTGTCGCCGCTTTGACGGTGTATGACATGTGCAAAGCCCTGAGCCACGACATTGTGATCAAGGAAACAAAGCTGATTGAAAAAACAGGAGGGAAGCGTGACTTTAAAAGAGCATAAGAAGCATAGTATCATAAAAAGACCGGCTTACGGTAATTTTGGAAGTCAGGAGTGGGCTATCGTAGGTACCCCTTGTGGAGCGATTAAAAGCCTGGCAGATACCCTGATAAAAGCCTTGTCGCCTGCCTATAAATGTGCTTATGTAGATGCACTGCATGGAGATGGGGAGGAGGCTTTACCCGGACGGCTGTCCTCCGGTGCTGTAGCAGCATACACAGACCAAATCAATTACCACCAGTTGGACTACCATAAGCCCTTCGATGCTTTTCAATACCGGCAGTTTTTCTCTGAAATGGATGTGGTGCTGGTGAACGGGAACCACCGGGAAGCAAAGGCACAGGTAGTGGTCATCGATACTGCTAAAAAGACCTCCCTGCAGAAGCGAGTAACACAGCTAACAAATGTGCAGTTGCTTTTACTAGCAAATGACACGGAGGAGGTGTTTGACTTTGTGAAAGAGGCGCTGCCTGACTGGCAAAGCATCCCCTTGTACCGCTTGCAGGAGACAGACAAGATCATCGCTTTCTGGAAACAGCAGTTACAGGAGGCTAAACCCAAACTGAATGGGCTGGTGTTAGCCGGAGGAAAGAGTGTACGGATGGGGCAGGACAAAGGAGCCATTGCCTGGCATGGAAAAGAGCAGCGCTATTACATGGCCGATTTACTTGCCGGGCTTTGCACGGAGACCTTTATCTCCTGCCGTCCTGAGCAGCAGTCTGACATAGCGAGTGCCTATACTGCTCTGCCGGATACCTTTACAGGCTTAGGCCCCTATGGCGCCATCCTGTCCGCCTTTCGGGAGCAGCCGGATGCTGCCTGGCTCGTGGTCGCCTGTGACCTGCCTTTGCTGGACAAAGCCACCCTACAGCATTTAATCCAAAACAGAAACAGTTCAGCCCTTGCTACGACTTATGCCAGTCCGCATGACGGTTTTCCTGAGCCCTTGATCACTATCTGGGAACCGAAGAGCTACCCGGTCTTGCTGTCTTTTCTAGCCCAAGGCTACACCTGCCCCCGAAAAGTGCTACGGAATACGGATATCGCGTTATTGCAGCCTCTTCATCCGGATGCCTTGATGAATGTGAATACGCCGGATGAGTTGGAGAGAGTAGGGAAGATGCTGTAAAGGATTTTTCCTGAATGTAGGAGGCTAAGGATGCGCGGCAACCCATACCTCGCCATCTTCAAAGAACTCCTTTTTCCAGATAGGAACCGTTTGCTTTAAGGTATCGATCGTATAACGGCAGGCTTCGAAGGCAGCGGCACGGTGGGCAGCAGACACAGCGATCACCACAGGTACCTCACCTACCTGCAAAGTACCCGTGCGGTGGTGGATCGCTAGCTTATGTACGGGCCATTTATCCATGGCCTGTTCGGCAATTTTTCGCATCTCGCTTAAAGCCATTTGCTGATAGGCTTCAAACTCCAGGCGTAACACCTGTTTTCCTTTGGTGGCATTTCGCACAGTACCGATAAACACATCTATGCCGCCGCTTTCTGGTGTCATCACCCAATCAATGCAGGACGATATGTCTAAAGGTTCCTCCGTTACGTTCAGGTCAATCATAGCTGTTTCTTTTATCCACCACTAACAGGTGGAATGATTGCTACCTCATCATGCTGCTGTAATATATCCTCTCCATGCGCATACTCGTTGTTTACGGCCACCATAAAGGAGGTAAGCTGCTTCAGGCGGGGATACTGTGCTACAAGAACCTCTTTCAGATCGTCCACATTAGCCTCGTCGGTCACCTCTATTTCCGCAGAAGAACCCCCTACGATGTCTCTTGCAATTCCAAATGCTAATACTTTTACCTTCATCTTCACACCGTTAAATCAAACCAAATGCTTGTACAACACCTCTACGCCCGCTACAAAGATTAACACAGCCGTCATCCGCCGGATCATGACCGGGTTAAACTTCATGATCGCCATGCGCGAACCCAGCTGGCCTCCCACAAACACAGCGAGCAACAGCATACCGATCAACTGGTAATTGATCGAAGGAGGCAGTTGCGTTAACTGACCAGCGATTCCGGAGATGGAGTTTACCAGAATAAAAACGCTGGCTGTGGCCGCGATCTTCTTGGGCGTGTCCCAGCCGATCAGGTTTAGTAGCGGAGAAAGAAAGATGCCTCCTCCGATACCGATCATCCCCGATAAAAAGCCAATGCTACCGCCTAGTACACTGTCCTGTGCAAAGCTTACCTTGGCAGAAACCGTGCCTTCCGGGTCCTTTGGTCTTGTTCTAAACCAAAGCAAGACGGCCGCTACCAGCAAACTACAGCCTAACAGGATGAAGAAGGTTTGCTGTTCTATCCGGAGCATGGCTCCTACAAAGGCCATCGGGACGCTTAAGAGCGCCAGCGGAAGAATCTTTCGCCAGTTTACCTGCTTGTTACGGACAAAGAGAATTGTGCCTCCTGTTACCACCACAATGTTACACAGCAAGGCGATCAGGCGGATCTCTTTGAAAGGCAAGCCGTACAGGGCCAGGATGGCCAGATAGCTGGAGCCCCCGCCAAAGCCTACCGATGCATACACAAAGGCAATGACAAGAAAGAAAAGCATGAGCTCCAGGTGCGGCATGGTAAACTTGGCTGTTATGCAATTAAGGCCCTCTATGTCCTACGGCCTTCGACTTTTGTGAAAGCAGGACATAGAGAACTTTTCCGGCCTATTTCTTTCTGATTGCTGCTACCTGGGCAGGGGTTACCGCCGCCGTTGCTTTGTTCCCCCAGTTGTTCTGTACATAGTTCAGCACGTCCGCTACCTGCTGGTCTGTGAGGTGCGACTGGGCAGGCATCTGCATGTTATAGGTCTCCCCGTTTACCTTGATCTCCCCGCTGAGGCCGTGCACCACAACGCCAATCACTTTCTTCTGGTCTTTCAGAAAGTCAGACTTCGCCAGTGGAGGGAAAGCACCTGGTATGCCAGTACCTTCGGCCTGATGGCAGGCCTGGCAGTTGGCGGTGTAAACCGCTTCTCCCCGTTTGATACTTTCCTGCAGTTTGCTGTCTCCCTGTGAAGCGAACAGATAACCTGACGTAATAAAAACAGCAAGTAAAACGCCTTTTAACATATTCTGATAATTAAGTGGTCCTAAATATTGTATAAGCTGTAGCCTCTTCTAAACCGATTGATGCGGCTGTACCCCCTGGGTTTGGCACCTTTAAAGTAATCACAAATAACTATTGTTTACAAGCTGCAGCTGAACTAATAGGCCTTGAAGCAAGCTAAAAAAGCTTTGCAAATGTCTGCCGCCGCTCGGTTACTCCCAAAACACGAGCCTACTGTTACGCAAGGAGAGGGAAGAGGTCGTGCTTTTCTATTTGGTCTGCCACTAACATAAACTCCTAAGCCTGCGTACGCTTAAGCTAATTCCGAGGGGCAGGCTACTACAAAAGTAAAGCAGGGGCTACTATCGGAAGAAAACAGTAGCACCCCGCTTAGCGGAGCAACTTACCCTTATAGGTTCTTTAACTGCAACACATCCAGGGAAACATCAACCTAGCATATCATGAAAGACAAGCTTGAAAAAGAGAAAGAAGCAGCACAACCCCGTGCACTGCCTCCGAAGCAGACCGTTACCTTAACCATAAATGGGACAGAGCGGCAATTGGAGCTGGAGCCTTGGGTATCCTTGCTCGACATGCTGCGAGAGCAGCTACACTTAACGGGCACAAAGGTGGGCTGCAACCACGGGCAGTGCGGGGCCTGTACTATCCTGCTCGATGGCAAGCGCATCAATTCCTGCCTCACGCTGGCAGTGATGCACGATGGGGCTGAGATCACAACGATAGAGGGCTTAGCCAAAGACGGAGAACTGCACCCGGTGCAACAAGGCTTTATTGTCCACGATGCCTTCCAGTGTGGTTACTGCACACCCGGCCAGATCTGCTCGGTAGTAGGCTTAGTCAGCGAAGGCAAAGCCAGGACGCTGGATGATATCCGGGATCTGATGAGCGGCAATATCTGCCGCTGCGGTGCTTACAACAACATTGTAAAAGTAGTTCAGGAAGAACTGGAAAGGAGCAAGGCACAATGAAACCATTTACCTATTCCAGAGCCAACGAAGAGCGTGCAGCAGTAAAGGAAATTGCAGCGAGCAAAGGGGCGAAGTTTATTGCAGGAGGCACAAATCTGCTTGACCTGATGAAGATGAACGTGATGCAGCCAGCGCACCTGGTAGATATCACGCACTTGGGGATGAAGGCCATAGAGGAGAACCAAGCAGGGGGGCTACGCCTTGGTGCCCTCGTAACCAACGCGGATACGGCCTATCACCCGCTGGTAGAGCAGCGCTACCCCTTGCTGTCGCATGCAATTCTGGCAGGGGCTTCGGCCCAGTTGCGCAACAAGGCGACTGATGGCGGTAACCTGCTGCAGCGCACGCGCTGCGACTACTTTTACGACACCCAGACGGCCTGTAACAAACGGGAACCCGGGACAGGCTGCTCAGCCATCAAGGGCTATAACCGTAACCTGGCCATCTTAGGCACCAGCGAATACTGCATCGCCACTTACCCCTCCGACATGGCAGTGGCCTTGGCAGCACTGGAAGCGAAAGTGAACGTCACAGGTCCGGACGGAGACCGCGTCATACCAATGGGCGACTTTCACCGCTTGCCTGGCGACACACCCCACATCGATACGAACCTGCAGGAAAATGAACTGATCACCTCCATTGACTTACCTGCAAAGGGATTTGCCGACCATTATGCCTATGTAAAAGTACGCGATAGGGCCTCCTATGCTTTTGCCCTGGTATCGGTAGCTGCGGGATTGGAGTTAGATGGGGACACGATCAAAGAAGCACGGGTTGCCTTAGGGGGCGTAGCCCAAAAGCCATGGCGCCTACCCGAAGCAGAAGCGATGCTGCAGGGGCAGCAAGCCAGCAAAGAGAACTTCGGGAAAGTGGCAGCAGCCTACCTGCAGGGGGCAAAAGGCTACGGGGATAATGACTTTAAAATTGAACTGGCAAAGCGGGCAATTGTACGGGCACTACTGCTAGCCACAGAAATGGAGGGAAAATCATGAGCACGAATCAGATAGGGAAACCAACCAACCGGGTAGACGGCCGTGCCAAGGTAACTGGCGAAGCCAAATATGCCGCAGAGTTTCATGTTCCGGACCTGGCGCATGGGGTAGTGGTGAACAGTGCGATTGCGAAAGGGAAAATAAAGAAGATTGACACAAGTAAGGCAATGGCGGTGGAGGGTGTCTTTAAAGTGATCACGCACGAGAACCGGAAGGACTATGCCTGCTACGACAAAGACTTTAAGGACATGGATGCCCCGCCTGGCTCGCCATTCCGCCCGCTGTATAATGGGAACATACTTTTTAACATGCAACCAGTCGCCCTCGTAGTAGCCGAGACCCTGGAACTGGCGCGTTATGCCGCAACCTTGGTGGAAGTGGCTTACGAGGAGGAAGCACACGAAACAGACTTTGAAGCAAACAGGGGAGAGGCTTATGTGCCGGAGAAGTATAATTCAACCACCCCTCCCAAGCCATGGGGCAACCCGGAGGAGGCGTTAGCCAAAGCGGATGTGAAAGTGGAGGTAGAGTACGCGCACCCGACGGAGCACCACAACCCCATGGAAATGCATGCCACTGTAGCGGTATGGGAAGAGAATGGAAAACTAACCGTGTATGATAAAATACAGGGCGTAGAAAATACCCTGCAGTACATTACGAGTTCTTTCGGACTGCCCAAAGAGAAGGTGCATGTCCTGTCGCCCTTTGTAGGAGGGGCTTTCGGTTCGGGCTTGCGGCCCCAATACCAATCTTTTTTAGCCGTACTGGCTGCCTTGGAGCTAAAGCGACCGGTGCGGGTGATGCTGACGAGGCCACAGATGTTTTCTTTCGGCCACCGGCCGAGAACCACGCAACGTTTTGCACTCGGAGCTTCTAAAGATGGCAAGCTGGAAGCCTTGATACAGGATGTTTTTGCGGAGACATCCACCTTCGAAGACTACAGCGAAGATGTGGTGATCTGGCCCGGGCTGCTCTACAAGTGCGACAATATGAAGTTTAGCCACAAACTCGTGGCGCTGGATGAGTACACACCCCTGGACATGCGGGCTCCGGGAGGTACCACCGGTATTTTTGCTCTGGAGAGTGCTGTGGATGAACTCGCCTACAAGTTGGGCATGGACCCGCTGGTGTTTCGCCTCAAGAACTACACCGACAAAGACCAAAACAACGACCTGCCTTTTTCCAGTAAAGAACTACGTGCATGTTATATACAGGGAGCCGAAAAGTTTGGATGGGAGCAGCGAAGCAAGGAGCCGCGTTCGATGCGGAATGGCCATCAGCTGGTAGGCTGGGGAGTAGCCCATGGTGCCTGGGAAGCCCAGCAAGCGAAAGCCAGCGCTAAAGCTGTTTTAACGACTGATGGGAAGCTAACCATAAGCAGTGCCACGGCCGACATCGGAACGGGGACTTATACCGTGATGACGCAGATTGCTGCGGAAACACTGGGGCTGCCCTTAGAGGATGTGACCTTTAAGCTGGGAGACACGTCGCTGCCCTTTGCTCCTTTAGAGGGAGGTTCCAAAACGGTGTCTACCGTAGGCTCGGCAGTGAAGAAAGTATGTGAGAAGATCGGTGAAAAGCTGCTTCGGCTAGCCCAACAACAGGCAAACTCTCCTCTAAAAGATGCAGAGCTGAAAGATGTTACCTTTACCGATGGCCGCTTGCACTTAAAAAGCGATACGGCCAAAGCCGTTTCATTCAAAGAAATCATGCAACTGGGGCAAAGGGAGCAGTTGGAAGAAGAAGTTTCCAGCAAGCCTTCTGAAGAGCAGAAAAAGTTTGCCCGGTTTGCGCATTCGGTCGCTTTTGTGGAAGTGAAAGTGGATGAAGACCTCGGCGCTATCCAGGTGTCCCGTATTGTAACGGCCATTGCCGGCGGACGCATTATCAACCCCAAGACCGCGAAAAGCCAGATCATGGGGGCCGCTGTCTGGGGCATTGGCGTGGCCTTGGAGGAGGAATCGGTGATGGATAACAACTACGGCCGCTTCATGAACCACGACCTGGAGAAGTACCATGTGCCCGTGAATGCTGATGTGCATGACATTGACGTAATTTTTGTGGAAGAGCAGGATACCATCGTCAATGCCTTAGGAGCGAAGGGCTTGGGGGAGATCGGTATTGTAAGTATCGCACCCGCCATCGTGAACGCCGTTTTCCACGCCACAGGCAAGCGTATCCGACATTTGCCCATTAAACTGGACAAGCTGTTGTAAACGCTTGGAAGCGTTTCGGAGTTAGTTCTTGTATAAAAGGCCTCTTGCACAAGCGTTTAATGCGCAAGAGGCCTTTTGCTTTCAGTTCCTGTTAATTCCGCCTAGGGTTGCCTTAGAAATAAAGAGAAGAACAGTAAATAGTAGGGGTGGTGCTCGCTCAGGTAAACAAGAAGCGCCGCTTGCTCTTTTATGAGCAAGCGGCGCTTTGAGAAGTACTACCTCAGAGGGTAGTGTTAATAGTTTTGCTTATCGTACTTCTCTGATCTCGCCACAAGCCACTGGCAATGTCGCCACATACTCGGCTCCCTCTGTGCCTGCCGGTACGATCATGTTGTCTTTTACATAAGCGCCGTGCAGCACTACCACGCGTTTTTCCAGGTTCAGGTCTTTCGCAGACTGGCTTCCGGGCATTGCCGCGTCAAAGGCTGAGACCAACATGCCCAGGCCTACTGTTTCCAGGTAAGTAATGATGCCGGCCGGGTTTGCAACCGGGAAGTCGTTGACTGCAAGCGGCACTAACCGGTCATCGAGCGGGATGAGCACAGGGCCGTAGAAAGGGAGGCCGTCCGGCAGGGTGATCAGCCCGTCACTTCCGGCAGCGCTTTCAGGCGGGCAGACAGCGTCCTGGTCGGCCATGTTCTCCATCACAAAGCCGTGAATATGCTGCGGGTGCGGCATGCCCGGCACAAGACCCTCCGCTTTCACTTTGGCTTTAAAGTCGCCTCCTTCTCTGTACATGAAGGTAGCTGTGCCCATCACACCGGAGTTGTTGAGCGGATGCAAATCAGTAACATAGGTTTTTACTTTTTTGTCCTTGTCTCTGTCCTTTATCACGTCCTCCAGGCCCGGCACATGCTCGCAGCTTGCCATAAAAGTTATCAGGAACGCTGCAGCAAAAAACTTCGCGCTTCTACGCACATTAAGCTTCATCTTTTGTAATAAGTTGTTTTTCATAGGTACTTAGTTTTGGTTAAAAAGTAGTTAATACTATCTGTAGGGTGTCCCCGGGTCAAGGGGTAGTAGGTGGATGGGGCAAAGATGCCCTGGTACCAGGGCAGCGTTGCTTCAGAGCATACAGTCTTGTACGGCTTGCTACAGTAAGAGCGGCGGCAGGCACTGCAAATACCAGTACAGCTAGGTTTATTCCTTGTGAGGGCCTTGTTTTTCTAAGGGAAAATCTGAAGTGATAGTCGCAAGTACGAAGAACCGGCTTAAAACAATACAATTTTAGATGGCCTCCTAACGCGCTTTCTTCTTGGAATGCTGTCTTTGCATCAATGGCGACACACTTTAAAAATAGCGTTCAAACAAAGATATGTCCTTTAGGTAAGAGCGAGTTCTCGTTTTACAAGGAGAGCTTAGGCAAGTCTTCTTTTAACTTGTTGTTTTAAAATAATCCAACTTAGACCTGGTAAAGGAAGGAGCGTGTGTCCCTAAACCTGATAAGCAGGTGTAGAGACGGAAGGTAAATGGAACAAAGCATTGGATTGTGCTGATAAAAGGCCAGGGAGGTAGGAATAATGGGCGACAGGGGCAATGTACTGTTGCTTTTGTGCCTTGTGTACAAAGCTCCTGGTTTTTACGTACTATAACACATTGAGCTGTTATTCAGTATATTAATGAATGTATGTCTAACTAATTTAAGTGAGAACAAACTATGAAAACGAACAAAATAAACATCCTGAAAGGGGTTAAGAATGGATTTTTCCTGTTTCTGTTAGCGGGTACGGTTGCCTGTGCCGGAGAAACAGCTGATACCGTAACAGGTAATGAAGCTTACGGAGAAACCGAAGCTGTGACTACCGAAGACGAGGTGCTGGACGATATTAATGCTGCCACAGCAGATGTTGGCGCTGATACCTGGGACAATAACGAGTTCAATGCCACATTCGCTTCTACGGGTTACTATGGTGGCTGGGATGAGAATGATGACAACATGCTGGATGAAAATGAGTTCAACAGCAGCTTGTATGACACCTGGGACACCAACGAGGACAACATGCTGGATGAGAACGAGTGGAATACCGCCGCAAACGACTGGGGCCTGGAGAACGAGACCTGGTCTGACTGGGATACGAACGCGGATGGTATGCTGGATGAGAATGAGTTTAGCGTGAACATAGGCGAGAACGACTTCTTTTCAACTTGGGATATGAACCGGGACAGCATGCTGGACGAGAACGAGTACGGCACTGGTATGTTTGGAATGTGGGACGAGAACAGAGACGGTGTGCTCGATACGAACGAGTTTGGCGCCTACAATACCTACTTTGGTTTATAAGACTAAGGCAGTATGCGCATAAAAAAGGAGCACCAGCAAGGTGCTCCTTTTTTATGCGCATACTGCTGCTTGCAGGGGAGAGCTGGTGTTTGCAGAACTACTTTAGGAAAAAAAGGACGCTTGGAATTGCAGGGGCAAGGCGTACGGCCTTAAGAGTTAACACAACAAAGAAGCGGGCTCAGGCAGTATAGAGTAGCTATGATAGAAAAAGAAAAGGAAATTGCAGTAGACCAGCAGGCAAAGAAGTTAAGCTCACCTTCTGCGAAAATCATTCATAAGGCGATCCTACAAGAAGGAGAGGAGGAGTTAAGCCGTCCCTCCTCCGCTTTGTTCTGGTCGGGGCTTGCTGCCGGCCTGGCCATGGGCTTTTCTATGATTGCTGAAGGTTTATTGCTAGCTTATTTACCTGACGAAAAGTGGCGACCGTTGGTATCTAATTTCGGTTACAGTGCGGGGTTCCTGATTGTGATACTCGGCCGACAGCAGCTTTTTACAGAAAACACACTCACCCCCATTTTACCCCTCCTTCACCGGATGAAAGTAGCCACATTCGGTAATGTACTTCGTTTGTGGACTGTAGTGCTGATTGCCAATCTTTTGGGAGCGCTGCTTATGTCGCTGGCCGTAGCCCATACCCAAACGTTTGACCGGCATGTACTAAATGCTTTTGCCGAAATTGGACACATGGCCATGAAACCCGGCTTCGTAACCACCATGCTGCGGGGTATTTTCGCCGGTTGGCTCATAGCGCTGATGGTATGGCTGCTGCCTTTCGCAGAGACCAGCCGCATTTGGGTCATTATCCTTGTGACCTACCTGGTCGGGATCGGGCATTTCAGCCATGTGATAGCTGGCTCTGTAGAAATCTTTACATTAGCAGCCATGGGGCAGGCTTCCTGGCTAAGCATACTGACCAATTACTTCGTTCCGGCTTTACTTGGAAATATTTTAGGGGGGGTAACCCTCGTAGCAGCACTAAACCACGCGCAGACAATTTCCGGGAAACACACTCAGGAAGTATAAAAGGCTTTTACAACAAGGCTACAATACAAGTAGGGGGCATGCCTTTGCCTTTAAAACAGTTATGTGCTTTTCTTTTTGAGCAGGAGGCCCTACGTCATGACAGCAGTTTTGCATTAGGAGTAGAAGAAACTTTATTCCGACACAGGTTTAAAAAATTTCTGTCTCACTTCCGGGATAAACAAGCGTTTGCTTTAAAGAAGAAATTGCTTTTCATGCTTATAATTTCCCTACATCCGCTATAGCTTCATATCCTTGTTTATGCTATATTCGTTAATAACATTAGTTCTATACAAAGATATTTGACGTTGTAACTTCATTAAAATATATTAGCCATGTTGTCCCCATCCTCTTCTACCTTCATTTACTCGGCCCTTAAGAACAGTCAAACTCCTATTGACTGGCAACAATTACTGCCTGCCATTATCTCCGCTTTTGACTGTTCTACCGGAACCATTCATGTGCTGGACAAGAAAACAAACCTGCTGATGCTGCAGGCACACCAGGGCATTCCGCCGTTCCTGCTGCCCAAGATGAGCGCGATCCCGATCGGGAAGGGCATGGCCGGTATTGCCGCAGAGCGTCGGGAGCCGGTGGAGATGTGTAACCTGCAAACAGATGAGTCAGGGGTGGCACGGCCAGCTGCCAAGGAGACCAGGGTAGAGGGTTCTATTGCCGTTCCTTTGTTGTTGGAAGGAGAGCTATATGGTGTGCTGGGAATTGCAAAGCCTGTTCCCTATGACTTTACAGAAGAAGAGACCAAGGACCTGATGCAGATCGGGGAGGAGATGAGCCGCCGTATACGTGCGACCTATGCCTAAAGGAGGCTTTTGCTGAAAGCTAACCTTGCTTCGTCTGCTTCAGCCATAAGAATGCCTGCCATTGAATCCATATTCTGACATAGAAAAGGGGCTTAAGCACTTGTTTAAGCCCCTTTTCTATGTCAGTTGGTTTTACTTATTGCTTGTAAATGCGGGCTACGTAACCGCCGCCTGGGGCCATGGTAATCTTCAGTTTTCTGTCCTGCGGCACGTCAATTACCTCGTGCTTGTAGTCTGACGCTTTTCTATCGGCATTTATGCCGTCCCTAAACACCTCTGCTTTGTAATTACCCTCTCCCAGGAAAGACAGGTCCAGTTCCATTTCGCGTGGGTCCCAGTTCGTGAGGGCACCTACATACCACTCGTTTCCTTTGCGGCGCGCAACGGCGATATGCTCCCCGATCTTGCCGTCCAAGGCGACAGTATTATCCCATGTTTCCGGTACAGCCGCTATAAAATCAGTGCTTTCCTGTTCTTTTCTGTAATTGGTCGGGCTGTCGGCCAGCATGTTAATAGGCGACTCAAACACCACGTACTCTGCCAACTGGCGGGTGCGGGTGCCCTGGCTCATCGGTTCTGAGTTAACCGGGCGGTAGTTGCTGCGCGTGGCATTGCGCATGGCCCCCTGGGTGTAATCGATCGGCCCGGCCAGCATCCGGATAAATGGCATGGTTACGTCATAGGTTACCTGGTCCACATCCGGGCTGGACCACTTCATTTGCTCCAGGCCATGCACGCCTTCGAAGTTGATCACGTTCGGGTAGGTTCTTTGCAGGCCGGTTGGCTTGTAGGCGCCGTGGAAATCGATGAGTAGCTTGTTCTTAGCCCCTACTTCGGCAGCACGGTAGTAAAAGTCCACGGCTTTCTGGTCGTCGCGGTCCATAAAGTCTACTTTAAAGCCTTTCACGCCCATGTCGGCATAATGCCTGGAAACATTCTCCATGTCGCGGTCAAAGGCATGGAAGCCAGCCCACAGGATAATACCCACATTCTTCTGCTTGCCGTACGCAATTAGCTCTTTCAGGTCTATCTCCGGCACTACCTGCATCAGGTCGGCCTGCAGGTTTACGGCCCAGCCTTCATCCAAAATCACATACTCAATGTTATTCTCGGCGGCAAAGTCGATGTAATGCTTGTAGGTATCGTTGTTAATACCAGCCCTGAAGTCCACACCAGAGATGTTCCAGTCGTTCCACCAATCCCAGGCTACTTTGCCCGGCTTAATCCAGGATACATCCTTCACCCGCGATGGGTCCGCTAGCTTGTACACCATGTCGCTGTCGGCCAGTTCTTTGTCCTCTTCGGCAATCACCATCACACGCCATGGGAACTCCTGCGTGCCTTTCGCCTTGGCGATGTAATTCTCCCTTTCCTTCACGAAGAGCTGCAACTGGTTGTGCCCGCCTTGCTCTACTCTTTTCGGGTAAGCGGCAAACACGCCTGATAACGATGGCTGCCCGTTCCTGTTGATCAGGTACATGCCAGGATAACTCTCCAGGTCGGCCTCCGTGATCACCACCTTTTTACCATTCGCCACTTCCACGGCAAGCGGCAGGAAAGCGAGGCGCTCCGGGTTTAGCTGAGACAGGGGGGCATGGGTGTAGGTGTTTTCAAAAGAGTTGTTGAACTGCTCCTCAATGCTGGTTTTGCGCTCCTGCTTTACGTAGGGCACAATGGCGGTATAGTCCTTGTTGAAATTGAAGTTTGCCTCCTCGTGCTGCACGTTGAAGTCCTTGCGCTTTGAGGTGGTGAAGCGATACGCCACACCGTCGTTGTAGGCCCTGAAGATGACGCTGTAATCGTCTTTAAAATTCAGCACCAGCTCGTTGTAGTGGTCCTTTATCTCAGATCGTTTGTAGATCGGCGTCTGGATGGTCTTGTTCACGGCGCTTCGCTTGCTGTTCTTCAGGCGTGGCTTTGCTCCCAGGGTTTCTCCATTCGTCAGCTGCAGGGAGATAGGAGAGGGGGCAATGACCTGGTCGTCTTCGTGGAAAACAGCGTACGTAATCTTGTCTTTTAGGTCTACTGTTGCTTTGATTTTACCGTCGGGTGACTGAACGGTAAAGTTTTGTTGTGCTAATGCGGCAAACTGTCCGAATGTCATCAGCAAAACAAACAGAAAGAAGGGATGCTTCATGCTTTGTTGTGTTTTGTTTCGAGTGTTTAACTTACAAATAATTGGAGCGAGTAAAAAGCGGAGCGGCTTAAAGCCGCTTTATTTCTCCTTTTAAAGGAATGAGATTCTCAAAGTGCTCATGATAGCCCCTCACTCATTTGCCCGAACAACGCCTGGCCGGACAGGAACTGCTAAGCTTACCCTTCGTCGAAGGGCAATAAAAGTGAAACTGATTTGGACACAAACAGGGCACTGCAACAAAGGCTTGCTTGGCCAGATGGCGTAATTATTTGTATCTTACAGGGTTCCCAAAACGAGCGTCTGAGACTTTCTCGCAAAGGCCTCGTGCTTTTTCAGAGCAGGGGGCTGATGCCCCTTTGCGTTGATTGTAGCAATTTTTTTACCATGAATAACCCGTACTCCTCAATTTCAAGTGCCACCCACAGCAGCGCAGCTCCAGCGTTAAAGATATTTGAATCCTTGCCTGCCCTGTACCTTATTCTCTCACCGGATTTGGTCATCCAGGCTGTAAGTGATGCTTATTTACGGGAAACCCTTACTGTGCGGGAAGAGCTGTTGGGGAAGTACGTGTTTGATGCTTTCCCAGACAATCCGGAAGCTCCGGAGGCAAACGCGGTTACAAATTTAAAAGCTTCGCTGTTACGGGTGCTTTCTACCGGAAAACCTCATGAGATGCCCCTGCAACATTATGATGTGCCAAGGGCAGCGGCGCAGGGTGGCGGTTTTGAAACGCGTTACTGGTTACCCCTGAACACCCCAGTATTGGGAGACAAGGGCGAAGTGCTTTATATCATTCACCAGGTAACGAACGTGACGGAGCAGGTGCTGAGGAAGCAAGAGGGGGAACAGAACGAAGTTTTACTGCAGGGCCTGGCCGATACCTCACCGGTAGCCCTGTGGCTAACCGATACCACAGGGGCCATTACCTATGTGAACCAAACATGGGTAGACTGGACGGGCAGGCCATTTGAAGTGCACCTGGGCAAGGGCTGGGAGATGTCTGTAGCGGAAGAAGACCGGGAGCGGGCATTACTGAAACTGAAGGTGGCTTTTGATGCGCGTAGTGCCTACCACATTGCTTTCCGCATTTGTCACGTTAACGGAACCTTCCGCTGGTGTGCGGCAGAAGGAGTGCCCCGTTTTTTAAGTGACGGTTCCTTTGCCGGCTTTGTTGGTTCCTGTAACGACATTACCCAGCATAAGCAGTCGGAAGAGCAGCTGCAGTTGCTGACACGGGCCTTGGCCTCAGCGAACGAACAACTGGCCAGCATGAATCAGGAACTAGTGGTGGCGAACCAGGACCTAGGCAGGGCAAACAAGCAGTTGCGACATACCAATGCCGACCTCGATAATTTCATTTACACGGCTTCCCACGACCTCAAAGCACCCATCTACAACATTGAAGGACTGGTGCAGGAGCTGCTGCACCAGCTTCCTGCGGAAAGCCTGCAACAGGAAGGGATACAGCAGATCACGAGGATGATACAGGGCTCCGTGGAGCGTTTCAGGAAAACAATTGAGCACCTGACAGAGGTGACCAAGTTACAGAAAGGTCACAACGAGGAGGCTACCCTAGTCCATGTTCAGACCGTGGTGGAGGAGGTGCTGCTGGACCTGGAGAAACTGGTGAAAGAGGCGGGAGCACAGGTAGAGGTGGCGGTAGCGGAATGCCCGGCTGTCTCTTTTTCGGAGAAAAACCTGCGCAGCATCATCTATAACCTGGTGTCTAACGCTATCAAGTACCGGGCGCCAGAGCGGCGCCCGGTGGTACGCCTGTTTTGCCAGGAGGAGGCGGGGCTGCTGGTGCTCCACGTGCAGGATAACGGGCTTGGCATGAGCCAAAAGCAGCAGGAACAGCTTTTTTCCATGTTCAAGCGCTTTCACGACCACGTGGAGGGCTCCGGCATTGGACTTTACATGGTAAAACGGATCGTGGACAACGTAGGCGGACACATTGCCGTGGAGAGTGAGATAGGCAAGGGGACCACCTTTAAAGTATACCTCAAGCTGTAAGAAGCACCGGGAGATTCTGTTCCGGGCCTGTCCCCTACTTAAAGGTATAGCAAGCTTAATTTTGAATGGGGCAAAGGTATTCTTACTTTTACAGGAAGCTGTCTTAGCGGATGGCAATATGAAACACATAGTGACATCTGTTAAGGATAGGAAATGTTTGTAGCGTTAAGCGTGTTTGAGGTCGCCAACGGCATGGAGGCAGAGGTAAAAGAAGCTTTTGTGAAGAGGCCTCATTTGGTGGACAGTGCTGCCGGTTTTTTGGGCATGAAGGTACTCTCGCCACAGGATAAACTGAACGAGATCTGGGTGATGACCTATTGGGAGGATGATAGCAGCTATAAAGACTGGTACAAACATCACATGAAGGAGGCCCACGAAGGTGTGCCCAAAGGCCTGAAACTGGTGCCGGGCAGCACGAAAGTCCGCTTCTTCGACCAAGTGACGCAGTAGTAAGGGCGCCTGTTGCCGCCCTTCTTACTTTTATAGATTTTGCAATTGCTCAACCAGAGCATCATTACCTCTCAACTATGGAAAATACAGCGGCTATGGTTAACGTAACCATCGACCAAAACTACGATTCAGAGTTTTGCGGGAGCATTCCCCTTCACCTTGTTAACCTGATACAGCCGCATGGCATGTTGCTGGTACTGGATAAACCGGAGCTGCGCATCAGGCAGGCCAGTGCCAATGTCGAGTCTTTTCTCTCCATTTCAGTAGATGACCTGCTGGGGCAGCCCCTGTCTTCTTACCTGCCCGCCAGCCAGTACGAGGACCTGCAGGCAAAGATGGCGCAGCAGGATAGCCCGGATAAGATACCGCTTAGCCTTGTAATAAAGGTAGCGGAAAAGGATGTTGCGTTTACAGCCCTGCTGCATCCCCGGGAAGAGCATGTGTTACTGGAACTGGAGGAGAATACCACCCCCGGAACGCAGGAGTCTTTTATATCCCTTTATCAGCACATCAAGTACATCACCACCCTGCTGAAGCAGACGGCCAACACACAGGAAATTGCGCAGCTGGTGGCGGCCGAGATCAAAAAGTTTACGGGTTTCGACCGCGTGCTGGTGTACCAGTTTGATCCGCAATGGAACGGTATAGTAATTGCGCAGGCAAAAGAGAAAGACATGGATGATTACATGGACCTGCGTTTTCCGGCATCGGACGTTCCCAAACAAGCGCGGGACCTTTATTTCACCAATCCGTACCGGCTTATCCCGACACGCGACTACACGCCTGTGCGCCTGATCCCGGTCGTGAATCCCCTGACACAGCGCTTCACCGACCTGGGCGACAGTAACCTGCGCAGTGTGGCACCCGTGCACTTAGAGTACCTGGCGAACATGAACATTGTGGCCTCCATGTCCCTGCCTCTCATCATCAACGATAACCTGTGGGGCCTGATCTCCTGCCATCATAAAACCGCCAAAAACCCCAGCTATGAGCTGCGCTCTGCCCTGGAGTTACTTTCCGGCATTGTGTCGGCCCAGATTGCGGCTAAAGAGCGGGAGCAGGCCATCTTACTACAGGCCAGGTTGCGGGGCCTGCACGGCCGCTTACTTGAGCAGCTTTACACCAGCCCTGGCTTAGCCGAAGGGCTGCTGGACGGAGCCACTAACCTGCAGGAATTGTTGAACCTGACAGGGGCGGCGGTGCTGTTTGAGGGCAGTTCACAGACAAGCGGAAACACGCCGGGGAAACAGGAGATGAAAGAACTGGTGTCCTGGCTGCGGCGCAACCATAAAGACAAGGTGTATGTCACCGATCAACTGCCTAAACATTACCCGCAGAGCAAAGGTTATAAGGACGTAGCGAGCGGGCTCATCGCACTGCCGCTCAACGCAGAGCAGGGAGAGTACATCCTTGGCTTCCGGCCAGAGGTATTGCAAACCGTGAACTGGGGAGGAAACCCGAACCAGGCGATCCAACTGGAGCCGGACGGGAAGTCGTATCATCCACGCAACTCCTTTGCCACCTACCAGGAAACGGTAAAGCACACGTCCCTGGCCTGGTCGGAAGAGGAAGTAGAAGCAGGGGAAACACTGCGCAACGCTGTGCTGGAAAAAATCTTAAAGGAAAGATATTAATTCATCTTCTCTCCAGAGTCACACTCTGTCAGTGCTTCTATGAGTGACCCAAACACACTAGTGGACCAAAAGAAAGAAGCGGCGCAGGCAGCCGACCATTACCTGGTGGGCATCGGTGCCTCTGCCGGGGGGCTGCAGGCCATTCACCAGCTGTTCGACCATTTCCCGAGCAACTCCAGCTTTTCCTTTGTCATTATTCAGCACCTGTCGCCCGACCACAAAAGCCTGATGGCGGAGCTGCTGACCAAGCATACCCAGATGCGGGTGCAGGAGGCGGAGGACAATATGCTCACCAAGCCGAACTGCGTGTATGTGCTGCCCAGCGGCAAACAGCTGACACTGAAGAAGGGTCGGCTTCGCCTGGTAGACAAAACCAGGGACCGGGAGCCTAACTTTGCCATCGATGTGTTTTTTGAATCGCTGGCCAAAGACCGTGGGCGCTACGCCATTGGGGTGATCTTATCGGGAACCGGTACGGACGGCACAAAAGGAGGTAAGGCGATAAAGGCGGCGGGCGGCATGGTGGTCGTGCAGGAGCCCGGTTCCGCCAAGTTCAATGGCATGCCGCACAGTGCCATCAGTGCAGGCCTGGGAGACTTTGTGCTGTCGCCGGATCGTATGCCAGTGGCCATTATTGACTATACACAGAAAGTCCCTTTGGTGCGCGCCTTAACAGAAGATGCGAATGGCGGTGAGGACAGTGCCGTGATTCGTGAAATTCTGGATGTGGTGTGCCACCACACGCAGATGGACTTTTCGAACTACAAGGAGCCCACCATTTACCGCAGGCTCCAAAAACGGCTGGAAAGCCTGAAGCTGAAAAGCCTGCGTGGCTATTTGAACTACCTGCACGAAAACCCTGCCGAGATCAACCACATCTCGCAGGAGTTCTTCATTGGCGTGACGAAGTTCTTCCGCGACCCGGAGGCATTCGAACTGCTCAGGCAAGAGGTGATTCCTAATATTGTCTCTTCCAAACCCGCCAGTGAACCAGTGAAAGTATGGGTGACTGCCTGCAGCACGGGGGAGGAAGTGTACTCTCTTGCGATACTCTTTACAGAGTGCTTTCAGCAACTGGGGCGGGAGCCAAACGTAAAGCTCTTCGCGACAGACATCGACAAGCGGGCCATCACCCAGGCCTCAAAAGGCATATACCCTGCAACTATCAGTAAAGACGTGTCTGAGGAAAGGCTACAGCGCTTTTTCCATCAGCGGGGCGGGCGCTACATCATCAACGAAGAGATCCGGAAGCTGGTGGTGTTTGCCCAGCACGACCTGCAAAAAGACCCTCCCTTTAGCCGGCTGGACCTGATTACCTGCCGTAACATGCTCATTTACCTCAATGCAGGTCTTCAGAACAAAGTGCTCTCCCTGTTCCCCTATGCTCTAAACCTGTACGGTTACCTGCTCCTAGGCCCTAGTGAGCACATTGCGGACATGAAGTCCTTTTTCTCGGAGGAAAACCGTAAGTGGAAGTTGTACCGCAAGGTAAAGGAAAGCCGGGGCATACAGCCGAATTATGGTATTACAGACTACAGGCCAGCTACCGCTTCGGAAAGCAGCTCAGCCTTTAAGGGATCGCCTCTCAGTCGTTATAACGATACCTTTATGGACGCGGTGGCGGAGGACTTTAAGGTGACCGGCCTTTACGTGGACGAGAACTACCAGCTGCTGCACGGGATCGGGGACATCAGCCGCTTCCTGAATTTCCCGGACAGGCGCCTGCACTTTAACTTGCTGAAGATGGTGCCCGAGGAACTGTCCGTTGCCCTGAGTGTGGGCATCCGGAAGGCGCTGAAGCAGAACCAGAAGGTAGTAGTACGGCAGGTTGCCATCCAGAAAGGGAAGAAAGAGCGCTACGTGCATGTGACCATTCGGCCTATTGCCCCGGAAAAGAACCAGCCGCGGATAATCCTGGTGCTGCTGCAGGAATTAGGCAAAATGAACCACCCTGTAAAGGCATCGGACCTGACGATGTTGTCCGGCTCGGACTATTACCAGCAGCTTGCCGCGCTGGAGCAGGAGCTGAAAGAAGCGCGGGAAGGCTTGCATCTGACAGTGCAGGATTTAAGTAGCTCTAATGAGGAACTGCAGTCCAGCAACGAGGAGCTGATGTCCTCAAACGAGGAACTACAGAGCTCTAACGAGGAGATGCAGTCGCTCAACGAGGAGCTTCATACCGTTAACTCAGAGCACCAACTGAAGATAAAGGAACTGCAGGAACTGAACGAGGACCTGGACAACTATATCAGAAGCTCGAACATCGGCCAGCTCTTTGTGGACCATCACCTCGTGATCCGTAAGTTTACCCCCTCCATCAAGGAGTTGATCAACATTATCGATAGTGACTTGGGTCGCCCGATTCACCACCTGTCGCATAACCTGAAGTATGCCCACCTGCTGGAGGACATCCAGAAGGTGAACAATACCTCTGTGGAGGTAGAGCAGGAAGTGGAGACGGAAGAAGGCCGGTTCTTCCTGATGCGCATTATCCCTTACCTGAAGCACGACGGCAACAAGGACGGCGTGGTGCTGAGCTTTGTGGAGGTAACTACCCTGAAAGAACTCAGCAACGTGGTACAGGGCGTGCTCAACAGCTCCCTGAACAATATAATGGCTTTCCGGGCAGTGCGCGACGAAAAGCAAAAGATCACGGACTTTACCTGGAGCCTGCTGAACAGGAAAGGGGAGGAGCTGGTCGGCAAGGCAAATGCCGACATCTTGGACAAGAGCGTGCTGGTTGACCTGCCCTTCCTGAAGAAAAGCGGCCTGTTCCGAAAACTGGTGGGGGTGGTCGAGACAGGCCAGCAACTGCACATCGAGCAGCAACTGGAAATCAACGCCCACAAAGGCTGGTACGAGATTGCCGCCGTGAAAATGGGGGACGGTATCACGGTCACGATGGCCGACATCACCGAGAAGAAAGTAAGCGAAGAGAAGGTGCTGCAGGCCTATGAAGAGATCAAGAAGGCCGAGGAAGACCTGATCAGGCTGAACAATGAGCTGGAGAAACGGGTAGCGGAGCGTACGCAGGCACTGGGTGTAAGTGAGGAAAGGTTCAGGCTGGTATCGATGGCCACCAATGATGTGGTGTGGGACTGGAACCTGGTGACAAACGAGGTGTGGTGGAGTGAGAACCTGAAAGGCATCCTGGGCTATGGCCCCGAAGAGATGGGAGAAGGTGTGAACGGTTGGTTCGACATGGTGCATCCTGATGACAGAGAGCAAACCAGGCAAGGCATCAACCAGGCCATTAACCAGGGCAAAGACCAGTGGGCAGGGGAGTACCGTATCGTCAAGCAGGACGGTTCTTATGCTTTTGTGTCCAACCGGGCTTACATCCTGCACAACGAGTACAAAATGCCGTACCGCGTGCTAGGCTCCTTTATAGACCTGTCGGACCTGAAGGCCATACAGCAGCGCCTGCAGGACACGAACGAGCACCTGCTAAAGGTAAATGCGGATCTGGACACCTTTGTTTATACAGCCTCCCATGACCTGAAGGCACCGGTCGCGAATATTGAGGGGCTCTTGCTCTTGCTGGAGGAGCAGATTGAGTCATCGGCGCCTTTGGTCGGAGAGCCAACCCAGCCCGTCTTCGACATGATGAAGAACTCTATCCGGCGCTTTCAAAATGTGATCAAAGACCTGACAGACGTAGCCCGCGTGCAGCGTGATGTGGACGGGGAGGCAGAGTTGGTCGACTTGCAGGAGGTGTTTGATGATGTAACCGTGAACATCGGGGATCTTGTGGCTCAGACCAAGGCAAGGGTACGGACGGATTTTAGTGGTGGCAAGCAGGTTAACTTTTCCAGAAAGAACCTTTACAGCATTCTTTACAACCTGGTCAGCAATGCCATTAAGTACCGCTCATCAGAAAGGCAGCCGGAAATAAACATTAAAGCAGAACAGATAGACGGGCACGTGTTGCTGACAGTGAAGGATAACGGGTCGGGGATCAGTGAAGACAACCTTCCGAAGATGTTCACGCTCTTTAAGCGCTTCCATTCCGAAGTAGAGGGTACCGGCATGGGGCTTTACATTGTGAAACGCATGATGGATAACTCCGGCGGTAAAATAGAAGTGGAGAGCGAGGAGGGGAGCGGAACCACTTTCAGGCTGTACTTTAAGGCGGCGAAATGAAGCCTTCTTGGCTTCCATTACCTGGCAAAGCTTTAGTAGGAGGTACACGGCAACTGTTGTCGCTGCTTTTGGTCAGTTCGTGGAATGATTTTCCTGCTTATGCGTATATAAAACGCGGTATATAGATAAACCTCTTTTTGTTTTTAGATCCACCTACCTGACCACGTCCTATGCCATTTGTGATAAAATATGAGTCTGACTTTTACAGAATAGAGGTGAACCACCGACTGGGTGTTCTGAGGGCGCAGTGGCTACGGCCAATAGGCGGGGACGAGATGATAACGGGCGGGACAAAGCTGTACGAGGTGCTACGCGACACCCAGGTAGAGCGGGCGGTCGCCAATGCCCAGTCCCTGGCCTCGCTCACCCCGGAAACGAAGGAGTGGATGGCCACAAAGTTCTATGAGTTGCTTTCCCGGACAAACCTGAAAAAGCTTGCCCGCGTGCTGCCAGACACCCTGTTCTACAGAATAGCCCTGGAGTCGGTGGTGACCAGGGCGGAGGCAGGAGGCTATACCAAGTTTGAGGTAAAGAACTTCTCTGATCAGGAGGAAGCCCTCCGTTGGCTCGGCGTTTAAACTTAAAAAAACAGTCCAATTCTACTTTGCTGTCGCCGTGTAAACAGTACTATTTTAAGTGCTGTTGCAAAGCTTTTTTATGCCCCTGTTGCAGGAGCAATTTGTTATCCCTTCTTGTTTGTTTTGGCTCCCAGGCCCTTCTGCACGGCCTTTGGCTCCTATCCAGGTGCTTGCCGTGCGTCTTGCAAGTCTTCTTTCCAATCAAGTGAACGGTAGGATTTGAATACTCAATTATGGGGTTATACTTATATATCTTATTGTGAATCAATTTGTTAATTAAGGTCGAGCGATAACCTTGTTCCCGCCATACCGTTTATACTGTTGAAGTAGCATAAATCATGGCAAAGGGCTCTTTTGTGATAAATGTTGTTACTATGTTCATATTTTCTATCTAATTTTTTACAGCTATGAAAAAATTTAATTGGCTTTTCTTGTTCCTCTTCTCCTTCGCCTTCGTGGCCTGCGACGATGACGATGATATTGAGCTTGACACCGTTGATCCTGTGATCAACATTACTAATCCGGCCGAAAACGCTGTTTTTACGGCAGGTGACGAGTTTGAAATGACTGCCGACATAACAGACAACATGGGCCTTGAGGAAGTAAGGGTGTTTGTAACCGGTCCGAATGGTACCCGTCTCTCTCAATTTGACGAAGAGATCAGCGATTTCCTGAATGACAACAGGAACTATGACCTGGATTTGGATTATACCCTACCAGAAGATGCAACCCCTGGCGCTTATGTGTTTACTGTGGAAGCAGAAGACGAGGCAGGTAATATAGCAGAGCAAGTCCGAAATGTGACGGTGAACGCGGCGCAAATGGATGCTGCAGGATTTAACTCTGTTTTTGCTGCCACCTCCTGGTTCGAGGACTTTGATGCGAACGATGATACCTCTTTGGACGAGGATGAGTTCGGAGGCAGTTTCTTTAGCATTGCAGACATGGACGATAACGACGCCATCTCTCAAACGGAGTTTAACGACTTTGCGGCGGCCTTTGGAATGGAGACGGCTAACTTTACTGCCTGGGACACGGACAGCAACGGATCACTAAGTCAGGAAGAGTTCATGACCGGACTGTCTGGAACAGAAATGTTCTCAGACTTTGATGCGGACAATAACGATATGGTAAACGAACAGGAGCTTACCGATGGCATCTTCGGACTGTGGGATGACGATGGGGATGATTTCCTGAGTGACGATGAGTTTACGGACCGGTTTGATACCTTCTTTGGTGAGTAAAAAGCTAACGCAAAGATGAAAAAAAGAGCACTTCTAACAGAAGTGCTCTTTTTTATTAAGGCAATTTAGAAGCATAAGCAGCGCAGTCTGCTTGCATTGCTGCGCGGCGCCTTCCTGTTCTTACTGTTTACTTCGGTAAAGCAAATGGCTTAGATCGCCTACCCGGAACCAGCGGTAACCATAAGCTTCCAGCATTATGGTGTGGTTTCCCTTCTCGTCTGCCATGCTCTCATCGTTCACCATCAGGTCCACCAGCCTGTACTCTTTCTTTTGCTGGAGGTTCAGGTTCAGTGAAATTACATGGGGCCTTACATCGAAGTTGTGCAATATGACCAGGGAGTTGCCGCGCCAGCAGTAGTACAGGCACAGCACCTGGGGTAAGCCGGTCGGCAGTATTTCCCAATCTCCCCATCCTATTTCTGGACATTCTTTCCGAAGGCGTATCAGGGCCGTCATCCAGTTAAGCAGGGACTCAGGCTTACGGCGCTGGTCTTCCACGTTTATGTGTGAGTAGGCGTAGGGGCCCTGGTCAATAATGGGCTGGACTATCTTTCCGGCCCTTGAGAAACCAGCATGAAGATCATCAGACCATTGCATGGGAGTACGCACTGCCTCCCGCTCCGGTAGGCTAAGGTCCTCGCCCATGCCTATTTCGTCGCCATAGCGTAAGACAGGGGTGCCCGGCAAGGAAAACATCAGGCTGTAGGCCAGTTCTGTCTGCTGGCGGCTTCCCAGCATGGGGGACAGGCGCCGCCGAATACCGCGGTGGTACAGCTGCATGTGCTCTTCCGGGCCAAAGCGGTCAAAAACTTTCTGTCGCTGCTCTTCCGTCAGGCGTCCCAGGTCTAACTCGTCATGGTTCCGCAGGAAGTGGGCCCACTGCGAGGTGGGGTATATGTGGCGGGTGGCTTCCAGTGCCTGTACCAAAGGCTCCGTCTCAGCGGTTGCCAGGGCATAGAACAAGTGCTGATTCACATAAAAGTTAAACATCAGGTGCACCCCGTCTCCCTCTTCACCGAAGTAGTTCTCGCTTTCGTGCGGCAATACATTGGCCTCCCCCAGCAGGATCGCGTTTCCCTTTCGCCATTGCAGAAAGTGACGCATTTCGCGCAGGTACTCAAACTTCATTTCGTGCTCTTCCAGGCCGGGGGTAGGGCATTCCAGAATAAACGGCACGGCGTCCACCCGGAAGCCCGCGATCCCCAGCTGAAGCCAATAGCCCATAATGCGCCGTATTTCCGCACGCACCTCCGGGTTATCCATGTTCAGGTTAGGCTGGAAGTTGTAGAAACGGTGAAAGTAATAGGCTTCGGCCTCTCTGTCATAGGTCCAGGTGGCCTCCTGCACCCCCGGGAAAACCATGCCCTTGTTCCAGTTAGCGGGTCTCTTTTCGGACCACACGTACCAGTCCCGGTACCGTGACGCCGCGCTGCTTCGGGCTTCCAGGAACCAGGGGTGCTCGTTGGAGGTATGGTTTACCACCAGGTCCAGGATCACCTTGATGCCGTGCTTGTTGGCCTGGTGCATGAACTCCACAAAGTCGCCGCTGGAGCCGAACTTACGGTCTACGCCATAGTAATCGTTGATGTCGTAGCCGTTGTCTTTATCAGGGGTGGGCTGAAAGGGAGCCAACCAGATAACATCAACGCCCAGGGCATCCAGGTAGTCGAGCCGGCGGGTCAGCCCCTCAAAGTCCCCGATGCCATCACCGTTTACATCCATAAAGGTTTTGATGTCCAGGTTGTAAATGATGGCATTTTTATACCAAAGGTCCTCTATCATCGGTGTTGTTTATTCAAAGCTGTGTGTTGTTATCTTTTGATAAGGCTTCTTCTTAAACGGTAAAGCGGGGATTACAGCTAATGTTAAGGCCTAATTTTATACCAGGATAGTAGTGAAAGAGAGCCATCTCACTGTTAGCTGTGAGCAGACAGCTATGGCTGTAAAGGCAAGGGAAGAAGGCGTACGAAAGAGGTGAAAAAAAAGAAAGGCCATCAGAGCGGTAGCCTTTCTTGTGTAATTAGCTTGCAAATGTCTGAGCCCTTCAACAAACTATTAAGAGCTGCAGGAGAGCATGGAGCAGCCTGCTTTTTGGTTTGCCCACGCCGGCCGTTTAACCAGGAAGGCATCAGACTTGTCAGAATAAGGTGCTTTTATCGCTTCCTGCAGCTCCCGGAAGAGCTGGTCCTCTCCTTTTTCTAACTCCTCTATCGCCTGGTGCAGGAGGTAATTGCGCAAAATAAAGCGCGGGTTACTTTCGCGCATACGCTTTCGGGATATTTCCCGGGAGCAGGTGTTTTCTGTGATCCGCGCTGTATAACGCTGTATGAAAGAGTAAAGAGCCTCTTTTTCTGCTGCATCCGGTGCTGTATAAAAGCTGTCAGCGAAATGGCTTGCCACCTGTTGGGCATCCTTCAGGTCTAGCGGCAGGTCGATGAGCAGTTGGTAAAAGATGGTCATATCGGGCTGCAGGGTAGCTAAAACCTCTTCAAGATCAACAATAAGGTTCACGTCATTGCCCTTTACCTGGTCCAGTCCCAGCTTGTGGCCCATCATCGTCAGGTATTTCTGTCCGTAGAGGTCGCTATACTCCTCTAAAACGGACACCAGTGCCTTGGTATCCGGGAACAGGGGCGCAAGGGCGCTGGCCAGGCAGCCCAGGTTCCAGTAAGCAATACCGGGTTGCTGGCCAAAGGCGTAGCGCCGGCCTGGCAGGTCAGTGGTGTTCGGCGTGAAATTCGGGTCATAGTTATCCAGGAAGGAAAAGGGGCCGTAGTCAATGCTCAGGCCGAGGACGGACATATTATCAGTGTTCATTACCCCGTGCACGAAGCCTACCCGTTGCCACGCTACCATCAGGCTGGCGGTACGCTCCACCACTTCCTTAAACCAGGCCAGCACTTTGTCCTCTCCCTGTAGGTGCGGGTAATACCGCTCAATGGTCCAGCCAACCAGCTTTCGCAGGTGCTCGACCTCTTTTCTGGCGGCCAGCATTTCGTAGTTGCCAAAGCGTAAAAAGCTTGGGGCCACGCGCATCACGATGGCTCCGGGCTCATAGGCGGCATTGCCGTTGTAAAACATATCACGCAGCACCTGGTCACCGGTCGAAACAAGGCTCAGGGCCCGGGTGGTAGGTACACCGAGGTAATACATGGCCTCGCTCATCAGGTACTCCCGCACCGAAGAGCGCAGCACGGCCCTGCCATCGGCACGGCGGGAATAGGGGGTAGGCCCAGCGCCTTTCAACTGCAGCTCCCAGGTCTTTCCGGAAGCCGTCTCCCACTCCCCTAAGGTAATGGCGCGTCCGTCGCCTAGCTGGCCGGCCCAGTGCCCGAACTGGTGACCGGCATAGCAGGCCGCATACGGCTGCATGGAATCAGTTACAAGGTTTCCGCCCAGTATAGCCATTTCCTCGGGGGTACTTGGTTTTTGGACGCCTAGCTCTCTGGCCAGGTCTTCGGACCACGCCAGTAATCTTGGCTCCGCAACAGGGGTAGGGGATACTTTACTGTACAGTACGCCTGGCGTCTGGCGCGGGCGTTTATCGCCGCTGTCATCGCCTTCGAAGGTATTTACAAATTCATTCTTATATTCTTTTGAGCTCAGGCTCTCCATAGGTCTGGTTTAAATGGTATGTTATTCCGGTACAGCTTTTTGATCTAGCTTCCCCGTTCTTTCTATAACAGGGAATGGCCCAGAATAGTTAAGCCTGGTCCAAGGTCTCCCCTCAAGCGCCTGCTTCCTACCTCTAGTGCTGGCTTTTCTAACTAGGGTTCGAAACTTAAATGATTCCGGACTAAAGCCCTCTCTTACCGTAGACGAAGGGTAAGCGTAGAGTGGCGCCCGGTAGTCAGGCTTAGCAGCTGTACATTAAATACTCGCACGCTTGCTAGCCTGTCGAAAAACAATGGAAAGTGTAGAAAGGAAAGACATGGTTACGAACAGAGACATTTATGATGTGGGCCGCTTAACGGCAAGGCCAGACACTGAAGCGAAAAAAGCCGACTTTAAAAGAGGTGTACAACGGCTGGGCCTGGATGACCAGAAAGACGGCTTTCTGTATGTGCCCGATACTTACAGCCAGGACAAACCGGCTGCCCTGGCCGTTATGTTACATGGGGCAGGGGCTCCTGCCGAGCAAGGCTTGTCCTTGTTGCAGCGCTATGCCGATGCGCATAATATGATCCTTATTGCTCCCGCTTCCCGGGAATATTCCTGGGATATTATCGCCAGCGATGCTTTTGGCGCCGACGTAATTTTCATAGACCAGGCGCTTGAACAGGCTTTTTCCCGCTACCATATTGATCCAACCCGCATCGCCATCGGTGGTTTTTCTGATGGAGCTTCCTATGGGCTTTGCCTCGGCCTGACGAATGGTGACCTGTTTACGCACCTCCTTGCCTTTTCGCCCGGCTTTGCCTATACCATTACGACAGCAGGGGAGCCTGACGTTTTTATCTCGCACGGCATCAAAGACGCTGTGCTCCCGGTTGACCCATGTAGCCGGCGTATTGTAGCGCAGTTGCAGCGCAGGGGCCTACAGGTCAACTACCAGGAGTTTAACGGAGCGCATGAGGTGCCCGAGCTTATCCGCAGGAGCGGTGTGGACTGGTTTACCGGGAACAACGGCAGCGAAAGCCGGTTAACAGGCAATGACTGAGGCCATGAGCACAGGTGAAGGCGGGTGGGCAGGCAATGTTCTTTCACAAGCAGGAAGAAACATTTACCTGTGCCTCCTTTTTCCTTTCCTGGCTTTATGCTTTTCCTGTTTTATCTCTGTGAACTCCTCGTTCGATACTGTTACCACGTAAGACACAGAAGTGAGGATGGTGAGGTCCAGGTCGAAATCGTATTCTGTGGTGACTGAAAGGTGCTTGTTTGGGTTGAGCTCGTACGCGCCATCCACCTTATCGTACACGTTAAACTCGTGCTCTCCCTCTTCCAGGTGCTTAGTGTCTGTGCGCGACAGGCGATCACCGGTAATCACCAGGGGGGTATCCAGTTCATCCACAAACTCAAAGGGCTGAAAGTATTTGCCATCCTTCTTCTGGGTAAGGTACTCTACTTTATCAATGTGCAGCACTATGTCTTGAAGCTGGTCGTCTCTTTGGGTTTTGATGTCGCGTAAATTTCCTGTAAGTCTCATCGTCTGGTATCTTTACCTCCAATCATGATCGGTTTAGGCACGAAAGGTACTCCAATAACCCCTTTTTATAAAGCAAAATTCCTTTGTGCCTGCTAGGTATTTGATAAGCAGTTGTCTATAAGGCTGATTTATAATTTAGGACAAAGCTGCTTAACTTAGCAGCTGTCACTTTTTGTAAAGCACAGTCGAAAGCCCGGTGTCAGCAAAGAAGCCGGGCCTCTCCAACATGATAAAAAATATCCCTGTCTCTTTCCCAAATTCAGATAAAAGTAGTGGTTATGTACGTGTGCGGGGCGCACGCGAGCACAATTTAAAGAATGTAGACCTCGACATTCCCCGTGACGCATTGGTTGTGTTTACCGGTGTCTCTGGTTCCGGAAAATCCTCGCTGGCATTCGGGACCCTCTTTGCAGAGGCGCAGCGGCGCTACCTGGAGTCTGTCTCGCCCTATGCCCGGCGCCTGTTTCACCAGATGTCGGTGCCAGAGGTAGATACAGTGGATGGCTTGCCTCCTGCCGTGGCCCTGCAACAACAGCGGGGCACGCCTACAACGCGCTCCTCGGTGGGCAGCGTAACGACCCTTTCCAATTTGGTGCGCATGCTGTATTCCCGTGCCGGTAACTACCCGCCGGGGCAATCCATTATCTATGCCGATGCTTTTTCACCGAATACGGCAGAGGGTGCTTGCCCTACCTGCCATGGCCTGGGCAAAATCTATGAGGTGACAGAGCAGTCGATGGTGCCGGATGATTCGCTCACGATTCGGGAGAAGGCTATTGCTGCCTGGCCAACGGCCTGGGGCGGACAGAACCTGCGTGACATTCTGGTGACGCTGGGCTATGATGTGGACCGCCCCTGGCACGAGCTGCCGCAGGAAGAGCGGGATTGGATCCTTTTCACGGAGGAACAGCCTGTAGTGCCGGTATACCCGGGCTTGTCACCCGAGGAGACACAGCGGGCCCTACAGCGGAAGGCAGAACCGAACTATATGGGCACCTTCTCGAGTGCCAGGCGGCATGTGATGCACACCTTTGCCAACTCCAACAGTGAGATGATGAAAAAGCGGGTGGCCCAGTACATGCTTAGCGTGGCGTGCCCGCTCTGCCACGGCAAGCGCCTGCGCCCCGAGTCCCTGTCGGTAACCTTTGCGGGCCTGGATATTGCGGATTTCTCCCGTTTGCCCCTGAAACGGCTCGTCAGCCTCCTGCAGCCTTACGCTATTGGCACAGGCGCGAAGGACGGGCAGCAGGAAAACGAGCACCCGGAGCAGGTACTCGTGGCCCAGCGGATTGCTGCGGATTTGTTGGCACGGCTTGAGGTTTTGCTCGATCTTGGCCTCGGGTATCTGTCTCTGGAGCGCAGCACGCCTACCTTATCTCCCGGAGAGCTGCAACGCCTGCGCTTAGCCACACAGCTGTACTCGAATCTTTTCGGGGTGGTGTACGTGCTCGACGAACCCTCTGCCGGGCTCCATCCCTCGGATACCGAAGCACTCCTCTCGGCCCTAGCGCGCCTGAAGGAGGCCGGAAACTCTTTATTCATCGTGGAGCATAACCTGGATGTCGTCCGAAAGGCCGATTGGCTGGTAGACGTAGGCCCGGCCGCCGGGGAAAAAGGCGGGGAGGTACTCTACAGTGGCCCACCTCAAGGCTTAGAGCAAGTGGAAACGTCCCAAACGCGGCGCTACTTGTTTGACCATTCTGAGGGTACCAGTCATACGCCACGTAAACCAACTGCATGGCTGCAATTAGCAGGGGTGGCGCGTAATAACCTGCATCAGCTGGATGTTGCTTTTCCGCTTGGTGTGCTGACGACCGTAACAGGTGTATCGGGTTCCGGTAAATCGAGCCTGGTAAGCCAGGCCCTGGTGGAGTTAGTGTCGGAGCACCTGGGGCAGGAGGTACTTGCTGAGGAAGAGGAAAGCGAAGAACTGGAGCGACAGGAACAGGCCAAAAGTGGCGGCCAGATCACGGCTGGGATGGAGCATATCAAGCGCCTGGTGCGGGTAGACCAGAAACCGATCGGTCGTACACCGCGCTCTAACATGGCCACCTACACAGGTCTCTTCGACCATGTACGTAAGCTTTTTGCCGCAACAAAAGAGGCCCGGAAACGCCGATACGATGCCGGCCGATTTTCTTTTAACGTATCGAAAGGCCGCTGTGAAACCTGCAAAGGAGAAGGCTTCGTGATGGTAGAACTGCTTTTCCTGCCCAGTGTGTACACGCCTTGCCCTACCTGCCATGGCACACGCTACAATGTGAAGACCCTGGAAATAACCTACCGCGATAAAAACATCGCGGAAGTACTGGGTATGACAGTGGATGAGGCCTGGGAGTTCTTTAGCGAAGAGCCCCAAGTGTTGCGGCCGCTCACAGTCTTACGCGAAGTAGGCCTTGGTTACCTGCGGTTAGGGCAGTCCGCTACGGAGTTATCCGGCGGCGAGGCCCAGCGCATCAAACTGGCGACTGAGCTTCAAAAGATGCAGCGCGGAAATACCCTTTATGTGTTAGACGAACCCACCACAGGGCTACACCCCGCTGATGTGGAAAAGCTAATGACGCAATTAAACGGCCTGATAGAAGCTGGTAACACTGTCGTGGTGGTCGAGCATGACATGCGGGTAGTGGCAGGCAGTGATTGGGTACTGGACATCGGTCCGGGAGCAGGAGAGGAGGGAGGTATGGTAGTGGCAGCGGGCATTCCTGCAGAAATAGCGGCTTCATCAGAAAGCCGAACCGCTCCTTACTTAGCTCGTTTTTTAAGGGGAAGGTAGTATGAGGAGAGCTTAGCTCAGAAAAGTTTGTCCAGGTTACGGAGGGGTTGGCAAGACTGAGACTATGTAGCTTTGGGCTGGCTTCTCACCTCGCCGGCTGGGCCTGAGTTTCTCTTCGAAAAAGAGATGAACCACCCCGCCTTCGGCACCCCTCCTTGAAAAAAGGAGGGGAGTGCAAAAGAGCCAAGCAAATTTGTTTGTTGAGAACCCTGCACCTACTCGTTGAACGCTCTACAAAAAAACATCATTCATGTTCTGGGCAAAGGTGTCTGTCTCATAGTTAAGAGATGCCCGTCCCTGGGCAAGCGTCCGCTTGTGTACAGTGACTGACTCCACAAAAAAAGGAAGCAAGTAATTCTATAGGATTAGCAGTAACTATGCTAGCTTAGACAAAATGGTCAAGAAATGACAGAGGTTGAGGAAACAGAGCGTGCAGTCATGAAGCTCGGACACAGGTAGACAAAACAAAAGCCCCGGAGATATCCGAGGCTTTTGCTACAGGTGCCAAAGCACCTATATAACTTTATAGCTTTTTACTACTGCTTTTCGTTACCCAAGCCAGAGCTGCTCTTATGCCCTTTCAGGGTACTGGCGTTCGGCTGGTTGTTGCGGAACTCCTTGTCAGTACTGTCTGCACCACGAGTCGTGGTCGTTGAGTTTCTGTGCGAGCCTTGCGGGCTGTCCTTTTCAAGGTCTGGCTTCGCTTTCTTGGCCCCAGCGCTGTCACCTTCTGTATGAGGCTTGTTCTCGCCGCGTGTGTTTGCAGCACTTCCTGCCTGTGGACCTGTATTGGATTGGCGCTGGTCCTTTAGGTTTCCACCCTCGCCTGCGTGTGATTTTAATTCATTGCTTTTATCTTTCTGATCTGCCATAATCGGTCTCCTTCTTTTATTCAACAAAATTTAATTCCGCCCAGGATTTCTCCCGGGCTACTTTGTTGTACGGGTAATCCAACGGTTTAGATAGGAAAATGCTAGGGGGCACATTTTGTGGAGGTAAAACTAATAATATTAGCTAATATGGTGTGATTACTTCTGCTGTTTAACCTTTTTTACTCTTTTTGCGTAAAAAATTAGCAAAAAGAAGAACATTATGAAATTGAACGTACATGAAAAGCCCTATCTGCCGGAAGGACGGCACGTGGTAAAAATAACGGAAGTAGATGAAGGAAGAAGTGAAAACAAAGATGTGCCCTTCATCAACTGTCGTTTTGAGAACGAGGATGGTTTTATCAACCAACGCTTTTATTTGAGCGAACCCGGCCAGCCAATACTGGCAGCCTTTTTAAAAGCAGCTGGGATAGAAAAGACAGAGGTAGACTCTAAAGAGTTGAAAGGAAAAGTCCTGTCCATTGAAGTGGAGGAGCGTTCTTATGAAGATGCGGAGGGCAAAGAAAAGAAGATAAAACAAGCCACCCACTTCGAAGAAGCCGGTGAAGCAGATACCTCAGACAGATTTTAAGGATAGATGGTAAGACCTATCAGAAAAGGAGCTTGAAGCTCCTTTTTTTATCCACCGTGCACGAGATTGCCGGCGGCCGGGGTATAAATACAGTACTTGCTGCATTTATACCCCCTCATTTCCTTTGTGCTGCTTCAGCTTTTTATCTACGATACTGTCAGCAATTTCTTCCTCTATATCCAAGGCAGAAGTCAGGTAACCGATTAACTCCTTTTCTTTATCGGCTAATACCTCATCAGCAAGAAGTAATTCAATGGTTAAGGCAAAAAGGGTGTTTTTACTCTCAGGGCTTATATATTCCACGCTGTTGTCGATCAGTTGTTTGCTGCCAATTTTAGCGTGCGCCAACAAGACCGCCTTGTAATACTCCCGCACGTTATGCCCCTCAAAGAAGTCTTTATAAGCTAACGTTTCTGCTAACTCATCCAGTTCTTCATCGGCGATGTCCTCGTCTACGGCAATGCAGGCGTGCATAATGGCAATCCAGGCTTCCTGTTCGTTTTGGGGCGTAAAGGTACTTGCTGTTACTGCACTGTATTTCTTGTCGAAAAGTCCCATTAAATAATTCTATTTGCTTCTTTCAGTGTCTGTAGGTTTCTACTACCCCAAATAGCTCCGAAAGTTGCTGCAAATAGTTTTTTTTGACAGAATTGCCCAGCCGCTTCTGTGTATATGCGGCCTGGCTTCCCGGGAAAAATCCATGGCTGCATCTACCTGTAAAACAGTCTGAAAGAACTACAAGGGCAAATCTTATGAAGTAAAGCTAGGGATAAAGTGCAATTTTTATTAATTTTAAAGCTATCACCTTACATTTTCGATAATGCCCGCAAAAATGCTTTGCGCATTTCGTAAATGGTATGCATTGCAAAATGGCAGTATTGCCGTATTAAAAAAATTAAAAATAAGCATGAAAGTACTAGTAATCGGTGCAGGTAACATGGGCCTCACGTACGCCGAAGGAATGGCGAAGTCCCCATTACTGAGTGGTCGCAATTTGATGATTTATGACATCTCTCCGGAGAAGATCCTGGAGTTAAAGAAAATCTCGTATTTCAAGGTGTATGAAACACTGGAGGATTGCGTACCAAAGGCCGATTTGATCTTTATTGCTGTAAAACCCTTTCACAGCGAGGAGCTTTTCGAGAACATAAAGGGGATGGTTAACCAGCAGCAGATCTTTATCTCCCTGATGGCCGGTGTTACGATCGACAAAATACAGAGTTCCCTGGGCATTCGCAAAGTGGTGCGCACGATGCCAAACCTGCCTGCCCTGGTAGGGAAAGGCGTGACGTCCTACACCGGATCAGAGGAAGTGTCGCGGGTAGAATTGCTCACGATCAAAAACTTACTGGACACCACGGGTAAGTCAATCAAGGTTAAGAACGAAAACTTTATCGATGCCTCTACCGGCATATCTGGTAGTGGCCCAGCCTATGTCTTTTACTTTATGCAGTCGATGATGGAAGCTGCGTTAAAGATGGGCTTTAGTGACAGCGATGCCAAAGTACTGGTGAGCCAGACCTTTGAAGGAGCAGTAGAACTCTTCAACCAGCATGACCTGTCGCCAAGCACCTGGATGAACCGGGTAGCCTCTAAAGGAGGTACCACCAGGGCAGCGCTGGACTCCATGGAAGACAACAATGTAAAAGAACGGATTAAAGAAGCAGCCTATGCAGCGTTTAACCGTGCAGTTGAATTAGGGAAGGAATAGGTTGTTGTACTAAAATGATTTCTAATGCATAAGAAAAGAGTAGTTATAAAAGTTGGTACCAACGTAATGACCAACCGGGACAACCGGATTGTAGGACCAATTCTAAAAAGTCTGGTACGTCAAATCGCCCAACTGTATGAGCAGGGGATACAATGCGTGTTAGTTTCTTCCGGGTCTGCCATTGCCGGAAAGGAGATCCTGGGAGAGATAAGCATACAGGATGATTCTGTCCGCAGGCAGGTGTACTCGGCTGTTGGCCAGCCCCGCATGATGCGGCATTACTACAGCCTGTTTCATGATTACGGCCTGCGGTGCGCGCAGGTACTGGCCACCAAAAGGGACTTTAGCCCGGGCCGGCACCACGAGAACATGCTCAATTGCTATGAGGGCCTGTTATCGGAAGGTGTAACGCCCATCGCGAACGAAGATGATGCCGTGTCCCTGACGATGTCGATGTTTACGGATAACGACGAGTTAGCCAGCCTGGTGGCTGAGCTGATCAGTGCAGACATGCTGATTATTTTAACGGATACAGATGGCTTGTACACCGGGCATCCGGATGATGAGAGCTCTGAGTTGCTGCACCAGGTGCAAGTGGAAGAGAACGTAGAGAAGTACGTGCAGCAAACGGAAAAAGGAGAGGCCGAGGGCAGAGGCGGAATGCAGTCTAAGTTAAAGATCGCAAAAGAAACGGCTGCCAAGAACATCGTGACCTATATCGCCAACGGAAAGCGTAAAAACGTGATCCTGGATATCGTGGAAGGCAAAAACGTAGGTACCAAGTTTACCATTTAACCCCGCCTTACTGCTAAATTTTAAGGAAGTTAGTTAAACAGTAAAAGCCCGCCGGATGCACCGTCTGCACTCCCGGCGGGCTTTTACTGTTTGCTCTATTTTTTATTTGTTCTTCTGTCCGTCAGCCACGTGATCGGCATGGTAGCCACCTCTTTGCCCCATCGGTTCAGGCTTGCCAACAGTCGTATCTTTTGCTGTCTGGTGCTCCAGTTCTGCGTTGATTTCGGCCCCTAGCAGGATAATGAAACTTGTCAGATTAAACCACAGCATCAGGATGATCACGGCAGCCACCGAACCATAGGTTTCGCTGTAGCTACCGAAATTGTTGACGTACCAGGAGAACAGCAGCGAGCCCACCAGCCACAAAACAGTAGCGATGGCAGAGCCCCAACTCACCCACCTGAACTTGGGATCGTCGCGGGTAGGGGCTACTTTATAGATCAGCGCTAATCCGAACATCACGATGGCTGCCAGTATAAGCCACCTGCCCCAACTGATAACGGTTTGTATCGTGTCTGACAATCCAAGATTACCCGCCAGGGCCGGGAAGCCCACCACCAGGGTCACCGTAATAATACCCAATATGATCCCCCCCAGCGTAAAGAGCAGGGTGATGGCGTTTAGCTTCAAAAAGCTACGATCGTTCTCTTCGTCATAGGCAATGTTGATGCCCTCAAACAGGGACTTCGTACCACTGTTGGCACTCCACAGGCTTAGAAGAATACTCAGTGCTACCCCCCAGCCCAAGGAGGAACCTGATTTCTCTGCAATTGAGCGCAGCTGCTCCGTCAGCAACTGGTGTGCCTCCTGCGGTAACACATTCGTGAGCTGCTCCATTTGTTGCTCTACCGTAGCCGGGTCAGTTACAAGGCCATAAATTGAGATGATGGCCGTCAGGGTAGGGAACAGGGCCAGGAAAAAGTAAAAGGCGACACCGGCAGACACAATGCCTATGTTGTCGCTGCTGATTTGATCTTTTACCCTTAGCATCACTTGTTTCCAGCCAGAACCTGGAATATCGGAAGGCCTTTCAGCCGTTCTGCCTTTGTTAGTTTTCATGCGGTTTTCGTTTCTCATTACACTTAAACTATAAAACGGAGAGCAATCTTATTGGTTAATTTCCCACTGGTATTTTAAGGGGCATCGTTTAGGAGGGGCACCGTAACTAAACCGCGTTTTTACTTTGCGGGTTGAGTCGGTTAACGTATGGGAATTAGCGCGTTAAGCTGATGAGCATCATGCCGTGCGTTGATAAACATCAGTGTATGCAGCTAAAGGGAGATATAACTTTATAGCAGTAATGTGCCCCTTAATCCTACTGAAATGAAGCCTCCTGCTGCACTGTACCTGCTTGGCTTGCTACACCTGCTACTTGGCCTGAACGGGCTTGTCGGTGGAGCCTTGTTGATCCTGGAACCAAGGGGAAGCCTGCTGGGCATGAGCACAGCCTGGTTGGGGCATTCGCCCTTCAGTACTTACTTGTTGCCGGGTATCCTGCTGCTGTTTTGTATGGGCGTGTTCCCGCTTCTAACACTGGTCGGGCTTCTGTTTAAGCCTGATTGGGCGTGGGCGGGCCTGCTGAACATTTACCCTGCTAAACACTGGGCCTGGACCTATTCGCTTTTTACAGGTATCCTAACGGTTACCTGGATTACAGTTCAAATAGTACTCACAACTTATTTCTGGCTGCAGCCACTGGTCATGATCGTTGGCCTGGGCATTGTCGTATTTACCATGTTGCCAGAGGTGATAAGTTATTTCACGATAAGTAAAGAGCGCCATGCCAGGGGCAAAGTTTAAAGGAGCCTATGCGGTTTCGGTGATCATAGCCGGGTTGGCAGCTGTTGCCTCTGGTGGGGGGCTCGTAATAAAGGGGCTCTACCGCGACAGTGCCCCTATCAAGATTGCCTGGCTCGGCAACGACCTGGTTACTTTTTTTGTGGTGGTCCCTTTACTGCTTGCCTCTTTGTTTTATGCCCAAAGAGGCTCTGAACGGGCACAGCTGGTGTGGATGGGCTTACTTGGCTACATGGTCTATAACTATGCCTTTTACCTGTTTGGAGCCAGCTTTAACCTGTTCTTCCTACTGTACGTCGCCCTGTTCTCGCTTTCCATTTGTGCCTTGGTGCAAGGTTTGGCCTCCCTAAACGCCCGCAGGATCAGTAAGGAGTTTACGCGGCAGACCCCCGTAAGAGGGATCAGCGTTTTTCTGCTCTTTATCTCCATCCCCCTCGGCATTGTCGAGATTTCCCAATGCCTTCAGTTTGTGCTACATGGGGAAGTGCCAGAGGTGCCCCCTCTCATTTTCGCCTTAGACCTGTCGGTGGTGGTACCAGGCACGGCCCTGGCGGCAGTACTGCTCTGGAGGCGCCGTCCCTGGGGCTATGTACTAGCAGCCATCATGCTGGTGAAAGCGTTTACCTATGGCCTGGTCTTAAGCGTGGCAACGGCTCTTGTTGCGGGCTTTCGCCTGGGTGGCGCCTGGGATCCCCTCATGCCTTTTTATGTATTTGTGGCCAGCGGCGGCCTTATGGGGATACTGCTGTTGTTGCGGAATCTGAAACCTTTACCAAACTACAGTTAATATGGTACGCATTGTTTTTTCATTGCTCCTGGTAATCCACGGGCTTACGCACTTGCTGGGCTTCCTGAACGCCTGGCACCTGGCTGCGGAAGATCCGATTAATACCGATACACTGCTACGGCTGCAGCATGCACCTTTAGAGGTGGTAGGTCTAGCCTGGGGCCTAAGCTGCGTGCTGTTTCTGGCTGCTGCCCTGCTGTTCTTGCTGAAAAAGGACTGGTGGTGGATGATGGGCCTGGCAGCGGTGCTGCTGTCACAACTGCTTATTATCGCTTGCTGGGCAGATGCCCGGTACGGCACGGTGGCGAATGGGATCATCATGTTCAGCGTCCTGTTAGCATACGGCGCCTGGCGTTTCCACAGGATGGTGGCAGCGGAAGTAAGAGCTTTCTACCAGCCGGTTCCCCAGAAGCAGGAGGTGCTCACAGAAGGGATGCTGTTACGGCTACCTCCTGCTGTGCAAAAATGGTTGCAGCGTTCCAGCGTCGTCGGCCAAGAAAGTATACAGGCCGTGCAGCTGAAGCAGACAGGGGAAATGCGCACCAAACCTAACGGAGCCTGGATGCCTGTTAATGCCGAGCAGTATGTGACGGTGGATACGCCCGGTTTTTTGTGGGTGGCAGATGTAAAGGCAGCCCCTTACCTGCACTTGTATGGGCGCGACAAGTACGAGGAGGGCAGGGGGCATATGCTCATCAAGCTGTTGGCCCTCTTTTCAGTTGCCGATGCAAAGGGGCCGGAGACAGATCAGGGCTCCTTGTTACGCTACCTCGCAGAGATGGTGTGGTACCCTACGGCGGCCTTATGCCGTTACATAAGCTGGGAGGGAATAGATGCAACGACGGCAAAGGCTACGATGCGCTATGGCGCAATAACGGCCGCTGGTGTTTTTAAATTTACAGAGGAGGGCGACGTTAAAAGCTTTCAGGCGCAGCGCTATTATAGCCGCAAAGGTGGCGCAACCCTGGAGTCGTGGCACGTGGCGATAGAAGGCAACTCTTTCCGGTCCTTCCAGGGCATACGCGTGCCGACAAGGGCAGCCGTTACCTGGCAGTTACTGACGGGCGACTTCACCTGGTACCGCCTGCAGATTTCGGACATAGCTTACAACCACAGGGCAGACGCAAGCATAAGCCGCGAGGACAAAGCTACCCCTGAGGCTGTGTGATAGCCCTGATAGCCTGTCGTTTCTTTGCATAGCAGTTCTGCTGTCGGGATTAGCCAAAGCTTAAGTGCCCCAAGGGTAGAGGTCGGGCGGTTCCTTACTTACTGTGATCGTCTCGATGGGATGCAGGGCCTGGGTCGTGTCGATAAAAATAAAGGCATCGTAGCGCTTGGGGATGACGGAGGGCACATAATTGCCCAGGTGCTCCAGTTCGGGGTTATACACCACCCCAATGGCCCGGTGCCCTATGGGGCGTTTCAGGAAGTTCTCATTCCGGATGTCTTTCGAAAGGATGATCTTGTTTGTAGGGCCCAGCAGGTGCAGTATTTGCTCCCAGCTACCTTCTGCGGCAGGCGGTACCGGTATCGTTCTCATCGGCGCGCCCCAGCTGCCGGCCGCAATAACAGTACCGCTGTATGAGCCAAAGCCCACCAGAAACACGTTCTCCTTTCCGTATTCCTGCCGTACCAGTTGCCCCACGTTTACCTCGCCTGCCTCTACCATATTCGTGTAGCGGGCGTCCCCAACATGTGTGTTATGTTCCCAGATGATTGCTTTTGATTCGGGACCGTGAAATTCCAGCAAGCGTTCCAAGGTAAGGGCCATGTGGCGGTCGCGGATGTTCCAGGACTCCACGCTGCTGGTCACCATCGTCCGGAAGTAACGCTCTCCGTTCAGGGCTACCAGGGCATTCTGCTCCGCTACAAACTGCGCCTCACTTTGGGTGGCTCCTTCTCCTTCTGCTTTGCTTAGCTTTTGAACCGCCTTCCACAACCGCCTTATCTCTGCCCGGCAGTTAGCATCGGCGTTCGCGACAGCCAGGGCATATTGCTGTGCATCGGCACTATAGGGCTGAAAGCACTCATGTACCTCCTGCCCCATTTTCATCAGGGCTGGGTTTCCTGCCAGGTAAGGCATCAGTTCGGTCATTGATTCCCAGATGCAGTATACGTCGAGCCCATAAAAGCCAACCTCGGCTGGCTCCGGTACCGCCTGGTTGTAGGCATTCAGCCAACTCACGAAAGAGGCTACCTCGTAATTAGCCCACATCCAGGTAGGCCACCTGTTAAAGTTGCGCAACAACGCCACGGCTTCTGCGCTGTCTCTGGGGCCACCCCGGATAAACTCATTTACACGGTAAGAGTCGGCCCATTCACCTTCTACGGCCACAAAGTCGAAGCCTTTCTCCGCGATCAGGCGCTTGGTAATCGCTGCCCGCCAGGTATAGTATTCTGAAGTGCCATGAGACGCCTCTCCGAGCAGTACAATCCGCGCGTCACCAATCTCCTCAAGTAAAACGTCCAGGTCTTCTTCACTCTGCAGGGGGTAGTTAGGAATCGTTAGTACAACCTCTTTCTCTGTCCCCTTTTCTTGCTGCGGCGGTTTATCGCTGCAAGCCGAGGGTATGATCCATAACCATATCAGTGCGGCATACCACCAATAACTTTTCTTTCTATCACGCACTAGCTCCTCTTCTTTCTTTATACTTCTATTGGGGTATAGCAGTCGTGTTTCAGGTTACTATGCTTCCGCCAAGACAGCAGGTTGTCTTATGACTGGCGTAGCAGCTTTAGCCACTTGCTCTCAAATCCTAAGAGGGTGCTGTTCTTCAGGGCGAGGTACTCCCGGCTTAGTTGCGCTATTTTTTCAGGATCATTTGCCAGTTCCTCTACCATTACCCAATTATTCCATTCTTGTGCCAAGGTCCAGTTAGGGTTTGCGATGGAGCTGTTTGGTAAGCGGTAGTGGAAGGTTTTCCGCGCTTTTACTTTCCCCAGCCCCGTGTACTGCTCCAGCTTATCGTGCTTAAGGGCGGAAAACATGGGGTACATATCCACAGGCCGGTTGCGGTCCGGGTTAAAGGTGTGATAGTCCTCAATGAACGTGTCCAGGTTTGGGCGGTAGTCCGGAGACAAGACCAGCTCCACATAAGCAGTGGGATAAGGATCAATAAAAGGACTGATTTTACGTGCCAGGTCCGTTTTACCTGTTTCTATTAATAATGGATAAAGCAGTAAAAAGGCCTTTAAATACGTTAACAGGGTTTCCGTATTTGTATTTGGAGCCTGTATGTTGATGTGGGTGCCAAAGGCATTCGTCGGAAAAGCTTCTGTGCCTTCTGCATGGTGCTGGTGCAGGGCCTCCCGTAGTTTTTCAATTTGCTCCAGCTGGGTACAAGGCACAGGCGGGCAGGCAATCTCATAAGGGAACAACTTCCCGATAACACTTTCTAGCGCATTTTCCAGTTCCTCCTCCAGTGCACTTTCCCCCAGCCTTATGTCCTCCAGCCGGATGTTAAACGCTGCAAATGCTTTCTTATAACGCATCTCCGTCAGGAGTGTCAGGTCAAACTCTATTGTAAAATCTCCTAAACTCGTGCCCCTGACGTGCTGCTTGAACCGGTTCTCTTTCTCTACCTGCCCTCCGTACAGTTCCTGCACCAAACGGACGGATTCCTCTATGCCCAGGTTAGCGTACTCCAGCTCGAAGCCAACGGTGCGCAGCTGCCCTTGCTCATTGTACAGGATAGGAGGTTGCTTGAATTGCATATGCCATAAGTCTGATGTCTAAGTAAGAACGTCAATAACTGAATTCTGTTCCGCGGCAGCTGCAGTGCCACGCAAACAAGTACAGAGATAGGATGAGGAAGAACCTTAGTACTGGGGCTTGCCTCTGCTATGGTCGGGGCCTTAACCCCTGCTTGTAAAACCTGTGGTGCAGAGTGGGGGTAAAGAGAAAGGTTTACCAATTATCGACTAAAAGCATATTGTGACAGTTAAAAGAATTGTATTCCTTTTTGCCTTACTCGGGCTCACAGGTTGCCTGGACCGAGATCTTGATGAGGTAGGCCTCATAACGGACGAGGCCATGGTGGTTACGGCTCATCCGCTAGCCTCCGCGGCGGGTGCCAGGATCCTGCAGCGGGGTGGGAATGCCGTGGATGCGGCCATTGCCGTACAGTTTGCCCTGGCGGTGGTTTACCCCGACGCCGGGAACATTGGAGGCGGCGGCTTTTTAGTGCTCCGGCAGCAGGATGGCACATTGGATGCCCTGGACTACCGGGAGAAGGCTCCTTTGGCGGCGGACCGGGACATGTACCTGAACGAGGAGGGAGAGGTCATAGAGAACCTTAGCGTGCTGGGACATTTGGCGGCAGGCGTGCCGGGCACCGTGGCGGGCATGGTGGAGGCACATGAACGCTACGGGAGCATGCCCTGGCCTGAACTCGTGCAGCCGGCCATAGAGCTGGCTACCAATGGCTTCCCCCTCACCGAGAAGGAGGCAAGGAAACTTAATGAGCGGCGCGCGGATTTCCTGACCTATAACACCCGCAGACCGGAGTTTATCCTCAAAGATCACTGGAAAGAAGGGGATATTCTGCAACTGCTGGATTTGGCCCGTACCCTGGAGCGGATCAGGGACAGGGGCAGAGCGGGCTTTTACGAAGGCCCTACGGCAGACCTGATCGTGGCTGAAATGGAAAGAGGCGGTGGTATCATTACCAAAGAGGACCTCACTGCCTACGATGCTGTTTGGCGCGATCCCCTTACAGCCGAGATCGGGGATTACGGCATTATCACCATGCCCCCTCCCTCCAGTGGCGGCATCGCCTTGATACAGCTGTTAACGCTCTCAGAGGACTATCCGCTGGATGCCTGGGATTGGAATACAGTAAAAACCGCGCATGTGATGGTGGAGGCTGAAAAACGCGTGTATGCCGACCGCGCCAAGCACCTCGGCGACCCAGACTTTTATGAGGTGCCTGTTGCCGGGCTGCTGAATCCCGCTTATATCAGGCGCAGGGCAGCAAGTATCTCACTTGAAGATGCGACCGACAGCGATGACATTTCTGCCGGTGTGCCTGCTCCCCCCGAAAGCCCCCATACCACGCATTATTCCATTGTGGACCCGGCGGGGAACGCTGTTTCTGTTACCACCACCCTGAACAGCAACTTCGGCTCCACGGTATTTGTAGCCGGGGCCGGCTTTTTACTCAACAACGAGATGGATGATTTCAGTATAAAGCCAGGTTACCCCAACAGCTTCGGATTAATAGGAGGGGAAGCAAACGCCATTGCACCGGGTAAGCGCATGCTGAGTTCTATGAGCCCCACCATCCTGGAAAGGAATGGGGAGTTGTTCATGGTGATCGGGGCCATGGGAGGCTCTACCATCATTACCACGGTGTACCAGATCATCCTGAACGTGATTGTCCATGATTTCCCGATGCAGGGGGCTGTGAACGCTGGTCGTTTTCACCATCAGTGGAAGCCGGACTGGATCTTATCAGAATGGGGCGCTTTGGGGCCGGGTACTGCTTTAGGATTGTGGTGGAAAGGCCATAAAGTCGTGCCGAAGCCAAGCGGTGGCATAGGCCGGGCTGCCGGCATACTGGTACTGCCAGACGGCCGGTTGGAAGGAGGAGCCGATCCCCGGGGAGATGATGCCGCGGCCGGCTTTTAAGAGATAACCAGGCTCTTTGCCGGATAAAGAAACTGAGCTATATCATGTTTTGAGTCTCCTGAATCCGTTACATTTGGGGCAGCATGGCGGGCAGGAAACAAAGCGGGGCCTCGCCTGTTGTTTGTCCGTCTTGCAAAGCCTTTATCATACCTAAAGCTGCTCCATGGCATCTACAAGCATACCCTTTCTGAAGCGATGGCTTCCCCTGCTCCCGGTTATGTTCCTGCTGGCTTCCTGTGGGGGTGAGCAGGAAAAAACGCAACCTACCGTGGCCAACATCTCCGAGTCCGTTTACGCATCGGGGGTAGTGAGGAGCAAAGACCAGTACCAGCTGTTCCCATCGGTGTCCGGTACTGTGCAACAAGTGCTGGTGACGGAGGGGGACCTGGTGCAGCAGGGTACGCCCCTCTTGAAAGTGGAGAACGAGGCCGCCCGCTTAAGCACTGAAAATGCCCGCATAGCTGCTGAATTTGCCCGCGTGGACGCCAATGCGGAGAAGCTGAACGAACTGCAGGCCGCAATAGACCTGGCCCGGAGTAAAAAACAGAACGATTCCCTGCTTCTGGTACGGCAGCGCAACCTGTGGGCAAACCAGATCGGCACCAAAGTAGAACTGGAGCAAAGAGAGCTCAGCTACAAGAACTCACTGACCGCTTACCGGTCTGCCGTGCTACGGTACCAGGACCTGAAAAAGCAGCTTGACTTTGCCGCCCGGCAGTCACAGAAGAATCTGCAGATCAGCCAGACCAGGACGGATGACTATACGGTGAAAAGCGAAACGGACGGTAAAGTGTACAGCGTGCTGAAAGAGAAAGGCGAGATGGTGAGCCCGCAAAGCCCGGTGGCCGTGATCGGGGATGCCGATGAATTTATCCTGGAACTGCAGGTAGACGAGTACGACATCGCCCGGGTGAAGCCAGGCCAAAGGGTACTCTTGAACCTGGACAGCTACAAGGGGCAGGTGTTTGAAGGCAAGGTGTACAAGATAAACCCGGCCATGAACGAAAGAACCCGTTCCTTTACGGTAGAGGCTGCCTTTGTCACCAAACCGGCCACCCTGTACCCGAACCTGACGACCGAGGCCAACATCATCATTCAGGCCAAAGAGAACGCTCTCCTTATCCCACGGGAGTATTTGCTGGACGGTGCGTTTGTGCTGAAGGAAAATGAGGAGAAGGTGGCGGTAAAAACAGGCCTTAAAGACTATCAGCAGGTGGAGATACTGGAGGGACTTAGCAAGGACGACGTTATCGTGAAGCCCGCCCCATGAACGCGAAACTGATATTCGGCATCGCCAAGTCCCTGCTGCTTGCCCGCTGGAAACAAACGCTGGTGGCGGCAGTGGGAGTAACGTTCAGTATTGCCATGTTCATTACCCTGCTCGGCTTTATGAACGGCCTGAACGACCTGCTGGATGGCCTGATCCTGAACCGCACTCCGCATGTGCGCCTGTACAATGAGGTAAAGCCCAGCACAAACCAGCCCGTTAACGCGTCCCCGGATTTCAAAGAATCCTATAACTTTATCCACTCCGTAAAGTCGGGGGTAACCCGGCAGGAGATCTACAACAGTGGGCCTATCATGCAGGCCGTGCAGGCGGATGACCGGGTGCTGGGGGTAGCCCCCAAGCTTAGTACCCAGGTGTTCTTCAACGAGGGCACGATCGACATCACGGGGATCATCAATGGCATTGACGTGGAGGAGGAGAGCCGCTTGTTCAACTTTCAGGATTATGTAACAGCGGGCACGGCGATAGACGCTAAAAACGTGTCGAACAGCATTATCCTGGGCAAAGGCCTCGCCGAGATCCTGGTGGCAGACATCGGTGACGTGGTGCAGGTAACCACTTCCCAGGGCGAGCGCTTCCCCCTGAAAGTGGTGGGCTATTTTCAGTCGGGGATACAGGAGATTGACAAAGTGCAGAGCTATGCCTCCATCAGTACTGTGCAAAAGCTTCTGGGGAAGCCCGCCAACTATATTACTGATATACAGATAAAGCTAAAGGACATGGCACTGGCTCCGGCGCTGGCAAAAGAGTACAGCCAATTGTACGGGGCAGATGCGGAAGACATACAGACGGCCAATGCCCAGTTCGAAACAGGCAGTTCTATCCGCTCGCTTATTTCCTATGCGGTAGGCATTACCTTACTGGTGGTCGCCGGTTTTGGGATTTTCAACATCCTGAACATGATGATCTTCGAGAAGATGGACTCCATCGCCATCCTGAAGGCCACGGGCTTTTCGGGCCGCGATGTGAACCGCATTTTCCTGGTGATAGCCCTCAGTATTGGCTTCTTTGGGGGCCTGGTAGGCCTTGTGCTGGGCTTTATGTTTTCCGTGGTCATTGATAACATCCCCTTTAACACGGCGGCCTTGCCCACCGTCAAAACCTACCCCGTCAACTACAGCCCGGTTTTCTATTTTATAGGAGGGGTCTTTTCCCTGATCACAACTTACTTTGCCGGCTTTTTCCCAGCCCGCAAGGCGAGTAAGGTAGACCCTGTCGAAATTATAAGAGGTAAGTAAGATGCAGGACATTATACTGGAGGCAAGGCACATTTACAAAAGCTTCCACGACCCGGTAACGGTGCAGGTATTGAACGATATTACCTTCTCTGTGCGGAAGGGGGAGTTCGTGTCTGTTATCGGCAAGTCGGGCTGCGGTAAGTCTACCCTGCTTTACATTCTTTCCACCATGGATACCGACTACCAGGGGGAACTCCTGATTGACGGTGAACGGATGACGGGCAGGACGGACGCAGCCCTGGCCCGTATCCGGAACGAGAAGATCGGGTTCGTCTTTCAGTTTCATTACCTGCTGAATGAGTTTACCGTGCTGCGTAACGTGATGCTGCCCGGCCTGAAGCTTAACAAGTACAGTGAGGCGGAAGTGGAGCACAGGGCTATGGAGCGACTGGAGATGCTGGGCATCGGTCACCTGGCCATGAAAATGGCCAACCGGATATCGGGAGGCGAAAAGCAGCGGGTAGCCATCGCCCGGGCGCTCATCAACGACCCGCACATCATCATGGGCGACGAGCCTACCGGCAACCTCGACAAGCGAAACAGCGAGATGGTGTTTGAGATTTTCAGGCAATTGGCAGAAGCGTATCACCAGACCCTGCTGATCGTAACCCACGACCAAAGTTTCGCTGAAAATACCAGCCGCATCATCGAGATGGAAGACGGCAGGATCATCCGGCATTAAGTCAAGCTACCGCTAAGGGCAGCAAGCAGATCAACTGAGGCCGCGGAACAGGCCTGTTACACAAGAATCAGGGGCTTTTACTTATTTAGTTTAACTAAATAGTGTTGTAATTAAACTTTATAAAGAAAGAAGGGTATCAGCTTAGTATAGAGAACTTTGTGCGCAAGGGGAGCAGAAGAAGCTTTCTGACTCGGCTGTTACCCTTGCTTACAAAGTCATGTATTTATTTGCATGCCCGTATTTGTACTGTTGGCCTTGGGTAATTTTTATATCAATCTTTAAAGGACAGGTATTATGAGAACGCTAAAATGTCGCGATGCCGGATTTGACTGTGATGGTGTGATTCGTGCCGCAGATGACCAGGAGGTGTTAAACCTGGCTGGCAAACACGCCCGCGAGGTGCACGGCGTTACGGTAACGCCAGCGCTTGCAGATCAGTTAAAGCTTCTGATCAAAGACGAGCAGGAAAGTGACAGCAAGGTACGGCAGCCAACGATCTAGATAAAAGGTACCCGTATTCCCCGGCAGAAGTTTGCCATTAGCTGCCCTGGGGTTGCTTATACCCCGTGCCCTTAACTCGGGGAAGGAGTTATTGCGCAAAAAGCCTCCAGTGCGTTTCGTCGGATGTGCTGAAGGTAAGAGCCGAAAATGGCAGTGAAGTGTGAGAGATCTTCAGCATGCTGTGAAGGTCTCTCACCATACCCGGGGCAGCAAAGCAAGCCCGCCGATCCATCAGGTTATAAAGGGCATAGCCTGGGCTCCTTGTTTCCTTTTATGGGAGTCTTGAACACGCCAGATTCCCATTCCCAGGTGTTTTAGAAACAGGTTAAAACATGCTGCAACTCTTAAAGCCCATCTCCATTTACCCGCTGGTTTATTTCCGGATTGTATTTGGCTTGCTGATGCTTTGTGAGGGGATTGGAGCCGTGCTGATCGGGTGGGTGCAGGAGCATTATGTAGCACCTACTTTTCATTTCGGATACATAGGTCTGGAATGGCTGAAGCCGCTTCCGGGAGATGGCATGGTGTACGTTTACCTGCTCATGGCCCTCCTAGGTTTTCTGATTCTGGTGGGCTGGCGCTACAAACTCGTCTCCTTCCTGTTCTTTTTGCTGTTTGGCTACAGTTTCTTCTGCGAAAAGACCCACTACCTGAACCACCACTACCTTATCTTTTTAATCAGTGGCCTGATGGTGCTGCTACCAGCCCATCGTAAGCACTCCCTGGACGTACGGCGACAACCCGAGCTGGAAAGCGCCGTGGCCCCACAGTGGACCCTGTGGCTTTTAAGGGTGCAGCTGCTCTTAGTTTACTTTTATGCGGGGGTGGCCAAAGTACAGCCCGACTGGCTGGCTGCCAAGCCCATGAGCATCTGGATGTCGCATAAAACGGATTTTTATGTGATAGGGCCTTACCTGAACACGCCGGAAATGATCTGGCTGGTTTGCTGGGGCGGCGTACTGTTCGACTTTCTGATTGGTTTTGCCTTGCTGTGGCCCCGTACCCGTATGGTTGCTTTTTGGGTTGCTTTTGCTTTCCATATCTTTAACTCTGCCGTTTTCCATGTAGGCATCTTCCCGTACTTCATGATCGCCGCCAATGTGCTTTTCTTCAGTCCGGCACAAATCGCCAGGTGGTTTTTCCGGAAAGATGCTTTGCCAGCAGTAGGGTGCCACCGCGTTTTAGCCCAACCGGTTTGGCAGCAACAAATAGGTGTTTATTTCTTCATCCTGTACCTGAGCTGGCAGCTGGTGTTTCCGCTCCGGCATTTTTTTATACCGGGCGACGTGAACTGGACAGAAGAGGGGCATCGCTTCTCCTGGCGCATGATGCTGCGCACCAAAAGCGGGAGCATCAACTTTATCGTGCAGGATGCTACCATGCAAAAGACGGTAACTGTCCGGGAAAGAGACTATCTGACAAGAGACCAGGTAAGGGAACTGGCAAAGCACCCGGACATGATCTGGCAATTTGCGCAATTCCTTAAAGAAGAGTACAAAAAGCAGGGGATGGCCAGGCCGCAGGTATATGTAAGGTCCTACCTCAGCCTGAACGGCTATGGGCGTCACCCTATCGTAGATGGCACCGTTGACCTTGCTTCCGTGCCGTACACCAGGGGGGCGAAAGCTTGGGTAACACCACGCCCGGAGGCGGATGGCTGGCCCTGGTCCAGGCGTGTGCTCTCAAAGGCTGAAGAGTGAGTCCGGTTAAAAAAAGAAGGCACTTTCAGAGCTGAATGTACCTTCGGGGCAGTTGTAGTAGCTTAACCAGCAGAATGCTTCTTAGCCCCTGGCTTAGCTCTTTACCTGGTCTTTTAGCAGCTTGCTGAAAAAAGGAGTTAACTCATCTGCTAAAATGCCGTGCTCTTCCACGCTCGGATGACCGGTGCAGCCGCTTGCCTGCATGGGCTGGAAGAAGTGTAGGGCGACAGGTTTATCAGCCGGGTATTTTGCATCAATTTGCTCTTTTATGGCTGTTAGTGCGTGTTGCAGGGTCGTCCTGTCCTTGCCGTTCAGCATGGGGCTGCTCAGCAAGGCAATCTGGGCTTCCGGGTACTTCGCTTTAACCAGTTGCACAAAATTGACATAACTGCTAATAAAACGGGCGCTGTCAAAGGGCAAGCGCTCTTTCTTGCCGTCGCCATGGCTAAAGTCGTTCGTGCCTAACGCGATACTCACCACTGCTGGGGTAAAGGTGCTGAAGTCCCAGCGCTGCGTGTTTGTATCCTGAAAGTCTGTTTTCTCATACACTTGTGGCATGGTGGGTCCGTCGCTGTTCCAGTTACGGTAGGCCCCAATGCCGCTTACGCAGCTCAGAACAAAATTAACGTTCAGGGCTCGGGCTACCCTTGGGCCGTAAGCCATGTACGCATTGTGCTGGTCGTGGTACTCGCCGGTGCCGCAAGCTACCTCCGAAGGGTCCATGGCAGCGCCGCAGGTAATGCTGTTACCGATAAACTCAATGATAGGCGCGCCGGGCTTTTGGATTGCTTTAATATCGTCTGCCACTACTTTCTGAATGGCGATAGGCCCTGTATGGGCTTCTGTGGCTTTGTATACCCACACCGTGTGCCTACCCCTTGTTGGAACTTTAATCACGATGGGTTCGGTTGAGGTGCCGGATACCTTTACTCTTTTCTGATAGGCCCCGTCCAACTCGTACTGCAGGTAATTGTGGCCCTCGGCGTTCGGGATGGAGGCATAGAGGCGGGCTTCGTCTCCTTCGAAGCTGAACCCGAAATGCACGGCAGAGCTCACTAGCTCCAGATCCTGGGTGTTGTTTAAGTTATACCGGCCATAGGGTTGCAGAGCAGTGGCCGGTAACACATCATCTGTTTGGGTTCCGCTGTCTTTCAGGGGGGCACAGCTTAGGCAAAGCAAACTGAAAGCTGCCATCAGGGACTTGTATTTAAAATTCATAAAAGCGGTTTGCATCGGTGTTACAGGACCTGCAAGATGGGCAACATTTTAGCCTGTTGCAACAGGGGGCAGCTTTATTGGGGACAGTTCTAGGCAAAAGGCATTTCCACTAGCAGCAGAGAAGGGTATTCGGGTGGCTTCCTGAGAACTGTTGCACTAGTTAACCTTTCAGGTGTGAGGGCATCAGTACCTGTTGCTTAGCGAACAAAGCTTTACCCGTAAAACAAGCCTGCTTTCCAAAACTTAAGTGCTCGCACAGGGGTAAACAGTAGAAACCTGGCAGGTCCGATCTGCTGCATTTTGAACTCATCTCTCATCATACCCTATGGATGTACTGGTAAAAGAATTCTTGGAAAAGGTAACGTTAAGAAACCAGCATGAACCGGAGTTTATGCAGTCTGTGCAGGAAGTAATGGAGACAATTATTCCCTTTGTAGAAAAGAACCCAAGATTTAAGGACTCGGGGATTCTGGAACGCATCGTGGAGCCGGAACGTGTGATTATGTTCCGTGTGCCCTGGCTGAACGACCAGGGGGGAGTAGAGGTAAACAGGGGCTTTCGGGTTCAGATGAACAGTGCCATTGGGCCGTACAAGGGCGGGCTTCGCTTTCACCCCTCCGTTAACCTCAGCGTTCTGAAGTTCCTGGCGTTTGAGCAGGTGTTTAAGAACAGCCTGACGGGGCTGCCCATGGGGGGCGGCAAAGGCGGCTCGGACTTCGACCCGAAAGGAAAGTCGGATAATGAGGTGATGAAGTTCTGCCAAAGCTTTATGGTTGAACTGTACCGCCACATAGATGATGATACCGATGTTCCGGCCGGCGACATTGGGGTAGGCGCAAGGGAAATAGGTTTTCTGTTCGGGCAGTACAAGCGCATTAAAGCAGAGTTTACGGGGGTGCTCACAGGCAAGGGCGCTACCTGGGGCGGTAGTCTGATACGTCCGGAGGCAACCGGCTACGGGCTCGTGTACTTTACACAAGAAATGCTGGAAACGCATGGGAAGGCCCTGCAAGGGATGACGGTACTTGTTTCCGGGGCAGGAAACGTGGCGCAGTATACGGTAGAAAAATGCATAGCAGTAGGAGCCAAAGTGGTGACCATGTCCGACTCCAGCGGGTTTATCTATGACCCTGAGGGCATAGATGCCGATAAGCTGGCCTTCGTGATGGAGCTTAAAAATGAAAGACGGGGACGGATCAGGGAATATGCCGAGAAGTATGGGTGCGAGTACTTCGAGGGGGAACGTCCCTGGAAAATAAAGGCAGACGTGGCCTTCCCGGCTGCCACCCAAAACGAACTGAATGAAGCGGAGGCCCGGACGCTGGTAAAGAACGGGTGCTTCTGTGTAGCGGAAGGGGCGAACATGCCCTGCACACCGGAGGCGATCCAGGTCTTCAGAGAGGCAAAGATTTTATATGCCCCTGGCAAGGCCTCTAATGCCGGCGGCGTGGCGGTTTCTGGCCTCGAAATGTCTCAGAACTCCGTGCGCATCTCCTGGAGCAGAGAAGAAGTAGACAGCAGGCTCCTCCAGATCATGAAGGACATTCATCATGTATGCGTGCAGTACGGGGCAGAAGATGGGTACGTTAATTACGAAAAAGGGGCAAACATCGGGGGCTTTGTACGGGTAGCTCAAGCTATGCTGGCCCAGGGCGTGGTATAGAGCGCCTCCATCTGTTTTGCACCCCTCATAATATACAAGGAAACAAAGGCTTCCCTTTTACCAGAAGGAAGCCTTTGTTTCCTTGCAGCTATTGCATTCATTTTTTTGTTTGTATAGGACTCACCACACAGAAAGACCGCGTAAACTCTAAAATCCAGACGTTAACCCAGTTCCTGCAACCTTCAAAAAGCTGCCTAGTATCATTTATCTAGTATCCCGCGTGATACGAAAGGATGCGTAGTGCAGTGGCTCCGGTTCCTGTTCCTGTACTGCCAGCGCTAAGAACAAACAGTATATCACACATAATTAGGAAGGAAACAAGCTTATGCTAGCAGTGAATTACCGTGGGCCTTACAGAATCCGCGCCGATCGTGACAGACCGATGCCCGAAATACTCCATCCCGAGGATGCCATTGTGCGGGTTACCCGCACCTGCATCTGCGGGTCTGACCTGCACCTCTACCACGGGCTGGTGCCGGATACGCGAGTAGGGGCAACCTTTGGGCATGAGTTTATTGGCGTGGTGGAAGAGATAGGGCCTGATGTAAAAAAACTGAAGGTAGGCGACCAGGTGATTGTGCCTTTTAACATTGCCTGCGGCAAGTGTACTTTCTGTAAGCAGGGGCTATTCGCCAACTGCCATGAGGCAAACCCGGAGGCCACAGCAGTAGGGGGTGTTTTTGGCTATTCGCACACCGCCGGTGGCTTCAACGGCGGACAGGCAGAATACGCACGGGTTCCTTATGCGGATGTTGGACCCATGGTAATTCCACCTGACCTGCACCCCGACGATGCCGTTTTATTAACCGACGTGGTGCCAACAGGCTACCAGGCGGCCGAAATGGGGGGCATACAGCCCGGTGATACCGTGGTGGTTTTTGGGGCCGGACCTATCGGCATCATGGCGGCGAAGTGTTCCTGGCTTTTTGGGGCTGGTCGCGTGATCGTGATCGACCACGTGGAGTACCGGCTGGATTTTGTCCGCAAGTATGCCCAGTGTGAGGCCTACAACTTCAAGTCGCTGGAAGACCCGGTGGCCTTTATCAAGAAAACAACTGACTCGTTGGGAGCCGACGTCTGCATTGATGCCGTAGGAGTGGACGCGGCGGGCAGTGCCATGCAAACCCTTACCGGTAAGAAGCTGCTGATGCAGGCGGGTGCCGCTACAGCGCTGCACTGGGCGATCAATGCGGTGAAAAAAGGAGGCGTTGTTTCCATTATTGGCGTATACGGGCCACCCGCTAACCTGGTGCCTATTGGCAGTGCCATGAACAAAGGGGTAACGATCCGGACCAACCAGGCCTCGGTAAAACGCCTGCTGCCCCGCATGATCGATCATATCCAGAAAGGGCACCTTGATCCCAAAGCGATCATCACGCACCACATCCCGCTGGAGGAAGTACCTGATGCTTACCGCATCTTTAACGACAAACTGGATAACTGCATTAAAACAGTGCTTATTCCGCCAACAGCCAGAGTATAAAGCGTAACACTATGGAAGAAAATACGAGAGATAATGTAGATATAAAGGCATGGAGTAAAAAAGGGGGCGCTCCTACGCCAAAAGACTTCGCCCACATCAAAGGATGGGGGGCAGACATAGACCCGGAGAATGACCCCACGTACCCCATGCGAAACCGTGAGAAAGAAGACCATGGGGGCTATGACTGGGAGCGCCCGCCGCTGCAACCCGTCAACATGGAAGTGCTTCATTCACTAGAGCGCCCGAACATTACGGCCGTCTTCGGCACCGCCATGCCGCCTCACGGGTTGAGCGGCCAGATTCGCCGTTTTGCATTCAGGTACAGTGAAGCCAGCTACATCCATTGGCTGTCACTGATCATGGCTGATCGGGTAAACGTGGTAGAAGGGGTTATCGATGATCTGAAGCGGGGGCAAGTGCCCAATATTTATGCGGAGAAAGGCTATAAAGCCTTGTGGAAACATGACCGGACGGGCTTGTTCAAGAAACTGGCCGTAGGGGCCCTTGTCACGACCGCTGCCGTTGCCCTGATAGCACGGAAAGCGAAAGACTAAGAAAATAACGTGATAGAAAACAAAGGAGGCAGCCGATTGCGGTTGCCTCCTTTGTTATGTTATACAAGCTTTACAAAAGACTTAAGTTATTCTACAAAGCCTTGCTTTTTGCCTCGCTGTCCACCTCCTTAATGAACTTCACCAAGCCATTGAAGTAGGTTTTCTGGTCGTCGTACATGGCCATGTGGCTGCCTTCCGGGCAGTACAGGTAACTGCCCTGGGGGAACTGGCTGGCCATCCATTTCATGTGTTCGGGGTCCATGGTGTCGTGCTCGCCACCAATGGTCAGGGTAGGCACTTTTATTTTAGGAAGGTCGGCAGAGCGGTCCCAGTTTTTCAGGGAAGCATTGCCCCTGATCCCGAATTCACTTGGTCCCTGCATCTGCACGTACACGGTCTGGTTCATGTGGTTGAACATTCTGTTTACCGGGTCTGGCCACTCCGCTACCGGCATACGCAAGGCATGTTTGGTGTAAAAGTTAGGCAGGAGTAACTCCATGTACCGCGGATTGCTAAAGTCGTTGTTCGCTTCGATCTGCTTTAGTTCGGCCAACACCTCCGGCGCCATCTGCGGACCCAGTACTTCCTCAGCGTATGTATTATAAGCCGGCACACTCGACATCATGTTCGAGATGATGAGGCCTTTCAGGTTGTCCTGGTACTTGAGGGCATACTCCATGGCCAGGATACCACCCCAGGAATGGCCCAGCAGGTAAAAGTTCTCTTTACCGAGGCCCAGTGCCTGGCGTACCTGCTCCACTTCTTCCACAAAGCGTTCGGTCTGCCAAAGACTGGTGTCGTTTGGCTGGTCGCTGTAGTGGGAGCCCAGCTGGTCGTAGTAATAATACTCTATCCCTTCTTTCGGCAGGTAACTGTCGAAGCACTCAAAGGCCTCGTGGGTGCCGCCCGGCCCGCCGTGCAGGAGCAGTACTTTCATGGTCGGGTTATTGCCTACGCGCTTTGTCCAGACCTTGTACTCACCTTTGGGGGTTGAGATTGGGATCATGCGGGCACCACCGCTGAGCTGGTCTTCTTTGCTCGAGCTGTCCAGGTAGCCCACTAAGTCAGGACTGTTATGCTCTGCTGTAACGGAATCGGCGGGGGCTGAGCAGCCCTGGAAAATGACCGTGCCAAGGAGTAAAGCAGGAATAAATGACTTCATGTTGCTGTTGTTATAAGGGAATCAGGTTAGGTGATAAAAAGTAAATATAACCGATTTCTCCTTGTCATATCAAGATCCTAAGCACGGTTTAGGAGCAGAAACAACAGGGGGGTAGGGGCTATGGTGTGGTAAATGCTGTGCAGGGCAGCAAGCTCTTCGGGGAAAGGGGTAGCCTCTTGATGGGAGAGAGGCTTTAGAGGTAGTTAAAGCGTGTAGCAAGAGTTGTTTTCGTTCTTTGGCCTGTCGCCGCCTTAGTTGCTGATGCCGGAGATATAGGCGGCTATTTCCTCTTCTTTTTCCTGCAGGCTTGCATAGGCAAACTTTGCGATAACGTCACTCGCCATATTCGTTAACACCCCAAAGATCCTGGCCTGGCTGATCACTTCCTTGTCCCAGGCAGAGGCCATCACCAGAATAGAGTAGCCGTTATAGCGCGTGAGGTCCATCAGGTTCGGGCTAAGCCCAGGAGTAGGCCACTTGCCGGCAGTAATGCTGTAGCTGCCCTGCTCCCATCGGGGGGGCGTGTTCAGCTTATCCGGCACGGGCTGGAAGTATCCGTCCACGACAGGGCCCATAAAAACAACATTTACTTCCTGTAGGGCATTTGGTACAACAGCCTGTGGGTTTGGTAATACGGCGCCAGTCTCTTCAACAGTTTCTGTGGGAGTATCCATGGTAAATACGTTAGGTGCTACCTATAAATACTGCTATTCAACACAATGGTTATGTTGCCCCACTGCACGAGGAGCTTTTGTGCAGCGGGGCTAACCTTTTTACAGTCCAAAGATTGGGCAAGCGTGTACAGAAGATTAACTTTGCCGAGGAGTAAAGCGCTGCTTCCTGCAGTGATCATCCAATAAACTGTTGCTACTTTCAACGCTGTTTGTAATTGCCTCAACCACAACTTTATGCGCTTAAATTTTACAGGCCCAAATCTCCGTACTGTTAAAAGAACTTTTTTATCACTGCTTTTTTTGTCACTGGTGCTGCTGCTTAACGGGCAGGCAACTGCGCAGGTGATTTACCAGGGTGGTTCCAATGTGCAGTTTCTCTACGGCCGTAACCTGGAACGCTCTGGTGAACTGGCCACGATCACCTTGGAGCATTTTGGTACCTATGGCGTCCTGGAGCAGTTCGGCTTTGCGGACCTGTACAACAACGTGAGCCTCGAGAGCCCAAGTCTTTACACAGAGTGGTATCCGAAGCTGAGTCTGAGTCGTGTACTGGGCAAGGAGATCAACCGGGGGCCAGTCAGTGATGTGTTATGGGCAGGCGGCGTGAACGTGCTCTTTGGTGGTACCGGCGATTTTTTTGTATACCTGACGGGGCCAGCTTTCCGGTTCAGGCTCCCGGGTTCCGGTTTGCTGCAACTCGAAACTTACTACTACAAACAACACGGCGAGGAGTACGAGGGTACTTACCAAATTACGCCGAGCTGGGATATTCCATTGCCTGTTTCCGAAAAAGTACGGCTGCGGTTCCGTGGCTTCATGGATTACATTGGCGACCGCGGTCCTGGCGGCGCCCAGTTCCTCACACAGCCGCAGCTCTTTCTGGATTTGGGAAATACCTGGGGCAAGCCCGGAAAAGTGTACCTGGGCTCCGAGTGGCGCTACTGGAACAATGTGGCGGGCATCGAGGGCCTCGACGAGTCTATCCTGCAGGCCAACCTGTTGATCAGCCTGGAGTAAGCAACAGCTTTACTCACCGTACGCATGTAAAGGCCCCTTGCCGGCAAGGGGCCTTTACTGTACGTGTTTGTCGTTCTCGATGGAGGTCGTTCGTTCCTCCTGTGCTCACCGCCCGAACCGCCTGGCTTATTCTGCAACCAACCCTGACTCCATGGAAGGTTCGGGTAGAATGTTGTTGTTCAGCCGGAAGAAGTTGGTTGGGTCGTACTTCTGTTTTAGCTTGGCGAGACGCTCGTAGTTGGTACCGTAGGCGAGCTTTACCCGGTCAGCACCATCATCCGCATCAAAGAAGTTAACACCGGTTCCTTTCGTAAACTGCTCCGTGGCCTTCCAGAAAGAGCGGGCCCAGTTGATGTGGGTATCGGCTTCGTCCGGATTTGTCCACTGTGGCACTATGTCAAAGTGCCACTGCGCGTTGCGGTGAACAAAGGGAGTCGCAGTAGGAGATACCCGGGTTACGGCTCCTTTCATACAGTTCAGCAAGATGATGGAGTAAGGAGAGGTAAAGTTATGGGCGTATTGCAGCAACACATCCAGCAGCTCATCCTCCAGGTGCGGCAGGTATCCCATTTTGGCGTAGCGGTACAGACCATGGGGGACAGCAGCGTCAAAAATCTTCTGTAAAGCTGTGTAGGGCATGGGGGCAATCAAATCGACGAGTGGGGTGCTGAACTCGCGCAGGGCTTTTACATGAGCCTCTCCTTCTTCTGGCTTGCCTGTCCAGCACACCACCACGGCGATGGCCGGGAGCCCGTCAGGGGTAGTGAGCATGCCCGCGGCAGAACTGAGTTCGTCCGGCGTATCCATGGAGTAGGACCGGTAAAAGCGAAGCACTTCCTTGGCTTTGTCCATAGGATAGAGGATCATGCCCCCCAATATCTGCGGCCCCACCGGGTGCAACTGGTATTCAAAAGAGGTAGCGATACCAAAGTTGCCGCCGCCACCGCGCACTGCCCAGAAAAGGTCCTCGTTCTCTGTTGCACTGGCCGTCACAAAGCTGCCGTCTGCCAGCACCAAGTCCACAGAGAGCAGATTGTCAATCGTCAGTCCATACTTGTTCATGAGCCAGCCCTGCCCGCCTCCCAAGGTTAAACCCGCTATGCCGGTATGGGACACAGTACCTGCCGTGGTGGCCAGGCCGAACGCCTGCGTTTCGTGGTCCAGGTCGCTCAGTAAAGCGCCTGTCTCCGCTCTTGCAGTGCGCTTTACCGGGTCTACCCGGATACTCCGCATCTTAGAGAGGTCTATCGTCAGTCCTCCTTCGCAAACTGCATTTCCGGCAAAGTTATGCCCACCTGCTTTTACAGAAATCGGTAGTTCATGTTGCCTTGCAAAGTTAACAGCCTGTATTACGTCAGAAGGACCGGCACAGCGCACAATCAAGGCGGGGTGCTTGTCAATCATGCCGTTCCATACCCGGCGGCTCTGGTCATACCCGGTGCCTCCGGGTAACAGCAGGTCGCCCCGAAGTTTTCCTCTCAGCTGGTCTGCTGCCAGTTTCGCTATAGCGCCTGGTTCTGAGGTAATAGTTTGTTCTTCCATAAATAATGAGGGTTATTGTTGCTTTATTGTACTCGGAAAAATCACGGCAGCTTCAGTAAAAGGCCCTCCCCGCAGGGGCTGCTACATGAGATAAAATAACAGGAAGGATGGAGCGGTACAGGAGAGTCCAGAACCAAAGGAGGGAGTAAAAAGCAGGGCAAGCGCTGACCACTACCTTTTCAACAGCTTGGTAAGGCTCCGTACCGTAAGCAGGGCGAGCAAGCCTCCTACCGCTATCACCTTCAGAAGCGTCTGTTGGTCCCGAATCGGGCGGAATTGGGAGTTGCCTTGTTTCATTTCGATGTAGCCGATGGGGGTAAGGGAAATTCCGCCACCGCCACCCGAGCCTTCTTCCCCGGCTTTTTTGCCAGCGCCGCCCCCAAACCCGAACTGCGCCTTGGCAACGGGAATGATGGTGAGGCCGTCCCGCTCAACCGGGTTCCCATATACCCGCTCGGCATTGGCTACCCCACCCAGATTTTCTGCAATCCGCTCTACAAAGGTCTTTTGTGTTGCGCCGCCTTCTGCGTTGTTTTGTTCCATTTTTCCTGTTTTATGGGCTGTTAATCATGTGACTTTGATGCTAGAGGCTAGCGGGTAAAGCTGTTCCTAAACCGCAGGAGATAAGGGCGCGCGTCCCTTCTCTGTGCTCCCTTGTCTCCTGTTGTCTCTGGTAAAGGGGCGCTTAAGCTGCCGGGATGGGGTCGGCTTCCGCTATTGGCTTCCAGGCACTGGCGGCTTCCTGTGCAAAGGCCTCGAAGTTGCGCGGGGCATGGCCCAGCAGCCTTGTCAGGCGCGCTATATCGTCTGGTGTGGCTTTGAGGCCATGCTGCTGAAAGTGCTCGTACATCAAGCGGAAGTCGAAGGCCATCCAGGCAGGGATGAACTGGGCCATTTGCTGTTCCCAGGCATCCATGTCGTCGCCTCCATAGGTAACAGGCACCCCTAATGCCTTGCTCCAGATCGCTGCGGTTTCCTGCCCTGTTAATGGGGCAGGGCCTACCAGGTTATAGACCTCACCTTCGTGTCCTGTCGTTGTCAGAGTGATGGCCGCCGCTTCGGCGATATCGCGCACGTCTACGCGGGAGGTGCCCATACTGCCCAGAGGCTGCGCATATACCCCGTACTGCAGCATGGCGTCTTTAAACATATAGTCGTTCTGGTAAAAGTTGTTGGGCCGCAGGAAGGTGTAGGCCATGCCAGCATCTTTAATTGCGGCTTCAACGGCTAGCTTAGAGCCAAAGTGGGGGAGGTGAAGCGCTTTTTTGTAGTTGTGCACCGACATGTAGACAAAGTGCTTTACGCCAGCCAGCCGGGCCCCATTCACAGCAAAAAGCCCTTCGCTGGTTTCAGTCGTGCTAACCGGGTTGAGCATGAAAACGCCGTCTATGCCTTTAAAGGCGCTCCGCACTATCCTGGGGTCGAGGAGGTCTCCGACAACAGCCCGAACGCCTGCCGGCAGGTTCCTTGCCTTTTCTTCGCTGCGAGTAAGCACCTGTACTTCTACATCGCGGTCAAAAAGTTCTTTTACGGTTTGGGAACCTACCGTTCCGGTACCGCCAATAACCAATACTTTCATATTTATATAAATAATTATAGTGGACGCGGTCTGAGGAGTTGCTTCAGGGCGAGCGCAGCTGATACTGCTGCGGACAGAGGGGGAGCGGAAACAGCAAGGGTGAGGCGTAGCAGTTGATGCTACTAATAAAGTGGCAAAAAAATAATGGCAAAGTTATATACGGGCATTGCGCTCTGAGGTTGGTCCAATCGTGCTCCCAAGTCAGAAATAAGGAATCGTTCCTTGGCTAAAATCAAAAGCAGCAGGGAGTGCCAAACGCCTGGAGCGAAGCTGCTTTTAGGGCAACCGGGACATGACTGCATGCCTGGTTATCGGGAGTGGATGAAAAACGGATCTAGCTATACATATCTATTGTGCAGGGAGCCCCGTATCTATCTGAAACAAAAATAAAATCAATACTATGGCAGAATCTACTACAGAATCGCTCAAAGACCTGATCGAGGACCCTTCGCAATTAACAGACATTGTGAACGACCCGGCTGGAAAAGGGATAAAGTTTTTTAAGAACCTTTCGGTTAAGGAGCAACAGTATATCATTTTTGGAGCCGGGGCAGCCCTCATTGCTTACGGCATTTACCTGGGCCGGGCGCATAAGCATTCTTAACGAGTTGGTATGCCCCCGGCCTTTATCTCCGGCTAGTGCGCAACAGTTCTCACCAGCCGGAGATACTTCAAATCCATTTCACCACCCACGTATAAGCCTAACGCCTTGAGATGATGCTGTACGGGGAAAGCTTTGCCTAATTCCAGCATGCCCGCTAAAGGGGGAGGCACAAGCGGTCGTTTGCGCCAGGAATACTTAGAAACAAGCGCCTACCAACCCAGCTCATCGTCCTCCTCATAGAGGTCTTCCGCTTTCCCCAGCAAGTCATCTACCAGGCCCTGCTGGGCCTCTTCATAGATCAACTCGCCCTTCGTCAGGAACCTGTTCGCGTCCAGCATCACTTCGTAAATGGGTGTATGGATGTGCTTGGGTATTTTGTACAGGCGTGGGTCGTTTTTATCAAAAGGCGTGGTGACTTTAGAACTGAACAGGTAGGGAATTAGCGTTTTGGAGCAGCTAATGGCGATGCGGTGGATCTCATGCTCCTCAAAGTAGTCCTGCAGCCGCCCGTTTATGTTTTCAAAGAACTCCACTGTTTCTCCCAGCCGTACGCGGGAGCCGGCCCTGGACTTGCCTTTCGTCTTCAGGTACTTGATCTGGCTCTTGCCCTGCTTTTTGCGTACCATGTAGGAGCGGAACACTTTGTGGTCCAGGTTCACCCCGTTCTCGAAATAGCCCATCGCACAGTTGCCTGATTGAATCAGCAGGATCACATAATTCACCTGTCCCTCATCCTCCTGTTGCGCGGTATCCGGGGCGGGGAGGGTGATCGGCAAACGGAAATAGGCCTGCTCATTGCCCTGCTCGTCCAGCAACGCCATCCGGTGCTTCTCCTGCTCATACGCTGTCTTCATGGGGGACGCCTGTAGGGTGTGGAGCAATTCCAGGGATTTCTCTTTCGATAAAAAACGGTTCATAGGTAGCAGGGATAAAGAGCATGCGCTGTAAGCAAAGGCAAGTAGCCCGCTCAGACAGCAACCTTAAAAACTGCAGCTAATACTGCTGGCGAAGTACTGCTTTATAGGCAACTCCCACAAAATGGTTACAGGACGTAGCGGAAAGGGCAGGCGCATACACTGGCACTTTCCCATGCCCTTTTCCTTATCGTATCAGAATAACTTTTCTGGCCAGGCTCTCTTTACCTGAGTAGAGCTTTATGGTATACAAGCCAGGAGGCACATTCTCGAGCGGGAACGCAACTTCTTTTGCGTGCACAGCACGGGAGAAAATCCGTACGCCCAGGTTATTGTAAAGCTCTATCTGGTCGATGACGGCTTTTGAACTGATGTGCACGTCCCGCTGCGTAGGGTTTGGGTACAGCATGGCAAAACCTTTACCGGCCGGGGTGCCTTCTACCATAAGCTTTACGGTGACAGGCTCTGACTGGTGCGTTCCAGCCAGCACCGCATAAGTGAAAGTAACCTCGCCTGCCTTCCCATCTTCCGGCACGTACACAAAGCCCCCGTCACGGTAGAGTATAAGCTGGCCATGCTCCGGTCCTTTGTGCAACACGGCCTCCATGCGGGTACCGTCCAGCGACAGGTCGTTTTGCAGTACCCCCTGGCTTGCGCGTACTTCATTTAACTGGTCCAGCTGCACAGGGTATGTATCCTGTTTTGCGATCGGGTTGCCGGGCAGGGTAGGCAGGTATTGGCTGGCGATCTCATAGGATGCCTTTTTGTGCTCTACTGCCAGGCGGGTGTCAGTCCAGTTGTCCCATTTGAACCTTGAGGTTGTTTCGTAGCTTTTGTCCTTGTAAAATACGGTAAGGGCTATGCCGTCCGATGTTCTTTCCTGGTATCCTGCAACAGCCTGGTCATCGTGCATCACGGCAGCAGAGCTGGGATCGGTAAAGTTAAGCAGCGTCCAGGGGAGCTTTATTTCGACAGACGATTCAGTTAAAGTAACAGCGTCCATGGATGTGGGGGGTAAGCCCAGGCGGTTGACGCGCAGGCTGCCGATGTACTGCACCTCCCGGTCGTTGTTGTTATTGCGCCAGCGCACTATGTTCCAGGGAGCACCTGTGGTAGCCGTAGAGCGGTACAGCTGCTTCGGAGAGGAGGTCTCGTGCCAGATGCCGTAAAGGTCATAGGCTTCGGTTACGTACAGTTCGGCTTTATAATTGGTGATCATCAGGGCAAACTCAGCCCTGTTCCGAACCTGTTTTCCGTTAGGCAATACTTTCTCCCCCAATCCGGCATCATAGGTATCCAGGGCGACCCAGAGGGTGTCATCTACACTCAAGGGAGCCTGAATGGCAAGCTTTAAATTCAGGAATGCAAAGTCAGCGCCAGCCTCAACGGCTTTGATCGGGCAGGTGGCGCACATCTGTTCCCAGGCCTGCGTGGCAGGGCCCGCCTTTTTAAACCCGAGCAGGCCGAAGTTCTGCTCGGCGGCGGTTACGTTATGCCAGCGTGCGCGCTTTTCAGGGTTGAAGTCCATGGGGTCTGTGATCCACGTGCGCTTAAACCATTCATCCATCAGGGCGAACTGAATGCCTCCGCCACCGCCAGCAGCTGCTATGTTGCGAAGCATGCGCAGGTTGTGCTTGCCCTGTGTTTCCTCATCCATGCCACCATGGTGGATGCCGCTCTGCGCATAGTGCGCCGTGCCCCAGCTGGAAGGCGCCCCGAACTCGCCAATGATGAGCGGCATGTGCCTGTAGTGCTGCTTTAGTGCCCGCAGGTAACCCAGGTAACTGTTCTGCCCCAGGTAATCAGAGGCAGTGGCATAAGCCGGGTCCTGGCTCACGAAGTCCGGGTAATAAGGGTAGGCATGGTAGGTGGCAAAGTAACCGGCCTTCGCCTTCGAGAGGTCCATCTGCGAGACATCGATGGTGGCCATGTCCTCATAGCGGTTGGCTTCGCCGGCGTGGTACAAGGGGTCTAAGGTTGGCCAGCTTGAAAAACTGACAGGACGTTGGGTTTGGTACAGGTCCGTTTCCCGGGCCACTAGTTTATCCAGGTGTTTTACCGTCCAGGTTTCTGCAGCAGTAGCCTGGGTGATAGAGAGGTAGCGGCCCTGGTAGGAGGTATCGCCGGCATGGCGCTCATTGGTGTTAACCACTTCTGGCGGGTGCACTTCACGCCCGATGATGTAGCCCAGCAGCCACCTGGAGGCATCGGTTTTATAGGTGCCATAGGCTTTCCCATACCGGCTGGCGATTACCCTGTTGCCGTGTACAGCGTCTATGTTCTCTTCTATCTCCTGCTCAAAGTAGGGGCTAAGGGTGTAAAGGTCGTGGTCGTAGCCTTCTACCTCTTCCTCCAGCCATATGCCCTGGAAAAAGAAGAGCGGTTGCTGCGGGTTTGCGAGGTTAAAAGAGTCGAGTACTTCATAAAAGTGCGGATAGTGCAGGGTATAGAGCCTGATGTTGTTGAAACCTGCTTCCCGTATGAGTTGGAACCACCGGCCATAGTCGGCCCTGCTAGCCGCAAGTTCGCCCGGGAAAGTACCGGGGGTGGCGATACCCATGTTAATGCCCTTGATAAAGAGGGGAACATACTTCTCCCCATTCCAGACAGTAAGGCTTGTACTGTTCGTGGAAAAAGGAATGGATGGGGCAGTATGCTGTTGGGCCTTGGTACAATAACTAAAAAGTAACAGGGAAAAGCAAAGCGCTAGACGAAGAGGGTAAAGCTGTTTCAATTACAGGTTGTTAAAGGTAATAAATTACAAACGCAGCAGCTAGAGGTTGACCGGTCATCGTAAATCACCCTTTAAAAGAGAAAGAACTATACAACCGTACCTTGCCTGCTGGTGCAGCAAATATAAAGCGCAGCCATATAGCTTTTCTGATATTTATAAAAGATACCCGATATTAAATTGGGATAGAGAGATAAGGCGAAAGGAAACAAGAGCTGACCGCTTTGTTCAGCGTGCAGATAAACCCGGGTGTACGGTCATCAGAGCGTCTTTTGTTGCAGTTAGCTCCCCGCTTTCAGGGTGCTTGTTGTGACGGTGGCTGTGGTTACAAAAGCGGAAAGGGAGCCAGCCGGCTAGGCAAAGCCGCGCTTAAAGGGGCAAAGACTCTTTGCAGCTATAAAACTATGCAGGGTCAGCTTTTAAAATACACGGTAAAGGTTGAGCCGACGCCTACCTCACTTTCCACTTCTATCCGCCCATCCGCATTCTCTACGATCTTCTTCACCATGTACAGGCCGATGCCGGAGCCTTCCACGTGGTCGTGCAGGCGGCCGAACATGGAAAAGAGCTTTTGCTTGCCGGCCAGGTCCATGCCCAGTCCGTTGTCCCGAACAGAAAGGGCAATGTATTCCCCTTCCTGCTTGCAGTAGAGCTGTATGCGGGGTTTGCGTTCTGGCGAGCGGTACTTTACGGCATTGGAGAGCAGATTGTAGACCACAGAGCGCAGGTTCTTTTCGGAGAAGTGGATTCCAGGGCATGCCGCAATATCCACGTCCAGCTGTGCATCCACCGCTTCCAGTTGGGAAGACAGGTCGAGCCTTACATCCCGCACCACATCCGACAGATTAACCTCTACAGGCTCCTGGTTGTTTTCCTTTTGTAGTTTGCTCACTTCTGTCAGGTGCTCGATGGTGCGCTTGAACCGCGTTATCGAGTCCTCGATCATACCTGTCACACCTTCCAAACCCTCAGAGGACAGGACCGGGGTGGGGAGGGTATCGGTGAGAAGCCGCAGGAGTCCTTCAATGTTATAAATCGGGGCCTTCAGGTCATGCGAGGCCGTGTACACAAAGTTATCCAGGTCTATGTTGGTGCGCCGGAGTTGCTCGTTTGCAGTTTTCAGCTCCTCGTTGATGGCGGCTAGCTCCTTTGTCAGGGCCAGGGCCTCCTTTTCCCTTTCTTCTATTTGTTGGCGGGCCTGTACTTGCTCTGTCACGTCGCTTACCAGGGTAAAAAATCCAGCTACCTTCCCCTCTTGTATGTCCGGGATATAACTGGTATGGATATATTTTACAAAGTCCTCCCGATACGGCATCCTGCTGTCGAAGTCCAACCGCTCCCCAGCCAGTGCTCTGTCGATATACTCTTTTACTCCCTTATAAGCTTTTTCCCCAACCACTTCGCGCACAGGGCGGCCCAGCAGTTCTTTTGATTTAAGCGGAAACCAGGATTCATAGGCCTTGTTCGCAAACCGGTACTTCTCTTCTTTGTCCAGGTAGCCGATCAGCACGGGCAGGGCATCGGTGATGAGCTGTAAGCGCTCTGCGCTTCGCTCCGCCGCCTGCCGGGCCTCCACTTGGTCTGTTACCTCAAAGGCAAAGATGATAATGCCGTCTACCTTGTCTTGTTCGTCCCGCCGCGCTTGCAGGGTATAATTGAAGTAGCGTTCTTCCAGGGGAGCCCCCTCATACCGGGCGACGGGAATGAGTTCCTCTTTTTTCACGATGGTCTCTCCCGTGCGATAGACCTGCCGCAGGAGGTTGGCAAAGGGCTGTGCTGCCAATTCTGCCAAAGCTTCACTCAACATGGAGTTACCTAACAGCTTTCGCCCTGGCAATAGCTGCTGGTAAGCAGGGTTCACCAGATCAAAAACAAAACGCTCCCCAGCCAGAATCGCAATAGGGGCGGGGGCTTCCATAAAAAGCTGGTGCAGGCGGTTTCGCTGTGCTTCCGTTTCGGCTTTCGACAACTGTAGCTCCCGGGTCCTGACCATTACCTGCGCTTCCAGTTGCTGGTTCAGGTCCTGAAGGGCGAGTTGGGTGTCCGACAACTCTTCATAAGCGGCTCTGATCTCCTCGTTGGCTGCTGTCAGCTGCTCGTTCAGTATTTGCAGGTCCTGCTCCCGTTGCTCTATCTTTTGGCGGGCCTCTACCTGCGCGGTCACCTCGTAGGCGTACACCAGCACACCGTCTGTTTCTCCAACAACATTCCGGGTAGGCTGATACGTGAAGTTATAGTAGTTGTGCCCCAGGCCACCCGTATTGTCATGGTCGAGCTGTACCTTCATCTCATCTGTATGAAAGCTCTCGCCGGTACGGTACACGTGGTCTAACAGCCCGAAAATAGGTTGCCCGGCCAGCTCGGGCATGGCCTCGGCAATGGGTTTGCCCAGCAGGGGGCGGTCTCCTACCAACTGCTGATAGGGCGGGTTCACTAATTTAAAAACGTGCGCTGGCCCTTCAAAAATGCAGATCATGGCCGGCGCCCGCATAAAGACCTCGTAAAGCTTCTTCCGCTCCAACTCTGTTTCTGCACGGGCAGAGGCCAGTTCCGCATTTGCTAATTCCTGCAAGCCCTGGGCTTGTTCTAGCTGCTGCTCGTACTCCTTTACCTGCTTTTGGGCCAGTACCTCGCTGGTGACGTCAATTGTTTTGTGGATGATGTACTGAATGTTTCCTTCCCCGTCCAGCACCGGGGTGTGGGATGAGCGCCAATACTTCTCCTGAAAGGCCCCGACCTGCCCGGGCTCCAGGATGTCGTAGCGCAGCAGGCCCATTTCATGCGGCTGCTTGTGCGCGAGCACCCATTCCAGGGAGTACCGCAGATTCGTAGTCGCCTCCGAATGCTGTAGTGCCGGGTTGTCTGGGAATATGTCGAACACAAGTCTGCCCTGGATCTTTTCCCGCTCGGTGTAGGTTGCCTTCAGGTAGCGTGCACTGGCCGTGAGAATAATAAAGTCCGGCGACAGAATCAGGTACAGATCCGGTACAGTTTCTAGCAGGTGGAGCACTTCTGGTGTAAGGGAAGCGACTTGTGTCATGGTTGTCTTCAATGTTTTAAGGATGCCGGATCAGTCACTGGTTTTGCGGTACATGAACGTGGATGAGCAGTGGGAGGCAGATCTTCGACACCTTTGGCTTGCTGTCACGATTGGGTGCTTTACCGTCATCCATTTATATGCCTCAATATCAACTTTTTTGTTCAAATCTGCAATTTGATCGGATAGGGCAATGGGTGAAAAGCGTTGAGCTAAAGCGTAGGCCAACCTTAGAAAGTCAAACAGGAAGTACTAAAATCTATAAATATAGGCCTATTCCTAATTCCTTTTTACCTATTTTGCTACCGCTTATAAGGAAGCAGGGAGACCTGACCCCTTTAAGTTTAGGGCTTTTGCGGAGTTTATGTCCGTTATACTGGCGCTGCTTTAAAACCAGGGTGGAACTTTTGCTTCCTGTTTACTGCTTGTCACGCATACTTCTCTACCTGAGAAGCGGTTACGTGGTAAAGTAAGGCGCATTTGCAGGAACTGAATCAGGGTGAAAACAGCAAGCCCTCTGGGGGCAAAGCGTCGGCATTGGGAAAGAACAAAATTTTTAATTTAAATACGGAACAGATGAAAAGAGCAATGCTTTACACCTTGTCCTGCTTTTGGGTACTGTGTACCATGGCCGGTTGTGGTAAAGAAGAGGAAGAGAGTGCAGTAGAACTGCCCACCCAGGTAGACATTACCGTAAAGAATGCGGCTGGCGCTACCGAAGCCAACCGGAACGTGCTGTTGTTTAAAGACCCCTCCACCACAACAAGCGGGCGTACCCCTGCCAACGCCTTAAAAACCGTGGCCACAAACTCAGCCGGCTTAGCCCGGTTTAATTTGCAGAGCCTCCCTAGCCTTGCTCCAAAGGGTACCCTGTACTTTACGGTGCTGAAGGGGGCTGAGAATAAGGTGCTGGGTTCTGTGGCAGTGAACTACACGAAAGGGGAGACCCTGGCCAAGGAGCTGGTGATTGAGGAGGGAGCTGCCCCTGCGCCTAGCCCGGTAGCGGGTTATAAGCACGGTTACTTCCCTGCCACTGTAACACATGAGCTGGCCATGAGTGAGTACGAGCGCTGGAGAAGTACCCAGGTGGTGGCTTGTAACGATGGCCTGCGCGTGATTGCCGACCCTGCGGCTGAAACAAAAGTAGAAGCCATCGGCTTCGGCCTTTTGCTGTCGGCTTATGCCAAAGACAAGGACACCTTTGACGGGCTCCTGAAGTTTTACAACGCCAAACGCACGCCGACGGCGGCAAACATGATGGCCTGGTCTGTTACCTGCAGCGGGATAAACGACCCGGGCAGTGCCACCGACGGCGACATAGACGTGGCTTTTGCGCTGATCGTGGCTGGCAAGCACTGGGGCAGTGCCTACACCGACGCGGCGAAAGAGATTCTGCAGATCATCAAAACAAAGTTGATCGTGCAGTGCAGCGTGAACGGGAAAAGCATTTACATCCTGGCGCCAGGCTATTCGAACATTGCCTGGGGAGGGTGCGGCATGACGGACCTGATGTACCACACTCCGGCCTTCTTCAGGGTCTTCGCCACCGTAACCGGTGATAACATCTGGGCCCAGCTGGCGGACGACACCTACACTTTACTGGAGGGCAGTGCTCACCCGACCACTGGCCTGGTGCCAGACTGGCAAACAGCCAGCGGCACGCCAGGGCCTGGTGGCAGAGCAGGGCACTTCGGCTACGATGCCTGCCGTGCGCCGTGGCGCTTGACCTTAGACTACCTCTGGAATGGAAACGCGAAAGCCGAAGCCTGGAGCCAGAAGGTTTCTGGCTGGGCAGAGCAGGTAGGGCCAGCCAATATCGTGGATGGCTATGAGCTGAACGGAACGCGCATAGGCAAAAATGGGCTGAACAGTGCCTTTCTGGGAGGCTTTACGGTAGCCGCCATGAGCCACAGCCAGGCACGTGTCGATAAATTTGGCACCGAATTGAGCAAACTCCGGGATAACTACTGGTTTAACCTGAATACGCGTGTCTTATACCTCTTCACCTTAACAGGTAATTTCTGGGATCCACTGCAAGAGTAAAAGCCTACGCTGTATCATAAAAGGGCCGTGGGTGAAAGCTATAAACATTGTAGCTTTCACCCACGGCCCTTCTCTTTTACATCCCCTGGCCTATGTGCTCGGGCACTACAGGCTTGAGAAACTAATGTTTAAGCGGCAACTTAAAACAGCTTTTGTGCGAGAGCTTTGTCATGGCCGTACAGGTCATCGCGGAAGTGCACCTCGCCGTCGTCTCCTACCCAGGCGGTAAAATACACCAGGTACACCGGCACGTCCTCTTCCAGGTTCACACGCTGCTGCTCGCGGGCATTCATGGCACGGAGCACCTGACTTCTGCTCCAGCCTTTATCCTGCAGTAGGTAAGTTGCCAGGTCGGCGGGGCGTTCCACCCGCACACAACCGTGGCTAAAGTCGCGGTCCCGCTCAGAGAACAAGTGATCCGCCGGAGTGTCGTGCAGGTACACGGCATACTCGTTCGGGAACATGAACTTCACGCGGCCCAGGGCATTGTTGGCGCTCGGGCGCTCCCGGATGCGGTACTCGAAGTTCTGTGCGGTCATGGTGTTCCAGTTCACGCGGCTTACTGGTACCCGATCAGCGTTAGCCCCGAAGGTCGTCACCATTTCCATATTATTACGCTCCAGCCAGCCCAGGTCGCGCTGTAAGTGTGGCTTTATGTCTTCCTCCACAATGCTATTGGGTACGTTCCAGTAAGGGGAAAACATCAGGTACTGGATTCTATGGCTGAAGACAGGGGTGGAGTTCATGGTTTCGCCCACCACTGCCTTCATCTGCATCACTTCTTCGCCATTCTCCATCACGCGCACCCGAAAGGCCGGGATGTTCACCATCAGGTAACGCTCATCGTCTCCCTTCGGGTCCAGGTCTTTAGGGAGCCAGCGCCAGCGCTCCATGTTCACCAGTATCTGGTCGATGCGCTCGTCTACGCTCACGTTCAGCGCCTTATAGGTGTTCGGACCCAGCACGCCGTCTACCACCAGGCCATGGTGCTGCTGGAAATCCCGGACGGCTTGCTCCAGGCGTGCGTCATATACATAAGCAGTGGAGTCCTGCCGGTTAATGGGCTGTTGCGGAAACAGGCGGCGGCGTACATCCAATACTACCTTGGCGGTGTCGTTCAGTTTCACGATGCCTTCGCCCTGCACTTTTGGCCAGCCGCCGCGTTCCTGTATTTGGCGGTACTCTACCAGGGCATTGCGCAACTTCTGGTAACCTTCGTGGATGGCGTCAAACTCGTAAAAAGGGTTGTTCTCTCGTTCCTGCAGCACCACTTCCAGGGCTTTGTTCAGCTTGATCCTGTTCTTCTTCACTTCCCACTCAATGGCGGCAGCACTGTGCGGGTCTACCTCCCCCTTATAAAAGTCAGAGGCATAGTTAAAATAGGAGGCTGTGAGGGCCAGGTCCAGTTCCTGCTTCTTTTGTGCTTTCTGTGGGGAAGATGCCGACAAAGCAGTGTAGTCGCGCGACATCTCGCGCAGGTCTGATAGGCTATAGGCCTTTGGGTTCAGGCCGTGTTTGTTTGCTTTCTCGATGGCTGCTATCAGCTTATCCGCCTGCGGTATCAGCCTGTCGTTCTCAAACCAGGCCAGCCGGTAATCGCGGTCCTGGTAAAACTGCTCCACCAGGTCGAGCTGGTGCCTGAACTCCCGTTCATGGCCAATGTACTCCTCCAGGTAAGTGCTGTCTACTTTAGTGGCGCTCCCTATCGTATTGGAGTTGCCTGGCAGTTTGGCCGGGGTAGCACCTGTGCTCAGGAAGGGCACGAGCAGCAACAGCAGGCCGAGTAGGTAGTGGGGGAAAGGGATATCTATGTTTGTTCTCTTCATATTTGTTTCGGTTTTCGGTACAATTAATTGACAAGCCCAAACACGCCAGCCACCTCTAGGGTGGCGGAATGTGAAATTGAATTTTTACGGGCATTGCCTATATAAATACAAAAACTAGGCCTGATATGTTTAATATTTCCGTTGTTTTAAGTATAAGATACCAGCGTGGGCAGAGGGAGATACTGATTTATGCAGGCAACAGGAGGGGAGGAAGTTGCATGAAGAAGGTCAAGAAAGCCTGCTGTTGCAGCTGTAGACGAGAGGGAAAAGAAAGGAGCTTTTAAGGAGATCTTATGCACACTGGAGTGTATAGAGACTTAGCGTAACAGGAGGGAAATACGAAAGTTGGCACGGTACCCCATCAACAAAAAGCCCTGCAGCAACAAACTGCAAGGCTTTGGTATTAAGTATGTAGTGTCGATTATCCTCGTTCAGGGATATACTGCACTACATCCATGTCATAGTATCTTACATAAATGTCATTGTATTCCTCTTCGTCCAGAATACCGTCATCATCACCTTCTACCCAAAGTGCGTAAATACCGTCAGCGTATTCTCGTTCTTCCAGTACGCTATCGTTGTTGGCATCCCAGTCCGTAAACATAGCTGTGTTACCAAGTCCGGCACCGAATTCGTTCTCGTCAATCAGGTTATCATTGTTGGTGTCCCAACCAGTCCATACCCAAGTGTCATTACCAGCGAAACCATAATCATTTACGGCTGTGTTCCACTCGTTCTCATCCAGCTGGTTATCATCGTTGATATCCCAGGTGTCGTAAAAGGCACCGTAATACTCGTTCTCGTCGAGCAGGTTGTCATCGTTGGCGTCCCATTCCTCGTAAAGTCCGGTTGTGTTCAGATCAGAATAGAAGGCATCCTCTTCAACACCAGCAACTGTTGCTTCTTCAGCAAGTCCGGTTTCACCACCAAAAGTTGCCGTCTCTTCTGTGGCCACGCCTACTTCATCCTCTACTGCGCCGGCTTCATCATTGGAGCAAGAGGCTAATCCTATTGTTACACCAAAACATAAACCAATCTTCCACAATCGTCCTATATTCATTATATTCTTTTTCATAATTTTAAAGTTTTGTTAAACATCGCTTGTATTTATAGTTTACGGGGTTCAAAGCGAGATGGGTTACATTTAATTGCACTTGTTTATCAATTACTTGCCTCTGCTAAGCAAAATTAAGAAGCAATTTGTGTATCGGTAAAGTACTAAAACATGCATGAGCAGCAGGCTTTTGAGCAGCACCGTTCGTAGCCTAAAACCGGCTGTGATCTGCACCTCGGGTAAAGTTCCTTTTCTCTTGCAGAACCCTCCTCAGGCAGAACGAAGCTTTCCCTGCTTAAAAAGGCCATTTTGCTGTGCAGTGCCTACGCTTGGCCCCAAAAACAGCAAAAGCCCTGCAGGCTAAAGCTGCAGAGCTTCTTACTGGTATAATTCTTTTTATTAACCTCTTTCAGGGTTGTACTGCACGACGTCCATGTCAAAGTACCTTACATATAAGTCGTTGTACTCATTCTCGTCCAATATACCGTCATCGTCGGCATCATTCCATAAGCCAAAGATACCCTCGGTATACTCTCGTTCTTCCAGCACATTATCATCATTCATGTCCCAGTCAGAGAACAGACCTGCGGTTCCGAGTCCGGTACCAAACTCATTCTCATCAATCAGGTTATCGTTGTTGGTATCCCAATCAGACCACCCCCAAGCGGTGTTATCGTCGAAGCCAAAGTCACTCAGGGCTGTGTTCCACTCGTTCTCATCCAGCATGTTGTCGTCGTTGATATCCCAGGTGTCATAAAAGGCACCGTAGTACTCGTTCTCGTCGAGCAGGTTGTCATCGTTGGCATCCCATCCTTCGTAGAGCTCTGTGGTGGTCAGGTCGGTATACAGCTCATCGGCGTTTACACCTAGGGCTACCGTCGTTGTGGTTTCGTCAGCATCGTAGTCGTAGGCAGGTTCTTCCTCCATGGGCGTGGTACCTTCAAACGTACCTGTTTCTTCTGTCTCTACGCCTAATTCTTCAGACTCCTGAACAACGCCTGCACCTTCGTTGGCACATGACACGAGGCCTATGGTCACACCCCACACTAATCCCATTTTCAAGAGCTTTCCTATATTCATTATATTCTTTTTCATAATCACAAAGTTTTAGTTAAACATAACTTGTTATTGTGTTTTACGAAGCAAAAAGTGAAATTGGTTACATATCATCTGCTTGTTCATCAATTGCTTATATATTTTAAGGGGGCTATACAGGGGCCTGTAAGTGCAATGTAAAACGATGGGCAGGCTGCATTGGAGCCAGGGCTGAGAAGGGTGTAATTATGGTAGACGGGGTTAGAAGGTTAGTTTAGCAGGGAAGCGCTGCCGTGAGTGTGGGTATCCTTGCCGGCACATTCTTATGCCGGAAGTACCACTGTAAACATCGTTAATTCCGTATATACTCGGGAAGCGGGCGAGTGTAAAGATTTGGCCGTGGCGGTACAGTTGAACTGACAAGCAATAAATACATGAGGTTACTCTTCGGACTAATGCTGCTGCTGTGCTCCTGCGTCACCCAACGCCAGGCAGAAAAGTATTTCGATGAACACACAGCGGAGCTGGCCGACTATGTAGACAAGCATACCGCCTATACCCGGGAGCACGGGAGCGCCTACGCTGCCAAGCATTTCCCCGCCAGGTTCTATCCACCCGCTGTGTACACGCCTGCGCCTTTTACGCCCGGGAGGCTGCACCCTGCACTGGCCTTGGAGAGAAGGGAATCCTTGCTTCCTTTTCGTGCCCCGGCAAAATGCCCGGACTGTGTGGGTGAGCAGATCACGAAAACCGTTTACCTGAAAGACACAGCTGCGCTGGATGCGCTGCGGGTGGAGCTGTATCAGGAGCGACAGGCACGCGGAGAGATCAGGCGGCAGCTAAAGCGCACCGAAGCGGAGCGGGACTACTGGCAGGAAATGAACCGGAAGAAGTTCTGGGCTTTGATCGCCATGCTGGCTTTTGCCCTTTTGTACATCCTCTTCAAGATCCTGGCTGCCCGGGTGCGGGGATCCTAAACAATAAGGCATGGGGCACTTGCTGTTGCTGGTGAGTACCTGTGCTATTTTTCCATCAAGGAAAAGCTGTTTTTTAGAAGAGGCGCGAGCTACGGGCTTTTGCTAGGGGTGAAGCAGTCTGGCTTGCAGCATTAAGAGGGCCTGCCTGACCTCAGACTGCTTTCCAGTCTGCGTCATTCTGGTTCTGATGGATAGCGGCAAAGGAGCTGCGGGGCGGAAGGTCCAGGTAGGGGTAAGTAACCTTGGATAGGTAGAGGCCCTGGGGGTAGGCCGGTGCCAGGTGTTTGGGCTTGTTTTCCCCTGCCAGGTAACTTTCAAACGCATCCACGCTTAGTTTGCCCATTCCTATGCGAAGGAACTGCCCCACTAGGATCCGGATCATCCGACTCAGGTACCTGTTCGCTGAGATCTGAAAACGCAGGCGGTCACCATTCCGGTCGGTAAGCCATTGGGCAGCGGTAACATGGCAGATGGTACTGTCCTGCTCTGCCGGTGTCAGGCACAAATTCCTGTAATTGGTGTAGCGGGGGAGCAGGGCCGTGGCCTCCTTCATGGCATCCAGGTTCAGGTTACGCAAGAGGTAAAAGGAGCTCACATCGCTCAGAAAAGGGTCTTTGTAGGTATGGATAAAGTAATCGTAGCTTCTTTGGCTGGCATCAAACCGGGCGTGGGGCAGGCCTTCCATAAGGATGATATCGAACACAGCAATGTCCGGCGGCAGCACCTTGTTTAGCCGGTCCAACATGTCAAATTCCCAGGGCTTGTCGGCATCCAGGTGAAAGAAGAACTGGGTGGCATGTACCTGCGCATCCGTTCGGCCACAGCCCACGATCGCCACAGGCTTTCTGAGTATTTTGCCAAGGCACTCTTCTATTACCTGCTGCACCCCCAGGCCATACGGGTGGCGCTGCCAGCCCTTGTAGTTCCCGCCCTTATAAGCAATATGAAAAAAGTACCGCAAGCCCTTGTTGTTTCTCTTTGTTAAAGGCTGACAAGTTAGCACAAATTGGGGCAAACAATCCCCTGGATCAGGATTTACAGGATGTAAAAGAGGTAGGGGATGAAGGATAATGAAGAGGATACCTGTTGGGAGTGGGTCGATAAGGGATACCTCATAAGAACTCGCAGTGTCCGAAGGTCCTGAAAGCGTGTAACGCTACAAGGCTACACTTCGCCGTCCTTCTTTCGCCCAGGTGCTTGCAAGCGCAGCGCACGTTGCAGGGCCGTATGCTGGCGTTTCCATTCCTTCAAGTATCCTGCAGTGGATAGAGCAAGGCAGGGAAGGTCTGGTGGGGCAAGTAAGGGCGGGTAGATTTTTTATAGCTGAATTTGTTTACCTTCAGGCCTCACGAGTAGTAGCATGTCGAAATCCAAGAAACTTCAGAACGTAAGCATCGGGGAAGTATTCAAAACCATCATCTGGCCCCGCAAGAAATACCTGAGCATCGGGCTCGTGCTGATCATCATCAGCCGGCTGGCCGGGCTGGTCTTGCCGGGAGCCAGCAAGTACCTGATCGATGACGTGATCCCCAACAGCGACTTTGATATGCTGAGATGGCTGATCCTGGCTGTGATCACTGCCATCGTGATCCAGGCAGTCACTTCCTTTGCCCTGACACAGATTCTGAGCGTGGAGGCGCAGCACCTTATTTCCCAACTGCGGGCCAAGGTGCAGCGGCACATCATCCAGCTGCCCATCCGCTTCTTCGACAACACCAAAACCGGGGAGCTGGTGTCGCGCATCATGACGGATGTGGAAGGGGTGCGTAACCTCGTCGGCACCGGCTTTGCCCAAATGGTCGGCGGCGTGCTGACCTCGCTCATTTGCCTCGTGCTGCTGATCGTTATCAGCCCGCTCATGACCCTGTACGTGCTGTTTCCGGTGGCCATCTTCGGGCTGATCTCACTCAAGGCCTTCGGCAAGATACGGCCCATCTTTCGGGAGCGTGGGGTGATCAATGCCGAGGTGACAGGCCGCCTGACCGAGACCCTGGGGGGCGTGCGCGTGATAAAAGGCTTTAATGCAGAGGCGCAGGAGATCAAAACTTTTGAGGTGGGAGTGGAGCGTTTGTTCCAGAACATAAAGCAGAGCCTGACTACTACAAGCATGGTGACCTCGGCGGCAACTTTGTTACTGGGCCTGGCCTCGGCGGGCATCATGGGCATAGGTGGCTACCTGATCATGCAGGGACAGCTGACCTTCGGGGATTTCCTGGCCTTTACGCTGTACCTCGGCTTTATGATCGCGCCTATCCTGCAGATGAGCAACATCGGGAGCCAGTTTACCGAGGCCTTTGCCGGGCTCGACCGCACGCAGGAGATTCTGAACACCCCCGTGGAAAGTGTCATGGGAAACAGGACCCTGGAGTTAGACCACATTTACGGGGACATCGTGTTCGACAAGGTGTCCTTTGCTTATGAGCCGGGGAAGGAGGTCGTGCAGGAGATAAGTTTTAAAGCCCCTGCCGGTACCGTGACGGCCCTGGTGGGTACTTCCGGCTCCGGGAAGACCACCATTGCCGGGCTGGCCGCTTCTTTCCTGAACCCCGCCAGTGGTACCATTATGGTCGACGGGCACGACCTGCAAACGCTCAGCCTGCGGAGCTACCGAAGCCAGCTGGGCGTGGTTTTACAGGACGACTTTCTGTTCGAGGGCACGATACGGGAGAACATCCTCTTTCCGCGGCCTAATGCCACCGAAGCGCAACTGATGCAGGCCGTGCAGGCAGCCCATGTACGGGAGTTTACCGATCGTTTCCCGGAGGGCCTGGATACGCGCATCGGGGAGCGGGGCGTCAAGCTATCGGGCGGGCAGCGGCAGCGCATTGCCATTGCCCGGGCCGTGCTGGCCGATCCGCGCATCCTCATCCTGGACGAGGCCACCTCCAACCTCGACACCGAGAGCGAGAGCCTGATACAGGCCAGCCTCAAAACCCTGATGCAGGGCCGCACGACCTTTGTAATTGCCCACCGCCTCAGCACCATCCGGCAGGCCGACCAGATCCTGGTGATTGAGCAGGGCCGTATCGTAGAGCAGGGCAAGCACGAGGATCTCCTGGAAAAGCAGGGGCGGTATTACCAGTTGTACACTTACCAGGCGCGTATTTAAAGAAGGCCGGGAAAGCCATTGTTCTTGGGGGGAGAGCATCTAGTATTCTGTAGGAAGCCTGTCACTCTGTGTATATTGTTCGCGATAGCCTTTTGGTGTTATTCGTAAGTGTTGGGCTACAAATTTCTGGAAGGCAGCATCGCCACCAGGGAGTTTAGGGGGATACTCTGTGCCGGTATAAGCAGGCTTTAGGAGCGCGAGGGGAGGAGCTTCTGTCGCTTTCGCAGAGGGCTAAACCGGGGATGGCTGTCGTCGTTTAAAAAGGAAACCATTCACCAACACATCTAAAAAGCTATGGACAGACAAGACAGAAACCACTACGATCGCAACGATTACGAAGCTGACTACAGCGGGTACCGGGGCTACGACCGGAACGATGAACATTACCACAGTGCGCGAAACTTAACAAACCAGTTCGAGCAGGACTACCAGCGCGAAACAGGACGTTGGGATAATGACCGGGGCTCCTATGGCATCCGGCACACCTACCACGAGGGGAACATGGGCAATGCCTACGAACGCCTCAGAGGCGAAAGAGAAGGCGGCAGCGGGTATTCCAATTATCCGCGCAACGACAGGGGGCAAAACCAGCCTTACGCGGATACTTATGGCCGCGACCGCGACAGGTACCGCGATGCTAGGGGCGACTTCTGGGGAGGCCAGGATATGGATAGGAGAGACTGGGACCAGAACGTGCGAAGCAGCAGGTGGCAAGGCTACCGTACCACGGGGCACCCCAGTACCTATGACCCTTACACAAGGCAAAACAGAGATGACTACAGAGAGCAGGATGCTTATGCCGGCGACAGAGGCGGCTACAGCAATGCCTACGTAGGCGCTCGTTTTGGCGGGGCTGACGCAGGGTATAGCAACCGTAATTTCGAAGGGTACTACAGTGCTGGCCTGGACGATTCCTATGGGGACCAAAACTACGGTGGCGATCACGATTACAGGAATCGCCGGCGCGGTGACCTTGCCAACGATGACCTGTACGAGAGGGACCGCCGATCCAACACCGAAGACAGCTGGCTCGACAGCGACCGGCGCAGCGAGCAGTTCAGACAATAGCAAAGCCTGGTAGTTTATGTATATAATAACAGCCCTTGCTGTATGGCAAGGGCTGTTGTGTTTTAGGAAGGCTTTCTTTTTCTGTGACCGGGCAAGCTTCTGACAGGTATGGCGCGTTAGCTCCTTCGGAGGGCTGTGAGGGAATAAAAAAATATAGTTAAATTGGTAGCTTGTTTTTCGCCTTAACAAGAGCCTCCATGAGATACGCCTTCAAAAATGCTACCCTTGTCTTTCTTTTCGTTTCCCTCTTTTCTTCCTGTGCCCTAAAGCAGGCCACCGACTCTGCGGCAGAAGTGGCCCAGTGGGAGGAACAGGCCGCGCGCGTCACCATTGTCCGCGATGATTTTGGTGTGCCGCACGTGTACGGGAAAACGGATGCCGATGCGGTATTTGGTCTTTTGTACGCCCAGTGCGAGGATGACTTTAACCGGGTAGAGCGCAATTACCTGTGGGCCATTGGCCGACTGGCAGAAGTAGAAGGGGAGGAAATGCTGTACAGCGACCTGCGTGCCCGCCTGTACATGACAGAAGAGGAAGCGATTGCGCAGTACGAGAAGAGCCCGGAGTGGCTGAAGGAACTTTGCCGCGCCTTTGCCGACGGCATCAACTATTACCTGTATACGCACCCGGAGGTAAAGCCAAAGCTCCTCACGCACTTCGAGCCCTGGATGCCGATGTACTTTAGCGAAGGCTCCATTGGGGGTGATATCGAGAGTGTTTCCACCAAGCGAATCCAGGCTTTCTACGAAGAAAATAAGTCGCTGGGGCTGAACAGCTACGGGCATAGCCTGGTGCAGCCCGGCCTGTTGGAAGAGCCCAAAGGCTCCAACGGCTTTTCAATTTCCGGCCAGCATACTGCCTCCGGCAAAGCCATGCTGCTGATCAACCCGCATACCTCTTTCTTCTTCCGGGGTGAGGTGCATGCGGTGAGCGAAGAAGGGCTGAATGCCTATGGCGCGGTTACCTGGGGACAGTTTTTTGTGTACCAGGGCTTTAATGAAAAGACCGGCTGGATGCACACCTCCGCTTATGCCGACGTGATTGATGAGTTCGAGGAAACCATTGTAGAGCAGGAAGGCAAGCTCTTTTACAAATATGGCGAAGAGCTGCGCCCGGTGTCCACGAATGAAGTCACTTTATCTTACAAAGAAGGCGATGAAATAAAGCAGAAGACCTTCACGACTTACAGAACGCACCACGGGCCTATCACCCATAAAAACGGCGATAAGTGGGTGGCGACAGCCCTGATGTGGAAGCCATCTGAGGCCCTGATCCAGTCCTACACCAGAACCAAGAAGCGCAACCTGCAGGAGTTTGACGAAATGATGCAGCTGCGCACCAACTCTTCCAACGCCACAGTATATGCCGATGCGGACGGTAACATTGCTTACTACCACGGCAACTTCTTTCCGAGGCGCGATACCGCTTTCGATTACTCTAAACCAGTGGATGGCAGCAACCCGAAGACAGACTGGAACGGGCTGCACCCCGTAGAGGAAACCATCCGCCTGGTTAACCCGCCGAATGGCTGGATACAGAACTGCAATTCCACCCCTTTTACCAGTGCCGCCGAGTACAGCCCGAAGCAGGAGGACTATCCGGTGTACATGGCGCCATCGCCCGAAAACTTCCGGGGGGTACACGCCATTCGGCTTCTTCAGAAAGCCAACAACCTAACCCTCGATAAACTGATACAGCTGGCTTATGACCCTTACCTGCCGGGCTTTGAAGTGCTGATACCGGGCCTTGTAAAGGCTTATGACAAGCAGAAACCAAACGACCCGAAGCTGCAAGAAGCAATTAATGTGCTGCGCCGCTGGGACTATGCCGTATCGAAAGAGTCGGTGGCTATGTCGCTGGCCCATTTCTATGCCATCAACTCCCTGCGGAACGGCAGCGCTCCCAAAGGCCTGAGCCTGATGGAGCGTTTTGACCATTACACAAAGGTATCACCTGAGGAGGAGCGCCTGGCGCTATTCCGCCAGACCCTGGCCCAACTGGAGGAGGACTTTGGCCAGTGGAACACGCCTTGGGGCGAGATCAACCGCTACCAGCGCCTCAGCGGCGACATACAACAGGCCTTTAACGACACGCTGCCTAGTATTCCGGTAGGGCTGGCTTCCGGCAATTGGGGTGCCCTGGCTTCCTATGGCGCCAATGCTTACAATACCAAGCGCCTGTACGGTACCTCCGGCAACAGCTTTGTGGCTGTAGTGGAGTTTGGGGACAAAGTAAAGGCCAAGACCTTGCTGGCTGGTGGCCAGAGCGGTGATCCTGCCTCGCCTCATTTCGCAGACCAGGCGCAGCGCTATGCCGATGTACAGTTCAAGGACGTGGCCTATTACCGCGAAGACGTGGAGAAGAGAGCCAAAGCGACCTACCACCCCGGGGAAGCAGCAAACAAATAAGCTGCTTTGTTAATGTATGAACGTGTATGCTAAGGTGGCAGGAGCGGGTGTTTGCGTCAGAGAAGGTGGATAGGCTTTGCTTTGTATGGTCAGACGCATGCGGGAGCTGTGCACACCGCGAGGTCTGGTTTAGCGAGAGCGTTAACGCGGCTGTATGGGAGGAAGCTTTGTGCAGGTGGTAGGCGCGTTCCCACTTTCGTAAGATGAAAACTTGCTACCATTTCTTCCCACCAGTTCCCGCTTTACTTCAATGGGCGGCGACCTAAACTGGCGGGTACGAAGGAGCACGTAGAAGCGAAGAGGTATTAGAAAATGGAGTAGCCGGTGAGGGTGGTGAGGCGCTCCAACGCTGCCATGCCCCGGGCAGAGTTGCCTTTGGGGTTTAGCGGGGGGCTCCATACGGCTACGGCATAATGGTTCGGGTGTACGGCCACGATTCCTCCGCCCACGCCGCTTTTGCCCGGCAGGCCTACTTCAAAGCTAAACTCACCGGCTTCGTCGTAAAATCCGCAGGTCTGCATAAGGGCGTTGATGCGTTTTACCTGCTGGCCTGTCAGCAGTTGTTTTTCTGAGTTCAGCAATTTCCCCTGGTTGGCAAACACGAGGAAAGCTTTCGACAGCTCTTTGCAGGACATGGCCACCGCGCATTGATGGAAATAAAAGTCCAGTACTTCCTCCACATCGTTGCGGATGTTCCCGAAAGACTTCAGGTAATTTACCATGGCCACATTCCGGTACCCTTCCGACTTCTCAGAAGCAGCCACCGTCTCGTTATAGCTGATGCTATCATCGCCGGTTAGTTCGTGCAGAAAAGTAAGGAAGGCCTCTTTCGGGTTGCTCAGCGAGGAGATCAGCACGTCGGCCACCACCAGTGCCCCGGCATTGATAAACGGATTGCGGGGGATGCCGAAGTTATCTTCCAGCAGCGACAGGGAGTTAAACCGGGCACCGGAAGGCTCCACCCCCACGCGTTTCCAGAGGTCATGGTCTATCATTTTCATGGCCAGGGCCAGGGAGAACACTTTCGAGATACTTTGTATGGAAAAGCGCTCCTCGTTGTCGCCAAAATAAAAGCTCTCACCCTGCAGGTCGTACAGGTGCATCCCGAACTTGTCGGCAGGCACTTTGGCAAGCTCCGGTATATAGGAGGCTACCCTCCCGGGGATGTCTCTCCCGGAGATTTCCTGTTGGATCTGATCCAGTATCTTTTGGTAATTTGTTAAACTAATGGCCATGGGCTGTTCTGAAGCAGATCTTTTCTGCCTTATGCTGTAAGGCAGTTTACTCCCTTCTGCGGCATAGTGTTTTACCTGCCCCAAGGCGACACCTGCTTCAAAGACTGTACTTCACTGTTTTAATGTTGAGCTAAAAGTTGCCGATGCTACCGGTGTGGCCAGTATTCTGGTGACCCTTGCCTTTACGGCACATGCCCCAGTAGTGAAACCTCTGTTTTCTGGAAGGAAAAGCCCCTGCTTTTACTTCTTTCGGGATTAAGAAGGAAACAAGCCAGGCCGGATGCTGCTAAACCAGGAAGTTCTTCTGCCGTTAGAAAAAGGAAGTACAATGCAAACCAAAGCTATTTCACGAAATGGACAGCAGATACAGAGACCTAAGCGGCGGCAACGAGCCCGGGCTGGATTACAACCGGTACCAGCGCGCGAGCCGAAACGACCATAACTTTTACACCAGAAACATAAGCGACCAGTTCGAACGGGACTTTCAGCGCGAAAGGGACCCCTGGAATGACGATGGCCGCTACCGCAACCAAAACACGAACCCGGAAAACAACAGGCACACGGGTTTCGAGGATCCTCGACGTGATTTCTACAACCATAACAGGAGAGAGGGCCACTACTACGCCGAACCTGCCGACTACCGGGGGAATGACCGGGACCGAAACAGCTCGGAGGCTTGTGGCCGGGATAGGTACAGCGGCTATGGCAATCGGGGCGACTACAGAAACGAATACAGAGGAGGGCAGGACCGGTACCGCAACGACCATAACCGAAATACAGGCTACGGCAGCAGCCGGCAAGCCTACGGCCGTTCTGGCTATGGCAACGATTATGACCAATACGCCGGCAGCGGATCTGGAGACCGGCAAGACTTTTACCCCGGCTCCGGAGGCGATGACAGAAGGTCGCGCCTTGCCGACGAACGGAGTAGCATCATCAGAAACGACTGGTACGGTCCGGACCGAAGAAGCTACCTACAGGAAAGATACTATTAGAAAATCCTCATGATCAAGTTAGAAGAGCCCTTGCTACCTGGTGAGGGCTCTTTTGTTTAGGGGTAACCGTTCCAAGCAGCATCTCCTCCTTTCATCTTTTGCCATCTCCTACATAGCCGAACGGCAGGCTGATCCCGCTTCACTGAAGGACCTGCAGCTTTACGAATCCTTGGCCTAGCTGTCCTGCTGCCAAACCAGCGGGGCCGGCTATCGTTAAACAGAAGATACTTTACGAACTAAACCTAATTAAACGCTATGGACAGACGATACAGGGATTTAAACGACCGCACCCGGCCCGGACTCGATTACGACCGCTACCAGCGTTCCGACCGAAATGATGACACCTATTATAATGCCAGACATTTAGACGAGCAGTTTGAGCGGGATTACCAGCGCGAAAGAGGCGGCTGGCACGATACCCGCAGCCAATACCCTAACAGCTACCAAAACGACAGAAGGGATAGCTTTGGGCAGGATTGGAGAGAAAGGGATAGCTTCAGGAACGACTTTGGCTACCAACGTAACGACCGGGACCGGGAAAGAAACTACTCCGGGAACTTCAGCCACGATCGCGATCGGTACAGCAGCTACCAGGATGACTTCCGGGGCGACCAGGGCCTGTACCGGGGTGACCGCGACAGGGACGAAAGCCTGCGCGGCAACATTCGCCAAGGCTATGGCATCTCCAGCTACGACGGCACCTCCGACCGCTTCAATACCTTGGACAGCGACAGGAACAGGGAAGGCGCCGGCGACGACCAGGTGTACTACTCCGGCGACAGGGATGGCTACGAAAGCTCCCGCTTCGGGGGCGGCATCGGCGACTCCTTCCCAGGATCTCACCGGGGCGTGCCCGACACCTCCTATGGCCTCGGCAACTTCTCCGATGGTTACAGTGTGGGCACAGGCAGCTCTTACGGCGGGAAGAACTATGGCGGCGGCACCGGCTATCAGACGGGCCACCGGGGCGGCTCCTTTGGTAACCATACCTATGGTAATTCAGCTGGCAACTACGGCGGCTATGGCTCGATGCAGGGAGGCACCTATGGCGGCCGCACCGGCCTTGGAGGCGATACCTCGCACAACTCCAACCGCTATATCAATGAGCTAGGCGGGTTTTCATAAAAGCAGGCCTTTTAGTCAGGAGCAGCCGTTGCCTTACAGCAGCGGCTGTTTTTGTTTGATGGCTGTGCGTATATCAGTTATCCTCTTCTACCCACACCTTCCGGGCAACTCCCATGCCCACCATGTTTCCCTCACCGCCACTACGCAGCAAGATCGCCACGTTTTGTCCGCGTTGTAGTTCGCTCAGGCTGATGGAGTTACCGTTCCCGTCCACAACATCAGTGGTGGGGAGCACGAGCACAAAGGCCCGGTCGTAGCGGGAGTATTGCGAAGGAGTGCCTTCTACCTCCAGCACCACCTGTCCCTGGTCGTAGCGACTTGTGTTGATGATTCCCCTGATATCCACGCGTTGCGGCACTCCGTTCCTGTTTCCTGCTGCGGTACCCATTGGCGTGGTACTGCCCTGGCAACCAGCCAGCCACAGGGAGGCGAGGAGGGAAATGGCCAGCAGGCCTTGATGTATGTGCTTCACACCCATTTGCTTATTTTTTTGTTTCATCCTTTGTTTAACGGTAGCCAGCTGAGGCGGGATATGCTGTTCTTCTTGTGTCAGAACAGCTTGCCTTAACGCCGCAGCAACTGGGTAAAAACCTGGCTGCGATAGGTCTAAAAGAGCATGGAAAGAAACGCGCAGAACGGGTAGAAGAACAGTCCTTTCTAGCGTCATCCCCAAGCCAGAAAATTGGCGCTGCTTCTCAGCTGATCCAGGTCTCCCTGCCTGCTGCTAAACCAGTAAACCCGGCTTCCGTTAAAACAGAAAACACATATGTCTAAACAAACCTAAAAAACTATGGACAGACGATACAGGGATTTAAACGACCGTACCCGGCCCGGACTCGATTACGACCGCTACCAGCGTTCCGACCGAAATGATGACACCTATTATAATGCCAGGCATTTAGAGGACCAGTTCGAGCGGGACTACCAGCGCGAGCAGGGCGACTGGAATAGCCGTGAGCAGGGCGATTGGAATAGCGATGACCGCTACCGCAACCAATACATGAACCGCGGCGACAACAGAGGCAGTGCCTACGGCAGGTACCGGGAAGAGGACCGCGACGATGGGTACCGGGGCGATTACCAGTGGGATGATAACCGGAAGCGCACCTGGAGTTACACCGGCATCTACGACCGCGACCGCGACCAGAGCATGGATTACGGGTACGGAGACAATACTAGGGGAAACGTGGGCCGCTACGACACAGACCGTGACAGAAATACAGACTACGGCAGCAGATGGCAAGGCTATGGTACCTCCTCAAACTATTACAACGACTATGACCGCTATGCGGACAGAGGAACAGGTGAGCGGCAGGATTTTTACCCTGGCTCCCGTGGAGGCTACAACGGTTCTGGCTATGCTTATCAGAACTATGGCAACAGCGCAAATTTCTCCGACCGTTACGGATCGCCTGACGATTCCCGCTACGGCAGTGGCTTTGGCAACCGAAACGACGACAGGATGACAGATGATGACCGCGACAGGTACTGGTCAGACAGGTATTAGGCGTAACACACCTCTTAAAACAAAACAGCCGCTGCGGAAAACAGCGGCTGTTTTGTTTGCGGGGAATAGGTCCTGTAAGGGAAAGGTCCGGATTGCGACACTTGCAGGGGCACAGAGCAGGTCGATAGTACTGTGGTCAGGCTGGAGGTCTGCCGCAGCGGAATCGTGTTAACATAATAAATAAACTGTAGAAATAAGCCGGTTGTGCTAAAGCCTTGGGGAGCAGCGTCAGGGTATAATTTAACTTTATATTAAAATAAACGTTAATGGCCATAAGCAAACAGCTGTTTTATAACTATTTGTAAATTTTGTTGCATAACATGTTCCACCTAAAGCGACACCAGTTTGGAAAGATTCTTAGGAAACATTAGTCCACAGCTTTTCGCTGTCCTGCGGTTTGTAGCAGGTAGCATGTACGCCATGCATGGCTCCCAGAAATTGTTTGGCTGGCCGGGAGACGGCAACACCGTAGAGCTGGCCTCGCTCATGGGGCTTGCTGGCATCATCGAGTTTGTGGGCGGCCTGCTGATCGCTTTTGGTCTTTTCGCCAGCTGGGCGGCCTTTATTGCCAGTGGCCAGATGGCCGTTGCCTTTTTTATGGCACACGCCCCGCAGGGCTGGAACCCGTTGGTGAATGAGGGGGAGAAGGCGGTGCTGTACTGCTTCCTTTTCCTGTACATCGCTGCACACGGGGCCGGCGTCTGGAGTGTGGATGCCGCCCGCAAAAGCAGCAGAAGGCAAGACAGCTTCGCCCATCATCGCTAAGCCTGTTTCCTGCCTGGCAGAACTACATTGTGTAGTAGCGCTGTATTAAGAGCACGGAACTGGCAAGGGTAGCCTGCCGGGGGATAGGCCGGAACAGGAAGCGCCCGCAAAAGGAGCAGGTTGACGAAGATCATGTATTTGAATGACACAGGTAATTTTTAAGCCCCTGTATAACGCGCACCTTTATGCCCATCCTGGGGGAGCCGAGAGCAAACCTATAGTCAAAACCTTAAAACTAAACGTTATGCCCATGAAGACTTTTTTAGTTCCAACCGATTTCTCCGATAATTCCCGCAGAGCCCTTGCCTATGCCTGTGACCTGGCCAGAAGAGTGGATGCCAGGGTCGTAGTTTGCCACGTGTACGATAAGACCTCGTTCTTACCCGGCTTCAATGCATCTGAGCAGCAAGCTTATAAAGAGGAGGCCCAGCAGAAGTTAAACGACTTAATAGCCAGCGCAAACAGCGAGGGCGTGCAGACAGAAACGCTGGTGCGAAAAGGAGACACCGCCGATGAGATCGCCGGGGCCATAGAAGCCTATGGCGTTTCGTTGGTGGTAATGGCAACTGCTGGCGGAAAGAGCTTTACGAAAAGAGTGTTCGGCACCACCACAGAAGCCATTGCCAAGCGCGGGCTATGCCCGGTGCTGGCCTTACCGGAGAGCGGTACAATTAAACCGATCGAGCATATTGTGTACGCGGCCGACTTCGAAAACGGGGACCAGGTAACAGCCCTGCAGCTGGTGCAGTTAAAAGAGCTGTTTAACGCCTCCTTAACTTTCCTGCACATCAAGAGCAAAAAGCAGCCAGACTACATTGATGACGAGTATGTGAAACAGGGCTTGCTGGAGCAATTCCCGCAGGCAGAGATACAGTTCATAGAGATTGCCAACGATGACGTAGCCGAAGGCATCACCCGTTTTGTGCAGGAAAACAACACGAGCTTACTTGCCTTCACCATTCTGCACCGGCACTTCCTGGAGCGCGTCACCCACAACAGCGTGTCGAACAAGCTGCTGCAGAACCTCAACCTCCCCATGCTGGCGCTCCCGGAAAACGGTACCCTGCTGGACCTAAAGCGGCAGACCGATTCCGAAACCAGGAGAGCGTAGAAAGCCGGCTACCTCAAATAGCAGGGAAACAGAGCGCTAGCTCAGCGTTCGGTATCATAAACCAAAAGAGCAGGTGCTGCAAAGTGCCTGCTCTTCTTATTTTAAAAGTAGAAGGTTAGCCCATACCGGAAGACCGTTTTTCTCCTGCTCTGAACCCCAGGCTCAAGCTTGTAGAACTGCCGGTTACCCACAGTTCTTCTTCGTCCAGGTCGTAACCCAGTTTTTAAGACTTCCGGAAACCGTACGGCACAGTCAATCATTCAGCTCTTTCTTTTGCTTTACCGTGTCCAACCACCCCCGGCCCCTCCTTATCCAAGGAGGGGCCGGGGGTGGTTGGACACGGCACTATAGAAAGAGGACGCTCTTCCCGCTGAGCCGTTACCCGAACAGCACTTTTGCTGTAGTCTGTTTTTTTGTACAGCACGACAGGAATTGCTCACAAGGAGAGGCAGGCTTCAAGACCAACAGTCCTTTCCTGGTTATGCCTGCACCAAGAGTTTTAGGGGGCAGGAGAAGGGGCAAATGCCTCCTACAGAGCACCTGCTAATAAGCCTGACCTTCGCCAACAAGCAGCCTTTGTTATAATATCTGATGTAAAAACACTACTTTAGTAAAAGTAAGACAACTTAAAGTGGTAGCTAGTACCGCTTAGCGTTCATCCTAACCAAACCCTAAAAAGAGCTTAGATAAAAAATACCATGAGAAGAACCCTTATCAGTTGCTGCCTGTCGCTAACCTTTTTCTTTAGCCAGGCGCAAAACACTGCCACCCTGGATGCTTCCGGGAAAGGAGACCAGCAGATCAACAAACACATTTACGGCCACTTTGCCGAGCACCTGGGCCGAAACATCTACGGGGGCTTTTATGTGGGAGAGGACAACACAAAGATCCCGCATACGAATGGTGTCCGGAACGATGTAGTGGAGGCGCTCAAGAGGCTGCAGATTCCGAACCTGCGCTGGCCGGGTGGCTGCTTCGCCGACACCTACCACTGGAAGGACGGTATTGGCCCCAAAGCGGACAGACCAACCATTGTGAATGCCTGGTGGGGAGGCGTGACGGAAAACAACAGCTTCGGAACGCACGACTTCCTGAACATGTGCGAGTTGTTGGGTACAGAACCTTACCTGGCCGGTAATGTGGGCAGCGGTACGGTGCAGGAAATGATGGACTGGGTGCAGTACGTCAACTTTGAAGGGCAAAGCCCCATGTCGAAGCTGCGCCGCGAGAACGGTAGAAGTGAGCCCTGGAAAGTGAAGTACTGGGGCGTAGGAAACGAGCCATGGGGATGTGGCGGTAACATGACAGCTGAGTATTATGCCGACCTGTATAAGCAGTACGCCACTTATTTAGGCAAAGGCTACCTGGACCAGGGCATCGTCCGGATCGCCTCCGGGCCCTCTTCTGATGATTATGCATGGACCGAGGTGCTGATGAAAAAGATTCCGCTTCACTTAATGGAGGGGCTGGCGCTGCACCACTATGCGGTCATCAACTGGGACGACAAAGGCCCCTCTACCACCTTTACAGAGCAGCAGTACTTTACCACTATGCAGAGAGCCTTAAAGATGGATGAACTGATCCAAAAGCACAGCGCCATCATGGACAAGTACGACCCGGAGAAAAAGGTAGGCCTGGTGGTAGACGAGTGGGGCGGTTGGTACGAGGTAGAGCCAGGTACCAACCCGGGCTTTCTGTATCAGCAGAACACCATGCGCGATGCCATGATCGCGGGCGCCACCTTAAACATCTTCAACAACCACAGCGACCGCGTACGGATGGCCAACCTGGCCCAGACCATCAACGTGCTGCAGGCGGTTATCCTGACCGACGAGGAAAAAATGCTACTGACGCCTACCTACCACGTAATGGAGATGTACAAAGTGCACCAGGATGCCCAATACTTGCCTATTCAGTTGCAGAGCAACAGCTACGAAGTAGGAGGGGAGGAGCTGCCGGCTGTTTCGGCCTCGGCTTCCAAAGCTAAAAACGGGGTAACGCATGTTTCCCTGGTCAACATCCATGCAGACAAAGCGCAGGAGGTAGCCATTCAGATAGAAGGTAGCCGGTACAAAACGGCGAAAGGAAGGATTCTTTCTTCTAAGAAGCTCCAGGACTACAACACCTTTGATAACCCGGAGAAGATAAAACCGCAGCCTTTTAAAGGTGCCAAGTTAAAAGGCGACAAGCTAAACGTAACGCTGCCGCCTTTCTCGGTGGTGGTGCTGGAGTTAACCTAACAGGAGTATCGTGTTGCTGGCTAAATGAGATAGCGGTGACTCACAAGACGCCCGCGGCGTGCGCAGCTCCCGCGAGCGTCTACTCCTACGTAAGAAAGGCCTAGCCTTATACCTTCCCTGGCACAAGCGGACGTTTACACTATACGGAGGTTCTGCGTGCGCCTAAAGCTCCATGCAACAGTATATCAACCCTGACGCTCGCGAGGCATTCGGATGCCACGAGATCAGGGCGTACTTGTGCGCTCAGCTGTTAACTGTTATAAGTGCTGAAAGTATGGTTGCGTGGGAATGAAAAGGCACGAACTGCCATCCCGGCGGAGGAAGGAGGGAATTATGTACTTCCTGGTTTAAATACGTATAGCCAAGGGTACATCTCAGAATTATGAATTTAACAGTCGGTTGCAAAGTAGTTTGGACAGAGTCGGTATACACCCCTTATACAGAAGGGAAGGAATCGGACTTTATCGGGGAGCGGACGATAACCGGCAGGATAACGGCAGAAGGCTATTCAAAGAAAACGAATTACCATTTCTTTACCATTCACGTGTATGGGGCGGAAGGGGTAAATGCGCACGAAATTGAAGAAAACAGCAAGATCATCAGGCGGGGTGTCGTCCTTTACCCGAAGTGCCGGATCTTAGCTACCCCAGCGAATTACGACGAACTGGTAAAGGAAAAGGCCCAACGGAAGGAAAACAGCAGCCCGGTATGCTATGCCCATGTAAAAGGGCTGCGGGAAGGTTTTGAAGAATGAGTTAAAGCAGCTGTGGCAAAGCGATTGGCATAAAAGTTACATCGACTGTTGGCTGGGGCGGAAAGACCAGTGCATTGGTAAGTACAGCGCTTTTAATAAAGCGACAGGATGTGTTGGAAAGGTGGGATGCACGTAAAGGTATCGCTGCAAAACAGCCACTTAGGTTGATAATAAAAAAAGCCCCTTTTTGACAGGGGCTTTGTGCTTAGCTGACCGGCACAGGAATTAACTCCCGCTCAAAATAAACCAGTTCCTTCTGTGTCGGATTCTCCTGCACAGTGCAATAATAAATACGCTTCAGGTACTGCCTGATGACTAATTTAAGATCGGGATTTACCTTGGCAAATACTTCCGATCCTATCGGGAATAGGTTTTCTAACATCTTCTAATGTACGCAATTAAACTGGATAGCAACGGGTTATTCCAGCTTCTTTTAGGAAAGGTGCCACTGGGTAAGATCAGGGGACTTTTGATCCAATCTAAAGCTGCAGGTGCCACCGGGAGATGGACTTATTGTGTTGCTGCCAGGGCCGTATGGCGGTGGCCTAAAAGACCTTGCGGTGTCCGAAGGTCCCGCGTCCGTTTAGCGCTGCTAGCGACGGTCTGTTCTCTGGCACAAACGGACACTTGCGCGATAGGTACCAAGCTGGCGCAGCGGAAGTTATCCGAAGCAAAGGCCCCTGGAGTATTGCTCCAGGGGCCTTTGTGTTTAAAAAAACAAATGCTTATTTACCAGTAGGGCTACCACCGCCATGGCCGCCGTGGCCACTGCCGCTGTCGGAGCCTGTTCGGGTATCGGTTTTCTTGTTCCGGGCACCTTGCCCTTGCTGCTGAGAGGCGGTTGCCCTCGTGCCGTTTTCGCCGGTGTCGGTAGCACCGGTTATGTTCGCCTTGTTCGAGTAGTCCTCCGGGTTCGGCTGTGCTTTTGCCTTACTGGCGAGGTCGCGTTTCGTTGGTTCCGTCTGGTCTTGGTTTTTATTTCTGTTATCTGCCATATCGTAAATGTGTTTTAGCATGAAGCGGGCCCACAACCTTTGCAGGCCTCCTGTTAGCTTAACTTACGACCGCCAGAGAGGGAGGTTTAAGTGAAGGGCCTTAAGCAGTTTACTGATCCTGTTGCTGGATTGTGGTAAAGAAGAGGCACGAGCTACAAGCACCTCTAACCTATCTACCATAGATTTACCTGTTCGGAAAACCGCACCTGTAGAGAGGAACACCTTACCACCGCTATTCATACTGCCCTGGCAGGGGACTATGCACCTACTAAAACCACTCGCTAAAAAGAGTGCAATTTGCCCCGCCCTAATTAAAAGAAGAACCATTCCTTGTCTATCGGAACCCGAAGAGCAGTTGTGTTTTAAGGCTTTGTATCACAATGTTTTATGCATAACAGCCAATCTGTATATAGCTTTTCCCCTGAACAATATCTCCCTGGGGCTGTTCCCATAATATTGGTACATCTCGTATAACCTAACATAGGACGTGTGAGCCTCTCCCTTCTCATCATCCCTTTGGTTGTGCTTGCTACCACATTTTTAACTAAAACTCAGCCCCATGAAAAAACTTTACACACTCCTCTTTCTTTTGCTGTACGCTTCCCCACTTTTTGCGCAGTACGAGACGGTGGTGTTTAACTACGACAGAGCTTACTTTAACGAAGGACAGCCCCTGCCAGCCGAAAGCAACCTGATGCTGACGGGAGAGGTGGGACGGAACATACGCCTGGTGGAGCTTGCGATTTACCGCACGGCGGACACCAGCAAAGAGCCGCTTTATACGAACATCTGGAAAGCGCGCGGCGCCAACACCGATAAGCAGTTTGTACTGCCCGTCAATTACCCCCTGCGTGGCAACGAGAAGTACACGCTCGTCCTCAGTTACTACGCGCCCGCCTCTATACGCCAGAAACGGCAGCTTTTGCGGCAGCTTACCTCGGCCCTGGACGCCTACATCGACCAGTCCTTTGAGGTAAGCAGAAGCAGCGTCGAATTGCGCCAGCATCCCAAAAAGCTGCGCAGCGACCTGAATGCCATCGTAAACCAAGGGCTGGGCCTTTACCGGAACCAGATCGACTACGACTTCCGGGGCTTCTCTGATATTGTGCTGGACAAGCTGGAGCAACTGGACGAGTTGCGCCTCCGGAAGGCCAAACTCAACATCCTGGCCCGGGAAGACGATGACAACCGCACTGTCCGGCTGAAGTACGCGCAGGAGCAGATCGAGGCCCTGAAAGAAATGGTAAACCAGGAGCTGGTCCAGTATGCTAACACGCGCCTCCTCGTGCTGGTGGACCGGAAGAAAATAACGGACTACGCCACCGAGAAAACCAAAAACGTATTGGCCCTTAACCTGGGCTACGGCGGTGTATACTACTCCGGCGATACCGATAACCTGTCGTCTGACACAGCGCCCTATGCGGGCATTTCCATTCCACTGGGACGGGCAGCCTTCTCTTCTACTTTCTGGTCCAGGTCCAGCATCTCCACGGGTGTGTTCTTAAAGAACCTGGACTTTGGCGACGATAACGTGGCCACCGGCCCGGTGGTAAAGCGGCCGGTATACGTGGCCCTGGGCTACCGCGCCCTTCCGTTTGTCCGCATCAATGCGGGAGCCACCGTGCTGCAGAGCGACCAGGGGTCGAATTCCATTTCTGACTTTAATGTCGATCGCGTTTACGTGCGGCCTTTTATCGGCCTCAGCCTGGAGCTTAACTTGTGGATGGACTTAAACCGGTAGCCATGAAACGTTTTATACTTTTCGGGATGCTCCTGTTTGGCTGCCAGATGGCCTCTGCCCAGCAGGACCTGTATACGTGGCAGCTGCGCGGCTATACCGGCCTCGCCCGTTACGTGAACGACGCGAACAGCAGCACCGACTATTTTAAAACAGACGATAACCTGCTGTACCGGGTAGAGCTAAGCCGCCATATCGGCAACAGTGTGGCGCTGTCGCTGGGCTATACGGTTGGCGATGTATGGGGGAGCGATCCGCAGGGGAACGCCTTTACGACGGGGGTGCACCTGTCGGCGCTCAGGGCCTATTTTTACACCGATAACGGCTGGCTGCTGCCTTCGATGGCCCTGGTGTCGCCGTATGTGTTCGGGGGATATGGCTTTAGCATCCTCAAAACCTCGCACCAGGACATAGAGGAAGAGTCCCGCTACGTGCCTGCCATCCCTTTCGGCGTAGGCCTGAAGTTCCGGATTGCCGAGCGCTGGCAAGCGGCTTTACAGGCGGAGTGGGTCTACCACACCGAGCGCCACCTACCGGAGGCAGCCCTGGAGCAGCATAACCGCTACGATGCCTACCTGCATACAGGCATCACGGTAGGGTATAGCTTTGGCTTCCGGAAGTCGACCTTTAAAGCCCCGCAGTTTTATGTGGGAGACAGCGACCTGTTACGCCCCGTGGCGGAGCGAAGCCAGCCGCGGCAAAACATGCTGGAAGCCATCCTGAAGCTGGAGCCGAAGGAGGCACAGGTGAACAGCCTGCCAGATGCCACCGTCCTCCCGGAGCCAGTCGTAACAAAAGTGCCGGTTGATACCGCCCTGGTGAACAGTAGCCCCGTGGAAGTGGATACCAGTACACAAGCCCAGCCCCTTCCCCGGGAGGTAGTAAGCGCCGAACCCAACCAGGCCGCGGATACAGCCACCACAACCCTCCAAACGATTTCTTCCGCCAGGTCCATGATCCGCCTCGACTCCATAATGACACAGGGGGAACTACGACCGCTGCCCACGGCGCAGCGCAACGTTGTGGTGCTCGTGGACACCCTGGTACAGGTGCAAGGCCCTGGAACGCCAGAGGAAACACAGAAAGCCACCCGGCAGGAAAGACCAGCTGCCCGCACACAGGAAAGGGAGCTGACTTCTGAAAAAGCAGAAACAAAACAGCAGCAGGTGAGAGCCGCTCCGGAAAGGGAAAGGACCCGCACCGGGCAAAGGCCTGCTCCTGCGCGAAGAGAGCCTGCCCGGGCACAGCAGGCGGCACCTGCACGCAAAACGGAAGCAGGGCGTGTGGCCGCTCAAACGGTAGCGGTTCCTTCTCAAACAATTTTAGTACCTGTTCCAGCCATGCAGGCGGACACCGCACAGCTCCGCAAAGAGCAGTTCCGGCAGGCTTTGATAGAAGCAGAGATCCGGCGGCTGCAAAGCAAGGTCGACTCGCTCCAGGCATTGAAGGTATCGGACACCATCCGCATTGCCCGGGACAGCAGCCTGACACAAAACCTGCAGCAGCAAGTCCTGCGCACCGATAGCCTTGTGCAGCGCCTGAACCAGTACGAACAGGAGGTAGCCCGGCTGAAGCAAGCGAAGGCCAGGCCTGCTACGCCGCCAACTGCTCCCGCTCCAACGTATACCGGTGCCACGGTCTTTTTCCCCTTCAATGCCCACCGTGTCCCCACCGGGAGCCTGCAAGACCTGAAGCAGGTCCTAAGCACCCTACAGGAGAACCCGCACCTGCAGGTAAAGCTCACTGGCTATGCCTCCCGGTCCGGCAGCGCCGCCTATAACATGGCCCTCAGCCGGAAGCGGGTAGAGGCGCTGGAGAAGTTACTAACCGACCAGGGGATCGCTAAAGAGCGCGTGCAAACAGCCTATAGGGGCGATGAAGCCTCTTCTCAGAAGGATAGCCCCTTGGACCGGAAAGTAGAGATTGAGATCTTCGAATAAAAGGCTGGAAAACCAGAAAACACAGGGGTAAGGCCGATCCCTCACATCATGTCCTGTCAAAAGCGCAGGAGGGAAGGGCTTCGTAAAGCAATTGGGCTACTTTATCCATTTTAATACACCCTTGCCCTCGCCAAAAGCCATGGCCCTGCCATGCCTCAAAAGCACCGGCTCCGACACAAAACCAGCCTCCACAGAGGTTTACCTGCTCTGTAGGTACAGCAGCGCGGAAAAAACACTAGCTGCCAGCTACCTCCAGTTGGAGGGAGGCTTGCCGCTACTTGGCCTGGAAGATGCTCGTCTGTGTCCTAGGCTACAGCTGCTTTCAGGATAAAGCGGCTGTAGCCTGTGTGATACCTTTTCTGTTTCTTGCCCCCAGTACAAGCCTGATAACCAACAGCAGCGCCTCTACCAGTACCAGCCCGGCTAAAACGAACCCGGCAAAAGGTATCCTCCTTCCCAGCGTCAGAACGATCATAGCCACAAAAGGCAGGATCAGGAGCAGCACATCGAGCTTGTGCCGTATGCCGTTGCGGGTAAGGGTTAGGGCAAAGGCCGCGAAGGCCGACACCGCAAATACAGTTGTAAGCACCAGGTGAAAGGGCGCTGCTGCCAGTGTGAGGAGGCAAAAACCTAGCCCCAGCCAACTAAAGACATTCTGCCCGATCCGGTCTGTTGAGGTGGGCTTAATGTTGAAAGTCTTGTCGGCCTGCAGCAAAAACCGGAACTTCGGGTGCTCCATGGCCAGGAGCGACAGGTTGAGCAGCAGCAGTGCGGCGTTGATGCCTGGTGTGCCCGCCCATTGCTGCGAAACTGTTACAGCAAGTATGGCCACGTTCATCGGTACAAGCATAACGGCACCCAGTAAGCTAAACCGCTGCGAGAGCAGCAGCGCACCACACACCACCTGACTTAGGGCCACCACCTGCGCGAACAGGCCCAGACCATATGCTGCCAATCGTTCTTCCAGCCAGGGAGGTCCTATCATCTGTCCGAAATTGCCGTGCGTCAGCTTACAGACACCGGCGGAGAGAAAAATATAACCTAAAAATATCCGGATCAGGAGTGTGAGCAGGTCTTTGTTCTTGAGCATAGTTTTATGGGTTTGGAGGCGTGTGCATTGGTTTTAACAATGTCAAAACAAGCATTTCTGCCTACATCTAAAAAAATATTATACGAATACTCAAAAGACCGCTACTAACATAAGGTGAACCCGGTGGTTTTATAGATTCTGCCCATACGATCAGGCGTACTGCAGGTACAGCTGTGTGGAATGGAAAAGGCACGAGCTGTAAGCTCGCGCCAGCGGGGGGCAAGTTCTATGATAAGTTTACATCTTATTCACAGTAGCTATTTTTCGCAGTCAACGCTGATGGTTTCTGCTGCAATTTTTATGCTTCCGTCTGCATTTATCCAAAGAATATAATCGAACTTCAGCATAACATTATTGTCACTGCCCGGAACTGTAAGAACAGACCGGAAAGACTCCTTGATGGTGTAAGGAAAACCAGTTGGCTTAGTAATATGCTCAGTGACATTTATTGTGTTATTGCCTACGTAGGTTACCCCTGTACTTTCATTTATTACCCTGAAATTAGAATTGTTGAGATGGAAATGAATGTTTAGCTTATTCTTATTTTCAACAACCATAAAGTTGATTTGCTGTACCCCTTCAAGAATCCTATACTCACCACATGGTGTTAGAAAATACCATTCTTCCTCTCCGAAGTCTATTACTTCTTTACTCTTATACACAATGGCCCCTGATGAGGCATCTTGTGTTATTGCCTCACTCATAACTGGATCTACAGGAGCAACTTCCTCAGATTCACAGGAGATTAATACAAGACAAAGGGCCAGTAGAGGCACCATCACATTTAGTCGAAAGTTTTTCATAGGATTAAGTTTTAATTATGTTTAGAATGATTACAATGTTTCTGATCTTAATTAACCAATCGAGGTAAAGACTTAACACTAGAACGTGATGAGGGCGAATCAGGGGAGGCAAGTAGCCTTGGCGCCAGGAAAACAGCCTGGGAGCAGAATGTAGTCACTTACCGGTTTACAATGTTAGGGTGATTTAACTGAACAGTGGTACCTGCTGGAGCTGAGGGAAGTGTAGTTTAATTCTACGAATTAAATAATTTAAATAAATAGTTGAACTTATATTTTTTGTTAAATAGCCGGCTCTGATGGCTAAGGCAAGCTGTGCGGTGGTAAGCGAATTATAACTCAATTCTGAAAAAGTAATGGTTTTATAAATAACTAGCCGCTTTAAACCCCAGCCTGTGGGAATATGGAAACCCACCCTCGTACCAGGTGGTTTTTCTCAGGGTGTTTGCCAGCCGGCATTCGTTACATGTTGGAAGGTAGGAGAGAGGGTCGGGCGGTAACACTTTGTTCAGCCGGAAAAGCATGTCGAATTCCCAGGGCTGCGCTACATCCTGGTGAAAAAAGAACTGGCTCGCATGTAAACCTGCATCTGTTCTGCCACAGCCAATAACCACTACTGGCTGCTTCAGAATCTTTTGAAGCCTTTCTTCTATCACCTGCTGCACCCCTACTCCATAGGGGTGGCATTGCCAGCCTTTGTTGTGTGTGCCGCCACAGCCGATATGAAAGAAGTAGCGCAAGGTTTTACCCAGGTTTACGTGGTTGTAATTCCTTTGTAAGATAGTGATAAAGGAGATTCCGTATGCTTGTTAGCAGTAGGAATAGGAATTTTAAGTACTCTTTCAATGTGAAAACGACTGTCCTTCTTATCATCGTAGGTTGAAAAATCGTAACATGTTTACGTGTGCAAGTGGAGCTTGTAGGTCGTACTTGCACTTGTGCTGAAAGTATAGTTGCCTGAACAGGAAAAGACAACAGCAACAAACTCGCTCCAACGGGGCTAAACCTACTGCTTCTACTGCGTAGTCGGGTGTACCCTATTTCTTAATTATATTGAGCTCCTGTTTTGTCAAATTGTATTTTTGTAGTATGATTGCCGTCTCTAAATCAAGTCCACTCTAACACTGTTCATCCTGTGTACGCTCCCAAGTTTCCTCCCCATTTTTCAGCTATAAAACAGGCACCTATCAGGCTGTTGCTCCTCTTTCTTGCTGTTATAACTTACAACAGTTGTGACAAAAAAGAGGATGCTTTACCAGAAGTATTCGGCAGTGTGGGCGGGACCGTTTATAATGAGTTTGGCCAGCCACTAAACGGGATAACTGTTACGGTTAAAGGTGATGGAACCAGCAAAAGTGTACTGACAGCAAATGGCGCTTACGAGTTCAAAAGCCTAAAGGTGGGGCGATACGAAATATCCGTATCGCAGCCTCACTACATTGGGGTGTCGTCAGTGGTGAATATACCGGATGAACAGAAAGTTTTAGAAGACTTCTATTTAAAGAGAGGTGAAGAGTTTCTAACAGTTTCAGATACTTTGGTCAATGCTGCCTCCAGCCTCGGCTGGCGTGAACTTGAAATCAATAGTAACACAAACTGGACAGTGCATGCTGATGCAGATTGGATAAAAACATCTAAATCAGAAGGCTCAGGCAATGGAGAGGTAAGAGTAAACTGGACTCAAAATGATGCTGCAGAAAGTAGAATCGGCTTAGTAAGTGTGTCAGCAGGTACTATAAATAAGCTGTTTAAAGTTAAGCAAGCTGCTAAGTTAATGGTACTAAGCTATGCTGGTATACCTGGAAATGGCGCAGCATCAGAGGAGGACTCAGTATATGTAAAGTTTAACAAGAAGGTTAAACTCAAAACAATTAGACCACACCTGGAAACATGCCTAAGTGCTGCAAACACCACTTATACCGACAACAACTTCGGAATTAAGTTTAGTTATGCATGCGCAAAACTGGGAGGTGAATATACATTTGATTTAGAAGTGGAAGATGAAGATAGTCAGATCAGTAAGCATGTTTTAAAAGTTGGCTTTTACAGCCGGAAAATAGAAGTGCCGGGCAGAATTGTCAACCATTTTGTTGATGAGTCGAACAAGACCTATTGGGTGCTGACGGCTTCGCCTAATTCAGTTTACGAATTGGCAATGAGCGATTTAGGGCTGAAGCATAAATTTAATCTCTCATTTGAGCCCAAAGGTCTTGCCATCAACTATCTAACCAATGAACTGTATGTTTACCAAGATTCGCCCATAATTTCCGTTTTAAACAGAACAACGGGTGTGCTTAAGCGGGAAATTACGATACCAGCAGATCCTGGTGATCATCCGGATCATCCAACTATATACCCCTACGATTTCGAATTTACGAATAATGGTCTGGGGATTCTTCTTCTTGGCGCGAAAGGTTCAAGTGCGCTCAGCTGGCGAATGATAGACAGCCAGAAGAATGACACCTTCTATAAGCACGATCAGCATGATTTTTTTGGAACAACCACTTATGCCTATTTTGATTATGCCCATGTAAACTACAACAAGAGCAAACTACTCTTGATGCCTTCTTACGGATCAGCCAACATTGCCATTTTTGACCAACATACCCAAAAGATTACGAGCTATGTGCCACCGAAATTTACCAGGGGTGTGTTTATTACTCCTAACAGGAAGGATGACAGAATTTACATGGGGCAACTTTATAACCAGTTAATAGTCAACCCGACGACTGGGTTTGCGAGCAGCGAGTCTTTCCTGGACAACAGGGAAAATGGTAGTGCCGACTTTAGTTATAAAGCGAATGAAGAGAACGTCATTTACTTCTGTGATAATGACTATATCCGTGTCTTAGATTATAATCGCATTCATACTAATGCGTGGTATTCAGTAGTATATGGGTTAAGAGGGGCAACTTCTACAACCGATGGGAAATACTTACTTGCTTACAACGCACAAAACTGGTATTACACTAGGGGGAATTCTTTTGTTATACAGTTCTCAACAGATATCCTGTAGTCATGGGGGTTAATCTACAACACACCTTTCCCGCCGCTAAAGACTTTGGCGCTGCTATACTTCCCATGCTCCGGCTCCGACACAAAGCCAGCCTCCACGGGGTTGTTATGGACGTAATAGCTTATATCGTTACATGTGCTGAAGGTGTAGCTACGTGGAAAAGAAAAGGCACAAGCTTTAAGCTCGCGCCAGCGGGAGATACGCATACTTACACTTTTTTCTGTTTTCTTCGTTTTTACATAAGTGTCTGAATTTAAAGTTTATACTTATGCTATTGCCTGTCAAATTACTCCTGATGCTGTTTTTCCCGCTGGCTGTGGCACTGCACCACGGTTGGGCAAATTACGACCAGACCAAAACGCTGGACTACACCGGCCAGGTGAAGGAAATCACCTACGAGAACCCGCATGGTATGCTGCAACTGCAGCACGAAGATAAAACCTGGACGGTAGTGCTGGCCCCGCCCAGCAGAATGAGTTCCCGTGGACTGACAAAAGACATGATCCAACCTGGCGATAAGGTGCGGGTAGTAGGCTATCCGCATAAAGAAGAGGGGGACGAGATGCGTGCCGAACGGATATATGTAGGAGATAAAAAGATAGAGCTACGCTAGCGGTGGCCGCTACCCTGGCCGGGCTGTTGCAGGGGCTGGAAGCGTCAGCTTTAGCCAGCGCCATCCGGAGTTCTTCCTGGCTGTACCCTTTCCTGGAGATTGTGCACATCCTGGGGATTGTGCTGTTGGTCGGGGCCGCTTTCCTGTTCGACATGCGCCTGCTGGGCTTTTCCAGAAAACTACCTGTCCCGGAGCTGGCCTGTTACCTGCTGCCCTGGTCCAGGAGGGGCTTATACCTGATCGTGCCTTCCGGAATACTCCTGTTTAGTACTAATGCCGTGGCGTTGGCCGCTGATACGATGTTTCAGATCAAACTGATCGGGCTGGTGGCAGGTGGTGTAAATGCCGGGCTTTTTCACAGGTATATCTTTCCTGCTGCACCCGAATGGCGGCAGGGCCACACACCCCCGGCTGCGAAAGCCGTGGCGGCATGCTCTGTGGTGGTATGGGTGCTCGTGATTACCTGCGGACGTTTGCTGGCTTACTAGCATTAACTTCTCCGCTGGCCCGAACTTGCAGCTTGTGTCTCCATTCTTCATGCAAGATCAATCTCCAGCACACCTTTGCCGCCGCTAAAGTCAATGGCGCTGCTGTGTTTCCAATGCTGTGGCTCCGACACAAAGCCAGCCTCCACGGGGTTGTTATGGATGGTCCGAACTTCTGGTCTATTACGGCAGTGAAGGTAATACTTTGAGGAAAAGAAAAGGCACGAACTGCAAGTGCGCGCCAGCAAGGGTTCTTATGAAAAGCGAGTGCTGGCTGGCTTAGACAAAGAATGATACTCTGTTTTTAGTTAAAAGTAAAATAAATCGTATTAAAATTATAAACGTATATAGGTTATAAGGTAACCGGTTTTACAGCCAGAGATTAAAAATAGCCCTAAAGTCTCTGTTTAGCCAGGACTTGAAATAAGTAACTCCTTCTGTTTAGCTACTTACCCTGGTATAAAAGAGTGCCGCCTGTACGTTGTGTGCCTTTGGCAACTCATCTTGCTTCCTGCTCTTTGTAAACTGTTGAGTTCTTTAAAAATAGCTTCGCCTCAAATACTCTCTCGTTACAGAAAGGATGATGTAAGTGTTCTTTATCATTAAGCTGTTCTTTCGCTCAATTTCCTGCGAGTTATTCCCGCAATTTAAAGCAACCTAAATGAAAGCCTGTTATTTCTTCGGTTTCCTGCTGGTGCTTAGCTGCACAACAGCTTTTGGGCAATTAACCTCTCCCGGACAAAGAGGGATTAGAGTTAAGTTTTTCCCGGAAGAAAAAAATCTGCTGTGGGTTGATTTTAGGGAAGGACTTCTTATGCCTTGTGATACAGCTATCGAAGACGATACAGGCTACGCTTCATTCGATTTACTTGGAGATCGCTGGAACCTCTACTCCACATATGTTGATGAAGGAATCATCAATCTGGTGCCGGAAGGCCAGGACTTAGCTAACTGGCAGGAAATGATTGCGATTATTCGAATTGATGCGGAAGGGAAATCGGCGCAAAAAATTCATCGGATGCTGATGAAGCAAAGAGAAAAGAACTGCCCAGGCAAAACTTATTATTCGAATATATTAGAGGAGACGGATAAGTATGTTCTGTATGAAACGAAAAGCGACAAATGCGGCCCCTTTGAGGCGCAAAGCGAAATAAAAAAGATATTGGAGCCCCCCACCATCCTCTTTCAATATACCGTTTGGATTGTAGAGTATACCAAGAGGAATGGCGATTTAGACGAGGCCTCCAGAACGGAAATCATCAATTGGCTTCATGCTACGAAAATACTAACCGGGAAAAAGTTAAAAGCTTACTTCAACAACCCATCCGTTTCTGCTCAATAAACCTTGCTCCTGCAAAATTGTAGCCCGTGCTAAAGGTAAAGCTTTATGAAAAGGAAAGGCACAAGCTACTAGCTTGCCCCAGCGGAAGGCAACACTCCAGGTGCCGGGCAGTATTTTAGTTCGTTAGTAGTTCTCCGCTACTGTAGATTAGTGCTCGTAAAAGTAATGCTAGTGAAGGCAATGGAGGTGCAAGCTTGCAGCTCGTACCTCCATTGTTCCGGCAATATCAATCTCCAGCACACCTTTGCCGCTGCTAAAGTCTATGGCGCTGCTATACGTCCAATAAGCTGGCTCCGACACAAAGCCTGCAGAAATATGTAGAAAGTAAAGGATACGCCAGTAAGGTAGTGGTGAACTCTCTTGGTCTTTTTACCCACCCCTAACCCCTCCCAAGAGGGGAGTAGTTTCTTATAGTAGAATTCCCCTCCTTGGAGGGGCGGGGGTGGGTTTCAACTTCTGCTGACTTCCCATTGCATGTGCTCCGCTGTGGTATTCTGCAGCTGTTTAAAAGTATACATTTCAGCTCCTTCAGCAGCACGCTCGGGTTGTTATCTCTAGTCCGGAAGATGAAGTGCACGTGGGGGAGCATGATGCACCAGGCATAGATCGCCATGCCTTTGTTTTTCCGGCTTAGTTCAGGCTGTCGGTAAGCAAGGCAACTACGCCTCCCGCGTAAACACGTCTATCCCCTACACCACCACAAAGCTTACAAAGTATAGCCCCTCCTTGTTATGAAATTTATACTTCCGGCTCATGTTCCTGCTTATACTTATAACAGATGCGTCCGGGTTTTGGGTTAGGAAAGTATGACGCTAGTGCGAGCTCGTACTGGTGCTTGTGCTTGTGCTTGTGCTGAAAGTATAGCTGCGTGGAAAAGAAAGGCACGAGCTACAAAGCTCGCGCTAGCGGGGCCAGCGGGCGCTGAGGAAGGGTACCGTCAATTCCACTTCATACCAGGTATCATGTTCAAGCAGACAATACGGAACCAGGAAATCAATCTTGCGTTGTAATTTTGTACCTTTCAGCAATACTTATTTTTTCAAAATGCCCCACGCCAATTCTGGCCGGGAGAGTATCCCGGCGCCGGACCTTCAGATTGTCTTCAATTCTCTGTCAGGCAATTACTTGTTGCTGCAACCCAACCCGCCCCTTTTTACCATACTGGCCGTGAGTGACGAACAGCTGCGCATTACGGGCTATGAAAGGCACGAGGTAGTGGGCAAAAGTATTTTTGAGGCATATCCTGTGAACCCGGAAACTGACTCAACAACGGGTCCTTCCAGTCTAAGGGCTTCTCTTGAGAACGCGTTAAGCAACAAAGTGCTCGACCAGATGCCCATGGTGCGTTATGATTTGATAAACGCAGCCGGAGAATTTGAAGAGCGGTATTGGAAGGCAAGCAACAAGCCTGTCCTGGACGCGGAAGGCAACGTGCTGTATATTTTACATTCTCCGGCTGAGATTACGGAGCAAGTAGTGGCAGAGAGAAAGGCCGCTGCCATGCGGGAGATTGAAAAAAAGTACAGTCTGTTTATGCAGGCTCCGGTGGCGGTTTGCATTGTAACCGGCCTTGAGCATATTGTAGAGCTCGCCAATGAGGAAATACTCAGCATATTAGGCAAAACATCAGAGATCATCGGCAAACCTTTGTTTGAGTCCCTTCCGGAAACCGCCTCGCAAGGCTTCCGAGAATTGCTGGATCAGGTGCGTGATGTAGGCCAACCTTTTTATGCGACTGAGTACCCTGTTACACTCATAAAGGACGGGAAGGAAGTGCTTCGCTACTACAACTTTGTATACCAGCCTTATTATGCAAACGCAGGCGACACGGTAGCTGCCGGTGTGTTCAGCGTGGCGCATGACGTAACGGAGCAGGTGCTGGCACGCCGAAAGGTCGAGGAAAGCGAGCAGCAGTTGCGGTCTTTTATTGAAAGTTCGCACCACCCCATTGGTGTATACTTTGGCAGCGAAATGCGGATACAGTTTGCCAACCAGGCGCTTAAAGATGGCCTGGGCAAAGGCAACGACATTGTGGGCAAGTTATACAAAGACGTGCTGCCCGAGTTGGAGAACCAGCAGGTGTTCGAGCAGCTCGAAACAGTTTATAAAACAGGTGTACCTTTCCAGGCCAAAAATCATAAACTTGATTTAGTAGTCGGCGGAGAGCTGCGGACGCATTATTTCGATTTTAGCTTTACGCCCCTTTTTAATACAGCAGGAGAGGTGTACGGTGTCATCAACACAGGAGCCGATGTTACAGAGCTGAACCTGGCGCAAAAGCGCTTAGAGGAAAGCGATGCGCGCTTCCGGAACATGATCAAACAGGCACCCGTCGCCATCGCCTTCACGTGGGGCGACGATATGGTGATTGAGAACGTGAATGCGCCCATGCTGCACATGATGGGCAGAGAATCCGCAGACGAAGTGAACGGCAAGAAATTGGTGGAAGCGCTGCCAGAGGTGGAGGGCCAGGCCGTACTGGAGGTGGTACGCCAGGTGCTGCATACCGGAAAAGCGATCTCGGCAAACGAACAGCTGGTGCATTTGCTGAAGAACGGCAAAGTGGAGCCGCATTATTTAGACCTGTCTTATACCCCGCTCATGGAGGAAGGTGAAGTAAGCGGTGTGATCCATGTGGCCCAGGATGTAACAGAGCAGGTACAGGCAAGGAAGAAAATCGAACAAAGTGCCCGCGACCTGCAGAACCTGGCCGACGCCATGCCGCAGATCGTATGGATTGCCAAACCGGATGGGACTGTTACCTACTACAACAAACGTGTGTCTGAGTTTTCGGGGGCCAGGCAGCAGCCTGACGGCAGTTGGCATTGGGAAAGCATACTAATTGAAGAAGACGAGCAACGGACATTAGACACCTGGAATGAGGCGGTGCAAGCGTGTACACCCTACGAAATTGAGCACAGGCTACGGATGTCTGATGGCAGCTACCGCTGGCACCTGAGTCGCGCACTACCGCAGTTCGACAGCAACGGCAGGGTAACTGGCTGGTTCGGAACGGCTACCGATGTGCACGAACGGAAAGAGCAGCAGGAGGCGCTGGAAGAGAAGAACAGGCACCTGGTGAGCATCAACAACGATCTGGACAATTTCATCTATACCGCCTCCCATGACCTGAAAGCGCCTATCCTGAACATTGAGGGCCTCCTGGCCCTCTTGTTTGACGAACATACTGCTGCAGATCTCAGAAGCACTGAAACACAGGCTATCCTGAAAAGGATGAAGAGCTCCGTCGAGCGCTTCAAGAAAACCATCGACAGTCTGACTGAAGTGGCCAAGCTGCAGCAGGAAAACGTGTTCAATACCGAGCAGGTGCATGTAGCGGAGGTAATCGAAGAGGTGATGCTGGACCTGGCGCACTTGTTAAAATCTTCTGAGGCTGTGGTGGACGTACAGGTGGCGCCTGATACGGCTATTCGCTTCTCGAGCAAGAATTTGCGGAGTATCGTTTACAACCTGCTCTCCAACGCCATCAAATACCACGCTACCAACCGGACGCCGCACGTTCAGATCAGTTGCCAGCTGGTGGGTAAATACCATGTCCTGACCTTCGCCGATAACGGACTTGGCATGACACCAAGCCAGAGGGAAGGCCTTTTTACCATGTTTAAGCGCTTCCACGACCATGTAGAAGGCACTGGCATCGGGCTTTATATGGTGAAAAAAGTAGTGGAGAACGCAGACGGGAAGATCGAAGTGGAAAGTAAGGTAAATGTGGGCACGACCTTCCGGATTTACTTACCGGTATAGGCTGATGTGGTCCTGAATGGCAGTGGGGGTTATTTCCAATATTGCTGGTGCGAGCTTGTAGCTCGTACCTCCATTGTTCAAGCAATATCAATCTCAAGCACACCTTTACCACCACTATAGTCTATGGCACTGCTATACTTCCAATGCTCCGGTTCCGACACAAAGCCAGCTACTACAGGGTTGTTATGGATATAGTCGATCTTTTGGTCTATCAACGCAGGACTCCAAAGCTCAATGGGCTGATTGTGCTGCTGCCAGAACTGCCGGTGCTTCACGTTGCTGCTCTTCAGGCCGGCCCGTTCCATCAGCCAAAGCATCCATTCTTTCCGACTCTCCTGGTTGTGCTCAGCTATGGCCTTCTGTAGTTGTTTAGAAATATGCGTCTTCAACTCCTTCAGCAGCACACTCGGGTTGCTGGCCTTGGCACGGAAGATAAGGTGCACGTGGCTAGGCATGATGCACCAGGCATAGATCTCTATGCCTTTGTTCTTGCGGCAGTAGTCCAGGCTATCGGTAAGGATGGCAAAGTACTCCTCCCGCGTAAATACGTTTATCCAGTACACCACCGCAAAGCTGACAAAGTATAGCCCTTCCTGGTTATTAAATTTATACTTCCGGCTCATGTTTCTGCTTATACTTATAACAGCAGCGACCGGGTTTTGGTCGTATTTCGCTAGTGCAAGCTTGTAGCTCGTACTGTTACTCTAGCAGAAGGTATAGCTGCGTGAACAAGAGATTGCACGAGTTACAAGCTCGCGCCAGCGGAGGTGGTTCTACTAGAAATTATTTTTATCTCTAATCTTACTGCCAATTCAATTGTGCTAAGTTGATATACAATATTGGTATATTGCTTCGGTCTAATAATAGAATTAATTTTTTGCTCAAACATGATTGAAAATTTTAAGGTAGATGGCTTCAAGTCACTCAAAAATTTCGAAATTTCATTTACCAAAGGTATCAACGTCCTAGTAGGACCTAATGGAGTTGGTAAAACCAATATATGCCAAGCTCTTTCATTATTATCATCTTTGAGTTCAAGCACTTTGTATGAAGCATTCACACAGTACGGAGGTGTGGGCTCTACTTTTAATGCTGTGAATACTGATGAAGAAAGAAGTATTAAATTAGAGGCACGAGGAAGAGTTAAAGGTAAACTGGGAGATGATCAGTATGATTTAAAGTACATTTATTCAATAAACCTTTCAGTTGGAGAAGAGCTTTTTATAACTGAAGAGAAAGTAGAAATAAGTAGAAAGGGACCTAAAAAAGCTTATAGGAAAGTTTTAAGAATTATACAGAAGGATAATGAAATTGATGCAAAGGTTTTAAGTAAAGATTTGCTAGGGGATTTTAAAATAATAAAAAAAGGACAAAAAACTTTGACTATTGAGTTAGGAGAAGAAAGGGAAAATAATGAAAGCTTTCTTCCCTTGATGTCAAAATTGTTCTTTGTCTGTCATCTCGTATCATCTGATTTTAATAAAATTAAATCAATAAATATTGATCCTAATATCGCTCGACTATCATGTGATATTACTGAGCCTAACGAGATGCTAGGGAATGGAAGGTATTTGGCGAATACTCTACATTTTATGAATAAAAGATCAGAGTATTTAAGTGAAATAAATTTACTCTTAGAACAAATACTACCAAATTATCAACAAATTAGTCCAGAGATATCTGACATTAGCTATAAAAGGTATTTTGCTTTAAAGGACAGCTATGGAAATAAATTTCCATCAAATACTTTATCAGATGGGACAGTAAAGATTTTGGCCTTGTTAGTTGGAGTTGTTAAACAAAAGCAAAATACAACTATAATAGAAGAGCCTGAAAATTACCTTCACCCCTATGCTAATACTTTACTAATCAATTATTTACGTGACACTTTTAATGATGGAATTTGCATTTTAACAAGTCATTCCGAAACTATTCTGAACCTACTTAATCCGGAAGAACTTATCATATGCGAGTTAAAAGAAGCCTTTACTAATTGTAGAAGACTAGATAATATCGAAGAAATAAAAGAAGTAATAGCTGATTCAGGCTTTGGGTGCGGTTACCACTACATTGCTGGTAATTTAGGTGGTGTTCCAATCTTCTAAAAATGAGTTTAAAGAGAATAATGTGCATAGTTGATGGACCAACGGAAATTGGTGCATTACAGAGTAAATTCAAAAAGCAATATTATGATTGTCCTGAAATAAGGAAAGGGCCTGGAAATGGATTAGACTTTTCAATACAAGGCTATACAAAAGGAGTACTTCCTACAATAAAACTTGCATTAACTAGCAACATAAGAGCAGTTATTCTACTCCCTGATTTAGAAAGAAGAAAAGAAACATTTAGGAGCTTCTCAGATAAATTGAAAGCGAGTATAATTGAAGCTTTGTTGGAATGTACAAAATTATCCAAGGATTCTCTACAAGATACAATCTTTGTCTGTCCTCCAGATATAATGTTTGAAAACTGGATTGTATGTGACATCGAAGGAATAAGAGCATCCAAATTTATAAATGATGATGCGATTCAAGATTATTATGATGGTAAAAATGGAGCTAGTATTTTAGATAAATTGATGAATACACAGTACAAGAAAACTGTTCATGGACCTTTATTATTTAAAAGCATTAGAGAAGAAGTAGGAATAGCTTACTCTAACAGTTTTAATGATTTTATAGAGTGTCTTAGAACTTTGATAGCAAAGCATTGTTCCAACACCTACGCAAATGATTAAAGTGTTTTACTTATAGTAGTTGACTTCAAAATTTTATTATTCCCCTTGCCCTTCAACCCATTCATCATAGACCTCCCCGTTCGGGAAATTATACCTGCCGTTTGGGAGCACCTGGCGGCGCAGAATACGCTGATCGTAAACGCCCCTCCCGGAGCCGGTAAAAGCACCTTGCTGCCGCTGGCTTTGTTGGACGAGGCCTGGCTCGAGGGCCAGAAGATCGTGATGCTGGAGCCCCGGCGCCTGGCGGCCAAAACCATTGCCGAGCGCCTGGCGCAACTGCTTGGCGAGGAGGTAGGCCAGACTGTCGGTTACCGCATCCGTTTCGAGAACCGCACCTCCGCTGCTACCCGCATCGAGGTCGTGACCGAAGGCATCCTCACCCGCATGATCCACAGCGACCGCTCGTTAACTGGCATCGGCATCGTGATCTTCGACGAGTTTCATGAGCGTAGCATCCATGCCGATGTGGCCATGGCCCTGAGCCGGGAGGCGCAGCACACCCTTCGCCCGGACCTGCGCATTATGGTGATGTCGGCCACCCTGGACATGCCCCAGCTCACGAGCCTGCTCAAGGCCCCGGTGGCGCAAAGCATGGGGCGACAATATCCCATCAACACCATCTATACCGGCGACGCCGACGACCGCATGCTGCCCGAAATGACGGCAAAAGTAGTGCAGCAAGCCGCCAAAGAGCAGGAAGGAGATATCCTCGTGTTCCTGCCCGGCGAAAACGACATCCGGAAAGTAGAGATTATATTGCGCAAGCAGCTACGTGGCGTGCAGATACACCCGCTGTTCGGGATGCTGCCCTTCGGCAAACAGTATGCTGCCATCATGCCCGACCGCCAGGGCAGGCGCAAAGTGGTGCTGGCCACCAGCATCGCCGAGACCAGCTTAACCATAGAAGGCATTTCGGTGGTGGTGGATACGGGCTTCGGCAAAACCTCCCGCTTCGATCCGAAGTCGGGTTTGTCGCGCCTCGAAACGGTACGCATCTCCAAAGACGCCGCCGACCAGCGTGCCGGTCGCGCCGGACGCCTGGGGCCCGGCACCGCCTACCGCATGTGGAGCAAAACCACGCAGGAGCGCATGGCCCCGCACCGCACCCCCGAGATCATGGAGGCCGACCTGTCGAACCTGGTGCTCGACATGGCGCAGTGGGGCGTGACCGATATCCGTGGCCTTACCTGGCTCAACCCGCCGCCGCGTGCGGCCCTGGCTTACGCCACTGACATGCTGCACCAGTTGCAAGCGCTGGAGCATGGCCGCATCACCGAGCATGGCAAGCGCATGCACGCGCTGCCTTGCCACCCGCGCATCGCGCACATGCTGCTCAAAGCCGAGGAAACAGACCAGGTGCCGCTGGCCTCCGATATTGCCGCCGTGCTGGAAGAGCGCGACCCGCTGGACCGCAATGCCGGCATCGACCTAAATTTAAGAGTGGAAGCCCTGCGCAGGTATAGAAAAGAGCAGGGGCAGGGCAAGCGCTTTGCCAAGATCGAGAAGATAGCCCGCTCGTACCGCCAGCTGTTTGCGGTGGAGCCTGAGAACGGCACCTTCGACGAGTATGAAACCGGTGTGCTGCTGGCCCACTGCTACCCCGAGCGCATCGCTTACTCCCGCCCCGGCAACAACGCGCAGTTCCAGCTGGCCAGCGGGCAGTATGCCTCCGCCGGTCATAGAGACGACCTGGCGCACGAGCCCTGGCTGGCCATCGCGCACCTGCATGCGGGTACCGGCGACAACCCGGGCCGCATTTTCCTGGCCTCGCAGCTCAACCCCCGCGACCTGGCCCCACTGCTGAAGCAGCAGGAAGTCTACCACTGGGACGTGAACGACGGCGAACTCACCGCCTCACTGGACACCCGTATCGGCAGCATTGTGCTGCAAAGCAAGCCGCTGCCGCCACCAGACGAGAAGCACCGCGTACCTGCCATGTCCGAAGCCATCAAAGTAGAAGGCGAGCACCTGCTGGACTTCAACGAGGAAGTGAAGCAATGGCAGAACCGCGTGATGAGCCTCCGTAAATGGCGCCCCTCCGAGTTCTGGCCCGACGTCAGCACCAGCACCCTGCTCATGACCAACTGGGACTGGCTGAAGCCCTACCTCTACGACATCGAGCACCCGGATGAGCTGATGGAGCTGGAGCTCCTGCCTATACTTGAGAAGAAGTACCTGAATGAGGAGCAGCGCGCAAGGCTGGAGGTACTGGCGCCGGCTTTTCTGACGCTGCCGGATGGATCTTCCATCGAGCTGGAGTATAAACCGGATGGCACACAGCCGAAGCTGGAGATCCGCCTGCAGGACGTGCTGGACTGGGAGGAAAGCCCGAAAGTAGATGATGGCGAGATGACGGTGGAGCTGGCCCTGCTCACCCCGGAGCTCAAGCCAATCACAACGGTGTCGGATCTGGCGAGTTTCTGGAAAGGCAACTATAGGGTGATCAAACGGCAGCTGGAGGTGGTGTTTCCGGAGGTTGATTGGAGTAGGGGAGTTTAGGAGTTAGAGAGTTCAGGAGTTTCTGCCCCTCAGAGCTACGCTCGCTAGTTTCGAACTCGCGTTCTCACTTGTCCTCAAGGGGATAGTCCTGCTGTTACTGTTCTAGATTAACTGGTGCTGTAGCTACTGTAGTAGTTGCGAAGAAAGATTAGTGGTGCAATAGCAGGGAAACTGTCCCCTTGAGGGGACCATAGGGGTGTAATCGTTCGTGAGCAAAGCCTGCAAGAGGCATTGTAAATCGGTTATTGTTGAATTTTATCCCTTCTTATCGAGTATCCAACCCTCTAGCGTCCGTAGCACGGAAGGCATATCCTTCTTTACTTCCAGATCGTCGAATCTGATAAAACTAATGCCATACTGCTGCAACTCATGCTGCCGCTGATCATCATAGTCATAATTATCGTTATGGCTGCATCCATCTACTTCAATCGCCAGGCCCAACTCATGGCAGTAAAAGTCAACGATAAAATCAAGCATGGGAACCTGACGGTGGAACTGGTATCCCAGCAGTTTCCGTGCCTTTATCTCCTCCCACAGTAGTATTTCAGATAGTGTGCTGTTCTTCCTGAGTTCTCTGGCTTCGCCTTCAAATCTTCTCTGTAAGGAATGATCCGGTTTTTAGGCATGAGATAAAAGGAGTTACAAACTATACGAGAAAAAAGAAATCAGGACTCCTAAAAGGAGCCTTTTGCTGGGTATCTTATCCTATACTCCCCTCCTCGGAGGAGTAGGGGTAGGTTCTTTTTCTGCTGGTCCTCCTGCATCTGGCAAGTCTTCCAAGCTCATGCTTCCATCACATCCTGCATTTGGGCATCGCTTTCACCCGCAGTTCATCACATTCAATCTTTCCTGCACCGTACTGCTCCAACCTAAAAGCTGCCGAAAGCACAGCTGTGCGGGCCGATAGGGCTGTTCCTGCCTGTCGCTATCACGGGACCACCTGTGTGACAGGATCTGGCAAGGCAAAACCCAGTAACGGAACCGAGGATGCAGTGCTCCAGCCACGTCCATATCTGTATCTGCTACTTATTTCCATCACATCTTTTAGGGCATTCATCACATTTAGTTGAGGGCGTACGGCTTTTTGGCTACCCTTGTCCTGAGAGGCTGGGGGAGGCAAGCCTTCCTGAGCCGCAACTGCCATACTGTACAAAACAAAACTATGAAAGTAACGATCAGAAACATCTCCAAAACCTATGCGAACGGAGTGCAGGCGCTAAAGGGAGCTTCCCTGACTATCCCGGCCGGCATGTACGGGCTGCTGGGGCCGAACGGGGCGGGCAAGTCTACCCTCATGCGCATGCTGGCCACCCTGCAGGAGCCGGACGAGGGGAGCATCCACCTCGGGGAGCTCGATGTGCTGCAGCAGAAGGACGAGGTGCGCAAAATGCTCGGCTACCTGCCGCAGGAGTTCGGCGTGTACCCCAAAGTAAGGGCAGAGGACCTGCTGGATCACTTCGCGGTGCTCAAGGGGATCACGGGGCGACAGGCGCGTCGCGAGGTGGTGGAGGGCCTACTCCGGCAAACCAACCTCTGGGAGGTGCGCCGGCAAAAGCTCGGCGGCTTCTCGGGCGGCATGCGGCAGCGCTTCGGCGTGGCCGTGGCCCTCCTGGGTAGTCCACAGCTGATGATTGTGGACGAGCCGACCGCCGGCTTGGACCCGGCCGAGCGGGTGCGCTTTCTGAACCTGCTGAGCGAGCTGGGGGAGCACAGCGTGGTGATCCTCTCCACCCACATTGTGGAGGACGTGAGCGAGCTCTGCACGCGCATGGCCATCATCGACAAGGGCCGGATCCTGCAGGAGGCCGAGCCCCTAAAAGCGGTTGCGGAGCTGCAAGGGCGGATATGGCGGCGGGTGGTGGACAAGCACCTGCTGCCCCGGCTGGAGCGGGAACATGCCGTGATCTCCACCAAATTACTCAGCGGACGCACAGTAGTGCGCATTTACAGTACCGAGGTGCCCGGAAACGGCTTTGAGCCGGCAGAGCCGCACCTGGAGGATGTGTACTTCAGCACGATGTCGGGGCATCTGGGGCAGCAACAGGAGAAGGAGGTCGCCTCATGAGATTCTGGGAGATCTTTCGCTTTGAGATAGCCTACCGGCTGCGCCACGCCTCTACCTGGCTCTACTTCCTTCTTTTCCTGGCCGTGGCCCTGCTGATGGTGGATGGCATCCTGGTGCAGGAGGCGAAGGGGAGCGGCAATACCGGCGGTAGTATACAGGTGAACGCCCCTTTCATGATTGTCTTTGCCATGGTCTTTTTCAGCATGATCGGGATGGCCGCCACGGCAGCTTTTTTCAACGACGCCACCCTCCGGGATTTTCAGTCCCGGATGCACCCGCTCTTTTTCACCGCCCCCATCCGCAAGGCCGACTACCTGGGCGGCCGCCTACTCGGCGCCTTTGTGGTAAATGCCCTGCTGTTGCTGCTCATGCCGGTCGGGCTCTTGCTGGGCCTGCAGCTACAGGAGCTGGAGCCGGAGCTGCTCGGCCCATTTCGGCTAGGTGCCTTCCTGCAGCCTTACGTTGTCATCCTGCTGCCCAACATGTTCGTGACGGCCGCGATTTTGTCTGCCACAGCCGTGCTGAGCCGTCGTGCGCTGGCGAGCTACATTGGCGGCCTGGTTCTTTTTATGGGGAGCCTGATCACGGCGGAGACGCTTGTAGAGCAGACGGCCCTCCGGGAGGTGGCGGCGCTCCTGGAGCCCTTTGGCTTCCTGGCGGTGCGCGAAACGATTGCCTACTGGACGCCGGTAGAACGCAACACACAGCTTGTGCCGCTGGGGGAGGTGCTCCTGTGGAACCGCCTGCTCTGGATAACCGGGGCTTTGGGCGTGCTGGTCTTGCTCTACCGCCGTTTCCGTTTTGGGCATGAAGCCGCGCAAAGCCGGGGCAGGCACAAGCCGGAACCGCAGCCGGAGCTGGCCCCAGAACGGGTAGCCCCGCTGGCAGTGCCCCAGGTGGCACAGGCCTTTACGGGAGAGGCGAGGCTGCGCCAGGTATTCGCCGTTGCCGGACGCTCGTTCCGGGAGATTTTCGCGAACCGCTACCTGCTGTTCCTCGCTACGGCAAGCCTCCTCTTTCTCTTCCTCAACGGCTGGGATGCCTGGGTGGTATTTGATACCCCCACCTGGCCTGTCACATACGTGGTGGCTAAAGAGGTGCTGGGCCAGCTGCCCCCGCTGGTTTATTTCCTGCTCGTGGTCTTTGCCGGGGAGCTGGTCTGGATGGAGCGGGAGGCAGGCATGAGCGAGATAACGGATGCGCTGCCCCTGCCGAACTGGGTCTCGTTTTTCGGGAAGTTCCTGGCCCTCGTGCTGGCCCTTGTCGCGCTGCAGGGCGTATTGATGGGAGGCGGCATGCTGCTGCAGGCGCTGAAGGGCTATTACAACTTCGAGCCGGGCCTGTACGTGCAGATCCTCTTCGGCATACAGCTGGCCGACTACCTCCTGTGGGCGGCCCTGGCCATGCTCGTGCACGTGCTGGTGAACCAGAAATACGTGGGGCACCTGGTGTTCGTGCTGTACTATGTCTTTTTCAGCTTTGGCAGGCGCCTGCTGGAAATCGAGCACCACATGCTGCTTTATCCCTCCGCCCCCGCCTGGACCTATTCCGACATGAGTGGCTTTACCCCCTTTCTGGCCCCTTACCTGTGGTTCAAGCTATACTGGGGCGCCTGGGCGCTGCTCCTGCTGGTGGTGGCCAACCTCTTCTGGCGGCGTGGCCGGGAAGCGGGCCTGCTGCACAGGCTCCGGGAGGCAGGGGCGGGCTTTACGCGGCGTACCGCCATGCTCACGGGTGTCGCCATGTTGCTCCTGCTCGCCACCGGCGGCTTCGTTTTCTACAACACCAACGTATTGCACGAGTACCAGCCCTTTGATGCGCGGGTCGCCCGGCTCGCCGCGTACGAGCGGCTTTACAAACGGTATGAGGACCTGCCCCAGCCGCACATTGCCGGCTCCAGTTACCAAGTAGAGATTTACCCCGAAAGGCCGGCCATTTCGGTGCGCGGCACCTACCTGCTCCGCAACAGCACGCCTGCGGCCATCGACTCCATCCACCTGATGATAGACCCTGACATCCACGTGCAGGAGGCGGGCCTGGGGCAGGAGGCCGGGCAAGTACTCGCCGACAAGGAGCACGGCTACTATATTTTCCAGCTTAAAAAGGCGCTTGCCCCCGGCGATTCAGTGTTTCTTTTCTTCGACCTGCTCTATGATGAGCAGGGCTTTTCGAATAGCGGGGTATCCGAGGCCCTGGTAGGCAACGGCACCCTCTTAGACCAAAGGCGGCTGCCGGTAGTGGGCTATCAGCCGGACAGAGAGCTCAAAAGCGAGGCCCTGCGCCGGGAGCAGGGCCTCGCCGCCCGCGCCAAGACGGCTTCGGTGTACGATGCAAAAGCACGGGCGCGCAGGCCCGGTTATGGGGAATGGGTTAACTACGAGACCATAATCGGCACGTCCCCAGACCAGGTAGCGGTAGCGCCCGGCTCCCTGAAGCGGACATGGCAGGAGAACGGCCGGCGCTACTTCCACTACGCAACGGATGGGCCGGTCAAGAACATCGCTGTGTTCCTTTCGGCCCGGTACCAGGTGCTGGAAGACCAGTGGCAAGGCGTGCAAGTGCAGGTGCTCCACCATCCGGAGCATGCCTTTAACCTAAACAGCATGGTGCGCGGCGTCAAGGCCTCCCTCGATTACTACACAAAGCATTTCGGCCCCTACCTTTATCCGCAGCTCAGGATCGTGGAGTTCCCGCGCCACCAGGGGAGCTATGCCCGTGCCTTTCCGGGTACTGTGGCCTATTCCGAGGGGCTGGGCTTCCTGGCCCGGGTAGAGGATGGGATCGATTATCCCTTTGTGGTGACGGCGCACGAGGTGGCGCACCAATGGTGGGGAGGGCAGTTCGTGGCGGCCGATGTGCAGGGCCGGCGGGTGCTGCACGAGACCCTGGCACACTACAGTGCCCTGATGGTGATGGAAAAGGCCTATGGCCCTGCAAAGGTCCGGCAGTTCCTCGGGCAGTTCCGGCACCGCTACCTGGTAGGCCGCCAGAACCGGGGGCATCTGGAAGTGCCCCTGCTGTTATCAGAGGACCAGGACTACATCCACTACGACAAGGGGGCTGTGGTGATGTACGCCCTGCGCGACTATCTCGGGGAGGAAGCGGTGAACAGGGCCCTGCGCCATTTTCTGGAGAAGCACCGCTATGGCGGGGCTCCCTATCCTACAAGCCGCGACCTTTTGCAGGAACTGCAGGCGGTCACCCCGGACTCCCTGCAGTACCTGCTCACCGACCTTTTCGAGGAGATCACCCTGTGGGACATGCGCACAAAACAGGTGCAGGCGGTGCCCCTTCGCACGGGCGGGTACCGGGTAACGCTACAGGTAGAGGCAAACAAAATGAAAGCAGACAGTATCGGCCGTGCCCGTCAGGCCCCCATGGACGACCTCGTAGAGATCGGGGCTTTTGCCGCTGCCGGCGAGGGGGAGGAGCGGGGAAAAGCGCTGTACCTGCAGAAACACCGTATTCGGAGCGGAAGCCAGGCCGTCACCGTTACCGTGCCTGTGTTACCAGCCCGTGCTGGCATAGACCCCTATCATAAATTGATCGAGTGGACACGGGATGACAACGTGGTAGAGGTAGCGGCCGGCGTGGGCGCTGAGAAGCCCAGGAAGCCCTGGTGATAAAAGGGCTAAGTCAGTTTAACCTGGCTAGGAGTACTTCGGTTTGGGGATGTGGTTCTCTATCATCTTATAGCCGGTTTGGCTAGGACCTCCTTGAAGGTGCTGTACCTGGCTTTGGCAATTTAATTCGTGGGTTCGTTTAAGCTTAAATGAGCTGGCCGGGTAAGGCAAACACCTGCCTGAGCAACAGTTGGACCTTTGAGGGGAGGGGCAAAAAACATTTTTCTGCTTTTTATCGTATAGGCTGCCTTGAAAAAGAGCTAACTAAAAGGCTGGCAAAGGAGTAGAGGTATTGGCCAGTGCTCTGGCTATATTTCTGTGCAACAGGCAGCAGCACACGTGGCTGTAGGCTGAAAAGCCGTCCTGCCCGTTCGCGCTACTTCCACCGCTTTACGACACTTAAACGATAAGATATAACCCTAGAACGATGATTCAGAAAACCTACTTGAAAACGAAAGACCAGTGCAAGGTTAAGTTTACCGTTAGCATCGAGAACGCTGACAAGGTCGAGGTAGTAGGCCTTAACGATGATTGGGACAACCCCATCGAAATGAATAAAAAGAAGGGCGACACCTTCGAAATTGTGCAGTCGCTCCCCAAGAACACCCATCACGAGTTCAAGTACCTGGTAAACGGGTCGGAGTGGCGCAACGACCCGGAAGCCGACGGCGAGGCGCCCAACGAGTTTGGTGGCACGAACAGTATACTGGCTGTTTAAAAACGGCTTGTGTTGCTTGCCCCAAGGGAGCAGGCCAATGCCATCAAAAAAAAACAGCCTCTTACTTTTCGTGTAAGAGGCTGCGCTATAAAGTAATCTGAACCCGCAGGTTGGCAGAGGCTATTGCGAGGTGCGTTGCCCGCTACTGCGTCTGCTTAGCTGTTCGGCCAGGCATTCCAAGGAATGCGGATCAGGATGAGGATCAGGGCCAGGGTGTAAAAGATAGCAATGCTCTTAAAGCCTCTCTGCTCCCCGAGCTGGCGCTTGGCACGGGCATACCCAACGGTGATCAGCACCACCGCGATGATCATGGTAAGTGGGTGCTCCAGGATGTAAAGCCGGGAGACAGCATCCCCCATGGCAGTGCCAGAGAAATTTGAGAAGCCGAGCGGCGATACAAAGTATAGGATCACGCCAATCACCCATTGCAGGTGCGCCGGGATCAAGCCGAGCAGGCTCAGTTTTCTATGCTTGTCTGTGAAGACCTTGCTCCCAAACAAGCCGCCCAGTGCTACGACCAGGCTGATAACCAGCCCCAGCAGTACCAGATACGTCATGTAGGAGTGTAAATGCTGTATTCCTGTATACATGTTGTTGTGTTTTGATGTCGGATGTAAATATAGACATTATTCAACCAAATCAACAGCGCCCCTTAGCTTGCTTCTTTCCTCTTTATAGGGAGAGAACCTCCTCTGCTAACATTTCAGCTCAATGCTTCGCCACCGCACAAAAAAATAAAGCAGGGCCCGGAAGCCCTGCTTTACCTGAAAAAACTGACAGACCAGCTTAAACGGCCTGCAATTCTTTGTCGGGTTCTTCGGCCTTGTCCCACTCATCGGCATTCTCGATCCCCAGTTTCTTAGCACTGAACACAGGGTCAAGTCCGGCTTGGCGTTGCGCATGGTAATCCTTGAGGGCACGGAGGGCCGGTTTGCGGAGCAGCAGAATCGCGACCACGTTCAGCCAGGCCATGATGCCCACGCCGATGTCGCCCATCACCCAGGCGGACTCGGCCGTTTTAACAGAGCCGTAGAAGGTGGCGGCCAGGATAAGCGTCCGCAGCGCCCAGAGCAGCCACTTATTGCCCTTGCCGTTCAGGTAACTCAGGTTCGTCTCGGCGATATAGTAGTAGGCCATGATGGTGGTGAAGGCGAAAAGTAACAGGGAGATGGCTACAAACCCACTACCCAGGGATGGGAAGTAGGTATTGACGGCCTGCTGCGTAAACTCCGGGCCAAAGGCTACCCCCGGCAGGTTCTCCACAATAAAGCCGCCCTCGGGGTTCACGACATTGTACTGTCCGGTAAACAGGATCATGAAGGCAGTGGCGGTACAAACAAACAGGGTGTCTACGTATACCGAAAAGGCCTGTACCAGTCCCTGCTTGGCCGGGTGAGACACTTCTGCTGCCGCTGCCGCGTGTGGGGCAGTACCCTGACCGGCCTCGTTCGAATAAATGCCGCGCTTCACGCCCCAGGAGATCGCCATGCCAAACACACCGGCAAAGGCCGGCTCTATGTCAAAGGCAGAGCATACAATCAGGCTGATCACCTCCGGTACCTCCGTTATGTTCATGCCTATAATGATGACCGTCATCAGGATATAAGCGCCTGCCATAAAGGGAACGGCTACTTCTGCTACCTTGCCTATGCGCTTTACCCCGCCAAAAATGATCAGGGCCAGCAGGGCCGTGACGATAGCCCCCGTTACTGCTACCGGTATGTCAAACGCCGTATGCACGCTCAGGGCGATGCTGTTACTCTGCACCCCCGGTAAGAACAGGGCCATGCTCATGATCGTAGCCACCGCGAAAACGACGGCATACCATTTCACGCCCAGGCCTTTCTCGATGTAGTAGGCAGGGCCGCCCCGGTACTCGCCCTGTTTTACCTGCTTGTAGATCTGGCCCAGCGTTGCCTCAATAAAAGCAGAGGCGCTGCCTAGGAAGGCAATCACCCACATCCAGAACACGGCTCCCGGTCCGCCCATGGCAATGGCCGTGGCCACCCCGGCAATGTTACCGGTGCCAACACGGCCGGCGATGGCAATGGAGAAAGCCTGAAAGGAGCTTACCCCTTTTTCGGAGGATTCGCCCTTGAAGAGGAGGCGAAGCATTTCGCGGAGGTAACGTACCTGCAGGAAACGGGTGACTACTGAAAAGTAAATACCTGCCCCCAGGCATAGGATGATAAGGGCATTGCTCCAAACGAGGTCGTTTACCGAGCTGATGATGTTGTCCATGTTTTGGTGGGATAATAAAATCTAAATATGCTTTTACAGGGGGCCATTCGCGGCAGCCTTGTCTTTTCCTGCTTAAAGTAAGCGATTTTTTAGCAAAGTAACAGCAGGAGGGCTGTAACAGTAGGTAAATGATAACTGCGTCAGGCTTTCGGACGGGCGGGGTACCAGGGCAGGTTTTGGGGATGGAGGCGCGCGGGCTGGAGAGGCTTATGGGACAGGTTCTTTTCTCAGCAGTCCCTTTGGCAGCGCTCGGTGAAGGAAGGGCACCTGGCTTTATGAGTAAAGGTTTGCGCAGGAACAGCACTTACCATGTTGAAACAGTGACCTGGCCCCTTCGTGGCAGCTGCTAACATAAATTATTCTTGTGGTATTGTATGAACATAGTATTTTATTTACCTTTTAAAGTATACAACAAACAAAGGTGTACAAGCTGTCTGTGTCTGTGAAGCACTAGTTGTCAGCAGTAAAGGGCGGCACCGCTGGTACTTATGTGGCGCTACTACGTATAATGCCTTTATAACCATTTGAAGATTAGCACGACTCATCCCATGAAAGAGGACCCTGCTCACCAACCAACTGCAAACGCTATGTCAGATGAAACACAGCATATTTGAACCCAATGTAAAACCTTTGCTTTTCGACCGGGTAGACAGGCTCACGGCCGATACGAAAGGGAAGTGGGGCAAGCTGACCGCCACACAAATGATCCGCCATCTCTCGGAGGCTAACCGTTTGGCCTTTGCCGAGAAACCGCTGCCCGACAGAAGCAGTTTCCTGACCCGCACGCTTTTCAAGTGGATGTTTTTAAGTAACATCAAGCCGCCCGGCCGTGAGAAAGGAAAGGTGCAGACCTTTCCGGAGGTAGATGTCGTGCAGCTGGGCCTGGCGCTGGAGGAACTGGAGATGGAAAAGGCACGCTATAAAGCCACCGTGGAGCACATGATCGATGCGCCCTCCCTCCAGCCCACGCATACCCTTTTCGGAAAGATGAGCCGCAACGACTGGGGGCATTTGGCCTACGCACATGCTGACTACCACCTTACGCAGTTTGGCCTTTGAGCGCTATCAACGAAAGAATAAAGCTTCTGGAAGAGCAGTTGCAGACAGCCAAGGACACGGTGACCTGCATCGACCTCTTAAATCGTGTGGCTTATGAGCTAAGGCACACGGATACCGCTTTGTCTTTGCTCAAAAGCAAGCAGGCCATCCAACTGGCCGAGACGATCTCCTATGAGAAGGGCCTGGCCTCCGGGCTGCTGAACCAGGGCTTTGTAGAGATGGTACTGGCCAATTACAGCACGGCTTTTCAGGTGCTCTTTAAAGCGGCCCAGATCTTCGAGACCTTACAGGATGCAGAGGGCCGGGCACATGCCTTGTACAACCTCGGCCTGGTGTACCGCGGTGTCGGGGATTACAACCAGGCGCTGGAGTCCTGCCAGGAAAGCATTACGGTGCGGCGTTCGCTTGGGGATAAGGAGGGGGAGGCCGCCTGCCTGATGCAGTTGGGCTACATCAACATGCAGTTTGGCAATCTGGAGGAAGCGGAAAAGCACTATGAGAAAAGCATCTCCCTCCGGCGGGAGCTCCACGACCAGGCCGGTATCGCCGCCGTGCTGGTGGGCTTGGCACTTGTTAAACAGAAGCGGCGGCAGTATGGGGAAGCAGAGGGCGACCTGCTGGAGAGCCTGGCGATGCGGGAAGAGTTAGGAGAGACCCACGGCTGGCTTGTTGCCATGAATTACCTGGGTGATTTTTACCTGGAGCAGGACAAACTCTCCAAAGCGGAGCAGTACCTGTCGGACGCCCTGCAAAAGGCGAAGCAATGCAACAAGGCTTTCCCGGCCAATTTCTGCCGTTTGTGTACCAGCCTCTCAAAAGTGCACTTGCACTATAAAAACTACGGGGAGGCGGTGGACTTGCTGGAGGAGGCCTTGCGCACGGCAAAGGAGGCGCACCTGCGCTACCTGATCTATGACATTTACCTGGCCCTGTCGGCTGTCTACAAACAGCAGGGCGACTATCAGCAGGCTTTGATATACCACGAAAAGTACCATCAGAGCAAGGAGGAGGTCATTAACTTTTCGGCCAGCACCAAGCTGAAGAACATGGAGCTGGCAAACCAGATCGAAGCGCAGAAAAGAGAAGCGGAAATACACCGGCTCCGCAATATCGAGCTGAAGAAAGCCTACGACCAGCTCAAGAAAACGCAGATGCAGCTGATCCAGTCTGAAAAGATGGCCTCGCTGGGAGAGCTCACCGCCGGTATTGCCCATGAGATCCGGAACCCGCTGAACTTTGTGAATAACTTTTCGGAAGTCTGCCAGGAGTTGGTAGAGGAGTTGCGCGAAGAGCAGCAGAAAAGAAAGCGCGACGATGCTTTGGAAGAGGAGATCATCCGGGGCCTGCAGGAAAACCTTGCCAAAATACACGAGCATGGGAGCAGGGCCGAAAGCATTGTGAACGGCATGCTGGAGCACTCCCGGGCATCTTGTGGGGAAAAACGACCGATTGACCTGAACGCACTGGCCGGCGAGTACCTGCGCCTGGCCTACCACGGCCTGAGAGCGAAAGACAAGAGCTTTAACGCGAAGCTGGTAACGCAGTTCGACGAGCTCCTGGCCCCGGTAGAGGTGGTGCCGCAGGAAATTGGGCGGGTGCTGCTGAACCTCTACAACAATGCCTTTTACGCCACACAGCAAAAGCTAAAGCAGGAGGGCCAGGGCTATCAGCCCGAAGTGTGCGTCAGCACCCGGCAGCGCGGAGGCAAAACAGAAATCAAAATACGCGACAATGGAGCTGGCATCCCGAAAGCCGTCAGAGGCAAGATCTTCCAACCCTTTTTTACCACCAAGCCTTCCGGGCAGGGAACGGGCCTTGGCCTCTCACTTAGCTATGACATCATTACGAAAGGGCACGGCGGTACCTTAAGCGTGGATTCAGTAGAAGGCGAGTTTACAGAGTTTACGCTCCAGTTGCCATAGGACCTATGCACATATCTAGTGAGGGAGGTATGGCAGCCCCACGAGCAGTAGCACTGTTTTAGCGCCTGTTCAAAAGCAAAAGGCTCCTGTGCTAACCATAGGAGCCTTTTGCTTACAGTAGAATAGGACAACGGGTTTGTCTGTTTCTTTACAAGGCTTGAACAAGCCCCTGTACGGCCTGAACCGTTGCTTCGGGCGATACCCCCAGCCCTTCCTGCTGGTGCACCAGTTCGCCCTGCTCGTTTAGGACAGAGATCATGTTGGCATGGGAGATGTTGCCGTCCAGCTCCTGTTTATATTTCATGTTCAGGAGAGCAGAGAGCTCGCGGATAGCCTCTGCTTCGCCGGTCAGGAGTGTCCACCTGCTGGGATCAAGCTTGTTGTCTGTGGCAAATTCTTTTAGCCTTGCAGGGGTGTCCCGCTCCGGATCCATTGTAACCAGCACAATGCCCACGTCATCCCGGTCGAGTTGCTGTAACTCGGTTTCAATTCGCTTCAGGTCCGCAATAATCCGGGGGCAGGCATAGCTACAGTTGGTAAAGATCATCGAAACGAGCTGTACTTTCCCCTGCAGTTCCGGTAGTTTCATCTTTCGGCCTTCCTGGTTTTGCCATTCGGACTCCAGGTTGTAGAGCGACATATCGGTGAGGGCAGCCGTAGGGGTGGCCGTAGCGTGCGTAGCCGATGCGCTCGCATGCTCCGCTGCCGGCTTGGAGCAGCAGCCAAGTTCTTCCTCCTGACAAGCAGGAAGGCCGAACAGAAGGGGGAGCAGTAACAGATAGGTATAGCGTTTCATAAGTATTGCGTTTGATGTTTAATTAACCCGTGGCTTATTTTATGCTTTGCGCGCATCGGAAACCGAGGTTCGCCACCGTATAGTTTGCCTTTAAACTGGAGCGGAAGGCGTAGCGCATAAAAGCCACATAGTTTCCGACGTATTTTGCCCCGTTCACACCGGCACCGCAGAAAAGCTGCCTGTCCTGGCTGGCATCGGACCTGGAGTCTCCCACTAACAGCGCCGAGTTAAAGTCCTGCGTCCATTCCCACACCAGCCCGATCATACCATACAGGCCATAGTAATTGCGGAAGCTGTTCTGTACCGGTGGCAGTATGTCGGGGTTCGGTTTGCTGTACCAGTCCAGGCTCCGCTGGTAAAACTTCTCGTCCTGCGCGGCGTTGGGCTTGTCTTCGCTTGCCAGGGCGGCGAATTCCCACTCACTAACCGTTGGCAGCCGCTTGCCCTGGCACTCGCAGTAGGCTTTTGCCGCAAACCACGATACGTTTGTTACCGGGCTGTACATGGCCTTGCCGGTCGCCGCCGTGCCTTGTCCCGTGTCCCAGTGCCGGAGGTAGTTTTTGTCGGCAAAGAGGGGTTTTACCGCGTCCTTTTCCCACTTTGGGTTGTCCGCTAAAAACCGGGCGTACTCCGCATTGGTGACTGGGTACTTGTCCAGCAGAAAGCCTTTCACCTCTACCGGGGCAGCCTCGTCGCCGTAAAGTGGCACAAAGGTGCCTCCCTTGATAGGGACCATGTGCTGGGGAATGGTCTTTTGTGCGATAGCCTGGCCAGTAGCTAGGAATGTAAGGATTAGGATAAGAAACCAGCGCTTCATGGCAGTTCTTTTTGTATGCTATTTGTGTGAAGGAGGGGCAACTCTGAACTAGCCCCTGCATTTGTAAACCCTCCCCAGCCCCTCGTGGAACTGGCCTTTCCTTCTTTTGCCGCCTTCTCAGGAGGGGATAGCCTGCGAAATCAGTCGCAGCTTACGTGATTAGTGAGGGTTGCTAGCTCTTGCTTTGCTTACCTGCTTCAGGGTCACCTCGCCGCCTTTGTTGCCCCAGTTGTTCAGGACAAAGGTCATCACGTTGGCGATTTGTTCGTCAGACAGTTTCAGCTTTGGCATGGTGCTGTTGTACACCTCGCCGTTCACTTTGATCTGGCCTTCCAGCCCGTGGGCCACCACCCCAATGGCCCGGTCCACGTTGTCGTTCAGGAAGTCAGACTTGGCCAGCGGCGGGAAAGCGCCCTGTATGCCTTGTCCCTCTGCCTGGTGGCAGGCCTGGCAGTTCTGCACGTAAACCGTTTTACCAAGGGCAATCCGCATGTCTTTGTTGTTGGCCACCTGTGCTTTCGGAGCCTCAGCCATCGGCATTTCCTGTATCGTAGAGCCTTCAGGCTTCAGTACCTTATCGGAGATCTGGCCAGAGTAGATCGCCAGTTCTTCGGAGCCTTCTACTTTCAGCATGCCCAGTGCCCCTTTGTTAAAGGTTCTGAAGATAGAGTGGTCTACCAGCACGTAGTTGCCCGGCACTTCTACTTTAAACTCAGTAATGGCCGCACCGCCGGCAGGCACCAGGGTGGTTTGCACGTTGGTGTTCACATTAGAACCCCCTTCGGGATACACTTTATCGAAGATCTCGCCGATCACGTGGAAGGAAGAGATGAGGCTGGGGCCGCCATTGCCTACATACAGTCGCACGGTTTCCCCTTTCTTCGCGGTGATGGCATTGTCGCCGGTCAGGGAGCCCACGGCACCGTTAAAGACCACATAGGTAGGTTTTTCGTCCAGCGCTTTTTCCATGTCGAAGGGTTGCAGGCCGGCTTCCCCGAACTTGCCTTTGGTGTAGAAATCCCCCTGCATCACGTAGTACTCTTTGTCTACGGCAGGAAGGCCTTCTTCTGGCTCTACCAGGATAAGGCCGTACATGCCGTTGGCAATGTGCATGCCTACCGGTGCTGTGGCGCAGTGGTACACGTACAAGCCAGGGTTCAGGGCCTTGAAGTTGAATACTGTCTCGTGGCCAGGTGCTGTAAAAGTAGAGCTTGCCCCACCGCCCGGGCCGGTTACGGCGTGTAAGTCGATGTTGTGTGGGTTCTTGCTGTCCGGGTGGTTTAGCAGGTGAAACTCTACCTCATCGTTCTGGCGGATGCGGATAAACTTACCCGGCACGGAACCGCCAAAGGTCCAGAAAGTATAGTCTACCCCATCAGCCAGCCGTTTCACCTCCTCTGTTACTTCCAGGCGCACAACGACCTTCGCCGGGTGCTTCCGCGTAATAGGGGCGGGGACCATGGGTGGGGTGGTCAGCTCCGCTTCAATGACCGGGAGTTCTGCGGACACGGTTCTGACGGAGACATCGGTATTTTCTGCTTGGGTTGCCTGGGTGCTGCAGGAAGAGAACAGGATGCCTATACCGTAAATGGCCAATCCCATCAGTTGCGCTGCTTTAGATAGGTGTGAGCTTTTCATAATGTTAGATTTGTTGTCGTTTCATGTTGTAAAGGAAGAGCTCTTTCTCTTTTATTAGGATGACCCAGGTCACCGGACGTGCTGACTTAAGTCATCCGTCCTGTATTAGTTGGTTAGTACTTTTGCCGGAAAATAATACCGGGGAGCAGCCGGGTTTTGCAAAGGCATGGCCAGTGGCAGGCGGGTAGAAACCTGTACTTTTTATATTGAGGGCAGTTGGGTAGCGCCGGTAGGGCACAGGCCATATGCCTGCTCCCTGAGGGCTATGGCTATGATAAGCAGGCACTGAAGCGTTACCTTTTGTTTGTTTTAGCGTAGTAGCCGATGGGGTGCAGGTGCTTAGCTGCTAGGGAGTACGTAGTTGTAACAACGTGTCCGCATAAATCATATAAAGTATAAATTAATTACTAATTATGGGGTTAAGTGGCACCAAAGTGCTACCTTTGTTGTATGCTATAGTATAGGAGCCAGAAAAAATAAGAAGAAGGCTTTAAACACGTTAATTAATTAACAGACCTTAAGTTGAGGCAAGCTCAACTGCACCTGAAGTACTACTATTAATATTATGAAAGACACACTTAAAAAGGAGTTTCAATTCGTGGACCTGAGAACAGGTTATTTATTGGCCGGTTTCCCGGATTTTGAGTCGGCCTTTGCTGCCTCAGAAGAATTATGCGGAAGCGGTTTTAAAGTAAACTACCTGAATGAAGCAGCACACATGCGGGAGAGTGAGGTGATCATTTATGCCAGAAGCTTTGTTGCGGCAGACACCAAACAGTACCAGAATTACCATTACCCTAACATGGACTATGCAAAGCAGCATGCTACAGACAGCATCAGAACTGCTTTGGAGGTGCTGGAGGCTAAAACGAAGGACAAGGTTAAGTTTTTGATGGTGCTGACCCCGGCAAAGGTAAGTGCGTCCTCGCAACAGCAGGTAAAGATTCAGAAGGATTCCTATGTAGGATAAGGACTTACCCTTACTGGGAAGTCCTCCTCAGGCCATGAGGCAAAAAGCTGCTCCAATACATTGGGGCAGCTTTTTGCTTTTTAAGACCGCTAAGAGGTTGATATCAAGCATATTTTAACATGATCGAAGTCATTTAAAAGCTAAGGGCAGGTGCTGATTTTTGTAGCAGTTAAATCAACTAATCCTACAATTAGACTTCAGAACATGGCAACGAACACAGAAAAACAATTTACAGGTAAAGTAGCGCTGGTAACAGGGGCGTCATCCGGTATCGGTATGGCAGCAGCGCTGCAGTATGCCCAGGAGGGGGCAAGCGTAGTGGTATCCGACATAGATGAGGCGGGAGGAAGCCGGGTAGTAGAGGAGATCAGGGACAATGGGGGGGAGGCCCTTTTTGTGAAGGCAGATGTGGCGAAGCCGAATGATTGCGAAAACCTGGTAAAAAAGACAATCGCGCAGTACGGTCGCCTTGATATTGCCTTTAATAATGCCGGCATTGGCGGAGAGGCCAACCCGGTGGGCGACATGAGTATCGAAGGCTGGAACAAAGTGATTGCCGTAAACCTGAGCAGCGTGTTTTACTGCATGAAGTACCAGGTACAGCAAATGCTGCAGAACGGGGGCGGGGCCATCGTGAATAACTCTTCCATCCTGGGGCAGGTAGGCTTTGCAAACTCTGCCGCTTACGTGGCTGCCAAGCACGGTGTGGTGGGGCTTACCAAAAACGGCGCCCTGGAGTATTCGGCCAAAGGAATAAGAATAAACGCTGTAGGACCTGCCTTTATCAAAACGCCTTTGTTAACCAATGCCGGTCTGAACGAAGAGGTACAGCAGCAGTTGGCAAAAGTCCACCCGATCGGCAGGCTCGGAGAATCAGAAGAAGTAGCTGAACTGGTGATCTGGCTAAGCTCTGCCAAAGCCTCTTTTGTAACAGGAGCTTATTACGCTGTAGACGGTGCCTACCTGGCGCAGTAGCAAAAAACACATCATCCGCCGCCTGCCCTCACATGTCCTGTAGCGGGCAGGCGGCGCTTATTCCTATCTTAAAAAAATCAGATCATGAACGCCGTATTGGAAAAAAAGGTAAGCCGGGAGCCTACACAGGGAAAGGAGCAGCGCTCATGGCACAGTCTGGAGGCCGAAGAGGCCCTGGAACTTCTGCAGGTATCGCCTCACAGGGGGCTGAGCGAGGAGGAGGTGGCGCAACGGCAGGCTTTGTATGGCCGCAACAGCATGACACCGAAGGAGCAGCAAAGTGCTTTTGTGCGGTTTATGCTGCAATTTCACCAGCCCCTGATCTACATCCTGTTGGCCTCCACCGTGGTGACAATATTCCTGGGAGAGTATACGGATGCGGCTGTGATCTTTGCCGTGGTGTTTGTGAACGCCATTATTGGTTTTGTGCAGGAGTCCAAAGCACTGGAGGCCATCGACGCCCTGTCTAAAAGCATGACATCCCGGGCACAGGTGATCCGCAACGGGAAAAAACAGAACATCGATGCCCAGGAGCTGGTGCCGGGCGATATCGTACACGTCCAATCGGGAGACAAGTTTCCGGCTGACGTGCGCCTGGTGCAGGAGCGGGACATGCAAGTGGACGAATCAGCCCTGACTGGGGAGTCTGTGGCGGTAGAAAAAAATGTGCTGCCCGTGGCGGCCGATCACGTGTTGGGCGACCGGCTGTGCATGGGCTTCTCTTCCACGGTGGTGACCTACGGGCAGGGCAAGGGGGTAGTGGTGGCCACCGGAGACCGTACGGAGGTAGGCAAGATACAGCAGTCGATCGACGGCGCACAGGAGTTGGAGACGCCCCTTACAAAGAAAATAAAGGCCTTCAGCCATTTGCTGCTCTGGGTGATCCTGGGGCTCTCGCTGATCGTTTTTGTGGTAGGGCTGCTGCGTGGCGAGAGCGCGGGCGATACCTTTATGGTGGCCGTGGCCCTGGCGGTGGGGGCCATTCCGGAAGGGCTGCCTGTGGCGGTGACCATCATGCTGGCCCTGGGGGTGTCGAAGATGGCGGCGCGCCGGGCCATCATCCGCCAACTGGTGGCGGTAGAGACACTGGGTAGCACCAACGTGATCTGCTCGGACAAAACAGGTACCCTGACTGAAAACCAGATGACCGTGCAGCGCATAGTAGCAGGGGACAAGGCTTATAAGGTAACCGGCCTTGGCTACCGGCCGGAAGGTGAAGTGCAGGAGGAAGCGCAAAAGCTATACCTAAGCCCTAACAAAGCCCTGGAGCTGTGTCTGAAAGCAGGGTCCCTCTGCAACGACAGCGCCCTGGTAGAGAAGGAAGGGAAGTGGATCATCGAGGGCGACCCGACAGAAGGTGCTTTGCTTGTGTCGGCTCATAAAGCAGGCTTCGACAGGGCAAGACTGGAGCAGGAGCAACCGCGCATTGATGCTATTCCTTTTGAATCGGAGTACCAGTACATGGCTACCCTGCACGGTGGCGACCAGCGGATGATTTACCTGAAGGGTTCTGTAGAGGCTGTGCTGGAGCGCAGTTCCAAGGTCCTGCAGCCAGATGGAAAACTGAGCCTGCTGAACAAGGAGGAAGTGGAGAAACAGGTGGAGGCGATGGCAAGCGAAGGGTTGCGGGTGCTGGCTTTTGCCATGGCGGAAGCGCCTGCGGTTATGTCCGGGATAGGGCATCAGGACATAACCAGCGGCCTTGTTTTTCTGGGCCTGCAGGGCATGATCGACCCGCCGCGCCAGGAGGCAGTAGAGGCCGTAAAGCTGTGCCAGCAGGCAGGCATCGAGGTGAAAATGATTACCGGTGACCATGCCATCACAGCCGCTGCCATCGCCAGTCAGATCGGCCTGGGCGGACAGCAGCAGAACGGCAAGCTGCTTGCCCTGACAGGCAAAGAATTGCAGCAACTGAACGACAGGGAACTGGAGGAGGTGGCAGCGCGCACTTCTGTCTTTGCCCGCGTGTCGCCGGACCAGAAACTGCGCCTTGTAAAGGCCCTGCAGGCACGCGATAAAGTAGTGGCCATGACAGGCGATGGGGTAAATGATGGCCCTGCCCTGAAGCAGGCAAACATCGGCATCGCTATGGGCATAACAGGGACCGATGTGGCCAAAGGAGCCTCCGATATGGTGCTGACCGACGATAACTTCTCCTCGATAGAAGGGGCCGTAGAAGAGGGCCGGGGCGTATTCGACAACCTGACCAAGTTCATTGTCTGGACGCTGCCAACCAACCTGGGAGAGGGCCTTTTGATCCTGATGGCTGTTATGCTGGGCACCCAATTACCCGTACAGCCCGTGCAAATCCTGTGGGTGAACATGACGACAGCCGTGCTGCTGGGGCTTACGCTTGCTTTCGAGCCGAAAGAGCCTGGTATTATGAGCCGGCCGCCGCGCCCTGCCGGAGAGCCCATTTTAACGCATGACCTGATCATGCGCACCCTGCTGGTAGGCGTCCTGATGCTGATTGCCGCTTTTGGCCTGTATGTTTACGAGCGCCAACAAGGGGCGAGTGTAGCGGAGGCGCAGACGGTAGCCACAACCGTACTGGTGGTGCTGGAGTGTTTCTACCTGTTAAACTGCCGCTCTTTGGTAAGACCAATGCAACAGATTGGCTTCTTCTCTAATATGTGGGTCTTCTACGGCATCGGTGCCATGCTAGGCTTCCAGGCCTTGTTCATCTACGTGCCCTTCATGAACACCCTGTTTAACTCCAGCCCCTTGGAACTGATGCAGGTACTCCGGATCTTCGGCGCTGGCCTTGTCCTCTTCCTGATCGTGACCATCGAAAAGAACATCCGCTACAGGAGCAACAGGAACAAGAAGGTTTAACTGGCAATTTGACAGATGTTTTATAAGCGAAAGCGGCTCCGATATAACTACATCAGAGCCGCTTTTTTCTTGGATATACTGTCCGTAGGAGTTGGTTATCGCGCATCAGGCAAAACTCCTTCTTTAGTAGGGACGTGTCGTTCAAAAGCATATCTGAATTGAAGTGAGATCGCAGTAACTGCCCAACTCAGGTTCTTATGGCTCTGAGCTAATCGTTTGCAAACGCAACGACATTACTAGACACAAGTCTGAAAGCTTGCGCCAGAAAAAGGAAGTACTTGCAGGCAAAATCCCCTCCTCGGAGGGGTAGGGGTGGGTATAAGCTACATGGCGTAGAAGACGATGCTAAACTTATAGTAAAGAATGGTGTAGCTCAGACCGTTTTGTCCGGGCTATCCTGTAACGGGAACTTGTGCTTTCAGCGGGCTTTGCCAGTTTTGGTAAATGGGAGTATCAGGAAACAGGGCGGAGTCGTAGGGCATGCTGTGTTTAGAATCATCCTAAATTACACGAAAGCCAGGCGATGACCTAAACCTGATCCCCGGGTTGGCCAGTATATTCTATTAGAACCGTTTATGTTGAATTAAACTTTTTAGAATATGGAAGCGACATGCAATCACTGCACCCATTGGGAGCAAGATCAGAATAAAGTACAACTGCAGAACAATAACTTCGGCGTGTGTGATGAGTTAACCGGCCAGCATGCCCTGGAGCCAGCTTATGTGCTGCCACTGGTACATAATGGACCTTCAGATGAAAAGCCGAAGCAGTTTGAAATGATTACAGGGGCCGATTTTGGCTGTAACCATTTCAGCCAGCGCAAGAACTGGATTAAGTAAAAAGCTTTATTCTTCTTAAAAAGCAAACAGCCGCTCTAATGAATGGAGCGGCTGTTTGCTTTTCATTACTTTCTCGGCTTTTATGGCTTCATAACGCCGCCAAAGCACATGTACTTGATTTCCATGAAGTAGTCCATGCCGTACTTGGAGCCCTCCCTGCCAAAGCCGGACTCCTTCACACCGCCAAAAGGTGCCACTTCTGTAGAGATCAGTCCTTCGTTGATGCCCACCATGCCGTATTCCAGGGCCTCTGCCACACGCCAGCAGCGGTTGACATCTTTGCTGTAGAAGTAGGAGGCAAGGCCGTATACGGTATCGTTGGCCATGCGTATGGCCTCCTCTTCCGTGCTGAAGCGGAAGACAGGAGCAACAGGCCCGAAGACTTCCTCCTTGGCAATGATCATGTCTTCTGTGGCATTGGCGAGTACGGTCGGTTTGTAAAACAGACCTTCCATCTGCTCCCCCCCGTGCGTGACGGTAGCCCCTTTCGATACGGCATCCTCCACGTGTTCCTTTACCTTGCGGATCGCTTTCTCGCTGATCAGCGGGCCTAAGTCCACGCGCTTGTCCAGCCCGTTGCCTATCTTCAGTTCGCTTACGGCGCGGGAGAATTTCTCCACAAACTCGTCGTATACTTTGTCCTGTACCAGGATGCGGTTCACGCAGACGCAGGTCTGGCCATTATGACGAAACTTCGATACGATAGCGCCTTTTACGGCGGCATCGATATCGGCATCCTCAAACACGATAAAAGGAGCATTGCCGCCGAGCTCCAGCGAGAGTTTCTTTAGGGTAGAGGCACACTGGGCCATCAGGATCTTGCCTACCGGGGTAGACCCTGTGAAAGAAAGCTTGCGTACTTTGGGGTTCTCACAAAGCTCCTTTCCCACTTCGCTGCTTTCTGTAGAAGGCACGGTATTGTACACGCCAGGGGGGAAGCCGGCTCTTTCGGCCAGTTCGGAGAGGGCAAGGGCCGTGAGGGGCGTTTCCGAAGGCGGCTTCACCACGACAGGGCTCCCCGCAGCTAAAGCCGGACCGACTTTGCGGGTGATCATAGCCAGTGGGAAATTCCAGGGCGTAATAGCGGCGGCCACCCCGACTGATTGTTTGATGACCACTAAGCGTCTGTCTTTTGTATGCGGGGGGATCACATCGCCGTAGGCACGCTTGGCTTCCTCGGCAAACCATTCGATAAAGGAGGCGCCATAGTTTACCTCTCCCAGGCTTTCGGTCATGACCTTGCCGGACTCGATCGTCATGATGTGGGCCAGCTCTTCTTTGTGCTCCATCATCAGGTTAAACCACTTCCGCAGGATGGCCGAGCGCTCCTTGGCCGTCATATCGCGGTAGGAGGGCCATGCGGCATCTGCGGCATCTATGGCTTGGCGTACATCATCCCGGCTCATGTCGGCCACTGCGTTGATTACTTCGCCGGTAGCAGGGTTTGTTACTTCAAAGGTTTTGCCGCTCGTGGCCTTTGCCCAGGCTCCGTTCACGTAGGCGTCTGTTCGAATCAAGGTTAGCTTTTCCATTTGTTCCGGCTCATGTTCCTTTCGTCAGTTCACTCAAATATAGGGTTAATCTGTTCTTCTCTTTCTGCATAGTATAAAGGACGAGGCCTTTACGTGAATGGGGGATGGGGTGACTAAGGCTACTTCTCCCTTTCGTTGGCCTTGTAATCCGTCAGGAGGTAGGTAGCCAGGGAGATACCAAACAGGGAGAAGAAAAAGATGCGTGCCTTGCGTTGCTCCAGGGCACCCGTCGCCCAGGGCAGTAAGAGCAGGGCGGGTATTACCGGGCTTTCCAGGTCGCCATGCACCCGAAAGGGCACCAGGCGCTTTACACCCAGCCGGTAGTCTGTCAAAATGTTGAGCAGTAGTTGTGAACCGGCAAAGCCATAGCACAGCGGCCTGGCAGGTCCTTTTAGGTTAAATAAACGTGGGCCAAGTACTTGTAGCGCCGTGTAGGTATAGTCTACGATTCCGTGGGCATCAGGCCCGATCAGTTTGTTTTTCATGTCATGTTGTGTGTCTGTAGAAAATGCAACGGCAGGCCCCGGGTAGGGTTGCCTCAGGAGAAAGTATAGCAAGCATGCGTTGCTGTGTTAGAACCGTTAGAACACGGCGTAGCCTTGAGCCGGGGTACTAGTACTTGGGAATCTCGATATAAAAGGTAGTCCCCTCGCCCTCCTCGCTTTTAAACCAGACTTGCCCCTTGTGCCACTCCACGATGGTTTTGACAATGGACATGCCCAGGCCCGTAGTCGGTTCCCCCTTTAGGCCGGGCCTGCGGGCTTGTGTGAAGGTGTCATAGAGTACCTGATGGTATCTTTGGGGTATGCCTATACCGTTGTCCGCCACTTTTACCAGCACTGTCCGTTCCTGTTCTTCCAAGCCTACCTGTATAATACCGCCTGCCGGTGTAAACTTCACAGCGTTGGAGATAAGGTTATTGACGGCTTGCATGAATTTCACGTCATCCAGGAGGGCATAGATCTTATCGCTGGAGGCATAGAACTCGAAAGTCTTGTCTATTTCCTCGGCAGAGTACCTGTACTGGTCTATAATTTCTTCAAACCGCTTTACAATGTTGACCCTCCGCTTGATGGTGTCCACGCCGGTAGTTGCCAGAAACTCATGGTTAATAAAGCTCTTGATTAGCTTAACGGCATGTGCACTGGTCTTGCCAATCAATCCTATTAGCTTCTCCAGTTCTTCACTTTTGTTTGCTTTTAACTCATCGGCCATCACGCCGGATAAACTTTGGATAATACCAAGGGGACCTGCCAGGTCGTGGCCCAGAACATGAAGCACAGAGTCTTTTTTGTTCGCAAACTTCTTTAAGTAATCGTTGTATTGCCTGGCTGCCGTCACGTCCTCCACATAACCCACAACCTGCTGCCTGCCTGCCTCTCCCTGCTTTAAAAAGGGCCGGAGGCACATCCACCGCTCGCCATGTTCGGGCAAATCTACACGAAACTCCAGTTCTTTTAGTTCTTGCCCCTCCAACAACTGCTGGTAGGCCTCCTGCACATACTGCTGGTCTTCTTCGTGTATCATGTTCAGCACTGCGTCGAAGGCCAGGCCACTGTCCTGATTTAGTTTGAGGGCATTTAAAAAGGCAGGATTCAGATAGGTGAAATGTAGGGATGCTGCATCAAGGACAAAGATGGCCTGCTCTGTGTGGTTGGCTAAAAACTGCAAGCTATCAGCGTCTGGGTTGGAATATGGCATGCATCTAAAAGGTTTAAATTTTTGAAGGCGCTAAAAGAAAGGGCGCCGCTTTGCTTAGGTTTACCTACGTTTCTGTTTGGGCTTAGTTGGAACAGGTGGGTGGGGAACGCAGGCCTCGCCGGTATCTTTTGCTTCCTGAACGGCCTTCCTGGAGAGAAATAAAAAAACATTTCCGGCAGGCCTTGTTTTTTAAATTATAATCGTAAATTTACGATCATAAGGTCAAGTATGGGAGTATCTAAAACAGAGGCGTTTACACAGGCAGACGTTATCATTGCCAAATATGCCAAGGCGCTGGCACATCCTGCCCGGATTGCCATTCTGCGCATCCTGCTGGAGCGCAGGTCCTGTATCTGCGGGGATATTGTAGAGGAGTTGCCCCTGTCGCAGTCCACCGTGTCGCAGCACCTGAAGGAACTGAAAGAGGCGGGCCTGATCAAAGGAGACGTGGAAGGCAAGAAGGTATGCTATTGCATTGATGAGAAAGTGTGGAAGGAAGCCCAGCAGCTCTTGCAGGTGCTGTTTGCCGACTACACCCCGTGTGGCACCAGCTGCTGTTAAAATTTTTTACACCAATTAATCGCAAAATACCGATAATATAAATCCTAAAACTATGAACAACGCAGAAGAACTAAAAAAACTGGTGAAGGAGAAGTACGGCGAAATCGCCCTCCAGAGCAAAGACCAAAACGAGGCCTCCTGCTGCGGGGCTACGGGGTGCGGAACGGTAGACTATGCCATCTTTGCCGATAACTACTCTGACTTGCAGGGTTATAACCCGGATGCTGACCTGGGCCTGGGCTGTGGCGTACCGACGGAGTTTGCCCAGATAAAGAAAGGTGACACCGTGATCGACCTGGGCTCTGGTGCCGGCAACGACTGCTTTGTGGCCCGGGCCCTGGTAGGCGAAGAAGGCAAAGTCATCGGCGTAGACATGACGGAGGCGATGATCGCGAAGGCTCGCGTGAATGCCGATAAACTTGGCTTTAACAATGTAGAGTTCCGCCAGGGAGAGATCGAGGACCTGCCGATAGCCGCTAACCGGGCGGACGTGGTGATCAGTAACTGTGTGCTGAACCTGGTGCCGGACAAACAGAAAGCCTTTGCCGAGACCTTTCGTGTACTAAAGCCTGGAGGCCATTTCAGTATATCCGATGTCGTATTGGTAGGGGAACTGCCGGAAGGACTGGTGAAGGCGAGTGAAATGTATGCCGGCTGCGTATCTGGTGCCATCCAGAAGGAGGACTACCTGCAGCTTATCCGAAACACTGGCTTCGAGCATGTGGTGGTCCAAAAAGAGAAGGCGATACAGGTGCCGGACGAGATTCTGAAAGACTACCTGAGTGAGGAGGGTATCAAGGCATTCCGTGCCAGCAACACCGGCATTTACAGCATCACGGTGTATGGCGCTAAGCCTGCTGATTCTGCCTGTTGCCAACCAGGAGCTGGTTGCTGCTAAAACTGTTCTTATTAACTTTTACCATACTCCGCCACCTGCTGTAAAAGCGGGTGGCGGAGCTTAAGTTTTCTTCCCTTTTATGGAACACTATGCCCCTGCGCATAACAGAAAGCAGCTTGGCTTTCTGGACCGTTACCTTACCCTTTGGATCTTCCTGGCGATGCTTGTGGGTGTGGCCCTGGGCTATTTCCTGCCAGAAAGCGCCACTTACCTGAACTCCCTTTCCAGTGGTACTACCAACCTGCCCATTGCCATCGGGTTAATCTTAATGATGTACCCGCCGCTGGCGAAGGTGAACTACCGGCTGCTGCCCAAAGTATTCGGTAATCTGAAAGTCATTGGTTTGTCCCTGGTGCTGAACTGGCTCATAGGTCCCCTGCTGATGTTCGTCCTGGCCCTTACCTTTCTGCGCGATTACCCCGAGTACATGACCGGCCTTATCCTCATCGGCCTTGCCCGCTGTATTGCCATGGTGCTGGTCTGGAACGATCTGGCAGATGGAAGCCGGGAATACGCGGCAGGGCTGGTCGCGCTGAACAGTGTGTTCCAAGTGTTTCTGTACAGCCTCCTGGCCTGGCTGTTCATTACCAAGCTACCTCCACTCTTTGGCTTTGAGGGGGCCGTCGTAGACATATCGATTGGAACAGTTGCGGAGAGTGTTGCCATTTACCTGGGCATTCCTTTCCTGGCCGGCTTGCTGAGCAGGGCAATACTGCTGCCTTTAAAAGGGAAGGACTGGTATGAGACAACGTTTGTCCCCCTTATTTCTCCGCTTACCCTGATTGCCCTCCTTTTTACGATCGTCGTGATGTTTAGCCTGAAAGGGGAGCTGCTTGTAGAAATTCCGTTCGACGTACTCCGCATTGCCGTGCCGCTGGTGATTTATTTTGCGTTTATGTTTCTGGCGAGCTTCCTGCTGGGGAAGGTTATGGGGGCCAATTATGAAGAGAATGCCTCTGTGGCCTTTACAGCGGCGGGCAATAACTTTGAGCTAGCCATTGCGGTGGCTATTGCCGTGTTCGGCTTAAATTCCGGCCAGGCCTTTGCCGGGGTGGTGGGGCCCCTGGTAGAAGTACCTGCCCTGATAGCCCTCGTTAACGTTGCCTTTTGGCTAAGAAGAAAACTATATATCAAACAAGCCTTAAAAAAAGCAGCATGAGATTACTAGACCCCCTGAACAAAACGGCGCAAGGCCTGGAAGAAGAATTTGTCGCCATCACTAACGAGCGAAAAGAGCTCTTGCGCCAACTCTCGGATTATGTAAGGGAGAAAGTAACGAAAAGTGAGCCTGTACAGCTGGTCTACATTTGTACCCACAACTCCCGTCGGAGCCACATGGCCCAGCTCTGGGCTCAGGCAGCCGCAGCCTACTATGAAGTGCCGGACGTGCATACCTTTTCTGGTGGCACAGAGGCTACGGCCTTTAACCCAAGGGCTGTAAAGGCCATGCAGGAACTAGGCTTTGCTGTTTCTGCCCAGCGGGAGGACAATAATCCCCACTACGAGGTAAGCTATGCAGCAGACACTGCGCCTGTGGTTACCTGGTCAAAGCGCTTCGATGATACGGCCAATCCACAAAGGGAATTCTGCGCCATCATGACCTGCTCTGATGCCGACGGCAACTGCCCTTTTGTGGAGGGGGCCGAGCGCAGAATAGCTATTACCTATGAAGACCCCAAAAACTTTGATGGCACGCCCGAGGAAGCGGCAAAGTACCTGGAGCGGGCCCGGCAGATTGGCCGCGAAATGCTCTATGTCTTTAAAGCAGGCCGCCAGGAGTAGTCCTTTGCCTTCTTGAAGGGGGAGCCTGGCTGATGCATTACCGGCGATACCTCCACGCTTTTCTGAAAGCTGAGTGACAGTATACCCGAGGCGCTTGCCCCTTAAAAGCACCCATAAAAGAAAACCTGCCCTAACCTCCTAGACAACATCTAGCAAAGGCAGTGGGGCAGGTTTTTATGATGGAATCTACAAGAACACGTGCTTGCCCGAAGCAAGCGCGTTTCTACGCTTCTACCGGAGCATAGTTCTCCACTTTAGTCCGTGTCGGCTTGTTTTCAGGCTGTTGCGCTTTAGCCAGGTAGGCCTCTTTCCCGAGCTTGCGCAGCATGCGGTAATGGGACCTGATGGCGGAAAGGAAGGTAGGGCTCTCCAGGTAAGGCAGGTTAAACTCTGCTGCGGTTTGCTTTACAATCTTTGAAATGGCCGGGTAGTGTACATGGCATACCTTCGGGAAAAGGTGGTGCTCTACCTGCCTGTTCAGGCCACCCAGAAAGAAGCTGGCGACCGGGCTATGGGGGGCAAAATTAGCGGTTGTCCGCATCTGGTGCTCTGCCCAGGCCTCCTCCATGTTGCCCTCTTCATTAGGTACCGGAAACTCCGTGCCCTCTACTACGTGCGCCAGTTGAAAAACCAGGCCCATCACAACCCCTTCGGCCAGGTGCATGACCAGAAAGCCAAGGGCAGCCTGCCACCAGGTTAAGTTCAGTACCAGTATGGGCACCCCTATAAAAAGGAAGTAGTGTAGTAGCTTGTAAAAAAACAGGTTAAAGTACTCCTGCTTGGGGTGCTTGGCACGGTGTTGCCCTATTTCTTTCTGAAAGAACTTTACGTAATCCTTACGCAGCACCCACGAAAGGGAGGCCAGGCCATATAACCAGAAAGCGTACAGGTGCTGATAGCGTTGTATCTTGTTTACTTTTTCACTTTCATCTAAACGGATCAACCCCGGGGCGACCTCGATGTCCTCGTCATGGCCCGGTATGTTGGTATACGTGTGGTGTACGATGTTGTGGGAGATGTTCCACAGGTAAGGGTTGGCCCCGATCAGGTAAAACAGATAACTAAGGCCTTTATTTACGCTGCTGCTTTTAGAGAAAGAGCCATGTATGGCGTCGTGGCATACGTTAAAACCGATGAAGGCGGCAAATGCCCCTAGTACCACGGCCAGACCAAGCATGGCCCAGGTACCAAACCACCCGGACAGGATCAGCAGGTACAGGGAAAAGAAACCAACCACAAAGAACACGGCTTTAACCCACATTAAGCTGTTGGCGTTTTTAGGTATCTCGTTTTCTTTGAAATATGTCTCCACCCTTTTGCGCGTGGTGGCGAAAAAGGCCGATTTATTTGTGTTGATGAATTTAACTTTTTGTGACATGTAAACTTTAATAGACAGAGGTAATTGATTATTGGAAACACTTTTTGATCTTGAAATTCCAGGGCCTCAATCACTGCAACTACATGAATCAGAAAAGAAAGTTAAAAGAGCCTCGCTAGCCAGGGCGAAAGGTGGAGGTGCTTCTAAGAACAGCGTCTGTTGCTGCAAAGTTAGAAGAAAATGCTGCTGTAAGAATTATTGTATCAGATATCTGATTGTATCAGACATCTGATGTGTCTTACTAAGACCATGCCAGGATTTCCTTGCCATACGGACAACCTCCATAGAAGCTGTAGCCCCCTGCCTGCATGCTTGTACGCTGCCACCCTTTTGATTCGCTACCGGGTACAGCAGGTTATACTCTTTCCTATAGTTTAGGCATACTGTTTTCAAGATATAATGATGCGTTAAAAAGAATATTCTTTGTTTAGAGCACCTAAAGCGCGTGTTGTAAACTTTTTATTGTACATTGTAAGAAATAATGAACGATTACACCGCTACAGGCGTAGTAGGTGTATCATAAACAAAACAACATGAATAAAGGAACAGTAAAATTCTTTAATGATTCGAAAGGATTTGGTTTTATTAAAGAAGACAATTCAGATCAGGAGTACTTCGTGCACGTTTCTGGATTAGTACACGAGATCAGAGAAAATGATCAGGTAACTTTTGATCTTCAGGAAGGAAGAAAAGGACTAAACGCGGTAAATGTAAAGCGTGCTTAGTTTTAGCCTATAAGTTATCAGGAAAAAGCCTTACTACGGTAAGGCTTTTTTTATTTGCTTCAAGCGGGAGCAACAGGGCCCTATGACACAGGCTGTACGGGCCTGGAAGCACAAGGCTCATTTATAAAGTCAGATGAACAGAAAATACTTAGTCGACAAAGATACCCGCGTATACCTGTGCGTAGCACTGCACACGCGCAAAGGATGGGAGCCCACCAATCAGGAGTCATTGCAACCTTTTATGGATTCCTGCCCAGCCGAAGATGAAACAGATGCCAGGATACTGGCGGGTGAGTTTAGTGACAATACTTTTTTCGAAAAGTGGATCCGCAACGGGACAAACTTCCTGTTCAGGTACTAGGGGGATGGCCATGCCATCAAACAGAAGGAATTAACACATTAAGAGGGACATAACATGGGTAGATCACAGGAAACATTCAGCAAGAAAGAAAAAGAAAAGAAAAAGCTGAAAAAAAGGCAGGAGAAGCAGGAGAAGAAGGAAGAGCGCAGAGAGGCCTCTGCTAAAGGCAAAGGGCTGGAAGAGATGCTGGCTTACGTGGATGACGAAGGAAACATCACCTCCACGCCACCAGATCCCAAAAAGAAAAAAGTAATAGAGCAGGAAGACATACAGATCGGGGTATCCCGGCAGGCAGCGCACGACCCGGCTGATCTGATCCGAAAAGGAACTGTTAATTTCTTTAATGCTTCTAAAGGCTATGGCTTTATCAAGGATCATCAGACGCAGGAAAGCATTTTTGTGCACCAGAATAACTTGTCTGGCATCATAAAGGAAAACGACAAAGTTAGCTTCGAAGTAGAGAAGGGCCCGAAAGGTCTGAATGCTGTGAATGTGAAGGTAATTGAATAGGGGCTTAGCCCCTACTCACTCATACCCGGTCCTTCCTTTTATCTACTTGCCTTCTGGCCTGCCGTAAGTTGCAGGCCTTTTTGTTGTCCCCTTTCCGTGTGCTGTCAGGCTGCTAAAACTCGTAATAAATTGCGGGATTACGACAGTAGCCAGAATCCAAAACAGAACAAAGGCCTATACCAATTTTGGTGAGGACCTTAAACTTGTAAGCCCCGCCCCATAAATCAACGTGCTGGTCTGGTAGCCGATAGGTAGCACAAAACGGGTGGAGGCTGCCAGCGCAACTGCCACTAAAAGGTAGGGAGGTCACAAGACCTGTTGATAAGCCTTTGAAGAATACCTGTACGTGTAAAACACTCCTACAGTCCCCTCAAGGGAACAATGCTCGAACCTGTCAGATACTGTGACTTTGAAATTCCGTTTTGCAGGAAAATTATGGGACAAGGTAAGGCTTATAGTCCATACCGCCGGCACAAGTCCCCTTTGTCAAATAACAGTACAGGATCAAAATGCGCACTTAGGAAAAGCCTTAGGCGGCAGCAAGAACACCAGCGCAGACAAGATGTGTCTGTCCCTGGATACCGCCTGCACTCGCTGTGGCCGGTACAGGCTTGGGTGATAGATGTAGTCGTACGCCTGCCCAGTACTTAAATCCACCCGCTGTACTTTAATGCCCGGCCAGTCGTAGGATACGCCCGGAGGAAGACGCTCTTCTATGTGTTGGCTTATTTTATGATTGTTCATTTTTGCTCATGCGCAAACGCGCGGGGGGACGGTTCCTTCTCTTAGTGCCTCTTTAAGAGGGCACATAAGCTTTCTGTGTTATGCTGTGCCTCAGTTCTCGGATTTGTGACCTTCTTTATACAAGTTCACAAACTCGCTTTCGCTTATCTGGCCGTTACTGTCTATGTCTATTGCAGACAACAGGCCCTGCCTGAACTCCTCCTCAGCAATCTGTCCGTTCCCGTTCAGGTCCCAGGCGCGGAACTCCTCTACCTGGTCAAGCTTATACCCACCCAGGTACTCGCTGATGCCTGCTCGCCATTCGTCCTCGCTCAGGGACTGGTCGTGGTTGTGGTTCCAGGCCCCGAAGAAGTCCATCCGGGCTATTGCCCTGTAAAACTCCCTTTCCTCCAGGTAATCGTTTTGATCCTGGTTAAACGCTTTAAAAAGCTTTGCCCCCTCGCCGGATGAACCACCAAGTACCTGGAGCACTCCAAGCAGCATAACCCCTACATACACCAGCACGACCCCTCCCAAGGAAAAGACCTGCCAGCGGTTAAAGCCGTGCTTCCCGTCCTTACCGCCCCAGTGGATGAAGGCGGCATACAGGATGCCTACGAGGGCTGCAAAGCTCAGAACGGTAATGTAGAGGGGAAGGTCGTTGACGGGGACTACGACCAGGGCCAGCGGCAGGAAGGCCACAGTGAGTGTTACGGCATGGTCTCCAATCACACTCGTAACCGCAGAGGTGATCTGGCCGCTTTTGGCCACACTCCAGGTGGCGAAAACTTCGGGCAGGGCAGCCATGGGAGCCGTAATAAAAAGACCTCCCACAATTTTAGAGATACCCAGGGCTGCGACAATATTCTCGGTAGCGCGGACAGTAAAATAGGCCCCAGCTCCCAAGGCGGCAAGCCCTGCCACTGCCAGCCAGATTTCTTTCTTTTTCCATTCCACCTTTTCGCCTTCTTCCTTCCCACGGAGCAGGGCCTGTGTTAAATAGATAAAATAAATCCCCAGCATGATCCAGCCATCTACCGGCTGTAATCCCTGCCATGGCGCAGGAATGGTCAGGATGGCCACCACGGCTAAGATCACCAGGTAAGGGAGTGCCTGCACCGTGACGGCCGTAGGGTCCACTTTAAGCAGGTGTTCTTTGATGTGTTGCTGGTGGGCTTTGTCAGCGTTTTTCTTCTTGAGGTGGCGGGTCGCGATGTAAGCTGTGATCACCATAAAGGGGATGGCGATCACATTGGAGCCGAACATCGTGCCGAGGCCGATATCTGCTACGCCTGTGATGGCGCTGGCCACGTTGATGCCTATTTCAGGGCTGGCGGCTGCCAGCCCCACCAGGGCACCGCCGGCGGCCACTGAGAAGCCCCACTGCTGGCGCAGCTTCTTCAGGGGCTTGGCCAGGTGCTCAGCACCCCAGTGAGCGGCCCACACGGCAGCTAATAGAACCAGAGCCCAGATCCAGGTGCTCACAAGGCACCTCCTTCCCAACCAGTCTTTCCTTTCGCTACTTGCTTTAAGTCGTGCATGAGCAAACGTATTTGTAGGTGAGGGTGCCTTCTGAGTACGCGGTCGTTTTTTATATGTTTAGTAAGGGCCGTGAGGCAGAGATGCCGCCTTGAGCCGGGTGCAAACAGTGACGTTTGAAGTAGCACATGCCCTTTCTAACGCATCCTGCTGCGTTAGCACGTAGCCTGCAGAACAGCCACGTGGCATCTGAAAACAAAAAAGGAAGGGTTTACGGATGCCCTTACTGGCCATTGTTCCCGAGTGGGAATCCGCTTTTAAAGGACGCGTTCACAGACCGCAGTTGCTCGTTTAGCTTTTCGCCTCCTTTTATGCCGAAGTCCAGTGTGCGGATGGGGAATGGGATGAGGATATCATTGGCGTCAAAGGCTTTTTTGATGCGGATGATGGCGTCGCTCCTGGCACTTACATAATCTACTTCCCGCCGGTAAGACACCCAGAAGCGGGCTTTAAAGTTGATGGAGCTATCGCCGAAAGCATCAAACATCACTTCTATATCACGTGTTACCAAGCGGTTTTTTACCTCCTGCAGGGCCTCTGTCACCACCCTTTGCACGCGCTCCAAGTCCTCTGCGTAAGAGATGCCCACTTCCAGGTCTATCCGGCGGGTGCCATAGATCGAGAAATTTGTCAGGGGGTTCTCAAACACGGTTTTGTTGGGGAGGTGTACCATTTCTCCCGTCACCTGCCGGATATCGATGGTGCGGAGGGAGATGCGCTCGATAGTGCCGAAGTACTCGTTTGTCTCGATGTTGTCGCCAACCCGGAAAGGCCGTTGTACGGCGATGATGATCCCGGAAATAAAATTTGCGGCAATATCTTTAAAGGCAAAGCCCAGGGCTAAGCCCACCACACCGACACCAGCCAGCAGGGACACCACGACCTTGTCCAGCCGCAGCACGCTTAAGGCAAAGAAGAAGCCCACCAGCAGGATGCCCGTATACAGGAGTGTCAGGAAGAGGTTCACCAGCGCCTGGCTGTGGGAGAACCTGCTGCCAAATTTCCCGGCCCAGTTTCTTACAAAGCCCGCGACGTAGAAGGTCAGGATTACCAGCAGAATAGCCAGCAAAAGGTTAGGGAGTATGAGCACCGCCTGGTCGCCCCAGGCCTCCAGCTTTTCCCAAAGCAGCCCTACGGTCTCATTTAAGTCCTCTATATAATTCATTTATTTTGTACTGGTTTTGCTTATGTTAGCACCTCCGTGCCTCCCTGTGCCGCTTTCCGGTGCACCCTAGCAGTTTGTGCCCGGCCTGTGCACCGGCTCCTTTTGCTCAGGCTCTTTCCGGTATGCTCCCCCTGAAGAGGAACGAACAGGAGCGGATGGCAGGTGTAACAGCCATGCTCCTTGTTACGGGCAACAGGGAAAGCTGTTGTTATGCCTGCTGTAGCTCCTGCGTAAAAAGAAAAATGCCCGGCTTACAGAAAGCCGGGCAGCAACAGAAAAAGGAAAGGACCCGGTGTTCGAGCACAAAGCAGCCGCAATGAAAAAGAGCTTCTACTTTGCTGTAGAAGCTCTTCGCTTATCTCTGTATCGTGGCAGCGTTTACTTCACGAAAGGGTAGTAGGCTTTCAGGCCGTTCGGGTACACGCCCTCCAGGTACACCATTTCCTCACCAGCGCCTTGCAGGTGTTTGGCCAGGTCGGCAGGTCCACTTACTGCTTGCTTGCCGATACGGGTGATGATAAAGCCTTCTTTCATGCCCGCCTCCGCGAACTTACTGTTTCGTACGTCTACCACCTTGGCACCGCCGGAAATCCCCAGCTTTTGCATCTCCTGCTCGCTTACGGACTCCAGGCTCGCCCCATGAAAGGTAATGGCTGCCTTCGCTGCGCTGCGCTTCATTATCCCTGTGCTGTTTTCCAGGTTCTTGAAGGTGACGTCTGCCGTACGCTCTTTGCCAGCACGCAGGTAAGTAACTTCTACCTTATCACCAGGTCGGTAGCGCGCTACCTGCTCCAGCAACTGAGAAGACTTGGCAACCGGAACGCCGTTGATGGCTGTCACGACGTCGCCCGCCAGCAAACCAGCCTCATCGGCCGCGCTTTGCTCAGAGATGTTTACCAGGTACACCCCGTTCAGGGTTTTCAGGCCTTTTTCTTTTGCAAAGGCAGCATCAATCTCCTGGATCTGCGCTCCTAAGAGGGCGCGCTGCACTTCACCGTACTTCCGCAGGTCTTCCACTACTTTACTCACGATAGAGGAAGGCACCGCAAAGGAGTAGCCCGCGAAAGACCCTGTCTGCGAGGCAATAGCCGTGTTGATGCCGACCAGCTCGCCGTTCAGGTTGACCAGGGCACCACCCGAGTTACCCGGGTTTACCGCCGCATCTGTCTGAATAAAGGACTCGATGCTGTACTGCTGGTTTGGATTCTTCGACCGCAGCAGGTCGATGCTACGGCCTTTGGCACTCACGATACCCGCCGTTACCGTAGAGGTCAGGTTCATTGGGTTACCCACGGCCAGCACCCACTCGCCTACCTGTAGGTTATCGGAGCTGCCGAAGCGTACCGTCGGCAGCTTCTCCGCCTTAACTTTCAGCAAGGCAATATCGGTCGTCGGGTCAGTACCGATCAGCGTGGCTTCATACGTTCGCTTATCGTCCAGCACAACCTCAATCTTACTGGCCTTGTCAATTACGTGGTTGTTGGTTACAATGTAACCGTTCGAGGCGATGATCACGCCCGAACCAGATCCTTTTCTGGCACGCTGAGCCGGTGCCTGTCTTTCATAGTTGTCCCCGAAAAACTCACGCAGGAACGGGTCCATTTCTGCGCTGCCGTTGCTCACGGTACTGCTGCCGTTATATTCTGTCCGGATATGCACCACAGCCGGCGTTACCGTGCTGGCAGACTTCAGGAAGTTCAGCCCCTCTGGCACGATCGGCGAGCTGCTCCGCATGTCGCTCGTGTAGTGCACTTGCGGAAACAGGGACTCTCCCTGCGCAAAGCCACTCGTGTTTGCATCCATTAATTTATAACCGCCTGCGGCAACGCCTCCCCCTAAGAGGGCAGAAAGGGTAAGACCTGCAAAGAATTGTTTTGCCTTCATGTAAATGTAAATCTTCAGTTAATAGTACACCTTAATCAAACCTAAAGCTGTTTTCTAGATTTACCGGGTATGTTTCAAATACTGTACCAAACTAATAAAATGTTGAGTGTGTGTATTTTGTGTTTATGTGCTTACAGGCTACTGAAGCAAACGCCATTTGCACTCTTTTATGGCAAAAAGGAGCTAACGTAAAAAACGATACCCCGCCTGTTGCGTAAAATTTAACATGTAACATGTTTATTATTAACTAAATAGATATAAGAGCTATGAAAAGAGACAGAACAAACTTGTGGAGAAAAGCAGGAATGGGGCTTTGTTTGTTCCTGATGTTGGGTGCGGTAGGATGTGACGACGATGACGACGAAGATGATGTGGGGGTGTTTAACAACGATACACTCTTTGAAGACATCACGGCTAACAGCGTTTTCGACGGCTGGGACTCAGACAATGACAATGGGCTGAACGAAGACGAGTTCATGACCAGCTTTTTCGATACCTGGGATACCGACGACAATGGCATGCTGACCGATGCGGAGCTGACCGCGGCTGAGCAGGACTTTGGTGTGATTGGGGCCGACTGGGACGCCTGGGACATGGATGCGAACGGCACGCTGGAGATAACGGAATTCCAGCTGGGTGTAGAGGATACCAACTTACTGACTAACTGGTTCACCACATGGGATGTGAATGGAACTGATATGATAGAAGATCGTGAGTTTGCCGATGGGGTGTTTGGCCTTTGGGATGCAGACGGCGACGGTATGTTATCGGAAATAGAGTACACTACCTTTTATGATACCTACTATGGCATATAAGCTTTGTTTTTAAGCTTTATATGAAGTAACCCAAACAGGCCTAAGTCGGGGCTGCCTCGGCTCGGGGCTTTGTTTTTTAAGCTGCGCTGATCTTATTGCATCTGGCAGTTTGCTTGGAGGAACAGGACGAGGGGCAGCGTGGGTAGGTGCAAAAACGCAGGTGTGCGTAATTCGCAGGCCGAAATAGAACACATACCGCTACTATCGGCCTAATTACTAAACCTTTCTAAACCCCTTTGCTTTCACCTCGTTTATATATCAACATATGTTAATCTAAAACAGACAAACTATGAAAAAGAATGAAATGAACATCCTGAAAGGAATCAGAAACGGACTATGCTTTTTTCTGGTAGCCGGTATGGTAGCCTGCGGCGGAGAAGGCGCTGTAGAAGAAGAGGCTGCTGTTGAAGAGCCCCTAGTAGAAGAGGAAGTGGCTACGGCAGAAACCTGGGATGAAAACCGGTTTTATACCACTTTTGCCGCGACGGATTACTATGAGACCTGGGACGAGGACGATGACAACTTCCTGAGCGAGAATGAGTACTATGGTGGCTTTTATGACACCTGGGATGTGAACAACGATAACCAGATAGACGAGACGGAGTGGAACACCGCCGTGAATGACTGGGGACTGGAAAACCAAACCTGGTCAGAATGGGATGACGATGGAGACGGCATCCTGGAGGAGGAAGAGTATAACACTGCCTTCGCAGAGACTGGCTGGTACGGCGAGTGGGACGAGGATGACGATAACTTGCTGAGTGAGGAAGAGTACACCGGCGGCGTGTTTAGCGCCTGGGATGAGAACGGTGACGGTGTATGGGATGAGAATGAATATGGCCTTTACAACACCTATTATGGTGTGTAAACACATGTCCTGATTGATCAGGCACCTAAGATAAAAGTCCCGGCTACAAACATAGCCGGGACTTTTTTTGTGCTAGCTAGAGCTGATACAAATACTAACTGACCGTGCACTCCTTCTGTGCCTTACCTGTCTCCTGTTCCTTTCAGTCGCAACAGTTTTTTCGTTTCTGAACGGGCGGACATGGCTCAGAGCCATAGCTGCAGAAAACGCAGCAGTCCCCTTGTATAGGTTTCAGACTGGCCTGGCACTCTTCACACTAAAGAACTGGCAGGCATTTGTCGGCATTCGTTCTTCTTTTTCATGTCCGCAGCCAGGGCAGGTAATAAGGGAGTAAAGCTTCGTCGCCATCTGGGGCTTGTTTAAATTTTGTTTTGCAATTGGGATTTCTTACATAGACCGATGGTTCTTCGTTGCCTCTCTTAGTCCCTCATAATTGGCAATGGCAAACTGGTCTACTTTCTTTGGCTCCAGGAAGTTCGTACGGATCATTTCTTTTCTTTGCTCCCCGCCCAGGATCACGTTTATTTCCTTTTGCAATAGTCCTTCTACAGAGACCCTGGCGACCTCTTCCGGAGTATCCATTTGCCCCATGTTAGCCGTTTTAATCATGTCCGTGTCCGTAGCCCCTGGGTAAACCGTCATTACGTGCAGGGGGTATTGGTGCAGCTCCCTGCGCATGGCATCCGAGAACTGGCCTACAGCAGCTTTGGTAGCGGCATACACGCTATAAAAAGGCATGGCGATGTAGCCGTAGCCCGAGGAAACATTTACAATCGCCCCTTCCTTGCTCTTCTTTAGAAGGTCCAGCGACTTTTTTGTGAGCAGTATCAGGCCCGTTACGTTGATGTTTATTTGGTTGATGATGTCCTCGTCGCTTTGCTCAGTAAGCAAGCCGGCGCTTACCACCCCAGCGTTGTTGATCAGGATGTCCAGCTCACCCCAGGCTTCGGACACGGCGGCAACAGCTTTGTCCAGGTCCGCTGGATTAGCCACGTTCCCCTGAATCGTGAGGAAGTTAACGGAGGAGAAGGAGGACTTGAGCGCTTCCATCGGCTCCTGTCTTCTTCCGATCACGGCGATGTCCTGCACACCCCGGTGCACTAAGGCTTGTATTATTGCTTTCCCTATACCGGCACTGCCACCGGATATGAGCACTTTCTTGTTTTTTAAGTCCATAACTTTTCAATATATCTACAAAGAAAAGGAACGGCAGCCTGGGTGAAGGGTTCGCTTTGGGGGTAGTATCGTAATGCGCTGTTTTGATCGTACTCTTCCATTTCACCTATAGGCAAACGTAAAGTAGCGGGAGGAGAGGTTGCACGGAAGACAACAATACTTAGCCAAGGCATGAAGAAAGCCTGTACAAGCATCTAAAAACAAAGAGATTAAAACTTTCGATTGAAAACCGAAAACAGTATCTTGGTCGAAGACACGAGCCAAGGGTTGCTAGAAATCACTTTTTCAGGAAACCGGCTTTGTAATTAACTAGGGCCAGTATCCCTGGTAACCGAACACTTTTCTGCTATGCGTACTTTATCTAAAGCAAAAGAGGTAGCTTTTTTGATCCTTTTTGCCGCCCTTTTTAGTGCTTCAAGCTGCTCCCAAACCTCTCCTGAAGAGTACAACAAGCTGGCCTCGGAGCCTGCCTTGCTGCACCAGACTTCGAAGCAACTGACGACGGTGATCATCCGGGATATTTTCAAGCCGCCCGTTGCCAGCCGGATTTATGCCTACGCTAACCTGGCGGCCTATGAAACCATGCGCCTCCAATCGCCCGACTACCCCAGCCTGGCCGGAAGGATCAGGGAGTTTACACCCATACCGGCACCTGAGGCTGGAAAAGCGTACTGTTATCCCCTGGCTAGTATCAAGGCTTTTATAGGCGTTAGCGAAAACCTGACCCTCTCCGTGGAGATGTGGGACGCTTACGAAGAGGACCTGGACCGCAAGTTCAAAGACATGGGCATTCCGGAGGACGTGTACACCCGCTCAGTGGCTCTGGGAGACGCGGTAGCCAAGCATGTGCTTGACTATGCCGAAAAAGATAACTATAAATACACCCGTGGTTACCGGCACGTGCTTACCCACACCACGGGTTCCTGGGAGCCAACGCCGCCCAACTACGCACAGGCCTGCGAGCCCAAGTGGAGCGCTATCCGCTCCTTCACCCTGGACTCCAGCACGCAGTTTATGCCACCGCCTCCCGCCCCCTATGATCTGACCCCGGGCAGCCCCTTCTATAAAATGGTAGAGGAGGTATACAACTATGGTAAGCACCCCACCCCCGAGCAGAAGGAGATCGCTTACTTTTGGGACGACAATGCGACGGTGACCAATGTGATGGGCCATGTGTCTTACCTCGACAAAAAGATGACGCCGCCCGGGCACTGGCAGGCGATCGTGAGCACCATTGCCCGCGACCAGAAGTTGGATATGATGCAATCGCTGCAGGCCTACACCTTTTCCGCCATTGCCCTGCACGACGCCTTTATTGCCTGCTGGGAAGAAAAGTACCGCTCTAACCGCATCCGGCCGGTTACGGTGATCAACCAGCACCTGGACGGGGAGTGGGAGCCATACCTGGAAACACCGCCTTTCCCGGAGTACGTGAGTGGCCATAGCGCCATATCCGCATCCGCAGGAAAAGTCCTTACTTACCTGCTGGGTGATCAGGTAGCCTTTATCGACTCAACAGAGTACGAGTTTGGCCACGGGGTCCGGTCTTTCACATCCATCCGGGATGCCTACATGGAAACCTCCATGAGCAGGGTGTATGGCGGCATCCACTTTCTGGACGGAGCCCTGGAAGGGACCAAGCAGGGCGAGCAGGTAGGAGAATGGGTATGGGCGAAGCTAACAGGCAAGCCCACGAAAACGAAACCCAAACCAAAGGAAGATGCCACAAAACAGATAGCCGTAAAATAGCAAAAGCCCTGCAGGTATTGATGACCGGCGGAGCTTTTGCTTTAAACGAAGGGCGGTAACCCGAACTAACTAAATACAACCTGATGCCGGCCTCTTCCTTCCGCTGCAAGTTTTTATAGTTAGCAGCAGTTAAACCACAGCCGTTATCCTTTCTTCTTTTTCTTCTGCTGACCAGGGGCGAATTGTTTTGCGGACTTTGTGCCTGCTACTTTTTTCATTTGCCCCGGAGCATAAGATTTGGCTGACTTAGCGCCGGTTACTTTTTTGACTTGTCCTGGAGGGGCCTTAACAACTAACACAGGCTTACAGCTTACTTGTAGGATCAGGGCCAGCAGGGAGATTAACAGAACGTACTTCTTCATAAAGGTGTTTTTTAAAGCTGCAAACTTAGCGGATTCCTGTCTGCAATCCAGTGCTTTTTTGAGCAGATATGCATGAGCCGAGTTCCTAAGTCTTTCCTCTATACTAGTGATCTCAACGGTGCAGGGTGCCTTTCTTTTAGTATCTCTTAATATTTGTTATCACAACCCCGGTAGAAATTTATCTGAAATTCTGTTTAAGCCGGTTTCAGCTTCCCAGGCTCTCTTCCGTTCTTATCACAAAAGCTTTGAAGATGACAGTCGGGTAGTGTAAGAGGCCATCCGAAGTCAATGGAGTGGAGTAGGGGGGCGCCCACCCCGAATAGGGTTGAGCTTGCAACTGCCTCATAGGCAGAAAGAAGCAGAGCTACATAGCGTTTGTAAAACACCTTATCCGTAGAACTTGTAAAAGAGTTATTGTTTTCTCGCCAGTGCTTTGAGGGAGTAGGGTAGGGGAAGCAGTAAAAAGTTTCCTGCTTTCGGAACTCTCACCGGTTCTCTGGCTGTTATTCCCCAGCGCCCGCTCTAGAGAAGGGGATCAAAAAGAATCTCCCACTGCCTGAGCCACTTAGCTTTTTGTTAGCGCAAATCTTCTCTGAGGCCTTGCCTGTAGGGAAACTTTCCCTACCTTTGCGCTCCCTTCGGCAGGACAGGGGCAGCGATAACAGGGGCCGTAGCGAGCATTGGCAGGCAAAGGGAAAAGAGGAAAAACTCTCCCCTGGTGCTTGCAAAACGAAAAACTCTTCTTACCTTTGCAGCCCGCTTCAGAGGGAAGGGGAGGCATGGCACACTTCTTGGGCAAAGAAAGAGCCGGTCGAAAAAAATAAAAGAAAAGTTTGGCGGTTTAGAGAGAAACACCGAACTTTGCAGCCCGCAA
>NZ_FZOQ01000016.1 GCF_900188175.1 Pontibacter ummariensis | reverse complement strand
CGGTTAAATCACTGGGGTAAGACATAAGCCTGCAAACTTTTCTTACCCAACAGCCGACACCTGCTTTTTTATCCAGCTAAATCAAAACAGCCTTTAAGGGTGGGTTGAAATGTATCTGTCGTTTCACCTACACCTTAGCTTTTCTGCTTTTACACATACTGCTCTTTATCCTTTTAAATCGGGAAATGTTCTATTAAAACAAGTTCTACTAAAGGTCATTCCACCTTAAACGCCTTTGTCTATCGATCATGTCGACCACCAGCCCCGACCAGGTAAAGTCTTTGGCTCCATAGCCCTCTCCTGTAAAGGGGTTGTAATATTCCCGAAAGCCACTTTGACCGATCAGCCGCTTCACACTCCGCAACAGTGCTTCTGCCTCCTGCTTATACCCTTTCTCCAACAGGTAGCCTTGCATAAACCAGTTAAACACGACCCAGGTAGGACCACGCCAGATATACAGCGACTCATCCGGCTTAAAAGCGGGCTCATCCGTTGAAAGCGAGGGAAGCGGAAAAGGGACGTGAAAACCGTCCTGGTGCAGCAAGTGACGTTCCAGCACGTTGCGGCAAACTTTATCCGGCACACTCTTAAGCACGACAGGAAAGAAGACAGTGGCCGTCCGGATTCTTAGCTTTTCGAAGTGATGCCCATGCAGGTCATAGAAAGCCTCGTCCTGCTCATCGTACATGTAGCGAAGGATGCTTTTGGAGGTCTTTTCTGCCTGATCCCGGAACTGCTTCCCGTCCTCATCCTCTACCAGGTCACAGAGGTGAGCCAGCGCCTCCAGATTCTGCGCATAAATGGTATTGAAGGCAGTGTCTTTTACAATAAACCTGTTACTCTTGTAGATCTCGGCCAGGACATACTTCTTCCGGAAGTTGTGCCCGTCAACCTGCAGCACTTTCCAGAACAAAGCCGGTCCGGCCTCTCCTTTATCGTAATTCAGCACAGGGTCAAAGCTCGCTTTCCAGTCCATGCCTGACTCATAAGGGGAGATGATGGAAAGCAACCCTTCCTGCTCAAAGTCCCGGTTCTCTGCCAGCCACCTATAATACTTCTTCAGCTTAGGCAGGAATTCGCTCACAAATGTCAGGTCCTTACTTAAGCGGTAAATGCGGAGCACTGCCTGGGCAGCAATCGGCGGTTGCACCAAAGCCGACATGTGCGGCCTGTTGAGCCGTAGCACGTCCCGGGGCCTGAGCTGTAAGAGGTCTGTGATCCGGGCAGGCCACAGGCGCTTCCAATAGCTCATGTGCCCTACAAAACCATCTGCTCGCTGCATCCGGAACAGGCTGTACATGTGCTTTTTTGCCATCCTCACGTCGCCCAAAGCAGTAAGCACGAAAACATGAAAACAGGTGTCCCAGAAATATTGGAAGGGATAGGTGCCGGGCGAAGGCTTTGTGTAATGATAGGAGAAGCCATCTTTCCGGCCGCTGACCATGTTCTTGTACAACACTTCCCGTGCTCTTGTACTTATCTCCTGATCGGACAGCACCTCCTGTGTGCTTGTTTCTTGCTGTTTACTTAACATACTCATCCCAGCCTGCATAGCTCTGCGTTTTCGGGCCCAGCGGCAAAGCCAGCGCAGCCACAGCCAGTCCCAACACTACCCCGGTAATGTTCAACCCTGTGGGGCTGTTGCCCAGGAACCAGGGGGCGACGAGGATGGCTAGGCCCAGCAACACGTTAAAATAGCGGCCAAGGCGCAGGGGCTCTCCCATGGCAATAACCGAGGTCACGATGATCAGAGAGCCGGACAGATGAAAGATATCCGCCACGGTTTCCTGTATGCCCACGCCGAAAACAGCCGGTGCGGCCACTACGGCAAAACCCAGCAAGGCGGACACAGCCAGGGTCCACGGAACACTCATCCCCCAGACGGAGGCAGCGAATACCTTACGGGGCTGCTGCGGGAAGTCCAGCAAGGCCGGGGCATGCTCTTCTTTTTCGCCGCCTTCGATGGTGCCCCCCTTCCAGAACAGCTTCCAGAAGCCCTCGCCCTGCTGCCGCTTCTTCTTCATAAACTGCACCATGGCAATTACCTCGTCTACCTCCAGCGGGATCATGGGCAGCATAATGGCCGCCGCCAAAAGGCACAGCGTACACCAATGGCCCACGATAACGGGTTGGCTGATCACCAGGAAGATGTGCACCAGGCCCAGCGGAATAACCAGGATACCAAACACGGCGACCATCCAGGGCATGGTGCGCCAGCGGGCGGGGCTGCCCATCCAGCCCATCAGGAACTCAAAGGTATAGGCCAGCGCACCCAGCCCAGCATCGGAGATCGGCATGGAGTGCGACATTTTAGAGTTAAGCACTTGCATGCTGGAGTCGCCGAAAAAGGGATCCCACACAGTGTTGATATAACCCAATTGAAAAGCTGCCAGATAGCGGGATACGATCCAGCCCACAAAGCCCAGCACCATCATGATCCAGCGCTGCGGCCAACTGGAGGGGTTGTACGTCCAGCCCGGCGGTACCTCCGGCCCCATTTTCATGTACATGATCATGTTGGGCATACCCGGTACCAGAATTGTGAGGGCGATGATGAGTGCCCCCACCAGGGTATCGTTCAGGTAAGCGACTGCCGAAGGCGACCAGAGAATTAGCGGGGCCATGGTGAGCCAGATACCGATAAAGCAACAGACCCAGAGACTGACTGGCCGGTTTGGGGTAAGGCCGCGCCAGCCAAAGAAGATGAGCAGGGCACCGCTGATAATGTCGCTCCACTTCATGAACTGTATGCGCTGCTCCAGCGGCAGCCACACCTCGTTACCACCGGATGGCATCACTGTGCCCACGCTGTAACTAAAGGTAAGCGGAGAGACCAGCACCCACGCGCCCAGCAACACGATCATCCAATACACCCACAGGGTTTGTTTGTAGTGCATGTGCAGCATCTGCTTCCGCATCTCTTCCGACATCATCATGCCCTTCCCCTCTTTGTCCTGATGCTGGCCTTGCCTGTCTTCGTGCATTTTCTGGTTGTGCTGCCGTACCTGCTTCTCGGCCATGGGCCTGCTTACGCCCCGCATGCCCATGCCTCCCTTGTGCTGGTGCTGATGGTCCTTGCTATGATCTTCTGGTTTGTTTTCCATTCTTTTAGATTAAGGTTGGTACATCGGTCCTTGCCGTCTTTACTATACGACCTCCTACTCCTAAGGATATTTACCCGGCACGGCTTCACCTGGGTTCGACCGCTGGCTATAGCTCCTGCAGGCGCCCTTAAAGCTAAAACACGCCCTCACAGGTGTTTGCATCGGCCTGGCACCACTAACCTCTGTTACCCCTGGCCGTAATCATACTGAAGACAACACTTATTTGAACGGATATGGACTTAAAGAAAATAGTAGATAAAGTGAAGAAGGAGGCAGAGGTGCTGCAGGGCGAGGCGACGAAAGACAAGCTTTACCAACAAGAGTACACATACCCGGATGAAGCGACGGCACAGCAGGAGTTTGAGGAGGCAAAGCGCAAGCTCTTTGACATCAACCTGTGGTCGAAGTTGGAAGGGATTAACTCCACCTTTTTGCTCTATGACCAGCGTGGTAGAAGAACAACGGCCAAGATGCCGGAAGTTGGGTACTACTTCAAGATTATACTACCGGTTAGCAAGATCGAGAACTGGGTAAGGATCACCGAGATAAACATACAGGATAACATGGCTGAGTTTGTGGTACACCCCAGCGAAAAGCCAACCGAGCGGGCAGACCATGAACACGTGATCGAGCATTTCTTTATAAAAGAAGCCAGCAGCACGTTCCGGGTAGAGCGCAAAGGCAGCACCCTGATCGGCTCCGAGATCGGAAAGAACGAGGGCATTAACAACAAAGGGGAAGAAGCCGGAGACCGGGCCTTGCTGAACACGCTAACGGCAGAAGGCGGCTGGGCGGGCGTGCAGGAGCTACAGTGGGACAAACTGGTAAGCTATTTCGTGCACCCTGACGAAACCCAGCACCTGAAGACGGAGGAATAAACCTGAATTCGCAAAACTGAACAAGAACAGGACCTGCCATCTCTTAGGGGTGGCAGGTCTTTTTATACGCGTTAAAGACTGGTGAGGGAGGCACAGCATAAAAGCCATGCTGCAGCGCTGACGGCGGAACAGGCGCTAGAAAGGCCACACGGCAGCCTCTTTGGCCGGTATCACAAACCGGTCAGCTGTTTACCCCGTTACTAAATGGCACTACTTTAAGCACTATGAAAGAGTATCTCCCCATCGAAGACTATGGATTGCTTGGCAACCTGCACACCACGGCACTTGTGTCTAAAAAGGGATCTGTTGACTATCTCCCTTTCACCCGCTACGATTCCCCCACGGTGTTTGCCGCTATCTTAGACAATGAAAAAGGAGGCTACTGGAGCATCCACCCGGATGCCCCTAATGTGCGCTACAAACAGCAGTACCTGCCAGACACAGGCGTACTGCTTACGCGCTTTTTAACAGAGGAGGGAATGGCAGAACTGACGGACTTTATGCCGGTGCGCGAAGAGGAAGAGCGGGGCGCCCTGGTGCGCGAGCTAAAAGTCATTACCGGGGAGATCCGGATCAAGATGGAGTGCAAGGCCCGCATGAATTATGCGCGCTCGGGCCATAGGCTAAAGAAGCTGGACGACGGCTACCAGTTTAGCAGCAAAGGGGAAGACAGCACGCAGTTCCGGTTTGTATGCAACGCACCCGTGGAGGAGCGGGATGGAGACCTTTACGGGGACTGGGTGTTAAAGCAAGGCGAAACGCTTTCTTTTGTAATAGAGACCATGCAAAGCCCCACGGCTTTTAAGCAGCAGGAACTCCAAAGCTATACAGCAGCTGCCTTTCAGGAAACAGTGAACTTTTGGCAAAAGTGGGTGGCAAAGAGCAACTACAATGGCCGCTGGCATGAGATGGTGGTCCGCTCCGCCATCACCCTAAAAATGCTTACCTCTTACAAGTATGGCTCCACGATTGCCGCCGCCACCTTCGGCCTGCCTGAAACGATCGGAGGGATCCGCAACTGGGACTACCGTTACACGTGGATCCGCGATACCACTTTTGCCATGTACTCTTTTCTGCAGCTGGGCTTTAGGCACGAAGCGCAGCAGTTTATCGACTGGCTGATGCGCCGTTGCGAGGAGATCAAAGACCCGGCGGACCTGCAGCTCATGTACGCTGTGGACGGAACGTCCAGTCTTTCGGAGAAGGTGCTGGACAACCTGCAGGGTTACCGAGGATCGAGCCCTGTGCGGATCGGCAACGGAGCCTCCAAGCAGTTTCAGCTCGATATGTACGGCGAGATGGTCCAGACCATTTACCTCTACGACCGGCACGGCGGCCCTATCACCTTCGAGTTCTGGCAGAATGTAAAGCGGTTCGTGGACTTTGTGGCCGACAACTGGCATCGCAAAGACCATGGGATCTGGGAGGTGCGCAAGCACGAGGCCGAGTTTATACACTCAAAGATCATGTGCTGGACGGCATTGGACCGAGGCATAAAACTCGCCCGGGAACGCTCTTTCCCCGCCCCACTGGACCACTGGCGCGAGGTGCGGGACAAAATCTACTTTGACGTGTACTATAACTACTGGAACGAGGAACGGCAAGCCTTTGTGCAGTACCGTGGCGCGAAGGTGCTGGATGCCGCCGTGCTGATGATGCCATTGCTGGGCATGTTCAGCCCTTCGGAGCCACGCTGGCAATCTACGCTTAAGGCCCTAGAGGAAAGCCTGATTACAGACACCCTAGTATACCGCTACAAACAGGACAGTGCCCTTGACAGCCTGCCGGGTAAAGAAGGTACTTTTAGCCTTTGCTCCTTCTGGTACATCGAGAACCTGGCCAAAGCCGGAGAGATCGAGAAGGCCCGGCTGTACTTCGACAAAATGGTGGGTTACTCTAACCACCTCGGGCTTTACTCAGAGCAAATCGGCCTGCAGGGGCAACTGTTGGGCAACTTTCCGCAGGCCTTTACCCATCTCGCCCTCATCAGTGCCGCCCTGGAACTAGAGCGCGGCCTTGGAAGCGAAAAGGCAGAGCGCTCTGGCAGTTTATCCTCCACTTAAACCACGCTTTGGCTGTGTGCAGCGGTGGCCCAACCTGAACGAGTAAAGGTGAAGAACTTGGGGTTAACCCCCACCAGCCCCTGTGCGTTGTAACAACAGGCAATGAACTCTATAAACAGACAAGGCTATGGCAACTAACTTTGACAAATTTGCACAGGAAGGAAACGAGTATGTAAAACAACTGGCGGCGGACCTGGGCCATCCGGAAGAGAAAGGACAGGCTTCCATCCTGTTACGGGCCGTGCTCCACACCTTACGCGACCGTATCACCATCAGTGAATCGCTGCACGTGCTGGAGCAGTTACCGATGTTCCTGAAAGGCATGTACGTCGATCATTGGAAGTACCGGGAAACGCCCCTGAAGTTCAATACCATGGAGGAGTTCACAAGCGCGGTAGAAGAGGAACAGGCAAAGCACGGCGAGCGCAAGTTCAACTGGAGCCAGTCTACCGAGGACCTGGTTAAAATGGTGTTCACCTCGCTCGGCATCCGTTACTTCTCCCAGGGCCAAATGGCGAACATCACCGCCCAGCTCCCCAAGCAACTCAAGGCGCTTTTCCCGGTAGAAAGCGTAAGCCGCCACTAGAAAAGGTATTTGTTTTTTCCGGCGCAAGCGGGCGCTTGTGCCGGGCTTGTAACAGGCAAGCAGCTATCCTACCGCCTGGCTATAAAAAAGAGGGCTGTGGCAATAGGCCCGCAGTCCTCTTTGTTATAGTTCCCTAAGCCAGCAACAGGCACATTTAGTCTCTTCTCTTAAATAGGCTGCGCAAGGGCTTGATGGAGGCAAAGTTGATGACGGCCCCTGCCACACAGTATACGCACACCTTTTTCTGCTTAAAGGCCATGTCGTACAGGTACTTGGCTGCCCCCGCAGCCTGCCCCAACACGACCGCACCCAGCGCCATGTCCAGTATTCGGGACTGCTTCCGGTAGCGGATTGCTGCCGTGGCCAGCAGGATAGAAGCGGTATAGCCTGCCAGGCTGGTAACACCATCCGGCAGTCCAAAAAGCACGGCCTGCCTGGATGTGTTCACTTTCTCGGTATTGAACAGCTTGCCTGGCACATCGGGCATGTTCTTTATGTAGCCCATCTGGAAAAGCGAGATCAGGCTAAAGTCGATCAGCCCCAGGGTCGCCAGGGCGGCTATCTCGCGGCGGCAGGTGGCCGCCTCACTGGTGTCTTTTCTGATTTTGTCGATTACGGTTGTTTGTTCTTTCATAGCGTTTCGTGTATAGTTCTCGTCTACGCGCCCGGCGGGGCCTAGTTACCGCAAGCCCCTCTCCCAGAACTTGCTCTACAACCTGATACTTAGCCTTGCCCAGCCCACCTGGATAACTTAGAATTACAAGACGGCGTAACATCAGCAAGAGAACGAACAATACAACACAAGGCTATGGATACAAAAGACAACACGAGTGGCAGCCGTAAAGGAGTGGCTGTAATAACGGGTGCTTCGGCAGGTTTAGGGCGCGCTGTGGCACGCGAGTTTGCCAAGCAGGGATACGACGTTGCCCTGCTGGCCCGCGGCATAGATGGCCTGGAAGGCGGCAAAAAAGAGGTAGAGGCTTTGGGCCGCAAAGGGATGTATGTGCAGGTAGACGTAGCCGATGCTGATGCCGTGGAGAGAGCTGCCGCCCAGATCGAAGCGGAACTTGGGGAGATAGACGTGTGGGTGAACAACGCCATGAACAGCGTGTTCAGCCCTGTAAAGGAAATGAAGGCAGAAGAGTATAAGCGCGTGACCGAAGTTACGTACCTGGGGCAGGTATACGGGGCGCTCTCAGCGCTCAAGCGCATGCTCCCCCGCGACCGCGGCTCCATCGTGTTTGTGGGCTCTGCCCTGGCCTACCGGGGCATTCCGCTGCAATCGGCCTACTGTGGCTCCAAGCACGCCATCCAGGGCTTTTATGACTCGCTGCGCACCGAACTGATCCATGATAAGAGCAATGTAAAAGTGACGATGGTGCAGCTGCCCGCCATGAACACCACGCAGTTTGGATTTGTGAAGTCACGCCTGCCCAATAAGCCACGCCCCATGGGCAAGATCTACCAGCCAGAAGTGGCCGCCGAAACCATTGTGTACGCAGCCCAGCATGAGCGCCGGGAGTACCGCGTGGGCTACCCTACCCTAAAAGCTATTGTCGGCAACAAGATCGCTCCCTGGTATGCGGACCTCGTGCTGGCCAAAAACGGCTTCAAGGGGCAGCAGACAAACGAGCCGGAGGACCCCAACCGCGACAACAACCTGTGGGACCCAATCCCTGGAGACCATGGGGCACACGGCTCCTTCGATAAAGAGGCCACTTACTCCAGTCCGCAAGTATGGCTGAGCCTCCACCGGGATGAAGTAGCAGCGGGTGCCCTGGCTGTGGGGGGGATACTTCTCGGCAGCCTGCTTACCAAAAAGCTCATGGACCAGGACGACGACTAAGACAGACGACTAAGACTCAAGGTTAACAGAAGAATGAAAGAAGGGCCTGCTGCTTACATGCAACAGGCCCTTCTAATATAGGACAAGTAATAACAGTCTTATACGAACACACAGGAACTGGAGTAGTTCTGCCTGAACTCCTTGGGCGTACAGCCTTTCTCCCGCTTAAACACGCGGTTGAAGTAAGACAGGTTATTGAAGCCACACTTGTAGGAGACTTCAGATATCGTCTCTGTCGTATCGATGAGCATGCGGGAGGCGTGCCCCAGGCGGATCTCGTTCAGGCTCTCAATAAAGGTCTTGCCGGTACGCTTTTTAATGAAGCGGCTAAAGGAAACCTCCGGCATGTTCACCACCTTGGCCATGTCGGCCAAAGAGATATCCTTGTCATAATAGGTCTGCATGTACTCAAAGGCCTTCTCGATGCGGCGACTGTAGTAATTAAACTTCTCGGAGGTGTACACGCTGTTCGACAGCGTCTGCATGTTACGGGAAATAGAGAGGTCCTGCAAAATAGAGATCAGCTCTATCACAGAGTCAAAGCCGCTCTTCTGCGCCAGTTGTTCCAGTCTTGGCCGCATAGCCTCTTTTGTTTCCCGTGAAAAAGAAATGCCTTTTGCCGAGCGCTCCAGCAGCGCCCGGATAAAGCTTAGCTGGTTCCGCTTCAGAAACTTCTCATCGAACAGGTCCCGGTGAAACTGCAGGGTGATCTCCACGATTTCCTTACTCTTACAATGATGGGTAAACCAGCCATGGGGCAGGTTGCTCCCCACCAGCACAAGCTCCAGGTCATCTATTTCCTCTATATGATCTCCCACTACCCGCTTTGCCCCGGCGGCATTGGAGATAAAGTTTAGCTCAAACTCTTCGTGGTAATGCAGCGGGAACTTGAACTCCTGCTTTACGCGGGAAAAGATCGTAAAGCAATCGCTTTGGGTAAGGGGGGTTATTTCTCTATAAACACTGGTCATAGCCGATCTCTTATTGGAGGTGTTTTGCGCAGCGCCGCACTATTATACCATAGTCAGTGATAAAATCAGAGCAACTTACTGTTGTCCGTCTTTTGTACCTGATGCCAATCCTGCTGTGCCCAGCCGACCTCGCATCCAACGTACTTTCGTCCAGAAGCAGCTCTAAAAGCTTTCAACTATCTACCTTTAGAGCATTTAGGCAGTAATTTAAGAAATTGCGCTTCTTCAAGCCACAATATAGTAAATACTTTCCTGTTAGAAGTAATAACTCACTTCTTTCGCTACCCAAGTTTAACCGGAGGAAATCAGATCAATTTTTGATAAAATAGTATCAAGCTGCGGTTTAAAAAATATTTAGCTTTGTACTGGCTCTTTTACGAGCAGCGCTCCGCGCCTTCAGTTAGCCTAGGTTGGGCTTAAAAAGGTTCTGAATTTTCGAAGGAAGACCTCCGGGGAACACCCGGTAACCTGTAGCGAGAAACCCCAACAACCCCTAAAATCCTTAAAATGCACCGCGTTATTATAGTGTGCCTGTTCGCGACCCTGTTTTTCCAGGCATCTTGCACCCAGACGGTACCCAGCAATTCGAAGGCTACCGCCGAAACCGAAAACCTGTACAAGAACCTGCAGAGGCTGCAGCAAAAAGGCACTATGTTTGGCCACCAGGACGACCTGGCCTATGGCATTGGCTGGCAGTACGAGGAGGGCCGTTCTGATGTAAAAGAAGTGGTAGGGCAGTATCCTGCCGTGGTGGGCTGGGACCTGGGGCACCTGGAACTAGGCAAAACCGCCAACCTGGACGATGTGCCTTTTGACAGAATGCGCGAATACGCGCAGGACGTGTACAACATGGGTGGCCTGAACACCTTTAGCTGGCACCTCAACAACCCGCTCGACCCCACCAAGACCAGCTGGGACAAAGTAGACTCCACGATCTACCGTCTTTTCAACAACCCCGTGGCCCTGCAGCGGTACGACTCCTGGCTAGACAAGCTGGCAACCTTCATGAAGAGCCTGCAGGGGCCGAAGGGAGAAGCCATCCCGGTTGTGTTCCGCCCACTGCACGAGCACACCGGCAACTGGTTCTGGTGGGGCCGTGGCAATGTGTCGGCAGAGGAATACAAAAGACTTTGGCGCTATACGGTAGACTACCTGCGCAAGCAAAAAGTCAACAACGTACTGTATGCCTACTCTACGGACCGCTTCACGTCTAAAGAAGATTACCTGGAGTTTTACCCGGGCGACAAGTACGTGGATATTGTGGGCTTCGACATTTACCACCGCCCACCGCAGGACAGCACCCAACCCGACAACTTTGTGCCGCAGACACGCCAGATGGTAGAAACGCTGCGCACGATCGGCCAGGAGAAAAACAAAGTATGGACCTTGTCCGAAACGGGCCTGGAAACTTTGCCGCAGGCCGACTGGTGGACGAACACCCTTTACCCTATTATAAAAGATGCCGGCCTGTCTTACGTGCTGGTGTGGCGCAACGGCCGCCCGGACCATTACTATGCTCCTTATGTAGGACAGAAAAGCGCAGAGGACTTTAAGGAGTTCGTACAGCGCCCGGACGTCCTGCTCATGGACGATGTGGCGAAAGAGAACATCTACCAGCCCTTTAAAAAGCAGTAACCCCTGAACCAACCTTACCTTTTAGTCTAACCCTTACCCCAATGAAACTATCACTCATCGATATCGGCATCATCTTCGCCTATCTGATAGCAGTGGCCGTGATCGGCGTGCTGCTCCAGAAGCGGGCCAAGGAGAACAAAGAAGCCTACATGCTCGGGGGCAACACCCTCCCCTGGTATGCCTTGGGCCTCTCCAACGCCTCCGGCATGTTCGATATCTCCGGCACCATGTGGATGGTGATGCTGGCCTTTGTGTATGGCCTGAAAAGCATCTGGATCCCCTGGCTCTGGCCCTCGTTCAACCAGATCTTCCTGATGATGTTCCTGGCCGGCTGGCTGCGCCGCTCCAACGTCACCACCGGTGCCGAGTGGATGCTGACCCGCTTCGGCAGGGGAAAAGACTCCCGCATGTCGCACGGCATCGTGATCCTGTTCGCCATCCTGAGCTGCCTGGGCTTCCTGGCTTATGGCTTTATAGGCCTGGGTAAGTTCGTGGAGATATTCATCCCCTGGTCTGTCGTGGCCCCTTTTATTCCGTTTGATGTCCCGGCTGAGTTTGTACCGCACTTCTACGGCCTGGCCTTTACTTCTTTCGCCGTATTCTACTCCATCCTGGGCGGCATGGCGAGTATCGTGTGGGCCGACGTGCTGCAGTACGTCATCATGACCGTGGCCGGTGTTACCATCGCCATCATTGCCATGACGAACCTGGAGATAGCCTCCCTGAACGTGCCGGAAGAGTGGTACACCCCCTTTTTCGGCGCATCGCTGAACATGGACTGGACCGGCATTATTGATGAGGTGAACGACAAGATACAGTCGGACGGCTTCTCGCTGTTCGGCATCTTCTTTTCACTCATGCTCTTTAAAGGCGTGCTGGCCAGCTTAGCCGGCCCTGCCCCGAACTACGACATGCAGAAGATCCTTTCTTCCCGCTCTCCGCAGGACGCAGCCAAGATGAGTGGCTTCGTGTCGCTGGTGCTTATCCCTACCCGCTACCTGATGATCATGGGCTTTGCCGTGCTGGCGCTCCTGAACTACGACCAACTGGACCTGAGCTCACCTAGCGGCATCGACTTTGAGAAGATCCTTCCGGCTGCCATTTCCAACTTCGCCCCGACCGGCGTGTTGGGTCTGTTGCTGGCTGGCCTGCTGGCCGCCTTCATTGGCACTTTTGCCGGCACGCTGAATGCGGCACAGGCCTATATCGTGAATGATGTGTACCTGCGCTACATTAACCCGCAGGCCTCCAACACCACGGTTTCTACCATGAACTATGTAACCGGTGTGGTCGTGGTGCTGGCCAGCGTGGTACTGGGCTTCTTTGCAGAAGACGTCAACAGCCTCTTGCAGTGGATCGTGGCGGGGCTATACGGGGGGTATGTGGCAGCCAATGTGCTGAAATGGTACTGGTGGCGCTTTAACGCCAGGGGCTTCTTCTGGGGGATGTTTGTGGGCATTGCAGCGGCGCTGACCTTCCCTTACTTCTTCGACGGGCTGGACCTGTACTACTTCCCACTGCTGTTTGTCCTTTCGCTGGCAGCCAGCATCATCGGTACGTTCTCAGGCCCTCCTACCAACGAAGAAACCCTGAAGGAGTTCTACCGCAATGTGCGTCCGTGGGGCTTCTGGGGCCCTATCGACAAGCTGGTAAAGGCAGAAGACCCAACTTTCGTGGAAAACAAGAACTTCTGGCTGGATGCCTTTAACGTGATCATCGGGGTGATCTGGCAGATGAGCCTGACCCTGCTGCCGATCTACCTGGTGCTGGGCATGTACGCCCCGCTTGCCGTAACAGGCACCGTACTCGCCATCACCTGCGTCATCCTTAAAAAGACCTGGTGGGACAGGCTCAAGGCAGACGACACAGGCATTGCCGCAAGCATCAAAAAACGACTGGTTTCTCAATCTTAAAAATCACTTGCTGCCCTAAACAGGCAACAGCTTTCTATTAACAGCACAATTCCCGATGGAAAACTCATTTAGATCAAGACTTACCGAGTTAGAAAAAGCACACGAGGCTTTAGTTACCCGCAAAAACGAAAAGCAGCCGCTGGGCAACGGCGTTTACGACCGCTATGCATACCCCGTCCTGACGGCACAGCATGCCCCGCTGTTCTGGCGTTACGACCTGAACCCGGAGACAAACCCCTATCTGATGGAGCGCTTCGGTATTAATGCAGCCTTTAACGCGGGCGCCATTAAGCTCGACGGCAAGTACCTGATGGTGGTGCGCACCGAAGGCCTGGACCGCAAGTCTTTCTTTGCGGTAGCCGAGAGCCCGAACGGCGTTGACAACTTCCGGTTCTGGGATCACCCGATCACGATGCCGGAAACGGACACCCCGGACGTGAACGTGTACGACATGCGCGTAACGCAGCACGAGGACGGCTGGATCTACGGGGTGTTCTGCACAGAGCGCAAAGACCCTAACGCTCCTGCCGGCGATGAGTCTTCGGCCGTGGCGCAGGCCGGCATTGCCCGTACCCGCGACCTGAAAACATGGGAGCGCCTGGCAGATTTGCAAACACCGTCGCCACAGCAGCGCAACGTGGTATTACACCCGGAGTTCGTAAATGGCAAGTATGCTTTCTATACCCGCCCGCAGGATGGCTTTATTGACGCTGGCTCTGGCGGCGGCATCGGCTTTGGCTACGCTGATAGCATCGAAAACGCCGTCGTGGAGAAAGAGCACATCCTGGATGCCAAGCAGTACCACACCGTGTATGAGGTGAAGAACGGACAGGGACCTGCTCCTATCAAAACAGACAAAGGCTGGCTGCACATGGCACACGGCGTGCGTAACACCGCTGCCGGTCTGCGCTATGTGCTCTACATGTTCATGACCTCCCTGGAAGACCCCATGCAGATAACCCACAAACCGGCGGGCTACTTTATTGCCCCTGAGGGCGAGGAGCGCGTGGGTGACGTATCAAACGTGGTGTTCAGCAATGGCTGGATAGCAGATGAAGACGGCACGGTGTTTATTTACTATGGCTCTTCTGACACCCGCATGCATGTAGCCACTTCTACAGTAGACCGCCTGCTGGATTACGTGGTCAACACCCCTGCCGATAACTTCCGCTCAGCGGCATCTGTGCAGCAGTTGAACCAGCTGATCGATAAAAACCTTGCCTTTACAGGCGCTAAAAAAGAGGAACTGGCAGCAAGTTAACAAGAGCTTTCATGACTTCCTCTGAAGAAACTACCCTAAGGGACACTCTCACAGCATACCGGGCAGAGGCTGCGACAGAACTGGCAAACATCGCCAGCTTCTGGAAGGCGAATGCCCTGGATCGGCAGCACGGCGGCTTTATCGGCCGGATGGATCATACTGGCAAGGTACACGAGGATGCGCCCAAAGGGGCCATCCTCAACGCCAGGATCCTCTGGACCTTTTCGGCCATTTACCGTCACACGCAAAGCGACAGCGATCGTCAGATGGCGGACAGGGCGTACCATTACCTGCTCGACCACTTCGTAGACAAAACCTATGGCGGCGTGTATTGGTCTGTGGATGCGGAGGGCAAACCGCTGAGCACCCGGAAACAGATCTATGCCCTGGCCTTTGCTATTTACGGCCTGAGCGAGTACTTCCTGGCCACCCAGGAGGCGACAGCCCTGGAAGCGTGCCAGGAACTGTACCACTGGATCGAGACCCATAGCTTTGACCCGGCGCAAGGCGGCTACCTGGAGGCATTTAGCCGAGAGGGCGTTTTGCTGGAGGACCTGCGCCTGAGCGAAAAGGACCGCAACGATCCGAAAACCATGAACACGCACCTGCACGTGCTCGAAGCCTACGCCAACCTGTACCGCATCTGGCCGGACAAGCACCTGGGGCAGCAGCTAAAAGCCTTGATTAAGGTCTTTCTGGAGCGCATCATAGATCCGCAAACCGGGCACATGGTCTTGTTCCTGAACGAGAACTGGCAGCCCACGGCAGACCTGGTATCTTACGGACACGACATAGAAGCCTCCTGGTTGTTGCAGGAAGCGGCCGAGGTGTTAGGGGACAAGGAACTGCTGCATCAAGTAGAAAAAGTGGCGGTGCAGATGGCCGAAAGCAGCAAGGAAGGGCTTCAGCCCGATGGCAGCCTCTACCACGAACTGGACCGCCAGGCACAGCATTACGACAAGCACCGCGAGTGGTGGGTAAGCGCCGAGGCCATGGTGGGTTTCCTGAACGCCTATCAGCTTACAGGTCAGGAAAGCTTCCTGCACGATTCGATCAAGGCCTGGCAGTTTGCAAAAACGTACCTGCTGGACCGCCAACAGGGCGAATGGTTCTGGGGTGTGCACAACGACTACAGCCTGATGCAGGCGGAAGACAAGATCGGCTTCTGGAAATGCCCTTACCATAATGCCCGCGCCTGCCTGGAAGTCATAAACCGATGCGAGGCACTCTTCACGTCGACTGTACAACCTAAGTAAGCAGTTAATTACTGCCATCACGGAAAAATGCCAAGGCCACAGCGTTCAGCCCTGTGACCTTGGCATTTTTCTTTTAAGCAAAGCCCGCTTAAAATCTCCGCGCAACCAGCGCTTCCAAGCGATTTCAGAGGCCCGAATCCTCACAAAGCTGCTATTTTTTCTGCATGGGTCAAGGCTCAATCCCCCCTCACCAACCAGCCGCACCACCCCTACCCGAAGGCCGCCCGTACAGCCACTGTTGTTGCTACAAGACTTATGCTTCTCGTTATCAACAAGTAAGCATAGCAATTTAGCACAGCCTTTCTCAGCTTAAATCAAAAATTGCACTCTAATACTGTGTTGCAACAGCAAACAAACACAGAAAGGAAAACTTTTGATAAAATAGTATTATGATATATACAATTAAAGTTGCATCTTTGATGTGTAAACAATGGTGAGTATCTGATCACTTTGTGTAACTATTGTCTATGTAAAACTAAATATTAGTGGTGTTTTCGTCCTATTCCTGTCTCATGGTAGACTTTTACACAAACCGGTAGTTAAATAAATTTCATTATTTAACTATTGTTTGATAAAATAATACACACTCTTCACAGAAATAAGCGCGCGACACACAAGAAACTTAGTAGCACATATCCAATTTTAACATAAACATCAAATAATCAGCAAGTATAGCTTCTCCGGCCAGTGTTGTGACATTGTTTACACGCAAAGCATCAACTTTTTAATTAACTCTAAGTTTGAGTATGTCTAATCATAAACGTTTTACTTATTTGGATTTGTACCGTAAGTACACCTCTCCAAAAAGAGTACTTACCTCCAAACTAGCCGCGGTTCTGCTCACGACCAGCCTTTTCCAGGCACAGGCAGCCCAGGCGGGTACGGTGGCACTGCCGACACGGTCGCTTGCAAGCCCGTACACCAGCCATGTGCAGGTACAGAAAGTAACCGGTGTTGTAACGGATGCCAGCACAGGCGACGCGCTGCCGGGTGTTACGGTGCTGGTAGAAGGCACCACCACGGGTACAGCCACAGGCATAGACGGGGAGTTCCAGATCCCGGTGTCTAACCCGAACGCCACCCTGGTGTTTTCTTTTATCGGCTACCAGACACAAAAGGTACCGCTAAACGGCAGGACGGCCGTAACCGTGCAACTGGGCACAGATGCACAGGCCCTGGAAGAAGTAGTGGTGGTAGGCTACGGCACGATAAAGAAAAGTGACCTGACAGGAGCTGTGTCTACCGTGGAAACCGAAGAGATCCAACAGGTGGCGACAGTGGATGTAAACCAGGCCCTACAGGGAAAAGTGGCCGGTGTGCAGATTACCCCGAGCTCCGGCGCACCCGGCACGGGCGCGAAGGTAAGGATCAGAGGTATCGGCTCATTTGGTGCCAGTGACCCGCTTTATGTAGTGGATGGTTACCCGGTCGGCAGCATTGACTTTCTTTCTCCAAATGACATTGCCTCCATGGAAGTGCTGAAAGACGCATCGGCGACAGCTGTTTATGGTAACAGAGGCGCCAACGGGGTGATCATCGTGACGACCAAGCAGGGCAAAGAGGGCAAGCCTACTTTCAACTTTAACATGTATGCCGGTATCCAGAACCCGTGGAATAAGTTAGACCTGACGAACGCGGCGGAGTATTCTGAACTGTACCTGGAAGCATACACGAACGATGGCATTGACGTAACGGACCCTAACCAGTTTAACGCGACGAACTACGCCATCCTGAAAAATGCGATCGACAACAACCTGGAGGGTACTGATTGGCAGAAAGCGATTACAAACAGAAACGCCCCCATCCAGAACTACAATTTCTCTGTAAGCGGCGGAAGCGAAAACTCACGCTATAACGTGTCGGCCACTTACTTCAACCAGGAGGGCACCGTCCTCAACACAGGTATGGAGAAGTTCCTGATCAGAGCGAACAACGACTATACCTTTAACAGCATCTTTAAAGGAGGCTGGAGCCTGAATTACGTAAACGCCAACTTTAACAACTACCAGATCAACCAGTACTCCGGGGTGCTTCCGACGGCAACTGTTACGTCGCCACTGACACCTGCCTGGGACCCTGTTACAAACAACTACGGAGAGGCCACCCGCTTTAGCACGGGTTTCAACCCACTCCGCCTGGCCAACGAAACAGAAAACCTGACTACGCAGCAGAACCGCGTGGTGGCTACCGTGTACGGCGAGGCCGAGTTGACCGACGGCTTAACTTTCCGCTCTACCTTCGGTGGTGATGTTAACTTCAACAAGATCAGAGAGTACTGGCCTGAGTTCGTCATCAACGCGAATGAGCGAAGAACGCAGAGCAGCCTGTACGATGAAAGGCAGAACGGCTGGCAGTGGACCTGGTCTAACGTGCTTAACTACACGAAGGACTTCGGCGAGCACCGCATCAATGCCATGCTGGGGCAGGAAGCACAGACGCAGTTTGCTGACTACGTAAACGTAACAGGATATAACATCCTGAATGATCCGACCCAGTTTTATGTGGGCGCTGCAAAACAAACCGCTTTCCAGGCGGGTAGCTTTGCAGAAGAAAGCAGCCTGTTCTCCGTGTTCGGGCGCTTAAACTACAGCTACCAGGGCAAATACCTGCTGACGGCCACGCTGCGTCGCGATGCCTCTTCTAAGTTTATCCCGGAAAACCGCGTTGGCTACTTCCCTTCCTTCTCTTTGGGGTGGAACGTAGTGGAGGAGTCTTTCCTGCAGGATGTTACCTGGCTGTCTAACCTGAAGCTAAGAGCAGGCTATGGTGTAGTGGGTAACCAGAACATCTTGTCTGCCACCTCTACCAGCTATGTTGTGCAACCGCAGCAGCGCTATGTATTCGGCGGTGAGCCTGTGGAAGGCAGAGCGAATACGACGCTCCGCAACGAAGACCTGGTGTGGGAAGCATCTACCATGACGAACTTTGGTGTGGATGCCGGCTTCCTGAACAACAAGCTTAACCTGTCGTTGGAGTACTTTGACAAGAGAACCCGCGATCTGCTCGTAACAGTACCCATTCCATCTTACATTGGTGCGCTTGCTCCGGTTGCAAACGCCGGCGACATGCTGAACAGAGGTTTTGAGGCAGCCCTCAACTATCGTCAGAGCGAAGGCGACTTCCGTTATGACTTGGGCGTGAATGCTTCTTTTATCCAAAACGAAGTCCTGAACCTGGGTGGTGGCGAGGCCTTTACCGCTGCCAATGTAGACAGGCTGGGTAACGTAACAAGGTTCAAGGAAGGGGAAGAGTTTGCCTACTTCTACGGCAGAAAGACAGACGGTATCTTTAACAGCCCGGAAGAGGTTGCCTCTTATGTGTACACGAACCCGGAGACAGGCGAGACAAACCTGATCCAGCCAAATGCACAGCCTGGTGATGTGAAGTTTGTGGACCTGAACGGCGACGGTATGATCAACGACCAGGACAGAACGAAACTGGGAAGCGCGATGCCAGACTTTACCTATGGTTTCAACGCCTTTATGGAGTACAAGAACTTCGACCTGAAGATCTTCTTCCAGGGTGTTTATGGAAACGAAACGGTGAATGCCATGTCTGTATTCACAGAGAACCCACAGGGTATCTTTAACTCGTACAGCTCACGCCTGGACAGATGGACGCCGGAGAACCCGAACACAGATGAGCCACGCATGACGGCGACAGACCCGAACGTGAACATTACCTTCTCTGACCGCTACGTGGAAGACGGCAGCTACCTGCGCCTGAGAAACATTCAGCTGGGCTATACCTTGCCCGAGAGCCTGACAAGCAGAGTGGGTGTGAAAGGCCTGCGAGTGTATGTTTCTTCTGACAACCTGTTAACCTTCACGAAATACACCGGCTACGAGCCAGAGGTAGGTGACCTGTGGAACAACCCCTTCTACTACGGTGTCGACATGGCCACTTATCCGCAAGCCAGAACGTTCATCGGCGGCTTAAACGTTACTTTCTAATTATTTTACTTGCGTATGTTTTTCAAAATGAGATTTATAAAACACGTACTACCCATCCTCGGCTTAGCTTTTGTGAGCCAGGCCTGTGAGGACTTCCTGGAGAAGGAGCCACTGGGGGTAGAAACAGACAAGACTTTCTATCAGGACGCTGATAACGCTGTGCTGGCGGTAAACGGCATCTACGATGCGGTTAGCTGGGATGCAGGGGGGATCATCGGATCAAGCAACACCTTTGAGTGGATGTACGGCGATGTGCTGTCAGACGACGCGAAGAAAGGCAGCACGACCGGTGACTTTATCGAGGTAAAGCAGATGGAGCGGTGGGAGACCTTAACGAACGCCTCCATCCAGTCCAGTACCTGGAACAACATGTTCACGGCCGTGCACAGGGCGAACCAGGTGCTCTCTTATCTTCCTACTTCTTCTATCGATGAAGAGTTGAAGACAAGACTTTTAGGAGAAGCCCATTTCCTGAGAGCATACAGCTACTTTAACCTGGCGATCAAGTTTGGTGGCCTGCCGCTGATGGAAGAGCCTGTTGCCCCTTCGAAGTGGGGTAAGGTGCCAAGAGCTTCTCTTGCCGAGACCTTTGCCTTTATCGAAAATGACCTGCAGCAGGCTATCGAGATGCTGCCAACCCGAAGCGAGTTTGGTGCAGCCGACTTAGGCCGCGCGACAGAAGGCGCTGCAAGAGGTTATCTGGCCAGACTTTACATGTACGAGTTAGGCACAGACAACGCCAACGGCGTAACCTGGCAGGACGTGTACGAGCAAACCAATGCCATCATCAACTCTGGCCAGTACGCTTTATTCAACAACTACGCCGGCCTGTTCGAGATGGAGAACGAGAACAACGTAGAGTCTATCTTCGAGATTCAGTTCTCCAGCGGCGCTACCGGTTGGGGTCCTCCTAAAACCGGAACAGCGAACAACGTTATCCAGAACAACCGCTCTACCTGGGGCTGGGGCTTCAACAATCCGACGGTGGACCTTGTAAACGAGTTTGAAGCCAGAGACCCGCGCTTACCGGTTACAGTTTATACAGACGGTGACATTGTGGTGGGCGAGTTGCAGAAGATTGACTACCCTGGATCCAACGAAACAGGTTACCTGAACAGAAAGGCCTTTGTGGAGCCAGGCTTCAGGCCAAGCGACGCGCAGAACAGCCCTAAGAACATCATTAAGTTGCGTTATGCTGATGTTCTTTTAATGCAGGCGGAGGCGGCTTATCACCTGGGCAACGAAGGAGAAGCGCTGGCGCTGGTAAACCAGGTACGTGCACGTGCCAGAAAGAGCACGAAGCCAAAGGGCTCCACAGCCGAGGGATCAACGGCCTACGTGCCTTATGAAAACCTGACGGGGGTACTGCCTGATGTGTCTGCTTCGGGCCAGGCCTTACTGGAGGCGATCTGGCACGAGCGCAGAGTGGAGCTGGGCATGGAAGCCATCCGCTACTACGACCTGGTAAGAACCGGCAGGTACTTTGACGCACTGGTGGAGAAATACTCTGAGGAGGTAAAAGCCAACGCGCAAAGACACGCTATCTCCGGCTCTGTTAACCCAATCCCGGTACTGCCAATTCCGATTAATGAGGCACAGGCCTGGGGACTGGAGCAGAACCCTGGTTACTAAGCCCTGTTGTATGATAAAAGAAAAAAGCTGGTTCTATAACCAGCTTTTTTCTTTTCTTTACACAGCATAGCTGCGCTGTATAGCCCGCTACAGGAGCTAAAGCAGGCGTGGGCCTTTAGGAATTTAAAACGAAAGCAGCATAAGATGAAAAAAGCACTTATAACCATTCAGTTTGTCATCGCCTTAAGCCTGAGTATTGTGAATGCAGCTTCGGCCGTTACCCTACCGGCCATTTTCAGTGACCATATGGTGCTGCAGCAGAACGCTGAGGTGATCATCTGGGGCTCGGCCAAGGCCGGGGAAGAAGTAACCGTTACCGGCAGCTGGGACAACAAGTCCGTGACCACCAAAGCCAATAACCTGGCCAAGTGGTCGGTAAAACTGAATACGCCCCCCGCAGGCGGCCCCTATACCGTGACGGTGAAGGGCTACAACACCATCGTGATCAACGACGTGCTGACGGGTGAGGTGTGGCTTGCCTCCGGCCAGTCGAACATGGAGTGGTCTGCCGCGGCAGGCATTGAGAACGCCGAGCAGGAAATCCCCAAAGCCAACTACCCTGCTATCCGTTTCTTCAGCGTAGTGCATCAGACGGCCGATGGCCCGCAGCTGGACGTGAAAGGCGAATGGGTGGTGAGCACGCCGGAGACCATGAAGCACTTCAGCGCGGTGGCCTACTTCTTCGGGCGTGAGTTACACCAGGAGCTGGGCGTGCCGGTAGGCCTCATCAACAGCAGCTGGGGCGGTACACCCGGCGAAGTGTGGGTAAGCCCGGAAACCATTGCCAAAGACCCGGTACTAAAGGAGGCCGCCGCCACGCAGGAAGAAGTACAGTGGGGCCCGGTACAGCCAGGCAAGGCGTACCATGCCATGATCGCCCCCCTTATCCCCTACCGCATTGCCGGAGCGCTCTGGTACCAGGGCGAGTCGAATACCAATGCCCCGGAGGCCTATGCCACTTTGCTGCCTGCCCTGATCCATAACTGGCGCAGTGAGTGGGGTTACGAGTTCCCTTTCTATTTTGTGCAGATCGCCCCCTATAAAGACTATGGCCCTCAGGCAGGTGCTATCCTGCGCGATGCGCAGCGCCGTAGCCTGAAAGTACCGAACACCGGCATGGTCGTGGTCAGCGACATCGGCAACAACGACGACATCCACCCCAGAAACAAGATCGACGTAGGCAAGCGCCTGGCCAACCTGACCCTGCACAAGACTTATGGGAAAACGGAGCGCCCTGCCTCCGGCCCGCTTTACCGCGAGATGAAGGTGGAAGGCAGAAAAGTAAGGCTTTTCTTCGACTATGCTGACCAGGGCCTGGTAAGCAAAGGCAAGGAACTGACAAACTTCCAGATCGCCGGCGAAGACCGCCAGTTTGTGGATGCGAAGGCAAAGATCGAGGGCAACACGGTGGTGGTGCAGGCCAAGTCTGTCAAGAACCCTACCGCTGTTCGTTTTGAGTGGCGCAACGCCGTGGAGCCAAGCCTCTTCAACAAAGCCGGCCTCCCCGCCTCCTCTTTCCGCACCGATAACTGGCCTATAACGCAAGAGCAGGCAGAGGCTAAAAAGTAATGGCGTAAAAAGCAAAAGCACTAGAGAAGTAAACTTATAGCAGGGCTGATGCCCTTGTTTTTCAGAGGCTGGTTATCCGTTAAAGGGGTAATCAGCCTCTTTGCTTTTAAGCTGCACCAAGTCTTTGCCTTCGCTTGGTGACTATTTAAAGCACATGCCTCAAAGGCATATCTGTCTGCTCTAGGGTTAACATAGGCATTTACCGCTTGTTTGCGTCTTTCGCCGTCAACATAACGCAACAGCTCTTCCAGCTAATTCAAAGTAAGAGCACCAAAAGCTTTACTATCCTGTCATCTCGTATCCCGTAAAAATCTTTTGGGATTCTGCCTAGATCTCCCAAAGATCGGGGCGACAGGTATGGTGGCCTGTCTCTTATTCGCCCCTCACCGTACCAAGAAAAAATGAAAGTCTAACCGACGAGGCAAAAAGTTTACAAAGAGCATATACCGCCCTATGTATAGAAAAGCTCTTTGCAAGGTAATCCCCCAACGACTAGTTCTCTCTTACTTATAATGTGGAGGCCGACTTGCCTGCTCCGCAATTTTGTCGGCGATCACTTCCCACTGTTCTTCCTGTAACAAGTGCTTGGCCGGGAGCTTCAACACCTCTTCCAGCCCGGCTGCTTTCTTTATTTCCTCCCCGTAACGATCATAACGCAAACCTGGGTCTTCTGCTCCCCAAATAGCCTGCACCGGATAGGGCACGTTCTGTACAGCCTGCAGGCAGAGGTCCCGGTACTCCTCGGAGTGGTCGAAATTGTGCATGATTTTCAGGAAGGCTTTCCCGTCGTCTTCGCGCTTTAAAAGGTCCACGTAGGCGTAAATTTCCTCCTTGCTGGTCTTATCCGCATTCGACACGCCCATGGTATCAAACGCCAGGCGCCAGGTTGTATGTGTAATAGTCGCTAGCTCGGCTTCGTCCAGAAGGGGCTTTTCCAAAGGACGCATGGGGAGCGGCTTCTCAAAATTCACCACGTCTATCCAGGTGTTCAGAATAGTTAGCGATAGGATTTTGTCCTTGTTCTGTGCCGCCAAAGCAAAGCCGATGGGGCCGCCGATGTCGTGCACCACCAGGTGAAAGCGGTCTAAGTTCAGGGCTTCTGCTGCCTTGGCAAGGTACCGGGCAAAGTTTGGGAAGGAATAGTCAAAGTCCTCGGGCCTATCAGCGAAGCCCAGCCCGGGCAGGTCGATACTGACGCCTCTGAACCCTTTGTGTGCCAGGTTCCAGAGCACTTTCCGGTACAGAAAAGAGGAAGTCGGCACCCCATGCAGGCACAGGACAGCCTCCCCGTTCCCATAGTCCAGGGCAAAACTTTGCACCCCATCTACAGAGAAAAACCTGCCCGACATCCGGTGCTTCTTTATCACCTCATCTACTGATTCAAAATCTTCCATAGCTCCTACGTTTGGTTAGCTTAGGTGTACGAAAGCATGGGCTTTAGGATGAGAAAAGGCAGGCCCACAAGCAAACAGGAAGTGCCAAGCAACTTAGGCAAATAGTTGCGGCAGCTGCTCGATCAGAGTATAACCTCCCATCAGGGCCATCACTAACACGACTAAGACGCCAAATATGGTTAGCAGGACAGGATGCCGGTACGTGGTCCCCATCACCCGTTTACTATAAGCCGCCACGAGGATAGTGCCTAAAGTAATGGGGAGAATTAGGCCGTTCAGAGCTCCTGCCAGGATAAGCAGGCGGACCGGCTTACCGATGGTGACAAAGATAAGCGTAGACACCACGATGAAGGCGATGATGAGCCAATTCTCGTTCTGCGCGATGCTTTTATGAAAGGATTTCAGGAAAGACACAGAGGTGTAGGCGGCACCGATAACAGAAGTGATGGCCGCTGAGAGCATAACGACACCAAAAAGCTTGTAGCCAACCGTTCCGGCTGCCAGTTGAAAAACAGACGCAGGCGGGTTCTTCGCATCCAGCGCCAGCCCCTGGCTCACCACACCCAGCGCAGCCAGGAAAAGAAAGATACGGATAATGGAAGCAACCGTAATGCCCGATACAGCACTGGTGTTCACCTGTGGCAAAGCATCCTCTCCTTTTATCCCTGCATCCAACAGCCGGTGCCCTCCGGCAAAGGTAATATAGCCGCCCACCGTGCCACCGACCAACGTCACGATGGCGATCACATCTACTTCGGCAGGAACAAAGGTGCTGGCAACAGCCGCCCCTACAGGCGGCGCAGACGTAACGGCGACATAAACGATCAGCAGGATCATGAGCAGCCCCATGATCTGGGCAAAACGGTCCATTACTTTGCCGGCCTCTCTTACAAGAAACACCGCAATGGCAATGGCCGCCGCAACAGCGGCCCCCAGCTCTGCAGAAACCCCGAACAGCACATTAAAGCCAAGACCTGCACCGCCAATGTTGCCAATGTTAAACGCCAGGCCACCCAGCACGATCAACGCCGAAATAAACAGGCCGAGTCCCGGTAAAACCGTGTTGGCAATATCCTGTGCCCGCTTTTGAGACACCGCAATCACCCGCCACACGTTCAGCTGCACACCGATGTCCAAAATGACAGAGATCAGGATCACAAAGCCAAAGCTAGCCCCCAGGGCTTGGGTGAATACGGTAGTTTGTGTCAGGAAGCCGGGACCGACGGCGGAAGTAGCCATCAGGAAAGCGGCTCCCAGGAGCACACTCCAGTTTTTCTTTTGCTTCATTTGTTTAGCTATGTCTCGCCTGCACTTGTATGCCTTCGGCGGTGAGCACCTCCCGAATATGCTTGGCGAACGCTAGCGCATGTGGGCCATCGCCGTGAATGCAAATGGTATCGGCCTGTATCGCTACGTCTGTCCCTTGCTGCGATAGCACTTTCCCCTCTCTTACCATGCGCACCACCTGCTGTACAGCCTGCCCATGGTCCTGGATCAGGGCATCCGGCCGCCTTCGGGAGGTGAGGGTGCCATTCTGCTGATAGGTACGGTCGGCAAACACTTCGTTTGCCGTCTGAAGGCCCAGTCTTTCCCCTGCTCTAACCAGTTCGCTGCCTGCCAGGCCGTATAAGATCGCTTCGGGGAAAACCTTGTAAACAGCCTCGGCAACAGCCGCTGCCAGTTCTTTGTTTACAGCCGCCATGTTATATAAGGCACCATGGGGCTTTACATGGTGCAGCCTGCCTCCTTCTGCCTGTATAAAAGCCCATAGCGCACCCACCTGGTAGGCCACCATGTCAAAAGCCTCTGCCGGGGATACCGCCATTTCGCGCCGGCCGAAGCCTGCCAGATCCGGGAGCCCGGGATGGGCGCCCAAAGCCACCTGCTGCTGTAGGACTAGCCGTACTGTTTTGCGCATCACAGACGGGTCGCCCCCATGAAAACCACAGGCAATATTGGCAGAGCTAACATAGGGAAGTATCTCTTCGTCGTTTCCGATGCGGTATGCACCAAAGCTCTCTCCTAAATCACAGTTTAAGTCAATAGAAAGGGGGGTGTTTAGCGCCATGCTTTTATCTGTAGAGCACGCTTTACCTGCTCTATGCTTTTTTCCTGGTTCATGTACAACTGGTGCGCCTCGTCCAGTGATACTTCCGTGAATCGGACAGACTTGCCGGGGGGCACCTGTGCTAACTTAGAGAAATCGGCTGAAATAACCTGAACAATACGTGGATATCCCCCTGTCGTCTGGTGGTCGGCCATCAGTACAATCGGGTTTCCCTCCACGGGCACCTGTACCGTACCGAAGGAGACGGCACTGGAAACTAACTCTGCTTCCTCCTTTAAAGCCAAAGTCATCCCAAGCAAGCGATACCCCATGCGGTCGGATTGAGGAGTTACCAGAAACTTTTCGTTCCAGATGTAGTTCTGGCTGTTCTCCGTAAACTGGTCATACTCAGGACCTTTTAAAGCGCGGATGGTTGGGTTTTCTTCATAGGCCGGGAACAAGCGGGGATCGAACGTAAAAGCTACCTGTGCATGGGTTTTGCCTATGGCGCTGTCTGTCAGCTCTGCCATTAGCTGCATGGCTTTAGGTGTTGGCCCTTTACATGGCACCAGATCCCCGGCCTTCAGGGCACGTCCTCCGAAGCCCCCTACCCCGGCACGAAGATAAGTAGCATAGCTGCCCATTACTTTGGGCAAGTCGAAGCCCCCGGACACAGCCAGGTAAGCGCGACATCCTTTTACAGGCTTCCCAAAGGCAAGGGTGCTTCCTTTTCGCACCAACACAGGCCGCCACATTTTTACAGGCGCATCGTCTATAGAGGCACTTAAGTCCCCGCCTGTTAACGCCAGAAGCACATCTTCCTCAAAAACGATCTTAGGCCCCATCATGGTAATTTCGAGGGCTGCCTCATTTTCCTCGTTGCCAGCTAAAATGTTGGCGATGCGCAGGGCTACAGCATCCATGGCACCACTCACCACCATGCCGTCTTTCTGATAGCCGTGCCGGCCTGTGTCCTGTATCGTGGTTAAAAGCCCGGGGCTGATAATTTTCAAACTCATTGGCCCTGCTCCTTTCTACGCTGATATTCCTCTTCCGAAATGGGCACAAAACGAATGCGGTCACCTGCCTTCAGCAGGCTCGGGCATTCCCTGGCCGGGTCGAAAAGTGAAAGAGGGGTACGGCCGATCAGCTGCCAGCCCCCTGGGGTAGCGATAGGGTAAATCCCCGTCTGCTTTCCTGCTATCCCCACGGAGCCCGCCGGGATACTCGCTAGCGGTGTTTCTTTGCGCGGGGCAGCAATGCGGGCGTTCATCCCACCCAGGTAGGGGAAACCAGGGGCAAAGCCGATCATGTAGGCCTGGTAATCCGTGCTGGCATGGATCGCAATCACTTCTTCAGGCGTTAGGGCATTGTGCGTCGCCACAAACTCAAGGTCCGGTCCGTACTCCCCGCCGTAGAGCACCGGTATCTCCACAACCCGTTCCACTTGTTTCTTCACCCCATCCCCGGAAAAGAAGAGCATGGTCTGAATAACAGACGTCACTTTTTCGTAAGGGTCCAGGCTTCCTCTCTCACTAACGACCCAAGGGTTATAGTAAATGGTAACCGTTGTAAAGGCGGGCACATATTCCAGCATACCGGTAAAAGGAAACTGTTCCAGGTAAGCTGCAAAGGCCCTTACTTTTGCGTGTGTCTTATCGTTTATCTCGTGCCCCAGTTGCACCACAATGGCTGTGTCGCCAAGAGGGTAGAGCCTGAAGGCTTGCATGCTTTTCTTGTTCATACTTAAGCGTGGCATCCTGTTTATAACCGGAGCCTTTTCTTGTACGGGTTGTGTCTACGTAAGTAAATATAATTTTATTATCTCCCCAAGCCAGGTCATCCCTCAGGCGGTGTAGCCCTGCCTAGTGCAATAATTCCAACCGGTTGGGGTTTCTTCTTATGTTATCGCTATCTTTAAATTTGCTTTTTGCTTATAGTTGAATTAAGGCAAGAGGGTTACTTTCTTGCGCTGTTTGTACTTTTATTCTGCATGAAAAACATAAAAGGTCTTAAAAGCGGCTTACTGCTGCTTGCTGTTGTTGCCACTTCTGCCTGCAATCAAAAGATGATTACTTCTAATCCTGCCCCGGTTGCAACTGGCGTATCCAAAGCGCTGGCTGCCTATAGGAAAGCGGTACTGGATGATGTTGCCTATGATCTACATTTCATCATCCCGAACAAAAAAGAGGCTCCGATCCAGGCGTCTGAAGTCATTTCTTTCAACCTGAAAGAAAGCAGTCTCCCCCTGCAAATCGACTTTAAGGAAAAGACGGATCATCTGAAGCAGGTAAAGGTCAACAACAAAAAAATCGACATAGTACATGAAAACGAGCACCTCGTTATTCCTGCAAAGTACTTAAAGAAAGGGCAAAACAAAGTAGAGGTTCAGTTTGTGGCGGGCGACCTGTCGCTCAACCGGAACGAGGACTACCTTTACACCTTGCTGGTGCCTGACAGAGCCCGCACCGTATTCCCGGTCTTCGACCAGCCTAACCTGAAGGCCACCTTCAAGCTTTCCTTAACCATTCCGGAAGACTGGAAGGCACTGGCCAACGCGCCGTTGCAGGACTCCACTGTTAGCATGGGCACCAAAACGTACCACTACCAGAACTCCGACACCATCAGCACCTACCTCTTCTCGTTCGCAGCGGGAGAGTTTGACCGTATCAGCAGAAACGTTGGCGGCAGGGAGATGAACTTTTACCACCGCGAAACGGACAAAAGTAAGCTGGCAGAAAGCCTGGGCCCCATCTTCCAGATCCATGGTGATGCGCTTGCCTTTATGAGCGATTATACCTCAATCCCCTACCCTTTCCAGAAATTCGATTTCATCGCGATTCCCGATTTTCAGTATGGGGGCATGGAGCACGTAGGCGCTATCGACTACAAGGCATCTACGCTCTTCCTCGACGAAGGAGCCACAAAAGACCAAAAAGTATCCCGCTCCAGCCTGATTGCCCATGAAACAGCGCACATGTGGTTCGGGGACCTGGTAACGATGCAGTGGTTCAACGATGTGTGGATGAAAGAGGTATTTGCCAACTTTATGGCCGATAAGATCACACAGGTAGCCATCCCCGACGCCAGCTATGACCTCAAGTTCCTGACAGACCACTTCCCGGCTGCCTATGGGGTTGACCGCACTGCGGGTGCGAACCCCGTACGTCAGCAGTTGGACAACCTGCAGGACGCGGGTTCTATGTATGGGGCCATTATTTACCATAAAGCGCCGGTAGTAATGCGGCAACTGGAGCGCCTGATGGGCGAGGAACAGTTTAAGCAGGGCCTGCAGGAGTACCTCAAAAAGTACGCACACGGCAACGCTTCCTGGCCAGAGCTCATCGAGATACTGGATCCCCGCACACCGCTTGACCTCGCCTCCTGGAACCAGGTATGGGTAAATGAAGCAGGCAGGCCTCTGTTTGACTACCAGGTAGAGACGGAGCAAGGCAAGATCAAGTCCTTTACAATTACCCAGAAAGGGGAAGATGGATCGGACCGCCTCTGGCCACAGCTCTTTGAGGTGGCCCTGGTGTACCCTGACCGCGTGCAGGAGCTGACGGTTAACATGGACGAAAAAGAAGTGGAACTGGAAGGCGCCGAAGGAGAAGCCGCACCAAGCTTTATCCTCTTCAACTCCACGGGTCTGGGATATGGCGTGTTTCCTGTGGACAAGCAAATGCCGCAAGAAGTGTTCTCTTTAGAAAACCCGGTAGCTCGTGCTTCAGCCTACATCAACCTGTATGAAAACATGCTCAATGGGCGTTCCATCACGCCTACACGGTTGCTGAACCTGTACCGAAGCGGGCTAAGCCAGGAGCAAGAAGAGTTGAACTTAAAGCTAATGACAGGCCAACTGAGCACTATTTATTGGGACTTGCTAAAGCCAGCCTCGCGGGAGCAAGTGGCTGCGCAACTAGAGCAGGAACTATGGCAGGCCATGCAGCAGCACACTTCTGCCAATGCGAAAAAACTCCTGTTCAAAACCTATCAAAGCATCGCCTTAACCAAGCCAGCGCAGGACAGGCTGTACCAGATCTGGAAGAAACAGCAGGCACCGGCTGGTGTAAAACTCACCGAGGACGATTATACCTCACTGGCCCTGGCCCTGGCCGTGCGCGACTACCCGGCCAACAACCTGCTAGGGGAACAGCTTGCGCGCATCCAAAACCCAGACCGCAAAAAGCGCCTGGAGTTTATGCTACCGGCCCTCTCGGCAGATGAGCAGCAGCGGGACACTTTCTTTGCTTCCTTAAAGAAGCCGGAAAACCGGGAAAAGGAGTCGTGGGTGCTGGCCGCCCTAGGTTACCTGCACCACCCGCTCCGTACCGCTACATCCGAGAAGTACCTGCGGGAAAGCCTGGACTTATTGGAAGAGATTCAGCTGACAGGCGACATCTTCTTCCCATACTCCTGGCTGCAGACCACCTTCGGCTCTTACCAAAGCCCGGAGGCAGCACAGACCGTGCGTACCTTCCTGAAGGAGCATCCGAACTATAACCCGAAGCTGAAAGCGAAGATCTTACAGGCAGCTGATGGGTTGTTTCGTGCGGAGAAGTTGCTGGAAGGAGAGGAAAGGTTGTAAAAGCGGGTACCACAGCCTATCCCAGTTATCTACACTAGCTTAAGAAAAAGGCTCAGTAGCTTATCAGATAAGCTACTGAGCCTTTTTCTTAAGCTATCTATTTACATCCTCTCTATCAAAAGGCATAACTCGTGACGCCTCCGTCTATGAAGAGATTCTGCCCGGTGATATAACTGGCCCCTTCTGAACAGAACATGAGGGTAGGGGCCACTAACTCCTCCAACTGGCCCAGTCTGCGCATAGGTGTCCTGCGCTCCAGCAGGCTTCTGAAGTCGTTATTCTCCAGTGCCTGCGCATTCAGAGATGTTTTAAAGAACCAGGGGCTGATGGCGTTGACCGTTACGCCTTTGGTGGCCCATTCATTAGCCAGCTGCTTGGTTAGCTGCACCACGCCTGCCTTGCTCGGCCCATAAGGAGTACCCGAGGCCAAGGTTAAGGAGGAGGCAACAGAAGCTACATTCACAATGCGTCCGTAGTTCTGCTCCACCATGTGCCGCCCCACTTCGCGCGACATCAGGAAAACAGACTTGAAGTTCACGTCCATTACCTTGTCCCACTCCTCTTCCGAAAGCTCCAGGGCCGTTTTTCGAACACTTGTCCCTGCGTTGTTGATCAGGATATCCAGTTTACCGAAACGCGCCAGGGCTTTCGCCACTGTTTCTTTTACAGAAGTGCTGTTCGTTACATCGCACACCAACGGAAGGGTTTCCACTCCTGTTTCCTGTGCGATTTCATCGGCCGCTTTTCTCACCTCCTCTTCCGTTCTGGCCACTACTACCAGACTAGCTCCGACACTAGCCAATCCTTCAGCCAGCGCGCGGCCAATACCCCTGCCTCCTCCCGTTACAAGCGCGACTTTTCCGCTCAAGTCAAAGTTTGCTTTTATCATCGTACGTCTTTCTTTTCTTTAGGACACAATCACTATTTTACCGGTTGTATGCAGGGTCTGAATCTGCTGCAGTGCCTCGGCTGTTTCATCCAGATTATAGGTCTCACTCACCCGCACTTTCAGTTTCCCAGCATCCGCCAGCTCCCGCAAGTGGTCCAACTGGCTGGAATTAGGCTCCACGAACACGTAAGAAAAGTCTATATGCTTGTCCAGGTCTTCTCCGTGGTTCAGGATAGAAACCAGCTTGCCGCCAGACTTTAAGGCTTTCAGGCTTTGCTGTAGCGTATCCCCGCTTACACAGTCAAAGAGCAGGTCTACTCCCTCCGGGGAGACCTCTTTCACGGCCGCTCCCACGTCTGTGTCCTTGTAGTCGATGGTATGATCCGCGCCCAGCTCTTTCATGAAGGAATGATTTTTCTGGCTGGCCACGCCAATTACTGTCGCCCCCTTTTCTTTTGCCAGTTGGATGCCCAGGCTACCGACTCCGCCAGAGCCCCCTAAGATGAGCACTGTCTGCCCTTCCTGTAACTGCCCGGCATCATACAGGGACTGGTAAGCCGTTAGCCCTACCAGGGGTATGCCGGAGGCCTCCTCCCAGGAAATGTTCTCCGGTCTCTTGGCCAAGTAGCTTTCAGGTACTACAACGTACTCGGCAAAGGTCCCGTGCTGCACCATAGGGCGGCGGGCGTAGGCGTATACTTCCTCCCCTACCTTAAACCTACGGGCACTAAACCCCCTGTCCTCGATAACACCTGCCATGTCCCAGCCGGGAATGACCGGAAAGGTATAGGGAAGAAAGTCTTTGAGATAGCCTTGCATCACAGCGGCGTCTACCGGGTTTACACCGGCTGCCTTTATCCGTACCAGCACCTCCCCTTCCTTCAGTTCAGGCACGTCCGTAGTTGTCACCTTTATCTTTTCTGTGCCGCTAAACTCCTCGTAAGTAGCCGCTCGCATCTGCTTCGTTTGTTTTGTCATAGCGCTTCTGTTGTTCATGTTTTTGTTCTCCGCATGGAAGAGCGTTACCAGTGTTTACTTCAAAGGAGAGCCGTTTGTTAAGAAAACGGGAACAACACCCTTAACCAAACACGCGCAGCGGGGCTACCGGTACAGGAGGCGGATGACCTACACAGGCCTCATGAATTATAAAGCCCATGAAACGTGCTGGCATAGAGCGCACGTACATTAAAAAAACACTATAGAACTACATGGCTCCCTTTGCGCTAACCAAGAAATATAAGATAAACAGGAACAGGCCGACGATAGGCGTAACGGGTCCCGACAGGGGAGGCGGTACGGCCTGGGCCTTTACGGCACTGGCTGTCATGATCGCCGGGGGCTGGCCTGTGCGCATCACACCCAATAACCCACGCACAGCGGACGGCCTGCAGGCCCTGATCATCGGGGGCGGCGCCGATGTGGACCCCAGTACTTACCAGCAGGATAACGTGCTGGACGAATACCTGCAGCGTACGATCCGTGAACCTAAAAAAAACATATTTCAACGGATAGGTAAGTTTATCAGCTGGCTTTATTACCCTGCCGTATTTCTGATCCGCCGCATGCTCAGCCGCAAACAAGGCTGGACGATAGACCCGGACCGGGACCACCTCGAATTCCAGTTAATTGACCAGGCAGTGAAAAAGGGCTTACCCGTGATGGGCATATGCCGCGGCTCACAGCTCCTGAACGTTTATTTTGGCGGCACCCTATACCAGGACATCAATACTTTTTACCTGGAGGAGCCCAACCCCTCCAGCGTTTTCCCTGTTAAGCGGGTATACCTAAAGCCGGGGAGCAAGCTGGCAAGAATCCTTGGGATGCAACAACTGGAGGTGAATGCCCTGCACCACCAGGCGGTAAAAGAGCCGGGAGACAACATTCAGATCGTAGGGCAAGAGCCTAACGCGATCGTGCAGGCCATCGAAAACATAAAGCAGGATTACATCGTGGGGGTGCAGTGGCACCCGGAGTACTTACCCCAGTTCAAACAACAGCGCCGTTTGTTTCAGGCCCTGGTACAACATGCCCGGGAAGTGCAGTTGCAGATCGAAGACACCGACATGCAGGAAGCCCTTGCCTCCCCTAGAGCCCAGGTGCTGGTGGACATGGAGGAAAAAGAGAAACAGCTGTTGCAGGAATTTACCGACAGGTACAAAGTTAAGTGAAAGCGCAGGCCTGCTTAAAGTGTTCCCTTTTAGATTTCCCATGCTTTGCTGTGCACATCCAGATACCTTCTCTCCCTCCCTGTTGCACAGTGCTTTTAACAGCTTCAGATTAGCACAGTTGCATATAGCCGGACTGCCGGGCTCCCTTTATTAACGTTAACCTATGCAGTGATTTAAGGGTACAACTTATGAGTATAAAACCACTATTGTATCACTGAAGCTATGAAAGAGTACAACGAACTTAATAAACAGTACATTAAAGGGGAATGGATAGACGGCAGCGCTGACTACAGCGTAGAAAACCTAAACCCTTACGACGAATCCGTTCTGAATACCTTTAAAGGAGCCACTACAGCGGATGTAGACCGGGCCTTTGAGGTAGCCAAGGAAACGAGTAAGTCCTGGGCCGACGAAAACCCGGATGTAAAGCGCGGCATCCTGCTGAAAGCGGCTCAAATCCTACAGGACAGAAAAGGAGAATTTGTGGATTGGCTCGTGAAAGAGGTAGGCAGTACCCAGTTAAAAGCAGCCATTGAGATCGATCAGACCTATGATATGCTGTTGGAGGCTTCATCTTTCCCTACGCGCATGCGGGGTATGATCACGCAGTCTACCGTACCGGGCAAGGAGAACTATATTTTTAGAAAACCACTGGGCGTGGTGGGCATCATCAGCCCCTGGAACTTCCCCCTTTACCTGTCCATGCGCTCTATTGCGCCAGCCATTGCCGTAGGGAACTGTGTTGTCGTAAAGCCTGCCTCGCAGTCTCCGGTAACGGGTGGTACCATCCTGGCAAAGCTGTTTGAGGAGGCTGGCCTGCCAGGAGGCGTGTTCAACGTGGTGGTCGGAAAGTCCAGCGTCATCGGGGACTACTTTACAGGGCACCCTGCCTCTAAGCTGATCTCCTTCACCGGCTCAACCCCTGTTGGCAAGGGCATTGGCCGCATAGGGGGCGAGGGCCTCAAAAAGCTGGCTTTGGAACTGGGAGGTAACAATGCCTTTGTCATTCTGGACGATGCAGACGTGGACCGGGCGGTAGACGCCGCTGTGTTTGGCCGATTCATGCACCAGGCCCAGATCTGCATGTCCACCAACCGCATTCTGGTGCATGAGAGCCTGGCAAGTGAGTTTACCGAGAAGTTCATCGCCAAGGTAAAAAACCTGAAAGTAGGCGACCCGCGCGAAGAAGGCACTGTTGTAGGGCCACTGATCGACAACAAGGCAGCGAAGCGCGTGGTAGACCTGGTACAACGTACCGTAGATGCCGGTGCCAAACTGGCGCTTGGCGGGAACGCAGAAGGAAACGTAGTACAGCCAACGGTGCTTACCGGGGTAACCAGGGAGATGCCTATCTTTAACGAAGAAGTCTTTGGCCCGGCTGTGGGTATCATTACCTTTAAAACCGATGAGGAAGCCATAGAACTGGCAAACGATACAGAGTTTGGCCTGAGCGGTGCCCTGCATACCAAAGACCTGCTACGCGGCCTGCAGGTAGCCAAGAGGGTTGACACAGGCATGATCCACATCAACGACCAGAGTGTAAACGACGAGCCACAAACACCTTTCGGCGGTGAGAAGAACTCGGGGGTAGGCCGCTTCGGCGACGACTTTATTATAGAGGAAATGACCACCGTGCAGTGGGTAAGTGTGCAGGTAAAACCAAGAGACTATCCTGCTTAACAGCCCCGCAACAGCTATCAACCAGGAAGGCCTGCTCTAGTTTAAGAGCTGGCCTTTTCTTTAACCTACGGTCAGAGGGTACCTGGGCGTAAGCGGCCGCTTGTGCTTGTTTCTGCTTTCATACCGGAGAGGCACAAGTGGCCGCTTGCGCCAATGGAAGTCGGAAAAAATTGCCAAGAGTATGTGACACAATGTGTCACTCCATCGTTTTATGTGAAACGGTTTCCTCCATAGGAATATTCACATGCTTCCTGCCAACAATCAGGCGGTTACCGGTATCATAGGTAAAGTAGCTCCACATCCAGTTCATGAGCACCACCAATCTGTTGCGGAAGCCCACTACTGAGATCAGGTGAATAAACATCCAGATAAGCCAGGCGAAAAAGCCCTGCGTTTTGTATTCTTTGTTGAGCAGCTTCAGATCGGCCACCGCGTGGTTCCTGCCGACGGTGGCCATGGAACCCTTATCATCGTACTCGAACGGCTCCAGGGGCTTGCCTACGATCAGGCTTTTCAGGTTCTTGCCCAACAGGCGCCCCTGCTGCAGGGCGGGTTGCGCCAGCATCGGATAGCCCCGCGGGTGTTCTTCCGTGAGCATGGCTGCAATGTCACCAATGGCGAACACGTTGTCATAGCCATCCACCCGGTTATACACGTCAACTTTTAGCTGGTTGCCGCGCAGCAGGCTTTCTTTACGGATACCAGGAATGGGGTTACCGGTTACTCCCGCGGCCCAGATGAGGGTGCGCGTAATTAATGTTTCGCCGGTATCCAGTGTTGCTGTATAGCCATCGTAAGACTGCACCCGGCGGTTCAGCCACACTTTCACGCCAAAGTCCTCCAGGTACTCCAACGCTTTCTGCGAGGCCTCTTCCGACATGCCTTTAAGTAACTGGGGGCCGCTTTGGATCAGGTAAATATCCATCTCCTTAAAATTAAGCTCTTTGTAGTCCTTAGGCAGGACGTGTTTCCGCAGTTCGCTTAAGGCCCCTGCCAACTCCACGCCCGTCGGGCCTCCGCCCACGATCACGTAGTCCAGCAGGCTGTTGTGCTGTTCCACCTCATCCGTCTGCAGGGCTTGCTCAAAGTTGTACAGAATGGTATTACGCAGCTCTGTGGCGTCGTTCAGGCTCTTCATGGAAATAGCATTCTGCTCCATCTGCTCATTCCCGAAAAAATTAGCGGTGGCTCCTGTGGCAATTACCAGGTAGTCGTATTTGATCAGGCCAATAGAGGTTTCCACCACCTGCTCTTCGGTGTCCACGTGGGCCACTTCGGCCAGCCTGAAGTAGAAGTTCTTCTGGCCCGCGAATATCTTCCGGAAAGGGTGCACGATAGAGTCTGCCTCTACCCCGGCCGTTGCCACCTGGTATAACAGGGGTTGAAAGGTATGGTAGTTTTGCTTGTCTATCAGCACTACCTGCACATCCGCATCACGCAATGATTTTGCCAGTTCGATCCCCGCAAAGCCTCCCCCTACTATTACAACACGGTACTTTCCGGTATTCGCTATTTTGGCATAGTTTTCCATGAGATCTGGTTTGTTGTTTTAAATATAAGGGCTATAGCTGCACAGCGTCCTTTAAAAAGAAAAAGGCACAGCCCTGCCAAGGTACTGTGCCTTTTGTCTCAGGTTTATTAACCTTCCAGGCCTTGTTTCACCCATTTAGCTACTGTCACGGTACGCTTCGCCTGGTGTATGACAGCAGCGTGCGTTTCTGAGCTTAAGCCGCCTTCCTTGCCCGTTGTTGTCGCACTGGTTCCGTAAGGGTTACCTCCTGCCGGGAAGAGCGCCTGGTCCGTGTACCCCGGAGCGGCTACGATGGCTCCCCAGTGGTGCATGGTGGTATACAATGCCAGTAAGGTCGCCTCCTGGCCCCCATGCGGGTTTTGGGCGCTTGTCATAGCGCTTACTACTTTGTTTGCCAGTTTCCCCTGGAACCAAAGCCCACCGGTGCCGTCGATAAACTCCTTCATCTGTGCCGGTATGTTGCCGTAGCGGGTAGGCATGCTGAAGATAATGGCATCGGCCCATTCCAAATCATCATGAGACACCTCTGGCACATCCTTGGTCGCCTCCATGTGCTCCTTCCAGGCCTGGTTCTGCTCGATAGCTGATTGCGGGGCCAGTTCCTTTACTTTCAAGACCCTTACTTCAGCACCAGCCTCTTTGGCACCCTCCGCCGCCCATTGTGATAACTGGTAGTTTGTTCCTGTCGCGCTGTAGTAAATTACTGCAAGTTTTACGTTTGCCATAGCTTTTATAGTTAGAAATGTTTTACAAGCTTCTCTTTTTCTTTCCTGGCTAGAAGGACTTTCCTTACCCCAGAAGAAAAAGCGTACTGCACAGGTGCCTTTTTTGTACAGATTAACTTGTACGGATTAAGGGTATAGCTGTTCTCTTCAACTAAACCGCACCTGATGTGGCTTGTCTTAACGACTGGTGTTTGCCTTTCGAAGCGGGTGAGCAGGTTTACATAATCCCTTCCCTTACCGGCTGTGGCTGATCCTGTGCCGCCACGTAGAGCGTACGGGTTGGGTAAGCGAACTCAACGCCCATCCGATGAAACTCCTGAAATATGCCCAGGTTTATTGCCTGCTGCACATCCATGTACTTGTTATAGTCCGAGCTGAGCACATAGTACACCACCTCGAAGTCGAGGCTGGAGTCGCCATAGGAGGCAAAGTGGGCACGGTCGAACTCCACCAGGTCCTGCTGCTGTACCACGGCCTTCAGCACCCCGGGGATGCGCTGCACCAATTCGTATGGGGTCTGGTAAACGGCACTTACCTTAAATAGTACCCGGCGGCGCTGCATGCGCTTGTAGTTGTGGATGCGGGAATTGGTCAGGTCGCTGTTCGAAAAAACCAGCTGTTCCCCGGAAAGGCTTTTAATACGGGTGGTTTTAATGCCCACGTACTCTACCACCCCCATTTTCTGATCGATGATGATAAAGTCCCCCACCTCAAAAGGTCTGTCGAAAAAGATAACGAAGTAGTTGAAAAGGTCACCGAGGATATTCTGCGCAGCCAGGGCCACGGCTATACCTCCAATACCCAGACCAGCGATTACCGTAGTGACGTCATAACCCAGGTTATCGAGCAGGAACACGATGCCGATGAACCAGATGATCACGTTCACGATAAGCATGATGCCATGCAGCTGTTTGACCTTCTCTTCGCCATTTTCCTGCTCCCTTACATACGCCTGTAAGAGCAGCAGCACAGTGGCCGACACAAACCGGATGACCAGAACCGTGACGATCACGGTGGTGGCAATCTGCAGTATGTTCTCCACCCGCTCAGAAAGCACCAGGTAATTAATCCCGATGTAGACGATGCTGACGTAAATGGCCGGTATGCCGTAGCGGTCCAGGCTCTCGACCACGTAATTGTCAAAATTAGTGTCCGTTCTGTCCGCCCATCTGATCAGCCTCGCCAGCACAACATGTTTAAAGGCTCTCACAATCAGTAGGCCCAGAAAAACTAGCCCGAAGGTAACGAGGTAATCCTGAACCGTGTTATCATAATAAACCCGCTCTAATACTTCATCAATTTCAAATACTTCCTCCAATCTCATTTATAGGTATTCATTTATGTCCAACAAATTCACTGTATAGCATGAACGCAAGCAGCCTTGGCCTGTACCGCTTGCACAGGCCACGGCCTTGGGTTTTAGCCTCCAGGGCTTTCTTATGTTTTCTATTTTAGTAATTGCATGTGCTTCGTACAGGCATGGGCTCTGAAAAGAAAAGGTGCTAGAGCCACTTTTAAACATCCTGAAAAGCCTACTGCTTTGTGCATTAACCCTGATTACAGGGTGCCTTTCTCGGTGGAGACCGCAGCCAGTATGTCCTCCACAAACTCACGGGAGTTAGAAAGCCGGGGTACTTTGTTCTGTCCGCCCAGCTTACCCCGCTTCTTCATCCAATTGTAAAAGGTGCCTTCCGAGACCTTGTGCACGATGGGCGACAGCAAAGCCAGGTCCTGGTGCCGGCGCGAGTCATAGTCTGAGTTAAGCTCCCGCAACGCCTCATCCAGGGCTTTAGCAAAATCGTCCAGGTTACGCGGTGCGCGGGCAAACTCTACCAGCCACTCGTGGCGTCCTTTCTGCCCATCCTGCGTAAAAACGGGGGCAGCGGTAAACTCATTGATCATGGCTCCTGTCGCTTCCGATGCCTTGGCCATCGCCCTCTCCGCGTTCTCCACCATCAGCTCCTCCCCAAAGGCGTTGATAAAGTGCTTTACCCGCCCCGATATCTTAAAGCGATAGGGACTGGTGGACGTGAAGCGGACCGTGTCCCCTATCTTATAGCGCCACAAGCCGGCATTGGTCGTAATGACCATGGCGTAGTTTTTCCCCGCCTGCACCTGATCCAGGCCTACCGTTCTCGGGCTTTCCTCCCCAAACTCATCCATCGGGATAAACTCGTAGTACACGCCATAGTCCAGCATCAGCAGCATTTCGTCTGGCTCGCAATCGCCGTCCTGCAGTCCGAAGAAGCCCTCAGAGGCATTGTATATATCGATGTACGTGATGTCGTCGGATGGCAGCAGCTTGCGGAACAGCTCCCGGTAAGGGCCAAAGGCCACGCCCCCATGGGCGAAGAACTCTAAGTTTGGCCACACTTCCAGTATATTTTCTTTGCCGGTAACTTCGAGTACCCGCTCCAACACTACGTGCGTCCAGGTAGGGAGGCCCATGATGCTGGTGATGTTCTGGTCGGCCACCGTGTGTGCCATGGTATCCAGCTTTTCCTCCCACGGCAGGAAGGCGATATCGGTAGAGGGAGTGCGGGCAAACTCAGCCCAGATGGGGAGGTTCTTGGTCACAATGGCCGAAATGGCCCCATAGCTCACCTCCTCGTTGTCTTCCTGGGCGTGCAGCGTGCCCCCCACCGACATGGCTTTGCCTAAAAAGAGGCGGCTATCGGGGTTGCGCTCCAGGTAAAGGGTAATCATGTCCTTGCCTCCCCGGAAGTGGCAATCCTCCAGCGCTTCCTGCGATACAGGGATAAACTTGCTCCGGTCGCTGGTAGTGCCTGATGACTTGGCAAACCATTTTATTTTAGAAGGCCACAGGATGTTGTGCTCTCCCTGCAGCATGCGCTTGATGTCCTGAGAAATATCGTCGTAAGCCGACACCGGCACTCTTTGCCTGAAGGCCTCGGCATTCTTGATTTCGGCGTACTTGTACCGCTGCCCCCACTCCGTTTGGCTGGCTTTAGCCAACAGGTCTTTCAGGGTTTGGTGCTGCACTTCATGCGGGTGCTCCATAAAGTGCTCTATCTGGCCCACCCGCTTCTTGGTGAACTGAGATATAAGTAAGTTTAGCAGTTCCATATGTTATCCCACATACGCAATCCTCCCCAGAAAGATAAGAAGACACAGAAGTCTGGGCAGAAGCAAGCACACAAGGGCGTTAAAATCCTAATTAGTACTCCATAGATTCAGAAAAAGCATTAATACCTGTCTTCTTTGGCTTAAGGTTCATCCTGGAAAAAAGCCATGCGCTCTACAATGGTTTCAGTGTCAATGCCGCCAGCCAGGGCTCCCGTACTTACTCCCACCGTACTGATAAAGGCCGCCAGGCGTATCTTATCGCCCAATGTGATGCCTTCTGTTTGCTCCACTGTAGGCCATGTTTGCATCAGGTCTGGTGGGAAAACGAGGATTTCCATCAAAAACATAAACACGCCCAAAAGCGTGAACAGGCCGATACAGGCAAACAGGATGCTGAGGTAAACGACTGTGTTGGCAACCGCCAGGTGCTCGGTCAGGATTCTTTTCTCTTTGCGCGGCATAAAAAGCGACTGCACCTTGACAAGGTAAAAGCTGGCGCCTAAAATACTGATGATAGCATACATGACGGCAATGTAGTTTTCCAGCCCAAGCCCTACGTCCCAGATCTCCGCCGTGAACACGAGCAGAAAACAGGGAGCCAGGGCTGCGGTGGCCAGCCCCGGCAAGGACAGGGCCAGGAAAAAAGACCAGTTGCGCAGCAAGGGGCGCAGCACGTCTCCGGGATGGCGGAAGGCCATCAGCACATGGAAGACAAAGGTCTCCATGATGTTACCGCCACGTAATTCCCGCTCCGGAAGGTGTTGGGTCTTTTTCCGCATATTCTTGCGCTCTTTTTCTGTAAAGCGCGGCAGGCCTACCCGGTCTTCCTTAAACTCGAAGGGTGCCATCATCCTGCTTTCCAGCCTGTCCTTATGGTCCAGACCAATGATGTGGCCTAACATGTGCAGAAACAGCGCAGCGCCATTCCATCGTGCTGCCGGTGAGTCCAGCGTACGCATGGGCTTCCCCCTACTAGCTGTCACCAGCTTGCGCGTAGAGAGGACCATGATCCGGGAAACCGCCGATACCAGGCCCGGCTCTACTCTTTTCCTGCGCGAGACCAGGGCAACATCCGTCACCACGACAATCAGGTCATAAGGGCCTTCTCCCATGCGCAGGGTAGCCTCATCCATGAAATCTGTGGGCCTGCGGGGGTTGTCACTATTTAACCGCTCCGGTTCCACAATATGAAAGAACCACTGCAGGTTGGTTGCCTTCTCCATTTCCTCGCGTGTGTCGTCGGCCAGCTGTTGTGCAAAGGCCAATAACTCCTCCTTGTTTGCTGCAGGGCTGTGCGACAGAAGCATGCCCACGTTCATCTCGGGGGTAGGGTCCGGCCCCTGGGCCGTTTCCAGCGCACTCCAGAAACGCTTGCCGGAGGTGAGGGCTCGCACGAAGTTCGTCGTACTGGCCACACGGGTGGCCCGTAGAATCCGAATGGCGCGTACCAGCCGGAAAGCCCGGAAGGCAGGGATAATCAGGGCAACCAGCGTGATCAGGTTATTCCGAATGTAGGCCCACTTGTTCTGCGCCAGAAACAGCTTGAGCAGGTATTCCAGGATAAAGATGATCCAGATGGCTGTTACAATTTGCTGCTGAACCTCGGTTAAGCCCTGTACAAACTCGATGATGAGGAAGACCAGCCAAACAATGGCCAACAGGAACATGGGGGTTTCCAGGCCTGCCTCCAGCTTATAAAGCAGCCGGTAGCGCCGCCGTCGTTGTTTTACCTCTGGCGGAATCTTAACTGGTGCCTTACTTGCGGTTGTCTCCGTGTCGTTTACTCTCTCCATAAGGAGTGCTATAACTGTATTATCAGATGCTGTTCTTTACCTTTTGTGCTATTTACTGATGCGTTCCCTGCACTGCGCCAGGTCTATCCCCTCCCCCAGCACCCCCCGGAACAGGTCCCCCTTCTCCTTTATTCTTTCTGCCATATTCCGGATGGTGAAGGCGGCCGGGCGAAGGCCGAGTTTTACCTCTTCCCACAACAGTGGGGCAGAGACAGTAGCCCCGGGTTTTGGCCGGGCACTGTAGGGGGCGGCCACGGTCTGCCCGATCGAGTTCTGCAGATAGTCGAGGTAAATCTGTTTGCGGCGCTCTTTGGGGCTCCGCTCCAGGCTGGTGAGCTTCGGCAGCCTTTCGTGCACTTTTTGGGCTACCTGGTGGGCAAAATTCCTGACCTCCTCGAACGGATACTTCGCACCCAGGGGCACGTAGATATGCATACCTGTTGCCCCTGAGGTCTTGCAAAAGGCAGGCGCCCCTGCCCCATCCAATACCGCTTTCATGGCCAGGGCTACCTCTATCACCTCATCATAATTGTTCTCCCCCGGGTCCAGGTCCAGCACCAGGAAGTCCGGCTGCTGCAGGTTTGCCAGGCGCGAGTTCCAGGGGTTAAGCTGGATGCAGCCCAGGTTATTCATGTAGGCCAGCGTAGCTTTATTATCGCACACCAGGTAATCCACCTCCTCCCCCGTCGATTCGGCCTTTAAAGCTACTGTGCGCACCCAATCGGGTGTGCTGTTCATATCTTTCTGAAAAAAGCCGGCTTTGGTAATGCCGTTGGGGTGGCGAAGCAGGGTTTGGGGCCGGTCCTGCAGGTAAGGCATCAGCACCTCCGCTATGCTTTGGTAATAATCGATCAGGTCTCCTTTCGTAATGTGCTCGTCGGGCCAGTAGAGCTTGTCCTGGCTACTCAGCGAAACCCTTTGCCCGTCTATCTCCTGCTCTGTGCGGTTCTTGCCTTTCTTGTCCGTTTTTCTGTCAGGCTTTTCCTTGCTTTTTTTCTTAGCGGGCTTCTCTGCTTCCTCCTTCGCTGTAGCCGACTGCGTCGCCTCCTCACGCACTACTTCCTTGGGGTTCTTGTCCTCGCGCAGGCCTTCGAATATGGCCTGGCGCATCAGCCCGTCTGACGTCCACTCGGCAAAAGTGATCTCCGCCACCAGTTCCGGTTTTACCCAGGTAACAGGCGCATTCGGGTTTACTTTACCCGTGAAAGGCGTCGCCTCCTGCTCCAGCGGTTCCAGCTTCGCTTTCAGCGCTACCAGCGACTTGCTGTTAAAGCCACTTCCGCTCTGGCCCACGTAGGTCAGCCTGCCGTTTTCATACACGCCCAGGACCAGTGCCCCGATGTGCTTGCGTTTGCCTTTAGGCGCTGTATACCCTCCAATCACCGCCTCCTGCCGCAGGTGCGTCTTTATTTTGAGCCATTCGCTGCTGCGGCTGCCCGTGCGGTAGGGGCTATTGGCCAGTTTCCCCATGATGCCTTCTACATTTTTACGCTGTGCCTCCTTAAAAAAGGCTATCCCCTGGGCCTCCACGTGGTCAGAATAGCGCACAGCAGGCAACTCCTCCGACAGCAGCTCCTGCAACCGCTTTTTCCGTTCAATCAGGGGGAGTTGGCGCAGGTCTTCGCCGTTCAGGTAAAGCAGGTCAAAGGCGTAGTAGTACAGGTGCTCAGAAGGAGTGTTCTGGTAGTTCTGCAACCGCTGAAAAGTAGCATAGCCTTCCTCATCCAGCACCACGATTTCACCATCCAACACAGCCTCCTGCCCCAGCTGCCGGAGGCTCTCCACGATAGGAGGGTACTTCTCATTAAAGGACTTTCCGCTGCGGGAGTACAACTCCACCTGCCCGTCTTTCACTTCAGCCACGGCCCTGTAGCCGTCCCACTTTATCTCAAAGACCCAGTCCTCACTGTCAAAGGGGCCATCGGTTAGCTTAGCCATCATAGGTGTGATGTGGTGCGGCATTTCAGCTGCTTTGCCCGTTGCTTTGCGCTTCCCTCCTTTGGTTTTAGATTGTTCTCCCTTTTTAGAGGCCTTCGCTGCAGCGCTTTTTTCTCCACCGGAAAGATGGTCTTCGCTGTCGTAGCCTTCGTGTACGGCCTCCGCATCGTCCTTCTTGATCAGCAGCCAAGCGCCTTTCTGGCGCCCCTTCATCTTTACCAGGGCAAACTCTCCTCTCAGCTTCTCTCCCTCCAGCACAAGCTTGATGCTACCCTCGGTCAGCCCCTGCAACAGCTGTTTCTCACTTTTGGCAGGATCTTCTGTTTCTGCAGCATGGTACTCCCCACTGTCCCAAATGTCTACGTGACCGGCTCCGTAGTTCCCCTCCGGTATATCCCCTTCAAATGTGCCGTACGAAACAGGGTGGTCCTCCACCTCCATGGCCAACCGTTTATCAGCAGGGTTCATAGAAGGGCCTTTGGGTACGGCCCAGCTTTTCAGAACCCCCTCCATCTCCAGGCGGAAATCGTAGTGCAGGGTGGAAGCCTGGTGGCGCTGCACCACAAAATGCAGCTTGCCCTTGCGCTTCCGCTCCTTTCCTGCCGGCTCCGGCGTCTGCTCGAAATCTCTTTTTTCTTTATAAGTCTCTAAACCCATAAGCTCTCATTTAATGCATACCATCAGGAAGCCCGCATCCGGGGCTGGTCTGCGTTAAGGCTGGCCTTCAGCTGTGCCATCAGGTCTTTTGTTTTGGTAGGCACCACTTCCATTTTTCGTTTGGCCGCTCTCTTTTTCCCTTTCGCCTTTGCCTCTATGGTCTCCAGCAGATTTTCGGTATAGGTGTCCTTATAGTCCCTGATGTCGAACTCGGTGGAGAACTGGTTGATCAGTTCCTCGGCCATGTCCAGTTGCTTCCCCCCGATGTCGACCTTGTGCGGCAGGTCCAGCTCTTCTACATCCTTTACCTCCTCCGCAAAGCGCAGCTTCTGCAGGACCAGCGCGTCTCCCACCGGCCTGATCACGGCGAGGTCCTCTTTTCCCCGCATCACCACAGTGGCAATACCGACCTTGCCTGTACGGCGCATGGCGTCGCGCAAGAGGCCGTAGCCTGTCAGGTTTCCTTTTTCGGGGGCCAGGTAATAGGGCTTTTTGAAGTAGATTTCGTCGATCTCTTCTTCCTCTACAAAGGAGTTCAGCTGGATTACCTGGTTCTTTTCTTCCTCCACCCTGTCGAAGTCCTCCTCGGTGAGCTCCACGTATTCGCCGTTGTACTTATAGGCCTTCACGATCTCCTTATAAGGCACCTCCTCCCCTGTTTTCTCATTTACCCGCTTGTTCCGAACGCGGGCGTGGTTCCGGCGGTCTATCAGGTCAAAGTCAAGCCGGCGCTGCGAAGTGGCGCTGTACATTTTAATGGGGATGTTTACCAGGCCAAAGCCCAAAGCCCCTTTCCAGATCGTTCTCATAGTGTTTCGTTTTGTGTCAGGTACTCTTACAGGTGCTTTAGCTTTAAAACGTGATAGGTCTTTATTCGTTTTAGCCCGCGATAGCAAGCCAGGCAAAGGCCTTTACTCCCCTTTTACTGTAATGGACCTGGCCTCGATAAAAATACGCTTCACCTCGGGATGGCTACCCAAGATCCCTTTTTCCAACCGGGCGATGGCTGCCTCTATTTCTGTGGCCGATAAACTACTTTTGAACTTCACATCGATGGCCAGCAGCACTTCGAAAGGGCCCATGTGCATGGTAAGCGGTGGTGCGATACGTGCGACAGCCGGATCGTCTGTTGCGATCTTTTGAATGCTCTCCAAGGTACCGCGGCTAACGCCTTCCCCGATCAGCAAGCCTTTGCTCTCGATGACCAGCAGTACAGAAACCAGGAACAGCACCGCCCCAATCACAATGGAGGCGACCCCATCATAGACAGGGTTGCCAGTTTGATTACTGAGAAAAACACCGATAAAAGCAATCACAAGGCCAGCGATGGCGGCAGAGTCTTCGAACAGCACTGTAAACGTGGCGGGGTCTTTACTGGCACGCAGTGCCTTCCAAAAGCTCTTTTCTACCCGGCTTTTCTGGAAGGTCCTGTAAGCCATTACCCAGGCAATGGCTTCAAACACCACCGCTGCCCCCAGCACGATGTAGCTTAAAGTAGGGTCTTCTATGGGTTCGGGGTGCTGTAAGTGCGTAATTCCCTCGTACATCGACATGCCTCCACCCACTGCGAAGATCAGGATCGCGACGATGAGTGACCAGAAGTAGAGCTCCTTTCCGTGGCCAAAGGGATGCGACACATCTGGTGGCCTTTGGCTTTTCTTTAACCCTAACAGCAGAAGAAGCGAGTTTCCGGTATCTACGAGGGAGTGGATCCCCTCCGACACCATAGCGGAACTGCCGCTGATGCCTGCCGCGATAAACTTCATGATGGCAATGGCCAGGTTCGCACCCAGCGCCCCGTACAGGGGCAGTTTAGAGCTTGTATTCATAATCAATCATATCTTTTAAAGTTAAAACTGCGGTCTCTCTGCCTACGGTGCGCCGGAAGCTGTTGTTTGAGAAGGTTAGGTAAGGGAATTCAGCCTCCTTGCCTCCTTTTTAGGCTTCTCTCTGTTTCTTCAGCCATTGCAGCTATTTCTGTTACGTTTCGAGAGGTGTCCGTGGTTGGATTGGGCAACATAGGCGTAGCCTTGGCTAGCTTCTAAACGACAGAGGGCCTCCCAGCCAAAACCGGGAGGCCCTCCTAAAAGGACTATTTGCTATTACTGCTGCGGCTTGTTTAATAGCTTGTCGGCAGCTAACACCAGGAACATGTAGTTGGATGACCCTCCGCCCAGCACATACTCTGTCTGCTGCCACAGGTAAGGCCATTCCAGCAGCTCCGGATAGTCCGGCCGGATAAGGGCAGTACCAGAGCCAACGCCACCCGGGATGTAGGAAAACTCCCCACGGTTATTACCATACGCCTGTGTCAGGGACTTTGCCCCTACACCCGAGGCGAAGGAAGAGGTGTTTGTACCAGGGTGCACCCCCAACACGAAGTTCATGGCATGCAGCATGTAGTTTGCCGGGAAGATCTCGGGGAAAGACTTATGCAGGAAGTACTGCTCTACTCCAAAGCTCTGGATTCCCCAGCCAGCACCCCAGATATCGGGCTTGTAGGGCATGCCGTAAGGTGTTTCTTTCTCCAGCTCATCTACCTTCGTCTTATAGCCTTTTACAGCGGCCGTAATGTTGTTACGGTACTTCTTGTTTTTGATGAGCGGCAACGTGCGGCCCACTGCCCAACCTGTCTTGTCAATGTTCTTGCTGATCTCATCTGTCATGCTCACCAGGAAGTCAGCGTACTTCTTCTCGCGCGTGGCCAGGTACAGCTCAGCCGCCGGACGCACGCGCTGCAGCCTGTTTTGTTCTTTTGCCCTGTCCCACAGCTCTTGGGCTATTTGCAGGCTCTCCTTTGCCAATTCATCGTTATACCCCCGCAGGGCGCGGGAGGCAGCGGCCAGGCCAGCGGCAACAAGCAACTCCCGACCCGGATTCTCCTCAGTGAATACCCAGCGGTCGTCTGGGGCGCCGGCAAAGCCTATCTCCGGCACTGGGTTCGGAGCAGTTGAGGCATTGAACACCTTTTCGTCTGTTTGCGTGGCGGCATCGCCCAGCAATGTGTACTGCCGCAAGGAGGGCTCAATGATACCACGGTACAAGCGCCCCAGGGCACGATAGCCCCCTACGATGGTCAAAGCGCCGTGCTCTATCTGCTGCAGGATGTCGTTCTTACCGTCCGGGCGGTGCAACTCTGTTACCAAGAGTTCCTGGTCTACTGTCGTATTGTCGTAATCCACACCGAACTCCTCGAAGGCCAGGGCCAGAATGCGAATCTCATCTGCCTGCGACTCTACCCGGATGTCGTAATCCCCGGCATCGTGCCAGCCACCCTTGTTCATGTTCGGTACGTGCTCGCCGGGCTTGTACTTGGTAAGCGTACTGGAGCCCTGCAGGTAGCCGTCGAAGTGGTTCGTATCGACCGGGGCCATGCGGGCATCGTCGAGGTGGCAGAGGTCGTGCCACACCTTGTAGCGGTCATTCACGCGCATGTGGCACATCTGCACCGGCAGGAAAGTCTCCAGCACCGGCTGCCACACATTGCGCTTAAACACCTGTCCGCTTATCTGGAAAGGGCTTGTCTCATAGTCGCCGTACTTCACCAGGTACATGCCCGGCTTCTCTACCTGCGAAAAGTCGAACTGGTAATAGTGGTAACGCAGGAAATCACCCCACTCCTTGGGGTTTGCCTCCAGCACTTTCTCCAGGCCGCCGCTCTCGCTTACCCGGTACAGGGTAGCGGGCATTTTGCGGGTGTCGGTTCTGTCCGTCTCGATCACCGCAATTTTCTGCTGCTTAGGGTGATACCCCACTTGTGACACCTGCACCACAGGCTCATACTTCCAGCCAGGCATGGCATGGGGCATCACCAGCCAGTCAATCGCGTTTTTGGTGGCGCCCTTCGGCACCAAGGAGCGGACTACAAACCAGCCATTGTTGTGCTGAGCGCGGCCATCGATCAGCTGCAGGCCATTCCCCTTCAGGTTCTCGATCGTCATGGTCTGGCGGTCTGTCTCTGGGGCTACCACCAGCTTGTTGCCATTGGCCATAGGTGTGGTCTGGTAGGCCTTGTCGGCATCGTAATAACCTGGCCCGTTCAGCTGCCGCGGGAAAATGCCGAAAGCCTCATCCATGTAATAGGTCTTACCAAACAGGATACCCGGGAACAGCTCAAAGTTAAAGCCCACCTTGCCAACCCACTCCTCCGGCAGGGGCTTGTCCAGGTCCACTATAATGCGGAAGCCTTCTCCCTCCGGGCGCACTCTCACCACATAGGCAAAGTCCAGGTCCGGGTATATAATGGGGTTAAAGCCTTTGCGGTTCTTGTCAGGGTCCGGGTACTCCATGCGCACACTGATCTCCTGTTTATCCCGGTCCACCATGCGCTTGCCTACTTTGGGCACCGGTTGCCACTGCCCTGGTGTCGGCTCCAGGCGCAAGTCGCCATTCGTCCCCACACGCAGGCCGTTCTGAATGATGCCCACCCCGCCCTGGTGGCTCTCCGGGTAGTAATCGTGCGCCAGCATCACGTTCAGGCCTTGTTTCTCCAGGTACTCCAACTCGTTGATGCGCAGGCCTTCCTGTTTTTGCTGCCCTAAAGCTGCATTAGCCGACAATCCGAGCGCCCCTAACAGCAAGAAGCCTGGGACCTTTAGCAAGCTTTTCAAGGGTAGTTTCCTCATATTATGTTTCGTTAAGATGACAATTGATTAAGTTGTGTCGTAAACAGGCACCACGCCATGTTCCCTTTACAGGAGCACAGTCCCTTTTTATCCATTTTGAACTAATAAAGAAAGCAGTTAAGAGGTAGTAATACAACAATCAGGAAAATCTTGTAGAGAAGAATGAGGGTAAAAGGATCGTTGGATGTTCCCTTTACCAAAAGAGACAGGAACCACCAGCCGGAAGTTCTTACCTGATTCTTCCCTAAAAGGTAAACGGCAGGCGCTACTTTCCAAAACTAGGAAAGAGGGCACACTTTCGCCTTGCTTTCCACTCCCTTTTAGAGAAACTTCTGACCTACTTGAAGGCAAACGACGGGCCTTATAAGCAATTTGGTAAGCGTCTCGAAAAAGTTTTAACAAAATGTTAATTTCCTGTAACAATAGTTCTCCTCTTTGCTTATCTTGGTCGCATATTTGTTGCAGGTTTCGTGTCGTGTGCTTTTTTCTAAATAGTGGAATTCAATGGAGCGTACATCCGATTATTTTATCAGCAGCGTAGATCCCCACATCAGGTTGCTTTATGGCAAATGGCTGAGGCCAGTTACCAGTCAGTTATACCGACAGGCCTTGCAGCAAGCCTGCGAAACAATTCAGCACATGCGTATCAGGTTCTGGCTCCAGGACAGCACTTTGCTTGCCACACGGGAGGTACAGGACCAAAAGTGGGCAACAGAAGTGATGGCTCTCCTACTGGCCCAAAGCTCTTTGCAGCAATTTGCCGTAGTGCACCCCGATGACCCTTACATGAAAGCGAGTGGCGAGGCCATGCGTGAGAAGGCTTTTCGGATCTTTGGCAAGCAATTAAAGGTTGAGTTCTTCGACTCCGTACAGGAAGCCAAGAACTGGCTCCTGCCGCACTACTCCAACTACATGTTACCCGCTCTTCCTGAGCTGTCCGCATCAGAAGACGGCCTGTACATGCTTGCATAGGCTCTGTTAAATAGCTTTGAAAACAGGACCTGAACCTAAATTCTATTTCTTCGGCTGCTCTCCCTTTCAAAGCTTCTCACGAGCAGGTTGCCTAAACAATGATTCCTTTAAGCTTTCTGATTAAGGTGTATTAATTAAATAGCGAATCATTATTAAGCACCAAGCCCCAGCGGGCGTTCTGTTTGTGTAAGAAGTAATTTTCTCTTAAAGCGCCAGTAGAGTAACATGCTGTTCCAGTCATTGCAGTATAACATGTCGCTCCGCTGGTGCTGGTTCTTGCTTACCCTCCCTCTCCTTCCATAACGCCCTTGCCACTAAGCCGTAAAACTTAGATAAGGACTTTTATAACATTTAAATACATAAAGCCATGCACGGAAAGTTGAAGAAGGAAGGAAATTACGAGTTGTTCCAGACCACGAAAGGCCACGAGATCCTGACCCTGGATCAGCAGGACTGGTATGCGGTGGTGGAGACAAGCCAGGGACACATCCTGGTGAAATCAGACGCAGACCATAAGAAAGATAAAACAGTAGACAAAGGCGCTTACTACCTGGCTGACTTTGAGGATGACCCGGAATTTAAGGACATGCCGCACCTCTTTCTGAAAGACGGGAAGAAGTATAAAGAGTTTGTGATCCCGCAGGGCATGCCCACAGAAGGCGACACCCGCAAGAAAGTGATCATGCCCGACGAAGAGATCAAAGAAGGTAAGGTAGAGTACCACGTGAAAGGCTCAGGCAACAAGGGCAGCGAAAAGCAGTACCAGGACGATGAGGACCAGTCCAAAGACAAAGACAAAAACAAGAACCAGCACAAAGGCGACGGCAAAGGCCACAAGCAGGACCTGGCACAGATGAGCAAAGACGAGCTCTACGAAAAGGCAAAGGAGCAAGGCATCGAAGGCCGCTCCAAAATGAATAAAGAAGAGTTGATCAATCACCTCAGGTAGGACACGACACTAATACAAAGCCAAAAGCCGCTGCATGTTTAGTAAGCTAAAACTGCAGCGGCTTTTTTGTTCTGTTGCCCTGGTTCTTAACAGTAAAAAAGAACAGCGAAATATTACAGGCACTGGTAGGTATAGGATGCTGTCGTTTTACCACCTTCCAAATAAGTAGTCGTGCTGCTTTCTACGTACTTGGCTGCGGTGTAAGTCAATGCCCTTTCAAAAGACTCGCTTCTGATTGTATTGCCACCGGCGTCCTGCACAGTACATCTTTTAATGTTATGCTCATGCGGAAAACCAGGCGTTAAAACAGTGGCCCTGAAAGCAGGAACCGCAGCCAGAGGAGACTTCATCTCGTCATAAACCAGGGTCATTGTCTTCACCTTCTTTTTATTCTGGTCATACACCTCCGCGGTTATTTGCGACAAGGTGTCCTGGTAAGTATATGTGATGGCGCTGGCGTAAGCGGGCTTATTACTTCTGATGTCGTACTCAGTTACGGTTATCAGCTGGCCTGAAGTATCATAGGCACAAGTCGTGGTATGGGCGAGCAGCAGCGAACTGTCGTACCACTCTGTGTACTGGTTGTAGCGCACGACTTGGTCTTTGGCGTTAAAGGTGTACACCACGTAGTCTTTCAGATTTTTTCCCGCTGTCAGTAGTTCTTCCCGCTCCAGCCTCCCCCGTGCATCATAGAGGTAGTTGCTGGTGGATAACAGGGAACCTTCCCGGTAGCGTTCGGCCATTACCGGGCGGCCCAGGTCATCGTAACTGTACTTCACGCTCGCTGCTCCTGCGCTAGTTGCTGTTTGCTCTTCCAGCACCAGGCAGGAGCCGGCGGGCAATGGCTCTGGGGCGGGTAACACAGGTTCTTCCTCCTGGCAACCGCAAAAGAGTAGCAGGCAAAGAAGCGGGTACAGTAGTTTTATTTTCATGTGGGGTACGGCTGCGTATCCATTAAGCCTCCCGAATATAGAAAGTTATCCTGCATCTGCCAAAGCAAGCAAAAGGAACAAGCCTTAAACAGAGCCCTGCGTTTTCACTAAACCCCGATGTCTTCGTTCCATAAGGATGGCTTCTCCTCGATGAACTGCTGCATCAGGTTATAACATTCCGCATTATTCGCCACTTCTACCTCCACGCCTCTGGAACGGAGCAACTCCTCCTCTCCCATAAAGGTTTTGTTTTCCCCGATCACCACTTTCGGAATGCCATACAAGAGGATCGTGCCGGAGCACATGGAGCAAGGCGACAGCGTGGTGTAGATGGTGCACTCCTTGTATACTGCGGCTGGCAGACGTCCCGCGTTTTCCAGGGCATCCATTTCGCCGTGCAGCACCACGCTACCTTCCTGCACCCGCTTGTTATGTCCCCTTCCGATGATCTTTTCGTTGTGTACCAGTACGGAACCGATGGGAATCCCGCCCTCGGCGTAGCCTTTCCTTGCTTCTTCTATGGCTGCTTGTAAGAATTCGTTCATTTTTATCTAGTGTGGTTAATGCTTTTGCTGTTTGTGACGCTTTTACTTCGCAAAGAGTACCAGGAGTCGCGTCTCCCCTGTTACCCACGGCAACTTTAGGGTGATATAGATCAGTAAAAGAAAGATTAAATATCATACGGGAGAAAAGGCGGAAGCAGGAGCTTTGTGCAAGGAAAATTATGCAAAAAGCAGCGAACAACAAAGCAATCATATACTGGCTCCTGAGCGGAGCCCTACTGGTTTTGGCCATGGTGGCGATTGGTGGGATCACCCGCCTTACCGGTTCCGGCCTCTCTATTGTGCAGTGGAACCTGATCTCAGGTACCCTCCCGCCCCTGACAGAGGCAGCCTGGCAACAAGCCTTTGCCCAGTACAAGCAGTTCCCGGAATACCAGAAGCTGAACCAGGGCATGACACTACAGGGCTTTCAGCAGATCTTTTGGTGGGAATACCTGCACAGGTTAGTGGGGCGCCTTATCGGCCTGGTATTCCTTCTGCCCTTCTGCTACTTTTTGATAAAGCGGTGGATAAGCGGGTGGCTCTTGAAAAGGCTCTTGCTGCTGTTCTTCTTAGGTGCAGCCCAAGGCCTGATGGGCTGGGTTATGGTAAAGAGTGGCCTGGTAGACCGGCCCCACGTGAGCCACTACCGCTTGGCGGCACACCTGACACTGGCCTTGTCCCTGATCGGGGTCATGGCCTGGACGATAGCGGACCTTGTCCCAAAACCCCAGAAGCCGCAGGTTATAATCCCAAGCCTAAGGTACCTGTCTCATCTGATACTGGTATTGGTCTTGGTGCAAATCATTTTCGGGGCTTTTGTGGCAGGCCTGAAAGCGGGGTTCTCTTACAATACTTATCCGCTTATGGAAGGAGAACTCTTCCCGTCGCACCTGCTAGGCTATTTAAGTTGGAGCAATACGTTGGACAACGGGGTGGCGGTACAGTTCCTACACCGTTGGTTTGCCTTGCTGGTGCTGAATGCACTAGTCCTGTTCTGGTATACCACCCGTAAAAGAAACATGCCGGGGCAGGTGCAGTACCTGGCCACGTTACTACTGCTGGCAGGCATTACGCAGCTGAGCCTGGGCATTGCAACACTTGTACTCGCCGTACCTCTTGCCCTGAGCGTGCTGCACCAGGTGGTGGCAGTGCTGCTATTCGTGTTGGCTGTGCTGGCTGTGCACAGTACAAAGGCTAACAGGCTGGCAGGGGAGCGGCAGAACTCCCCTGCCAGCCTGCGCCAGCAGGTTTAGGCAGGTAACTCCTCGTAATCCTCGCTCTTGGGTAAGGCTGCAAATTGTGCTGCCAGTTCCTCCGGCAACTGGGCCAGTTTTCTTTTCAGCACGTCTATCCAGGCGCCGTCTACCTCAATAACAGCTGCTTTCACCCCGTCTTGCCGGAAAACCTCGTGCCGGATTGACCAGCGGGAGGCATCAGGCCTGCTCTTGATCAGCTCCGTTGTCACCTTCAGGTTGTCGTTTACGCCCACCTCGCGCAGGTACTTCAACTCTTCGCGGAAAAGGATGGGGCCTATGTGTAACTTCTGAAACATTTTTAGGTCCAGGCCCAACTGGTCCAGCACTTCTATACGGGCCTGTGCGGCAAAGTCGGCATAGGCAGAGTGGCGCATGTGCATATTAGCGTCCAGGTGCGACCACATCACCTTGCCTTCGTAAACATTGTTCATCTTCAATTTCTTTTGCTTTTCGGTTGCCTTTTAAAGAATGATTAAACGGGCTTTGCACCCTGACCGATATGTCAGGACCTCAGGGGCAAAATTGCACTAAAATTAGCAGTGGCTTGCTGTTGAGCCAACAGCCGAACCTGCGCCTGTACGAAAGATAGGCACTCCTTTCTGGACTTCAAACATGTTCCTGGCCTGTCTGCCCTCGGTTTCCTTTCTCTAATGTTTCTGTTTACCCTCTCTTTTATACCCTTTACTCATAATACTTGTTCATTTAGGGGAAAAACGGGAAAAGGACTCCTCCTTATTTGGTGCAAAATATTACACGTAAACACAGGAAACACCTTCTGTATTTTATACAATTACTCCCTAAACTTATTACCATTACCAGCTTGTTAACAGCTTATTTTAAGTATTTTAGGTAACGCTCTCTTTATATCCCCGTTAATATCATAGTGTTAATTGTTATATTAAACCACTAAAGCTATGATAACAAATTTTAAAAAAATGTCCATATTGGGCCTCTTCCTGGCTGCACCTTCACTTGTGCAGGCGCAGGTGGAAACGGCCTTTATCAACCCTTTAATTGATAATGGTGTCCGTTTCTTTGTATGTGTGATCGCAGGTATCCTGTTAGCCATTGGTTTCCAGGCACTGCTTACCATGCTGTCCGTTGCCTCCGGTGTATCGGCTATCGGTAACATTCGCAAGCAAGCACACCAATCCTCGCACTCACAGAGCAACTCCAGCTCAAGCGACACGCCTATGATCCAGAAGATCAGCAGCGCTTTTGGTATCTGGACCTTGGTGACCTGCTCACTCTCACTTTTCTTTGCCAGCTTACTGGCTGTGAAGCTGAGCCTGATTGGCGCTAACTTCATTGGCCTGACGCTAGGGCTGGTTATCTGGGCTGCCTTTTTTACGACCATGATGTATTTAGAAGTAAAGGCTGTTACCTCCCTGATCGGTACGCTGATCAACACGGCGATGGCCGGTCTGAGACAGTCAGCCAGCGCCGTGAGTGGTATTTTCAGCCAGTCTTCTGAAAGCGAAGCCAAGAGCGTAGCTAGAACAAGCGCGCACGAGAATGCCCGCGCCATGCGCAAAGAGTTGCAAAAGCTGTTCAACAACAACGACCTGGACCAGAAGATCAATGACTATGTCAACCGCCTGGCCCCACAGGACATCAACGTGAACAAGATCAAGCAGGAGCTGAAAGACCTGATCGCTGACATTGAGGTAAAAGAGAAAACAGAGCTCGGCGAAGAAGGGGTAACCAAGCACATGTTCCTGGAAGTTGCCAGTAGCACACCGAACATCTCGAAAAAAGACGTGCAGAAGCTCGGCCAGGTGTTTGACCAGGTGAAAGGCATTGCGCAATCCGGTGGTAGCAAAACAGAAAAGGCGCAAAAAGCCGTGGAGCAGCTAACACCAGCCAGCCACCAGGAAGTGGAAGCGTTTAAGAAAACCGTTGCCGACTACCTGCGTGCTACGCACAAGCAGGAGTTACAACCAGATAAGATCCGTCAGGACATCCAGGCGATGCTGAAAGACCCTAAAAAGGCAAAGCAGATTCTGCAGCACAAAGCCAGTGCCGTAGACCATGACACCATCGTGAGCATTCTGGAAGAACGCGGTGACCTGAGCCATCAGGATGCCGAGAAGTATGCCCAGTACGCTGAAAAAGCCCTTGATTTTGTGAAAGGACACCTCGGGTTATCCAGTAGCGGGGGTATGAGCGGCGGAAGCGGCAACAACCTGAGCAGTGGCGGCGGTGATAACCTAAGTAGCGGCAGTGGAGCACATTCCAGCACAAGAGTAGAGCACTACCCAACCGCAGACGTATACATCACGGAGAGCCGCGCAGGCAACATGGGCGGTGACGGTAGCTCTAACAAATCGATGACAGGCAAAGCCAAAGCACGCCTTCAGGAGTACCTGGCTGACTTCCAGAACAAGAAAGACTTCAACCTGAACCAGATCAAGCAGGAATTCATGCACATGTTCAGCGGTTCCGGGGAAGACGACCATGAGAGCCTGACATACAAGCTGAAGTACTACAACGAAGAGGAAATGACCCGCTTTGTGACGATGAACACCAGCATTCCGCCAGAAAAGGCACACGCCATTGCAGCGAAAGCGGTGGAAGCCCGTGATACGGTGCTTACCAAAGCGCACGACATCGAACGCGAAGTGAAAATGAGGCTGGACCAGGCGAAAGAAGAAGCCCTTATCCAGGCTGAAAACACCCGTAAGGCAGCTGCCTCCGCAGCTTGGTGGCTGGTAGCCACAGCCGTTGTATCCGGTGTCGCGTCAGCCGTAGGTGGTATGCTGGCCCTTGACTCTTGGATCCTATAATCACACCATTTTTCTAGAATTAAAAGAGGCACTATGTGGTGCCTCTTTTTTTGTGTAGCTGGTTTAATAGGGAGATACCGTTCCTCTTCTTTTGTTCTCAAATAGGGCCACCAAGAATAAAACTTAGACTCTGCTATTGCGGCTTTGAGAAAGCGCTGTTCTGAATAAAACTCTCGTCCGTCAGTGTTTGGAGAAAGGCGATCAGCTTTGCTTTTTCAGATGGCGAGAGGGGTATGCCCAGCCTCCCCTGCTGCTGCAATTCCGGAGCCAAGCTGGCTGAATAAACAACGCCTGCACTATAGTGCTCCAGCACCTCTTCCAGCGTTTGGAAACGACCATCGTGCATGTAAGGCGCTGTCAGGGCTATGTTGCGAAGCGTGGGGGTCTTATATTTTCCAACGTCCTCGGGCGTACCTGAAATGCGGCCACGCCCATATGCAAGGGCTTCGTGATCAGGAGAGAAGCTGCTGTCCAGGCCGTTATTGTGGTAGCTGTTGTCTGTGAAGAAGCCTGTTGCATGGCAACTGCTGCAATGCTCTTGAAATAGGGTCAGGCCCTCCAGTTCCAGCTCACTTAGGTCTCCTCCCGTCTCATGCCGCACATACTTATCGTAACGGGAGTTAGCAGAAATTAGGGTACGCTGAAACTGGGCCAAGGCTCGTGTGATGGCCGCTGACGTAACGCTGTCTGTACCGAAGGCTTTTTTAAAGAGCTGCGGGTACTGCGAGTGCTGCTGTAGCTTTTGCGCCAGGGCTTTCAGGTCCTGCCCCATCTCGTCCGGGTGCGTCAACGGGCCAAAGCTTAATGATTCCAGGTCTTTGGCGCCACCATCCCAGAACAAGCCCGGCATCCAGGCGAGGTTTACCAGGGAAGGCACGTGCCGCAGCAAGGGCTTGCCGCTTACGCCTGCGGTTGTCAGTGCTTTTCCATCTGTAAAGGCCTTTTCCTGCTGGTGGCAAGTGGCGCAGGACACGGTACCGGTTTTGGATAACACAGGATCGTAAAACAGCATGCGCCCCAAGGCCACTCCCTCATGGGTAAGGGGATTTCTGTCCGGATAGGGAACCGAGGTAGCCAGGTTAGCAGGTACCCCAAGGGCAAAGCTCTCCGCCATGGGACTTACCTCCTCCTGCTCCCCGGTACAACTTGCCAGGAAAAACAGGTACAGGCTAAGTAAGCCCACTAAGAGCGTGTAAGGTCGGCGGAGCATCTGCTAGGCGCTATTTCACTTCCACAACCTTTAGAAAACCGTTGCTGTAGTTTTCGGCGATCATACTGGGTCCTGCCCCATGGCCCCCTGCGTGCATCACGTCAAAATCGATCAGGTTCGGGTTCTGGAAAAGTTCGTTTACGTCGGCCTGTAAGCGAAGCGTGGCATTGGGCTGCTGGCGCAGGTTAAGGGCCTGAGGTAAGTCGAGGGTAAGGGTTTTGTAATTCACATCCCCTCCCACATGGAATACCAGTCCTCCATTGCCGGTGTCACCGGTATAGGTACCCACCAGCGACAGGAATTTATACCCCGTGTCCCAGTCCCACACCATCTCGTTACTCGGGTCCAGGTCTCCTACCTGGTCAGTCGAATGGTTATGGGCCTCATCCACCCCAATCGAGAGTTCTATCTTATCATAAGTACCGGCGGGAACCTCTTTTAACTCAAAGGTAGTCTTGCCCTCCCCTCCTATCAGATGGTAACTTTCAGGCTCCAGAAAGGTGGCCTCTCCCTTACTGCTGATGAGCTTTACGTTGCTGATATAGTATTTAAAATTGCTGACTACATACGTATCCCCGGCAGGGCTGGTGTAGGTGCTGGCATCTAACTGCAGCGGCTGTACGCCTACCATGTTTTGTAACTCAACCTGCACAGTAGCTGCAGGAGCTGTCGCCTCCTCATCTGAGCAGGCAGCCAGGAGGGGCAGGGCCATCAACAGCAACAAATAGTTTAAACCTGCTTTTTTCATGCGAACTATTTAAAAGGGTCTGAAAAGCGTTTATCGGTGATAAAGGTAGAATCGGTCAGGGTATGAAGGAAAGTAACGATCTTACGTTTTTCCTCCTCCGTCAGAAGGAGTGTTTTGCCGCCTACCTCGTTTGTGGCCTCTGTGATCAACGGGGACAAATGCGGGCTATTTTCCTTGATGTGCTCGTTATAGTGGTCCAGCACCTCCTCCAGCGTTTGAAAACGGCCATCATGCATGTAGGGCGCCGTCAGGGCTATGTTGCGGAGTGATGGTGCTTTAAACTTGCCCTTATCCACTTCCCTACCTGTCACGGCCCCATACCCTAAATCGGTGAGTACCTCATCCAAGCCGTTGTTATGGAAAGTACGCATGGAGAGAAGCACCCCGCCATGGCAGTCGCCGCAATTACCGCCGCGCAGGCCTATGCCCGGTTCGGGGTGGGTCATAAAGAGCTTCATGCCTTCCAGTTCATCCTCTGTGAAGGTACCCTCATCCAGCAGGTACCGGTCGTAGCGTGAATCCGCAGAAATAAGCGTCCGTTCGAACTGGGCTATCGCTTTCAGGATCCTTTCTTCGGTAATCGTGTCGGAGCCAAAGGCTTTCCGGAAAAGCGGTGGGTATAACCCTGTCGCCTGCAGCTCTTTCACGGCCTCCGCCAGGCTCTGATGCATTTCTATTTCGCTTTCGATGGGTATTCGGGCCTGGTCCTCCAGGCTCAAAGCGCTGCCGTCCCAGTTAAACAGAAAGAACCAGAGCAGGTTCGACAAGGACATGGCGCTGCGCCTGTGCGCTACGCCGTCTATGCCAACCGCCAGGGCGCGCCCGTCTGTAAAGGCTTTCTCCTGCTGATGGCAGCTGCCGCAGGACATGGTGTTGTCGCCCGACAGCCTTTTCTCATAAAACAAGTGCCGCCCCAACAGCACCCCCTCTTCTGTGAGTGGATTATCGGCAGGGACTTTAAAGTTCTGCGGAAATGTTTTGGGTAGGACCAGTTCGTAAGGGGTAGGTTCAAAGGGCTCCACCTCTGGCTCTACTTCCTCCTTGTCAGGGGAACAGGCAAAGGCAGCAATTAGCAGTAAAAAGGGCAGTAATAAGTTACGTAGGGTTTGCATGTTCTTGCAGATGCACTTCTAATAAAGCAGAACGCGAAGCAGCGTAAATTCTTATAAAAGCGCCTTTCAAATTATGTTGGACTTGAACAACCACCAGCAGAGGTGATAGCGTTTCTCCGTCCTTCTACTTCACCTGGCAAGTTTTGTTTTCCAACTCCTGCCATTCTCCTGCATGATTTTCTGCTTGTGCGCCAGGATTTGGTCCCGCTGTACTACTTTTCCTCTCGTTATGTAAACATAATTACTCACGCTTTCTAATGTTGCATAAGTACAACCGGCCAGTTAAAGTTCTTTAGCTGGTCCGGTTTGCTGCATCTCCGGCCACAGGAGCTACCCATGTAACAACAGGTTCTTTTTACTCAAGTATTACTCTATTTTATCCCATTTGCTATCGTTGTTTCTCAGGACCCGAGCAAAAAATCACCAAAAGTGAGTATTGCCTTGTATCCCGCAAGTTGAGAGATTAGTGTGTATTTTATAGCACTGGAGTGTATCGGCTGTATACCACCCTTTAACTTAAGACCTATGCTTAAAAATGTGCAACTATTAAATAAGCAGGAATGCCAGGTGATTGCCTATCTGGCGGATGGCCTAACCCATGAGCAGATCGGAAAAAAGCTTGAATGGAGTGAGCTGACAGTAGAATCCCGGCTTGAAGAAATGATGCGCAAGCTGAACATGAGCCATTCTTACCAACTGATTAGTTGGGCCTACCTGGAGGGGGTGCTGAAATAAAACGCTGCCCCGCCTCATCCTACACTACAACAAACCGCCCTTTATCACCCTATGAATCCTATGAAGAAAAAGTTGTTAGACCTGCTCCGGGACACTTTCCGTTCCTCCATGCTCCTGTCGAGCCTTGTCAGAATGTTGCAGGACGAAAAAATAGAAAAGCAGGACGCCTCTCAGCCACTAGAGCCATAACCCGCTGCTCCTGGCTTAGCATGCAACGCTGCCTGCCCCGCAGCTGTTACCTTTGGCTTGTCTAAATCAGGTCAAAGGCACGCGCATACTGTGTTAACTCAAAGGAAGAAGTTGTCCCCAGCTTCTTTTTAATGTTACGCCGGTGTGTTTCCACGGTATTGCTTGAAATAAAGAGCTCTTCTGCCGTTTCCATGGCGCTTTTACCCAAGCAAAGTAGCCGTAAGACCTCCTGCTCCCTTTCTGAGAGCTTACTGAAGTCGTGGTAGTGTTTCCGCAGGAAGTTGTTCTCATCCAGCAGCCTGGAGACTTTACAGGTGACGTGGTGCAAAGGATCGATCGGGAAAGCCATGGTAATGGTCAACAGGGGAATATCGTTGTCATCCCACATCAGGACTTTTATGGTACTTAAATGCCAGGCCCAGGGATCGTTTTCGGACCGCCGCACCTGCTGGAAAAAAGAAACGATAGCATTCGTATCCTTCCCCTCAAGCAGGCTTATAATTTTGGGCAGGTAGTCCTTGGTATCCTCGGGGTTAAAGAACCGCTGATGGTACTTCACGCCTAACTTTCTTATTTCCGCGAGACTTAACCCCAGTTCCCGCTCTCCTCTTTTAGAAATGTACTCCACCTCAAGCTGACGGTTATGAATAATGATCACTCCGGGCAAGTCATCCGCAACAGCCGCAATCTCTGCGATCTTTAGCTGCTTTCTTTGCTCCAGTTCCTGTTGTGCGCTGCCAGTTAAGCTTTTTGAGTTCATAGGGAGGGACTAAAGGGCTAAACATAGTATTATAAATATATTCGTTTAAGGCAAGTGAAGCAAGCGGTCGAGGGGGCTTGTCTCTTTTACAAGCAGAAGAGTTATCCCGACAAAAGGGGTGTGCAGTCCTATTCCTCCTCGGGGGGTGGCACAAATAATTCACAATAAACCAAAGGCTTTTAAGTTATGTTAGGAGTTTGCCTGCAAGGAAAAGCTTTGTTTCCTTGCACCGGGAAGTGTTTAAAATAGTTTTGTTACCTTTATTACCTATTACCATTTTTATTACTTGCGCATGAAAGCATTCTTTTATCCACTGCTGCTGGCAGGAGCCCTTTCAGTTACATCTGTCTCTGCCCAGCAAAAAGCAAGCGAGGCCACTCCGGCGCCAGCTCCTCTCACCAGGCAGTTTAACGGCCTGAAGAACAATGCAAATTCTTACAGGGAGAATAACCAGGAGTATAAGGTCGTGAATGTTAAGTCACTGGATGCCTTCTGGAAAAGCGTACAGGCAACAATTGTGGCAACAGAACAAGGGCTGATCAATGGACGCGAAACAGCTGAAAAGAACCTGGAGGAGGCACAAGCGACGATCGCGGCACAGCAGGAACAGATCACCTCCTTAAAACAGGAAAATGCTCAAAAGGAGGAGGAAGTGCAAAAGAGCATGCACGATGTGAACAGCCTTTCTGTCCTGGGCCTGGATATGCAAAAGCAGGTGTACGTGCTTTTAACAGCCGGGATTATACTTGCCCTGCTCATAGCGCTGGCCGTGATCCTGCTGCAGTATAAGAGCAGCAGGACAATAGCCTTGAAAAAGCAAAACGACTATAATGCGATTGACCAGGAGCTGAACGAGTATAAGAAAAGTGCCCGTGAAAGAGAACTCAAAATAAAGCGGGAACTGCAAACGGAACTGAACCGCATTGAAGAACTAAACCAGGAAATAGCCCGCCTTAAAAAGCAACCGCAGCTTTAGGTTTCACTTCGAAGCGACATTTCAGTTCACTCCGTCCCTGTAGAGGTAAAATAAAATAGGAAAGCCCACTTGTGTAGATCCAAGTGGGCTTTCCTGTTTTATCTGCATAGTGGCTCTTAGCTGCCGTGCTCGGTCTTCAGCTTTTCTTTAAAAACCTTCCGGAACTTTTCTAGTTTTGGGCGTATCAAGAAGGCACAGTAGGGTTGCTCCCCGTTGTTGGCATAATAGTTCTGGTGATAGTCCTCTGCCGGGTAAAAGTTTGTAAAAGCCTCTATCGCTGTCACAATTGGGTCGTTAAACGCTCCGGAGGCATCCAGTTCCTGCTTGTACTTCTCGGCCAGTTCTTTTTGCGTGTTGTCGTGATAAAAGATAACAGAGCGGTATTGCGGCCCTACGTCATTGCCCTGCCGGTTCAGTGTGGTAGGGTCATGCGTTTTCCAGAACACCTCCAGCAACTCCTCGTAACTTATTTTTTGCGGATCATAGGTAATCTGTAGTACTTCTGCATGCCCTGTGGTACCGGTACCTACCTGCCGGTAGGTAGGCTTGTCTACGTGCCCGCCAGCGTACCCCGACACGACCTTGTCTACTCCCTCTAACTCCTTAAAAACTGCTTCTGTGCACCAGAAGCACCCATTCCCGAATGTTGCTGTTTCCATATTCTTTCTGTTTCTTTAAAAGCATTTGGCCTTCGTTTACTTAGCCTTTTCGCTTTGTGCTCAACCCAATAACACGTCTTTCCCGTATTTGTTTTTGTGGGTGTTAAACCTACATCACCTTACGGGGAGAACAGGAGCTAGTTTGGCTTGGGGACTAAGGTAACCCTTCTGCTCACTTCTCTTTCAAATAACAGCTTTAAGCAGCTGTCTTACAATATATTAAGATATTATTTTATTTATTTTCAATATAAAAGAAACAAACTTACCCTAATTCACGTCATCAGCACTATAACAACTAATTATTATGAACAGCGGGACAGTAAAATTCTTTAATGACGAAAAAGGTTATGGTTTCATCAAGGACGACAACACCGGTCAGGAGTACTTTGTACATGCCTCCGGCTTGATTGATGAAATTAGAGAAAATGACAAAGTAACTTTTGAACTGCAAGAAGGAAGAAAGGGACTGAATGCCGTTAATGTAAAACGGACCTAAATAAATCGTTTCATGCTCAAACACAGAAGGGCTCTACCTCTAAAAAGTAGGGCCCTTCTGTGTTTTAATGTACTTCCGGGCACACGCCTCTTCCCTCGTCCTCTCCTTTTTCTGATGGACCTGGATCAGTGTGTCTCAGCCACTTACCTTATATGCAACCCTTGGTAGCAGTTATGTTCCCAATGTTGGTCTAATAGATTTTGAAAGTTTGGGATAAAGCCGTCCCTTACAGGAGATAAGCAATTTACCAGCTGCAAAAGTAAAACGATGCTCTCAAACAAGGGCTTACTCACACGCCTGCCCCGGCTCCTCCTGAGTTATGTCTTCTTTTCAGCCAGTATCTGCAAACTAACCTACGGGAATTTTAGGCAGTTGACAGGCCATTCTAACTGGAGGAAGAACTATCGGAAGACCTCTCCTGCTCACGCTACCCTTTCTAACTATGGTGATCGTTACCTTAGGCAAGCTGTTGCCCTTTGCAGAGCAAGTAATGCTGATCTCCTTAACTGTAGAAGTTCTTCTCTTGCTTTACAGGCTATACAAGGGTATCAGAAACCTAGAGGCGAAGTTTGTCGCCACAACATCTTAAACAAGCGAAGTTTACTCCCCTGTTTTCTTAAATCAATACTTCATGTAAAAGCCTGAAAGAAACCGCAGCCTGTAGGGCTTGCCTGCTCCCGCCCCTAAGCCCCTCCTTACGATCTTGTTGCCCGGCTATTATCAGTGACCTTGCCGCTACTACCTCTTGGCACAAATATCCCCAAAATTACCGCCTTTATATGTAACTTAATTTATATTTTATTGTATAAATAATCAAATAAATATATTAATAATAAATATATAAATATTATGAAGGTAGGATATTTACACCTCGTCGGACTGCTGCTGTTATCCGGCTCTGCGCTTGCCCAGCACACTACATCTGGTAATAACGTGTCTCGTGTAGAACAAGATGGGGAAAGAAACAGCGCCTCTGTATCACAGGCACAGGAAAGCCAGTTTCCGACAGAAAGGAACAGTGCTTCCATACAGCAGATAGGAAGACACAACGCTGCCACCCAGATACAGGATTACTGGGCTACGCAAAACACAGCACAGATTACCCAGACAGGTGACTTTAACGTGGCGGAGCAGCGCCAGACAACGAGAGCGGAGAACAACACAGCCTCCATTTCACAGATAGGGCGCGCGAACGCGGCTGTACAGTGGCAGGCCCACAACGTAAGCGATAATACCACCAGCATTGAACAGGCTGGCTCTCATAATGAAGCACATCAGAGACAAAACGAAGTAAGCCGAAGCACCGCCGCTATCACACAATATGGTGCCAACAACTTCTCTAAGCAAAGCCAGTCAAACCTAGGTATAGACAACGAAGCCTACATCATGCAGGACGGTACCGATAACGTAGCTGAGCAGACACAGTACCGATCTGGTAACTACGCTTCTATTATACAATTGGGTAGCTTAAACGTGGCCAGGCAGGAACAGTACCAGGTAACTAACTACGCGAACATCCTACAAATCGGCTTCGGTAATATTCACACACAAGACCAGAACAGCCGAAGCAAAGATAACAGGGCAACAGCAGTGGCAGAGGGTAATCTGAATTATGGCTTCCAATCGCAGGTAAGCACAGGAAACGAATCCGAAATGTACCAGTACGGAGACGGAAACTACGCTACCTCCGTTCAAAGCGGCCATGCCTGGTGGCTTGACGGTTACCACCGTAACAGCACCATCCAAATCGGTGATAGCAACATAGCAGAGACAACACAGATTGGCAACAGTGGTGTTGGCCATGTTAGTACCATCATGCAGCAGGGTAACATGAATGTAACGACAGTTAACCAGTCCGAATAATAGAGCTGGTAGCCATACACAGGAAAACAGGAAGCAAGGGAAAGGGACTTTAGCTAAAGTCCCTTTCCCTTGCTTCCTGTTTTTTTACCGCTTCTTTACTTAAAAGCTGTAGATACAGTATAAGTGAGTAGCAAGAACCAAGTACCAAAACGAATGATCCCACGCGAAGTAACAGACGAGGCAGGCACGACATGGAAATGCGTACAGGCCTACGCAGGAGGACTCACTGACGAAGAAACCAAAATGGCAGCAACTAAACTGGCAGAAAGAACAGACGGCACAGTACCAGTTGTGTGTACCCCTACCGGCGGCGAACAGAGTGTGCGCCTGAAGCTACCGAAGGACTGGAGGGCACAGCTTCCGGATGAGGAACTAGTGTCAAGGATCAGTGCGGCCCAAAGCAATAACGGTGCTGAAACTTGATACCATAACGGGGAGTTGTCTCTTGGTTGCTAGTATTGAAATCGGTAACATTGCGCCGCGAAACTCACCCCATGCTTATGTTCCGTTTGCTTTCCAGACTTTTGTTTTTTGTGCTGCTGTTAGGAGTAACACAGGCTTTTGGCCAGCAAAAGAAAGCTGCTTTTAAGGTAGTGCCGCTTGGCATAAGAGGCGGTCTAGATGAAAGCAACTTATCGGGTTATCTGGTGGCGCCTACTGGCAGCGACAATTATGTAAGCCTGGATGCAGGCACCCTGCACTATGGTCTCCGGAAAGCAGTGGAGAACAGGGTGTTTGAGGCAGCGCCGGGCGAAGTGCTGCGAAACAACGTAAAAGGTTACCTGATCTCGCACCCGCACTTAGACCACCTGGCGGGTCTGATCATTAATTCCCCAGATGACACCCCCAAGAGCATTTACGGGCTGCCCTTTATGATACAGGTCCTCAAAGACAAGTACTTTACCTGGCAGAGCTGGGCTAACTTTGCCAATGAGGGCGACAAACCCACTCTGAACAAGTACCAATACACCTACCTGAAAGAAAACGAAGCGACACCGCTGGCGAACACAGAGCTACAGGTACGGGCTTTCCCCCTGAGTCACTCATCTCCTGATCAGAGCGCAGCCTTTTTACTACAGCACAACCAAGATTACTTGCTGTACCTGGGTGACACGGGCGCAGACGCTATAGAGGGGTCTGATAAACTGCAACAGCTTTGGCAAGAGGTTGCTCCGCTGGTTAAAAACGGCGAGCTAAAGGCTATTTTCATCGAGGTTTCCTTCCCGAACGAGCAGCCGGAGAAGCAGTTATTTGGGCACCTGACACCACGCCTTCTGATGAGCGAATTGGAAAAACTGAGTAAGCTGACCGGCACAACTGCTTTGCGCAAAGTCCCAGTGGTGGTTACGCACATGAAGCCTTCCGGTGATAACGTGCAAAAGATCATGGCACAGCTAAAAGAGGGAAATAGACTCCGCCTGAATTTGGTATACCCCGAGCAGGGCCGTATGCTGACATTCTAGCCTTCTGGTGGGGTAAAACAGCTTTTTAAGTCCTTAAGGCTTCCAAAAGTATAAGCAACCTATTACACGGTTGCACTAAAATTTATCAACTTCGGTGAAGGGGGCGCGTAGTACACAAACATACTGCAACGCTACCTGTTTAATTTGTAGCATACTATATCACCATCCTTACCTGCACGCGCCCTTCTACGGTAAGGCAACGAAGAAATATTATTGTACTGAAAGTTGCCTGGGCACTTTCGGATGCATCAGGACACCGATGCATTTGCTTACCCTTCGCACAACTTTTTATTCGCGTTAGCTTTAAACCCAAATTATAATCTATGAAAAACAAACTAACCCAAAACACGCAAGGCTTGCCTTGCTCCAAAACGTGCATCAGTAAAGCTGGAAGAGGAGCTTATCTTTTCGGGCTGCTCTGTATGGTCACTTTCCTGCTTGGTTGTAGTAATATTCAGGGTGTCGGAGACGAGCAGAGCACCACGGACCCTATACTTATGGGGAACGATGGCACAACCCAAATTGTGGAAGTACCCACCGACGCCGCCAAGATAGAGCCCAATGGGCCGAACCCGAGCTGGGCACCCAGCATCGACCCTCAAATGCTGGCCGTGATAGAGCAGTTCCAAAGCTATGGCATCGTTCCTTATCCTAAACTGGCAGCCGACCAGGCACGGGAGGAACCTACCTTTTATGATGCCTTGGCTGATTTGCTGCGCGAATATAACATTAGCCCAAAACCAGCCAGCGTGAAGGTTAACCACAGGGTAATACCTAATGAGACGAACCAGAACCTGCTTGTGCGCATCTATACACCCAAGACCGGCACGGGTCCTTTCCCGGTAATTGTCTACTACCACGGCGGCGGCTGGGTAATTGCCAACCTGGACACTTATGAGCCTTCGGCCAGCGCACTGGCCGATAAAGCCGGGGCCATCGTGATGTCGGTAGCGTACCGCCAGGCGCCTGAGCACCAGTACCCCGCTGCACACGAAGATGCCTTTGCCGCCTACCAGTGGGCCCGTGACTCTGCATCAGTGATTAACGGTAATCCAGAGATGGTTGTAACAGCCGGGGAAAGCGCCGGCGGTAATATGGCAGTAGCCGTTGCTCTGATGGCCAAAGAGCGTAACGTAAAAATGCCCGAACACATTCTGTCGGTTTACCCGATTGCCGATGGCGACGTGGATTCCCCCACTTATCAGGAGTATGTGAACGCCTTTTTCCTGAACAAGACACTGATGAAGTGGTTCTTCAGCCTGTATGCGCCCGGTTGGGAAACGCAGACGCATCCACTCATCGAGCTGGTCAATGCCGACTTGAATGGTTTGCCGCCAACGACTATCATCAATGCCGAGATAGACCCACTCCGTTACGAGGGGCAGCTACTGGCCGAGCGCCTGCAGGCGGCGGGCGTACCGGTGGAACGCAAGGTGTACGAGGGGGTAACGCACGAGTTCTTCGGCATGAACGCATTACTCGAGGAAGCCGTAGCCGCCCAGGATTATGCCGCCTCACGGTTAAAAAACGTTTTTAAACAGTAGCTAGCCTGTGGTATAGCCAAAGACTCAACTGCCGCTAAAAAAACGAAAGCTGCTTTACCGTACGGTAAAGCAGCTTTCGTTTTTCTATATCCTTTTTGTATTACCTTTCGTTTTGCCTTCTGGCGCGCTCTTCCAGTGCTTTTAATTCATGTTCGGCTGCTTTTAGCCTGTTCTTAGCTGCCTTTTCCCGTTGCTTCGCTTCCTCTGCATAGCGCTCTGCCTCTTTTAATTCTCGCTCCAGCGCCTCTACTTCTCTTTGCTGCGCGGCTATGGCGGGGTCTTTCGAGTACCCGCTGTCGCCAGAAAAAACAGAACAACTGATCATAACAGGGACAAGAACTGTCATGATAACATACGTCAGGGATTTATATGTAAAAGTCTTCATACATGCATCTGTTTGGTTATCTATTATTATTACGGTACTGCAACAATGCAGTTCAGCGGAGGCATCTGCAGTACTATACGCTTCAGTCAAAAGCCAAGACAATCGGGCAGCGCAGCCCTTCTCGCACCCGCCGCCTCGCTTACTTATAAGCCATCGTTTAGGCTACTATTGCTCTTGGGACAGGCCAGACACCCCTATTTAAGTGAGGCTCCGATGGCTCCTAGCCATGCAGGAGGTACTGCCCCTAGCAGATAGCACCTCCAATTAAACTAAGAATAATATAACCGCATATGTTTTGTACCTTATACCTGCCAGTAAACCAGCTATTTTACGTATGAGGAAACAAGCATCAACAAAACAAGCGTAGAGACATGCCATTTATTAAAACAGATGACGTTCAGAAAGTAGAACACGTGCACCTGCACTACCAGGACTGCGGGAGAGGACAACCAGTTATCCTCATCCACGGATGGCCGCTGAGCCACCGTATGTGGGAACACCAGGTACAGGCCATCGTGGACGCAGGTTTCCGTTGTATTTCCTACGACCGGCGCGGCTTTGGGGACTCCGACAGGCCCTGGAATAACTACGACTACAACTCACTGGCCCTGGACCTACGGCATCTGATCCAGCACCTGAACCTATGGGACTGCGTGCTGGTTGGTTTTTCGATGGGCGGTGGAGAAGTGGTTCGCTACCTCTCCATGTTCGGCAACGACCGCATCAACAAGGCTGTACTCATCAGTTCCATCATCCCGATGGTGAAAAAGACAGACGACAACCCGAAGGGAGTACCGGAGGAAAAGCTGAACAGCATCATGGATGCTCTGGAGAACAAGCGTGTTACATTTCTAGCCGAGTTCGGCAAGCTGTTCTACAACTACGAGGATAACAGGGAGAAGGTAAGTGAAGAGCAGCTGCGCTACGACTGGACCATTGCCTCTTTTGCCTCACCAAGGGGCACCATCGAAACAGCCAGGGCCTGGGCCAACACCGACTTCCGCTCTGAGCTTCGGAACGTGTCGGTGCCCACGCTCATCATACACGGAGACGCCGACCAGATCGTCCCCATCGAAACCAGCAGCGAGCAGTCATCTAAAGAGATCCGCAATAACAAGTACATCGTGATCAAGGACGGGCCGCATGGCCTGTTTGTGACGCATCAAGAAGAGCTTAACCAGCATTTGCTCAGTTTCCTACGGCAGTGAGTCAGGCTCTCCTACCTTCTTTGCCCTAAAGTTGTGCTATACAAGCAGAGTGTAACTTCAGGGCCTTTTTCTTAATCAGTAAACTCTTGGCCTTATCCTGCTTTCGCCAGCTTAGGTACATGAAAAGAGTAGATGCCATAAAAGCCAGCACCATGCCACATGATCAACAGCTACGGGATCAACTTATAAAACTTATGCGCAGCGGGCAAGCCTTCCGGACGCGGGAGGAGTTACTGCAGGGCATAAGCTTGCAGGATGCAGGCCGAAAGATAGACAAGTTACCCTATACCCTCTGGCAACTGCTGGAACACCTGCGCTTTGCCCAACACGACATACTGGAATTCAGCCGCAATCCGAACTACCAGGAACCAAAGTGGCCCGATGACTACTGGCCCCAGGATACTGCCCCTACCAGCCCAACCGACCTGGATCATACCCTGCAGGCAATAGCCAATGACCAGGAGGAGATGGTGAAGCTGGTAAAGGACCCGAGCAACGACCTCTTTGCCCCCATCCCACACGGGCAAGGTCAGACACTGCTACGAGAGGCCTTGCTTGTGGCCGAGCATAACGCCTATCATCTGGGCCAAATCGTGGTGCTGAGAAGGTTGTTGGGAGAGTGGGAGTAAGAGCCGTACCATATAGGACGAGTTCCTGTCATTTTAGCCCGTCTCTTAATGGGCTGACCTAGTAGCCGGGCTCCCTCCGGGTGGAATGCCCTCATACATCTGTCTGCCAGGTTCCCGACTGTCAGGTTGGGCTGTTTACCATGAGTTTAAGACCCTTTAGAGCCACAACCAGCTATATCCTTAACTTTTAACACTTTACAGAAACTTTCGGTAACCCAGGCATGTTACTAAGTTGGCTAAAAGTTGAAAAGTTAGATAACGATCATAAAACTAAACTTTTCAAAATACCAGAAAGGGCTCCTTTGGCGAGGGCCCTTTCTGTGTTTATGGCCCACCCCTCTCTGATGGGAGTTAGAACAAGGCCCTTCTGTTTCGTTTCTCTTATTTTGCAATCTGCGTGCAGCTAAAGTAAGTTTTTCCGTAGCATCTTTCCTGCCCTAGCCTGTCCTAGTCGGAGAGCAGCCAAATCAAGGCATCCTCCTCCGAGACAAAATCCCGGGTCTCACAAGGCATTGGCGTTTGGGAGGCTTTTTCATATATGTTCTCGATGGCCCGTTGTCTAAAGATGTCCTGTGCCAGAAGATTCGCAACCCGCCGGAGCCGGCTGTGTTGCAGCAGCTCTGCCGTATGCTTTGCAATCCAGACCTGGTCCTGCATGGTAGGGGCACACATGCAGGTAAAATCAGCGAGGATCAGTTCTATGTTTTGTTCCAGAATGAAATTGGAGGCGTACAGCATGGCCTCCCGTAACTGCGGGCTGGGTATATCCCCTCGCCACTCATTCCAGATAAGCTTTTCCTTAGCACTGTAGCGCAGTGTCAGATAGTCGGTCTCAAAGACCTTTATGAACTCCAGGCTGTTTAGTAACATGGCGCAGCTGTATAAGTATCAAACGTTTTACTCCTATTCTGTACGAAACCTATAGCACAGGGGCATAAACAACTGAATTACTGCGTAGAACTAACGCTCTTTTATCTATAGGCAAGGTATGTTTTAGTGTATGACAGGTGTTATACAAGCAGCCAGAAGCTGCCCTCCCCACCAATGAAGCAACGGGAGAACCGCGGAAATTCACATCGCCATACGATGTCATGAACTACCTAGGTAGCCTGGGCTGGGAGTTTGCAGCTTTCACAAAGCCTCAACAGTAATATTTCCTGGGAGAATTTCCTGATGAAAAAGAAAGTAAGAAGAGATTACGTATTCGCAGGACCAAAGCTGCTACTGCCCTCAACCCCTATAACATTATCCTGATGAGGCAATAAGTATCTACTGTCTCCTCAGTAGCAGCTGCTCCACCTGTTTGGTCCTGCTGTGGTGGCTTGGCAATAATGGTTACCTTTGTAACCGGGCTTGCAGGCAATAGCTGTCGGCTACCCGCTTAAATTTGTAGCCATGACACAAACCGCGCTTCTCCTCTTACTCGGCATTTTCTTCTGCACCACCCTTTCTGCCCAAAACCAGGCCCCGAAACTGATTACCTGGCAGGACATTGCGTCTACGCCAGTACCAGCTCCGGATTTCACCATTTCCTATGGGCTGGATTCCCTGCAGTTTGGAGAGCTTCGGCTACCGAAGGGCAAAGGTCCTTTCCCTGTCGTGGTAGTGGTGCATGGGGGCTGCTGGCTTTCTGAATACGACCTGCACTACATGGCCCATGTAAGCGAAGCGCTGACAAAAGCTGGTTACGCCACCTGGATGCCAGAGTTCCGCCGGGTAGGCAATGAAGGGGGCGGCTGGCCCGGCACCTTCCTGGATGTAGCCAAGGCCACCGACTTCCTGCGAGAGTTGGCTAAAAAGTACCCCTTAGATATCAAGCAGGTAGTTACGCTAGGGCACTCAGCCGGTGGCCACCTAGCCCTATGGCTAGCCGCGCGTCCTAATCTGCCCCGTACCTCGGAGCTTTATACCTCCCGCCCACTTAAACTCAAGGGTGTGGTAGCGCTGGCCGGCATCACAGACCTAACCACTTACAGCGTGGAGGAAGGCAGCTGCAATGCTGCCGTGGCGCAACTGCTGGAAGGGTTGCCTGCTACGCAGCCTGGCCGCTATGCCCAGACTTCCCCGCTTCAGCTCCTGCCCCTGCGCCTGCCACAGTACCTGGTGCAAGGTGCCCTCGACCCAATCGTTCCTGTTTCCCAGGCCCAGCACTACGCCGAGCAGGCCCAAGCCAAAGGCGACAAGGCACAAGTCCTGCTCCTCCCCAACGCGGCCCACTTCGACCTGGTAGCCCCCTGGTCCCCGGTATGGCCCAGCATCGAGCAAGCCGTTGAGTCGCTGATAGGAGGAAAGGCAAGTAAGCAGTAGGGCTCCGAGTGTTACAGACCAACCGCCCCTACCTCTCCTTGCCTGAAGAGAAGGCATTTACGCGTAGAATAAAAGCATAAGTATTTTACACCTTCCTAGGCCAAGACAGTCTCTTCGCCTGGTGCCCTCAATCAGGAGTGGTAGGGGCTATTGGGTTCTGGATTGCAGGCCCTCGGCTTACCTCCCGTCGCTTAGCAAGTTCATTGACTTAACCAGATTAATGAACTCGATGCGGTAGCCTTCTTTGTCCTGCCCCCGGGCACCTTCGGCTAACTCCAGCACCGTCGGGTAGGTGGCGGTGCCTTTATGCTCAGAATCGCGGAGCAACATGCCGCAGGCGGCTACTGCTGCCGAGAACCGAAAGTCATCGGAGGTTTCATCAGTTGGTACTGCTTTGGCTGTCACAACATTTTCAAGCAGCCTGCTCTTGTTGCCGTTCGGGTCTTTGTAGCGCAGTTTCAGCGTCAGGATCTCATCTGAGGAGCTGGCAGCAGAACTTATTATTGTCTGCTGGTACTTCAGGTCGTCTACCTTTCCGGTATAGCTTTTTGCCGTTCTCTCATTGGCCGGGATGATCTCGTAGAGAGCGGTAACTGTGTGGCCGGAACCCAAGTCGCCCGCGTCTTTTTTATCGTCGTTGAAGTCCTTGTCCTCCAGGATGCGGTTCTCATAGCCAATCAGGCGGTAAGCTTTTACCTTACCCGGGTTAAACTCCAGTTGCAGCTTTACGTCTTTAGCAATGGTGAACAAGGTGCCGCCGAACTCGTTTACAAAGACCTTTTTCGCTTCCAGTATGTTATCCACATAGGCATAGTTGCCATTGCCCTTGTCGGCCAACTGCTCCATGCGCGAGTCTTTCAGGTTGCCGGTACCAAAACCCAGCACCGTCAGGTTCACCCCTGTCTCCCGCTTCTCCTCGATCAGGCGCTGTAACTCACTGTCGCTGCTCACCCCTACATTAAAGTCGCCGTCTGTTGCCAGTATGACACGGTTATTGCCCCCTTCTATAAAGTTGTCCTGCGCTACCTGGTAAGCCAGCTTAATGCCTGCCCCTCCCGCTGTGGAGCCACCTGCCTCCAGGTTATTGATGGCCTGCATGATCTTGTCTTTCTGGTTGCCAGCAGTGGAAGGCAGCACGAGTCCTACAGAGCCGGCATATACCACCAGGGCAACTTTGTCCTGGGCGCGGAGCTGGTCTACCAATAACTTGAAACCTGCCTTTACAAGCGGCAGCTTGTCCTCAGACAGCATCGAGCCCGACACATCGATCAGGAACACCAGATTGGAGGCGGGCAGGTTACCCGTCGGCACTTCCCTGCCCTGCAGGCCAATGTGCAAAAGCTGGCTCTCCTTGTTCCAGGGGCAGCCTGATAACTCCGTGGTAATCGAAAAGGGGACTTCACCGGTAGGCTGTGGGTAATCGTAGCTGAAATAGTTGATCATCTCCTCTATGCGCACAGCGTCTTTCGGAGGCCTCTGCCCATTGTTCAGAAAGCGGCGCACGTTGCTGTAAGCGGCATTGTCCACATCAATCGAAAAGGTGGAGAGGGGTGTCTTCCGGGCATCCTGAAAGGTGTTTTCCTTGATGTAAGCATAGTTCTCGGTGTTATGCGCCGTTGGCTTTGCGTCGAAGTACAAGCTGGGAGCTCCCTGGGCCTGTACGCCTGCCACTTTGCCACCTAGAGCAGAAACCCCTCTTATCCGAACGCGTTGTAAACCATAGCCTGTCACTACTACTTCTTCCAGGGCCTGGGTGTCCTGCCTTAACTGCACATCTACCACCTGCTGCTGTTTTACTTTCACTTCCTGTGATTTATATCCGATAAAGGCGAAAACAAGGATGACATTCTCATCCGGTACTGCAAGGCTGTACTTGCCGTGCTGGCTGGTGGTCGTACCCAGCCGGGTCCCTTTCACATGAACAGTTACCCCCGGGATGGGCTGGCCGTCCTGTGCATCTCTTACAGTACCCGTAATGGTTCTTTCCTGTGCCTGCGCGCGCAGCCCTACCATCAGGAGGGCGAACAGCAGCATGTAAACGTACTTCTTCATGCCTTTTTATGCTTTGGTTTCTTACAGGATGCAGCCCCCTCCCCTTTTCCATAAATATTTTTAATATTTTTTCTCCTGCTTTTTGCTTTTATTGAAGCCAGGTTGGTTAAAAGAGCCAACAGCATCAACTCAGCCCTTTATCCCCTAAACAGGGAGTCCCTTTAGCAGCCGCTCCCTTAAAGGGAGGAAAGGGACAGACAGTTTAAAAACCGCCACATAAACTTCAAGGCCACCGCGTTAAATCTATGTTCCCCCTCTTTCTCAAGCTCTTTTCAAAAGGCAAGCCTCCTCCGGATGACCAGGAGCTGGTGCGCCTGTATAAGCAGACGGGAGAGATGCGGCATCTAGGCGAGCTCTTCCAGCGACACACCGACATGGTGTACCTGGTTTGCCGGAAGTATCTGAAAGACGAAGAGGAAAGCAAAGACGCCACCATGCAGGTTTTTGAGCAGCTCGCCGAGTCCCTCCATCGGCATGAGGTTACAAACTTTAAAAGCTGGCTGCACGTGCTTACCAAAAACCATTGCCTGATGCAGCTGCGGGCACAAAAGAAAGTCTCCGTTCTTCAACTGGACGACGTAGCGCACCACCTTATGGAAAACGGAGAGTCCCAGCATCCTATAACCGCAGAGGAAGCAGAAATAACGGCACAGGCTTTAGAGCAGGGAATAGAGGCGCTGGCCTCGGAACAGCGGGTTTGCCCGGAGTTGTTTTACCTGCAACAGAAAAGCTACAAGGAAATTACCGAACTGACCGGCTACGACCTGAAAAAGGTGAAGAGCTACATCCAGAACGGGAAACGAAACCTTAAAATTTACATGGAGAAACACCATGCCCCACGATAAACGACACATACACTGGCCCAAAGATGAGCACCCCTCGCTGGAACTGCTACGGCAGTACCAGCAGGAGGAGCTGTCTCCTGCCCAGGCTCACCAGGTAGAGAAGCACCTGCTAGACTGTGAGCTGTGCTCTGACGTGTTGGAAGGCATGGCGCTATCGGACCCAAGCCAAACGAAGGCGGCCGTACAGGATATTCAGACGCGTTTGGCTGTACAGCGGGAACAGGAAAAGCAGCAGACTCTACTACCCGTCTACCTCACCGACTGGCGTGTGGCTGCCTCACTGCTCCTGTTGGTGGGGACAGCTGTGCTGGTGCTGTATTATAATTACGTGCAGCTACAAGCAGGACAGCCAGAAATAGCCCGAGTGCAGGAAGCCGTAGGGCCTGCTGCGGAAGAAAAAGTAGCCTTACCAGCTGAGGAAGCTTCCGCTCCCCCAACCATCGCCCTTGGCCCTGATACAGTGCCTCCTGCTATTGTAGCTGCTCCTGCGAAGAAGAGGCCAAGCAACTTAGGACAGGATGAGCTGTTTGAAGAGGAAAAGGCCATAGAAGACCTGCAGATTCCCCTGGCCGACACGATAATTTCGGAAGAAAATGTTCCTATGATAGCCGCAGCTCCGGTAAAATCAACTGCAGCACCCTCGACAGTGACAGAGTCTGTGATGCAGGACTATGCCGTTACCCCTGCCCTTGTACCAGACTCGGGCAGTATCGCCAAGGCCCTGCAGGGCCAGGTAGCCGGGGTAAGCACTATCAGGATACGAGGTAGCAGCACCATCCCGGCTAAAAGCGCTGGAAGTAGTACCGCCAGAATGATTTCGGGCAGAGTACTATCCGAAGCAGGAGAACCTTTGCCGGGTGTGACAGTACAGCTAAAGGGGACCAAACTCGGCACGACCACCGACGCAGAGGGGAACTACACCCTCCCTGTTTTCGGAAAAGAAGCGGTACTGGTATTTAACTTCATCGGCTACAAAACAGAAGAACGCCTGTTAGCCCAAAACGCATCAGCCGTAGACGTGAACCTGAACCAGGACAGGCAGGCACTTAGCGAAGTGGTAGTGGTTGGCTATGGAGAATCAAAAGGTATAGGCACCGGTACACCTGCTTTTATCCCGGCCGAGCCCACCAGCGGAAGGCGTGCCTTCAGGAAATACCTGCAGGAGAACATGCGGGCAGTTCCTGAAAAGGGCCGCGTGACCCTTACGTTTACCGTAAGCCCCACAGGAACCTTAGAAGACTTTAAGGTAAAACGCTCGCTCTGCCCTGATTGCGATGCGGAGGCACTCCGGTTAGTACAAAACGGCCCTGCCTGGAAACCGGCCACCCGTGGCGGAACGCCGGTAGCCCAGGAGGTAAAGGTGAAAGTACGTTTTAAAAAGTAAGCGAATGGAAGGATGGTAAAAGACCTGCAAGCACTGTGGACCCGCCTGGCCTCCTGCTATACCGGCCAGGAAGAACGGGTACTGCAGTTCTGGAAGGAGATTGAGAGGGCTTATACAGCTAACAACAGGCATTACCACAATCTGCAGCATGTGAGCAAGCTCCTACACCTTGCTTCGCAATACGACAGCCACCTAGCACAACCTGATTTAGTGCGCTTTGCCATCTTTTATCATGACTTGGTTTACGAGCCCACCCGCTCCGATAACGAAGAAAAAAGCGCAGAAAAGGCGGTGAAACGCCTACAGGAGCTCGGCCTGAATTCAGAAGCAAGCAGCTTGGTACAGGAGATGATCCTAGCCACCAAAGGGCATACGGCTCAGCCCGACACAGACATAAACTACCTCCTGGACTTCGACCTCTCTATCCTGGGCACTAGCCGGGTGGAATACCAGCTTTACACGCAACAGATACGGAAAGAGTACAGCCATTACCCGGATGTTTTGTACAAACAGGGCAGAAAGCAGGTGCTCGGGCGTTTCTTAGCGCAACCAAGTATTTATAAAACCGAGCCGCTACAGGATAAGTTGGAGGCCCAGGCACAGGAGAACCTGCAATGGGAGTTAAAGACCTTAGCCTAGTCCCCATGCCTGGTTGGAAGTTCTCCTTTCTGAGATTTGATCCAGGCACAGGAGTTGGCTCGTTTCGACACAAGAAAGTGCCCTGGTGCTGTTACAACCTCCCCAACAGTCCGACGACAAAAAAGCAGCCCTTCCTTCTGCAGAAGCTGCTCCAGAAACCAAACAGTGCAATTATCGTTGCTTAATAGCATAGCCTGAAGAGGATATGTGTGTTGGGGAAGGGCTATCTGAACTAAATACAACAACCTATGAAAAAATATTGGTTTACCTGCTTTGCAGCCAGCGTAATAATGCTTTTTAACTCCTGTGCCCGAAACCCTGTAACCGGTAAGCGTGACTTTGTGCTCCTGTCAGAAGAACAGGAGATTGCCATGGGGCGGGAGTATGACCCGCAAGTGGTGCAACAGTTCGGCGTTTACGAAGATGAACAGTTACAGCGCTTCTTCTCAGAGATGGGTGAAAGAATGGTGGCTATCTCCCATCGCACGAACCTTGATTATACCTTTCGCCTGCTCGACTCTCCTGTGATCAATGCCTTTGCCGTGCCTGGTGGCTACGTCTACTTCACACGGGGTATTATGGCCTACTTTAACAACGAGGCAGAATTTGCCGGGGTACTGGGTCATGAGATCGGGCATATTGCAGCACGCCACTCGGCGAAGAGTTACAGTAAATCCATGCTGGCACAGGTAGGGCTCGTAATGGGCATGGTGGTATCGCCGGAGTTTGCCCAGTTTGCCGATGCCGCACAGCAGGGCGTTGGCTTACTTTTCCTTAAGTTCGGACGGGAAGACGAGCGGGAGTCAGACAGGCTGGGCGTGGAGTACTCCACGAAGATCGGGTACGATGCGCAGGAAATGGCCGAGTTTTTCCTGACCTTGCAGCGGACTCAGGCGGAAAGCAGTGCTGAGCCGGTACCTACCTTCCTCTCTACCCATCCCTCCCCGGAAGACCGCCTGGTGCGGGTAACCGCCCTGGCCGAGGAGTGGAAACAGAAACTGAGCCTGGTAGAGCCGGAGGTAGGTCGGAACTCTTACTTGCGGATGATCGACGGGATGATTTTCGGGAACGACCCGCGGCAAGGCTTTGTCGAAAACAGCACCTTCTACCATCCGGTACTGGAGTTTCAGTTCCCCATCCCTACCGGCTGGGCTCACCAAAATACCCCACAGGCGGTTACCATGGCTCCCAAGGATGGTGGTGCTATGATGACCTTTACCCTGGTGCCTGCCGAAACCCTGCAGGGAGCAGCCGAACAGGTACTGCAAAAATACCAACTACAGCCCGTGGAATCGCGGAATGTAACGGTAAACGGTTTACCGGCCCTTGCGATTGTGGCACAGCAGCAGCAACAACAGCAGCAAACGACTATCCAGACGCTCATTTACCTGATCGAGTACAAGGGCAGGTACTATAACATGATGGGCATTACCAGTGCACAGGCCTTTAACCGATACTACCAGCTGTTCGCTGATGTGGCAACCAGTTTCAGGCCCCTCACCGACCCTGCCCTGCTTAACCGTCAGCCAGAGCGCATACAGGTAGAACCCGTACGGCAGACCGGAACCCTGGCACAGGCATTCCGCGCTTATAACGTACAGCCCGACCGTTTTGAAGAGCTGGCGGTTCTCAACGGCATGAACCTGGAGGACAGAGTAGAGCAAGGACTGTTGATTAAGTTGATCAGTGATTAAAGGAAATGCAGCAGCTTGTCTAAGCCGGCGTAATGGAGTGCTTATCCTACAGAATCGCTTAAGTCCTTTTTTACGGCTTGAGTCTTTGCACTCCATGTTTGGGGAGAGCCCTTCTTGAGCACGGGCCCGTTTTCCCAATCAGCAAACGGTCCTTCCCTGTTATCACTAGCTACCCTGTCATCTCGAACTTTGTGAGAGATCTAAATAGGATTCCAAAAAAGCTCTCTCCTTGAGGTCTAAATGGCAGGGTAGCAAAAGTTTTACCCTTCTTCTACTGTTGTGTTATTAGGAAGGCCCCTCTCCTAGAGAGAAAAAAAGGCCCGGCTACGAGTAGACAAACCTGCCAAGAGCCTGAACAAACAAGGCCTGCTCTGTTTCAAGAGCAGGCCTTGCGTTTTCAACTTTTAGCTTAGGCTTAGCCTTGCTTCACCAACTGTATCTCAGCATGTAACTTAATGTCGTCGCTTACGACCACGTTACCGGCCTCGGTAGCGGCGCTCCAGGTAAGGCCGAAGTCTTTGCGGTTGATCTTGCCATCCACAGTGAAACCAGCTTTTGTCTGACCGTATGGGTCTACCACAATACCGCCGAACTCAACGTTTACCGTCACAGGCTTGGTAGTACCACGGATGGTCAGGTCGCCGTGCAGTTTGGCCTCCTCGTCGCTGACTTTCTCATACTTATTCGCTACAAAGCGCACTTGTTTGTGGTTCTCTGCATCAAAAAAGTCAGGAGACTTCAGGTGTGTGTCACGCTGCTCGTTGTTGGTGCTAATAGAATCCACATCAGCCGTGAAAACTATGTTCGAAGCTTTAGAAAAGTCTTCTCCCTCTGTTTCGGCCTCTACATTAAAAGAGCTGAAATAACCGGTAACGGTAGTGATCATCAGGTGCTTCACCTTAAACTGTACTTCGCTGTGCGTTGGGTCTACTACCCATTTCGTGTTTGCCATCTTATTCGCTTTATGTGTTTTAAATAATGTTTTTTCGGAGGTCAGGGGCTTTCGCTGACACGCCACCATCCAATGTCAGTACATATTATGTATATACATACAAATAAGCAAGAAGTTTCAGTAAATAGTGCGCCCACCTGTCATGTCCGCTACTACTAACAACAGAAAGCCAAAGGATGTAAGCCCAGGCTAAAAGCATAGAATAGGCCCGGTGGAATAGTCCTGAATTCTTAGTGAGAAAAAAGCAAAAGCCCCTGTGCTTTGCTAGGCACAGGGGCTTTTGACTTTCCTGATTTCTGGTACTGCTAATAGCTCAGGGTAAACTTGTCTCTTTCGTTCTTTACGACAATACTCTTCACATCATAACCCTCCACCGGGTTAGAAACCCCTTGTGGATCGAAACGGGAGATTGGATCGATAAAAGAGGCAAAGTCTTTATTCAGGTTTGCCCTTTTACCGTTGATTCTTACCCGGGAGACATCATCAAAGCCATGGAGTACTATCTTCAGGTTATTGAAGTTCGACTTAAACTCTCCCTCTACTTCGCCAAACGTGATGTTCTTGCGCCTCGCATCGTAGCTGATCAGGCGCTTGTAGTACTGTCCGTCCAGGTAGTCGTAAGTAATGCCATCGTCCTCATAATACACGTAAGAGTTATTCACGTCTCCTTTATAAATGTGCACCGTCAGGGTATCTGTTGGTGACTCGGCCGTAGACTGAATCAGCGACTGCATCGGGATAATGCTGCTTTCCTTCACGTAAAGCGGCAGCCTGTGGTAAGCCAGCTCTATGATCTCTTCTTTCTCTCCCCGCTGTACCTCTCCTGTGTAGAAGTTGTACCACTTGCCTTTCGGGAAGTATACCTTACCAAAGTCTGTTGTGCTCACAAAGGGTGCAACCATGATCGCCTCCCCGAACAGGTACTGGTTCTCGTACTGCGGATCGTACACCTCTGCTTCGTGCGTGTAGTCGATGGCCAGGGTACGCATGATCGGATGCCCCGTCTGCGTTGCCTCGTAAAAAGTAGAATAAATGTACGGCAGCAACTTGTAGCGCAGGCTGATGAAGTTGCGGGCAATCTCTGTTACCTCCTCGCCATAGGCCCAGGGCTCCGAGGATTTCGTGTTAACGCCTGTGTGGTTACGGAAGTACGGGATAAAGGCCCCAAACTGAATCCAGCGGGAATACAGGCCGATAGAGGGGTTACCCGTAAAACCGCCTACATCCATCCCAGTAAACGGTACCCCACTTACCCCAAGGCTATTTAGTAACCGAACACCCAGCAGCATGTGGTCATCCTCTGAGCGGTTATCCCCCGTCCAGAGCGCCGTATAGCGCTGCAAACCGGCAAAACCGGCCCGTGTCAGGATAAAGGGGCGCTTGTTGTCCATAGCTGCGCGGGCCCCTTCGTAACTGGCGCGGGCCATTTGCATGCCATACACGTTGCGGCCCTCCAGGTGCGTGGTCAGGTGCCCGTCAAAATTAAACAGGATATTGTTCGGCATCTTCTGCCCCCAGGTAGCGATCTCGTTCATGTCGTTCCAGATACCGTCTACACCCGAGCCCGTAATTGCCTTCAACTCACTCTTCCACCAGTCACGTGCCTGCGGATCAGTAAAATCCGGGAAGTGCGTCCAGCCCGGCCATACCTGGCCGGTGTAATACTCGCCGTCCGGGTACTCCAGGAAGATGTCTGCGTCCTTGCCGCGCTCATAGGCCCCATACCCTGGCTCTACCTTAATGCCCGGGTCTACGATCACCGTAGTTTTGAAGCCCATGTCTTCCAATTTCCTGTTCATCTGCAACGGGTTGGGGAAACGCTCATTGTCCCAGGTAAACAGCTTGTAGGCGTCCATGTAGTGAATGTCGAGGGTGATACCATCCGCCGGAATCTTTTTCTCCCGCAGGGTCTGCGCAATGCGCATCACTTCTGTCTCGGGGTAGTAAGAGTAACGGTTCTGCTGGTAGCCTAAGCTCCAAAGCGGAGGCAAAGGCATGCGGCCAGTCAGGTAGGTGTAAGAAGTGATGATATCCTCTACATCGGTATGGTAGATGAAGAAGTAATCCATCTCGCCTCCCCTAGCGCCGAAGGACGAGAAGCGGTTGTTACTGGCGCCAAAGTTAAAATCGCTCTGGTAGCTGTTGTCCAGAAAAACGCCATAGTTCAGCCCGTCGTGGATACCAATATAGAACGGAATGGTAGAGTAGATCGGGTCCTGACCAATGGTATAGCCAAAGGCATCGGTATTGTAGTGGGTGTAACCCGTGCCGGCCCTGTCCAGGCCACCGGTTTTCTCCCCGAGCCCGATAAAACGCTCGCCCTCCTGCATCTCTTTGTAGGTGGTTACCTCCTCTTCGATCCAGGAAGTGGTAAGGCCTTCTTCATCCTTGTTGATGACCTTTCCGCCCGGGGTATAGAACCCCACCGAAAAGGGCTTCTTGCCAATGCGGGTAACGAGTGAGTCGGTACGAATAATGATTTCGTTCTCGTCCTGCGTAATCTTAGTCTTTGTCGGGACGGGCTCCCCTACCACGGCATAAGAGAAATCCTCGGCCAGAGGGGCTTTGTCCATGCGCACCCGCACGATGGATGGGCTGTAGACACCCAGCTGAATGTATGCGTTATCCGTTGTTATGTTGACCTCCTGCTCATCGATGTCGACCTTGTTGACGTTGCCTACCATCTTGATCGGGTTATTTGTTTGCCCAAAAGCGGTAAAGCCAAACACCGACAACAACAGCAGTGTTGCTAAGGGTTTAAGTGAAACTTTCATTATATAAGATTTAGTCAAAAGTACTTGTTGTATACAAAGCGAAAAAAGAGCTAACCCATTTGCCTGAATGGCGGGTTAGCTCTTTTAAAGAATATTAACTCAGATTGGTATTATTAAAAGCTAACACTTCTATGCCAATCATGTTACTCCTGTTCAATAAACAGGTAGCGACCGGTCAGGTCATTAAAGATGATACGATAGGTACCCGCCGGAACCACAATGTTCGGCCCATTCAGTACCCCTTCGCTGTAGATAGGGTCCTCGCTTACGACCGCGCCGGTTCCCCAGTTCACATCCCAGCCCTCTGCAATTCGGAACTTCAATTCTGTATCACTGGCAAACGTGTACTCCGTAGTCCAGTAATGCGGGTTAAACTCACTGTTCGTAAGTGGCACAACAGGGTCAGTCCACTCGTTAAAGGCACCAATGATACCGATGGACTCATACACTTCAGCACCGGAAGCATCAAAAGGCTCTATGGCAAAAATGTTGTCCCGCAAATCCAGCACAACAGTATAGTAACCGTCAGCCGGTACAGTAAAGGCTGCCGGGTCAGGATCTGTTTCGGTAGGTCTGGCGGCAACACCAGTGGCGGTACCGTCGCTACCCCACTGTGGTGCCCACTCGCCCCTGTTCTGCAGAAACTTAAGTGCGCCTTCTTGCAGGTACCCTGTGTAAATAAAGGTAAAAGGATCGGCTGTAGAGCGGAAAACAGGAGTCGCGTTAGCAGCATCCCAGTCAAACTCTGTGGCATCGCCTACCATGTACACGGTAGGGAAATTAGGTTTATCCAGCCAGGGAGTAGCCGTAATGTTCATCACGTTGGAGTAATACGGGTCCAGGTTATCACCCAGCACCGTCCTTAAGCGTACCACCACATCTCCTGCCTCACCGGGTGTGAGTTCCAGCTGGTTGAGCAAGGCATTCAATTGTGCTGCCGTGTACACTCTTTCTGTTGCGTTTCCTACGCGCACGACCTGCGGGCTTGCGAAGTTATCTTCTGCCGTGTCAAACTCCAGGAAATAGGTGGCAGCATTGCTGTGGCTTACCTCCGGGTCAGACCAGGTGACATCAAGCGGAGTCCAGGAAAAGGTAATAGCCTCCTCTTCGGCCTGGTCCTCCTGTAGTACGACAGTGGTTTCCGAAGCATTGAGTGTTGGCGCATCACCCGCTGTTACCGTCACAAACTCGTCCTCATCCTTCTCACAGGAAAAAAGCACCACAGAGAAGAGGCAAAGGATGGATAATTTATGTAGCCAAATTTTCATATAAGTAACTTTATTAGGTGTTAAATAAAGCAGCGATGAGAGGAATAGCTCCTCACACCACTGCTAAATATGTCGTTAATAGCCTGGGTTTTGCTCCAGGTTCGGGTTAGCGAGGATGTCAGCAGTAGGAATAGGATAGATTTCTCTAAACTCTGGTACCGCTGTTCCTGTTGGTACGCCGCCTTTCCAGGCCCACAGGTAATTGTCTGTGGTAAACTTGTTAAAGCGGATCAGGTCTGTCCGGCGCTGCGCTTCCCAGCTCAACTCCCTCGCACGCTCGTCCAGGATAAAGTCCAGGGTTAACTCGTTCGCAGATATTCTGCCAGCCACATCATCGTTGTATGCACGCTCGCGCAGGGCATTCACTAGCTCCAGCGCCATTCCAACATCACCGCCACCGCCACGCAGTACTGCTTCTGCATACATCAGGTATACATCCGCCAGGCGGAACATCGGGAAGTCGGTGTCTACGAACACTCTGCCCGGATGCGACCCTACTTCGCCTGTAGAAGTAACATTTCTGTACTTGGTAATGGGGTAACCATCTGTGAAATCTGTGATATCATTGATAACCTCTGCCTGCCCCTCCGTATAGAACATGGCACGCTCATCGATCACCCCGGTAGTAGTCGGGAAAAGGTCTACGATCTGTTCGGTGGTGCGCAGGCCAGACCAGCCCCCGTCTATACCGAACTCAGCAGGATCCATAGAGCCGCCAACAGGTGCGTGCACCAGGTAAGTAGTACCACCATAGGTCTGTGTTCTTAACCCGTCGAAGGCAATGGCGAAGATAATCCCGTCTGCCGTGTTGTTATCGGCCAGGAAGAGGTTCTCGTAGTTTTCCTCCAATTCATAACCTGCACCAATCACTTTTTCGGCATAGGTGACGGCATCTGCATAACGCTCCTCCCCAGTGTACACCTCTGCGTTTAGGTACAGTTTGGTCAGCAAGGTCCAGGCTGCGGCCTGGTCTGCCCTACCGTATTCGTTCTGTCGTGCCGGCACAAGCTCATCCTCAATCGCCAGCAGCTCCGACTCGATGTAGTTAAACAGTTCCTCACGGGAAATCTGCTCCGGGAAGAAAGCGCCTACCTCATCTTCCTCTGTTACGAAAGGCACGCTTCCGAAAAGGTCCAGCGCATGCCAGTAGCTGAGGGCACGCAGGAAGCGTGCTTCGGCCCGGTACTCCTTGGCCAGCTCGAGGTTGGCCCCCGTAATGCCACGCTCTTCGAGCTTGGCATCTGTTGTTTCCCGGATAAACTCATTGGTAAGGGATACCTGGTAAAAGATACGGGCAAACATGGCGGTGATAAACTGGTTGTTTGGCGTCCAGTCCATCTCATGCAGGTCCGAAAGGCCAACGTCTCCCCAGCCAATCACGGCTTCGTCGGTAGGCAGTTCCTGTAACTGCCAGTACTGGCGCAGGTAGGAGGAGAAACCTTCGTCGCCCCCTAAAATATCCGGGTCACCCGCAGGGCCTTGCTGTCCGGTTAGGGCATAGCCGGCGTATATCTTGGCCAGCACTTGCTTGTAATTTACGAAGTCTCTGTATACAGAGGCCGAGGTAACCTCATAAGGCGGCTCCTGATCCAGGTCGTCAACGCACGACACAGTCGTAAAAGCCATTAGCCCTGCAAGCAGAATACTCTTTATATAATTGGTCTTCATTTTTATCGATTAATTATTGAAACTCAAGTTGAACACCTAAAGACCAGATGCGGGGCCTTGGGTAGAAGTTGTTATCGATGCCCCCTGTTACCTCCGGATCCAGGCCATCATAGTCTGTGATAATGAACACGTTTTGGCCGCTGGCGGTTACCCGTACGTTCACCCTATCATCCAGTAGGTTGTCGAAGTTATAGCCCAGGTTGATGTTGTCCATGCGCACAAAAGAAGCGTTCTCTACGAAGTAGTCAGAGTACTGACGGTTCGGGTCGTTAACACCCAGGAAACCGAAGTCGCGCACATAGGTCGGGATGGTTAACAGGTAGCCATTCCAGTCCAGGTTATTATAGAACGCATTGGCTTTGATGTTATTATACACATAGTTGTTAAAGGCCCCGCGCAGCACAAAGCCTAGGCTCCACTTTTTATAAGAGAACTGGGAGGTAAAGCCCAGGTACCAGTCCGGAGTAGGGTCCTCAAAACGGTACAGGTCCTCATCGGTGATAGCACCATCGTCGTTCAGGTCGGCGTACAGCCCCTCAATCGGCCTGCCGTTATCGTCATACACCTGTTTGTACACATAGTAAGAGAAGGTAGGGTAGCCAACTGTGTGGATTTGGATCGTGTTACCAACACCGCCACCAATACCACCTACCTGTATGCCTACCGCAGCATCATCCTGCACTCTGCTCAGGTTTGTGATCTCGTTACGGTTATAGGTGGCGTTAAAGCCAAGCTCCCAGTTAATGTTCTCATTGCTGACAGCATAGTAGTTCAGTACGGCTTCCACCCCTTCGTTCTCAATGCTACCCACGTTGGTAAACAAGCGGTTTGTCAGGTTGGAACCAGCAGGCACCGGAATCTGTGAAAGCAGATCATCGGTCTGCTTAAAGTAGTATTCCAAGCTACCAGTCAGTTTGTTGTTGAACAAGCCGAAATCGATACCGGCGTTCCAGGTTTCTGTCTCCTCCCACTTAATGTTGACGTCGTAGCCCTGCGGGCGTAAGGTGCGGTAATATGTATCTCCTAGCAGGTAGCTACCCTCCACGTTACTGTACACATACCTGGGCAGGTAAGGGTAGAACCCGCCTATGTCCTGCTGCCCGGTAATGCCATAGCCCCCTCGTATTTTCAGGTCAGAGAAAACAGTTTGGGCCTCCAGGAAAGGTTCTTCGATAATTCTCCAGGCAAGGGCCAGGGCTGGGAACGTTCCCCAGCGGTTATCCGGGCTGAAACGGGACGAACCATCCCGGCGCACAGTGGCTGTTAACAGGTATTTCTCTTTGAATACGTAGTTCAACCTTCCAAAGAAAGACACCAACACGTTGTTTGTCTCGATAGGGTTCGGCGCACGCGTAATGGTATCGCCCACAAAGTTCAGTGTAGCAAATGGAGGAATCTCGTTCGTAAATTTCTGGTAAGAGTAACCCGCCGTCAAATCCACCCGGCTGTCAATCTCCTCATAATCTTGCGTATAATTCAGGTAGAAGTCCAACAGCTTGTTTACTTTCTCCTGCTCATACTCGTTGATGCTACCGCCCTGGGTATAGACTGATGCCAGTGTCGGGGGTAGAATTACCTGTCCCTCACTTTCCGATACATCATAGCCAAGATTCAGATTAGCTCTAAGGCCGTCGACAAAGGGCATACTGTAATCCAGTTGCAGGCTACCGATGCTGCGGAGCACCTCGCTCCTGTCGTCGCGCTGCTCCAGCATGCTAAGTGGGTTACGTGGTGCAAGTGTGTTCAGCAAACCATTTTCATCCACCCATTCGAAATAGCCCCCGAACTCATTATCCTGGTACACCGGCTGCGTAGGGTCAAAAACAACCGCTGCGCCGATCGCCCCTTCGTTCGCAAAGCGGTTTTCGGCATAAATACCTTTCAAATTCAGGTTTACGCGTAAGCTCTCATCAAAGAACTGCGGACTCAGGCTCAGGGAACCTGTGGTTCTTTCCAACTCAGATGTCAGCAGGATACCCTCCTGGCTCAGGTGGCCTACCGATACCCGGTAAGGCACTTCGCTGATGGAGCCGCTCACACTCAGGTTGTGGTCATGGCTGATTGCGTCCCGGAAAATAAGGTCCTGCCAATCGGTGTTTGCCTCCCCTAGCAGTTCCCTGTTTGCGGGTGTGGCATAGCGATTCACGGCTTCCCGAAACTCATCCCCCTGCAATACGTCCACCTGGTCCCGCAGCTGTGAAATAGAAGCCAGGGAGTTAAGGGTTACTTTAAACTTATCCCCAGCACGTCCTTTTTTGGTGGTAATGATGATCACCCCGTTCGACGCCCTGGAGCCATAGATGGCCGTAGCCGAGGCATCCTTCAGGATGTTAAAAGACTCGATATCGTTCGGGTTGATCAGCGACAGCGGGTTGGCAGTGCCAGAGATCCCGTTGTTGTCTACTGGTACTCCGTCAATCACAATCAGCGGATCGTTGCTCGCATTCAGGGAAGCGCCGCCCCGGATACGGATCTGGCTACCAGCACCCGGCGCACCACCGCTTGGGGTAATTTGCACACCGGCCACTTTACCAGCAATCAACTGCTCAGGTGTGGTGATATTCCCCTCCTGAAAGTCCTCTTCTCCCACTGCCGTTACGGAGCCAGTCAAATCACTCTTCTTCTGGGTGCCGTAACCCACGACAACCACCTCTTCGAGTGCCTCCACGTCAGTAGACAGCACGACATCGATCTGCTCGCGCCCGTCAATTGGGACTTCCTGCGGCTCATACCCGATATAGCTAAACACAAGCGTGCCACCCTCTGCTGGTACTGCAAGCGTAAAATCACCGTTTACCCCGGTGGCCGTGCCCCGGGTAGTGCCTTTTAAAACAACGGTTACCCCTGGCAGAGGCGTTCCGTTCTCTCCAACTACAGTTCCGCGCACTACATTTCCTTGCAGCGGGCTTCGCTCTGTTTCTACTCTGCTACTACTTGTAGCCATCGTGCTACTTGCCTCATCATACTCACGGGCATGGCCCGTGAGATAAAGGCAGCACAAAGCAACAGTTAAGCCAAAGGAACTTAGCCGTTTTGTAGACTTTTCTCGCATAGGTTTTAGGTTAATGGTAAGATGTTAGATCAAATTCTAGTGGTAAAACTTCTGTAAAGTTCTCTTCTTGTAACGGGCGCCTGAAGGCGCGTAGGGTGTTTGACGTGGGATAGGTCCAACTGTTACATTTTTCTGGACTTTCCGGGTTAGGGGTGCTCAGGAAAGTACTTGCCGCTTTCGTGGCCGATAAAGGATAATCAATCACTTTTAAATAAATCGTTTTTAGTATCGAGGCGACTCTCCTGGTCTACTTTCACCAAAGCCTTCGCCTGCTGTAAATCGGGCGTCACCTTAAAAAAACAGGCACCGCCAGCTATTGTTTACGCCTCCCGCTAGCTACTCCCTTTGTAACGTTCTAACGTGCTTTGGGATGCCTTTTAGAGGGCAGCATCTTCTTTTACGGGGTTTACTACACCTAAGGCAAAAAATTTAACAGGAAATTTCCCCTAAAAGGCCATTAACCCTTACTTTACAGCTGTTTACGGGATATTTATAGCATCATACAAAAGCTATAAAAGCAGCGGGCCTCCGGGAAAACGCATAAACCATGCTCTCCCGAAGGCCCACCAGTTCCGTTGCCGCCCTGCCTGGACAACATCTAAAACAGCACGGGCCTCTGCACTGTCTCCCCCTTCTCAGGCAGAAACAATACAGAGGCCCGTTTAACTGTTCAGCCCCCTACAGGGAAGGGACTTTGCTTACCAGAAGATAATATAGATCGCGGCTATGATCATTACGATCACGGTGGAGGCTACATTAAAAATACCGTTCGAGGCAAACATCCCTTTTTCCAACCGCACATAGTTCTCCGGCACTCTCTTCTTGGCCTTGTTCTCATACAAGGAGTAAATGATCACCAGCGCAGACAAGAGCAGGAACACCAGTCCCATCTGATCGAGGAAAGGCATCAGGGGGAAGCTCAGGTCGATGAGAATGCTGACCGGCACGGAGGCAATGGCGGCTGCTAAAGCGGCATTGGACGTTGTTTTCTTCCAGAACAGGCCGAAGATAAACAGCACTACAATGCCTGGGCTAACGTAGCCCGTGTACTTCTGGATGAACTGAAACACCTGCTCCTGCCCTGCCAGTAAAGGCTGCGCCACCACTGCTGCAATAATAATAGACACTAAGCTAACTAAACGGCCTACGGTTACCAGTTCTTTCTCGTTCGCGGCCGGTTTCAGGTGCGACTTATAAATATCCAGGGTAAAGATCGTGGCGGTCGAGTTCATCATAGAGCTGAGCGAAGAAAGCGCAGCAGCAATCAGCGCGGCAAAGGCAAGGCCTTTGATACCCGTTGGCACCAGGTTCCCGAGCAGCCAAGGGTAAGCCTCATCGTAGCGGCTTATTTCGGCATTCAGCACAAAAGCGGCGATCCCCGGAATCACCACCACCAATGGAATCAACAGCTTCAGGAAGGCGGCAAAGGCAAGGCCCCACTGCACTTCTTTCACGCTTTTGGCAGCAAGGGCACGCTGCACGATGTACTGGTTAAAGCCCCAGTAACTGATGTTCGCGATCCACATACCCCCTACCAGCACAGTAATGCCTGGCAAGTCTTTATAGAAAGGGTTCTCCTCTGTCAGGATCATATCAAACTTGTCTGGTGCTTCGCGGTACAGCCTGCCCAGGCCCTCCCAGGCACCAAGCCCGCCACTAACAGCATCCAGCGCCAGATAGGTTGTAATCAGGCCACCTAAGATCAGGAAAACCACCTGGATCACGTCTGTCCAGGCAACGGCTTTCAGACCACCGTAGATAGAGTAGGCAACTGACACGAAGGCAAGCGCGATGATGGCCTCTGTAGTGGAGAAACCCAGCACCACACTTAGCGCCAGGGCTGAAAGGTAAAGGACAGAGGTCAGGTTTACGAAGATGTAGAGCATGATCCAGAAAATAGCCAGGCTCGTACGGATGCGGTCATCATAGCGCAGTTTCAGGAACTGCGGCATCGTGTAAATATTCTCCTTGATGTAGATTGGCAGGAAGTACTTGGCCACAATAATAAGCGTGGCCGCGGCCATAAACTCATAGCTGGCAATGGCCAGACCTACCGCAAAGCCAGACCCCGACATACCGATAAACTGCTCGGCAGAGATGTTGGAGGCGATAAGGGAGGCGCCAATAGCCCACCAAGGGAGGGACTTACTGGCCAGAAAGTAATCGGTGGAGTTTTTGTCATGCCCTTTTTTCTCGCGGGATACCAGAATGCCGACGGCTATGATCAGCACGCAGTAACCGATAAAAATGACAATGTCTAGCGTTGAAAAATTCATTTGCTGCTTTTGTTAGTAAGGGTGGTCAGGGTTTCGTTTTCGGATAAGGTATTTGCTTAAGATAAGATCAGGTCTCGGAGCCTGGCTGCACTTGTCTCCGGGGTGATGTCGCGCTGCGGGTCGCCCATCATCTCGTAGCCCACCATAAACTTCTTCACAGAGGCCGAGCGCAGCAGGGGCGGGTAAAAGTGCATGTGCAGGTGCCACTCCGGGTGCCCCTGCCCGTCTGTCGGGCTTTGGTGTATGCCCGAGGAGTAAGGGAAAGAGACGTTAAAGACCTGGTCGTAGGCGCCCGTCAGCCGCTTCAGGGCTTCGGCGAAGGCGTCCTTCTCCTCCTCGCCCATCTGCCCGATGTGCTGCATGTGCCGCTTGGGGATGAGCATCGTCTCGAAGGGCCACACGGCCCAGAAAGGCACCAGCGCCGCAAAGTGCTCGTTCTCGAACAGGATGCGCTCTTTCTCCTCCTGCTCAACGGCCAGGTAATCCTGCAGCAGGCTGCGTCCCTCCCGCTCGTAGTACTCCCTCTGCTGCGCGGCTTCCCTGGCCGGGCCGCCCGGCACCGTGCTCTGCGCCCAGATCTGCCCGTGGGGGTGCGGATTGCTGCTGCCCATCACCGACCCCTTGTTCTCAAAGATCTGCACGTGTTTGATAAAGTCGAGCTTGCCCAGCTCCTCGTACTCCTGCTGCCACAGGTCCACCACCTTGCGGATGTCCCCCACCTCCATCTCGGGCAGGGTCAGGTCGTGGCGGGGCGAAAAGCAGATGACCTTGCAGATGCCCCGCTCGCTCTCGGCACGCAGCAGGCCTCCTTTTGCAAAGGAGCCGGTGGGCGTGTCGGCCCGCAGGGCGCCGAAGTCGTTCTCGAATATATAGGTAGACTTGTAGGCGGGGTTGTGCTCCCCGTTGGCCCGCTCGTTTGTCGGGCACAGGTAACAGGAAGGGTCGTACTCCGGGCGCTGCTCCCGGCTGGCTTCCTCCTGCTGCCCCTGCCAGGGCCGCTTGGCCCGGTGCGGCGACACCAGGACCCACTCGCCACTCAGGGGGTTATATCTACGGTGCGGATGCTCCGCCAAATCAAATGATGACATAGGTACTGTTTTCATACAGATGCCACAGCCGGGGCCATGGCACCCCTGGTCTTAACCAACTAAACTGCTGCCGTCCACGATCTCGGCAATGTAGGTCTTCAGCTGCACGTCAAACTGCTGCCGGTAGGCCTGCTCCATTTGCACGGTGAAAGCGTCTATGGCGTTTACCTGCACGATGTTGATGGTGCAGCCGCCAAAGCCCCCGCCCATCATGCGGGCGCCCAGCACGGCGTCCGATCGCTTTGCCTGCTCCACCAGGAAGTCCAGCTCCGGGCAGCTTACCTCGTAGTTGTGCTGCAGGCCGTGGTGGGAGGCGTACATCTTCTCGCCGAAGGCCTTCATGTCGCCCTGCTCCAAGTCCTGGCAGGCGGCCTCCACGCGGTTGTTCTCATTGACCACGTAGCTGCAGCGCCTGTAGACCACCGGGTCAAACTCTGCCTGGTGCTTCTCCAGCATCTGGACCGTTACGTCGCGCAGGCTGTGCACCTGCGGGTAGTGCCTGTGTAGGATCGCCCCCCCCGCCTCGCACTCCTGCCGGCGGGTGTTGTACTCGGATGAGGCCAGCGAGTGCTTCACCTGCGTGTCGCACAGCACGATGCGGTAGTCCCTCATGTCGAAGTTATAGTAGGCGTAGTCCAGGGAGCGGCAGTCCAGCTTCACCACGTGGGCCTGCTTGCCGAACATGCTGGCGAACTGGTCCATGATACCGCACATCACGCCGGCGTACTCGTGCTCGGCCTTCTGGGCCATCTTCACCATCGTGAACCTCTCCAGGTTGTGCCCGAAGAGGTGGTTCAGCCCGTAGGCCAGGCCGCACTCCACGGCGGCCGAAGAGGAAAGCCCCGCCCCGATGGGCACGTTGCCCCCGAACACCAGGTCGAAGCCCCTCACCTCCAGGTTCGCTTTCTGGAACTGGGCGATCACGCCGAGCAGGTAGTTGGCCCAGCCAATACCCGAGCGCCTGACGTCGCTCAGGGCAAACTCGGCCTGCTCTTTTAGGTCGAAAGCGTAAACCCTGAAGGTGTCCGTATGGTTGGGAGCCAGGGCGAAGAGGATCTCCTTGTTGATGGCCGCCGGCAGCACGAAACCCTCGTTGTAGTCCGTGTGCTCCCCAATCAGGTTCACGCGGCCCGGCGAGCGCACCACCACCGGGTCCTCTCCGTACAGCTCCTTAAACTTATCGGTAATCTCGTTTAGCATTTTTGTATGTTTTACTCCAAGAGGCCCGGAGTAATTTTAAATATCTGATAAATCTAATAAAAAAACGAAAAGGGTAATAAATAAAAGCAAAGGCCTCCTGCTGACTACGGCGTGTTCACTTTCCTACAGTTCCTAGAACTGCAGGACGACCGTGCTGTAAGGTTCGAGCTCTATTTCGTTTTCATCCAACTCTACCTCTTGGGTTTTAAACAGCACTTCATCGTACTGCTCCAGGTATGCTGGTCTGTTTACGGTCTTCTCCTGCCCGGTTAGGTTGTGCAGCACCAGCACCGTGTCTTCACCGTGTTTTCTTAAAAAGGCTGTTACACCTTTTACGTTCAGATTTACTGGCTCCAACTCTCCATAGGTAAGCGCACTGCTGTTGTTTCTGAGGTGAATCAGGTCCCGGTAGTGATTGAGCAGCGAATCGTCATCCTCCAACTGCTCGTCTGCCGGGGTAACGGTTTCATCGGTGTTGTACTTGGGCTCCATCCAGGTGGCACGGCAATCGTCCTCTTCTTTCTCCTCCCAGATAAAGGGTTCCCGGATCAGCTCGTCCGGCTTCTTACCCTGCATGCCGATCTCCTCCCCGTAATAAATGTAAGGAGAGCCTGGTAGGGTAAACAGCAGGGCGGCCGCCATCCTGGCCTTGTTCACATCCCCGTTTACCTCGCTCATGATGCGGTTTTGGTCGTGGTTGGTGATAAACGTCGCATCCACATAATCCGGATTTACCGTTTTATAGAAGTTCCGGATTTTCTTGTGATTCTCTACCAGCATACCGGCATCCTCCTGCTGCACCGCGTTTACGATGGCCCCTCCTATGTCAAAGTTAAAGAGAGCCGGAAGGCCTTGCATATACGGCGCCACCTCATTGGCACTGGCCCATACTTCGCCCACCAGGTACACGTCGTCTTTCACCTTTCTCATTTCGCTGCGGAACTCTTCCCACCACCGGTGGCTGTCCTCGGCCCTGTCATCCGGGAAGATATGACGGGCAGCATCCAGGCGGAAACCGTCCACGCCTACTTCTTCCAGCCAGAACTTGCCCACGTTAAAGATCTCCTGGCGTAGCTTCGGATTATCGAAGTTCAGGTCCGGCATACCACCATAGAAGTAACCGTAGTACAGCGAGTCGCTGTTGGCCACTTTATGCCAGCGGTTTACGTTGCCGGAATCCCCAGAAATGATTTTTCCTTCTTTCTGCGTTTCCGGGTCATCCTTATGCGCCCACACATAGTAATTGCGGTAAGGGCTGTTCGGGTTACGAAGGGCTTCCTGAAACCAGGGATGGTCTACCCCGGAGTGGTTCACTACCAGGTCCATTACGACTTTGATGCCTCGCTCATGCGCCTCTTCGATAAATTCCTTGTAGTCTTCCAGGGTGCCGTAGTCCGGGTGCACCCCGTAGTAGTCGGTTACATCATACTTATGGTAAGAAGGCGAGGGACCGATGGGCATCAGCCACACGGCCTCTACCCCCAGGTCAGCCAGGTAATCGAGCTTGGAGGTCATTCCTTTGATGTCCCCGATTCCGTCGTTGTCTGAATCGCAGAAAGATTGCACAAAGATCTCGTAGGTAACGCCCCGGGGCCAGTCACTTACTTTCTCTTTGGAAGTACTCGCCACTGCCTGCTGACCAGCGGCGGCTTTGTCGGTGGTACTGCAGGCGGTTGTCATACAGCCCAGCGAAAGGGCTAATAGAAGATGCTGTACGCTTCTCTTATTCATAGGTATTTAATTGAATTAGCTGCCGTGGCCTAAAAAGCCCACGGCAATCATTTAGTATTTCGTATTATGTTCTCCAAAGCTTCCCTGACACCTCTGCGACAGGAGGTACAAGTTTAGCGGCCTTCTGTCTTTACTTCTACGGTTGTGGTAGCATTTTGGAGTCCAGGGGCACTTGCTGTCACCTTTAGTGGCCCCGGGGTTTTTCCGGCTTTTAAAAGGATTGCTGCGATGCCCGCCTCAGCATCTACTACATTAGTGCCCACGATCTCGGCATCTCCCGCTACGGTAAAGGTAACCGGGTTGGTAGCCTCCGGGGCAATAGTCCCCTGCTGGTCCAGTATGTCGGCATACACAAACACCATGTCGTTGGTACCTGGCTTTACTTTTTTGCCGCTATAGTCTACGCGTAAACCTAGCTTTGCCGGTGCTCCGGGCGTGCGTCGTATCGTTTCCACGATGGGTTTTCCGTCCAAGTAGCCGATTGCCTTCAGGGTGCCTGGCTCGAACTGTGGCACTTCAAAGGTAAACGGCGGGTGATTCAGGTGAGTAGAGTAGCGGTCCTGATCGGGCTTCTGGCGGGCAATGGTTTTGCCGTTCAGCTGCAGCTCGACCTCGTCCACGTTACTGTACACCTTCACCGTCTTCAGCGTCGGGTCATTCCAGTAGTTGGCGATAAAGATCATCGGCTTGGCAAACACCTCCTGCTCATCCAGCTCCGGCCCTGCCTGGCTCTGATAGAAGTAATAGGCAAACTTGGGCAGGCGCACAATATCCATGATCCCGGAAGACTCAATATCCGGGGCATAACCACGCTTGTAGTCGTACATGAGCCAGTTGGCATCGCCCACGGCCGGTCCCTGCAGGTTGCTGTTATGGGCTTCCTGGTAGTTCAAAGCCTGCTGCAGCAAGCGCTTCTGCCCAAAGCCACGCAGCTGACGGGAGGTGCGCTCCTCCTCTTTCAGGTCTTCGAACTGCTTCTGGTTAAAGCCAGCATTCTGCGCATAGTACTCCCAGTCACCATACTCGGCAATGAACAGGGGCTTATCCTTGTCGTACTTGTTCCAGTAATCAGGGGCTTTAGCGTGCTGGCGGGCGGGGTTAAACACATCGTAGGCATAGTCGACCCAACCACTGGAATAAGCGTCTTCAAAGGGGTATTCCTCGTGCACGGCCCTGTCAGCTGCTTCCATAAATTCTTCGGTCATGCCCGATTCGTTCAGCGAAGCTTCCCATACCACCACCGAGGGGTGGTTGCGGTCGCGGCGCACCATCTCCCGCGTATCCTGCAGGCTTCTTTCCTGAAACTCCTCGTTCCCAAAGAACTGCCAACCGGGTATGGCATCCATTACCAGCAAACCCAGCTCATCGGCAGCGTCCAGAAAGGCCGGTGACTGCGGGTAATGCGAGGAGCGGACAAAGTTAAAACCTGCCTCTTTTATCTTGTAAGCGTCGCGGTAACGGGCATTATCGGACAGGGCATAGCCTACATAAGGGTACTCCTGGTGGCGGTTCGTGCCGCGCAGGAACAGCTTTTCGCCGTTCAGGTAAAAGCCATCCGCGGCAAAGCGGAAAGAGCGCACCCCTGTTCGCAGGTCAGTCTGATCCAGTACCTGTCCGTCCTGCACCAACTCCACGCTTAAATCATACAAGTAAGGACTATCCGGTGACCAGAGATTGGGATTGGTGATGTTAAGCCGCTGTTTGAACGTACCGAACGCTCCTTCTTCCACAGTAAGGGGCTCTGATAGCTGTTCGGCTACCACATTTCCCTGCTTGTCTCTAAGGACAGATCGGATACGCGCTGCCTTTGCCTCTGGATGGTCGTTCTTCACCTCCGTCTGCACCATTAAAACAGCCCGATCCTGGCTCACGGTATCGTAGTGCAGAAAGACGCCTCCGCCTGCCACACGGTTAGCAGCGATAGGGTCTGAGATGTGCAGTTTGTCTTTGTTAAGCAGGTAAACATTGCGATACAGGCCGCTGTAGTAGTTAAAGTCCAAGTCTTCCAACGGCTTGCCGGGCGGCACTACCGGGTTATCCTCGTTATTCAGCTTTACCAGCAGGGTGTTCTCCTCGCCGTAGTTTACCTCGTTGGAGATGTCGACATAGAAAGGCAGGTAGCCTCCTTTGTGCTGAAACACGCGCTCACCGTTCAGGTACACGTCCGCCACCTGCATGGCTGCCTCAAACTTGAGGGCGATGTGGCGTCCCTTGTCGCTCGCCGGCACCTGGAAGGTTTTGCGGTAAAAGGCATCTCCCTGCCACTGCTGTTCGGTTTTTTCAATCGGTTCGATGCGGGCAGTATGGGGCAGGGTTACCTGCTCCCATTGGGTCTGATCCTGGCTCTTGTCAGAAAGGCGCAGGCCTGCGTTCGTTGTGTCGATATCTTTTACAAACTCCCAGTCATCGTTAAAGTTAATCACGGATGCTGGGCGCACAGCAGCGCTAGTTGCAGGAGTTCTTTCCTGGGTCTGGCAACTTATAACAAAGCTGCTCAGGAGCAGGATAAAGGCGAAATATTTTAGGTTTGATATATGGTTCATGGTTATCGGTATTCAGAAAGTGTTGCATGCCGCTTAAGCGCGGTGCTCTACGTGTGTACCTGATGTGTTACCCACCCCTGCCCCTCCTGTGAGGGGCAGGGGTTTAAAGCATGAAGCGGCCACTACTTGCTTTTCTCGAGCCACACCGACTCTACCTCCAGGGTATAGGGCTTTCCTTTTTCTGTCGCCGGCACCCCCTCGCCTACGGTGATCTCAAACTTCTCTGCCTGCCCCACTTCGAAGGGCTCTACAGCGCCGGGCTTAAACCAGAAAGGGTGGAAACCCGGATAAGGACGAGGAAGCAGCATAAAGGAGGAAGGCTTCAGGCTGCTTAAGGGGACTTCGATCTCCCGCAACGTGTTGTCCAGCGTTACATTGGCCGCGTAGCCGGAAGCATCATCGGTAATAAGGGTAACTTTGGCCTGTACCGATTCAGCATTCGTGGTACGGGCCCGGATCACCAGTTTGTCAAATCCTTGTAGCTCCGACGCGCGCCCTTTCACTTTGTCGCCAAAGTAGTACTGCCAGCCCATCACATCAGAGCCGTTCAACTCCTTGGCTGCCAGGCGCAGGATTAGTTGGCCCGGTCTTTCCCCCGTGATCAGCCGACGCTCATCGCTGCGCCACAAGTTCGGGTACACATAAATGTCCTGATCGGTGGTGGCGTTGAAGATCTCGAGGGCGCCGTTTTCCGGAGCCACGAAAGTCTGCCAGGTATCGTCGCCCTGCACGTAATCCCATGCCCAGGGATTGCCCTGGTGCGCTCCCGGAAAGGTAAAGAACTCCCCTTGCGAAGTCTGCACCACGATGCGGTATTTGATCAGGCCAGGCGTTACCAAATCGGCAGGAGCTGTGGCGCGATATTTAAAAGGGGCTATCCTTTCCATCGGCACTGTCTTCCAGACACCGGACAGGTTATTCGCTACCAGGCTTACCTGCGCTGCTGTATCTATGCCTACAATTTTGGCATTTACGGTAAAAGGCTGTCCCGCTGTCACCTCGTTCCGCGACTCATGCGACACATAGGGCTCCTTTGTCAATGGCTCCGGCGCAACATACTCTCTTAGCTTAACAGCCCCTACCTGTTCCTTTCTGATCTTTGGGTTCTCCTTTTTGCTCAGGAGGTAGGTGCCAGGCTGTATCTGAAAGCGGCCACCCCTGGCTTTCGTGCTGTACGTATTACCCTGGTTCAGCCCCTTCACGGTAAAACTCTCGCCGAGCCCCGGCAACTGCACGGCCATCGGGTGCTCCTCCCAGGCAATGCGGGTTACCAGTCGCTGTGGCGAAGCCTTGCCAAAGGGGTCGCGCACGTGGATCGCATCCGGCATTACTTCCAGCCGCCAGACGCCGTTATCCAGTTTATCAATAAAATAAGCGCCTGTACCCGCATACTGCACTACCGGCGAGCTGCCTACCCCAGCAATGTGCTCCAGTTTGGACGGGCTAACAGGTCTGCTAGTGGTGTTGTTCGCATAGTAGAACTTCTGTGGGGCATTCATCTCGCTCAGCTGCTGGTCATAGCTCACCCGGAACACGTTGAAAACGGTGTCCAGCGGATAGGTGCCGTAGTTTTTGCCTCTCGGCAACTGATGGAAAGCCTCGGAAGCGATCATCAGGCTGACGGCTTTGGCCGGGGTATAGGCGAGGTTCAGGTAATGCGTCTGGTACTCGGTGTTAGCATAGGCTGTGGCCAGAGGATCATAGGCAAACTGGGTCGCCCACTGAAAGCCAGCGCCACGGAAGCTACGGGCCATCGCCGGGTACATGATAGGCTGTAGAATATCGCCAGCGTCGAACTCATAGACCATGCGGGCCTTGCCGGCAAACGCCGGGATGGTATCGAAAGGGATGCGGTACTCGTCTACGTGCGGCAGGTAGTTCCCCTCCAGCGTGTGGTTGGCCACCAGCCCGGTCGGATACCACTGAAAGCTCACGCCCTGGATGTTTGCCTTCGCCACGGCATCGGCATAGGTAGGCGACTCGCTGATGTTGTAGAAAATTGGTTTCGTCCAGCCTGTTCCCCGCACGGCCGCCACAGTACGGTTCACATACTCTGTGGCTCTGCTTTTAGGGCCACTGTGCTTGGGCTCGTTGTTGATCTCAGCGGCAATAATGTCGGGATCATCCTGGTAGGTCAGCCCCGTGTAGGGGTTTACGTGCCGGAAGAACTGCTCCAGGTAGCGCTCCTGTGCCTGTATCGCTTTCTCGTTTGTTACCGCCTGTTGCTTGTTGTAGATACTGGAAAAGCCAGCCGTCGGCTCGTCCGGCTCGGGGTAACCCGGTCCCCAGAAGGCAATCGGGGTTACCAGTATCTTGATATTGCGCTCCTTTAGTTTCGCGAGCAGGTAGTCGAACAGCCGCAGGTGCTCATTTTCCAGCAGGTTTCCTACCGAATCACTGATTTCCGTGTCCCACACGTGCACCCGAAAAGCGTCTATGCCCATACGGGCCAGGTGGTAGACGTCCTGGTCAATGGCCTTTTCCAGGTCCAACCCCAAGGCCTGGTGTGAGCGGTAGCCGTAAGCAAAGGGAACGGTATAATTGACACCAAAGAAATTCGCCTCTTTGTTATTTTTCTTCCACCGCAGTACGCCCTGCTGGTCTACATAAACAGGGTCGTCTTTGGAGGAAGGGCTCTTTTGAGCAAGAGATGTTTGAGTGACAAAAAGAGAACAGAGAAGTAGAATCGCTAATGCTAGCTTTGCAGAAAACCTCATCTTAAAGTAGAAAGGCAGGGATGCCTTTTGTTTGGTTTAGGTTTAGTAATGTTACAGAACGTTGCCACACTGCTTTAGCAGCATGCGCTTTAAAGACTTGCTGGATGGCAGCAAGGGTACTCGAAGTACGTAATCAGGATACGTCGGGACATAAAATTAGCCATTTTTTGCCTGTTTTTCAATGTTACACCGTTATTACAACGTTAAACGCTCTGCCCTATTGCAATTGTGTTACAGGGATAAACGCACTCTGTTACAGGACCTAATGCTGTCGGCAGCTTTTAATCTTGCTCCTCCTGTGGACAAGAAAACCTTCCGGACAGGCAGTATAATATCTACCTGTCCGGAAGGCCACAGAGTATCGTCTAACTTACCGACTTACTTTCACTAACTTCCTCACACTTCGCTGCGAGCCAATTTCTACCTGCAGGTAATACAAGCCGGCTGCCAGGTCTTGCAGGAGTAACTGGTGCCTCAGAGACTGCTGACTTTTCTGTAGCTCCAGTTTATGCAGCACGCGACCTGTCGCGTCCAATACATTTACGTACACGCTTCCCCTATAGTCGCCCGTAAGTGACACCACTGCATCATCCGGAGTCGGGTTAGGGTAAACAACAAGGCTTTTGCCTGCCGCAATTTCCTCTTCTACTGAAAGCACAGAGTTGCTCCAGGGTACCAAACCCTCCTGGGGAGCCGGAAGCGGCGCTGTTGAGAAGAGGTGGAACTCCCCTGGCTGCAGCACAAAGTCCTCAGTCGGGTTTGTGACGCTCAGCTCCTCTCCTGAGAAATAGTCATACCAGGTACCTTCCCGTGGAAAGTTGGCAGGGACAGTGCGGGTTTCCACATCGAAGTTGCCGACTACAAACACTGTGTTATCCTCCCCCTGCAGTGTCAGGCGTTTCACAGGATCGTCGTAATCCAGGTTAAAGTCGTCTGTCTGGAACACAGGCTGTGAAAGCTTCAGGTTGATCAGAGCGGCATACACGTTGTAAAGCTTCTGCCGTTCCGGGTCCTGCTGGTACTCCCACAGCACGGGCTTGGCCCCTGTACGGCCGTTGTGGTCGATGGAGACATCATAGCCCAGCTCCCCAAACTGCCAAAGCATTTTTGGGCCCGGCACCAGTAAAGCAAAGGCGGCAGCCAGCTTGGAGCGGTTTAGGGCAGTAGTTAGGTCTTGCGTATCATAAGTGCCGCTCGATTCCCCATTCTCCAGCACGTCGTAGAGCAGGCGCTCTTCGTCATGGCTCTCGATATAACCTATTACCTGTGGCTCATCCCAGCCGCGCTCTTGATAAGAGATCCAGCTAGGGTCCGCTTCGTCACCACGCGCCAGGGCGCGGAAGTCGTGGTTTGCATTCCCCCAGAGCATAAAGCCGTAATCTGCCAGCTCCGTTTCTTCCTGGTTGTCGGCAAAATGCTCTAAGATCAGATACGCGTCCGGATCATAGGTGCGGATGTCATCATAGATCCCTTTCAGGATGTTGACACGGCTGGGATCGTAAGCACTCCAGGCCTCTACGCTGCTTGTTTGGTTCTGTGTAAACCCTTTGGAAAGGTCGAAACGGAAGCCGTCGAAGTTATACTCCTCCAGCCAATATTCGGTCACCCGCTCTACAAAGGCCTGCGTGGCCGGGCTCTCATGGTTAAAGTCGAAAAACACACTGAATGGGTGGGTCGCCTCCTGGTTAAAGAAAGGGCTGTTAGCCGCAGGTCTGTCGCCATCCCAGTAAAGCTTCACATAAGGGTTCTCATAATCAGCCTGGTTCAGCACAATGTCCAGTATCACGGCAATACCCATTTCATGGGCTTTGTCGATAAAAGCCTTCAGCTGGTTTTCGGCGCCATAGGCCTTGTCCGGCGCAAAGAAAAAGGTGGGGTTATAGCCCCAGGAGTCGTTTCCGGAAAACTCGGTTACAGGCATCAGTTCGATGGCATTCACTCCCAGGCGCTTCAGGTAGGTCAGCGTATCTGCCAGCGTCTCATAGTTGCGGCTGTCCAAAAAGTCGCGCACCAGCAACTCGTAAATCACCAGGTTATCAGCATCAGGGCGTTCGAAGTCGTCTACCTGCCAGCCATACGGCTCCTGGTCCGTTTGCAGCACCGACACGATGCCTGTGGCTCCTTCCGGGTAAGGCTTCAGGCCGGGATAATTCGCAGCTGTCAGGTACTGGTCGTTGTTAGGGTCCAGTATCTTCTCCGTGTAAGGGTCGGCTACCACTATCTCTCCGTCCACCAGGTACTGGTAGGCTACCTCTTCGCCTACCGGCAGGCCGTCCAGCCGTATCCAGTAGCGCTCCCCATCTGGCGTGCGGTTCAGGAGGTACTCCTCGGAGGGCAGCCAGTCATTAAACTCGCCAATCACATACACAAACTCTTTATCCGGGGCAAACAAAGACAGAATGACTTCATCCGGTCCCACATAGTTCACCCCGTCTTCCACGCCAGCCGGCAGGGCGGCCACAGCGGGCTCCGGCTCAATGATATAGTAAAAGGTATCGGCAGCGGTTGCTGTCGCTGTTTCTGCTTTAAGTATCACTTCATGACGCACGCCGGGCTCTCCGTTGGGAGTCAGGGAGTACTCCAGGCTGGTAGCGTCCGATACGCTCGTGAGCACCTCTCCATCCTGCAGGAGGCTAAGGGTCGCGTTTTTGGAAGATGCCGCCTCGATGGGTATAGCGGCATTGGCTTCTGTAAAAAGCAATTCTTCCGTTGGGTTACGAAACTCTGCCTCCAGCTCGTCGGGATAGACTCTTACGAAAAGGTCCTCTGTCTGCGCGGTGCCGCTTCCGTTTTTTACCACCAGCCCCAACCTTCGGATCGGCTGGTCTGCGGGCACGTCAAAATATTCCCGTGGCACTAAAGTGATCTCCCACCGGTCGTCGCCCAGGTAAGTCAGTTTACCGGGCTCAAATGGCTGTTGCCAGTTTGTCTGCCCCGGCGGCTGAAACTCAAAGGCATCCCCATCCACGGTTGTGCCTGCCCCCGCCCAGATGTACACGTCATCTGTTTTGCCAAGCAAGCCTTCGGCCCGTGTGTCACTGGCTTGGGTCAGATCAAAGGTCAAGGTAACAGGTTCGTCGGCGGTAGGAAAGGCCGGCGAGGTGGTGACAACCTGCCCCAGCACAGAAACCTGTACGGCGACAAGCAGAAGCAGGAAAACCGAGAATACTTTTTTGGTAGAAATGAGCATAGGCTATGTACTTATTGTAATCGATAAAACCAGTGATATTAAACGTGCTCCGGCTGGCCACAAAAGTGATTCCTGAGGGTAAACACGTACCATAACTATACTACGTAGCGCCACATTTGTTCTAGATCCTCAGCCTTTCTCATTACCCCTTTAAAGCATGTGCTGGTTACCACTCTTGGTACACCTGTTGTTATATGTTGACTTTTAAGGCCTTTGTAGCCTAGCAGGAACACACATTTGAGAAAGCAACAGGCGCGACGGTGCAAGAATTACCCTTAACTGCATAGAGGAATTTGGTTAAAAACAGATGGCGGAACACCTCGTATATACTTTTTACACCTATTTATATTTATAGCGACACATGGAGATCATTCACGACGAAGAGGACCTGCGATTTTATGGCATGCTGGGGAAAGACGAGGCAGAGCTTACCTATACTTACCCGGAGAGTGGCGTGATGGACTTTGACCATACCTTTGTGCCAGAAGGAGAGCGCAACAAGGGCTATGCCGACGAGCTGGTGAAAACAGGCCTGGATTACGCCCGATCCCAGAACTACCAGATCGTGCCTTCCTGTCCCGTCGTGTCGGCTTATATCAAACGACACCCAGAATACAAGGACATCGTGCAGCCAGAGTAAAGCATATTCCGGCCTGAACTGAGCAACAACACAATACGAATTTCCCTCCACCTTACCGGATGTCGGAGCAGGCAAGCGCCTGCATCTTGCTTTTTGGTGTCTCCAGCACAAAGTTTTATCTTGGGCTGGCAACTTTCTTGGATCGAATTCCCTTTTATACCTGGGGCTCGTCTTAAAGAAAGCATCCCAGACACTTAAAACGTATGAAACGAAGGCTTATCCAAACAAACCTGAAGCGCCTGTTCTTTGCCGCTGGCCTGTGCATTGGTGCTACGCAAGCTTATGCCCAGGAGCCGCAGTTTACGCGGCAGGACACGCTGCGGGGCAGCATTACCCCTGAGCGCGCCTGGTGGGACCTCACCTATTACCACCTCAACATTGCCGTAAACCCTGCCGACAGCACCATCCGGGGAATGAACACGATCCAGTACAAAGTATTGGAGCCGCAGCAGCGCATGCAGATAGACCTGCAGCCCCCCATGCGCCTGGAGAAGGTGCTACAGAACGGCAAAGAGCTGAAGGTGCAGCAGGATGGCAATGCCTGGTTTGTACAGCTAGCAGAGCCACAAGAAGCCGGGGCTGTAAAGCACGTGGAAGTATATTATAGCGGCAAACCACCGGTTAGCGAAAATCCACCCTGGAGCGGCGGCCTTACCTGGCAATATGATGCCAATGGCAACCCTTTTGTCGCGACCTCCTGCCAGGGCGATGGCGCCAGCATGTGGTGGCCCAACAAAGACCACATGTACGACGAGCCGGACAGCATGCTCATCAGCGTAAAGACGCCTAAAGGCTTAATGGATGTATCGAACGGCCGCCTGCGAAAAGTGGAGAAGCATGCCGATGGCAGCAATACCTATCACTGGTTTGTAAACAACCCTATTAACAATTATGGGGTGAACGTGAACCTAGGCGACTATGTGCACTTTTCAGACAAGTATAAAGGAGAGAAAGGCGAGCTGGACCTGGACTACTATGTGCTGCGCGATAACCTAGGCAAGGCCAAAAAGCAGTTCGCACAGGTGAGCCAGATGCTGCAGGCCTTTGAGCATTGGTTCGGCCCCTATCCTTTTTATGAGGATGGGTACAAGCTGGTAGAGGTACCTTACCTGGGCATGGAACACCAAAGCTCCGTAACCTATGGCAATGGCTACCAGAACGGCTACCGGGGCACCGATTTGAGCGGCAGTGGCTGGGGAAATAAGTTCGACTATATCATCATCCATGAGTCCGGGCACGAGTGGTTTGCCAACAACATCACCTACAAGGATGCGGCCGATATGTGGATCCACGAGAGCTTTACAGATTACTCTGAGTCCCTGTTCCTGGATTACCACTATGGTACTGAGGCAGCAAATGACTATGTGATCGGCCTGCGTAAGAACATTCGGAACGATAGACCGATCATTGGCGTGTACGATGTGAATTACCCGGGCTCCGGCGACATGTACTTTAAAGGCGCTAATATGCTGCATACCCTCCGCCAGGTAGTGAATGACGACGCGAGGTGGCGCGGCATCCTGCGGGGCCTCAACAAGGAGTTCTACCACCAGACGGTTACCACAGCGCAGATCGAGGACTACCTGAGTCAGCACGTGGGCCGGGACCTGCAGTTCTTTTTTGACCAGTACCTGCGCGATGTGCGCATCCCCAAACTGGAGTACCGGTTGGTAGACAACAAGCTGCAGTACCGCTGGGCCAATACCGTGGCAGGCTTTGATTTACCGGTGAAAGTATACCTGAACGACAAAGCGCAGTGGCTGGAGCCAGGCACAAACTGGCAGGAACTGAAAAATGTAAAGAAAAACACGAAGCTGACGGTAGACCGCAACTTTTACGTGACCTCCGGCAAGGTTACCTCCGCCTAAGGCCTTCTAATTTTTTTACATGCAAAGCGCACCGGCTGGGTACCCAGCCGGTGCGCTTTGCTTATAGGGCAGGCACATCGGACTTCTGCCACTACTATATATTTTGTATTTTGGGCACCCCATTACATCCGCTGTTTTCAGATGAAAAGAATTCTCGCCCTCACGATATTGCTTGTACTGCTTTCCGCTAACCTTCTGTCTGCCCAGGACACCTATTACCTCCTGAAACCCGATCGTGTGTTTGACGGCGTGGAAATGCACGACGACTGGCAGGTGCTGGTAAAAAACAATAAGATTGAAGCCGTTGGCCAATTGAGCAATACTCCACCCAACGCACAGGTAATTGACCTGCAGGGAAAAACGGTGCTGCCAGGCCTCATTGAAGGGCACAGCCATTTGTTTCTGCATCCTTATAACGAAACATCCTGGAACGACCAGGTGCTGAAAGAGTCCAGGCCGGAGCGTGTTGCCAGGGCAACAGTGCATGCGAACAACACCCTGCTGGCTGGCTTTACCACCGTGCGCGACCTTGGTACTGAAGGTGCAGGTTATGACGACGTAGGCCTGAAACAGGCCATCGAAAAAGGCGTAATACCCGGCCCGCGTATGCTCATTGCTACCCGGGCCATTGTGGCCTCCGGCAGTTATGGTCCCAAAGAACTGAGCTACGAAATAGAAACCCCGATTGGGGCTGCCGTAGCCGACGGCATGGACGGACTGATAAAAGAGGTACGGACACAGATCGGCAAGGGCGCCGACCTGATAAAAGTCTACGCCGATTACCGCTGGGGCCTTCATGGAGAAGCAGCACCTACTTTTACCCTTGAGGAGTTAAAAAAGATTGTGGAGGTGGCCAGTGCCAGCGGCCGGCCTGTGGTAGCACACGCCTCTACCCCTGAAGGCATGCGCCGGGCAATTCTTGCCGGTGTTGCCACCATCGAGCATGGCGATGACGCTACCCCGGAGATATACAAACTGATGAAGAAGCACAATGTTGCCCTGTGCCCTACCCTTGCTGCCGGCGATGCCATCATGCAGTACCGTGGCTGGCAAAAAGGCAAGCAGTTGGCCCCCGACCGCATCCTGCAAAAACGCAGAACCTTTCAGGAGGCAATGAAAGCGGGTGTTACGATTTGCATGGGGGGAGACGTGGGTGTGTTCTCTCACGGCGACAATGCCCGCGAAATGGAAATGATGGTAGCTTACGGAATGGAGCCCCTGCAAGTGCTACGCTCCGCAACTTCTGTGAATGCCGACGTCTTTCAGGTAAGCGACAGGATCGGCCGGTTGAAGCCAGGACTGCTGGCAGACATCATTGCTGTAGACGGCAATCCGCTGAGCAACATGGCCAACATCCGGCAAATAGCCCTGGTGATGAAAGACGGGACGATCTATAAAAAGTAAAGCCTTAGGGTGCAGGAGGGGATTCAGGCGACTGCCCCTCGTACCCTTGATAGAAGCGGGTGGTAGGGTAAGCAAACTGTATATCCGGCGCGGCCAGAAAAGCAGCTAGCACTTCCTCCCAGATCAGGTGCGAACTCTTCCTGCGGCGCATCAGGCTGCACATGTAGCGAACAGTGAGTTGTATCCCGTTATCCTGCACGCTTGTATAAATATCGGGTTGCAGGTCGTCGTAAAAGATCAGGTGCCGCTGCGACTCCCGCCGTACCTGTGCCTTGGCAGCGTCGCTGAGCTGCTCGGCATGCCGCGAGGCTACTTCCAGCAAAATACTTTTAGCCTTTTGCCAGTTACTCTCAAACGTGACGCGCACCGGTATCTCCTGCCACACAAAGGGGAAGCCATAGTTATAGTTGGCCTGAGGCGTTGTAAAGAGCCTTCCGTTGGGGATGTTCACAATGCGTCCGGTGGCTTGGTCCGCCTCTACCCAGCCCCTGATCTCGTTAATGGTGAACTGGAAAAGGCGGATATCGATCACATCCCCTATGTGCTCTCCTATCTGTACCCGGTCCCCGAAGTGAAAAGGGCGCTTCCAGATAATAAACAACCAGCCGGCCAGGTTCAGCAAAGGCTCCCGTAGCGCGACCACAAGTCCTGCTGAGAACAGCCCCAGAAAGGTGGCGATCGAGGCAAAGTCACTCAGCCAGATGTTGGCCAGCAGGAGTATGTTCAGCACACTGACAACATAGTTGGTGAACTTGCGCCACTTGTACTGCTGCCTGTAGTCCTTTTCCCGTTTGTAGATCAAATGTAGCGCCACCCGGCTCAAGCCCCACAGCACCGCCACTACTATTATAGAATAGAGCAGGTTTTCATAGAAACCAACTGTCAGTCCGGTTGCTCCCTCTAGCCAGTATGCTACTTTCCGCATGTGCACGCTTGTTGTTTGTCCTTGCTTACGAAGGCCGGGGGCTGAAGAGTTTTCAGGAGAGGCGATGGAGAGTAACTGATTGACTACTTATGCCCTCCCTCCTACCGGTAAATATATTTGTGCAAGAGGCTACCAGGTGTTAGCATTTTTGACTTAAACATTCTACCTTGAAAACTTGTAGTACCTATACCCGTACTTCACCCACTGTTATGAAACGATTTAAAGCAAGCCAAAAATTCCTCCTGATGGCCCTTTTGGGCAGTTTCAGCGCAGGTAGCTTAACGAGCTGTGCCAGCCAGGAAACTGAACAGGAGACAGTAGCAACGGCGACCACCACAAACTCCATGAACATTACGAAAGAACCCTTTGGAACTACCCCAGACGGCCAGGAAGTAAGCCTGTACACACTAACCAACAAGCACGGTGTAACTGCTAAGATCACAGACTATGGCGGTATTGTCACCTCCCTTGTTACTCCCGATCGCGAAGGTGACATGGGGGATGTGGTGCTGGGCTTTGATACCTTAAAGGATTACTATCCAAACGACCCTTACTTTGGAGGCATCGTAGGCCGTTTCGCTAACCGCATCGCCAAAGGCAAGTTTACACTGGATGGCCAGGAGTATACCCTGGCAACCAACAATGGACCAAATCACCTGCACGGTGGCAACATCGGCTTCGATAAAAAAGTGTGGCAGGTAGAAGAACTGCCGGGGCAGAATGCCCTGAAGCTGACTTATGTGAGCAAGGATGGGGAAGAAGGCTATCCAGGGAACCTCACCTCTACCGTGATCTATACCCTAACCGAGGATAACGAACTGAAGATCGATTACGAAGCGACGACGGACAAAGCTACCCCTGTTAACCTGACAAACCACAGTTACTTTAACCTCTCTGCCGGGGAGTCGAAGGACATCCTGAGCCACCTGGTACAGATTAACGCTGACAAGTACACCCCGGTAAGCGAAGAACTGATCCCTACCGGAGAGTTAGCTGCCGTAGAAGGTACACCTATGGACCTGAGAGAGCCACAGCCAGTAGGCCAGGACATCGGGCAGGTACCGGGGGGCTATGACCACAACTACGTACTGAACGGCGGGCAGGAGGACATGACCCTGGCGGCAACCGTTTACGACCCGAAGACCGGCCGCTTTATGGAGGTGTACACCACTCAGCCGGGCATACAGTTCTACACTGGTAATTTCCTGGATGGTACCCTGACAGGCAAGAATGGCGAGAAGTACACCAAACATTATGGCCTGGCCCTGGAGACACAGCACTTCCCTGACTCTCCGAATCAGGAACAGTTCCCCTCTGTTATCCTGCGGCCGGGAGAAACCTACAAGCAAAGCACGATCTATAAATTCTCTACTAAAGAGGACAATAAATAAACCACAACAACACAGCAGGAGCAACTTTGGCTCAGGAGACCAGGTCTCCCCGTAGGGCATCGCTTCTGCTTTATTTTTTACTTCAAACGCTAATACCTATTACCTAATACTGAATATCTAAATTTATGGCCGGAATTTCTCAACAAACCAAGGAGCGGTCCTCTGAGGCATCGCTTACCGAAAACTACCAGGGTCCGCTGGTGGTTGTGACCCTCCTGTTCTTTATGTGGGGTTTTATCACCTGCATGAACGACATCCTCATCCCGAAACTACAGCAGGTGTTTACCCTGCAGCTCTGGCAGGCCATGCTCATCCAGACAGCTTTTTTCGGGGCTTATTTTATTGTCTCGCTCCTGTACTTTATTTTCTCGGTTACCAAGGGCGACCCTATCCAGAAGATCGGCTATAAGAACGGCATCATCGTAGGCCTGATTGTGTCGGCTATCGGTTGCGCCCTGTTTTTCCCGGCCGCCAGTCTTCTGAGCTATGGCTTTTTCCTGCTCGCGCTGTTTATCCTGGCCTCGGGTATTACCATCCTGCAAATTGCCGCCAACCCTTATGTAACCATTCTCGGCCCTCCGGATGGAGCAGCTAGCCGTCTGAACCTGACGCAGGCCCTCAACTCCCTGGGGACTACCGTGGCTCCTATCATTGGAGGCTACCTGATCTTTGAAGGCGTAAATGCCGCCCAACAGGTAGGAGCAGACTCGGTAAAACTGCCTTACCTGGGCCTTGCCGGTACGCTGTTGCTAATTGCTATCATGATCAAAGTGGCGAAGCTGCCCCGCGTAGAGGGTGATGAGCAGTTAACGCCTAACGCCGACGCCCTGAAGTACCGCCACCTGGTGCTGGGTATCGGCTGTATCTTTGCCTATGTGGGCGGGGAGGTAGCCATTGGTAGCACCCTGATCAACTTCTTCCGTTTGCCGGAAATCGCAGGCCTGGAAGAGGCTGAGGCCGGCCATTACCTGGCCTTCTATTGGGGGGGCGCCATGATCGGCCGGTTCTTCGGAGCTGTGGCCCTGGCCCAATTCAGGAATAACAGCATGAAATACGTGATCATTGCTGTGATCAGTGCAGTTGCCTTTGCCCTACTTTATAGCATTTACGGCTTAGAGGAAGCCACCATTGGTCTGGGACTGATTGCCCTGAACTTTGTGGTGTTGCTGCTCGGCGGTTTTATCCCGAGCAGAACGCTTGGTTTCTTTGCAGCCACAGTTATTGGTCTCCTGCTGTTTACCTGCTTTGGCACAGGGCAGGTAGCCATGTGGTCTGTTATCGCCATCGGCCTGTTTAACTCGATCATGTTCCCGACAATCTTCACGCTTGCCATCAAAGGCCTGGGCGTACACACCAGCCAGGGTTCTTCCCTGCTCGTGATGGCCATTGTAGGTGGTGCTATCATCCCGCCCGTTCAGGGGCTCGTTGCGGACCTTACAGGTAACCTGCAACTATCCTTCCTGGTGCCGATGGCTTGTTACCTGTACATTGTCTACTATGGCTTTATTGGTTCTAAAGTAAAAAAAGTAGGTGAGTAGCCTGACTTAAGTATAAAAAGAAAGCCTGCCCGGTTACCCGGGCAGGCTTTCTTTTTTAGAGTTTGCGTGCTACAGTTATTTGCCTAAGCTGGCATAGTGCCCACTGTCCACGGCTTTAATTAAGCCCTTCTACACTATCTTTATGGTATTAAGAGGACCTGGTACTTTAAGTACCAGGCCAAGGTGCTTACCTTATAAGAAGAGAAACCCTATACCCAGAACCGGAGGGGAAGATTTATCCATTTCGGATTCAGGTCACCTCGCAAAGCGAAACACACATGAGCAATAAGAACTTTAGCATGAAAGACGTTTATGGCTGGCTGGTTATGATAGCAGTCTTTGGCCTGCTCTACCTGACCGGCTTGCACACGGAGGTGATTGGTCAGGTGCAGCGCCTCCTGCTGGCTACCAGCCTTTTTCGCCCGGAACTACCAGAAGAAAACCCAGAAGTTCCAACAGACAACACCACTATGGTTGGTCAGGACTTCCTGCTGCAGTCCTTAGACGGGCAAGAGTCCTTCAGACTAGAAAGCCTGCAAGGCAAGGTTGTTTTCATTAACTTCTGGGCTACCTGGTGCCCTCCCTGCATCGCCGAGATGCCCAATATCCAAAGCCTCTACGAGCAGGTTAGATCTGACAAGATTACTTTTTTGATGGTGTCGCTTGACGAAGACCCAGCAAAGGCCCTCCGGTTTATAGAAAAGAAAGGCTATACCTTGCCAGTTTTCAGACCTGCCAGCCCCTTACCGAAAGAGTTTATCACGCAGTCTATCCCTACCACTATCGTGCTCTCACCGGAAGGAAAGTTAATAGTACATAAGGAAGGTATGGCCGACTACGACACACAGGAGTTCCGAAGCTTTCTACTACACCTTTCAGAATAACCCCATTTTCACTCATTACCTATATTTACAAAACCTACCCCCTTACATCATAAAGGCAATATCATATAAATAGCTATCTTCCAGCATCACACCCCTCATACAACAACACCCTTAAAGCTAAAACCCCCACAAACAGGCTCCAATAACCCCAAAATAGCTATTTTTTAATAATTTTTCACTAATAAGGCATTATTTTATATAATACTTTAATAAATTACGTACTAATATTCCATACAACCCATAACAACCCTTGGGTATTAGCATTTTAAAAACTTTATTTAACCAGGATGACTAAAGCTTTATCTCGTATCCCAATTGTACTTCTCTTACTTGTTGTAGTCGCCACCATGGTGTTCCCTTCTGTGCCTGTAGCAGGCGATACCGCAGAAATAAGTGCTGCGGATACTGCCTGGATGCTCACTGCAACTGCCCTTGTTTTGATCATGACACCTGGCCTGGCCTTTTTCTATGGGGGCATGGTCAGTAAAAAGAATGTACTCTCTACCATGTTGCAAAGCTTTATATGCATGGCTATCGTAACGGTCATGTGGGTAGTTTTTGGTTTTAGCCTTGCCTTTGGCGAGTCTATCGGAGGCATTATCGGGAACCCCCTTACATTCTTTATGATGGACGGCGTGATTGATGGCGCCCCTTGGCCGGCAGCTCCTACTGTTCCTTTGCTCCTGTTCGCCATGTTCCAGTTAAAGTTTGCCATCATTACCCCCGCACTGATCACAGGTGCTTTTGCGGAGCGTATCCGCTTTATCTCTTATAATCTTTTCATCTGCCTCTTTGTGCCCTTTATTTATGCTCCCCTGGCTCATATGACCTGGCATCCGGACGGGCTACTTTTTAACCTGGGGGTGCTGGACTTTGCCGGGGGAACTGTGGTGCACATGTCGGCTGGGTGGGCTGCTTTGGCCTCTGCTCTGTTCTTAAAGCGTCGCTACGATAACACCCACAAGCCTGCTCATATATCTTATGTCTTGCTGGGTACTGGTCTGCTGTGGTTTGGCTGGTTCGGGTTTAACGCGGGCTCGGCCATGGGCGCTAGCTCCCTGGCGGTAGTCGCCCTGGCTACCACCACCACAGCTTCTGCCGCCGCCGCTCTTGCTTGGGTATTCTTTGATGCCCTGCGTGGTCGCAAGCCCTCGGCCATGGGTACCTGTATCGGTGCTGTAGTAGGTTTGGTGGCAATAACACCGGCAGCTGGCTTTGTGACCATTCCCCACTCCCTGGCCATTGGCGTTATTGCGGCGATCATTAGTAACCTGGTCGTAGAGTGGCGCACCCGCACCACACTAGATGATACACTGGACGTGTTTCCTTGCCATGGTGTAGGCGGCATGGTGGGCATGCTGCTAACAGGCGTTTTTGCCAGCCAGGCAGTAAACCCGGCCATAGAAGTGGGCAACGGCCTAATCTATGGTGAAACGGCTTTGTTCCTGATTCACGTTGGTGCTCTTGTTGGCGTATCTGTATTTGCCTTTGGTGGTGCCTGGGTACTGCTTAAAGTAACGGACATGATCACACCACTTCGTGTGTCGCAAGAAGAAGAGATAATTGGCCTGGACCTAAGCCAGCACGGCGAAACGCAGTACGAAACGGAACCCACCGCTTCCAGCGAAGAGCTTCACAAGGAACTCGTTTCTTCCTGATCACTGATCTAAATTCTCCTAGGTTTATAGTTTAGTTAGACGACCCTCACCTGCCTGCAGGTGGGGGTTTTCTTTTCATGACTCTTGTCTGCCTACTTGTAACCGAGCGAATATTAAAGTCTCGGAGAAGGTACTCCACTTTCTCGCTGCTCCTGTCTTTTTATCAGGTTTAGCACTTAGAGAAACAGGCGTTCCTGTTTTTTTTTAACATCATGTTAAACGAGACAGGCAATACGAAATTCTCCTTGTGCAGGCCCTAAGTAACAAAAGTCACTTTTATGAGATACTTTTATGCCGATATTTGTCCCGTACCTTCAAAACTTTTATTCATGAAAGTAGAGCAGATTTACACCGGCTGCCTGGCACAGGGCGCCTATTACATAGAAAGCAAAGGAGAGGCTGCCATCATAGACCCCCTGCGTGAGATAAAGCCCTACCTGGAGAAGGCCTCCCACAACGGAGCCAGGATCAAGTACGTGCTGGAAACACACTTCCATGCGGATTTTGTGTCGGGCCACCTGGATTTAACAAAGGCAACAGGAGCAACGCTTGTTTTCGGCCCCCATGCCCAACCGGCTTATGCGGCGCACCTTGCCACAGACGGGGAAGAGCTACAGCTAGGCGAGGTAACCATTAATGTACTGCATACCCCCGGCCACACGCTGGAGTCTACTACTTATTTGTTGCGCGACGAGCAGGGCAAGGATTGCGCGATTTTTACGGGTGATACCCTGTTTATCGGCGATGTGGGCCGCCCGGATCTGGCAGCCAAGTCTGATTTTACGCAGGAGCAGTTAGCGGGCCTGCTGTACGACTCGCTGCGAAACAAAATCATGCCCCTGGCAGATGAAGTGATCGTGTATCCGGCGCATGGGGCAGGTTCTGCCTGTGGTAAGCACATGAGCAAGGAAACAAGCGACACGTTGGGGCATCAGAAGCAAACCAATTATGCGCTACGCGCAGGGATGACCAAAGAGGAGTTTATTCAAGAGGTAACGGCGGGTCTGCTACCTCCCCCTAGCTACTTCCCCTTCAATGTCAAAATAAACAAAGAGGGTTATAGTAGCTTTGATAGTATCCTGCACAAGGGACTTCAGGCCTTGACTCCCATTGCCTTTGAGGTGGCGGCCAATGAGACAGGGGCTGTTGTGCTGGACACACGCCAACCACAAGAATTCGCCCAAGGCTTTATTCCAAATGCTATCAATATCGGTATAGACGGAGGCTTTGCCCCTTGGGTGGGCACCTTGATTCCGGACATCCAGCAGCCGATTTTGATCATCGCCGACAAAGGTCGGGAGGAAGAGGTAATCACGCGCCTGGCCCGTGTCGGTTTCGATAACACCATTGGCTACCTGGACGGGGGATTGGAGGCATGGGAAGCTGCTGGCAGGGAAACAGACAGCATAAGCTCCATTCCGGCAGCAGAACTGGCAGCCCGTTTCACAAAAGACCCAAAGCTCTGTATTATAGACGTGCGTAAGCCCGGGGAGTACCAGGCAGAACACTTAGAGGCAGCACAAAGCGTTCCCTTAGACTATATAAACGAGCACTTGGCAGAACTACCAAAGGAAAGTATTCTCTATATTCACTGTGCAGGAGGATACCGCTCCATGATCGCAGCCTCTATTCTCAAAGCCCGTGGTTTTGAGAACCTGGTGGATGTACAGGGAGGCTATGCTGCCCTCGCGCGGACGGACATGCCGCGTACAACCTTTAGCTGCCCCAGCACCTCGACGACTCAGGCAGGAGCTTAGCCGCTGACCAAAAGAGCAGGGCTCCTGATCATCGTAGCCCTGCTCTTTTCTGACTCTAGTAAAGCCACTGGCACGCTTCTATCGCCATGGCAGCAAGAACAAGCTTAATCCTTTACCTTGTCCAGTGTCTTGCGCTTCTCTTCCTTTACTTGCTTAAAATGGCTTGGGGTGAGGCCTGTTATCTTTTTAAACTGGCTGGAGAGATGGGCCACACTGCTATATCCTAGCTGATAGGCGATCTCTTTCAGGCTCAACTCGTTATACACCAGCAACTCCTTCACCCGCTCTATCCGCTGCAGGATCAGGTACTTTTCGATGGTTACGCCTTCATAAGATGAGAAAAGCGTGCTGAGGTAATTATAATCCAGCCCTACCTTCTCGGCAATATAGTCAGAGGTGTTTACATGCAACTCAGCTTCATGATTGGCATGCACCAACGCTATGATCGCCAGCTTTACTTTTTCAATCAGCTGGGTTTTGCGGTCATCCAGCAGTTCGAAGCCATCCTCGCTCATTACCTGCCGTATCTGCTCCATGTCCACCTCACTCGTTTCATCGGTTGCTATTTCAGCTTCACCCAGGCCAACCTGCAACACTTTGTAGCCAAGCTTGCTCAGGTCCTCTGCCACGACCCGCTTACATCGGTCACAGACCATGTTTTTGATATAGAGTTTTGTTGTAGCCATATTTCTAATTTAAACAATGGGACCTCAATTTACTACACTCTTTAGAAGTGACAACATAAAAAGCAGCACTCAGCCTATAACAGAGCCCATACAACAAATAGGTCCCTTTTGCTATCTTTGTTGTTCACCAAGCGCTCTGGTTATGCCTGCTGTATCAGACTTTCTTTTGCTCCAAGTAGACGGGAAAAAGAAACTGCTCCGCTCCAAGTGGCTCCGCCCCGTAAGCAGCGAGGAGTTAAAAGAGGGAATAGGCGTAGTAGGGCAGTGTATCGTAAGTGAGGATAGCGCTTACTGGCTCTCGGATGCACGCCTGCTAAATACCATTACTTTCGTGGACCAGCAGTGGGTAGTGCGCGAAATTGCCCCCCTTATTGCAAACACAAACCTCCAAAAGTTTGCCCGGATAGTAACCGCTGATGTTTTTAACTACATTTCTTTTGAAAACATGGTACAGCGCATTAAAGAAGAACATTCCGTCATCGCTGAGCTAGGACAGTTCACATCCGAAGGAGCCGCTACAGACTGGCTTTTACTCCACGAGTAGGAATTACATTCGCAAGGCGCCAGTTGCTCCATTTTAATGTAGAAAGGCCGGAGTAGACATGATAAGCATCCCGAACGAAGCTTACATCCAGGTACTGCTTCTTATCAAAAATAAGCCTAGTTGACCAGCCCGTATAGTACGGCATGTTTCACCAAAGCAGCCGTGTTCTTCGTTTTTGTTTTCTCCAGCAGGTTTTGCCGGTGTGTTTCGATTGTTCGCTTACTAGCAAACAGCTTTTCTGCTATCTGCGCATTGGTAAATCCCTCAGAGATCAAGTGGAGGACTTCCAGTTCTCTTCTGGAGAGTTCTTTTAGGGGTGCTTCCCTTGCTCTTTGGAGCAAGGAAAGAGAAGTTGTTGTACCGGTAGCTTTCTGCAGGAGCCCCAGCGAAACATTGGAACTGATATAAAGGGTGCCGGCAGCCACCAACTGCACAGCCGATCGCAACTCTTCAAGGCCAGCATTCCGGAGTATGTATCCTGCCACGCCAGACTTTAATGTCTGGTGTACCTGCCGTTCGCTCTCTAACACTGAAAAAGCAAGTATTTTGACTTGGGAGAAACGCCTGCATAAGCGCTCCAGGGCTCCTACCCTCTGCAGGTCCGGTATTTCAAGATCCAGCAAAACGACATCCGCTGGCGTCGTTGCCAAAACAACGTGTAACTCGTCCGCGTTACAGGCCTCTCCCGTTACCTTTATGTTGTTATCTTCCTTTAAAAGCGCACTGATTCCATCCCTGAGTAATGGGCAACTATCTGCAAGAATTAGCTTAATCATGTAAGGCTTTTAAATCTTTCATTTTACTCCTCAAGGGTATCGTTTTCTCAGCGCTGCGCCAGTTGTACTGATTTCTGTATGAAAACCTGCTTTGTTTGCCTTTTGTCTAAAAGTACTTTGTTAACTAACAGGATTAAATGACTTATAATGCTGTCTAAACACGCCTCGCAGTACAAGACCTTCCCTTAGAATACAACAGGAACATCATTTGCATAGCGTTAGCAATATATTAATATACTAATATATAAGCGCCGTCGCCCTGATTAAATACGTATTTATTACATGATAATTACGTATTTAACCAGGCATTTTAAGACAACTAGAATGAATATCTTCGTTTCGGACAACTTTTAGAGAAATAGAAATTTAGCCGGAAGCTGAGAACAAAAGAAGTTTGATACCAATAGGACAGTTTTTCCGGACTTACACGAAGCACTTTGGACTGTTTTGCTTTAGCGTTTAGCGGGCATTCCCTATAGCAAGAGCTGTAACAGTATAGACAGACAAACTTAAGGAGAAAAAATGAGAGCGCAGGAGTTTAACGCAGCGATTGAGGTAACAGAAGAAGTAGTGGTAATCCGGCTGGAAGGGGAACTGGACGCACACACAGCTGTTACGGCTGATGACTCCTTAACCCAAGCAGCGGAATCAGCCTCAAAGCAACTCCTGATAGACTGCACCCAACTTCACTACGTATCCTCTACCGGGCTGGGCGTACTCCTGTCTACCTTCCACTTTTGCCAGAGCAAAGGCATTAGAATGGTCTTATTTGGTATGCAGCCTAAAATTAAAAATGTCCTCTCCATACTAGGCATGGAACGAATATGGCATCAAACAACCACAGAAGCTGAAGCCATGCAGGTAGGTCCTGCATCTGCTTAATGCATCTCCTGCTACTTCACTTTGCATATCTTTCCCTACCTTTAGCATGGCAAAGAAGTACTACCGCTAGTTGGCTAACTTAGGCACGGCTTCCCCTCCCTATGTTGGCTCAACTCTTCTGTGATAGGGGAAAAACAGAAAGTTGCGCAAAAAAACAGAAATTGTTTGGTTCCTAGTTTAGCTTGTGCTTACATTTGCAGCCTTGCAAAAGAAAATGCCAGCTCACTTAGCACATACACAAATCTTTATTACAGGCTACGTACTACACGACCTGTAAGAGTACCCCTTTCTGGATTCTGGGGCTGCTCAGCCTCTTCGTTATCTCTTTTTTTTCGGGTTTTCATTTTTTAAAGGGACAACCATGTTCAGAGGAATCATTTTGGTTTTTCTTGGGGCGTGTAGCTTTGGCATATTATCTACGTTCGTAAAATTAGCATATAAAGAAGGCTTTACACTGGGTGATGTAACGGGCACTCAGGTATTTTTTGGGTTGATTGTTCTTTGGACTATTGTGTTGTTGCGACGGCTGCTTGGCGGCAAGAGCAACAGCACTTTGTTCAAGGAAAAGCTCAAGCTTGTCGTTATGGGCACCAGCACAGGGCTTGTGAGTATCTTTTACTACAAGTGTGTGCAAGCTGTGCCGGCCTCCATTGCTATTCTGCTTTTAATGCAGTTCACCTGGATGAGCCTTGTACTGGAGGCAATCCTGAAACGGAGGCTTCCGAGCCTGGTACAAGTCGGTACTGCGGTGCTGGTTCTTTTAGGCACTGCCCTGGCAGGCCGGTTATTCTCTGGCAGCTTGCCTGACTTTGAAATGAGGGGAGTGGCTTTCGGACTGCTGGCTGCTTTTTGCTATGCCATTTTCCTGATGATCAACGGCGCTGTAGGAAACAGCTTACACCCGACTACAAAAAGCGCCCTGATCCTGACTGGGGCCTGCCTGTTAATCCTGACCGTGTTCCCGCCTGTGTTTCTGGTGAACGGGTCCTTGTTCCACGGTTTATTTAAATGGGGGCTCTTGCTGGCTGTTTTCGGCACCGTAATACCACCTCTGTTTTATGCCTATGGCATTCCACGTACAGGGTTAGGTTTAAGCGCTATTCTGAGTGCAGCAGAACTTCCGGTAGCCGTCATGATGTCGAGTCTGGTGCTCCAGGAGGAAGTATGGCCAGTGCAGTGGTTCGGGGTTATACTCATCCTGGTGGCTATTGCCCTCTCTAACCTCAGCTCGCTCCGCAGCAGGAAAGCTGCCCAGGCAGTAGCAGTTTAACCAGGCGTAGGCTTGAAATGGGCCTACAGTATAAAAAGAAAGTTTTAAAGTAAAGTTGGTTGATTGTAAATGGTTAGGCAGGTCCCTTCGGGTAACAGGCCTAACCATTACTTTTATACAGCAGGAAAAGCTGCTGTATGGCTGCACGTCACGTATCATCGCCACTCCTCCCCTCTGACCGTATTTGATGCCTCTCAAAACAGCCTTCCAGGAGTAGCGTAAAGCCTATAAACAGTTCGATACAAATGACAGTGCGCTTTCTGATCCCCTGCCTTATCCCCCTGTTAGTCTCCTGTTCAGAAGAGAAGAAAGAGACTCCCCTGGATATCAAGTACAAGACCCTGGGCATACCAGCTTCTCCTGTTATTGAAATGGACAGCCTGTACTATATATCAGAATACCTGGGAGAGTCCCCGGCAGACGTGGGCCTGTGGGACACGGAGCCACTGCAAAGTCGGTTAAAGTTGCTGCTGAAAGATGAGTACCCCACCTTTGTAAGCATAATGCAAACGGCCCAGCCTTTAAAGCGGGAACGTGTCCTTTACACCACAAGCAGCCTTCCTGACCCGGCAACAGGACCTTTTGCTTTTCTACTGGTGGACCCTGCCCGTGACCGACTGCACGTGTCTCTCATACAGGATGGCAAACGAAGACAATTCCAGACTGACTCAGAGCAACTGTACCTCCCAAAGGAGATACGGGAGCATCCTCTGATACAGGCAGATTAAACAGCAGGCCAAAAAATTTAGGCTCGCAAAGTCAGCGCGGGGGGCAACATATGAAGAGGCTGCTGGGCAACTTTCGGCATTTTCAGTTAATTTGCACCCAAAACAACATTATCCGAACCTATGGCACGATATCTTACAGGAATTCAAAGCACTGGTCGCCCACACCTGGGTAACTTATTAGGCGCTATCATTCCTGCTGTGGAATTATCCAGAACTTCTGAGCAGGAGTCGCTATACTTTATTGCTGATATGCACTCGCTTACCACCATACGCGACGCGGAGGTACTGCGGCATAACACCTACTCTGTTGCTGCTGCCTGGCTTGCCTTTGGTTTCGATACAGACAAGCACGTGTTCTATCGCCAGTCGGATGTACCGATGGTAACGGAACTAACCTGGTACCTGAACTGCTTTGCACCGTTCCCGATGCTTGCCAATGCCCATTCTTTCAAGGACAAGTCGAACCGCAGGGGTTTGTCTGAAGTGAATGCCGGCCTTTTTACGTACCCTGTGCTGATGGCGGCAGACATCCTCCTTTACGATGCGAACATAGTACCGGTAGGTAAGGACCAGATACAGCACCTGGAGATCACCCGTGACATTGCCAGCAGCTTTAATCACATCTATGGCGACACCTTTGTGCTGCCGGAAGCGAAGATAGACGAGAGCGTGATGACGGTGCCCGGCCTTGACGGGGAAAAAATGAGCAAGTCTTATGGGAATATCATTGATATTTTTGAGGCGGACAAGCCTCTTCGTAAGACGATCATGAGCATCATAACGGACAGCACGGCTTTAGAAGAACCTAAAGACCCGGATACTGATACTGTGTATAAGCTTTATAGCTTACTGGCCACGCCTGAAGAAATTGAAACGATGCGCCAGAACTACCTGGCAGGCGGCTATGGCTATGGGCATGCCAAGCAGGCGCTCTACGAACTTATTGTTCGAAAATATGCGAAAGAGCGGGAGTTGTTCAACTATTACATGAACAACCTGCAGGAAGTAGATAAAAAGCTACTGGAAGGCGCTGAAAAAGCCAGGGCCATTGCTACGCCTGTATTGGAGCGTGTACGACAAAAGCTCGGGTATTAACATCCCCTGGCTTTCATACTTCTATTAGCATACCAAAAAGGCCCGGGAGTAAATGCTCCCGGGCCTTTTTGGTATGCTAGCTTATCTATAGCTGGTTGTTGCCGGCATTAAATCTACTGCCTGGCCTCTGAATTCGGGGTGTACTCATTACTGTCTAGTATACCATCGTCGTTATCATCCCAAAGGCCAAAAACACCATCTGTAAACTCACGCTCATTTACCGCGTTGTCCTGGTCTGTATCCCAGTCATGGAAGTAGTTGTTATTAGCAAAACCTGCCCCGAACTCATTTTCATCCAGAACACCATCCCCATTGGCGTCCCACTCCCCATAGTTTTGGTTCGCTACGCGATAATCGCGTGTGCCGGTGTTCCATTCTTCTTCGTCCACTCTTTCATCGTTGTTCGTATCCCAGGTATCATAGAAACCGCCATAAAACTCGTTCTCTTCTAACACGCTATTTTGGTTTGCATCCCAGCCCTCATAATTGGTTTCATTGGCAAAAGTGGCATTAAATCGCTCCGTATCGTATCCATCAGCTACTCCCGCTTCTGCTCCTACTACCCCCAGGTCTTCTGTCTGTGCCTCAACTTCGCCTAACTCATCTCCTCCTTCCTCATAGCCTTCTTGTCCGCAGGCTACAAAGCCTAAGGTTAACATAAAGAAAGCGCTTGTTTTCAATAGCTTGATAATTTTTATTTCATTGGTTTTCATAGTTATCCTCGTTTTGGTTTCATATACACTATACGCCAAGGTGTCTTGGTTACAGTGCCGTCGTATACACCAAATTACGAGCCCTCCCCTTGATGAGGTTAGGGGTATTGGCAAAGACAAGTAAAGGCCTGTTAAGCCTTAGTGTAACAGGGTATCCTTATAGTGAACAATCCAGATTTGTACATAAATCTACAAGAAGACACTTCGTTTTAAATGCAAAAACAGGATTCCACATATATTTAATACAATTTACAGTAAATAAAACAACACCATCCTACTCTCTGCTCATTAACAGATGAAACCATACAGGCATAAAAAAAGCACTTACCTTTACAACATGGCAAGTGCAGGAAAAAGATTTAAAGGAGCCCTATCTGTAGGGGCATCCATCGCTTAGGGGCGTTCCAGAACAATCAGGTTGGCAGAGGCACGATTCAGTGCAATCGGGATATTGTTCAGCACAGCGGTACGAATAAGTGTCTGTATGTCGTGCTCATGGCCGTGCGGCGTCTCGGCATCAATAAAGAAAATAATCTTGTCTACCTCTCCCTGTAAGATTCGCGCGGCCAACAAAATGTCGCCCCCACTCGGGCCGTGCCCGAAAGGCTGCACTTTCAGGTCCAGCAGGTCGTTGATGAGCTGCGAGGTATTGGTAGTCCCGATCAGGTTATAGCCCTCCAGGGCTTTCTGGTTCTCTTTAACCCAGTTCAGGAGGTTTGTCTTTTGGTTGTTATGTGCAACTAAGGCAATTGTTTTCATGATCTGTTCTTATAGTTCTCTTTAGTCTAAAGGAGTTCCCTGTTTAGAAGCATCAGCTAAGTTAGCATAATTGAGCTGAAGTTAAGCGCTGCCAGGTAAAATGTTGAACAGGCGTATGTTTGCTCTAATAAAAATTGCCGCGCCTGCCTTTGCATAAGCTTGGCAGGCGCGGCAATACATCAGCTGCTTTCAGGTTTATTACTCAGCAGTCCAGAGCACGCGCTCCTGGTCCGCCAAAATCAGCAACACTCGCGGCGGGTTAGCTACAATCACCAGGCGCATCTCCACACCCGGGAAAGAGTCCGACTCTACCCACACCCCCTCCTGTTCATCATCTTCCAGGGCTGCCTCAGGATCCAGCGTGCTGGCCAGGTAGGCAGTTGGCAGCAGGATATCGGCATCAGACTTCAGCTTGGCGTGTACGTCTTCGAGCACATCCTCCAGGTAGTCGCCATACTCCTCGTTAAAGTCATCCTCCAGGTCGTGCAGCTCCTCTTCAATATCGTCGTAACGCGCGTCGTTGTAGTCCAGGGCGTTCAGTTCTTGCTTCTTCTCCAGGATCGCAACGATCGAGCTGTTTAGGGCATTTACATTCATGCGGTCATGTTTTTTTACAAAGTTGACAACATGCCCCAGCAATTGCAAGTATTCCTAATGATAATTTCCCCTATCCCTGATTCACTTTGATATAAGCCCAAAAAGTGTATTTTTACTTTAAACCACCTGACAACAAAATATAAAACTATGGCAACTGATATTCTTCCCCTTAACGGCACCGATCACATCGAATTCTACGTGGGTAACGCCAAGCAGGCGGCTCACTTCTACCAGACCGCCTTCGGCTTTAAATTAGTGGCTTATGCAGGTCCTGAAACAGGCGTCCGCGACCGGGCCTCCTATGTGTTGGTGCAGGATAAAATACGCTTTGTGCTGACCACCTCCCTTCGTCCCGATTCTGAGATATCGCAGCATGTGCACCGGCACGGAGACGGGGTAAAGGTACTGGCCCTGTGGGTGGATGACGCCGAAAAGTCCTTTTACGAAACCGTTTCGCGCGGGGCTAAGCCCGCACAGGAGCCTAAAACGCTAACGGATGAGCACGGGGAGGTAAAAGTGGCCTCTATTCACACCTATGGCGATACGATACACACCTTTGTAGAGCGCAACAAGTACAAGGGACCTTTTATGCCAGGCTACGTGGCCCGCAGGTCACCTCTGGAAGTAGAACCGGTTGGCCTGAAATACGTGGACCACTGCGTGGGCAACGTAGAACTGGGCCATATGAACGAGTGGGTGGAGTTTTACCAGAAAGTGATGGGCTTTAACCTCCTAATCACCTTCGACGACAAGGACATCAGCACCGAGTACACCGCCCTCATGTCGAAGGTCGTATCGAATGGCAACGGTTATGTGAAGTTTCCGATCAATGAGCCGGCCCAGGGCAAGAAGAAATCACAGATAGACGAGTACCTTGATTTTTACCGTGGAGCCGGCGTGCAGCATATCGCCATTGCCACAGATGATATTCTGCATACTGTCTCTGAACTGCGCCGCCGTGGGGTGGAGTTCCTCTACGTGCCGGGAACTTATTATGATGACCTGTTCGACCGGGTCGGCAAGATAGACGAGGACATGAAAGATCTGAAAAAGCTGAACCTGCTCGTTGACCGGGATGAGGAAGGCTACCTGTTGCAGATCTTCACGAAGCCGGTGGAAGACAGACCTACCGTCTTCTTCGAGATCATACAGCGTAAAGGAGCCCGCTCTTTCGGAAAGGGGAATTTTAAGGCCTTGTTTGAGGCTATTGAACGCGAACAGGAGCTGCGGGGCAACCTTTAGCCTAAATTTTGAGTAAAGGCCCGTGTAAAAGTGAAGCAGATTTATTTATTTTGATATTACAATATATCACACCAGTTCTTGAAGGTACTTCGGGTGCAGAAAGGGCTGGTGTGATTTTTTGTGCACTCTCCCTGTTTTAAGACATAACTTGTTTCAACTAAAAAGACTATGATCGATACCGCTATAAGAGAAAAGATCGACCAGTGGCTGGCGGGCAATTACGATGCCGCCACAAAATCAGAGATAAACGATATGCTGGAGCGCAACGAGCACGAGGCGCTGTCTGATGCCTTCTACAAAGACCTGGAGTTTGGCACAGGGGGCCTGCGGGGTGTAATGGGAGCCGGCAGTAACCGCATGAACCGCTACACGCTGGGTATGGCGACTCAAGGGCTCTGCAACTACCTGAAGCAGAACTTCCCGGATCAGCAGATAAAAGTAGCCGTGGCCCACGATAGCCGCAACAACTCCAAGGAGTTCGCCCGCATCACCGCAGAGATCTTTTCGGCCAACGATATTAAGGTATATCTTTTCGAGGAACTTCGTCCTACCCCGGAACTGTCCTTTGCTATCCGTCACCTCGGCTGCCAGAGCGGCGTGGTGATTACTGCCTCGCACAACCCGAAGGAGTATAACGGCTACAAAGCTTACTGGAACGATGGCGCCCAGGTAACAGCACCGCACGACAAAAACATCATTGGCGAGGTAAACAAGATCACATCTATCGACGAGGTGAAGTTTGAGCCTAAGTCGGAGAATATCCAGCTGATCGGCAAGGACGTGGACGAGGCCTATATCAAGAAAGTGCTAGGCCTTTCCATCTCGCAGGAGGCCATCAAACGCCAGCACGACCTCAAGATCGTATTCACCCCGATCCATGGAACGGGCATTACGCTGGTACCGGAGATTCTGAAGCGCTATGGCTTTACCAATGTGCACGTGGTAGAGGAACAGTCTGAGCCGAACGGTAACTTCCCGACGGTGGTGTACCCGAACCCGGAAGAGAAAGAAGCCATGACACTGGCGCTGAAGAAAGCCGCCGAACTAGATGCGGACTTAGTACTGGCTACTGATCCTGACTCTGACCGCGTAGGTATCGGCGTGAAAAACCTGAAAGGCGAGTTTGTATTACTGAACGGCAACCAGACAGGTGCCCTGCTGATTAACTACCTGCTGCAGGCCTGGCAGAAGGCAGACAAGTTGCAAGGCAAGGAGTTCGTGGTAAAAACCATCGTCACCACTGACCTGATCCAGAAGATCGCCGACAGCTACAACGTAAAAATGTACGAGACGCTAACAGGCTTCAAGTACATTGCCGAAGTGATCCGGGAGCTGGAGGGCAAGGAAACCTACATTGCGGGCGGTGAGGAAAGCTATGGCTACCTGGCCGGAGACTTCGTGCGCGACAAGGATGCCATCTCTTCCTGCGCCCTGATTGCCGAAATGGCAGCTGTGGCCAAAGACCAGGGGCAAAGCCTGTTCGACATGATGGTAGAGATGTACGCCAAGTACGGCTTCTACAAAGAAGAGCTGATATCGATCACGAAGAAAGGAATGCGTGGTGCCGAGGAGATCCAGCAAATGATGGCCGACATGCGCAGCAATCCGCCGCAAAGCATTACCGGCTCCCGAGTAGTAGAAGTAAGTGACTACAAGATGAGTACCCGTAAGCTGGTGATGACAGGCCAAGAGCACAAGCTCAAACTGGAAAGCTCAAACGTGTTACAGTACCTGACCGAGGATGGCAGCAAAATCTCTGCCCGCCCTTCCGGCACCGAGCCAAAGATAAAGTTCTACATTAGTGTAAACGAGCCTTTGGCTTCGAAAGAGGACTACGACGCAACCGAACAAAAGCTAAAGCAGAAGGTCGAGCAGATTTTAACTGATCTTAAGCTCAAGTAAGCGTACCTGCAAGGGATCTAATGGCTAAACCGCCGGCTTAACCCGCTGGTGGTTTAGCCATTCTTTATTCACAGCTTTTGCTGTTCTTCGCTTTCGCTTAAAACTTGTCTTGAGGTTCTAAAGTCTGACGGCAAGATATCCACTAGCAGCTAGCAAGCAGGTACCTCCTCTCAGGCTGTACTTGCTTTACTCTTTTGTACCTTTGCACTTCAGAGACGAATCAATACCACATCAAAATGAATGAACTGTTTGAACATATAAAACACATCATAAAGACCAGGCGCACCACCAAGCCCCCTATGATGAATGGCCAGCGCATTCCGGACGAGCAGGTAAAAGAGCTTTTGAAACTAGCTGACTGGGCTCCGACCCATGGGCGTACAGAGCCATGGCGCTTTAGAGTGTATGCAAACGACCAGGTGCAGGCTTTTTGCCTGACACACGCAGAACTCTACAAGAAGCACATAGCACCGGACAAGTTCCTGGAAATGAATTATGAGAAGCTGCTACACATGGGCGACCAGGCCTCACACGTAATTGTTGGCTATATGCGGCGCGGAGATCTTCCGAAGATACCTGCCCTGGAGGAGATAGCAGCTACCTCCTGTGCCATCCAAAACCTGCTGCTCGGCGCTACGGCTTTAGGCATCGCCAGCTACTGGGGCTCTGGCGGTATGGCCTACCATCCTGCCATGAAAGACTTTCTCCAGCTAGGTGAAGAAGATCTCGTGCTTGGTATTCTGTATTTAGGTTACTCTGACAAGCCTGCGGACGCAGGAAAACGCACCGTTCCGCTGGAAGAGAAAGTGCAATGGCATGGGTAGTGGAATGATAAGTTATTAGTTATAAATGAGAGGAGATGGGCGATGCCCGTCTCCTTTTGTTTTTAAGAACTTATGAGGTAGAAACAACAGGTATGCCTAAGTGTTCGCCTACCAACACAATAAAATGGGCTCCCCTCCTTAGGCAAGGTGTAAGCCGGCAGTTTGGTCCCTTGTGTGGAGTTTATATGTTTCTGTATCAGCTATTCTCAACTAAAACGCACCTATTACTTGCGCAACTGCTCTTCAGCCCCGGGTCCCCCCCTACCCCTCCTTGTCCAAGGCTCATCTTGTAGGGAAAAATTAGAATGATTTTGAGGGGGCATTGTTTTGGAAGAAACAAGCGGGTTATGTGGGCATCATCAGAGTTTGGGGT
>NZ_FZOQ01000013.1 GCF_900188175.1 Pontibacter ummariensis | reverse complement strand
GAGAACCGGAGGGAGGCTGCAGTAGAGATATTCGAATACATCGAGATCTTCTACAACAGAGAAAGGCTCCATTCAAGTCTGGGATACCGTACACCTGAGCAAATGGAAGAACTATTAAACTTTAAACCTTTAGCAGCTTAATCATTTGTCCACTTTTTTGTTGCAAGTCCAAGAGCGAGGTGCTCACCATTCTGACCCTCTATCACCTCTCTGGCTTCAAGTGCTTCGAGTACTACTATCAGCGGCTGGTGCTCGGGGAGCTGAAAAGCTTCTTCCCACGTGCCGTCTCTTACACGTAGTTCCTCTCCCTCTCCCGCCAGAGCTGCTTCCACGCCTTCCTACTGACCCAGTGCCGCTGCAGTCTCTCTGCCCGCACCGGCCACTACTACGTCGACTCCAAGAAACTGCCTGTCTGCCACAACCTCCGCATTCACTCCCACAAGGTCTTCGAGGGGATAGCCTCAAGGGGAAAAGGCTCCATCGGCTGGTTCTTCGACCTCAAGCTGCACCTGGTCATAAACCAGCACGGGCAGCTAGCCCGCTTCCTCCTCACCCCGGCCAACGTGGCTGACAACAACCACCGGGTGCTCAGTTATCTGTTCCAGGGGCTCAGGGGCAAGTGCTACGGGGACAGGGGCTACCTCTCCTGCCTGATAGAGGAGCTGCTGCAAGAGGGCCTGCACCTGGTCATAAAGGTCAGGAAAAACATGCTCCTCACGCTGCAAGACAAGCTCAACCTGATGAAAAGAGGGGGCATAGAGGCCGTCAATGACATCCTGATGACTGTCTGTGATATCGACCAAACCCGTCACAGAAACCCGCTTAACGCCCTGGTCCACATCCTCTCAGGCCTGACCGCCTACACCTTTCTTGACAACCAAAACAGAAGGTTTGACCTTGCCAGAGCATTGGCTTGATTCCCGAATTCACGTAGGAGTAGCGAAAGAAAGCATTTGATCAGGTTTGCCAGGGAAACGTATTATTCAAGCGGTATAAATAAATGTCAGCTTGCATCCTGACTGTTCACACTATAAGCAGTATTGTGGTGCGCAGGTATCAGAAAAGCGAGATGCTTGAACATTCCTAATATTAATCAGAGCTCTACTATTACTTGCTCAGGAACGTTTTCTTTCACTGTTAGCCCAGTTGAGGCCTTGCTTATAATCTTGTAACCGTGTCCGAAATTGTTTTCTAAAATATTTGCCTCTTTACAGTCTATTAATTGTACAGTGGTCCTGCTTTGCGTAAGCTTTATAGCATCAGTGTTTCCCTCAAGTACTATATTGTTTGTCTTTTTGAAACGGATAGATGCCACTGGGCTTCCAAAGGCGCCTATCCTGGTGTTGTTCTTGACAGTCCAGTTTTCCCTTGTAACCTTTTCGCTTGAATCGTGACAAACCAGAAAGGGGCTAGTCGTTGTATAAGTGTTGTTATGGATATAGATGTTACTTACATCTCCCCTGCCTGCAGCAGCGATTGCGACCATTACAGCTTCCAGTCTACAGTTTTGAATCTTCACATTTCGAACAAACCCCTGGTGGTTGTGCGGTTCCAAGTCGATTGAAGCTCGTCTGCCTTTATCCACCCAGACTTTATCAATAAGTAACCCATCAACACTGTTAGCCACGCCTATTCCTTGCCTGCCTGTGAAGCGTAGATGAAGGTTCCGAAGGACTATGTTTTCAGAAGGACTTGTGGTGCCGCCCACATACACCCCATCACCCCAGACGCCAAACACGAAGCAGTCCTCGAGCGTGATGTTTTTACACCCTCTGATATCGAATGCATGTTCGAGTTCCCAATAGGACCTGTAAGCAGGTGAGCCATGTAAAGCGCCATTGTCTTCTCCGCCCTGCCAGAAAGACGGAGTAAGTGTAGGTGTAGTGCCTATCACCCTTCCATCAATCGTGTTAGAACCCTCTACTCTAATTTTCCTAAGGGTAATATTAGTGCATTCGATTAACCAGAAATGTCTTCTTCGGGAATAATCTCCTTTATCGACGTTACCTCCATATGCTGTAGCAGGAGCTTTGGTATAGAAAGTGCCGCCTTCTATAATAAGATTATGTCTGTTTGTTAAATTGATAATTCCGTTCCTGCCTTGTGAATTATTCTCCAGGTCCCCCTCTGTCCAAAATCTTCCATCAGGGAACCTAATAATATTTGGTTTTGTAGGAGTGCCATCTGGGATAGCATCTAGTTGCTTTTGGATAGAAGCTGTCTGATCTACAGTGCTGTCTTCCGAAAGAGTAATCTGATAAACATCCCAAAGTTCTTGCACATTAGTGGTATCTACATTCGGGGTTGCTATCTCCTCAGCACAGCTGGTAAAGCCGATCAGGCAGATTATAGCAAGAATAGGGGTAAAAAGTTTGCTTTTCATTAGTCTATGGATTGTGCAGCAAATATGCGAAAATTCCTATAAACTTATTATATCTACTATATTAAATGTTTGCTTGTAGGCTAAGATGTACTATTGTTTCATGAATAGAATATGAGCTGTATGATATTAGCATAGTGCTTCTTTTTTTTTCGGAAGCAGGTATCTTTATGACTGTTCTTCTATTCCCAATCCTCAGTTTAAGCATCAGAACTTAGGCAGGAACGGGTTACTTTTAATATTTATATCCTTTGTCAGCACCTATACAGTAGCTGTACTTATCGGTGAGATGATCTTCATAAGTTTCATTCCTCCACAAGCGCTCTTACTCTTCTTATTTGCTGTTACTTCTGCGTTGTTTTTCCTCTTGGTGTTGCAGTTTGAGAACCGAGGCGGTCTGGGTAACTTTCTGTTTACCAACAAGCTGGTTTGCTTTACTGGCACGATTAGCTATGGGATCTACCTTTACCACTTCCCGATCTTTTACTTTTTTGGAATGACGCATGATCAACTTGCAGGGCGACCTGTTCCTCCGGACCTTGTTGTTGTGCCTTTGCTGCTTGTCTTTATAGTCCCGATCATTTCCTTTTATCTGCTCGAAAAGCCCTTGCTAAAAGTGAAGAGTAAGCTAGACAGGCCTAAAGCCCTATTTAGAGAACTTGCACCTGCATCCTGAATAGAAAGTGCTGTTAAGGCTTGCCAGTTCCTTCTAGTAAATACGCTGTTCAGTGCTAGAGCGCTTCAAGTGCTGCAAATCTGTAGGGCTGATTTTTGTAACGGCTGAGGTAGTTCAGGCATTGTTGCTTAAGCAGCTTAAGATACCTGCAGGTGAGCTTATGGCTTACTGTGGAGTTTCTGCATTTATCTAATAAAGCACTGCTACCGAATCACTGTTGTCTACAATTACCTCATACGCGCGTCCTGAATACTTGCTAGTAAAGTCCTCGCATAAATTCAAGTGAACGGTCAGTTCAAGAAAATGCTTCGGCTGCGGACTGTAGAGGTTCCCTGAATACATAGCCGTGCCTGAAGCGTTGTTGGGACAGAGCTTATCGCAAGAAAGTATTAAAGCTAAAGAAAGGCGACAGTACGATTGTATGTTTCCTAGTAAGACAAAAGCAGCTAGACAGAAGTGTCAGCTGTTTTTCCTGTTGTCAGACCCATTCAAGCTTAGAATTGATTATCAATATCCAAATTAATATAAATATATAATAAGTTTTGTAACAAAGTACTTCTAACAGTGGTACTGCATATTTATATAAAATAATACATTAATATAAATGGGGCGCCTGTATAGGGTATGGTTATACTCTATCTTGCTGAGCGGAAAAAACATATAACTTATGAGAATAAAAGAACTAGATGCTTTACGTGGGCTAGCCGCGATAGCCGTTTTCCTTTTTCATTTTCAACTGCTTGGCTACGGGTACCTGGGGGTACACCTGTTTTTTATGATTTCAGGTTTTGTCATATTCCTAACAGCAAAGAGCGTTAAAACACCTTTTGAGTTTGTCATTGCCCGTTTTTCAAGGCTTTATCCAACGTACTGGGTGTGTGTGCTCCTTACCTTTCTTGTGGTACTGTTAGATGGAAAAGGAGTAACGCTGGAACAACTGTTTTATAATCTGACTATGTTCCAGATGTTCCTTGGCCAGGAGAATATCGACGGGGCTTATTGGAGCTTAGCAGAGGAGTTGGTGTTTTACGGGATAGTATTTGGGGTGCTCGTAGTTGGTGCACTAAGGAATGTACGCCTTTGGACTAGCTTTATGTTGCTTGCAGCAGTCGGAGGGCTGTTTCTGAACCGGGAGGTCGAGATGCAGAAAAACCTGCAGGACGTAGTCAAGTACTTCGGACTGTTTGTGGCAGGGATTCTCTTCTATCAAGTGTATGATACCCCGAAACTAAAACTGGAGCATGTTATAGGTCTCCTGCTGTGTCTAATCATATCTACGCAGTATCCTTACGGCTGGTACCTGGATTATCACAATCATACGTATGAGGTGCTAATTCTGAGTACTTTTTTTGCTGTCTTCTCACTCTTGGTGGTGGGCAAACTGGCCTTTCTTAGCAAATATAAATGGCTCTTGTTTGTGGGGGAGGTTTCTTATCCGTTTTACCTGCTGCATGAGGAGATTGGCTTAGCCTTTCGCAGGCTTTTTCCCTCGGAGGATATTTTAGTGCATTGGGTCTTGGTCGGGGTAATCTTTGCAGGTATTGCCCTTGCGTCCTCACTTATTAATAAATATATAGAAAAAGAAGCATCAAGAAGTCTTAAAAACTATCTTAAGTCCTGGAGCAACAGGAAGCAAGGTGCTGCGAGCGGTGTTCCCATTACGCCTCCGGCTACAGAAAGAACAGCAGGGGAAAAAGCCGCAGCGAATGTCTCTCAAACACAGGCAGGCAAAGTAACTGTATCCTAAGGATACTGCTTATCGAGCCAAATCCTGCGAACGGTTGGCATCAATAGCGATCAGGATAAACAGCAAAATCGTAAATGACCATAGCGAAGAGCCACCGTAGCTAAAGAAAGGCAGCGGGATACCCACCACAGGGGCCAGGCCAATGGTCATGCCCACGTTCACCAGGAAGTGAAAGAAGATAATGGATACCACACAATAGCCGTAGGTGCGGGCAAACACGGACTTCTGCCGCTCGGCTATGCTGACGATGCGGATAAGCAGTAGCATAAACAGGCCGATCAGAACCGTGCTCCCTATCCAGCCGTGCTCCTCCCCAATGGTGCAGAAGATGAAGTCTGTGCTTTGCTCTGGCACAAAGTCAAATTTGGTTTGGGTACCCTCTAAAAATCCCTTGCCCCAGAAGCCGCCGGAGCCAATCGCAATCTTAGACTGTGTCACGTTCCAGCCATAGCCGAGGGGGTCTGCCTCCGGGTTGATGAGGGCTTTGATACGGTTCTGCTGGTGCGGCTGCAGAATGTTGTTTACAAAGAAGTCCACGCTAAAGACCATGCCCACCACGGCTACCCATAACAGGATCATGGTTTTAAAACGCTTTAACAGACGGTAGTCTAGCCAGGTGGCCAGACCCATCAAAAGGGTAATGGCAATGATCAGGTACAGCTTAGGTACAAGCAGCGTCAGGATAAAGATAGCGGCCGCAGTACCCCCTACGATCAGGAGCAGGGGCGACATGCCCTCACGGAAATAAGCCAGCACAAAGGCCGCGAACACCAGGGCCGAGCCGGTCTCGTTCTGCAGGATGATGATAACAGGCGGAAGCAGGGTGATTCCCGCCAGGATCATTTGGTCCTTAAACCGCTGCTGACGCAGGTTCACGCTGCTTAGGAACTTAGAGGCTGCCAGGGCTGTGGCGAATTTGGCCAGCTCTGCCGGCTGTAGACGAATGCCTCCGCCCAAGTCGAGCCAGGAGCGGGAACCGGCGATGGGTTTCGCTACGACTAAGGTAACCAGCAGGAGGAGTATAATGCTTCCATAAATAGGATAAGCCAGGTGCTCATACACTTTATAGTCCACCACCAGTAGCATCACAATCAGTACGACGGCTGCCGAAATCCACACCAGCTGTTTTCCCGAGTTAATGTCGAAACTGAGGATGTTGACCACATTGTCAGGACTGTAAACAGCAGCATAGATGTTCATCCAACCCAGGGCTACTAACAGGAAGTACAAGAGCACAGTAGGCCAGTCCATGTACTGAAGTACCCGGTTAGAGGTGCGTCGGCTTTTTGGCGCTGCTACTACTTTATTTCTAAGTACTTTCGGCTCAACACCCATTGTTCCATTGGTTTTCTAGACACGGAGTCTGTTAAATACTTCTCTATCATCAGGCCCGCGATAGGGGCTGCTGATTGTGCGCCGAAACCTGCATTCTCGACATACACGGCGATGGCAATTTTGGGGTCATCCTTTGGGGCAAAGGCAACAAACACGGCATGGTCCTTTCCCTGTGGGTTTTCGGCCGTACCTGTTTTACCGCACACCTTTATCCCAATCTTGTCTAGATTGGCGTTTCGTCCGGTACCTGACTCCACCACGGCTGCCATTCCCTCTACAACCGGCGTAAAGTGCCTGGACTCCACGGTAGTATAGTGGCGCTTCTGGTACTCTGGCAGCGGCTTCCCTTTTTCCCCTATCGAGCGGATAATATGTGGGGTGATATAATAGCCTCTGTTAGCGATGGTAGCCATAAAGTTAGCCATCTGCAAAGGCGTTACCCCTAACTCGCCCTGCCCAATGCTTAGCGAGTAGATGGTGGAGAACTTCCAGCGGTTTTCCCCATACACTTTGTTGTACATGTCCGGGGAGGCAATAATTCCTTGCTTTTCATTGGGCAGGTCTATGCCAAGCTTGGTGCCGAAGCCAAAGCTCGTGATCTGCTCGCGCCAGTCCGCCAGTCCAATAGCCGTGTCTTTGAACGTGTTCTTAGACTTGCCCTGGTTCAGCACAGCCCGGAACACCTGATAAAAGTAGGGGTTGCAGGAGGTCTTAATGGCAATGGACAGGTCGGTAGGGGCTTGGTGGGCGTGCGAGCACTTTACCAGGCTCTGGTTACAGGGGTACCCCGTGTTGGGAGTGATGATACCCTCTTGCAACGCTATAAGAGCCTGTGCCAGCTTAAAAATGGAGCCTGGTGGGTTGCTGCTGGCCATAATAGGGCGGTTGAAGAGCGTCTTATTCGGCTCGTTCAGCAGCGCCATATAATTCTTGCCGTACTCTTTACCGGTAAACAGGTTGGGGTCATAAAAAGGAGAGGAGACATAAGCGAGTACTTCGCCTGTGCTCGGCTCTATGGCCACCACACTACCTTTGGCTCCGTTCATGAGGTACTCCCCGTACTGCTGCAGGTCCAGGTCTATGGTGCTCACAAGATTCTCGCCGGCTACTGAAAGCGTATCATAGGCACCGTCTTTAAAGGAGCCTTTTTCCACACCACGCACGTTCACCATTTTGTACTTCACGCCGCGCTTGCCCATCAGGTACTTCTCGTACTCCAGTTCTATGCCGCTCTTGCCAATGTAGTCGCCGGGGCGGTAGCCCTTGTAGGTAGGGTCCTCCAACTGCTTTGGGCTAATCTCGGCAATGTACCCCAGGGCATGGGCCAGGCTTTGGTGCGGATAACCGCGTGCCGTGCGGGCATTGATGTAAAAGCCGGGGAAATCGATCAGGTTATCCTGTATGCGGGCAAAATCCTCTGTGCTTAGCTTTTGGTAAAAGGCAGAGGGCTGCACATAAGAAAAAGCGCGGGCCTTTTTCAGGCGCTCCCGCACATCCTCCAGGGGCAGGTTCACCAACTCCATCAGGCGCAGTGTATCCAGGTCCTTTACCTCTTTCGGGATAACCATCAGGTCATACACAGGCGTGTTCTGCACCAATAGTTTCCCGTTACGGTCGTAGATGAGGCCGCGGAAGGGGTACTGGATAACAGGTTTGATGGCATTGGTTTCGGCAGCCTGCTTGTAGCTGCTATCTACCACTTGGATGTAGAAAAGTCTTAAGGCGAACAGGACACCGACCACCAGGAAGATGCCTTGGATGACGTATTTTCTGTTTTCTAAATATTTCATCGATAATCTACGCGCTCTCTCTTAGGGGAGAAGAACAGAAGCTGCAGGATCACCATCACAGTAGTTGTAAACAGGGTGCTGAGCAGGATCTTGGCCAGCGTATACCAGGCATCTTGTAAGCTGATCTTCTCGAGGAAGAAAACAGCCGTATGATGCAACAGAATCAGCATAAGCGCATACGCCAGGAACCAGCGCCACCCCATCACGTGTATGTTGACGGAATCATTGGTATCGTAACCATCGCGCGGTGTCAGAAGGTTCAATACGAGAGGCCTTAAAAAGGCCAGGAGCACAGAAGCCGCTGCGTGTATGCCGATTGTGTCATAAAAAACATCCACTGTAAAGCCGGTGATGAATCCCAGGATAAGAAGCCACATCCGGCTGATGCCAATGGGGAGGAAAAGCAGGAAAGCGACGTAAATAAAGCAGAAGCCGGTGCCGAACAGCACCAGGTTGTCCACCAGTAGGATCTGCAGGGCCACGAACAGGATAAACTGTGCGATATGTTTTATGCCAAAGCTACTGTTCATCGTCTACGATACCTGCTTGTTCCTCCAATTCCTCACGTTCCTCCCTTTTAGTGCTCTCCACTACATACACATAAGACAGCTGGGCGAAATCAACGGACAGCTTTACATCGATGGTGTAAAAGCTCCTGTCCTGTTCTTTTTCCACGTTGCTGATGGTCCCGATCATGATGCCCTCCGGAAACACGGTATTAAAGCCACTGGTTACGATCGTGTCGCCCACGGCGGGTTTTACGTGTAGCGGAATATAATCCAGCGTGGCGGTGCGGTAGTCGCCCCCGGTCCACTTCACGGTGCCAAACGTATTACTCTTCTGTATTTTGGCTGATACCAGCATTTTAGAGTGCAGCAGCGACGTAACAGTGGCGTAGTGCTCAGACACGGTTTTTACCCGGCCAACCACCCCATCCGGCGAGATAACCCCCATTCCTGGCTGAATTCCGTCGGCTGTGCCAATAGCTAAGGTCAGCGTGTTGTTTGTGCGCCGCACCGAGTTGTTGATCACCCGCCCGGCATACAGGATAAACGGGTAGGCCTTGCTGCTGTCGGTAGCGGCATAATACGTGGTGTCCAGCTCCGCAACGCTGTCTGTAACCGCATGCAGGCGATACAGCATGAGCTCCTTCCGGAGCGCTGCATTCTCGCTGGCCAGGGTATTGTTGATGCTCGACAGCCGGAAGTAATCCGTTACGCCACTCTGGAATTCCAGTACCTGCCCCACGTATTTTGTTGCGGAGTTAAAGAACGCCGCACCTTGGTACGTATTATAACGCACAATCAGGTACACGCAGAGCACCTCCAGCAACAGGAACACGAGGAACGCACGGAACCGGTAAATAAATGCAAAGAGATTCCGCATGTAGCCCTGTTAGGTTAGCAGGACGTTCTTAAATCCTTCTATGTTTTTGATGGCGGCGCCTGTGCCACGCACTACCGCTCTTAATGGGTCTTCGGCAATGTGGATCGGGAGCTTTGTTTTGGCAGCCAGGCGCTTGTCCAGTCCGCGCAGCAAGGCCCCGCCTCCTGTCAGGTGAATACCGTTGTCGTAGATATCGGCAGAAAGCTCCGGCGGTGCGATCTCCAACGCCTTCAGCACTGCTTCCTCGATCTTCGAAACTGATTTGTCCAGCGCAATAGCAATTTCCTGGTACGTTACCTTGATCACTTTCGGAATGCCTGTCATCAGGTCGCGGCCACGGATCTCATAGTCGGCTGGCGGGTTTTCTATCTCGGTCAGGGCGGCTCCTACCTCGATCTTGATTTTCTCGGCAGAACGCTCCCCGATCAGCAAGTTGTGCTGGCGGCGCATGTAGTCCAGAATGTCTTTCGTGAAAACGTCACCGGCAATACGGATAGACTGGTCGCACACGATACCGGAAAGGGCTACCACGGCAATTTCTGTTGTACCACCCCCGATGTCCACGATCATGGAACCGATTGGCTGCTCCACGTCGATACCGATACCAATAGCGGCGGCCATTGGCTCCTGTATCATCCACACTTCTTTGGCACCAGCGTGCTGGGCAGAGTCACGCACGGCGCGCTTTTCCACTTCTGTAATGCCAGACGGGATACAGATCACCATGCGGTGCGACGGCTGGAACAGGCGGCGACCTGTGTCGATCATCTTGATCATGCCCCGGATCATCTCTTCAGCGGCGTGGAAGTCGGCAATTACGCCATCTTTCAGGGGACGAATGGTCTTGATGTTTTCGTGTGTTTTCTCGTGCATTTGCATGGCGTTGCGGCCAATGGCAAGCACTCGGCCCGTAGTACGGTCCACCGCAATGATAGAAGGCTCGTCTACTACTATTTTATCATTATGAATGATCAGGGTATTGGCGGTACCCAGGTCAATCGCAATATCACTTGTTAAGAAATTAAATAGTCCCACTAGCTATATTTTATATATATAATATTTCTGCTCAAAAACTTGCGGCAAAATTAGTCAATTTCAGCGGAATTAATAACGTGACAACCTATCTGTCATCAGAATAAAGTTTTTTCTAGGTCATGCCTAGCCCGCAAAAAGGCAGGATCACCTATAACAACGGCTGTGGCTGGGTAAAATTGGGTTTAAGGACGGGTTAGTTTTGAAGGTAAAAATGGTACTGCCGACCCTTAAAGCACAAAAAGCCCCGGCTTTTGCAAAGACCGGGGCTTTTTTTATATCCGCCGTAGTGCGTGGCTTAGTGCTTGAAATGGCGCACGCCTGTCATCACCATGGCCATGTTATGGGCATCGCAATAATCAATAGAGTCCTTGTCTTTGATAGAGCCGCCTGGCTGTACCACGGCTTTGATGCCCGCCTGATCCGCGATTTCCACACAGTCCGGGAAAGGGAAAAAAGCATCGGAAGCCATAACTGTCTGGCTAACGTCAAAGCCAAAGCTCTTCGCCTTTTCAATGGCCTGACGCAGGGCATCCACACGTGAGGTCTGACCCACGCCGCTGGAGAACATCATCTTGTCTGTTGCCAGTACAATGGTGTTAGATTTGGTGTGCTTGCATACTTTGGCGGCAAATACCAGTGCTTTTTTCTCTTCTGACGTTGGCTCGCGCTTTGTAACGGTTTTGAAGTCAGCTTCTGTTTCCGTGGCCAAGTCTTTGTCCTGCTCAATCACGCCGTTCAACAAGGTCTTGAACAGCTTGGTTGGCAATTCTACCGGCTTTTGCTTCAGCAGGATGCGGTTCTTCTTCGTTTTCAGCAGCTCCAGTGCATCTTCGTCAAAGTCAGGGGCGATGAGCACCTCGAAGAACAGCTTGTTCAACTCCTCGGCAGCAGCCAGGTCTACTGTTTTGTTGGTGATGATCACTCCGCCAAAGGCAGATACTGGGTCAGAAGACAAGGCGTTCAGGTAAGCTTCCTTTACAGAGTCTCCTGTAGCACAGCCACAGGCGTTCGTGTGCTTCAGAATAGCCACCACTGTCTCGTCAAACTCAGCGGCCAAGGCCACCGCAGCATCCACGTCCACCAGGTTGTTGTACGACAGCTGCTTGCCGTTCAGCTGCTCGAACAGGTCCTCCAAGTTGCCGTAGAACGTGCCTTTCTGGTGCGGGTTCTCGCCGTAGCGTAGCGGTGTTGCCGCGCGCACGCTTTGCTTGAATACGTCTTCGCTCTCATTCAGGTAACTGAAGATGTGGGTATCGTAGTGCGAGGAGATGTCGAAGGCCTTGGCGGCAAAGCGCTTGCGGTCTTCCATGTCGGTTGCCCCGTTCTTCGCCTGCAGCAATTCCACTACTTCGCCATACTGGTCGCGCGATGACACGATCAATACGTCTTTAAAGTTCTTGGCTGCGGCACGAATCAGAGAGATTCCGCCAATATCAATCTTCTCGATCACGTCTGCCTCAGAGGCTCCGGAGGCTACTGTCTCCTCGAAAGGGTAGAGGTCTACTACCACCAGATCGATCGGCGGGATTTCGTATTGCTCTCTTTCAGAAAGGTCACCTGCATTCTCTCGGCGGTGCAGGATACCTCCGAACACTTTTGGATGCAGGGTCTTTACACGGCCACCGAAGATAGACGGGTAGTTGGTCAGGTCCTCTACGGCGACTACGTTAGCGCCTTGCTCCTCCAGAAAGGCTTGGGTGCCGCCGGTAGAGTAAATAGTAACATTTTGCTGCTTCAGAAGCTCCACAAGGGGCTCCAGGCGGTCTTTGTAGTAGACCGAAATCAAAGCGGATTTAATTTGAACGGATTGCATTTGGTATTGCTTGGGTTGATTGTCTTTTAACTTACTTCTTCTCCAACAGCAGCTTTTCTACTACCAGGGGCAGGTGCTTGTGCTCTAGCTGCAGCACACGTGCCGCCAACTCTTCCGGAGTGTCCTGTGGCAGCACCGGGCAACGCTCTTGCAAAATAAACTCCCCTTTGTCGTACTCCTCGTTAATGTGGTGGATGGTAATACCCGACTCCTTTTCGCCGGCCTGTACCACTGCCGCATGCACATGGAGCCCGTGCATGCCTTTGCCGCCATACTGGGGCAGGAGGGCAGGGTGTATGTTGATGATGCGGTTCGGGAAGGCCTGCAACAGGTTCTGCGGCACCAGCCACAGGAAGCCAGCCAACACAATGAGGTCCGGCTGAAAGGACTTGATCTGCTCTACTACCTTGTTCGTGCTATAGAACTCGTCGCGGGAAAACAAAAGAGCCGGGACGTGGAAGGTCTCGGCTCTTTGAAGGGCATACGCTTTCGGGTTGTTGGAGAACAGGGCGGCCACACGTATCTCGGGGTGGTGCTCGAAGTGCTCCAGCAGGCGCTGTGCATTACTTCCTGATCCCGAAGCAAAAATGACTATGTTCTTTTTATCTGCTCGTTTCAAAATAGGGTACTGAAATGAAGCCGCAAATATAGGGCGTTTGCTTATAAAGTCAGCATAGGGGTACAGAATCTATTGCAAGAGGACTAAAAATTCTAGTGTAGCCCTTGGCTTTTGTTATGACCCTTAGCCAAGGTACTTTTCTATGGCTACAGCCACACCATCCTCTATACTCTTTAAGGTGACCTCATCGGCCACGGCTTTTACTTCTTCCCGGGCATTCCCTACCGCAATGCCCAGGCCCACAGCTTTTAGCATGTCAATGTCATTGTAGTTGTCACCAAAGGCCATGACCTCCGACAGATTTATACCGTAGCGGTTCTCTAGCAGGAGCTTTAGGGCTGTTGCCTTCGAAATAGTTTTGGGGGCGAGCTCCAGGTAGGTAGACTTCGACTTATAAACAAAGAGCTGATCACCGAAGCGCTCTGTTAAGGCTGCCGCCATGGCAGCGATTTCCTCTTCCGGCCCCATGCACATCACCTTATGAGCACCGGCCTCTGTTTCTTGCCACCTGTCCAGTACCGGCTGTAGTGAGGTTATCTGAGGGGAGGCCTTGGTGATCCGTTCCTCACGCTCGGCCCACTGGTCTGCCTTCGGAGCGTACCAGTAGTCTTCGGAGTACAGGCTTATGTGAATATCTGTGCCTTGCGCAAGTGCTAGGATAGCAGTGCAGGTAGAAACAGGTATGTGTACAGAGTCCAACACAGTAGGCGCAGCTGTGCTGTCCTCGTAAGAAAGGATATAGCCGCCGTTAAAGCAGATCATCGGGTGATGCAGGATGTCGAGCTCTTCCTGCAAATGGCGCATGGCGCTGGGCATACGGGAGGAAGCCAAAACCACGGGAAGCTCATCAGGGAGACTTTTTATGGTAGCAATAGTCCTGGGCGACAGTTGGCGACGGCTGTCGAGTAAAGTGCCGTCGATATCAGTACAGATAGCTCTTATCTTCATCGGTTTAATGCAAGCGTTGTTATAAAAGATAAAGATAGGCAGTTCCGGACTCTTAAGCCAACGGCTTGTTTTTCGCTTTTAACGACCAGATAAAGCGAAATATAGCTACCTGTTCTCCTTTTTCATCCAGCCCTATACTGCTGACCGTTACGGTTACACCCTCTCCTGTGGCTTTTGTCTGCGCTACGGCCTCCTGGAAAGGCTTGCCATCCTCGCATGTAAAGGCAACCGTACCTGCTGCTTTTTTGGTGAAGTCGGCCTCCATGTGTACCACCAGCATCGACACGGCTGGATCAGACTGGTAGGTATTCATCATGCAGAGAACACCTGTCGAGAGCTCGGCGGCCATGCTCAAGCAGGCAAAGTAAATAGAGCCGAATGGGTTTTTGTTGAGGTATTGGTACTTGATAGAGACCGTAGCCTGCTCCTGGGTAAGGGATGTAACCCGCAGACCAGCCAGGTAGGCCATGGGCAGCTTCGCCAGCATAAACAGTCTGAGTTTTGTAGGGGAGCCTATCAGATCTCTGAAAGCTGCCGTTGGATCTTTCTGGCTGTTCATGCTTGCGTTGTTAGCGTACTTTGCTGGATGTTTTTTCGAAAGTCAGGCCTTTGGAACTGGCGCAGGACTTCTAAATATAGGGAATAGTAGAAATAAATGCAGCCCTACTTTACTGTCTCTCTGCATGCCTTGCAGGTGCCTTGAGCGGAGAGGTGTAAGCGCTCCACGTCAAAATCTGTTGGTAGCGATAAAGTGGGTACGGGTACTTCGTTCAGGCAGAAAGTCTGGCCGCAGGCAGTGCAGCTAAAGTGAATGTGGTTGTGATGCTGGTGTTGATCGCAGGCTTCCTGAGAGAGGGCATACTTTACGGCACCGCTTATGTCGTTGATACTGTGCACCACCCCTTTTGCCTCAAAGGCATGTAAGGTCCGATAAAGCGTGACCCGGTCGTACTTATCTCCCAGTTGCTTTTCCAGGTCGGAGTGGGCCAGCGCAAAATTATGGTGCAGGAGTAGGTCCAGTACCTCTAAGCGGCAGCTTGTCTTCCGGAGGGAGTAACGCTGTAGTAACTCTAAAGCCTCTTCCTGCGGTTTCGCCATAGTGTATGCCAAAATTGTTTTAACCTGTGTTCTTACTCCTCAAAGGCGAAAACGGTTTTAGTGACATCTGCGCTTGCCGCTGTGCCTGCTGTTCTTGGGCCTTTGCACTCGTCTGTAGCAGACAAAAGAAGCATAGGAGAGGTAGGAAACGGGCATCCCTAAATAAGCTAGTAAGGAGGCTGCTGAATGTAAGGGGCTGTCTTTTACTTATGTGGCTGTACAAAGCGGGGCTAGTGGGAGGTGCTCTTATAAAAAGAGCATAGACAGAATGCCGGTGAGCATGATCAGCTTGTTCAGATTGCTAAGATACGTGAAGTCGCGCTTACGGTCTGCTCGCACCAGCTTTACTACCATCCAAATGCTGGGTAAGAGCACCAAAACGATCATGTAAGCATCAAAAAGCTGCTTGGTGGTAGGGTGCAGGACCACTACCAGCAGAAAGGCCTGAAAGACGGCGATTAGTGGATAGAGCACTAACTTGGCCCCACGGAGCCCCGCTACAATGGGCAAGGTGCGGCACTCAAAGGAAGCGTCACCCTTTACGTCCTCCATGTCCTTGATTATTTCGCGGATGAGGGAAATAAGTAGGGCAAACAGGGCATAGCCCAGCGTAATTTTGTTCAACCGGTCGTTGTACACGGCCACCACCAGCAGCATGGAGGCAGACAGCAGCGAAATGGCCACATTGCCAATGAGCAGCATTCTCTTTAACCTGTCTGAATAGCCCCAAAGCAGTAGCACGGCACCCAGGTTGATCAGGCCCACCTTCCAGGAAAGGAGGAAACCGATGCCTACCCCGATAAACGAGAGCAACAGGTGCGCAAACATTGCCCGGCGCCTGCGGATAGCGCGGCCCACCAAAAGCCGCTCCGGTTTGTTTATCGCGTCAATTTTAACATCATAGTAGTCGTTGATGATGTAACCGGCGGCGGCAATCAGCACGGTGGAGAACGTAAGCGCGAGGAAACCCGGTTCTAGTATTTTGCGCCATTGTACACCCTCCGCCAACAGACATGCCTGCACGAGTGCCTGGCTCAGAAAAACCAGCACCAAGTTCTGGGCGCGGATAAGCGTTAAAATAGGTTTCACGGGTTTTCTTACAGGAGGTGATGAAGGTACAAAGGTACGCCGGCTCGCGGATATGGCAATAAAAAAGCCCCTGAAAGGGGCTTTTCCTGTAACGGTAAAGTATGCTATGTTTAGACTCTTTTCACGTTTACAGCGTTGATCCCTTTTTTACCTTCTTGTGTGTCAAACTCAACACGGTCGTGCTGCTGGATCTGAACACCATTCAGGCCAGTAACATGCACAAAGAAATCTTCGTTTGTTTCGTCCTCAGTAATAAAGCCGAAACCTTTAGACTCGATAAAGAACTTTACTTTTCCTGTTTTCATAAAAAATGAATAATTGTTGGTAATTAAATTTACTGTAAACTAGAAATTAAAATCTATATATGCAATACGCCATTAAAATAAATCTAATATAATTTTATATAATAAGTACAAATACCTAAAACTACCAGGTATCCTGTGCTTTCATGATCATTTCTATGAGTTCACGCACTGCGCCGCGCCCACCTTTGCGGGTGGCGATGTAGGTGCTGATCTCTTTGATGTCATCAGCGGCATCGGCAGGGCATGCCCGGTAACCGCAGTGCTGCATCACCTCATAATCAGGCATGTCATCTCCCATATACGCCACCGTAGCCGGGTGTATACCCTGCATGTAGAGGTAGTCCTGGTAGGTGTCTACCTTGTCTTCGATGCCTAAAAAAATGTCCTCGATTCCGAGTTGTTCCAGTCTGTTTCGCACACCGGGTTCGTTTTTGCCGGAGATGATGGCCACCCGGTACCCCTGGCGCATGGCGTGCTTAATAGCGAAACCATCTTTGATGTTAAAGGCCCGTACCTGTTCTCCGTCCGCGAAACTGTATAGGAGGCCGTCCGTTAAAACGCCGTCTACATCAAAAATAAAGGTATTAATGCGGGTAAGGTCTGTTTGTGTAATGGACATGGTATGATAATGGACAAAGGAGTATTGGACAAAAGGTAAAAAAGGTGCCGACAGAGTGCTTCCGGGCCTCTAGGCGCCGCTCTGCCCTGCTTAAACACAAAAGGCTCTTCCGGTGAAGAGCCTTTAAAAGTATTAAAAATATAGTATATTCAGCTTATAGCGGATGAAAAAGCTTAGTCCTGGTTATCACGCCACTCATACACCCAGGCAGCCTGTATCTGCTCCAGGTGTCCTTCGTTGGCCTCTTCGCGCTTGCCTTCGAAGTTTGGTAAGGACAGGACCCACTCCAGTAAGTCCGTAAAGCGGATGCGGTAGATCTTTGATTCGGTGAAGTCGTCTCCAAACTTCTCGTATAACGCCATGGCAATGTCCTCGTAGTCATTCCAGTGTATCGGCGGCTCGTAGCTTTTATTCATCTGTTTTTTAGTCTTTTGTATCAAGGCGCCTTTTCGCTTACACTAAGGGCCTTCTGATCTATAGTTCTATTGAATGAGAGGCTTAGTGTCCCAGGAAATCCTGTTCTGGTATGGTGATCACAATGTCCTCGTTGCCCTGCACCACGCACTGGCAGCCTAACCTGGAGTTAATGCGCGGGTCCACGGCGCGGTCGATGTAGTCTTCTTCCTTGTCTGATATCTCGGGCAGGTCATCCATGCCCGCCTCTACATATACGTGGCAGGTACTGCAGCCGCACACGCCGCCACAGTTATGCTGCAGTTTTATGTTGTTGTTTAGTGCCACGTCCAGTACTGACTCCCCCTCCACAGCAGGATGGGTTTCGTCAGGCGACCCGTCAGCAAACTTAAAGGTTATATTTACAACTTTCATCTTAGCTCATTTTGAGGGCGCAATTTACAAAGGCCATGTGCCGAATCAAAACCGGTTAATTTGTTTCGGCTGCTTCAGTTAGACCGAAAGGCACTTTCAACTAGCCTTGACCTTTGCCCAAGCCATCCTCTGAGCTTTGGACCTGTATACTTTGCGTCAGAAGTTCATAAATTGACTGAAAGCGGGGATGCCCTTGCAGCATGCGCAGATGGTCCTGCAGCACGTTCGCATCGCGGCGCACGGCAGGGCCTGTTTGTACGTTGTACGGATCTTGCTGAGAAGCCTTGGCTACCGTTTCCTCTATCAAAGGTTGTAGCAGTTCTTTCGGCAGATGGGCCTCCTGCAGGATCTGCTGGCTTATGCCTAACAGGTGATTTGTGAAGTTGCAGGCAAACACAGCAGCTAAGTGCAGGTGTTTACGGGCTTCTGTGGCCACTACATGCACACTTGAGCTAAGACTGCCGGCCAGTACCTTTAAGGTATTTAACGTTTGCTCGTCCTGGGCTTCCAACAGGAGGGGGATGTGTGAAAAGTCAACTTGTTTGGACTTAGAGAATGTTTGCAAGGGGTAGAGCACTCCTGTTCGCGCACCTGCTACAGTCTGGAGTACCTGCAAGGGCTGAGAGCCTGACGTATGCGCCACGATAGTACCTGGCTGTACGTGCAGCTCGTCTACCACAGTGGCCAGTACGGCATCAGGCACTGCTACAAGTACTACGTCAACCGGTACGTTCAGTAAATCCAGTGAAGCCACCGGAAGCGCTCCGGGTAGCAAGCTTGCCAGGTCTTCCCTAGATTTGGGAGTGCGGCTGTAAACTGCTTTAACCTGCTGGCCCACTGTGGCCAGTGCTTGTGCCAGGTGCCAGGCTACGTTGCCTGCACCGATAATGGCTATGTTCATTTACCTGTTGCTTTGTTTGGAGATAATTTCCTGGTACAGTCTATGCAATTGTGGAAGGACTGCTTTGCTTGAGAACCTGCTCATGAAATCCCGCCGGATCTTATGGCTGTCGTAATGGCTGTAATTGTTTATCAGTTGCCTTATAGCTGTTGCCAGCCCTTTCGGATCATCTTTTTCTACCAGCAAGCCGTTTGTTTCATTCACGATGCTCTCGGGCCCGCCACATTTTGTGGCTATCACGGGCTTACCGCAAGCAATGGCTTCTGCATAAACATTCCCGAAAGATTCCTCAAAGCTTGGTAAAACAAAAGCGCTGCTCTCCTGAAACGCTTTAAGGGCTTCCTCCCGATTAACCTGACCAAACCATTCGATCCTGTCCGCTATGCCCAGTGCCTGAGCCATTTCTTTATAAGGAGCAAAGTTTCCGTTACCTCCTATTCTGAAGGTAACTTCAGTTGGTGCTGCTGTTGCCGTAAAGTCTTCAATTGCTTTCAGCAGCACATCGACCCCTTTTCTAGGTATGGCTGTCGTTAATGTTAAAAAAACAAATGGAGAGGGGGACGTCTGTAAACTTGCAGGTACGAAGAAGGCTTCGTTCAAGAAGTTAGGGATGACTCTTATGTTTGAGATGCCTTGCTTTTGCATGAGTGCAGCCTGTGCGGGGCTAATCGTGATGTTCACTGAAGAAGCGGTATAGGGAGCCTTCCAACTGCTTTTGAGTTTGCCTTTTTTGTCTGCTTCATACTGTGACGGGAAGGGGCTCATTCTTTCTGTAACGCAGAACGGAAGCTTTGCTGCTTTCGCAACTTCCATGGCAATCCGGCCCGCAGGGTGGTTTACCTGTGCGTGGATCAGATCCGCTTTACCATAGTCGGCCTCAAATGCTTTTAAGTTAAAGAGATTCGCTTTCACGATGCTTCCCATGTTGCCGCCGGCGATTTTATTAGACCATGTAAAGGCCGGCTTGTGATACTCTTTTAAATTAGGAAAGACTAACGCTTCGGATGGGCTTAACTTTGCTGAAGCCACTTTCAGGACGTTTTTAAAATGATCTTTACTCCACAGCAAATACTGTTGCTCCTGTTGCCCCCAAATACTAATCCCAACGTTCACCTCGCGATACTTTTGGCAAAAGGCTCTTGTCTGCTCTTTGATCATGATCCCATTCAAAAGGTTATCTTGTGAAGGATACCAGGAAGGAATAACGAAAACATTCATAGCAGTAAGAGTTTCGGAACCTGTAAGGTAACATATCCTTTAAAGGGTCCAAAACAACACGCCTGTTTATCTTGCAGTGGCATTTGTAAATGAGGCAGATGTTTTATACCCCTTGATTGTAACAAGCAGAGCCAGGTAATTAAGACTAATAAACTGTTTCTTCTCTAATGCCGGTGATTTCTGAGGCTACTTGCGAGAAAGAGCTGAAGTAAGATCCTAAGATCTTATTCGTCCTCGAAAGGCAGCACAGGTCTACCAAGGCATCCTGTATCCCTTGGGTTGAGTTTCTGTTATAAGATGTCTTCTCAAAGGTGATGATCCTATTTTTATACTTTCTTTTAAGTTCGCTTTCCGTTCGCGGGCAATCCGTTGCGAGAAAAAAGGTTGCGTTCTTGTCTTGCCGCAGTTCTTGGTCAATGGCTTCTTTGAATTTGTCCAGGTTACTGTACTGTAAGGCTTGACTGTGGTCTGTTCTTCTGATGTGGATCCCTATCGTTTGGCCAAAGCCTTGGGTTAATGCTGTAACCTTCCTGTTTAACCGATCGACTGGTACAAGGTTTTGCTTATAGTTTTGTTCCGGGTGTAACCGCCAGGCGGAGCAAACAAACGCGCTACCCTCATCTTTTAGTCTGGTTAGTAGTGGGGTGATATGTTGATAAGACTTTTGCTCAAAGTCTTTCATACCCGTAATCCTAGGTGGCGCAACGTCTCCTAAGGGCAACAAAGCGTCCTCTAAGTCCTCAAACAGTATCTCGCTCCTGATACCTAAAGCGAGTTTCGTAAAACTATAGAAGCTCTGTCGTAAGAGCGATGATGGGCGGGACCCAGGAAGGTAAGGGAACAAAGCCTTTTTCCCATAATGCTGGTTTTCTTCCAGTACTTTGAAATGCTTCGGCTGCTGAAAGAGGTCTGAAAACTTGCAATTGACAAAACGGTCTCTCCCCCAGAAAACGATTAACTGTTTATTCAGCTCAGAGGCTAATGCAATCGATGAGTCTACTGCTCTCATTCTGTTGCACAGGCCACCTACCGGCTTAAGGAAAAGGGAGGTTTTCTTCATTGTAACCTGATTGTCATGACAGCTTACCTCTGTACCGAGTTCTAAGTACTAAGGGTAGCACTTAACAGCTATTTCCGGGCAAGGCGAGGTGCTGCAACCATAAAAGTAAAGTTATTCCGAACTCTTAGCACTTTACACCCCTCATTTTTCGTAACAAACCTGTAAAAAATAAAACAAGAGAGGCCGGCCATGTACATAGCCTGCCTCTCTTGTTTTAAAGTATGAAGTAGCCTTAGGCGGCCTGCACCTTTCTTGGCTTTTTAGGGCGTGGGGCTTTCGCAGCACCTGGTCCTTCCTGGTTACGGCGTACAATGGCCATGGTAAAGCCAACTGCCATCAGGATGGTTCCTATCCAAAGCACGTTCACAAGAGGTTTTTCCATGGCTTTCAGGATGATGTAATCCTTTTGAGTAGCGTTAACACCAATCTTAAAGCGGTTATTCTCTGTGTCGATGTTCAGGAAGGTGATACGCAGGCCAAGGTCAGCAATTTCCTCTGGCAAGCGGCCCATCATCTGATCTTTGATCATCAGCACCGGATGGGCGTGGTAGTCCTTACGCTCTCCGTAAATCTTCATGTCGGCCTGCACAGCCACATCGCCCTCTCCTAAAACAACCCCAGGCACCTCCTTGATTGGCTCAATACCGTTGAACACAGCCACATAGTCATTCAGGATAATGGTATCACCGGCAGCCACTTCGTACTCCTGTAACTCACCCCAGTCTTTTTCCTCGCTTGGGTCTGGTACAGATGATACGTGCGAGTAAAGGTCTTTATCAGCAAAGTGCTTGATGTCCGGAGAGGCGAGCAAGCCCATGTTCGGGTTTACCTGAGCACGTGGGTAAAGGGTAAATTGGTCGTCGCCCTCACGCTCCTTGTATTCTACTTTGTAGTAGGTGTTCTCCGGAGAGTGCAGCTCCAGGGTGTCTCCTGTTTTAAAGTACACCTTGTCGTTTACCTTGATGTCTGCCCGGGCAATGGCCTTATACTCGTCTGCGGTAGGGAAAAGTAGCTCGCGGTTTACGTACTCCGGTACGTCTTTTACCTCCAGGTATTGTCCGTGGTAGCTAACCGTGTACTTGTCCATTTCCACGGGCGTGTTACGCCACAGCAGCACGTTATCACGGTTTATTTCCTCAGGAAACTCTCTGGAGTAAAGCATGCCAGAAGTGTTCTGAGAGATAATGTTGGAATAGCCGGAAGAGAAAAGAATACCGATCAGCATTAATGCAATACCGATATGCGAAACAGCTCCGCCTGAAAGAGACACTTTCTTGTGCAGCAGGTTCAGGATAATGCTCAGGTTGGCGAACACGGCAAACAGGGCTGCAACCAGCAAGGTGATGTACACCGGGTTGTCAACCGTTTCCGGGAATGCCCCCAACTTTGACAGCACAATGATCAGGCTGGCAAACAAAAGCGTAAGCATGCCTGGCAGCATAATGGAATCCAGGAATGAGCTTTTCGTTTTCTCGCCTTTTTGCCACCACAGTAGCTGCCCGATACCGGTAAGCAGAGCAATGCCCACACCGGCCCACAACTGGAACTTGGTATAGTGTTCAATCTGGTCTGCTGGCAAGGCTGCATTTGACTCAATGCCTATAAAGCCCAGGAAGGAGTTGTAAACCGGGATAGAGGTCGTTACCAAAACCTGGAAACCTGCTAAGCACAGCACCGCTGCACCAATGAATACCCAGAACTCACCGTTATAAGTAGAGAGCTCTTTTTCAGTGGTTGGGATGCTCTTCCACTTGTACACCAGCAAACCAATAGCTAGCACCGCGAAGGCTGCCAGGTAGGCAAACAGCTGCCCGGACAGGCCAAGGTCTGTGAAAGAGTGTACCGATGCATTACCCAAAATACCGCTACGGGTCAGGAAGGTCGCATAAAGGATCAGCAAGAAAGAGCTTATCACCAGAATGTAAGAAGCCTTCAGGCCTGACTTACCCCGACGGAAGGCTATCATGGTATGGATAGCTCCCACCAAAACCAGCCATGGGATGTATACGGCATTCTCTACCGGGTCCCAGTTCCAGTAGCCACCGAAGTTAAGCGTTTCGTAAGCCCAGTAAGCGCCCATGATAATACCCACTCCCAGAATACCGGCAGCAAAGTGTGACCATGGCAGCGCCGGCTTTACCCACTCCGTAAACTTACCTTTCCAAAGACCTGCCATTGCAAAAGCAAATGGCACCAGGGTAGCGGCAAAGCCCAGGAACAGTGTTGGCGGGTGAATCACCATCCAGTAGTTCTGTAGTAGCGGGTTCAGGCCCGTACCATCCTGCGGTACAAAGTTCGGGTCCATGGCAAACACCGGGGCATCTGTCATGAAATCACGCATCAGGATGAAAGGAGAGGAGCCGATTTTTACATCACCGATCACTACGCCCAGGATCATCGAGGTCAGGAAGAGCTGTACGAAGGAGAACATGGCCATTACCGGGGCCTCCCACATTTTGTTCTTCTTGCCGCTATTCATCAACACTACGCCCAGCAGCACGTGCCAGAAGATCCATAGCAGGAAAGAGCCCTCCTGGCCTTCCCAGAAGCAGGAGATCATGTAGTACACCGGCAGGTGATTGGAGGAGTGGCTCCAGGCGTAATAGTACTCGTAGCGATGTTCGTAAATGATATTAAACAGGGCAAAAACAACCAGCAGTACCGCGGCTCCGTGCACATAAAATGCACCACGGGCCAGGTTGCGCCAGCTGTTGTCTCCCGTAGCCTCTACTTTGGCACGAGAGGCCATAAAATATGCATAAGAGGATACAATGGCCGCTACAAAAGCCACAATCACACTCGCATGGCCAATATCCCCGATCAGCGTATTAATCATTTCTGATAGTTAAAAGTTTAACGTTATAAGTTGGTGAATATTAAGAGCCACTACTGTTAACTCTTAACTCTCAACTAAATTAAAGGCTTGCTGTATTCTGTTGAATTTCTTTTTCCACGTACTTGGACGGGCACTTCAAAAGGATCTTATCTGCCACGAACACATTGTTTTGCATGTTCCCAGTGATCACCACCTGCTCAGAGCGGTCAAAGTCCTGCGGCTTGGGGTTGAAGTATACCACCTGTTGTTCCACACGGTTGGTGTCCACCAAGGTAAACGTGAAGTAGTTCGGATCCACCAAAGGGTCATAGTTCATGCCCACGATATGGCCTTTGGCATCTTTCTTCAGGCGGCCTACCACGTGCACTTTGGTGGTATTACCGTCTTCGGCACGCTCAATGGCCTCGTCAAAAGAAACATAAGTACTTGCATCGCCCACAGAAGACATAATGATGCCAATGGATAGTGCGATGATAATGATTCCGATGATATGCGTCTTTTTCATCTTGGTTTGAAAATGAGTCCTCTTCTCCTGTTTCCCAACACGCTTTGGCGTATTATAAATCCAGGCGGGAGCTTATTGGTTAACTAAATCGTCTTTCAGCTGCTTTTCGAGTTTACCTACTTTCCGGTCCAGGGAGATCAGGTAGATGATCATCCCCACCAGCACGGTCAGGAGCACGGCTACAACCACGTAAATTTTACCGTCCTGGCGCAGAATATCCGCCATTTCTACTTCGGGCTGCGCGACTACGGTAACAGAGGCTTCGGCCTCTGTGGTTTGAGCCTGTGCTGGCTGTAAGCCGGCGAGGGCACTAAGCACAAAAAAGCAGCACAGAGCCAGTATTCTAAACAGTTTCATATAAGCGTTGTCTGAGTAATTCTAACCTTGATTTTACATTGATGATCCAGATGCCAAGAAGCGTCCAGCCAAGCACGGCCGGGTAAAAAACCACGCGCAGGCGGTTATCCAGGTCATAAGAGTTAAAGCCGGGATTGCCACCGTTGCCGGGGTGCAGCGAGTCTGTGAGGCGCGGCAGAATGAACAGCAACGGGATCAGGGCAGCGAAGGCAAAGATATTGTACACGGCGCTGATCCGGGCCCGCTGCTGTTGCTCCGCAAAGGAGCTGCGCAGCACCAGATAGGCAAAGTAGATCAGCAGGCCAATGGCCGCCGCGTTCTGTTTGGGGTCGTTACTCCAGTACTCCCCCCAGGTAAACTTAGCCCACTCCATGCCCGTAACAATGCCCAACACGCCGAAGAGGATACCCACTTTCGCGGACTCGTAGGCGACCACATCGTTGCGAACGGTAGGGTTGCGGAGGTATTTGATAGAGTAGATAACCGATATGAGCAGGATCAGCGTCATACCAAACCACATCGGCACGTGAAAGTACAGGTTGCGGATGGTTTCGTTCAGAATTGCCAGCCGGGGCACTTCTGTTAGCATGCCGGCCACTACTGTAAAGATCAGGAGCAGCACAGCCAGGACTTTCCACCAGTTCTTCTTCATTTTCATTTAATTAAGACACAAGTGCTTGGGTGCGGAGCCTAAGGAGATACTTGCCATCATGCCGCTCCAGTGTCTGTCTAATGTGTAGAACAGCATTCGTACCAATAATGTCTCCAATCAACACGTAAAATTTTAATCCTCTTGTCTCTGCCATTGCAACCTCATGATTGTCTGCAGTTTCCGCACTTTACCCTTTGGCGCTTGTGTATCACAAGCTTACGAACGCCAAAGGTACGGGAATAAGATATAAGAAACAGTGACAACGATCATGTTTATGGCAAGCAGCGTAAGCAGTTCGTCGAGGCTCAGGCTACGATCAAGGCCATCCAGCGCATTTTTAGACATCTTGATCAACATGAGCAGCATCGGCACGATCACCGGGAAACTGAGCACAGCCATCAGCGTGCTGCTGTTTGCGGCTTTGGAGGCAATGCCCGAAATCATGGTAAGGGAAGTGGAGAAACCAATGGCCCCGAGCAGAATAGAGAGCAGGAACATGGGCACGTCCTGCACGGGGTTGCCTAACACAAAAGCATAGAACACAAAGCAGATCAGGGCTAACACCAGCATCAGCAGGGCATTGTACATGATCTTGGCCAGAATAACTCCTTGTGGGCTTACGATCGAGTAAAAGTAGAGCAGGCGCCCCCTGTTCTCCTGCATGAAGCTCTTGGCGATGGCGTTAACAGAGGTAAACAGCAGAATGATCCAGAGCACGGCATTCCAGACAGGTACGGTAAGCACATTAGAGCGGAGGCCAAAGCTAAGATAGCACACAAACACTGTACTGCTGACGTAGAGCAGCATGCCGTTAAAAGCATACTTCTGTCGCCACTCTAGCACCAAGTCTTTCTGTATGAGGGATAAAACCTCTCTGAGTAGTACCATGTTGTAATTTTACCGCAAAGGTAAGACACAAATAGGTGGGAAGGTAGCCCTAGGTAGCTTATTGTTCGGTGCGGAAGGCGAAATGGCTTGGAAGGTGTAAAGCAGAGGGAGGCTGTATGCCTTCCTGAGCCTAAAAACAGAAGCCCGAACCATTACGGCTCGGGCCTCTGTTTTTAAAAACTGTGTCTGGCAAGTAACTGCCGGCAGCTAGTCTTTCTTCTTTTTCTTGTCGGACTTGTGCTTTACTACCTTCGCTTCGCGGTAGAAGATGATTTCTTCTGCAATGTTGGTAATCTGGTCGCCCACGCGCTCTACCTTTTTGATAATGGAGAGGACAGCCAGCGCTTCAGAGATCTTGTCTGGGTTGTCGCGCATGTAGGTTGTTACAATGCTGTCTGATTTGCGGTAGATCTTGTCTAGTGCTTTGTCCCGCTTGATGAGTGTTTTCGCCAGCACCGTATCGTTCTCTTTAAAGGCCTGGCGACACGTGGCGAACATGGCCAGCGCCTCTTCATACATAGGAAGCACCTTTGTTACCTCCAGCAGCTGTGGGTCTACGGGAGCCTCCAGTTTTTTAGAGAAACGGGCGATACCCTCGGCGGTGTCGCCAATGCGTTCCAGGTTTGCGTTTATCTTAAGTACGGCCAGCACCATGCGCAGGTCCACTGCTACTGGCGTGAACAGAGCGAAGAACTTCTCGCACATGCGGTCGATCTTCACATCAAACTGGTTTACTTTCCGGTCGCGCTTGATAATATGCTTGGCAAGTTCCTGGTCAGCATTAAGCATGGCCTCCCGGCCACTTTGCAACTGGTACTCTACCAGGTCCCACATTTCCAGCAGCTTTGTTTTGAGGCGTTCTAATTCGGTATCTATATGAGGCATTTATGATGTCTTTTAAGGGTGAGAGAACAAGTATACGGAAAACTTAATGTTTGGGATCAACCGAAACGGCCCGTAATATAGTTTTGCGTACGGTTGTCCTTCGGGCTTGTGAACATGGTCTTTGTTTTGGCATATTCCACCAGTTCTCCCATATAAAAGAAAGCTGTGCTGTCGCTCACACGGCCTGCCTGCTGCATGTTGTGCGTCACGATTACGATGGTATAATCGTTCTTCAGCTCGTAGATCAGCTCCTCTACCTTCGCCGTGGAGATAGGGTCCAGGGCAGAGGCCGGTTCATCCATCAAAAGCACCGACGGAGAGATAGCCAGTGCGCGGGCAATACACAGGCGCTGCTGCTGACCGCCAGAAAGCGCCAGCGCCGACTTGTGCAGTTTGTCCTTTACCTCATCCCACAGGGCAGCCCGCTTCAGCGAGGTCTCCGCGGCCTCTTCCAGCACCGACTTCTTTTTAATACCCTGTATCTTCAGGCCATAGACCACGTTTTCGTAAATGCTCTTCGGGAAAGGGTTGGGCTTCTGGAACACCATGCCTACCTCTTTGCGCAGTTCGTCTACCCGCACGTTTTTCTGGTAAATGTCCTGGCCGCCTATCAGGATTTGCCCCTCTACTCTAAACCCCTCAATGTAGTCGTTCATGCGGTTAAAGGTGCGCAGGAACGTGGATTTACCGCAGCCAGAGGGACCGATGAAGGCAGTAACTGCCTTCTCCTCCATGTCAATGTTGATATTCTTAAGGGCGTGGAAGTCGCCGTAGTATGCGTTGAGGTCTATCGCCTCCAGTTTACTTGCTGTTTTGCTCATGGGTGTTTTTACCACTTAACTTTTTTCTGCTGCCTGTTACGCAGGTATACGGCAATGCCGTTCAGCAGGAAGGTAATGACTAATAGTACGATAATAGCCGCGGCGGCATTGGTCAGGAACTCCTCCTGTGGCCGGGAGGTCCAGTTAAAGATTTGGATCGGCAGTACTGTAAATTCATCAAACGGCGAGGACGGTGTAAACGGTACGTACGCCAGGGCGCCGATCACGATCAGGGGAGCGGCTTCGCCCACTGCCCTTGACAGAGCCAGGATAATGCCTGTTAGAATTCCCCCGAAGGAAGCCGGTAACACCTGATTCCAGATGGTTTGCCACTTGGAGGCGCCAAGCGCATAAGAACCATCCCGCACACTGCGCGGTACAGCTTTAACCGCCTCCCGGGTTGTTACGATGATGATAGGCAGGATCAGCAGCGACAGGGTAAGGGCACCCGCCAGCAGGCTGCCACCCAGGTTCATCTGACGCACGAAGATCTCCAGGCCCAGCAAGCCGTAGATGATAGACGGTACCCCCGCCAGGTTCGCGATGTTTATTTCTATAAAGTTGTTCAACCTGTTCTTGCGGCCATATTCCTCCAGGTACACACCGGCTGCAACGCCAAGCGGAAACGCAATGAGGGTTGTTAGCACCAGAATCCAGAGCGTGCCTACCCAGGCCGTGAGTATCCCCGCGCGACTGGCCCTGCGTGAGGGCAGGTTCGTCAGGAAGTCCCAATCGATACGCGTGATGCCTTCCACAATAATGTCGATCAGGAAAACGGCCAGCACTACCAGTCCTATGAAGGTACAAAAGATACCGAAAACCTGAAAGGCTTTGTCTTTAAGCCTGTTGATGTCGGAGTTAGTCATATTTTTCCTGGTATTTCTTTTTGATCCAGAAGCTGAGGTTATTCAGCGCGAATGTGAAGACGAAAAGCGTGATACCCGCCGCGAAGATGGTCTTGTACTCCAGTGAGCCCTGCGGCACGTCTCCTAAGCTTACCTGTACAATGTACGTGGTGATGGTTTCGATGGGCACCAAAGGGTTCAGCGTGAGGCGGGGTTGCTGACCGGCGGCGATGGCCACGATCATGGTTTCGCCCACAGCCCTGGAAATGGCCAGGATCACTGACACCACAATGCCGGAGGAGGCAGCCGGCACCATCACGCCAAATGAGGTTTGTAAGCGGGTAGAGCCCATCCCGTAAGCGGCTTCCCGTAAGGAGCGTGGTACCGAACTGATGGCATCCTCACTCAGGGAGGAGATCATCGGGATGATCATTATACCCATCACAATACCTGCCGACAAGGCGTTGAAACCAGCCAGGGAAGGGATCAGGGTTTGCAGGAAAGGAGTAACGACGGTTAAGGCAAAGAAGCCATACACTACCGTTGGGATTGTCGCCAGCACTTCCAGCATGGGCTTTACAATTTGCTTCATGCGGGCATGGGCATACTCATTCAGGTAAACAGCAATGGTTAAGCCCAGGGGGAGTGCAACGGCAATGGCGATGGCTGTTGTCAGGAGGGTGCCTGCCACCAAGGGTAGAATGCCAAACTCCTTCTCGGCAAAAAGGGGAGTCCATTCATCCTCTGTCAGGAACTCTGCGAGCGACACTACCTGAAAGAAACTGATAGACTCGGATAGGAGCACCCAAATAATGCCGGCTGTGATGAGAATTGTGATTACGGCGGATAACCACAATAAGCCCTCGATAATTTTCTCTGATACTCTCAAGGTGCTGTTTATTTATAGGCGCAGGAGCGACGGCAGCTTTGGGCGCCATCGCTCCTGCGCATTATTGATCTGAATCTTACTTTTGAGCCTGTGGGGCGCTTGTACCTTTCGCAAACTGCTCAAACTTCTGTTTTTGCTCTTGGTACATTTCGGCTGGCATTGGGATGTAACCCACCTCCTGGCTCAGGGTAGGGGCGTTATCCAGGTAAAAGTTAACAAACTCTACTACCTCCGGGCGCGCTGAGGCCTTGGAGTTCACATAGATGAACAGCGGACGGGATAGCGGGGCGTAAGTTCCGTCTTTCACGGTCTCCAATGTTGGCAGGATAGCGCCTTGTCCGTTGCTGTCGTTCTGGTCATCTACAGGCACCACCTTCAGCTTGTCCTGGTTCTCCTCATAATAAGCGTAGCCAAAGAAGCCCAGTGCGTTAGGATCTGTTGATACGCCCTGTACCAGTACGTTGTCGTCTTCGCTGGCAGTATAGTCGCCGCGGCTGGCGCCACTCTCGCCTACGATCGCCTCTGTAAAGTAATCATAGGTGCCAGACTCTACACCAGGTCCGTACAGATGAATCTCTCTGTCAGGCCACTCCGGGCGGATCTGGTTCCATCTGGTGATGGTGCCCTGTGCGGCAGGCTCCCAGATTTTTTTCAGCTCTTCCAGGGTTATGTCTTTCACCCAGTCGTTCTCCGGATTCACTACTACTGTAAGTCCGTCATAAGCTACAGGCAGCTCTACATAGGAAATGCCGTTTGCCTGCGCCAGGCTGTCTTCTGAAGGCTTTATCTGGCGGGAGGCATCCACCACATCAATGTCGCCGCGCGTAAATTTCTTAAAGCCACCGCCGGTGCCAGACACACCCACTGTTACCCGCACATCCGGAGCCTCTGCACGAAACTCTTCGGCTACAGCCTCAGTGATAGGATACACGGTAGAAGAACCGTCTATTTGTATGTTGCCTGCTAATTCGCCTTCGGCACCTTCGTTGTTACCGCCACAGGCGCTGAACATCAAGGCACCGCCTAACAATACAGCGGCGTTTAATTTTGAATAGTTAAGCCTAAAGTTTAACATACAAGATGATGTTTTTTGGTTGAAAATGTTTTGTGTGAATGGCTTTAAACTTGTTCGGGACCTGGTTTACAGCTGATATACTAGAATGTTTATCAAGTAGTTATTTGTTGTGTCTGTAGTCCCCTTCAGTCCTTGTTATTGGGTGATTTGCCAGTGCAAAGTTGGGTACAACTTGGCACACTTTACACTGGCCATTGTTAAGTTATTGTTAAGCTTTTATTAAGCTTATAGGGCAATCTCTAACTGCCACCTGTACATGTAGATGTTTTCCAGCCCGGGTTGATCCTGTAGCGTAATGTCGCTTTGTACCTTCAGGCTGTGGCCCACAATGTACTTCGATACACCCAGTGTGTATTGCTCTTGTGGGCGCAGGCCTGTCTCTTCTGTGGGATTATAGGTGGTGTAGCGGGCTGCTACTTCCCAGTCTGTATCGAACAGGTACCCCCCCTGAATGTTAAAAGCACTACCTGTTACAAAAGTCTCTTCCACAATGCCTTCATCTGTTCTCAGGACCACTGGCCCTTCCGGTGCGGTACTGTTTGCATACTCTGCCATGGCCGAGAAGCCTCTGTACTTAAACATGGCGTCTGCAAAGAAGGTGCGCAGGTCGCGCTGCTCACTCAGGAAGTCTCCCAGCTGCCCCCTGGAGCGGGCGGCATCCTCATTATAATCAAAGGCGGCGGCAATGGCTAACTTAGGAGTCTCTTCGCGGTAAACGTCGCTGCCAACATAGGCACCGTCTCCCTCAAACTCCCCGAAAGGAAAGATTTCAAGTTTGGCTGTATAGTCATAGCCGCCATAGTTGTTCACAGCAATGTTACGCCCTTCACCTGTCGAGACGGAGGCTACCTCCCGGAAGATCACCTCGCCAATGCGATGTTCGTGGTGGAGTTGTACCCCTGCATCACGGTCTATGTTGAAGCGTCCGTTAAGAAGGCTCCGGTCCACAAACTGCATTTTCTGCGAGGAGATGATGCGCTCACGGTTACCGGGTAGTTTTGTCTGCCCTACCCACAGTTCCCAACGGGGGGCAAAGTGCCATTTTGCGACCGCGTCCAGCACGATGTTATTGGCAAAGTCAAACTGGGGAAGCAGGTCGCTGCCAATGTCATTGTTACTCAGGCCCAGCTCAATTTTATACTCCAGGTTAGGCGTATAAACAAAACCCTCAAACTTGAGGCGTGCCCTGCGGATCAGGAAGCGGTCGTCCCACTCTTCTGCTATGGGGTCTGTCACGCCCTGGTAGAGTGTTTGGAAGCGGGTACTGAACTTTAAGCTGAAAGAGGAGTCGGCGGCCATGAACTGAAGGCCCTTGCCAAATCTGGAGTTGTTGATGCTTTGTCCGGAAACGCTAACGCTCCACAGTATAGTTGTTAAAAATATAAATACGGTTCCTGTTAGTTTGCGGTAATTCACTTGTTTTAGGTTTTATGAAATGGTTTACTTGTTATTGGATGTCGTGCAATGTTAGAAGAGCGTGAGCACAAGTTTTCTGCACCCTAATGCTCCGGCTCTTTCTTAGAAGTTAAACTGGGCCTGCAGTCTTAGTCTGCTGCCCGACTGCCTGTTGTTAAGGTTTGCTGCGTTTCGGGTCGTGCGGCTGGCAATGCTGTAGTCTGCCACCAACTCAAAGTTCTTGAATGGCTGCCACTCGGTACCAACCTCGGTTTCCTGTACCAGATGGCTTGTCGCGTCGCGCTCATGCTTTTTGCCGCCTTCATAGTACTGCACTTTGGCGAAAGGTATCAGCACCTGGTTGCCAACTGTCTTTCTGTACATAACTTGGGCATAGCCGCCGTGTAAGGGCTTAACTTTTATAGAGGAGGTCTTCGGGTCAAACTCAGGGCCCTCGCCCACGTTGTACTCTGCCTGGAAACCGAGCGGCTGGGGATACACTGTTAAACTGCCTGCCACACGGCGGTCTGTAAACCCTTCCTTCAATAATTCTTCGGAGGCTACTGTTACGCCTGATGAGATTTGGTCTGGTGTTACCACGTACTTGCCAGAGTAAGCCTGGACACCTGGCTCAATAAACTGCCCATTGGGTAACTTGAACGGGTAAGCCAATCTGGCGGCAGTGTGCAGTTGGTCGTTCGCGTCTGGTTTGTTAGAGGTCTGGCCATTGAATAGGCCAACACCCAATACCCCATAGTCGCCACTGCCCTTTAGGCCGGAGCTGGTCAGTTCCTCGAAGCGCGTTCTTATTTCGGCTGGTGCCCAGTAGAACATCAGCCCCAAGTCACGCTCATTCGCGAAAGCACTGTTAATGGCATCGCTACGGTCCAGAGCCAAGCGATTACTGCTGGATTGCATGTTCTCAAAGCCGTAGGGAATCTTACTTTGCCCAACCCGTATCCGGAACTCCTTATTAGCGTCTAAAGCCAGGTCGAAGTAAGCATCGCGCAGCTGCACAAAGTTTAAGGCAGAGCCGCCAGGCGAGGAGGCAAAGTCAGGCTGTATATAGATAAAGAGCCGCTCGTGCACATTGCCGCTGAAGACGATGCGAGCACGTCTGATAAAGAAACCGTTTCCTGCGCCCAAAGACTTGTCGCACTGGTCACACTTCAATAAAGGGTTTGTTTCTAGCAGGCGGTTGTACCGTACCTGCGCGTAGCCCCGGATAGAGATGCTCTTGTACCAGGGCGTTTTAGCTGGTGTAGCTTCAGGTGGTGGGGTATAAGCTATATAAATAGTATCGGTACGTGGAGTAACGCTACTGTTTGTGATGGTCTCGGTTACAGGTACTGCGGCGGCAGCACTTTCAGTCTCAGGCGTCTGGCCTGAAACCTTGTTTGCCAGAAAACCGGCAGACAGGAAAAGAACAATAGCTCTTCCTAAAGCTTTCTTCACTTCTTTACTGATTAAGGTGAGATTTAATCAATTTCGGTTTACCTGTCTCTATAGCTATAGTGCCGAGGAGTTAATCCGGCCTGCATCAGGAAAGCGGCAGTTAGTCAGACTGCACTTGCTTTCGCTGCTGTAGCGCAATACAAAATAACGGCGCTACTGTTACTGCTTTATTATCGCAATGTTATGCTAATGTTAAGAAATACAAAGCGCCCTGCACGTGCTCAGTAACTGTAAGTTGCTGTGAGCCAATATTGTTTGTATTAGGCGTCTGCACCTGGCGGGAAAAACTCACAGAAAAACAGGCCGGATTAACATTGGGTTAAAACAACGGTAAAGCCTGGGTAACATTCAGGTAAAAGTGACTTAACAAATATCCCGGATACTTAACGGTATCATAACCCCACCTTAAAAATGGCTTAAAGTAGCCACTCTACCTTTGTTGCAGAAATCAAAGGAAACATGGGCTATGCATTGAGTGTCAGATCTTTTTCGCTAAAGGATGGCAGGCCTTCACAGGTTTCGCTCTTAAAGAAGTCACTAATTACTAAACTGGAGAATTCATGAAAGTAACGAGTAAGTTTTTGATCGCGCTGTTGCTGACAAGCTCAGTGTGCACCTTTACATCATGCAACGACGATGATGAAAAAGTTGAACCAGGCATAGAGGAGCCGCAAGGCCAGGAGATTGTTGTAACAGAAAGCGCGCAGGGAACAGGCACAGTGACCTGGACGGCAAACAACACTTACATTCTGGATGGTTTTGTGTTTGTGAACGACGGCCAAACGCTCACCATTGAGCCCGGTACCGTTATCAAGGGCAAGCCAGGCGAAGGGGAGAACGCAAGTGCTTTAATCGTGGCGCGTGGCGGTAAGATCATTGCCGAAGGCACCGCTGAGAAGCCGATCATCTTTACTGCACTGCAGGATGATGTTACCAAAGTGGATGACATGCCGCTTGACGCCAACGGCCTTTGGGGTGGTGTGATTGTCCTGGGTAAGGCGACGATCAACAAAGCTGGCGGGCAGGGCGCTATCGAGGGTATCCCGGCAGAAGAGGCGAGAGGTGTATACGGAGGCACGAATGATGCTGACAACTCCGGTGTTTTAAAGTATGTGTCTATCCGCCATGGCGGTACACTGATTGGTGCCGGTAACGAGATCAACGGCCTGACGCTCGGTGGCGTTGGCTCTGGCACTACCATCGATTACATAGAGGTGTTCTCGAACCAGGACGACGGCATTGAGTGGTTTGGTGGTACGGTAAACACCAAGCACCTGGTGTCTGCCTTCAACAACGACGACATGTTTGACTACGACCAGGGCTGGAGAGGAAACAACCAGTTCTGGTTCGGTATCTACAACGAAGGTGCCGGTGGAACTGGCGGTGAGTTCGACGGTGGTTCTAAGCCGGATGACGCTACACCGTTCTCGATCCCTACCATCGCGAACGCTACGATTATCGGTGGAATGAACCTGGATGGCCAAAATGCGGTGATGCTGGTGGACAACGCGGGTGGCAAGATCTACAACAGCATCTTCGCTGATTTTGCAGGAGGCCTGGTGGTAGAAGACCTGGATGATGCCAGTGTTGGCGACAGCCGTCAGCGACTGGAGACAGGTGACCTGGTATTCAAAAGCAACATCTTCTCTAACGTTGCAGACAACACTTTCGCGGGAATCACCGCAGTTGCCCCTAACCAAGGCTATCTGTTAGAGCACCTGAATGCGAATAACAACCGAGTTACAGCAGACCCTGTTCTGGCAAGCATCAGTAGACGCAACAACAAAACGCTGAGCCCACTGGCAGCTTCTGGTAGCGCAGCGCTTTCTGGTGCCACTGCACTGGAGGGTAGCTTCTTTACAAACGTCAACTACATTGGGGCTTTCGACAGCTCGAACAACTGGATGAAAGGCTGGACTTACCTGGATCAGCTTGGTTATCTCAAATAACAATAAGCCGGAGCCTGGGTACCCCGACTAAGGTGCCAGGCTCCGGCTTTCTTTTCCTGGATTTTCTCACCCAATCTATATTAAGATTATGTTACGAAAAATTACGAGCTTGATAAGCTTATTAAGCCTTACTGTATCTGTTGCTTTTGCACAAAGCGGCACCATCAGGGGGCAACTCACAAGTAGCGAGACTGGCGAAGAGCTAATAGGGGCTACCGTAGTGATAAAAGGGACGTCCAACGGCACAGCCACTGATTTGGACGGGAAGTTTAACCTGACAAACATTAAGCCGGGTACTTACGAAGTACAGGCCTCCTACATCTCCTATGAGCCCAAAACGGTAACAGGGGTTGTAGTAAAAGAAAACGAAGTAACAGTCCTGAACATTCCGTTGGGGGCTGCTACCACAAAACTGAAAGAGGTGGTGATTGAGGGCAGAGCCATTAAGAGTTCTGAAAACAACCTGCGCAACACCCAGAAAAAAGCGGCCGTGGTGATGGACGGCGTTTCGGCCGAACAGTTCTCCAGAAGCGGCGACAGTGATGCAGCCGCAGCCCTTACCCGCGTCACGGGTATTTCGCTGGAAGGCAGCAAGTACGTGTATGTGCGCGGCCTGGGCGACCGGTACGTAAAGACCTCCCTTAACGGAGCTGAAGTTCCCGGCCTTGACCCTAACCGGAACACCGTGCAGATGGACCTCTTCCCGTCTAACCTGCTGGATAACCTGACCGTTTCCAAGACATTTACCCCCGACATGCCGGGTAGCTTCTCCGGCGGCTTTGTGAACATTACGACCAAGGACTTCCCGGACCGGTTTACCATGCAGTTCTCTACTTCTGTTGGCTATAACGACCAGGCCTCCCTGAACGGCAAGTTCCTTAGCTCAAACAAAGGAGAGCTGGACTGGCTGGGTTTTGACAACGGCACCCGCGCTGTGCCAGATGAAGTAAATTATACAGTTCCCTTTGCTAGCTTTACAAACAAGCAGGATGCTGAGCGCATAGACGAGGCCACAAAGGCCTTTAACACAGAGATGGGGCCTGTCAGAAGAACAGCACCTCTTAACCACTCACATTCTTTCTCCTTAGGTAACCAGACAGAGGTGTTTGGCCGCCAGTTAGGCTATGTGGTAGGCCTGTCTTATCAGCGGAACTACTCTTATTACGACAACGGTACCTTCGGCCTGTGGGAACTTAACAGCGTGGGCGCCGAAGGCCTGAACAACAACAGTTTGTTTGAGGATGAAAGAGGGGTTGAGGAGGTGTCCTTAGGCTTTCTGGCTAACTTCGCCTATAAGCTAAACAGTAACAACAAAGTATCCCTGAACCTGATCAGAAACCAGAGCGGTAACAACTCCAGCCGCTTCCTGTTTGGTACTTTCCCTGCTACCTCAGGGGTATATGACGACCGGGCCATCTTCCAGTCCCGGGCCCTACACTACACGCAGCGCGCCCTGTCCAGCGCCCAGCTGAAAGGCGAGCACGTACTACCGGGCTTTAAAAACAGTAAGATAGACTGGCTAACCTCGTTTACCCTGTCGCAGCAGGATGAACCAGACCTCCGGTTCTTTGCCAACGATTACTATGTTAATGGTACCGACACTACTTACCGCATACAGCCTGCGGCCTATACCTTGCCGGCACGTTTCTTCAGAAACCTGGATGAAACGAACCTGGACGTGAAAGTGAACATAGAAACACCTTTTACGATCTGGAACGGCCTGGAGGCGAAAACAAAGTTCGGGGCGGCAGCCCTTGTGAAAGACCGAAAGTTCAGAGAGAACATTTACCGCTATAGATTTAACGATGGCTATGGCTACAACGGCAGCATTGAGAACTTCTTCGCTCCTGCAAACCTTGGTGTCGTAGCACGTCCGAGTGACGCTGAAAGCGGAGGTATTTATCGCTATGGCGTTTACCTGCAGGATGGCTCCCAGCGCACCAACAATTATGATGGCGAGGAGGCTATCTACGCAGGCTACGGCATGATCGACCTTCCCTTATCAGAGAAACTGCGCCTGGTAACTGGGGCGCGTGTTGAAGTAACGGACATCTTTGTGGAGAGCTTTAACAAGTCGCTGGAGCCGGGTGAACTTAACCAGATAGACCTTTTGCCTTCTGTTAATGCTACCTACAGCCTGACAGAAAAAATGAACCTGCGGGCAGGTTACTCCAGAACACTGGCAAGGCCAAACTTCCGGGAGATTGCCCCTTATACTTCCTTTGACTTTATCGGGGAGCCGGCCTTTACAGGTAACGCTGACCTGGAGCGAACAACCATCGACAACTTTGACGCGCGGTGGGAGTGGTACCCTAGCCTGGGCGAGTTCTTTGGCGTGAGTGCTTTTTACAAGAACTTCCAGAACCCTATTGAGCGCACCATCAATACGCTGGCACAGAACAACGAGATCTTTATTCAGAATGTGGACAACGCCAAAGTGTACGGCTTAGAGTTTGAAGTAAACAAACGATTGTCCTTTATCTCGTCCAGGCTGGATAACTTCATCGTTAGCTCTAACCTGTCCCTGATCAAGTCTGAGGTGAGCATCAAACCGCTGGAACTGGAGCAGATCCGCGCGGTCCGACCAGACGCGGATGACACAAGACCTTTATTTGGCCAGTCGCCTTTTGTGGCAAACGCCAGCCTGACGTATCAAAACGACTTATTAGGATTTGTGGCCACTGCCAACTACAACGTGTTCGGCGACAGAATCTCTGCGATCTCAGTAGGCGGTACGCCCAACATCTACGAGCGCTCCAGGCCAATCGCCAGCCTGGTGGTATCCAAGCGCCTGGGTGACTCCTTTACAGCAAAAGTGTCTGCGGACAACATCTTTAACCCTGATTTTGTGAATAGCCACGAGTACAACGGGCAAGAGTATATCTACTCGTCCTACAAGCAGGGCAGAACATTTGTAGTAGGAATAACCTACCTGGTGAACTAACACAATTACTGATTGCACATGTATGGGTGAGAAACAACGTGTCAATCAGGAATAGAGTGGCCTAGTCTCCCACTCTATGAAGCCCGCCGCTAGGCGGGCTTTTTTATTTCAGTCATCTTCTAAGAAGCGCTATTACAACAACGTTTCCCTATGCATATGGCAATCCCTTCTGAAGTTACGATGCCTTTACCTACTCGCTAAGTATTTTTCGTTGTAAAGTGACTGTTAAGAGAGCTAAGCAAAGGCGCTTATATCTTAATGTTCCCATATTATTGTCATAACATCCAGGTAAACCTGCCGCTATAGCTTTGCCAGCAAATAAACAAGCAAAGTTATGAGTTTGAAAAGTTCTACTGTTTTAAGAAAACACTTGGGGGCAACCGTTTTGCTGCTGCTGATCTGCTGCTATAGTGCCTTGGCACAGGCCCAGACAGTCAGCGGGAGGGTGTCCGACAGTAAAGGTACGCCACTACCCGGCGTTACGGTGCTGTTAAAAGGTACTGCTACAGGCACAGCCACTGACATGGATGGCTCTTATAGTCTCCGGAGCCCCAGGGCCCTTAGTACGCAGGACGTGCTCGTGTTCAGCTTTATAGGTTTCAAAACAACGGAAGTAGCTTACATTGGCAACACAACCATCAATATAAAGCTGCAGGAAGACGACAAGCTGCTGAATGAAGTCGTAGTGACGGCACTGGGCATAGAGCGTGAGCAGAAGGCCCTTGGCTATGCCACGCAAACCGTTAGTAGCGAGAGCCTGAACGATGCCCGCTCCAACAACTTCGCGCAGGCTCTGTCGGGCAAGGTGGCCGGACTAAGCCTGATCTCGCCTGGCTCGGGGCCAGTTAACTCCACAAGGATCTCCCTGAGAGGTGATAACTCCCTGAATCCGGATGGTAACAATGCCCTGATCGTGTTGGACGGGGTGCCGATGAGCAGCGAGATGACGAGCTCTGGCGTGAACAGCGCCTACGGAGCAGGCTCCGGCAACGATGTACCCATAGATTTTGGTAACGGCATTGCCGACATCAACACGGACGACATAGAAAGCATCACCGTACTAAAAGGGCCCAGCGCCGCAGCACTTTATGGCAGCCGGGCAGCAAACGGCGCCTTGATCATCACCACGAAGTCTGGCGCCCGCAAGCAGAAAGGCCTGGGGGTAACGGTTAACACCAACGTCAGCTTCAACGATGTGCTCCGGTGGCCTGATTTCCAGCATGAGTATGGGCAGGGGACGGAAAACCTGAACAAGGAAGGAAAGCCTTACTACTCTTACCGGCCCTCAGCAGATGGTGCCAATACCGGCAGTACCAGTAGCGCCTATGGGCCTAAGTTCGACGGGCAGTACTATTACCAGTACGATCCCACCCTGGAAGGGCAGTCGGTGGAGCGACAGCTGTGGAGACCTTACAAAGACAACGTGAAAGGCTTTTTTAGAACAGGGTCTACCATCACGAACAGCGTGGCTGTAGAAGGAGGGAACGAAAAGGGCTCGGCCCGTGCTTCTATCACCCATTCCAAAAACGAGTGGATTATGCCTAACACAGGTTTTGAGCGCATGACTGCTGCCCTTAGCCTGAACTACAAGGCCTCCGATAAACTAAGACTGAACTCGAAGGTTAACTTCACGCACAAGAAAAGTGATAACCTGCCGGCCACAGGCTACAACAACCAGTCGATCTCCTACTTCATCATTTTCCAGAATCCGAACGTGGACTTGGCCTGGTATGAGCCGCGATGGAAGAAAGGGCAGGAGCAGGTTGATCAGATACACCCTTTCAGCTCTTACATCGACAATCCTTTTGTGATTGCCTACGAGATGATCAATGCCCTGAATAACTACTCCACCATTGGCAACATCGCGGCCACCTATGAGTTCTCGCCAAAACTCGACCTGATGGTGCGCTCAGGCGTTGATCTAAGCAGCGAGGACAGGGAGCAGCGCCGCCCCTTCAGCACGGCCAACTTCCAGTACGGCTATTACAAAGAGCAGAACATTTTTGACTACGAGGTGAATACGGATGCCTTGCTGACTTACAAAGACAAGATCGGAAGCGACATCGACGTAAGGGCCTCCGTTGGGGGCAACACGATGAACCGCAAGTACAGGGGCACCAACGGGGTGGTAGATGGCCTGGTGATTCCGGGAGTGTTCAAACTCTCCAACGGTATCAGCACCCCTATGATGACGACATTGCACAAGAACAAGAAGGTGAACAGCCTTTACGCCCTGGCCTCTTTTTCTTACCAGGACAAGATCTTTGTGGACGTGACGGGCCGTAACGACTGGTCCAGCACACTGCCGGTGCAGAACAACTCCTTCTTCTACCCGTCTGTCAGCTCCAGTTTTATCTTAACTGACCTGCTGACCTTACCGAGACAAGTATCCTTTGCCAAGCTGAGGCTGTCGGCGGCGCAGGTAGGTAATGATACAGACCCCTACAAAACCAGGAAATACTACGGGCAGAGCGATTTTGCCGGCTCGGGCGCTGTGCCGACCACCCTGCACAACGTGGACTTTAAGCCGGAAATTACCACCAGCTATGAAGCAGGCTTAGAATACATGTTGCTCGGTGGCCGCATCGGGATGGACGTGACCCTGTACAGAAGCTTTACAAAGAACCAGATTCTGGACGTGCCGCTCGACCCTACCACGGGTTACAGCAGGGCCGTGATGAACGCCGGAAAAGTACGCAACCAGGGGGTAGAGCTGGTGCTGAACGCACAGCCTGTTGACAACCCCTTCTTTAAGTGGAAGTCTACCCTTATCTGGTCTAAAAACGACAACAAGGTGCTGGAGCTGGCCGATGGAATGGAGGATGAGCAGATCATCGCCTCTGGCGGTCAGGCCACCATTATTGCGAAAGTAGGCGGCACGACCGGCGATATCTATGGCTATGGCTTTGTCAGGAGCCCCGACGGGCAGATCGTGTATGACAAGGCGGGCCTGCCTGCCTACCCGGACAAGACCCAGTACATTGGCAATGCCTATGCCGACTGGAAAGGGGGCTTTTCAAACGAGCTGTCCTATAAAAACTTCCGGTTTAGTTTCCTGTTGGATGGCCAGTACGGCGGCATCGTTTACTCCCAGACACACCACAAGATGTCGGAGCAGGGCAAGCTGAAGCACACCCTGAAAGGCCGTGAGGAAGGATACATCATTGGCGAAGGCGTGGTAGATAACGGCGACGGCACTTACTCACCCAACACGACCAAAGTTAGCCCCATGGAGTACTACAAGCGCTACTACCGCCGCGCCAACGTGGAGTCTAACTCGTTCGACGCTTCTTATCTGAAGCTGCGCGAAGTGCGCCTGGAGTATAGCCTGCCAAAAGCGCTGCTGTCCAGAACGAAGTTCCTGAATGGTGCCAGCCTGGCCCTCTACGGACGTGACCTGGCGATGCTTACGGACTTTCCGATCTTCGATCCCGAGACAGCGGCCCTGAACGGTTCTACCATTATGCCGGGTGTTGAGATAGGCCAGATGCCTTCCACCAGAACATACGGTGCCAACCTAACCCTTCAATTCTAAACCCATCTTTCACATCCATTACAGAAGTAAAGGAACAGCCGGCAGTACCCGGTGCAGACGGCTGTTCTCCAAATAACAAGACCATGACAAGAAGCATAAAAAAGATATTGGTTTTACTGGTGGCCCTGAGCTGCGTTAGTGTGTCGTGCACAGACGACTTCGAGGAGATTAACCTCGACCCCAACCGGATAGAGAAGATTAGCCCCGGCACGCTGCTCAACCCCATTATTTATGAAATGGCGAGCTTCAATTCTTCCCGAAGCGACGCCTTCACCTTCGAGATCATGCAGGTGGCCCTGCCGTTCCCGAGCCCCTCGGGTGGGGAGCACCGCTACGACATCAGCGACAATGCCGGCAATTCTACCTGGAACACCTATTACCGCTGGCTTACCAATATCAAGGAAATGCAGGCGGCGGCCGTAGCTGCCGAAGACCCGAACTACGAGGCCATCGCCCTGACCCTGAATGCCTGGACCTACTCTCTGCTGACCGACTCTTTTGGCGATGTACCCATGGAGGAGGCAAGCCGCGGTGATGAAGGTATCCTGTACCCCCGGTTTAACACGCAGCAGGAGGTCTACACCAAAATCCTGAGTGACCTTGATCGGGCCAGCGGACTGTTTGACAGCTCCAGAAAGATGAACTATGGCACCGACATCCTCTTTAACAATGACGTGATCGGCTGGCAGCGCTTCTGTAATTCGCTGCGCCTGCGGTTGTTACTACGGGTATCGAAAAGAGCTGAGATGAACGCCAGCACCAGAATGGCCGCGATTATCAATGACCCGGTGAAGTACCCGGTGTTTACCAAAAACGAGGAGGCGGCTATTCTGAAGATATCCGGTATCGCGCCGCTGGTGTCGCCTTGGGGACGTGCTGTTGACTTCAGAACCGGACGCGCTGCCTCAGCCTTCTTTGTCGATAACCTGAACGCGCTGAACGACCCACGCCGGGAGAAGTTCTTCGGGGAGGCCACCTCGATGGATGGAAAGACAAAGTTAGGCTACAAAGGTATCCCGAGCGGCTATGCCGGTAATGATGCCCAGTTTGGCTTTGCCCCGTCTAACATGAACATTGCCCTGGTAACAGCCCCGATGATTTCGGTGATCATGAGCTATGCCGAGGTCGAGTTTATCAAGGCCGAGTTAGCGCAGAAGGGCCTTATCAGTGCGGATGCGAAAACGCACTATGAGAAGGGGGTAAAAGCCGCCATCGAGCAATGGGGAGCGGTGGTGCCCGCCGGATACTTCGAAAACCCGGCTGCTGCTTATGATGGCACACTGGAGCGCATCATGCTACAGAAGTACCTGGGCCTCTACTTCAACGATTATCAGCAGTGGTTTGAGTACCGCCGTACAGGCCTGCCTGTGCTCCCTACCACCGAGGCCATGCTGAACAACAAAGCGGTGCCTGTGCGCTTCCGCTATCCTGCCACGGTGCAGCAGATTAACAGCGCCAACTACCAGAAGGCCGTGGAGGTAATGGGTGGCGACGATATCAACACCAAAGTATGGTGGGAAAAATAACAGTTCCTCTAAATAATACCCTGAGGCGGGCGCTCCTGGTGCCCGCTTCTTGCATCATCCCAACCTTTTAATTAGTATGACCATGTCTCAGAAAAGAAGAACCTTTCTTAAATCACTTGGCCTTGCCGGTGTTGGTGTCACCCTTACGCCTAACCTGCTGCAGGCACAACCTAGGAAACCTGTTAGGGGAAAAGACCTGTCCATCGTTACCCTCTCCGGTAAAGTGCAGGCAAACGGTAAAGGCCTAGCCGGTGTGGCGGTGACCGATGGGTATAATGTGGTGCTGACCGATGCCAGCGGCAGGTATGAACTGGAAAGCAATGCCACAGCCGAGTTTGTGTATATCTCCATACCGCGGGGCTACGACTTCCCGAACGAGCAACGTGTGGCGCGCTTTTACCGGCGCATTAACCCTGACCGTGGCCGCTTTAAGGCTGATTTTACCCTCCAGCCACTCGCGCAGGACGATACCAGGCACAACTTCGTGGTGTGGGCCGACCCGCAGATCATCTCAGAGGCAGATGCAGCAGAACTAAAAACGAAGACAGCCCCGGACCTGAAGCAATTGGTAGGCAGTTACCCGAAGGACACCCTGTTTCACGGGGTGGGCTGCGGTGACCTGGTGTGGGACAAGTTCGAACTGTTCGAGGATTACCAGCAGGCTTTGGCTATTGCGGGTATCCCGTTCTTTCAGGTGATCGGCAACCACGATATGAACCTGGACGCGCGTACGGATGATGGCTCGGCAGAGAAGTTCAAAGAACTGTTTGGCCCCACTTACTACTCTTTTAACCGGGGCGAGATCCACTATGTGGTGCTGGACGACGTTTTCTTTATCGGCACCGCTAAAAAGTACATTGGCTACCTGACGGAGCGCCAGCTGGCATGGCTGGAGCAGGACCTGGCCAACGTAAAGCCGGGTAGTACAGTCGTCGTGAACGTGCATATACCGGTATATACCCACCAACACCGGCGCAACAAGGAGAAGGAAGAACCCATGGGGGGCGTGGTAGCTAACCGCCGGGAACTATACCGTATCCTGAAGCCCTATCAAGCACACATCATGTCGGGGCACACGCACTTTAACGAAAAGGTTTTTGAGGGTGAGAACATCATAGAGCACGTGCACGGCACTGTTTGTGGTGCCTGGTGGACCGGGCCGATCTGTTTTGACGGCACGCCCAGCGGCTATGGCGTGTATGAGGTAAACGGCAGCGACGTACAGTGGTATTATAAGCCCACGGGCTTTGGGAAAGAGCATCAGCTGCGGATTTACCCGGTAGGCGCTGTGCCAGAGAAGCCGGAGCACCTGGCCGTTAACGTCTGGAACTGGGACCAGGCCTGGAAGGTAGAGTGGTTTGAAGACGGCAAGAAAATGGGGGAGATGCAACGGGAAATAGCACTGGACCCGCTGTCGGTGGAGTTGCATGCAGGCACTGCCAAGCCGGCGAAACACAAATGGGTAGAGCCCCAGCTCACAGACCACCTGTTCTTTGCCAAGCCATCAGCCTCGGCTGAGCGCCTTACCGTGCAGGTAACAGATCGGTTTCAGAATATCTTTAAAGAGGAAGTGAGGTTGAAGGACCTGAAGTTAAGCCAGCGATAGCAAAGGTTTTGTCTCTGGGAATTCCATATAGGAGCCCAAGTCTAATAAAAGAGCCCCGGCGCAAGCTGAGGCTCTTTTTATGCAAAGGTGAATTGTCTTTTTCAGTAGCTTTTGGGTTTCACCTTCCTGTAAAATCAGGATAAGTGCGTCAGGGGGAGGGTACGCAGAAAGAGGCCTCGTCTAAAAGATGTAACGGATATCGCACCAAGGGATCACCTCCTGCTGCAGGGCTTTGAACTCGCTGATCCACCTGGCCTTTCGCTGGTACTGGTACCGGACGTTGATGCCGCCAAACTGGCTCTGCTTGGTTTCCTGGATCTTCGGAGCCCAGATCAGCTCTTCTGCCCTCGGGTTAATGGCAAGGTTGGCCTCGTGCTGCCACTGGTTATGCGTGAGAAAGATCACCTCACAGCTCATTTTTTCCTTTAGCTTGGGGTGCACCGCTTCGTTCAACTGCTCAAACAACTCTCTGTAATCCTCCAGCCATCCTCTGTAAACAATAACCGGCGAAAAGTTTACCTGCACGTCGTATCCGGCCTGGTAAAAGTCGTTGATGGCCGCTAAGCGCTTTGCCAGGCTATCTGTTCGCACGTCCACCAGCTTGCTCACCTGCTGGGGTAAAAGACTGAACCTGATGCGCGTCTTTTCCTGCGGGTCGTAGGAGAGCATCTCCTGATTTACAAACTTAGTGGCAAAGGTGGCAAAGGCTTTCGGGTGCTCCCGAAAGAAACCAATTGTTGTCTGTACGCTGTCGGAAAGCGAGGCATCCACAGACACATCAGAGTTACAGCCGATGTCATAGGTATAATACCGGGCATGTGTCTGGTTCGGTATTTTGGGCCAGACTTGTTGCTGCACGTGCTTGTCTACCGCTGCGAGTATTTCCTCAGTGTTGGTAAAAAGGGTAATCGGGTTTACATTCTTGTTCCGGTCTACATAGCAATAGGCGCAGGCCCCGAAGCAACCGTTGGCCAGGCTGGGAGCTATAAAATCTGAGCTGCGGCCGCTTGCCCGGCAGGTAAGGCTTTTTAAGCGACCCAGTACCAATACCTCCGATTTTACCTGGTAGTGGTTGCCCTCTAACAGAGGCAGCCTGTTGTGTTGGGCAATCTCTTGCTGAGCCGCCGCAGGATAGGCATGTAAAACCTTTTGCCCCCGCTCATTCAGGGCATCGGGCGTGTAAAAGACAGTAGTTGGGGCAAATTTATGCATACTCTCTACTAACAGGTAGCCCTCGCCTATGTTTAAGCGCTGAGACAGGCATAAGAGCGGCATGAGGACAGGAGCTAAAAGAATGTTTAAACGTTGGATTATATTGCCTTTTGTTTTAAACATTTTAGCTAAAAAGTTTTTGTTGTTAGTTAAATTCATCAAATTATGAGGTACTAATGTGGAACTTTACCGTAGTAGCGACCTCTTTATGCTTTTAACTGAATGCGAAAACAAGTAGTTGGTATACATTGACTTACAGGTGCGTGCCTGCTAAACCTCCTTCTCTCTGACACGCGGACCATGTCCGCGGGCACCCTGCTTTTTCTGACTCTTATTACTGAATCAATTACTTATGGAAAAAGAGCATTACTCATGCTTGCGAAGGCTCATATTCTTCTTTTTTTGCTTTGTTCCGGTTCTTTCCTATGCGCAGACCGAACAGGATGCCCTTATGATGGGGGAGCGGCAGCTATGCGCGGCTGCAACAATCAGCTACAACAGCTGGACCAACTACTGGGAAGGTACATTTAAACGCGATAATGAGAACATGGGCAGGGTTTCTACCAGATCGGCTGTGCTGATGGTGAACTACGGTATAACCCCTAAGCTGAATGTGCTAGCTGCTGTACCTTATGTTCGGACCCAAGCCAGTGAAGGTACGCTGGCAGGTATGGACGGTGTGCAGGACCTGAGCCTGTTCGTGAAATGGAAGCCTTGGGAGTGGCAGGGCGGTCATGAAACAATTTCGGTGTTCGCCGTTGGTGGTCTTGCTACTCCCTCTAGCAGGTATAACATTGACTTGCTGCCCATGAGCATTGGCCTGGGGAGCAGGGTATTGAGTGGCAGGGTGATCGCCGACGTGCAGGTAAAGCAGTTTACCGCTACGCTATCTGCTGCTTATTTACACCGAAGCAATGTAGAAATTGACCGCACGGCTTACTATACTGACCGGCTGATTAACTCGCGGGAGGTAGACATGCCCAATGCCACCAACTTCCAGTTACGCGCCGGCTACCGGACCCCGCGGCTAATAGCAGAGGCTGTTGTCGATAACATGACAACCCTAGGTGGCTTTGACATCCGCAGGAACGACATGCCCTTTGTAAGCAACCGGATGAACAGCACGAAGGTGGGCGTGGAAGGAAAGTATTACCTGGCTCGCCACCCGGCGCTGGGTTTTCATGCTGGTGCCTGGCACACACTTGCCGGCCGCAACATAGGTCAGGCAACCGGGGGCATGGCGGGGATGAGCTATATTCTGGATTTTACAACCAATACCATTAAAGATTAGGCACATGAAGAAGCACCTTGCCCTTATCCTTTCAGGCTTTTGCCTCTGCCTGCTGGCGTCTTGCGACAAAGACGTTGTAGAAAGCAATGCAGGCTACCCGGCGCTCGATCCCGCTAACATTGATGCGGACGCCGGTAGCTGGGCACCCATGGTTGTTTCTTCTGCCGCTGCGTTTTCGTTGCCTGCTCCCCAGCCAACCAGCAGCGCAGCGTACCAGCAGGAGTTACAAGAGCTTAAAGAACTCCGTTCTTCCTTAACCGAGGAGCAGAAACGCGTCATTAACTACTGGAAAGTAGGCAGTGTGGTGCGGTGGAATGAGATCATGCGTGAGCTAGTGGCCAAGCATAACCTGCCGCCCTACCAGAACCCTGATAATACCTACCCTGTGCCGAGCGCAGCCAATCCTTTTGCCTACCCCACCTTTCCTTTTTCCAATCCGCCTTATGCGGCCCGGGCTTATGCTTATGTGAGTGTGGCGCAGTACGATGCTTTGGTAATGGCGCACTATTTCAAGGAGAAGTATAAGCGGCCGGCTCCTTACCAGGTGGATGCCGCTATCAAACCGGCGGTGCCTGAAAGTGCGCTGGCGGCCTATCCCTCTGAAGACGCAGTAATTGCCGGGGCCTCCCTGGAAATGATGAAGCTGCTGTTTCCCGGGGATGTGGCGTACCTGACAGGGATGGCGGAGGAGGAAAAGAATTACCGCCTGTGGAGTGGGGCCAATGTGCGCAGCGACATCATAGCCGGCGACTCCCTGGGCAGGTGGGCTGCCCGTATGGTGATACAAAGGGCCAAGGCAGACGGTATGGGCGCAGCGGGCGGCAACCAGGAGGTCTGGGCCAGGCTGGAAAATGACTGCAAGGCGAGAGGGGAGACGCCCTGGTATTCGCTGGAGGTACCCAAGCGCCCGCCCATGCTTCCGCTGTTTGGGGAGGTAAAGCCTTTGCTGTTCGATAAGGCTGAGGTGCCGGCCTTGCGTCCTGGCCCTCCCCCCTCGGCTAACTCTGAGCAGATGCGCAAAGAGCTGGAGGAGGTCCTGAGCTATACCAGGAATGCAACCCGCGAGCAGATGCGCATTGTTAACTTTTGGGCTGATGGGGTAGGAACTTATACACCCCCCGGCCACTGGAATGCCATCGCCACGGAATCCTTCGTGAAAAAGCAGTACAGCGAGGTGCGGTGGGCCCGAAACTACGCCTTGTTAAATGCCGCCCTGATGGATGCGGCCATCCTGTGCTGGAACACAAAGTACTATTACTACAATGCCCGGCCCTGTCAGTTAGACCCAAGAATCAAAACGCTGACGGGGGTGCCTAACTTCCCGGCCTATATTTCCGGGCACTCGACCTTTAGTGGAGCAGCAGCCACTACGCTGGGTTACCTCATCCCCGAAAAAGCCGGGGAGTTTCAGAAGATGGCCCAGGAAGCATCTAACTCCCGTTTGTTTGGCGGCATCCATTACCGAGCAGATTGTACGGTAGGCCTGGAGACCGGACAAAAAGTAGGATATTATGCCATTGCCCGTGCCAGAACAGATGGGGCAGATTAACGCCTGGCTTTAAAGGCAACACTTTATACAATCATAATACCTCGTTTCTATTGCCTTAACATGCTGGTAGTAGTTTAGTGGCACATTAGTTATGGCACTAAATGAAGCGTTATGTTAGAATACGTTAAGATGATTTTAATGAAAGTGAGCTTCGACGAGACACTGTTCGAGAAAGAGTTAAAGAAAGGCTTAAACGTCCTTGAGGGAGACGAGAAACTACAACTAGCGCAATGGTGCGATGAGAGCTTTCCGCAAAGGCGCTTTTCTTTTACCCTAAACTGAGTATGTCTCACGTGGAGAAACGTGCTGTTTAAGAGGAGGAATAAAATGAAAAAGGGGCTGTTGTAAAGCAGCCCCTTTTGTGTTAGCATTTAACTGATTGGCACTTTCCGTAGAATGGCCTCTATAAAGTCTTTTGTCCGGATGCCATCCGCCTCGGCCTCATAGTTTAGAATAATGCGGTGGTTCATCACGTCATAGGCTACCTCTTTTATGTCCTCCGGCAGCACATAGTCACGGGCATCGAAATACGCTACGGTTTTAGCGGCGCGGTTTAAGGCGATGCTGGCTCGGGGCGACACCCCGAACTGAATGTAGGGGGCAAACTCATTCAGGTCATACTCTGCGGGGCGGCGTGTGGCAAACACCAACTCGATGATATATTTCTCCAGTGTTTCAGATATCTGCACCTGGTTAATCTCATTGCGGATAGCGAAGATGTCCTCCTTGCTTAGCACCTTGGTCACCGAGTCGGTATAGGTCATGTTGGCCATGCGCCGCATGATCTCCAGTTCGTCTTCCTTCTTTGGGTAGTCGATGTAGACTTTCATCATGAAGCGGTCTACCTGGGCCTCTGGCAGCGGATAGGTTCCCTCATGTTCCACGGGGTTCTGCGTCGCCAGCACTAGGAAGGGCAGGTCCAGCTTGTATGTTGTCTCCCCAATCGTTACCTGCTTCTCCTGCATGGCCTCGAGCAAAGCCGACTGCACTTTAGCCGGGGAGCGGTTCACCTCGTCTGCCAGGATAAGGTTGGCGAAGATAGGACCTTTCTTTACCTCAAACGCAGAGGCGTTCTGGTTGTAGATCATGGTACCGATCAGGTCCGAAGGTAACAGGTCCGGAGTGAACTGGATGCGTTGGAAATCCAGATGAAGCGCCTTGGACAAGGAGTTGATGGTGAGCGTTTTAGCCAGGCCTGGTACACCCTCCAACAGAATATGGCCGCCGGTAAACAGGCCAATCAAAAGGCGGTTAACCATATAGGACTGCCCTACCACCACTTTGCTGACCTCGTTAAAAACCTGCTTTATCTTTTGCTGGTGTGTCCGCACCCTTTCCGTATAAATCAATTCGTCTGTTGGCATAGGCTTCAGGTTCTGAAAAAACCCCTAAATATAGCTATAATACGACTTACCTACTAAGATATTATAAGGGGCTGGAGCACTATAACAAAAAAGCACCCCTAAAGGTGCTTTATGACGTGTTCAAAGTTCTTTCGCTTATGCAGCCACTACCATTTTGCCTTTAGGGCTCGGTACTGGGTCTGTAGTGGGATGCACCTGGCGTACCATCTGTAGCAGGCTGCTGATACAGGCCTCGTCCACTTCTACTGGCAGGAGCACCTCTTTGCTAGCGGTTTTCAGGTACACGCGGCGGTGGCGCGTCATCAGGAACAAGGCCAGAAAGAAAAGCGGTAGCAAGGAGAAAGAGGGGATAAAGAAACTGGTAACGGCACTTGCTATCCCGAGGTACAGGTACAGAAAATGCCCTGTGGCTTTCACGTCCCAGCCTGTTATGTCATCTAACAGGAGCGACTGGTTGTGGCGCAGCGCCCATGGCGCCTGCTTAAGGATCAGACGGTGTGTGGTCACCACCATTCTGTTATCCAGGGTTTGCGTGAGATACTGTTCTCCCGTAAACAATTTATTTTGAGCCATGATAGAAGGAACGTTAAGTTTGTTTAGGGTCAGGTTGCGTCGTAATAATAATCGTAACACTGCTTTTGGTCTTTCATCATAGAGTAGATTCCAAAAGCCAACAAATGGTTGCATCAATGGTGGAACAAATATAGCTAATATTTAAACTTCCCCGCTAAAACATGAATTTTATTAGGAAAAATTTGTCCCTCACTCTTAAAGCAATGTTTCAACGCCGATTTAGGATGTTAATAAAGTTTAAACAGAAATAAAAAACAAGCGCCCGGCCTGATCATCAGGCCGGGCGCTTGTTAACAGTGTGTGGGAGCTAGGCAGTCAGGTACAGTTCGCCTTCGTACCCATGCGCGCGCTGGTTCTTAAAGCGGGCAATGTCTGCCTGCATGTTATCGTAGATCTCCTGAATCTCTTCCGACTCTTCTGTCAGAGGCTTGATGTGCTCGCTTAGGAGTTTGGCTGCTAGGGGGTAGAACTTCGAATCGTCTGTGTTCTTCGCGTTTACCTTAAAGGAGTTAACAGAGCTTTCCAGCTTTTTCAGTGTCGGGTACTGTGACTTGTACTCCTGAATAGTGTCACGTAGCTTCTCCCGTATCATTAAGTACAGGTCCTCTTCAAACGTCATTCCGAAGTCATCATCCTCTTCTTCGTCGTCGTAATCGTTGTAAGCGAGGTCGTCGTCGTAGTCAAAATCGTCTCTCATGGCAGGTAAAAGGTTCTGTTTAAGTTGATAGTACGGGTTAATTCTCTGTTTGTGTCGGATGCCTTTGATTTTTGCCTCAAAAAAAACAGGCATGCCCTTCGCACAAGAACAGCCGGAAAAGGCAAAAGCGGCTGCATAATTAGTATTTCACGTGCTTATTTGCAACTGCCTACGGGCTCAGGGAGCACTTGTTGCCATACTTTTTGGGAAGGGCCGGCTTTTTGTCTGTATCGATCCTGATACTTAGTAAAAGCTATAAAAAGCGAGTGCCCCTGTTGTTGGCAGAGGCACTCGCTTTACTGGCATGTATAAGGTTTGTTTAAGCGAACTTGCGTTCGATCAGGCGGAGCAACTTACTCACGTGGTCCTGCTTTTTACTCCAGTCGTATTTAGATGCCAGGTCCTGCGTTACGTAGCGCTTGGCCACCTCCGGGGCAGGATAATCGTCCAGCGTTTTGATAGCCTGGTAGTAGGCCATGTTATCGCCGTTAAACAATTCATTGATAAAGCTGAAGCGCTGGTTGATGGAGATAGAGTTCTTGAGCGACTCAATTTTCCGGTTCGTGTGCGACTCGGCAAGGGAGGCACTGGACGCCTTCCGGAAGTTGTCGTTAAGTGTCGGCCGCACGTTTACGGGAGCATCCTCCGCATCCTCATCCTCTTCTGCCTTGCGGTACATAGGGCGTGCGGTTGGGGCAGAAGCTTCCCGCTGCGTGTTGTGTATCGGGGCCACAATTTCTGTTTCCCGTGCTGGGGCAGCCGGAGTAGCCTTCGGAACAGGTACAGGAGCCGGGGCTGCTGGTGTTGTTCCTTTGATCTCTTCCTCTGTAACCGGCAGCAGACTGTTAAATTTTTCCACCAGCTTGCTGAGCGGAGTGCGGCTGTCCGGGTTCGCTTTCACATACAGCGTGAAGCGGCTCAGGATATACTCCCGGTCACGGTTGTTTGGCGACAGGGTTTCCACAAAACCAGCAAACAGGGCCTTGTCAATGTCAATGTACTTCAGGTTTTCCTGCAGCTTAGGCAAAGTAATCTCCTCCTGTATGCGCAGAAACTTTTCCTCGAAAGTGGTAACGGGGGCCAGTACCACCAGGAACGTGTCGTAAATCGCTTTTTGCAGCAGGGGCTCAAAGGCATTGCGCTTCATGAGGATTTTGCGCGAGAGCACGTTCATGAAATTTACCAGCGCCTCTTTTACCTCCTCGTGCTCATAATCAAAATAAGGGCTGCGGAGGTTCGCCATCTCGTGGTGCCACTTCAGGAGCAGCTCCTTTATCACGAACAGGTTCACCTGCTTGATAGGGGTAAAGCCAAGTAGCTGGGGGCCGTTCAGCGTGTCATGCGTCGCGAAGTGGCGGTCGCATAACAGATTTGCCAGCTGTTTGCTGTAGCGCTCTAGGTGCAATTGATTATATTTGTCTTCCATTGTGGTCACTTTCTTCTGTAAAGTTATAAAATTATGCCAAAGTTGACGGTGCAAAACCTTGCCAACCTTGAAGTAAAGGTCGGGCAGGGGCAATCGCTGCTGAAGGCCCTGCAGGCCCAAGGCACCGATTGGATGCATGCCTGCGGAGGCAAGGGCCGTTGCACTACCTGCCGCATCATTGTGTTGCAGGGGATGGAGCACTTCGGGCCACTGACGGACCCTGAGATACGCTACCGCGAGAAGGGCCGGCTGAAGGATAACGAAAGATTGACGTGCCAGTGTACCCTAACCGGTGGCGAAGTTATGGGGAGGGTTCCTGACCAGACCAAGCTGCCGCACCTTACTTATACCAGTTAGTTTTTTTATTTAAGATGTTTATTGAACCGCGCGTTGGCAACGAGAACCACGCTACCAGAAGAGGATGGATTGAGGTGATCTGTGGATCGATGTTCTCAGGCAAAACAGAAGAACTCATCAGAAGACTGAACCGTGCCAGGATTGCGAAGCAGAAAATAGAGATTTTTAAGCCTACGGTGGACAAACGCTACCACGAAGAGGACGTGGTCTCGCACAATGCCAACTCTATCCGTTCTACCCCCATCGACTTTGCCCAAGATATGCTGCTGCTGGGTGGCAGCTGTGACGTGGTGGGTGTGGACGAGGCGCAGTTCTTCGACGATGGCCTGGCGGAGGTATGTGTTAAGCTGGCCAACAGCGGGGTGCGTGTTATCGCCGCCGGCCTGGACATGGACTACCAGGGCAAGCCCTTTGGCCCCATGCCTGCCCTTATTGCTGTAGCCGAATACGTGACCAAAGTGCATGCGGTATGCGTGCAGTGCGGAGATATTGCTAATTACTCTTTTCGAAACGCGCCTTCCGAGCATCAGGTGCTTTTAGGCGAAACAGACTCTTATGAGGCCCGCTGTCGCCATTGCTTCGTGGAAGGGATGAAGAAAAAGCAATAAACGTTGTGCGCCTGTAGTTTAGGTAATAGTTGCCAACTCAGAAGTCTGTTCCGAAATTCCAATGAAGTTACAAGTTATCTCCAGCTGTCGATCGTCTCTTCGCTCCCTGGTCCGGATGCTAGGCTTGGTCGTGTGGGTGTTCTCTTGCTTTCAAGGATATGCACAGAGCAAAGGACCGTTGGGGAGCTGGCAGGTGCACGTGCCTTACAGGCAGGCGAAAACCCTTGCCAACGCAGGCGATAAAGTGTATGTGGCTGCGGAGAAAGGCCTTTTCTACTACGACAAGGAGTTCAATACAACCGAAGCTATCACAAAGGTAGATGGCCTGCAAGCGCAACAACTCAGTACAATAGGCTACGATGCCGTAACAAACACGCTGGTTATTGCTTACGCCAATACCCAGGTAGACCTGCTGCAGGAAAATAAGCTCTATAACATCAGTGATATCTACCGCAAGCCCCTTGCCGGAGAAAAGAAGATCAACAGTATACGGCTGCATAACCGGCTAGCCTACCTCTCCACCTCCTTTGGCGTGGTAGTACTGGACTTGCAGAAGCGGGAGGTAAAAGAAACCTATAGTAATTTAGGGCCTTCCGGCGCGCAGGTTACTGTCAGCGCATCTGCCATACGACAGGATAGTATTTACCTGGCCACCGACCATGGCCTTCTGGCAGCCCCACTACAAGGCCTAAACCTGCAGGACTTCCATAGCTGGAAGAGACGTGATGAAGGGCTGCCTGCTACAAGTGCTGTTGTAGACCTGGCTGTTCTGGGAGAGACGTTGTATGCAGCTACCGCTACAAGCGGTACTTATGCCCTGAAGGGGAAAGCCTGGCAGGAGAACTTGCTGTTACCCAACACAAGGGTAAACAGTATCAAAGCCTCAGACGGATACTTGGCTGTGGCGACAACCGAAGGGCTGGTGCTTCAGAATAAAAGCGGACAAGTGCAGAAGCTTAACCACACGTTATTGGCGGCTCCGCAAAAAGCTGTTGTGGAGGCAGGCGTAGTGTGGGTGGCGGATAGCCGGAATGGTTTGGTGCGGTTAAACCAGGATGGAACCAGAGCCGAGGCTTTTGCCCCAGCCGGGCCCTTTGCCAGCGATGCCTTCCGCCTCTACGCCAGCCAGGGAAAGGTGTACGCCTTTAGCGGGGGCTACGACGAGAACAATCAGCCGAATGGAAACAAAGCAGGCTTTTACGTGTACAGCAAGGATTGGCAAAGTTACAACAGTACACTGTCTCCTAACCTGACTTTTTTCGAGGACTTGGTAGGGGCAACTTTTAACTCCCAAAACCAGAAGCTTTACATAGCGAGCTATGGCCGTGGCTTGATCGAGTGGAATGGGCCCGACGAGGTGAAGGTTTACAATGGCAGCAACAGCCCCTTACTCAGCGCACAATCTTACACAGAGAAAGAGCAGGGCATCCGTGTGACCGATGTCGCTACCGATACAGAAGGAAACGTGTGGGTGGTTAACCGCAGTCAACTCCCGAGTGCTCCCGGCTTACTGGCGCTGCGACCTGATGGCACCTGGACGCCTTTCGTACTGCCTGACATAGCAGATGGCAGTAACTTAGACCAGCTTCTCCTGGATGATGATGGGCAGAAGTGGCTTTCTGTAGCACGCAGGGCTAACCGGGGCAATGGTTTAGTCGTGTTCGACAGCGAGCAAAACAAAGTACGTCGTTTGGGCACCGGTGAAGGGAGAGGCGGCTTGCCGGACGGTGCCGTCTACAGCATGGCCAAAGACCGGAACGGTGATGTTTGGGTTGGCACCGGCAGTGGGGTGGGCGTGTACTACAACCCAGGCTACCTGTTTGAGTCGCAACCTTACGACGCCCGCATCCCGGTCATTGCCGGGCGCCCCTTACTGGACGGACAGACGGTCAGAAGCATTGCCGTAGACGGGGCTAACAGAAAATGGATGGGGACGGACAATGGCCTTTGGCTGTTCAGCCCGGAAGGTGACAAATTAATCCAGCATTTCACAGTTAAAAACAGCCCCTTGCCTTCTGACAAAGTACTGTCGGTGGCTGTGGTGCATGAGACAGGGGAGGTATTTGTCGCCACAGACGCTGGCATTGCCTCGTACCGGGCAGGAGCTACCGTAACGGAAGGGAAGCCGGAGTGCGCTGTTGTTTTCCCGAACCCTGTGCGCCGCGACTATACCGGCCTGATCGGTGTTTCAGGGCTCCCCAACAATGCTGACGTCCGCATTACCGATGTCTCTGGTACCTTAGTGTATAAAACGCAAGCGACCGGGGGCACACTTGCCTGGGATGGCCGCGATTATAACGGAAAACGCGTGAAAGCCGGAGTGTACCTGGTCCTGAGCTCAGGGCAGGACGGCGAGCAAACCTGTATCAGTAAAATAGCCGTACTGGATTAAATGCTAGTTAAAACAAGGGGAATCGTACTGAACCACATCAAGTACCGCGAGTCATCCATTATTACCAGGGTGTACACAGAGGCACTGGGGGTACAATCCTACATCGTTAACAGCGTGCGCAAAAAAGGCCCTGGTTCCCGAATCGCCCTGTTTCAGCCCTTCACACTCCTCGACATGGTGGTGTACACCTCCCCTAAAGGTGGCCTGACCCGTATTTCGGAGTATAAAACTGCCTATACTTTCTCCACCATCCCTTTTGATATCCGGAAAAGCAGCATGCTCCTGTTCCTGTCGGAAGTAGTGGCGCGATCCCTGAAAGAGGAAGAGGAGAATCCGCCACTGTTTAACTTCCTGTTCAACGCCATTGTGTTCTTCGACGAGCAAAGGCAGGGCTTCGAAAACTTTCATCTGGTGTTTTTATTGCAACTGAGTTACCACTTGGGCTTCGGGCCAGGTTCCGGGGCAGAGATCGTAGAGCAAGTGGCCTTCTCCAACAATGCACAGTCAGCCTCCTCGGCACCGCCTGTGTTGGCCCTGTTGTCGCATGAGGCCTATTTCGATGAGTTGATCCGGGAGCCGGAAAGGGCGGTGATTCCGAACGGGAAGGTGCGCAGAGAACTGCTAGACGTGCTCATCCGCTATTACCAGCTGCATGTAGACAGGCTAGGGGAGATAAAATCGCTGGCGATACTGTCAGAAGTATTGGCAGGTTAAGGAAACTCTTAAGGCCGAAAGCAAAAGCCCTGTACACGTGGAACATGTACAGGGCTTTTGCTTTAAACAGGTAAGGTGTCTTTACTTGATATCAAGGATTTCCATGTCAAACACCAGGGGGGCGTTTGGCGGTATTGCTCCCCTTGAGCCAGAGCGGCCATAGGCTAAGTGCGAGGGAATGTACAAGCGGGCTTTTTCTCCTTCCTGCATCAACTTCAATCCTTCGTCCCAGCCACGGATCACCATTCCTGCTCCAACTATAAGAGGGTTTGTGGGGCTTCCGCCTATTGTGCCTTTGTCGAACTCGGTACCATTTAGTAGCTTCCCTGAATATTTTACTTCAACTTCGTCACCGGACTCTACCTGAGGGCCTGTGCCGGGGGCTAGTTGCTCATAGTAAAGGCCGGAGGCTGTTTTGACCACGGCGGAAGTGTCCACGCCATTTTCCACCATATAATCCAGGAGAAGTCTATCGTCTATCTCGCGCTGCTTAATAGGGTCAAAAGGCTCTGTGTCGTCTCCACAGGATGCGAGCAGGCCAATCGAGAAAAGGAAGAAGAGCGCCTGTAGCAGGCTGCTCCTCTTGCCGAAAAATAACTTTATATGCTGCATAAGAATAATCTTAGCGTATTTTACTGCTTTTCTACATTTACCAGTTCCACGTCGAAACGCAGGATAGAGTTGGCCGGCATGTCTGGTCCGCGGTCCTGGTCGCCATAAGCAAGTGGCGAAGGAACCAGCAAGGTGGCCTGGCTGCCTTCTTTTAACTCGGCAATGGCCTCATCCCAGCCCCGGATCACCTGACCCTGCCCCAGCGTGAACTGGAAAGGCTCGTTTTTCGTCATCGGGTTGTTGCGTGATGACTCCAGCTCCTTGCCATCCAGGTGGGTGAGCGTGTAGTGTACCGATACCTGGTCACCAGCGTCTGCCTCAGGACCTGAGCCTGGCTTGGTAACGGCATAGTACACGCCGCCTTCTGTTTTCTGCACGTTCTGGAGGTTGTTCTCCTTGATGTACTGCTGGATCTTCTCGTCGTCGATCTTGATCTGCTTCTCGGCACGGGCCTGTGCCTCCTTCATCTGCTCTTCGAACATTTTCTGCTGATCAGCCATGGCCTGCTCGCGCGACTGTACTTTTTCTGCTTTCAGGAAGAAGGTGAGCTGTGAGCCCGGCTTGATGAAGGGAGGAAGTGGCTGTCCGAACGTTTTGGCGAACAGGGAGTCAGCGTTCACTTTGAACACGCCGCTATCCCCTGGTGATAGCATCATCAGGGCCTGCTCTAAGCTACCCTTGAAGGTAGGCTCCATTACCGGGATCATGATCGGCTGGTTCTGTGTGCGGGAGTCGAACAGTACAGAGTCCTCAGAGTTCTTGTACAGCATCTGCAGGGTCACGATCTCTCCGATCTTAGCACCGGTAGTATCTTCCGGGGCTACCTCGCCTTTGTTTTTGTACTCGCCGTCTTCCAGCTCGTAGACTTTATACACAAGGCCATCGGCCGTGGTATGGAACTCATCTTTATTGCAAGCCTGCAATAGTAGGGTGCCAGCTAATACCGGCAGCAAAAATTTTGTTCTAGATAGCATTGTATAAGTTGAGATAAAAAAATGTACTACTTGGTTGAAGCCTGCTGCAGTTTATCTTTGTAAAGAGGCAGCAAGCTCTCAAATTTAGCGACGGTAGCCTCCAGTGTGTCCATGGACATACCGCCAGCCGCATTCTTATGGCCACCTCCATTAAAGTGGGCCCGGGCAAACTCGTTTGCCGAAAAATCTCCTACCGAGCGGAAAGACATTTTAACGGCTTGTGTACGGTCGATGATCAGCGCTGCAAATACTATGCCTTCTATGGACAGGGCATAGTTCACAAGCCCCTCGGTATCACCGGTTTTGGAGTTATAAGCCTTCAGTTCATCCGCTGTGATAGAAATGTAAGCTGTGTTATACTCCGGCAGCACAACCAGCTTGTCTTTCAGGGCATAACCTAAAAAGCGCAGGCGCAGCTCTGTGGAGCTGTCATAGATCAGGCGGTGGATATCGGAGGTCTTAACCCCTATGTGCAGGAGGTCTGCAATGATAAGGTGTACATTTTTGGAAGTGCTGGGATGGCGGAAGGAGCCTGTGTCCGTCATGATGCCGGCATAGAGGCACTCGCCGATTCCTATATCGATGAGGTCGCCGTCACCCATTGCTTTGATCAGGTCATACACGATCTCAGCTGTGGCCGCGGCCTCGGTGTTCGCGTAGTCCAGGTCTGCGAAGTCCTCTGGCTGCAGGTGGTGGTCCACCAGTACCTTTGTCCCCTTCGCGTGCCGGATGTACTCGCCCATCTCGTTAATACGGGACAGGTTGTTGAAGTCGAGGCAGAAGATGACCTGTGCCTCATTGATGATGCGCTGCACCAGGGCGTCGTTGTTCTCCGAGTACACGATCACATCGTCGTTTCCCTCCATCCAGTTCAGGAAGTCCGGGTAGTCAGAAGGTGTGATCACGGTAACCCGGTGCCCTTTCTTTTTCAGGTACCCGGCCAAGCCCAGCGACGAGCCCAACGCATCCGCATCTGGTTTATGGTGCGTGGTGATCATCACCTCTTTAGGCTCTTTTAAGAGCTCTTTCAGAGCATTGATATTATGCATACTGTCAATTTAAATCCTCTGATTAATAAGGATATAAGGCGCGAATTTCTGAATAAAATACTTCTAAAACAATAAAATAGCGTTTAAGCCACCTCCTGGCCTGTTTTGGCAACCCTGCAGCGGTGGCAAGAGTTAATCAAAGTAAGAAGAAAAGTATGCGAATTAGGTAAAATGCCCTACTTTTGCAGCTTCATTTTTAGAAGTATAAACCATAACTATTGAAGAGACATGGCCGGAAACATCACATTTACTATGATCAAGCCTGACGCAGTGGCTGAAAATCACATTGGTGGCATTACACAGATGATTGAGGAAGGCGGCTTCCGCATCGTGGCAATGAAGAAAACAAAGCTGTCTGAGGAGCGCGCTGGTAAGTTCTATGAAGTACACAAAGAGCGTCCTTTCTACGGCGACCTTGTAAAATACATGTCTTCTGGCCCTATCGTGGCAATGATTCTGGAGAAAGACAACGCTGTGGAAGACTTCCGCAAACTGATCGGTGCCACTAACCCTGCACAGGCAGAAGAGGGGACTATCCGTAAGAAGTATGCCAAGTCTATTGAGGCAAACGCGATCCACGGTTCTGACTCTGATGAGAACGCCAAGATCGAAGGTGACTTCTTTTTCTCTGCCGACGAGCGTTTCTAAGCGTTAAAAGCATACTTATTGATGTAAAGCCGCCTAGCTGTAAAAGTTAGGCGGCTTTTGCTTTTATGCTATATTAGCACAGTGATATACCAACACTACCACTGACATGAAACAAGCTTTACTTTTTTTCTTCGTGCTTCTACTGGCGTTCGCGGGCGCGCAGGCCCAGCAACAGGTGGCTATTTACTATAACCAGAAATGGGAGGTCACCAGAAAAGAAAATGCCGCCTACACCCGGTTGGCGACTGTCCCCGACTCGCTTATCCGAACAGGGCAACTCTTTAACATGCTTTTCGATCAGGGGGTGTCTGATTACTACGGATCCGGGCAGGTAATGGCCAGAGGCAACTACAGCAGAGGGCTAAAACAGGGCAACTGGCTATTTTACTTTCCGAACGGGCAGCTGCAGGCACAGGGTAGCTACAAGAATAATGTGCCAGTAGGGTTATGGAAGTTCTGGCGCGAAAACGGGCAGGCTTTGCAGGAGGTGGTGTATGACTGGCCGAAGTTCAGGTTTCAGAGTTATTGGGATGAGAGCGGGACGCAGACCATCGTGAACGGAAAAGGTACCTACGTCACCTTGTTCTCAGGAGAAGACGGCCAGAGCCAGGCGCAACTGAAGGGTGATTATGCTGGAGGCGTCCGTGTGGGGAAGTGGCAGTACACCGAACTTACAAACGGCAAGGCCGGAAAGCCTTTAATAGAGCAGGTCTACAAAGATGGGGAGATGGAGAAGGGGTACGTTCAACAGCAGAATGCCAGGGTGGCGTATACCTCTGAAGACAGGTTCAGACTAGGGACCGACTTCCCTTACTTAGACAAGGTGGAGAAATGGACTGTGGATGAAACTGCCTTCAAGTCGAATTTCCCGCTGCTGGCCTACGTGTTGAAGTTAGACGTGCAGGAGGTACAGGAAAAGAATGAAGCGCAGCAGCAAGTAAGCTACTACCAAGTGGTACACCCTACAGCGTCAGGAACTGATACCTTGAAACTGGTTGTGGAACTGGTGCCTGATACCAAGCCAGAGTTTCCGGGAGGCGAGATGGCAATGCTGAAGTTCTTGGCCAGCAATATCCGCTATCCGGCAACAGCACAGCGGGCAGGGGTAGAAGGCTTCGTGGTGGTTACATTTACTGTGCAGCCTGATGGCTCCGTTGAAGGCATTAAAGTGATAAAGTCATTAGGGTACGGCCTCGACCAGGAATCAGTACGGGTCGTGAAGCTGATGCCAAAGTGGAAACCGGCTCTTGTCAACAACATGCCAGTTGCCACTACTTTTACGCTGCCCGTTCGGTTTTCTATAGTTCAGTCGCCCTCAGGAGGACTTTTGCCTACCCTGGGAGGACGAGCTTACTGATGGGGACTTCTCAAGACTTGGGCAGTCGTGCAGCAGTAGCAGAAACTTGCCTGCCGCGCGCGTTGCAGGGCGTAGTTAGGAAACAGGGATGCTTATGAAAACCCTGCTATCGCCTCAAACAAATTGTTGACATCGGTTCCTCTAAACTAAGCTGGTCCTATTCTGTGGAAGAGCGGTACTTTTGTTATCTTCCTCCTCTAAATAACGATGTATGAAAGCACACCTGTATACAATGGCTATAGCGGCCTTGCTTTGCCTGAATGGCTGTAAGCAGCATGATCCGGAGCCAGACTATTCGGGGCTGCAAAACCTGACGTACAGTGTGCAGCAAAAAGCGGGTAGTGCAGCAGGCGGTAATGTAGGCATCTCTGTTGCCCCTAATCCCTTTGTGCACGAGGTAAAAGTGAGCCTCTACGATCCAAACACAAGTACCGCTACCATCTCTTTTTCCGATGAAAGAGGGAAGTACACGAAGCGGATTGCGGTAGACTATGTCTACGACGGCATTAGCGTGCGTGCAGCGTTTGATGGTATGCCCAAAGGCGTCTACATTTGTGAGGTGCAGTTGGGAGGGCAAGTGAGCCGCTACCGTTTAATTAAAGCAAATTAAGAGGGGAGGCGGAATGAAAAACTTACTGTGTATGCTCGCCTTCCTGCTGTCGCTCGCTGCCAGCGCCCAGGAAAATACTTATGGCCTTACAGGCAGGTTTGGCGTGTTTGAAACCCTGGTTAACAGCAACAAAGAAGTGTTGCAGGATATTGACTACGCTCCTGGTCTGCAACTGGAATTAGGAATGTGGATGCACAAGCCCCTTACCGAGAAAGGTTTCCTGCAGCTAACCTACCTGATTTCGCTTGAAAGGCAAAGCGGTGGGACCATGCAGACCTGGGATGTGAACGAAAACCCCTGGGCAGACGTGAGAACGAGGTACGGCAACTTTACTGTGGGGCTCGCGGCACAGTATCTGCACCAAGTCAGCGAGAGATTTGCTATAGGGGCAGGTGCAGGGGCCAAGTATAAGCTCGCAGCCATTATGGCCACGCAGTTCCCCGGGACTCACGGGGGGAGCACTACTGAGTTGGATGAATTTTACGAGAACCATTACCACCGGAAGCTGCGCCTCTATTTGCCGCTGGGGGCGCAGTTGACCCTGGGACCACAAGTGCACCTGCTAGGGCAACTGCAACTATCGGTTATGAGTAGGCTTGCAGCCAAAGAGTCGGCTTTCAGAGAGCGTGACTTTGGCCTGGTATTAGGAGTGAATTATCATATTTGGTAGGGTCCTTATATAGAACACACATAAAAAAGAGTGGCCGGCACTTACAGGTGCCGGCCACTCTTTTTTATGTGTGCTTAATTAGTCTCTCGGGATCACAATACGCAGCCCTGGGCGAATCAGGTCAGGATTGCCGCCGATTTTGTCTTTGTTCGCATCATAAATGCGCGTCCAGGAGTTCGCATTGCCATAATGCTTGCTCGCAATCCCAGACAGTGAATCACCTGATTGCACGGTATAAACGTCCTGGTGCGGGCCAGGGCTCGTTTGCTTCTGCTTGTCCTCTTTATTATAAAAGGCCTTACTCGGGTCTCCTTCTGTACGGGAGGCCATGTCCGTGCCTTTACTGATCGGCTGTGTGCCTTCTGGCGTCTTTAAACGATCAGAGGATTGTACATTGGTGGTTGGTTTTTGGGGTTCTTCCTTGCCCTTCTTAAAAAAATCTAACAGTCCCATATTATAAATGCTTTTGTTCAAAATTTATTTCATGCAACCGGCATTACCCCAGTTGCTTACCTAAAGATACGCCTCTACAGAGGACTTAGTTGTGGCGCGAAGTTGCGTAACGGTGACGGTGGTGGGTTCGTAAGCAATGCCAGGCATCGCTTTTCATAAGGCGGAAGGGGTGCCTTTGCATAACCAACAGCAACAGATAATGAACAGAATAAACTGGAAGCAACCCTGGCAACTTCTGCTGGGCATGCTGTTCGTACTTTTTACCACCAGCTGCGGCGATGACGAGGTGGGGTCGGAGAACATGATATCCGGCGTAGAGAGTAAAACCTGGGTCGCTGTGGAGGAGCAGGAGGCCATAGAGCGCAACAGCATGCAGTTCTATGCCGATGGCCGCTTTGCACTGGGCGGCGAGGGCACCGTCCAGACCGGCACCTGGGCCTATGATGAGGCTGCCCGGCGTATTACCTTACAGTTTGAAGGAGACGAGACGAGCCTTACCTTTGAAGTACTCAGGCTAACAGACGAGGAACTGACTTTAAAGGCTGTGGATGGTTCTGTGTTAGAGCTGGAGGTAAAGGAGGTGTAACTCTTTCAGGAATTTAAAGTATAGTAAAACGGTTTCGATTGAGCGTCAGTAGGCAGGTGTGCCGGCTGACGCTTTTATTTTTTCAGCAAAGGGCGTACGGCCATGAGGCCTAAAGCCGGTCCAGGGGCCAGGAACAGGAATACCTGGGGCAGGGGGAGCTGTGTAAGCAGGTAACTCGTAAGCTGTATGCTGCCAATGGTGATGGCAAAGCCAACAGAAGTAACTACGGTGAGGGCGGTGCCTACTAAGTATGGCGGAGCCGTTTTAGCTGTAAGAGCAGAGAACTGTGGGGAGTCGCCGGCCACCACTATACCCCAGAACAGCAGAAAGGGCAGGAGCGCGAGAGGGTGCTGTAGGACCGCCACAGAGGCCAGGCAGCAGACACCGGACAGTAGTAGCTGTAGGAACGCCACTTTAGCGCTACCCCAGAACTGGCTAAGATAGCCTCCTCCCACACAGCCCAGTGCACCAGCTGCTATGGTCAGGAAGGCATAAAAAGAAACTTGCTCCTGGCTAAACTGAGGGTAAGCGTAGGCCAGCATCAGTGGAACAAAGGCCCACAGCGTGTACAACTCCCACATATGGCCAAAGTAACCAAAGGCAGCAGCTCTGAACGCACGTGACCGGAACACCTGCAGCATGTTGCTTAGCTCAAACCTGGTTCCTTTGCTTAAAAACGGGCCATCGGGTACCAGCAAGTACATCAACACGCCGCCCAGCGCCGCCAGGCCGCTGATAGAAACGAGCAGTGTTTGCCAGGGCAGTACAGCCCCAAAGCTGCGCAGCAGGTGCGGAAAAGCGGTGCCTAATACCAAAGCCCCCACCAAATAGCCAATGGCTTTTCCTAACCTGCCGCTGTACCAGCTGGCAGCGATCTTCATGCCTACCGGATAAATACCCGCCAGCAAAAAACCCGTAATTGCCCGTAGTGCCAGTATTCCCGAAATGCTGCTGCTGGCAGGCAGCACCAAAAGATTGGCAATGGCCCCGAGTATTGCGCAGGTCAGGAACAGGAGCCGGGGAGATACACGGTCTGCCAGCGAGAAGAAGGCAAAACAGAGGGTGCCTCCTATAAAGCCCAGCTGTACTGCCGAGGTTAAAAGGCTGAGTGCTCCCTCCTCCAGGTCCAATGAGCTTTGTAGCTCAGGCAACACAGCATTGCCGGCAAACCACAGCGATGTGCCGGCAAATTGTGAGAACACAATCGTGGGCAAAATGCGGGCAGGCGTGGCTACGGAGGCAGTGGACATGGCTTAAGTTTTTGAGGTAACAAGGTAAAGGTAGAGCGATTTTACGAAAAGGCGCAGAAACTGAGGGAGGTCAACCAAGCTCCTCCCTCAGTTTCCCTAACCGTAGATCGTTTCCGCGAATTTTTGTAGCGTCTTACGCGTTTCGTAGGTGCGCTCAAACATGCCCATGTGCCCCACTTTACTTATAAAGTAGACCATGCTGTTATCGGGCAGGTGGCACTGTGCCAAAGCTTTATCCATGGGCACCGCTCCGTCCTCTTTCCCGAAGATGAACAGTACCGGGTACTTTGCCGCTCCCAGTACGGCTGTTCTGTCGGGTCTGTCGCGCATGGCAGCCAGGGCACCGGTGATGCTTTCCTGGGGGGTAGCACGGCCTATTTCTTTCATTAGCTCGATCTCCTGGCGCAGACGGTCCCGATTCTCCTGGTAAAAAAGGGGCTCTACGAAGGGATTGATGAAGTTAACGACGCCATGGCGCTCCACAAAGTCGATGCTTTTGCTGCGGTTTTCCTTTTTCTCCTCTGTGTCAGGCAGGGCAGAGGAGTGGAAGAGGCAGAGCCCGTTCAGCATGGTGCTGTATTTTTCGGCAAAGGCCAGGCTCACATAGCCTCCCATCGAGTGCCCCACCAAAATACATTTTCGTACGCCTAGCTCCTCCAGCTGGCGCCTGACATTGTCTGCCATGCCTTCCATGCTGTAGCTGCTAACGTGCTCTGTGTTGTCTCCAAAGCCGGGGAGGTCCAGGGCTATCGTTCTGAATTGTGCTTGCAGCGGTTTTATAAACTCAGCCCAGACTTGCTTGCTCTCACAGAAGCCGTGCAGAAAAACTAACGTTTCGCCGGAACCGGCATCAAGGTATGTATTGGCCATAGAGTAATAGAATAGACGTTGTTTGAATCAGGATTTACGGGATTTTAAGATGAACAGGGGCTGTCTTCCCAAATTTAAGAACAGGAATTAAGCCTAGGCAAGTAAAGCAGTGTCAGAGTTAACATGCATAAAAAAATCCTGCTAGCCTGATACTGCTAAATAAAAAACCTCACAGGCTTTACAGCGCTGTGAGGTTTTGAAGACTTTTAACCTTTATTCTTTATCTAACTTTCACTGCCACGTTCAGGAGTTCGCGTACCGCGTTTTCGATATCAATGGGGGCAAAGCCGGCCTCGTGCTGTAGCTCCAGCTGAGAACCGTGCTCGAAGATTTTATCCGGAATGCCTAGGCGCTTCACCTGTGCAGCGTAACCATTGTCTACCATAAACTCCAGCACAGCGCTTCCGAAGCCTCCCTGCAGGCAACCGTCCTCTACGGTTACCACCTTGTCGTATTTCTGGAACACATGGTGCAGCAACTCCTCGTCCAGTGGCTTGGCAAAGCGCATGTCGTAATGGCCTGGTACCAGTCCGTCGTAGCGTAGTTTGTTACAAACCTCTACCGCGTAGTTTCCGACATGGCCAAAGGTTAAGATCGCCACTTCTTCCCCTTCCTGTATCGTACGGCCTTTGCCAACCTCAATAGCTTCCAGCGGAGTGCGCCATTCCGGCATCATGCCTTCGCCACGCGGATAGCGGATCGTGAAAGGTCCCATCTTATCCTGCGAGGCAGTAAACATCAGGTTGCGCAGCTCCTGCTCGTTCATGGGGGCAGATACCACCATGTTCGGGATACAGCGCATGTAGGCGATGTCGTAGGCACCGTGGTGGGTAGGCCCGTCGGCCCCGGCAAAGCCAGCCCGGTCGAGGCAGAACACCACGTTCAGGTTCTGCAGGCACACGTCATGCAATACCTGATCATAGGCGCGCTGCATGAAGGTGCTGTAAATATTACAGAACGGAATCAGCCCTTGTGTGGCCAGGCCTGCAGAGAAGGTAACCGCATGCTGTTCAGCAATGCCCACGTCAAACGCCCGGTCTGGCATAGCCTTCATCATAAAATTGAGCGAAGAGCCGGAAGGCATGGCCGGTGTGATACCCATGATCTTTGGGTTCTGCTCCGCCAGCTCTATCATCGTATGGCCGAACACGTCCTGGTACTTGGGCGGCTGCGGCGCGTCGTAGTGCTTCTTGTAGATCTCCCCTGTGATCTTATCAAACAGGCCGGGTGCATGCCACTTGGTCTGGTCTTTCTCGGCCAGGGCAAAGCCTTTGCCCTTGGTGGTAAGGCAATGCAGGATCTTCGGACCCGGAATATGCTTCAGGTCTTCCATTACCGATACCAGGTGATGGATGTCATGGCCATCGATCGGGCCGAAGTAGCGGAAATTCAGGCCTTCGAACAGGTTGCTCTGCTTCAGAATAGCCGCTTTTACGCCGCTTTCGATCTTAGAAGCAATGGCGCGGGCGTCCGGGCCGAACTTACTGATCTTGCCCAGGATCTTCCAGGCCTCATCCCGCATCTTATTATAGGTGCGGGAGGTGGTAATATCTGTTAAATACTCTTTAAGGGCACCTACATTGGGGTCAATGCTCATGCAGTTGTCGTTGAGCACCACCAGCAGGTTCGCATTGGCAACACCGCCGTGATTCAGGGCCTCAAAGGCCATGCCGCCGGTCATAGCCCCATCGCCGATAACAGCTATGTGCTGGCGCTTGTCCTCGCCTTTGTACTTGGAGGCAACCGCCATACCCAGTGCCGCTGAGATAGAGGTGCTGGAGTGGCCTACGCCAAAAGTATCGTACTCGCTTTCTTTTCTTTTCGGGAAGCCGGAGATGCCGCCGTATTTACGGTTGGTGTGGAACACGTCCCGCCGGCCGGTCAGGATCTTATGGCCGTAGGCCTGGTGTCCTACGTCCCACACGAGCTGGTCGTAAGGCGTATTAAACACATAGTGCAGCGCTGTTGTGAGCTCCACTACGCCCAGGCTGGCTCCAAAATGGCCACCATGTATCGAAACAACGTCGATGATGTATTGCCTTAGCTCCTGGGTCACTTGCAGCAACTGCTCCGGCTTTAGCTTCCGGAGGTCGGCAGGTGAGTTAATGGAAGCTAGCAGCTCTCCGGGTTTAATCATAGAATTGTCTTTATAGACTTCTAACAAAATATTTTGGCGAAAGTTTGCAACCTGAACCTGAATGTCCTTTGCCAACTCGTAAAGTTAATAAATTAAAAAACACAAGCTGCCAATTACCCAGGGTTGCACAGTGATTTAGGCTGTACGATAAATATAGGATAATGTGTATTTACTTGAGGAAAAAGCCGCAAGAAGGCCGACAGGAGCATTTCAGGTTATTTCCTTACCAGCATAAAGCTATACCTTTTTTAGGGGACAGTAGTTCCGGAAATAGTTTAGCCCTTCGAATTAAGCCAGGAGCGGGCCTAGACCTTGTAATCTGTTGGAAATGATTATTTTTGCGATCTGCGCAGCAGCACGCGCCATATAATACGTTGAAAAGGTGAGTTTCGAGATTAAATTACCGTTGTTTGAGGGGCCCTTCGACCTGTTGCTCTTTTTTATTGAGCGCGATGAACTTGACATCCACGACATTCCGATCTTCCAGATCACAAATGAGTTTGTGGGCTACCTGCAGCAACTGGAGCAGTTGAACATAGAAGTGGCCAGTGATTTTATCCTGACTGCCGCCACACTCATGCGGATAAAGGCCAAAATGCTGCTGCCCCGCACGGAGAAGGACGAGGAGGGCAACGAGATAGACCCGCGTGAGGAACTGGTGCAGCACCTGCTGGAGTACAAAAAGTACAAAAGCGTGATGCCCGACCTGACCTTAATGGAAGAGCAGCGCATGGCCCAGGAGAACCGAGGTAACATACAGGAGGAGCTGCAGCAGATAGCTAACGCCAACCATTTTGAGTACGAGCTGCAGGACCTGAGCCTTTATAAGCTGATGCGGGTGTTTGAGAAGGTAATGACCCGTTATGAGGAAGAGCAGAACAAGCCCAAGCATACCGTTATTACTTATCCTTATACCATCGAAGAGCAGAAGGACCTTATCCTGAACATGGTGCGGGATCGGCTGAAGGTTGCCTTCTCTCAGATCATCTCAGAGTTCCCGGATAAGATCGGGATGATCTTCAATTTCCTGGCTATCCTGGACATGTTGCAGCTAAACCTGATTGACATTGAGATAGGGGACGGCTTTAATGATTTTACCATTACCGTATCCGAAGGGCAGGCAACGCAGGTCATGCAGCTTTTAGTGGAGTAAGCCGTTTTATGCTCTTGTTAAACTTGCCTGAATAAAGATCGCCTGCTACCGTGGCTACCGAAAAGAGTGGTGCGCTACGGTGACCCAAAGGCAATTACCGGATGGATCAGAACAAAAAAACAATACTCAAAAGCTTTAGCCCGGTTAAGGTACTGATACCAGTGGTACTCGGTTTAGCGGCCACGGCCTGGCTTTTTATAAAAGACGACAGGATTAGTGAACTAAAGGGCATTGCACAGGCCAATGTGTGGTGGCTGGTAGCGGCGCTGGTGGTGCTGGTGGTGCGTGACGCCGGTTATATGTACCGCATCCGTTCCCTTACCGATAAGTTCCTGACCTGGCGCAACAGCCTGGACGTGATCATGCTCTGGGAGTTTGCTTCTGCTGTTACGCCTTCTGTTGTGGGAGGTACTACCGTTGCCACCATTATCCTGAATAAAGAAGGGATATCGCTGGGGAAATCGCTGGCCTATGTAATGCTCACCGCAGTGCTGGATAACATGTTCTTTATTGTGGCGGCCCCTATAGCGCTGCTGCTCACCCAAGGGCAGGTGTTCCCGACCTTTAATCTGGAGCCGGAGGATGTCGCGAAGCTGCAGTCTGCTTTCTATATCAGTTATGGTCTGATTGCTGTGTATACCATGGTCATGATCTATGCCCTCTTTGTAAAGCCAAGGGCGTTTAAGTGGTTACTAATTAAGCTTACCTCTGTTCGGCTACTGCGCAAATGGCGTGTAAATGCCTTTCAGCATGGCAACGAGATTATGTGGGCATCGGAGCAGCTGAAGGGGAAAGATGCCGGGTATTGGGCCCGCGCCATTATCTCCACCATCTTTGTGTGGAGTGCCCGTTACTTCCTGCTTAACTGCCTGATCGCTGCTTTTGTGGACGTGAGCCTGAGCGAGCACCTGCTGATCCTTTCCCGTAACCTGATCTTCTGGATCGTGATGCTGATCGCCATTACACCAGGAGGGGCCGGTATTGTTGAGATGGCCTTCCCAAGCTTCTTTGGTTTGTTTCTGGGTGCTTTCAGTACAGTCGTGGTGGTGCTGTACCGCCTGATCACCTATTACCCGTACCTGGTGCTGGGGTCTATCTTCCTGCCCAGGTGGATCGCCAAAGTCTTTGGCCGGCAACCACGGGAGGACGAAGTAAGCGTATAAGGAAACAGAATGAAGAGGGGGCATCGGAGAAGCAGTATAGGAAAAGCTATACTGCTTTTTCGTTTAGGGCTTGGAGGGAAGGCTACAGCAAGTTTATAGCGTAAGCAAAGAAAGATGAAGGTAAGCATTATTGGAGGTGGTATTGGTGGCTTGTGTGCGGCCATTGCCCTGCAGCGGCAAGGCATAGAGGCGACCGTATACGAGGCGGCTCCGGAATTAAAGCCGGTGGGCGCGGGCGTGGGGCTGGCTGCGAACGCGATACAGGGGCTCCAACGCTTAGGGGTGGCAGCGGACGTGATAGCGCGTGGCAAGCAACTGGAAGCCCTGGTGATCTTTGATGAGCAGGGCAATATTATCAGCAACATGGATACCCGACCGCTGAGCAGGAAATACGGAATCAATAATTTTGTCATCCACCGGGCCGACCTGCACGAAGTGCTGCATCAGCAGCTGCAGCCGGGCTCGCTGGTACTGGACAAGCGTTGTGCAGGCATCACACAGCCGGGAGAGCAGGTACAGGTCCTGTTCACGGATGGCACCCAAGCCACAGCAGACCTGCTTATTGCTGCAGATGGAATAAATTCAGTCGTACGGCAACAACTACTGCCGCAAAGTAAACCCCGCTATGCCGGTTATACCTGTTGGCGCGGCGTGGTGGAGAATCCTGGAGTCACGATCAATCGCATGATCTCGGCTGAGACCTGGGCCCCGCAGGGACGCGTGGGCATTGCTCCCCTGCAGGACAACAGGGTGTACTGGTATGCCTGCGTTAATGCGCCTCAGAACGATCCCCGGATGCAACAAATGACACCAGCGGACTTGGCATCGCATTTTGCTGACCTGCCTGCCGCCATACCTGCCATACTGGCTGCGACTCAACCCGAACAGCTTATCTGGAATGATATTGCCGACCTGAAGCCTTTGAAACACTTTGCCTATGGGCGCGTGCTCTTGCTCGGGGATGCTGCGCATGCCACCACCCCCAATATGGGGCAGGGCGCCTGCCAGGCGATAGAAGATGCGGTGGTGTTGGGGCAATGTCTGCAGCAGGAGAAGGACCTGCGCCTGGCGCTGGCATGGTATGAGAAGCGGCGCCTGGCCCGTACAGCCAAAGTAATCCGCCTGTCCCGTTTGTTAGGAGACGTATCGCAGTGGCAGAAGCCGCTGTTGCGTTACACACGGAACATGGTGTTTCGTGCCATGCCTAAAACCGTGACACAAAGCCAGATGGAGTGGCTCTACCAGGTTGATTTTTAGGGAAGCGAAAGGTGATTTTACCGCTGCATTTGCTTCTATAACGTAAAGCTAAAGCTAAGACAGCCGCTACAGAGCTCGGAAATTTTATGTAGTTTAAACCCTTATTACGAATACCTTATCTGAACAAGACCGAACTATGCTGAAAAACATACTATTCTTCGTGTTTGCCCTGCTGCTGTTTAGCTGCTCTGATAGTGATAGCTCCCTAAATGAGAAGCTAGAGGAAGCTGTAGTGGACGGAGAGGCAGGACCGGAGGGCTATAAAACAATACAGATGGCCGAACTGACCGACTTTGAGTGGGAAACCATGTATTACTTTCAGCCAAACGAAGATAAAAAAGTGATCAGCGATGCCATTGGTTTTAAGTGGGAAGGGGACGCTGTGCCTGAGAACCACCGTCGTCTTCTATTCGTGAATGGCGAGAAAGTAGTGTCTTACGTGGACTACTATTATGAGGAGCTCCCGCTTTTTGTTTACGGCTGCGAGGGCGACAGGTGGGTTTACCCGAAAAGCCGTACGGATTTCGCCTCCTTCAAGTACTGTGAGGGTGACAAGGAAGTCTATACCTTTATCCCGGTGCAGTGTATTGATAATATCCGGGAGTTGATGGAAAATAAGTGCCCGGAAGGCGAGGAAGTAGCATCTGTAGAATAAAGACAAGCCGGTCTTTGCCGGCTTGTCTTTGTGCACATAAAATGGGGAAATAGAGTAAAAAGTGCTATAGGGCCTTTTCGCCCTATTCAGCGCCTCATACCTACCGGCATAGAGCTCGTTTCGGTACTAAGAGTAGTCAGCGTAAATCAGTTCTGATGCTGTTACTTGTTCAAAGGCGCGCCTACCGGAATAGAGCAGTCATGCCCTAGTTCCCCGTGTGGCGGATTAACGTCGACTGCTATCACGCCTTTAGTGGATGGGGCCGGCGGAGCAACCGTTGGTTGTACGCCTAAATTGGGCTGTACCGGGAGGCTTAACGAAGCCCCAACGGGTATGTCGCAGCGGTGGTTTGGCTGTCCGTGTTCCGGATTAAGTCCTGCCGTTGCGCCCTGTGCCGGGGCTCCTGTTGGCTGGGCAGGAGCCGACAGGTTCAGGGGAGTTATAGCAGCGGAAGGCGTATTGGCCTTTTCCTCGGTTCCGGAGCAGGCAACAAAGCCAAGAACAGCAGCAGACAATACAGTGCGGGTTATGATCTTCATGGTGTAAAGGGCTGAGGTAAGGGTTTCATGTTCGCAGCATAGGCGTTTACTTATGCTGTTGTACTAAGTTAGTAAATTTGTAGACAAAGTTATGCCTTCACCTGGTTCCGGACTCTCTTTATTTTGCTAAAGCCTGTTCGTTTAAATTATTCAACCAACGCTCCTCGGGTTTCATAACTTTTCTGAAATAATGACGGGGACTAAGACGCCCCCGTCAGATAGTTTCGGGTAAAGGGCCGAAACAGTATTTTGAATGGAAGTTTAAAAGCCTCATTTGTTTAAACGATGCCGGTTTGCTACGATACCATCAGGTAGATAGTCCTGCCTCTATTCAAAGGCTACAGCAGTTACTTCCCGAACGTCTCGTTCTCAGAGAAAGGCATTTGGCGTATGGTGTATGTTTCGTGGGGCGGTTGCGCGTTGCTTAATAGTTCATGCAGATAAGCATACAGCACAAACACTTCATCCCCATAGCCTGTCGCTGCTGTTGGGAACACAGGGCCAGTCTCAAAGCTGTCGGCCAGGGTGGCTGAGTCCCACCTGTTTTCGCTCTTGAAAGACAATACCCTGCCAGGGTCTTGTCCGCCTGCGTTGTTCACTACAACCAGTTGTTTGCCATTCTCGCTCAGCAACAGGCCATCCGGTGACTCGAGCGGAGTATCAAGCTGAACCCGGGTGATATCAGCCGGGCTGTTTAGCGGAATCCTGTAAAGCGCATTATTAGCAGAGTGTGTCACCAGAAGATAGCCAGCAGGGTGGTAGGCGATCCCGTTTAGCCCGAAAGCGCCTTGTGGCGTGGTCAGGCTCTCGTACTCATAAAATACCGTGGCGTTCCCTGCCCTGTCAACTTTATAAATGACAGGGGAGAAACTGTCCGTTACGTAAGCGTTCCCTTGCTTATCCAGGGCAATGTCGTTGGCAAAATGGGACGGGTCAGGCCGTAGGGCTGCCAAGTCAACGAAATGGAGGGGAGCACCGGTTTTCAGGTCATAAATGCCTAATACAGCTGTTTGGCCTGCTGTAGCCGGGCTGGAGCCTGCTGCAATGCCTGGGTCTGCACCGGCAACGAGTACTCGCTTCCTGGCCTCGTCCACCTCTAGCCCCAGGCTGGCGATCAAGCGTTCGTCTGTGATAAAAGGGGAGTAGCTTCCGGAATAACTTACAGTGCCCACTGTCCCCTCGTAGGCAGAGGAGACCAGAAAGCGGCGATAGATGGCATCATGGCTCACCCCCTCCGGGTAAAGACCGGCCTCGGTAAAGGTAATGACCTCTGGTACACCCTTCGGCTTATCGGGGTCGCCGATCAAATCTTCAAAGTCATCCCAGAAATCGTCCGGGGAGCAGGAAAAGGACACAAGCCCTAGCAGAAGGAGCAGGAAGAAGGAGGCTTGCTTCCGGATAAAAGCGGTTGTTTGTAAGGATAACTGTTTCATAGCTTACTTTAGGTTTTAAAACACAAGAATTGAAAGGTAAACGACAGCGATGGAAGGCCCTGGCAGGCGGGTGAAGCAGATGCGGGGCTTCTTGCAATAGCACGGCAGAATGACTAAGTATACTCCGTCGTTCCAGAAGTAAGCTACTGAGTTGCTTTATTTCTTAGTAAAACTCCTGTTTTAGCTAGGAAAAGTTATGCTGTAGGCGGGTGAGGAAAGAACTGCTATTTGCTTGGCCTGTAACATGCTAAGCTAAGAAAAGGCTTATTGTTTATCCCTCTAAAGTAATAGCAAGAGCCGCTGCTTTAAGAAGTTCTGAGCGCATGAAGCAAGTCCCTTGCGGACAGCTTGCTAGTGGTTGGTTCGGGGTTATTCCTTGTATAGCAGGAATAAGTGCTACTTGCTTTCCGTACCCAAGGAAGGTACGAACAGCAAGTATGCCTTTCAGTGTTAAGTGGTCAGGGAGGGGAACTTTTGTTGGGTGAGCTTATCTAACCGCCAATGTATCATGGTCTCGTCTCTGTTCACCTTCTGCATCCCTAGCTTCTCCAGTATCCTCGCAGAGGGTGCATTGTGGATCAGGCACTTTGCTGTGATAGCTTTTACCCCCGGCTGCTCCAGCGCCCAGCCTGCTAAGCCTCTGGCTACCTCTAGGCCATAGCCCTTCCGGTGTTCCTGTTCTATAATGGCATAACCGATGTCTACTTCCCCTTCCGCGTTAGGTAGACCCTTGAAGCCGGCATCGCCTATTACGGTTTTGTTGCTTTGTAGTACGACCATCCACGACTCAAAGCCAGTCGGCTCCTGCACCAGTTCCAGGTTGTTAATGATCTTAGGCAGGGTCTCAAGGGCTTCCTGGTCAGGCCAGTAAGTAGTTGGTTGTAGCTGGAGCTCCTCCAGCACGCTTACATTACCCTGTAAAAGCGACTGTGCTACTGTAAGGGTAAAGGGAACCAGAACAAGTCTGTCAGTATAGATTCTTAAGGCGCTCATGTGGGTTTGTTTTGCGAAGGTAGTTAATAAGCTTAAGAGACGGCATCACTAAAGAGCATCCTATGGGCCAAAGGAGGTAAAGGTAACCGGAAAGACAGGCTATGAAGAGAACAAAGATGAGGGCAAAATGAGCCAGAACATCGGACTGTTGCAGGCGTAAAGTTTACTACATTTCCTCTTCCGCGTAGGTCTGCTAAAATGGCTGTCCTACTTTTGCTTTACACGCTACACCTTTGCCAATTTATTTTTTAGCTTATGCCTGTCATTCCTGCCACTGCTACGTCCTCCCCAAATAAGCCGGGCTTTAAAGAGGCCTTTTACTTCTGGCTGAAACTTGGCTTTATCAGCTTTGGCGGCCCGGCCGGCCAGATCGGCATCATGCACGCGTTTGTGGTAGAGCAGAAGAAATGGGTGTCTGATTCCAGGTTCTTGCACGCACTGAACTATTGCATGCTACTGCCGGGGCCGGAGGCGCAGCAACTGGCCACCTACATAGGCTGGCTGTTGCATGGCGTGCGAGGAGGTTTAACGGCAGGTATTCTATTCGTGCTGCCTTCGGTGTTTATCTTGCTGGGCCTGAGTTTGGTGTACGTGACCTATGGCAGTATTCCCTGGGTGGCGGCACTGTTTTATGGACTAAAGCCAGCCGTAGTCGCCATTGTAGCGTTGGCGCTGGTGAAGATAGGCAAGAAGGCTTTGGTCAGTGGGTTGCACTATGGCCTGGCCCTGCTAAGCTTTGTCCTGATTTACTTTCTGGAGGTGCCGTTTCCCTTCCTTATTTTGGGCGCTGCAGGCATAGCTCTCTTCCTGCTTCGCTTTTCCCCGCGAGTGCTTAAACAGCAAAGTGCAGAAGAGAAAAGACCTGACTATGAGACAGGATATTATATCAACAGCGCCTCCGCATTGCCCCAATCAGGATTCAGCTGGAAAAGGATGGCGAAACAGCTTTCGGTGGCTGCTTTACTTTGGGTAGTTCCTTTTCTCTTGTTCTACTTGTTGCTGCAGGAGACCGGTTTCTGGAACAGGCTATCCTTGTTTTTTACGAAAGCAGCCCTTGTGACTTTCGGCGGTGCCTATGCCGTGCTACCCTACGTAGCACAGGTAGCAGTTGAGAAGTTTAACTGGCTTAGCAGCTATCAGATGATCGACGGACTGGCCCTGGGGGAAACTACCCCGGGACCTCTGGTAATGGTGCTGGCCTTCGTCGGGTTTATGGCCGGGTATAACTACTTTGCCGGCTCTCTGCTCATGGGTACACTGGGGCTGCTGGTAACCACCTACTACACCTTTCTGCCCTGCTTCCTGTTCATACTTGTTGGAGCTCCTGTTGTAGAGAACTCGCAAAGTAACGTGAGGGTTAAAGCCGTGTTAAATGTTATAACGGCTGCTGTAGTCGGGGTTGTTCTGAACCTGACCGTTTACTTCGGCCAGGCGGTAGTGATTGGAGGCATTCATACCAACCTGGGGATAGACTATTTCGCCCTCGGCTGGATTGTCGTCTCTTTACTTGCCATGTACCGCTATAAAGTAGGAATGATTCCCTGGATAGGAATAAGCGCACTGGCTGGCCTGGTCATGTACCTGCTCGGCTATTGTCAGCCCTAAACTTTAGGGGTTACCCTGCGCCAGCACCTTGTGCTTTCTTGATTACGTTGTTAAAACCTATTAGCTATGCACAGTGCTATGGGTAGTCTTGTTGATTGATCTCGTTTACCATCTCCCGAAAGGCAATCCGCCCTTCTTGCATCACGGGTAAAATAGGCCAGATGTGCGGCAGCCCTTTTCCTACTATTACTTTAACGTCCACTCTGGCATCCCCCATCTTTTGAACTGCTATTTTCTGGTCTGGGTATGTGATGTCGTTTTCGGCAAGAAACATGACCACACGTGGGAAACTCGTGAAGTCTCCCTTAATTGGCGAAATCCTGGGATCCTCCAGATTACCGTTTAATGCGCACATGCTTTTAGCACTCAGAACTCCTGCTTTTGAAAGCATCGGATCAATCTTGTCTACCTGCTCTATTTCTGGGTTAGAAACAGCTGCGTCCATGACAGGGGAAATCAGTAGCAGTTGTGATGGTCGGGCTACTTTACCTTCTACGAGTCGTTGTGTCAGGCTTGTAACCAGGGTGCCACCCACAGAGTCGCCAAGCAAGGTAACACTGCCGGCATCATATTGGGTAAGAGCCTTCGCGTAGACCTGATCGATGTTTTGTGAAATGACGTCTATTTTGTGCTCGGGTGCTTTGGGGTAGTCCACCATCCAAAGTGTACAACCTGTGGTTGACACTAAGCGCCTGGCGGCATCCCAATGGTGGCGGGCCGGTCCATACACAAAAGCCCCGCCGTGGCAAAATATAATCAGGTGGCCATTAGAATGAGGAGTTCGTATTTCAGTGACCAGTGTTTCCGCAACCTTGAACTGCTCTAGCTGGTGTGGCCGGAATGCCTTGCTGTTTGGTGTATGCACATCCTCCTGACGTAGCTTCCTGTAGTCAATCGGGTCTTTCGAAAACTCCCGCTTAAGGCCCTTCAGTTTTATAACCAGAAGAGTCAGGTAATAGGTGAAGCTTTTCATCAGCGTAGTGGTGTCTTTGGTTTGTGCAGTGAATGAACATAAAGTTAGTGAGAGGCAGCCGAAGGGTGACTTTTGTGCTGCGTCAGATAAAAAGGCTCTTCTATTTTCTTTATTTAAAACCTTGAGCAGAATGATTGAAGCAGATTGCTGCCTCCTCAGGGTAGCTATTTAACTAGCTCTCATGTTGATATATGGAGCCTTGCTAAACTTGCCAAGAAAGCTTAACCTCGCAATTTGTAAACGGCTGCTACTAATCCTATGCAGAGGAGCGTCAATAGGAGAATATTTGCTGTGAATGGGATTCTCAGGTTTCTAATTTCTTTAGGATTAGTTACGTTCCCCGTTACTATTGCTAAAAGAATAGCATTCGTCATGGTCAGACCTTTATTAATAGAGCTCCATACTTTTCTAATTCCTGTCGTCATGGTTACAAGCTTGATGTATACTGAAAGTACTTAATAAAGGCATACGGTAAAACTAAATATTTCTATTTAAGATGTTTTAGTGTTTTTTAGTTATGCACAAGATATCGAGTCGTATAGGCTTCCTTACTCACAGAGCCGCTCCGCGTGTTACTAAGCAGTAAGCCCCTGTCATCGTAAGCGTATTTAGTAGTCATTGTCATGCCATTTGATGATGTATCATGCGACAGAGAAAAAGCCGGCCTAAAAACAGAAGAGCCACCCTGTAATCAGGGCGGCTCTTCTGTGTGAGTTATAACTGCTGTTAGGGTTACACCAGTTGGTGTTTCACCAGGTACTCGGCAATCTGCACAGCGTTAGTGGCGGCACCTTTACGCAGGTTATCGGCCACGATCCACATGTTCAGGGAGCGTGGCTGTGTTTCGTCCAGGCGTACGCGGCCTACCAACACCTCGTCTTTGCCGTGGGCGTCCTGCGGCATCGGGTACTTCAGGTTCTTTACGTCATCTACTACTACCACGCCTTCTGTCTCGTTCAGGATGTTGTAGACCTGGTCCAGCGTAAAGTCCTTCTCAAACTCTACGTTTACTGACTCCGAGTGGCCACCCATTACCGGTATACGCACGGCTGTAGCCGTTACCCGGATAGAGTCGTCGCCCATAATCTTCTTCGTCTCGAGGATCATCTTCATCTCCTCTTTGGTATAGCCATTGTCCTGGAACACATCGATGTGTGGTAGCACGTTCAGGTCGATCTGGTAAGGGTACGCTTTCTCACCTTCCTTGCCGGCACGCTCGTTCATCAGTTGGTCCACTGCCTTCACGCCTGTACCTGTCACGGACTGGTAGGTGCTGACTACAATGCGCTTCATCTTTAACTGCTCGTGCAGCTTGTTCAGCGCTACTACCATCTGGATGGTAGAGCAGTTCGGGTTCGCAATGATCTTGTCTTCTTTTGTCAGTTCCTTGGCATTGATCTCCGGTACTACCAGCTTTTTGCTAGGGTCCATGCGCCAGGCAGAGGAGTTGTCAACGACCACAGTGCCTGCTTCGGCGAACTTAGGAGCCCACTCGGTGGAGGTGCCACCGCCGGCAGAGAAAATTGCTATTTGCGGGGCAGCCGCAATTGCGTCCTGCATCCCGATAACCTTTATCTGTTTACCCTTAAACTCCATCTGTTTACCAACAGACTTCTCAGAAGCAACCAACAATAACTCTGTCACCGGGAAGTCACGCTCCGCCAGCACTTTCAAAATCTCGCCGCCAACCAATCCTGTGGCGCCTACAACTGCTACTTTCATTGTTTATGGGTTAAAAATGACAAATGGTTCGTAAAGTTTGGGTAGCCTAAAAGCCACCGGTTTTGTCCAAAACCTGTTGTGCCTCCGTAAAAGTTTCTGAGATAGTTCTATAAGCGAGAGGCCTGCCGGGCTTTGTCCCTTCGTTGCGCAAAGGTTGCCAACTCTCTTCGCCTTTGCAGGGCCTTAGGATACCGGGGCTTTCTTTTGCACAATCGCAAAGTAAACAAGTTTTCATCACAATTCTACAAATGAAGCAAACTTTACGCGCTATCCTTCTGCTACTTCCATTGTTTGCGCAGGCTCAGCTGCGGGAGAGTTTTACGGACGGGAACATTACCCACAGCCCCCCTTGGGCAGGAGATGTGGAAAGCTTTGTGGTTAACAGCGAAAAACAGCTGCAAAGCAATGGACCCGCTGTTACGGGTACCTTCCTGCAGCTGATCACCCCGTCACAGGCCGTGACCGGTACAACATGGGAATTCTGGGCAAACCCGAAGCTTTCCACATCTTCGGGCAACTATGCAGACGTGTTTCTGATGGCAAGCGAGGCTAGCCTGAACCAAGCAGAGGGCTACTTTGTGCGCATTGGAGGTACTCCGGATGAGGTGAGCCTCTTTCGCAAAGACGGGGGTAAAAGCCCGGTGTATCTGATCAACGGGGACGGTGGTACCATTGGCAGTAGCACGCATAATCTGGTGCGGGTGCGGGTAAGCAGAGACGTAAACAATGCGTGGACTTTAGCCATAGACCAAACGGGCACCGGGCAAAACTATGTGCTACAGGGTACTGCCACCGATGCCACTTACCAGCGCTCAGACTACTTTGGTGTGCTATTGAAATACGCTGCGGCAAGTAGCCAAAAGTTCTTCTTTGACGACTTTACGATCAGGGATGACCAGCCGCCACTCCTCGAAGTAGTAGAGCCTCTGAGCCAGGAAGAGTTGGCCTTGCGTTTTAACGAGCCCTTACAGCCTAGTCCGGCGCAGGAGGTGCAGCACTATGTCCTGAACGGAAGTCTGCAGCCAACGGCTGCCGAGCTAGTTGAGGAAGGAACGGTCAGGCTAAGGTTTGGGCAGAAAATGAATGGTGGTGATAACAAGCTGTTAATACGGAACCTGGCGGATCTGTACGGGAACCAACTCAAAGCCCCGATAGAAAGAACCTTCGCGTTTGTGCCCCCGGCTGCCCTGCCTGCCTATAATGAACTACTGATTACAGAGATCATGGCGGATGAAACACCTGCTGTGGGATTGCCCGGGCAAGAGTACATCGAGCTGTATAACCCGACAGACAAAGTGCTCTCGCTGAAAGGCGTCCGCTACTCCGACGCGACCTCCACGACCGTGCTGCCAGATGCACAGCTACTGCCGGGGGAACATGCGGTGGTGGTGCCAAAAAGCCAGGTGCAACACTTTTCTGAGTATGGCAAGGTGATTGGCATTAGCAATTTCCCCAGCCTGAATAACAGTGGCGAATTGCTACAGTTGCGCCAGCCGGACGGGCACCTGATCTATGCCGTTCATTACTCAAACAACTGGTACAAGGACCGGAGTAAGCGCGAAGGTGGCTGGAGCCTCGAAATGATTGATGTTGGGAACCCTTGTGCGGGTGTTGATAACTGGACGGCATCCACAGACCCACGGGGTGGTACCCCCGCCCAGGTTAACGCTGTTGCCGCTTCCAATCCGGATAATACACCTCCTTCGCTACTGGAGATAACCGCCCTTGCCCCGGATAAACTACAGCTGCGCTTTAACGAGCGGCTGGACAGTACACAGGCAGCTGCCATAGCTCATTATACTCTTAAGCCGGATGTACCACTAACAGAGGTGGAGGTAGCAAGGCCATTATTTGCGGAGGTTACCTTAAGCTTAGGCACTCCTTTGCAGGAGGGCCAACAGTACACGCTTACAGCCACAGGTATAACAGACTGTTCTGGTAACCTTAGCACCCAGCCCTTGACTGCTACCTTTGCCTTACCGGTTCCTCCCGAACCTGGAGACGTGGTCATCAACGAAGTGCTGTTTAACCCCCGGCCCAACGGAGTGGACTTTGTAGAGTTGGTGAACCGCAGCGAAAAGTACCTGAACCTGCAGTACTGGCAACTGGCCAGCACAAGCGGAGACAGCATCCGGAACAGGAAAACAATTACGGCAGAGAACTATGTGCTGGCACCGGGGCAGTATGTTGTACTTACCTCTGACCCCGGCAACGTTAAAATGAACTACCCGGCAGGTGAGCAGGACGCTTTCCTTAAAATGAGTACCTTGCCCAGCTATCCGGATGAGGCCGGCACGGTTGTACTGCTGCAACCCGACGGGCAGGTGGCCGACAAGTTTAGCTACAACGAGGGCATGCATTTTAAGCTGATCGATGACGTGAGCGGCGTATCCTTGGAGCGCCTGCGGCTGGAGGGGCCGAGCATAGCCGGCAATTTCCACTCAGCGGCTACTACTGTTTACGCCACGCCCGGTTATAAGAACTCACAATCGCAGGAGGGAGTGGCCGTGCGGCGGGTGTTTGAAGTAGCACCTCGTGTCTTTTCTCCGGACGGGGACGGCTATGAAGACTACACCACGATTAACTACCACACAGACAAAACAGGCTTGGTTGCCAACATCACCATCTTCGATTCAGAAGGTCGCCCCGTTCGCCAGTTGGTTCGGAATGAACTTCTCGCACAAGACGGTTTTTTTCGATGGAACGGACTCCGCGAAGACGGTAGCAAGGCTACTATAGGCTATTACCTGTTTTACATAGAGCTGTTTGGTTTGAACGGCGAGAAGCACGCCTATAAGGAGAAGGTGGTGCTCGGAGGGAGCTTATAAAAGGAAGCACTTGATAGGCCGGTATGCCTGAAAGTATTTGTCTCTGAACCTATCTATCGGAATTGATTAACATTTAAAGTTCCTCCATCCAAGTAATGCTGTATCTTGCGCCGCTTTCAGCAGGGCTGGAGCACTTAACGCCTGTTGCTGCATGGCAGCCTAAGTTGAGGAAAGTAAACAGTACGAATAACCATTCCGGGCTTTCTCACGATGGAGAACATCCTATACCTGTGCCTGTTTGCCTTTATGGCGGGCTTTATCGATTCTGTGGTGGGCGGAGGAGGCCTGATACAGTTGCCGGCTTTGCTGGTCTTTTTGCCGAACGTACCGCTTCCTGCTGTTTTCGGAACAGGTAAGTTTGCAGGCATTGCCGGTACCACAGCAGCCATGGTGCGTTATGTGCGTACTGTTAAAATCAATTATTGGGCTATTCTGCCGGCGGCAGGATCTGCTTTTGTCTTTTCCTTTTTAGGAGCCAGAGCATTGAGCCACCTGGATGCCGGCATGCTTAAACCGCTCATACTGGTGCTGTTGGTGCTGGTAGCCGTCTATACCTTTATCAAAAAAGACTTCGGGGCCCTGCACGCGCCAAAGCTGACGGCATCGAAAGAGCGCCTGTACGGTTTGTTGATAGGAGCGTGCATCGGCTTTTACGACGGCTTTTTTGGTCCGGGTACTGGCAGCTTCCTCATCTTTATCTTTATTGGCCTGTTCGGCTTTAATTTTTTGGCTGCTTCTGCCGCCGCTAAAGTGGTAAACGTGGCGACTAACCTTTCGGCACTGCTATACTTTGGCTACAAAGGCTACATCCTGTATGAAATAGCTGTTCCGATGGCCTTATGCAGCATCCTGGGTTCCCAGCTAGGCACCCGTACCGCCCTGAAGCGCGGAGTTGGGTTTGTGCGTGTGCTGTTCCTGGTCGTCGTGTCGGGTATTATCATCAAGTTTACGTATGACACCTATGGGGCCGACAGTGGTGAACTAACGAAACTGGCGACTACTGTACAACAGTGGCTTGGCCGAAAGGGGTAAGCCATTAGGACTAGCACTTAAAACAAAGAGAGGCGCAAAACTTTGCACCTCTCTCGAACATTTTCTATAAAAAAGCTGCTGGTCCTGCGCTACAGCTTTAACTTATTCCACCGGAATTTCGCCAGCAGCCCAGAACAGCGTGGTTTTCGCTTTGGCGTACTTCGCGCGCAGGGCATAAAGCTTGGCCTGTGCCTCCAGCAACTTTACTTCTCTGGCATTGATAAGGAACAGGGAACTTTCTCCACTCTCAAAGCGGATTTGCTCACCCTGACGCAGAGCGAGGGCATTGGCCACCAAGCGTTGCTGCAGCTCCAACTGCTCTTCCAAGGCCTGTAACTCGTTGTAGGCGGCCAGCACGGCATACTCAATCTCCCGACTTTGCTGCACTAGTTCCATGTTGTTGGCTTGAAGCTTTGCCTTAGTAAGTTGCAGCTTGCCACGTTCCTGCCGGAGAAAAAGGGGAACGCTAAAGCTAAGGCCTAACTTGTAATTGCCCTGCAGGTAGTCCTGCTCCATCACTTCCGGGTGCAGGTAAAAGTCGCGCTGCAGCACATTGTACTCTGCGTTCAGTTTGGGCAGGAGCTTATTAGCGGCATAACGCCGTTCCACTTCCAGTTGCTCTCCCTTCAGGCCTAGCTTCAGCAGATCGGGATGGTTTATTCTGGCAGCAGCTAGCAGTTCTGCTAGCTCTTCCTCTGTTACAGGGTTTACTTCTGCCCCCAACAGGGCAGGAATAGTACCCTCCTGCAGTTCCAGGGGTACCTGGTCCTCTGCCCACAGGTGCACGGCTACCTCTAGCCTTGCATTCTGCAGCGCCAGTAAGGCCTGTTGCAGCAATAACTCGCGGTCCTGCAAGGCCACCAGTGCCTCCACGGTATCAATAGCCGCCAGGTCTCCTTCCTGAACCCTTGCTTTCACGGCTTGTAGCCGCACGCCTGTCAACTCCATTGCCTCCTGGTACAGCTGCGCTGTCCGGTACTGTTGCAGCCACTCCCAATAGTCTTTGGTGGCATCCAGCAGCAACTTGTTAATCAGCTTGACGCGCTCTGCCTCGGCTATACCCTGCATTAGTTTGGCCTGGCGTATGGTGGCACGGCGCTCGTCGATGAACAGGCCTTGTCCCAGCGGAACGGATATGCCAGCATAGCTTAAGCCTTCAGGAGGCAGTACGTTCTCAGTGCTCAGGTACAGGCCGGAGTTTTTGTCGAAACCGGCTACCAACTCCGGACCGAACCAGGTGGGTATGCGCAGGGTGTTACTCCAAAGGTTATAATATTCTTTGCCGTTATACTCTTTGCGGTAAAGCTTACTGCTAACAGTAGGGTCGAAGGCACCCCGTGCTATCCGGAGCTCCTGGCGCGCCTGCTCCGTAAGCAGGGCCGCCTGGGAGGCAACAGGGTGGTACTGGAGGATGAGGCGGTGGTATTCCTGTAGGGTCAGCACCTGCACAGAGTCCTGTTCCTGCGCCTTTGCCAAGGGCACCCCGATTACCAGAAGTACCAGGGCGAACCACAGCCTTATATAACTATTCTTCAATCTCATGCTTCCGCTTATTCCTCGTAGCTTATTTCTGCTGTCTTCTTGGTTTCTTTTGTTGCAACTTTTTGGTCACCCGTATAGTCAGCCGGGAAGTTGTTCAGCTGGCGCCAGAGCTCATACCAGATGGGCACTGTGTTTAGCATGGCCCAGCCTTGCACGCCGGAGCCTACGCGGAGGGCATCAGGCCATTCTTCCCCGTCCGGGTCCGGCACTACCAGCAGGCGGTACTTGCCATCGGTGCCCGCATTGTCAATCACAGCCACCTCACCAGGGAAGGTGCCAAAGCTGGCGCCTGGCCAACCGGAGAATACCAGGGCAGGCCATCCCTCAAACTGCAGCCGCATGTCATCCCCCGGCTTTATCAACGGAAGGTCGAGGGCGTCTACATACAGCTCGGCGGCCATGTCCGGGTCGAAAGGCATGATGGTAGCCAGTGCCTCTCCCTCTTTCACCGTTTCCCCAATACCTGCTTTGAGTGTTCGCACCAGGTACCCGGCCTGGGGCGCCAGCACATGGTAGTACTGGCTTCTGACCTGCGTGCTGTTGTACTCGCTTTGCAGCTTGGCCACTTCTGCCCGTGTACCTAACACATAGGAACGGGTAGCGTTGAGCTCCGCCTCTGCCTTTGCGATCTTGTCGGCATACTCTGCCTGCAGCGAGTTAAGCTCGGTGCGGGCATTCTGCAGCTCTGCGCGGGTAGATGCGACCTTGTTCTCCAGCGATAGTAGCTTTGCCTGTGCCTCCTGGAGTTTCAGGCGGCGTTGCTCGAGTTCTGTCAGCGACTTAAGGCCCTGTTCGTATAGGCTCTCCTGCCGCTCAAACTGGGATTCGGCAATGGCTAGTTCTGTGCGTTGCGCTACCAGGTCTATGCTGTCGCTTTGCAGCTTCAGGCGGGTTTGCTCTACCTTGTTACGACCTTTCTGCAGGCTGAACACCAGGCCCTCGCGCAGCGCCTGAATCTGCTCCTGCATGGCTTCTGCTTTGGCCCCCGTTGCCACGGCCGACCCTTGCTTTGCCTCCAGCTGCTCTTCCAGGTTAGCTAGCAGGTTCGGGTCCAGGTACTTTTCCTTTATCTCCGCTAAGCTCGCAATGGTATCGCCTTTATTTACAAAAGTGCCCTCCAGCACATGCCACTCTACAATACGGCCTGCTATGATAGCCTCTACTGTCTGCGGCCTGTCCTGTGGCGAGAGGGCTGTTAAAACTCCCTGTGAACTGATGTTCTGCGTCCAGGGCAAAAAGAGGCAGAGCAGAATCACCAGAAAAATGCCCCCAATCCAGTAGGTGAGTACACGCCCCTGGCGAGGTGTCTGCACCTGTTTCATGGCCTCCAACTGCAAGTAGTCGGTTTGGCCAGTATCTTTTGTTGTCTTCGACATAATTTCTTTAGGCTGTTACTTCCGTTAGTTCTTTCAATAGGTCGTGCTGGCTCAGCTGCTCATAGCTGCCGGAGGCTACCAGCTGGCCATCCTGCAGCAGCAGTGTGCGGTCGCACAGCTCCATCACGTCCTGGTCATTGGACACGATGATCATCGTCCAGTTGAACTGCTCGCTGGCCAGTGTGCGCATCAGGTTCATCTTCTCCTTTTTGCTCATGCCTACCCAGAAGTCATCAATAATGAGCAAGTTCGGGCGCCTCACGATGCTGCGTGCCATCACTATTTTGCGGGCGATGCTTGCCGGTAGGCGCTGGCTCCCGCCTACGAGATAAGTCTGCAGTCCTTCCGAAAGCTCATGCACAAAATCAGCCAATCCCACCAGTTCTACTGCCCACAGCACATCCTGTAGTGGCAGGTCACGGCCCAGGGTAATGTTTTCCAGCAGTGTTCCGTCAAAGACCTGCTCTTTCGACATGTTGTCGCCTATCAGACTGCGCAGATTCCCGATGTGCAGGTCGCGCAGCGATACCCCGCTGTAGATGATGCTGCCCTCGTAAGACGGGTACAGGCCCAGCAACAGGCTGATAAGGGTGCTCTTGCCGGAGTTATTGTAGCCTGCCAGGCAGACATGCTCCGATGGTTTTATCTGGAAGTTGATGTTTTTGAGGACTGTTCTCTTCATGTCCGGATAGGTGTAGTTCAGCTTTTGAACTTGTATGCCGAGTCCGCCATTAAGCGGCAGTTCAGCGAGCTGTATGCCCTTTACCTCCTCGATAGGCAAGTCCGTTACATGGCCTATTTTATCCAGGCTTGTCAGCACGTCGTACACAGTGTCCAGCTTCACGATGATCTTCTCCACAGCTGTCATTATCAGGATGATGACGATCTCGGAAGCTACAAACTGGCCGATGTTGATCTCCCGCTGCACCACAAGAACAGCCCCCAGTACCAGTAAGCCGCCTGTGATAAAGGTCTTGAAACCCACAAAGCTGAGATACTGTGTCATGAGCACGCTAAAGTGCTCTTTCCGTACTTTCAGATAACTGCTCACATAGCCGTCGGTGCGCTCCATCGGCAGGTTGGTGTGGCCCACCAGCTTAAACGTGCTCAGAGAGCGAGCCATCTCCTCCAGCCAGGCTACCAGCTTGTACTTATACTTCGATTCCATCAGGCTTGTCTCGACGCCTCTGCTGCCAGTCGACCAGATGATGAAGACCAAAGCGATGACTAGTATGATTCCCAGGAAAATGAAGTAGGGGTGGTACAGCGAAAGCAGGATCAGGCCAAACACGATCTGGATAACCGCAGTCGAGAAATCCAGCAATATCTTGGCAAGTCCTTTCTGTAGCGACACCACGTCAAAAAAGCGGTTCATCAGTTCTGGCGGGTAGTACTGGTTCAGGGCCTCTGCCTGCAGGCGTGGGATGCGGTGTGCAAAGTCAAAAGCGGTTCTGGCGAAAATACGCTGCTGCAGGTATTCTACCAGCCACAGTTGCATCACCTGCAGGCCGCCTACGATCAGCAAGGCCAGCACGATCAAACCAATCAGTACCACGACCGACACGGATATCTGTCCGCCGGAGATAAAGCCGATGATGCTCTGTATACCCAGGGGCAGTGCCAAACTGATAAGTCCGGCAGCTACGGCATACACATAGAGATAGACAATTTCTCGTTTCTCTACTTTTAGCAGGGCCAGGAAGCGCTGCATGGGGGTTATATGCGTTTGTGTGCTACTACTAGCCATAGTTTTACTGTTTACTGTTGTACTCAACACTATCAACTGCAGAAAAGAGCAGGTGTTTTAAAAACTCCAGTGTTTCTTCTTTAGCGCGCTGCGTGTCTTTTATCTCTGTTAGCGACGGCAGGTGTTTTGCGAAATAAGGTTGCTGGTGCGCTGCATCCATGATGGTGCTGATGAGGGCGTGTGGGTAAGGATAAGCGGGGTTTATGTCCAGTACCAGTTGCGCTAAGTGACGGCACAGACGCTTTATCTCCAGAAAGTAGCCCTCTTTGTTTTCGGCATCCACCTCTTTGGTGTGGTACACCTTAGACGACTCCGCTACCACAATGCGGTACAGGATGCGCTCATCTATGTAAGCCACAGCCGGGTCGTCATCCTGTCCTGCTTTGGTCAAAACCTCCAATGCCCGGCACAGGCGCTGGCGCGGGTCCTGAATGTTGTGGGTCTGGAACGTAACATTATAGTCTACCCAGGCCCAGTACCACGACACCAGGTATACCAGCAGCTTATGCTTGTTCTCGAAGTAGCGGTAAACAGAGGCCTCGGTAGAACCGATCTCTGCCGCCAGCTTTTTGAAGGTGAACTGCTCAAAGCCTAACGCGTCGATCAGCTTGATGCTTTCCGTAATAATCTTTCTGCCCAGTTCCGTACTCTCCGGCTCCCGGAGGTAAGACTTATGACTCAGGTTGATGTGAATGCTAGTGGCCATTCTTCTTTTATGTTAATCCTTTCCGAAAGCTGGTCCTCTTTTTAAAGAGCCTTTCCCTGCTTCGGGGCTGCAAAGTTATGCAAGCTTTTGTTAATAATAGTAATACTATCATAAAAGTTTCTGTAACTATTATTTTTTACCTGTTTCTTTTGTAGCCCGCTGGTGGCCTTTTTATAACCTGGATCGTAATATTATTAGATTATTTTGTTTAAAAATTTACTTTTATAAAAGGTCTTTCCGCTGTTATCATGACAAACATTAATGAAATTGCGCCAGATTTGTACCGGATCAGCGTGTATGTGCCTGATTTCGACATGCAGTTTAACCACTTCCTGATCCTGGATGAGGAGCCGCTGCTCTACCACACCGGAATGAGAAGTATGTTCCCCTTGCTAAAAGAGGCCTTGGCCAAGGTAGTTGCCCCGGAAAAGCTCCGCTGGATTGGCTTCAGCCATTTTGAAGTGGACGAATGTGGCTCGCTAAACGACTGGCTGCAAATAGCGCCGCATGCGCAGGGTGTGTGTAGCGAGGTAGGGGCTATTGTGAACATGAGTGACTTTGCTATCAGGCCAGCAAAAGGTTTAACAAGGGCGGATGTACTGACTACGGGGAAGTACAGTTACCGCTTTATACCAACACCACACCTGCCGCATGGGTGGGATGCAGGCGTTATGTTTGAGGAAAAGAACAAAGTCCTGCTGTGCTCTGACTTATTTCACCAGAATGGCAACGTTACAGCCATTACAGATAAGGACATTATGGAGAGGGTGCGTACATCGCTGAGAGCGGGGCAGCAGTCTCCCTTAAGCGACTACATGCCCTATACCCACAAAACGGCGGGTATGCTGAAAGAGCTGGCGGCGCTACAACCAACCACACTGGCTACCATGCACGGCTCCTCCTACAACGGCAACGGTGCGCAGGCGTTGCTGGATTTGAACCTGGTGATGAAAGAAGAGCTAGGCGAAGAGAGGCTGGTACTGGAAAGCTAGCGTTCACCTCCCGGACTATCTGTTGATGAGCAGTTCTGTAAGCGAGGAAGCCTTTTGTAGCGGGTAAGAGCACAGAGGGGAGGAAAGGAACAGCCAGGCTATAGATGCCGAAAAGATAAACTACCTTTGCAGTACGCTTTTACCGTACGTACTAAAAGCAGGTACACTTATACAGTAGCATCTCCATGAAGTTTGAAGATTACCGCATCTCTGATGAAATAAAGAAAAGCCTGAGCAAGCTGGGCTTCAAAAAGCCAACCGATATCCAGTTTAAAGCCATTCCACCCATTATGAAAGGGGAGGATGTGCTGGCTATTGCGCAAACCGGAACAGGTAAGACTGCCGCCTTTGCTATTCCGGTGCTCGACCGGTTTCAATTTAGCAAAAACCGCAAACGCGGTGATGGCATTAAATGCGTGGTAATGGTACCTACGCGGGAGCTGGCGCTACAAATTACGGAAGTGTTTAACGAGATCGGACGCGGCACCCGCGTGAACACGTTCTGTGTGTTCGGCGGAGTGGAGCAGGGGCCCCAGATCGCAAAGCTGGAGGCAGGCATTGATGTACTGGTTGCCACACCTGGGCGCTTATTCGACCTCGTGAGCCAGGGGTATATCCAGCTGCACCGCGTAGAAGTGCTGGTGCTGGACGAGGCGGACCACATGCTGGACCTGGGCTTTATCCATGACATTCGCCAGCTGATCACGAAACTGCCCCGCAAGCGCCAGACCCTGTTCTTCTCGGCTACCATCAACGAAAAGATAAAAGAACTGGCCTATTCTCTGGTGAACAAGCCGGTGCGTATTCAAATTTCGCCGAAAGACCCGGTGTCCAAGAACGTGGATCACTCCGTGATGTACGTGGACATGGACGACAAACGCTTTTTCCTGGAGCGCATCGTAAAGGAGAACCCTGAGAAGAAGATCCTGGCCTTTGTGCGAACTAAAGTGCGTGCCGAACGTGTGGTAGCCGCCATGGAGCGCGCGGGTATCGAGGCAATTGCCATACACGGTGGCAAGGAGCAGAAAGACCGGCTGGACGTGATGCGCAAGTTTAAGAAAGGAGAGGTGAAGCTGTTGATCGCTACGGATGTAAGCGCCCGTGGTATCGACATTCCAAGCGTAGAGTACGTGGTGAACTATGACCTGCCGGAGCAGCCTGAGAACTATGTGCACCGGGTGGGGCGTACGGGACGTGGCACTGAGAAAGGCATTGCCGTGAGTTTCTGCTCGCCGGAAGAAAAGCCGATACTTGATGAGATACAAAAGTACCTGACGAAAGACATTAAGGTGCTGGAGGTAGACAAAGAAGACTACGAAGCCACCATCGACTTCAGCGCCGACGCCAAATATGACTGGAAAGCACTGTTGAAAGAGGCGGAAGAGCAGGAGAAGGCGGGCCGGAAAGGTAAGAAGAAGCGGTAAACACGTCTTATAACCACTACACTGGTCTTTATAAGTCAAAAATGTGCACGGCGGGCCCTGAAGCAGTAGGCTTCAGGGCCCGCCGCGTTTTAGTTTTCTATCCTCAAGTTGAAGGCCTTCGGAGGCACTAGTTTTTTACAAATCTCGTATAACAGAGTATTGGTAATAATTTAATTTATTTTTTAACTCGTGGAGGTGTGTGCCTGCCCGAATTTTAGAAAGGAGTGCGTTATGAGAAGAAGAGGTAGAAATTTCCTTTCAGATTTGTTTTATAACACTGGGGATCTAAATGAGAGAACGGTAGACGATAGCTTTGGCTTTTCCAGGCAATTCGCCGACACGGTTACAGAAGGCATGCTCGAAGATGAGCGCATTAAGCGGGCCAGATTAAAGCGGGAACAGGAAAGAGCCGCCCATCCGCAAGTCCCTCCCGTAGACAGCACGGCTGAAGAAAGCCCAACCCATTAGGAAGTCGGAACTACCCGGCATTGTTTTTTTAGTTCTGTACACCGTACACAGCGAAGACAAGTTACCCACAATCTTAATGAGCCGCCCCGCTCCCAAGCGGGGCGGCTTTGTTATGCAGCAGCCTTTTGCTCCTGAGCAGAATCAAATGCTTCGTATTTGCGTAAATGCTGTTTATCTCCAATCTTTCTAACATGAAAAAGATGTTATTACTCAGCCCCCTGTTTCTGTGCCTGATGGCAACAGTAGCGTTCCGATTCGTACAAAGCACAACTACGGCAGCCTTGGAGCTGGATGCAAAAGCCCGGTTAGGAGAGGGCGCGCTGTGGCATCCTACCGAAAATAAGCTGTACTGGATAGACATAGAGGGTGAGAAACTACATGTTTATGACCCTGCCACAAAAAAAGACACAGAGTTCCTGGCAGGCGCGCGCATCGGCACGGTAGTGCCTGTGCAAGGCGGAGGAGCATTAGTGGCCTTGCAGAATGGCATTCATAAAATAGACACCAAAACAGGCAAGCTGACTTTTATCGCGAACCCGTTGAAAGAGGGTATCCGGTTTAATGATGGGAAAAGTGATCCTGCCGGCAGGTTCTGGGTGGGCTCTATGGCCCTCGACTCAAAGAAAGGGGCTGCCAGCTTGTATCGGATGGACAAAGACAGGAGCGTACACGAAGTACTGGACAGCGTGACGATCTCCAACGGAATTGTTTGGTCTCCGGATAAAAAGACGATGTACTACGTGGATACACCTACTATGGCGGTGCAGGCCTTTGACTACAATAATGAAACAGGGGAAATCAGTAACGGCAGAGTAGTGATCCGCATTCCGCAGTCGGCAGGGGGGGCGCCGGATGGCATGACGATTGACGCGGAGGGTAAGCTGTGGGTAGCGCTGTGGGGGGCTGGAGCTGTTACCCGCTGGGACCCTGCCACCGGCGAACTGCTACAGCGGATAGAAGTGCCCGCCCCACATACAACTTCTGTTGCCTTTGGTGGGAAGAACCTCGATAAACTGTACATTACTTCTGCGCGTGAGTGGCTAAGCCCGGAGCAGCTAGAGAAATATCCTTTAAGCGGAGGCCTTTTTGTTGTAGAGCCCGGAGTGCGTGGCGTACCAGCTGAGTTTTATGAGGGAGCATTGTAATGCAGGGCGGTAGTGGGTACAAACGAAAGGGGGTGTGTCTTATAGCACGTTCCCTTTCGTTTGTAAGATGCTATTCCCGGATCAAGTTGCGAGCCTGCTGCACGAGTGCAGGATTCCCAGCCTCAATCGCTTGCTTCAGTTCACGCACATACCACTTCACCGTCCAGGTTAACTCCTCGCCAGGTTGTAAGGTCTGGTAAGGTCCCTGCGGTTCTATCTCTGTAAAGTTTGCGCCTGATTTCGCGACGTAGATCTCCACGTCGCCTTCACCCGGCGCCTGTTGTTGGGGTGCTACATCCTCAAACTGTTTTACCAACAGGAGTCCGTCGTTCGCGTAGGCCAGCCAGCCCTCGGCACCATCCGTTATCAGCTTTTCTCCCTCCGAGAGCATATCAGGCTGGAGCGACAGCCATACAATCCCGTCTTTTTCCTGCACAGGCACCGTTTTAAAGTGCTGCCCTTGCGTGAGGGGCTGCTTGCCCTTCGGGAAAAACACCAGCCCCTTTTTCTCTATCCTGGAGTTTTGCCAGGGGGCTACCTGCTGCACCGTATCAGCGATGTTTCGAATGGTATAGGTAATGGAAACGGCAGTATCCTCAGGCAACAGCGTGATGTCCTTTTCAAACTGCCAGCCCAGCTTTTCATCCCGCCGACTCACCATCCGCAGTACCTTGTCGGGTACAGTGGCAGTATATGGGGCGGCATCCAGGGGGTAGGAAGGAGGCCAACCCCAGGCGCCTTGCGGGCTAGGCCAGAAGGTGGATCCGAAGCTAAGTGTGTCGAAGGAGGCAAAAAGTTCTTTCCCTCCCATTTGCAGCGAGGTGATTCTGCCTCCCTTCTGTGGTGCTATTTCTACTTCTAAGCCTGCAAAGCTGAGCTGATAGGTGCTGTCCTGCCGGCTTTGCAGTTGCACTTCTGGTGCTCCCAGTTCTTCTACTGTCGCATCAGGTTGATTGCTGCAACCGTAAACGAAAACTACTGCAAATAGCAGGTTCATTGCACTTAAAGGACGTTTCATGAGAGGGTGTCGAGTTATGATGATTTGCTGGCATTAGCTGCCATCCTTTTTTGCTCCGGTCCTTCCCCGGAAATGGCGATTGCAAGATTGGCTACGCTTCCAGGTAAAAGACACCCACGAAAATAAGCAAGATATAAGTACGTCGCTTATTTCCCCGCCTTTACTTTCTCCAGCAGGCGCTCTATCCAAAAAATGAGGAAAAGCGCTACCAGGTTAATGCCAATGAACTTTTGGCTAGTGTCCGCTCCGAAGTCAAACTGGAAGGAGGAGAGTGCCAGGCGGAACTTGAAAGTCCAGGAACCCGTCATGTCCATTCCCAATCCCACCCGAAGGCCCGCCACATACTGAAAGCCGTAGGCCCCAAAAGCGAAGTAGACCACCTGCAGCACCTGGTTGGCCAGCGAAAGTACAAGCCCCCGTTCCGGCTTGCGGAACAACATCCGGCCGCAAAGTAGGGAGAACACGAAAAGGGCAGTGGCAAAAAGGGCAATACGCAAGACTTCCTGGGTAATAAGTACCTGTCCGCTGAACATGACCCAAAGGGTGAAGGCAATGCCTAAAATACCTCCCGCTATCTGGTAAACAGCGAGTGCTTTTACCTGGTTCTTTAGCTGTTTATTCACTGTAAGTCCTTAAAAAGACACTTGTTGCTACAAGTGTGCAGCAAAGGTAGCTAAAATTATACTCCCTGTAGCGTCATGAGGCAGCCGTGTGCTTTTCGGGTAGCGGAGCGATCGGGCTGAGCAGCACCTTGTCAATACGGCTGCCGTCCATGTCCATGACCTCCAGTTCAAAATCAGCGACAGTTAGTTTAGTGCCCACCTGCGGGATGTTGGAAAGCTCGTAGAGGATAAAGCCCGCCAGCGTGGAGTAATGTTCCGGAGCATTAGGAATCAACTCCAGGCCAAGCGTCTGGTTCAGGTGGTACACTTGTGTAGAGCCACTGACCAAATATGTGCCATCCTCACGGATAAATACGTCTGGCTCCAGCGACTCATTTACATCGGGCAGGTCCCCTACAATGGCTTCCATAATGTCGTGCAGGGTGATGATACCGACAATGGAGCCGAACTCATTTACCACAAAGGCCAAGTACTGCCGTTTCTGTTGGAAAAGCTTCAGGGTGTTCATGGCCAGCATATGCTCCGAAAGAAAGATGGGCTTGCTCAGGATGCTTTGTAGCTGCACGCTCTCACGGCTTATGCACTCAAAATAGTCCTTTACTGACAAGACCCCTACCACGTTGTCCAGGTCGCCCTGGCACACCGGGAACTTTGTGTGCGCACCCCTGGAGATGGCTTCCTGTATTTGCTCCGGCGTCCAGTTCAGGTCCAGCCACTCCACATCCGTGCGGTAAGTCATGAGGCTACGGTTACGTTGCTCGTACAGGTAAAAGATGTTGTCGTGTATGCGCTGCTCCTCTTTTTCCAGCACCCCCTCTTTGCCTGCTATCCGTATCATGTGGCGGAGCTCCTCTTCTGTAAGAGATGCTTCGGAGTCCTGTTTCTTGATGCCGAGCAGCCGTGTAAGAAGGCTGGTAGAGCCAGAGAACAGCTTTACCAGGGGGAAGGTAAGGACGGTGAACGCTTTAATGATAGGGGCAACAGCCAGGGCAATGCCATCCGGGTTGTTGAGGGCAATGGTCTTGGGGAGCAGCTCCCCAACCACAATGGTGAAATAAGTGATCAGGCCGATCACAATAACGATGGACAACTGGGGGGCATAAGGGGCTAAGGGGGCTACCGCTGCGATTACCGGCAACAGGTCATCAGAGAGAGCCGCGCCACCGTAGGCACCCGCCACAATGCCGATCAGCGTTATTCCCACCTGCACTGCCGAAAGAAAGTTCTCAGGGTCCTCCAAAAGCTGTAGCACCGTTTGGGCGCTGTAACTTCCCTCTGCTGCCTTCTGTTCTATGCGACTACGCTTCACAGACACCAGGGCGATTTCGGAGAGGGCAAAGAAGCCGTTAAGCAGGGTTAAAATAAATAAGACAAGTATTTCCATAGTTTAGCCGGAGGCCTTCTGTTAGCCGGGCGCTGTGTGAGCGTATTTGCTTGTGCATACGCACAGAAGCGCTTTTAAGCTGCTCTTTGTATGTTGCAGGTGGCTCTTTTGGAAAGGAGGGTACGTTCAGGCGTCCCTGAAGAAGAGTTTCGTAAGCTTATAAAAGAGGTCTCTGTTGTCTGCGACCACACGGTATGCTAACTCAAATACTTTACTTGCAAAAGGCACACGGTAGTACAGCCACCTCCCGGCCCTGAAGCCGCCGATCGCTAAAAGCTCAAAGGCCGCTGCAGCACTATGCAACTTCCGGCCGTCCTCCATGATGAGCCACACCGACCGCTTAAACTGAAGTTCACTGATCTCGTGAAAGCCTTCCGGCACCTCTTGAAAAGGGACGTAGCTTACCCTGTCACCAGTTTTGCGCTGCCACCGGCGCACCCAGTATTTGCAGAAGCTGCAGTCTCCGTCGTATACAAGTATGGGCTTTTCGGGCATGGGCTGGGAAGAATTTAAAATTAACGAAGGTGTATGCTGGCGTACAGGAGCTTGGTCTAATTTGTTTGGTAAAGCTTTTAGTTGGTTTTTTGCCTCGGCAGGTGGGGCTTATTTCTCCTTAGCGGAGGAAGGTCTTCCCGAGAAAAGAGATTTACCACCCCGCCTTCGGCACCCTTTCTTGAAAAAAGGAGGGGTGCAAAAGAATCAACACGGTTTTGTTTAACGGAACTCCTTCCCCCACTCGCTGAACGCTCAAATAAAAAGTTGTCATGCGCGCACTTGGCAGGCCTGTTTGCGCTGTAGCTAGCAAAGCTTTCTTCTGTTGTTAGTTTTCTCACCCCCTAATGCTATAGCTTTCACTGATAGGTTCCCGGTAAGAATCAGCTAAAAGCTTATACTGTCCAGTCATCCCGAACCTCGTGAGAAATCTATTCAGAATTCTGTTTAGATCTTTCATAAAGTTTGGGGTACCAGTGATACAGGGAAGAATCACTTGCTGGTCGAATAAGTAAGCTTTCGGGTTCTATTTGTGGATGTTGCGGTGCCCCGAAGGGTAGCCCGCAGTGGAGCGAGGAGCAGCCTCAGGCACACAGCGCTGGACGGAGAACGCGCCTCACCCAAGAAGGGCCTCTCCCATAGGCAAAGAGACCTCCCTCAGTTAAATAAGCGAACTGTAGAAAGCTAATCCAGGTCAATATCTTTCTTATCTGTCTTGCGCAACTCATTGATATAAGCCATCAGGTAGTCGAGCTCTTCATCCGAAATGACCTCTTCCTTAAAAGCCGGCATCATGCCCAAACCGTTTCGGATCTGGAAACGGATCAGAAAGCCTGGAACAGGCTTGTTGTTGATGGCGGGGGCGAGGCCAGCCGTCCCTCCCGGGTGGCACTTCTGGCAGTAGGCCATAAAGATCTTCTCCCCTTTAGCCACAGCCGGGTTTTCTAGGTTGATGGGAGAGAACATGGGGACACCACGGCGGGCCGTGCCGCAGTGGCTAAGCATGAGGAGTAAAAAGAAGCCGGCACTGAGTAAAAAGTATCGTTTCATAGGCCGGGCTCCGTTTTCGTGATTTTCCAGATAACCCCGGTTTCAACTTCCGGGTTAAGGTCTTCCTCTCCTGTTTCCATAATCCCGAAATCCACTATGTAGAGGCTCTCTCCATCTGGGGAGAACTTTACGCTTATGGGGCGCTCCAGCCCGCCTGTCATCAGTTTGGAGGCAGGAGCCACCATTTTACCTTTGTTGGCCGCAAACTCTGTCACTACGCCCGTTTCCACGTTTACCCGGATCACCTTAAAGCCTACCGGGGCCAGGACTTTGCCCACACCTGGTGCCAGGTCGCCGTACTGTGCTATAAAAGCTTCCCCTTTATACCCAAAGGCGTCACTACGGGAAAAGTCCAAACCGTTTGAGGAGGAGTGAACCCCCAGCTTGGCGACTGGCTTGGGCGGCTTGCTCGGATGCCTGGCAAGTATGGGGTTTGGCACCTTCTTGTTCGGGGCCTCATACCGTTCCCCGTCAATCAGTTCACCCCCGGCGTAATCGGGCCAGCCATACCACTTGCCCTGTTGTACCTCCCACAGGTTGTCGGCAACGCCCCAGACCGGGCGGCTGCCGCGTACATCGTAGGCGTTTTCGGTTACATAAAGCCTCCCCGCAGGTGAGAAGGCCAAACTGAAGGGGTTGCGGAAGCCCCAGGCCACGAGCTCGGGCGCTGCACCGCCATTCACTGGTATGCGCATCACAGCGCCCGAACAGGGAATGCGGCCTTCTATCACCTGGCCCTCCGTTGTGGCTGTGCCATAGGGCGAGTAAGCACCTGTCACGTGCTCGGCGCTTTCAGGCTCTGGCGGCAAATCGCTGACGTAATTTCTGCCAACTAGTACAATGTCTTCGCAGGGAATATCATGGAAATCAGGGTAGCGTTTCAGCCAGCCGTAGTCGTAGTTGTCGGGTCCCACCACGCCGGAATTCGTTGCCGTGCCCAACGAAAAGTAGAGTTGGCCATCGGCACTAATAACGGGACCGTTGGTATGATGGTCGCCCATGGTAGGGAGATCTTCTACCAGGCTGGTGATGTTGCCATCCGGGGAGATGCGCAGAATTCTGCCTCCCAGTAGTTCGCCCCCTTCTGCCACATAGAAGTTGCCCTTGTAATAAGTAATACCCGTCCAGGGCCCGTTCTTTACGCCTGTCGCAATAGTGGTGAGGCTGCCGTCCGGTTCCACGCGCAGTAGGCGGGGCTCAAAGAATATCTCCCCATACGAGTAACCGGACTCTATAACGTACAGGCGGCCCTGCGCATCAAAAGCCGCCCCTGTCGGGAAGGTGAGCCCAGTGGCTACGACCTCGGCCTGATACCCGGCAGGCAAAGCGATCGCCTCCGGGTCAACAGGGCGCACGTCCATGCGGATCCGGCCCTGGCCACCTCCGTCTGAGGACAGCAACCTGAAGCAACCGCTCAGAGAAACAGCCAGAAGCAGCGGAAGCAGGTAGTGTAAGGACTTCATGTTTGGGATATCAGGATTTTTAGTATAAATTATACCATGCGTTTCAGTACGGAACCTAACCTCTAAAGTTGAAATTACTGCTGCGACACCGTTCCCGGGCTTCGTTTTTACGACAAACGAGTTACTTATTGGAGGTGCTGCTTTGGGGAGCGGGGTTGTTTACCCTGGCTTTCCTGAAGCCGGAGGGGGAGCATCTGTTTAGCCTGTGTCCTTTTAGTTGGCTGTTGGAAGGTGGCTGCCCGGGCTGTGGGTTGGGGCACGGTATTGCCTATTTGTTCCGGGGTAATTTAGCGGCTTCCTGGGAGGCGCATCCGCTCGCGGTGCCGGCGGTAGTACTGTTGGCCGTACGCTGTGGCAAGTTGCTGCACTGGCAAAGGAATCATTTCAAGAAACAACCATAACAAGAGCATATGGCAAACATATTACACCTGATGCCCGACCTGGAGCCGGACGAAATGGACTTTGTGCAGTCGCTGGTGCAGGACATGCCCGAGGCCGAGGCCCGGCAATTTGCCAGCATCTACCGGGCCCGCCGCAAAGAGCCCCAGCTGGTGCTGATCACAACCCTGCTAGGCTTTGTCCTGCTGGCGGGCCTGCAGCGCTTTATCCTGGGGCAGATCGGGATGGGCTTACTGTACCTGTTTACGGGTGGGTTGTGCCTTGTCGGCACAATCATCGATCTGGTCAACTACAAGCGCCTGGCCTACGAGTACAATGTGAAAGAGGCACAACAGGTCATCCGGATGATGCGCTATTAGCTCTCTTGGTAACCGGGCCGTTAAGAAGGTAAAAGAGGCGGGCAGGTAAAACGGTTATCCTCCGTCAACTTTGATGAAACCGGAACGGTAAAGCAGGTTGCCATTGCTTAGCTGTAGGACGTAGTACCCGGCTGCCAGCCCGGACAGGTCCAGATCGAGGTCGATTGTTTGATTGAGCTGATAGCGCCTGACCAGTTTTCCGGTGGTGTTGTAAATGATGGCAGTGGTGGGGGAGAAGTTGAGGTTCTCCACTTTTAGGCTGGTGGTGGCCGGGTTCGGGTACAGGAAGGTGATGCCTAAGGCAGGGACCTCGAGGGCCGGGTTTTGCTGTGAGAGGAGCGTTTGGTTCAGGACCCAGTTCAGGGGGTCTACCTCTACTCCGGTTACGAGGCCATCTACCTGTACCAGGAGTTCTTCCAGCGGTTCGTCGTGCCTTGCCCGTATGGTGGTGGTGCCGGTTGTTGTCCGGATAAGGTACTGCAGGTCGGTTGCAAAGAAGGGCGTGGTGCCGCTGGTTGTTTGCCTGTTTAGGATCAGGAGTCTGTTTTCTTCCTGGTTCCACTCCACACTAAATAGCGGATATCCCTCGCCGCGGTACCACTGGTCGAAAAAGTAGTCCAGGTCTTTGCCGGTCGTCTCTTCAAACACCTCCTTCAGGTCGGCTGTTTGTGCGGTGCCTCCTGCAAATAACTGTAAGTAGTTTCGGAGCGCCTTAAAGAAGAGCTCATCGTTGTTTACCTCGAAGCGCAGCATGTGCACCACCGAGGCTGCTTTCTTGTAGGTTAAGCGGTAGTCAAAAAGGCGGTTTACGTTTAGGGTGTCGATAACCCGCACACTGCCAAAGGGGCGTTGCAGGGCCAGCAAATGCGCGTCCCGCATCCATTCCTGGGCCAGCGTTTCGTTAAAGGGCTGCAGGGCCAGGTACTCTGCGTAAGAGGCAAAGCCTTCGTTCAGCCAGATATCCTGCCAGCTGCCACAGGTTACCAGGTCCCCGAACCACTGGTGGGCCAGCTCATGGGCTGTAAGGGTATAAAAGAACGTGCTTTGCGTTGTCATCGTCTGGTGTTCCATGCCACCGCCTATAGGCGCCATGCTGTGCCCATACTTTTCCCGCCAGAAAGGGTACAGTGTGAACAGTTCGGAAAAGAGCTCGAGCAGGTCAGCTGTCTGGTTCAGTTCCTCCCGGTAGCGCTCCAGGGCACCGCCGTTGTAGACGTAGTTCAGGATAGGGACCGGGGTGGAGGCACCTTCTGGGTGGGCGTACAGCAGGTACTCCTCGTAGTTCGAGACCGCTACGGACACCAGGTAGTAGGCAATAGGGTAGCTGGACTTCCATTCGTACCGCTTCAGGTTCCCGGGTAAATCCACCACCTGGGTCAGCACCCCATTGGAGCCTACCTTGTTCTCAGCGCTTGTCGTGACGAATACATGCACGGAATCGGCCTTGTCGGTCAGCACTTGTTTGGTTGGCCACCACTCGTAGGCAGCATAAGGCTCGCTGAGGCTCCAGGTAACGGCGTTGTTCCACTCAGGCTCTGTCTCCGTGTCAAACCCGTTCCCGATAGCGGCTGAGGCTGCGTCAGGGGCAAAGCCATCGTAGTAAATTGTAACTGAAATGCCCTGTGCAGGGGCGATGGGGTTACTTAGCAGTACGGCTACATCGCTGAATTCGCGGACGATGTTTTGCTCGCGCCAGCCGTTAACCACCACAGAGTCGATCTCGAAGTTAGGGTGCAGTTCAAAGGCAAACACCGGCACAGGCTTTTCCTTTGCCTTGGCCGCCAGTGTCACATGGCCGGCAATGTACACGCTGTTTCGCTCCAGGTGCAGGTCTAGTTTATAAAAGGTGATGTCGTACAGGGCCATGAAGCGCTGATGCTCCGGAGAGGCCACTGCCTGGCGCTGTGTCCCGGTAGTGCGGCTTTCATAGCAACTGGCAGCGTGTTGTGCTTTGGCACTTAAGCTACAGAGGCAGGCACAAAGCAAGAGCAGAAACAGGGGCTTATAGCTTTTGGGCATAGGATCTGGTTTGCGGAAGCAAATGGGCTTAATAGGTGTAAATACGGAGAATTCAGATTTTAGAATAGCAATAGCGGTAAAAGGTTAAGCCGCTTTGATTTTAAAATACCGCTATCTGCCCTACATTTGTTTGTCCTTACACGAAGTAAAACCTAATAGCTTCTAGCACAAACAAGCATGGCCGATCTCTACCTGTCAGAAATCTATATCTATCCGATCAAATCCCTGGGAGGGATCAGCTTGCAGGTAGCGGAAGTGGAAGACCGTGGCTTGCGCTATGACCGCCGGTGGATGTTAGTGGATGCGCAGGGGAAGTTTCTGACACAGCGGCAACACGCTCAAATGGCTTTGTTGCAGGTGTCGTTGCAGCAGGAGGGCTTACTCGTGCGCCACAGGCAAGAAACGATAACGCCCCTGTCCATTCCTTTTGAAGCAAGCGCCCCAAGCCAGGATAAGGTTGAGGTAAGGGTGTGGGATGATACGGTACTGGCAGAAGAGGTAAGCGCTGAAGCCAATGCCTGGTTTACAGAGGCACTGGGGATGCATGCCCGGCTGGTACGCATGCCGGAACAGTCCTTGCGACAGGTGGACCCTCGGTACGCCACCCAGGGGGAGATTGTCAGTTTTGCCGATGGCTATCCCTTTCTGATTATTGGGCAGGCCTCTTTAGACGACCTGAACAGCAGGCTGGAGAGGCCAGTGCCAATGGACAGGTTCCGGCCGAACTTCGTGTTTCGGGGAGGAGTTCCTTTCGAAGAGGACACCTGGGTTGATTTTACAATAGGGGGGCAGCCGTTTAAGGGCGTAAAGCCATGTGCCCGCTGTATACTCACCACCGTTGATCAGGAAACAGCAGTAAAAAGTCCTGAGCCGCTGCGTACACTGGCTACTTACCGCCAGCAGAACAACAAGGTGATGTTTGGGCAAAACCTGCTACATAGCGCTACCGGCACCCTTCGGGTTGGCGACGCGGTAGAAGTACTTAGCCGTAAGTAGCCAGGCGAACCGCAGTTAATCTGCTTTGACCAGGGTAAGGGAGTTGCTACTTGCTCTTTTCTCTCCTGTACCTGTTACTGTAACATCTGTTCGGTCTTAGGGCTCCAGAGGGCTCTCGCCTCCCTCAGACTGCCGTGTAAGAGGGGCAGGTGGAGGTCTATGTGTAAGTAATTGCACTTAAATAATAATAACTTGTTTTGGTGGTAGGAGCGTAGCTTCCCCTTTACCGTTAATGTGCCTTTAAGGCAGTCTATTCTTTCTTACTTCTTCTTTAGCGAAACGGCTTCGCTTTTCTTCCTAATGATAAGGTTTTCAATGCTTTTTAAGCAGGTGCCTGATATCGGTCCGGCTGTGAAGATCCAGGGTGAAAAATAAATTCCGGCAGGTAGGTGTATCGCTTTGCCAGATGCCAATTGGATTGCTTTCTGAAACCTTTTTAAACGTTCCCTGTATTAACATTATCTTTCTTCTATAACCCCTGCAACAAGGGGCGTTAAGTTGCTGTTGGATAGTTGCTTGTAAAAGTTATAAAAGATGTCTTTAATGGTGTTTAGCCATTAAACTAAGGCGTGTGCAGCAGCTTGAAAAGAGCTTAGGTTTATGTGTCTGTTGTTAAGCCTGAATTTAGCGCTTTTTAAGAGTAACAGGGTGAATTAGGGGAAAAGAGTAACTTACTTATTTGTATTTTATTTATTTTATAATTGTATTATTTTGATTGCTTTGTGGTGGGTAACATAGGGTGCAACCGTTTATGTTTTTCTTTGCGACATAAATAGTTATATTCGTGTTCCAAAACAATGCTAACCTATTTTTTCCTAACCTTAATTTACTAACGTATGAAGAAGAGTTTACTGCTCAGTTTTATTTTTGCGCTAGGCCTCGTTTTGCAGGCATGGGCGCAAGAATCAAGGCTGGTAACGGGACGAGTAACTTCTGCCATTGATGGTAGCCCTCTTCCGGGTGTTACAGTATTGGTAGATGGCACCTCAATTGGAGCCAGCACGAACGTTGAAGGACGTTACAGTATCGATGTGCCGGCTGGTAAAAACACCCTGGTGTTTTCTTACATTGGCTTTGGCGAGCAACGGCTGAACATTGGCTCCCGAACAACTGTGGATGTTGCCCTGTCGCAAGACGATCAGCAATTATCAGAAGTAGTGATCACTGGTTACGGTACCACCATCAAGAAAGAGGTGACGGGCGCTGTGGCTACGGTAGATGCCTCTAAGATAGAGGACAGACCACTTCCTTCGGTGGATCAGTTGCTGCAAGGCCAGGTAGCTGGTGTGCAGTCTGTTGGTGCTTCCGGACAGCCGGGGGCTAACCAGCAGATCCGCATCCGTGGTATCGGCTCTATCAATGCCGGTTCTGATCCGCTTTATGTGGTGGATGGTGTGATCATCAACACAGGAGACGTATCACGACTAACAACTACCTCTAACCAGTTGGCGGGTATCAACCCGAATGACATCGAGAGTATCACCGTTTTAAAAGACGCTGCTTCTACCGCTATTTATGGTTCCAGAGGTGCCAACGGTGTGATCCTGATCACGACTAAGAAAGGCCGTGCCGGTAAAACAAGATTCAAGCTTTCTTCTGAGATTGGCTATACGGATCTGGTAGATGTGCCAGATGCTGGCGACTTCCTGAACTCAGAAGAATGGCTGGCACTTACCCGCGAAGGCCTTTTAAATGCCGGTTACGGGCCAAGCGTAATTGACCCTTTCTTAGAGTCTTTTGGTGAGGGGTCCGGTGTTGATACCGACTGGAGAGATTTGGTAACCAGAACAGGTACGCAACAGCAGTACAACCTCTCTGCCTCTGGCGGTAACGAAAAGACGACCTTTTACATTTCTGGGGGCTATTTTAACCAGGAGGCTCCAGTTATTGGTTCAGAACTTAAGAGGGTTTCTGGTTCCATTAGCCTGACGCACCAGGTAAATGATGACATCTCTTTCTTTACTTCCATCAATGCCTCTAATGTAAACCAGCAGACTCCGTCTAATGGGGGAGCTTTTGCCAACCCGGTGGGTGCTATTGGTTTCCTGCTGCCAATGCAGAATCCATTTAACCCAGATGGAACCCTGAATGTGTCCCGGGAAGGCAACCTTGGTTTCTCAGGCAACTATAACCCGCTGTACTTAGCAGAGAATGATGAACGGGACCTTTCTAACAGCAAGATAATCGGTGCTGGAGGACTGGAGTGGGATATAGTGGATAACCTGAAGTTTACTTCACAGATCGGTATCGACTACATCAGCTTAGAAGAAAGAATGTTCTGGAACCCTATCCATGGCGATGGCAGAACCTATAATGGCTATGGCTTCGACTATTATACCCGTATCTTCAACTGGACCTTTACCAACCTGTTGAACTACCGTTTTGAGGTTCCGGGAATAGACCAGCTGCAGGCAGACCTGACAGTAGGCTATGAGGCGCAAAAGTCTAATGGGTATTATATTACAAGTAGTGCTACTGATTTTCCTACAACTGATGGGTTGATAGGAACAGTCATTGCTTCCAGCCCTGTGGATGCCAGTGCGACAAACACAGACTACACCTTCTCTTCCCTTATATCAAGAGGGTCTCTTAGCTATGCTGACCGGTATGTAGTAACAGGTAGCTATCGTCGGGATGGTTCTTCCCGTTTCGGTGTTAACAACCGCTTTGGTAACTTCTGGTCTGTAGGCGTTGCCTGGAACATCGACCAGGAAGACTTTATGGAGCCGACAGAAGACTTCCTTTCTTCGCTGAAACTGCGTGCCTCTTATGGTGTGAATGGTAACGGTGATATTGGTAACTATGCTTGGAGGCCTTTGTTTGGCTTTGGCCTCAACTATAACCAACAGCCGGGCGGCGCCTTTACTGAAATTGGTAACACAGACCTTACTTGGGAAAAGAACAAGCCATTTAACGTGGGTGTAGATGTTGGTTTCTGGAGAGACCGCTTGACGCTTTCTGCCGACTACTATGTAAGAACAACAAGCGACCTGCTGTTCAACCGCCCGCTTTCCAGAACTACTGGTTTCGTAAACGTGCTGCAGAACATTGGTGAGATGCAGAACCGTGGCTTTGAGCTTTCGATTGGTGGTTACCCAATAACCGGAGGAGCCTTCCAGTGGCAGACCAACTTTAACATTGCTACTAACGAAAACGAGATCACCGAACTTCCTGACGGTGAGGATATCATCAGCGGAGCCTTTATCTTAAGAGAAGGCGAAGATTTCCGAACATTCTATGTGCGCCAGTGGGCAGGGGTAGACCCGCAGACAGGCGATCCGCTGTGGTTCAGAGACGCTTCCAGAACGGAGACAACAACAAACTATAGCGAGGCAGAGCGTGTGCTGTACGAAAGCGCGTCTCCGGATGCCTTCGGTGGATGGAGCAATACCTTCACCTACAAAGGCTTTGTACTGGAAACCCTTGTCAACTACAACTTCGGTAACTATGTGAGAGAAGGATGGGAGTACTACCTGATAGATGGTGCTTATCCGTATGCCAACAAGTACCGTAAAGTGCTGGACAGATGGCAGGAACCAGGAGATATCACGGATGTGCCAAGATACGAATTTGGCCTGAACAACAGCTCCAATGCCTTCTCAACGCGCTTCCTGTACAAAGGCGACTATATCCGCCTGAGAAACGTGACCCTGGGCTATGAGCTGAAAAACGAGTGGATCTCGAAAGCGTCCCTCACCAGAGCTTACATCTATGTGCGTGGCACGAACCTGCTAACCAAAACGTTTGATGACAACCTGCCAGTTGACCCTGAAACAGGGGTGAACAGTACAGCCAATGCTGACATTCCGACCAGCAGAGTGCTGACGGTTGGTGTAAACGTAAGTTTTTAATCTGAAATTTAAATTACCTAAGTTTATGAATAAGAAACTCATATATATGTCTTTACTCTCAGCAACTATGTTGCTGGGCTCGTGTGGTGAGGATTTCCTGGAGCAGGAGCCTTACGATGCGGTGCCAGTGGGAGAGGCGATAAATAGCCCTGCTGAGCTACAAACTGCCGTATTTGGTATGTATGCCTCGCTACGTACGGCAGACGCATACGGCAGAACGATCCCGGTTCTGGGAGATTTGATGGCAGATAATACGTACGTTGCCCCTCTTAACTCGGGTCGATACCTGGTACAGAACGTGTACCGTACGGAGGCTGTAACAGGTGAACCGAGAGAAATTTGGACAGCCTTGTATGCTTCTATTTTAAGGGCTAACCAGATCATCAATGCAGATATCCCTTCCACTCCTGTAGTAGAGCAGTTGAAAGGAGAGGCTTACGCCGTTAGGGCATTGGCCTACCACGAATTGGTGAAGTTCTTTGCGCAGCCTTTTACCGTAGCTCCTAATGCGCCGGGTGTGCCTATCATCACAGAGTTCGACCCGGAAAACCCAACTGATTACTATGTAGGATCGCAACCTTCTCGTAATTCGGTAGCTGAAGTGTATGAGCTGATCATTAGCGATTATCAGACGGCGTATGAATTAATGGAGGGGAACTTCGTTAACTCCTCATACATGAATAAATGGGCTGCCAGAGCTTTGCAGGCCCGTGCGTACCTGTTCATGGGTGCTTATGAAGAGGCAGAGGAAGCGGCGCTGGATGTGGTCACCAATAGTGGCTTTGAACTGGTTGAACTGGATGGCTTTCTAGATTACTGGGCAAGCCGTACTCCCTCATCAGCAAAAGAGGAGACACTCTTTGAGATCTCGTATGATGACATTGATAACGTTGGAACTAATGCACTGGCGAACATTTACAATCAGGCAGGTTACGGCGATATCCTGGCTACAGAGGAGCTGGTAAGCCTTTATGGCGAAAATGATATACGGGGAATCATTCCGAATGTGGATGATGAGGGTGCCCGTTACATCGTAGACGAAACAGACGGCGACACGATCAACATAACGGCAGCTCCAGTGATATTGGTTGGTGCGCGTGGTAATGTTGAGCCGGCTTATATTAATAATAAGTACCAGTATGTTTCCGGAGACCGGAATGAGGTGAAAGTGATTCGTTATGCGGAGGTGCTGCTGATCCTGGCAGAGGCCTATGCCAGAACCGGTGAAGAAGCAAAAGCACTGGAAATACTGAACGAATTAGCGGAAGCCAGAAATGCGGCCCCTCTTGTAGGTCTTGCAGGGGATGAACTACTGGAGGCAATCATTGTAGAAAGACGCAAAGAGCTTGCCTTTGAAGGACACCGCTTCTGGACCTTGGCTCGCCTAAACCTGCCGATCGAGCGTGAGCCGGAGCAGCCAGCTTCAACTGCGCTGATCGAGGTAGGCAACTTCAGACGCATCTTCCCGATACCACAAGCGGAGATTGATGCGAATCCGAACATCGAACAAAATCCTGGTTATGGGTTATAAGCCATAATTGATTTAGAAAAAATAAGGGGTAGGCATTGTGCCTACCCCTTATTTTTTGATCCCTTTTTGTATTTTGGGTGTTTAAACGGCAACAACAGAAAGAGAAATGAGAAAAAGCACCCTTGCTTTGCTTGGCACAGCCTGCTTTGTATCAGGAGCGTTTGTGACCAAACTGGCAGAAAATACGATTACCATAGACATGATGCGGGATGCGCAGAACCTGATGGGCTTGCACTTTACAGATGCCCAGCTAGACTCGGCCCGTGCAGATATGGAGGACTTCCGAAAAGATTATGAGACCATCAGGAAGCAGCCCTTGTCAAACGATGTAGCGCCTGCTCTGATGTTCAACCCCATTCCGGTAGGCTTTGCCTTTGAGCAGGGGGAGTCTTCTTTTGAAGTGGCCAGGCCCGCCCATGTAAAGCTGCCAAAGAAGCGTGAGGAGCTGGCTTTTTACACTGTCCCGCAATTAGCTGAACTGGTGCGTACGCAGCAGATCACGTCAGAGGAGCTCACCAGGTTTTACCTGGAGCGGCTGAAAAAGTACGGCCCTACGCTGGAATGCGTAACCACGCTCACAGAGGAATTAGCCCTGCAGCAGGCACGCCAGGCAGACAAGGAGATAAAAGCCGGTAAGTATAAGGGCATGCTGCATGGCATTCCGTTTGGGGTAAAGGATTTGCTTTCTACCAAAAAGTATAAGACTACCTGGGGGGCGATGCCTTACAAAGACCAGGTAATAGATGAGGATGCCACGGTCGTGCAGCGCCTGCAGGATGCCGGAGGCGTACTGGTAGCCAAGCTAACACTAGGAGCACTGGCCATGGGGGATGTCTGGTACGGCGGTAAAACACGTTCCCCCTGGGATCTCACGAAAGGGTCCAGCGGTTCGTCGGCTGGCTCTGCCTCGGCTGTGGCGGCCGGCCTGCTGCCCTACGCCATCGGTACGGAAACCCTTGGCTCTATTGTGTCGCCTTCCACTGCCTGTGGCACGACAGGCCTTCGTCCAACCTTCGGCCGCGTGAGCCGGAGCGGCGCCATGGCCCTGAGCTGGTCGATGGACAAAATCGGTCCGATTGCCCGCTCTGCCGAAGATTGTGCTATCGTGTTCAATGCCATTTACGGTCCGGACGGAAAAGACCAGTCGGTATATGATGTGCCTTTTAATTATAATGCTACCATCAATCCGAAGAAGCTGCGGGTAGGTTACCTGAAAAATGACTTTGACGGCAAGTACGGTTTCAAGGAAACAGACCAGGCCACGCTGCAGGTATTACGCGATGCAGGGGTAGAGCTCGTGCCAATTGAGCTGCCTGACCTGCCAGCCCGTGCCTTAACCATGACCATATCCGTAGAAGGTGCTGCCGCTTTTGATGAACTGACCCGTAGCGGCCGCGATAGCCTGTTGGTTGCCCAGCACAAGTACGCCTGGCCAAATACTTTCCGGGGAGCCCGCTTTATCCCGGCAGTGGAGTACCTGCAAGCGCAGCGTGTAAGAACCCTGCTGGTGCAGCAAATGCAGGAGAAACTGAAGGACGTGGACGTGTACATCAGCCCTTCCTTCGCGAGCAGCAACCTGGTTATAACTAACCTGACAGGGCACCCATGCGTGGTCGTGCCGAATGGCTTCCAGAAGAACGGGATGCCAACGACGATTACCTTTATGGGCAAGCTGTTCGGGGAGGCAGAGCTCTTGAGCTTCTCTAAGTTTTACCAGGATCTGACAAACCACGAAGAGCAGCACCCGAACCTGAACTTTACTAAGAAAAAGAAGGCATAGTATAAGCATAGCTAAAACCGCCACCTGCTGCAACCAGGCCCCAGGTGGCGGTTTTGCTTTTAAAGGACTGAATGCCTTATTTTACCTATCTACCTAATAATCTAATCACTGAAAGAACCATGTTTCTAAAACGAAAAGCGGTAGCCCTTGCCGCTTACCTGCTGCTTTGCGGAGGCGCATTGCAGGCACAGGAAGGCAAAATGGAGCTAAGCGTGGAGAAGATCATGCGCGACCCGAAATGGATCGGCACTTCGCCAAGTAATGTTTTCTGGTCGGAGGATGGCAAGAAGATCTATTTTAACTGGAACCCCGAAGGTAACCGGGAAGATTCGCTGTACAGTGTTTCGGCCGACGGCAAGAACATCCGCAAAGTAAGTGCGCAGGAGCGGCGCAACCTCCCTTCGCCCTGGGGCGACTACAACCGGGCGGAAACGAAGAAGGTGTATGAAAAGAATGGAGACATCTTCCTGTATGACATTAAGTCGGGCACGGCTCGGCAAATAACCAATACCGTGGAGCGCGAGGGGAACCCCGCCTTTAACCACAGCGAGCAGAAGGTGGTGTACGAGAAGGACGGGAACCTGTATGCCTGGAACATGGCCAGCGGGCAGACCGTGCAGCTGACTGATTTTAGAAAAGGACGCAAGGCGGCTAGCGAGAGCAGCGATGCACAGCGCGACTGGCTGAAGGAACAGCAGTTGACCCTGCTACAGATTGTGCGCGACAGGGAGGGTGATAAAGAGGCCCGCAAAAAGCAAAGGGAGGCAGATGCCCCAGCCCGTCCGAAGGAGATCTACGTGGATGACAAGGCAGTAGATAACATTACCCTGAGCCCGGACGAACGCTTCATCACCTACCGCCTGGTAAACCGGCCAAAGAGTGCGAAAGTTGCTATCGTGCCAAACTATGTAACGGCTTCCGGATACACAGAAGATATCAATACCCGCACAAAAGTAGGGGATGCCCAGAGTGCGTATGAGTTCTTCGTGTACGATACGGCAAAAGATACTGCCTTTGCAGTGTCGATGAACGAGGTAGTGGGAATTTATGACCAGCCGGCCTACCTCCAGGAGAAAGAGGCGAAGGCAAGTGCCGCGAAAGAAGTTTCCGGTGGCAAAGCGAAGAAGCCCGAAGTAAGGCCAACCATAATGTATGGCCCCTATTGGTCGGATAACGGGAAGCAGGCCGTGGTGGTGGCGCGCTCCCAGGATAACAAGGATCGTTGGATTATGAAGTTAGAGCCCGCCACAGGAAAGCTGACGCTACTGGACCGCCAGCGCGACGAGGCCTGGATCAACGGCCCCGGCATTGGTTATGGCGCCGGCGATATCGGTTGGATGCCGGACAACGAGCACGTGTGGTTCCAGTCGGAGGAAAGCGGCTATTCGCACCTGTACACGGTGAATGTGAACAGCGGCCAAAAGAAAGCCCTGACTAGCGGGAAGTTTGAGGTATCGGACGTACGTATGTCGGACGATAAGAAGCACTGGTATTTTACGGCCAACAAAGTACACCCCGGAGAACAGCACCTGTACCGCCTGCCACTGCAGGGAGGAGAGTTGGTACAGCTAACCTCCATGCAAGGGGCAAATGAGGTGAAACTGTCGCCAGACGAAAAGACGCTTGCCGTTCGCCACTCCTACAGCAACAAGCCATGGGAGCTTTACGTGATGGACAACAAGAAAGGGGCAAAGGCAAAGCAGGTGACCAACTCCCTGACAGAGGAGTTCAAGTCCTATGATTGGCGGGAGCCGGAGGTCATCACTTTTAAGGCAGAGGATGGGGCGGACGTGTACGCCCGCTTGTACCGGCCGGAGAAACCGGAGGCAAACGGACCGGCAGTGGTCTTTGTGCACGGGGCTGGCTACCTGCAGAACGCCCACAAGTGGTGGAGCAGTTATTTCCGGGAGTACATGTTCCACAACTTTTTGGCTGATCAGGGCTACACCGTGCTGGACATCGATTACAGAGGCAGTGCAGGCTACGGGCGCGATGTGCGTACAGGTATTTACCGCTTTATGGGAGGCAAGGATCTGAGCGACCACGTGGATGGCGCGAAGCACCTGGTGGAGAAGTATAACGTGGACCCGAAGCGCATTGGCATTTACGGTGGTTCTTACGGGGGCTTTATTACCCTGATGGCCATGTTCACGGAGCCGGATGTGTTTGCTGCCGGTGCCGCCCTTCGTTCTGTAACCGATTGGGCACACTACAACCATGGCTATACCTCTAACATCCTGAACACCCCTTATACTGACAGTACAGCCTATGCCAAGAGCTCCCCGATCTATTATGCGGAGGGGCTGAAAGGCGCGTTGCTTATTGCGCACGGCATGGTAGACACCAACGTGCACTTCCAGGACGTGGTGCGCCTGACACAGCGCTTGATTGAACTGGGGAAGGATAACTGGGAGCTCGCCGTGTACCCGGTTGAAGATCATGGCTTTGTAGAACCTGCCAGCTGGACGGACGAGTACAAGCGGATTTACAAGCTGTTTGAGGAGAACCTGAAGGAGAAAGACTAGGCGCAGTATCTGTGCAAAGTGTAAAAGGCGTGGGAGGTCCCCACGCCTTTTTTTATTATATCGGGTTGTTATAATATAAGGTGTAGCGAGGATTTTAGTTGAAAATTTATACTTCGGCCTGTTAAGGAAGAAGAAAAAAAATAGGATAAAAATAGCCCTGTTTTTCGCCCCTTTTTCTTCTGATAATGCAATAAGATGTTATAACATTAGATGAGTTAAATATACGAAAACAGCACGCAGAAGCACTTTTTGTTAATGATCGACAATTTGAGGGGAGGTTTTGTTGAGAAGATATCTCGTGTTAGCGAAGAAAAATGGACTACGTGAAAAAGCAAAAAAAGTTTTTGAAATTTAAGTTTAGGTCTTAATTTGGGATTCACTTTAAACAAACAATCACTAATCCTAATCTAATTTTATGAGAAAAGTTCTACTGATGAATTTGGCTCTGCTCCTGTTGCTTGTGAACCAGGCATGGGCGCAAAGCCGAACGATCACTGGTAAGGTAACTGACGCCGCAAGCGGGCAACCGCTGCCGGGCGTGGCAGTTATTGTAAAGGGCACCACTGCTGGTACAGCAACAGGTGTGGATGGCTCTTACTCGCTTAATGTGCCTGAAAAAGGCAACACCCTTGTTTTCCGTTATATCGGATATGAAACAAAGGAGCAGGCTATCGGAAGCGCAAGCACTGTAAACGTAGCGCTTGGCGTTAATAGTGAGCAGCTTTCAGAGGTTGTGGTGCAAGTGCCTTACGGTTCTGTAGCTAAAACAGCTTTTACAGGTTCTGAGGCTACCATCTCTAGTTCTGCTATCCAAAAGCAGCAGGTAACTTCAGTTACACGTGTGCTGGAGGGTTTGGTACCAGGCCTGCAGACTACAAACGGTGGTGGAGCCCCAGGTTCTAGTGCATCTGTGCGTATCCGTGGTATCGGCTCGATCAATGCCAGCAGCGACCCGCTTTACGTGGTGGACGGTGTGCCATTTGACGGAACGTACTCTTCTATCTCTACAGACGACATCGAGGCTGTTACTGTATTGAAAGATGCCGCTGCCTCAGCTCTTTACGGTGCGCGTGCCGCTAACGGCGTGATCATGATCACCACTAAAAAAGGTGGTAAAGGCAAGCCAAGAGTAGCAGTTAACTTCAGAAAAGGTGTTTCTGAGCGTGGTATTCCAGAATATGACCGAGTAAACTCTCAGGAGTACTACGAGTTGATGTGGGAAGCGATGCGTAACTCTTACGCGGCGTCTACAAACCCTGCTACGAAACTGCCTTACACGCCAGCCGAAGCTGCTGCTGCCGCCTCTAAAAACATTGCAGGACCAAACGGCCTTGTTTATAACCCTTTCAACGTTGCAGGTGACCAGGTAATTGATCCGGCTACTGGCAAACTGAACCCAAGTGCCCGTCTGCTGTACGAGGACAACTGGTCTGACGTACTGTTCCAGGATGCAACAAGAAACGACCTGAACGTAAGCATCTCCGGTGGAGCTGAAAACAGCGACTATTATATCTCTGCAGGCTACATCAATGAGGACGGTATTGCTAAGTTCTCTGACTACGACCGTTTCAATAGCCGTGTAAAACTGAATACTGCTGTTAGCAAAGCTGTAAAAGCAGGCATGAACATTTCTGCTACCTTGTCTAACTCTAACGGTAACTTTGCGGATGGTACTGCTACAGCAAACCCTTTCTACTTCTCCAGATACATGGGCCCAATTTACCCAGTATGGCAGCGTGATGGCGAAGGTGCCTTTGTAATTGACCCTGCTACAGGAGAGAGAGCACTTGACTGGGGTGTCCCTGGCCAAATGGGTTCAAGACCTTATGCCGGTAACTCTAACCTGTTAGGCTCTTTAGGCCTGGATGAGCGTTCTACAAGAAGAAGCGAAGCAACAGCAAACGCTTACCTGGAAGCTAAATTCCTGAAGAACTTTACGTTCAAGACGACACTTGGTGGTAACTACTACAACGGTCTTGGTACTACTTTCCAGAACTCGCTGTTTGGTGATGCTGCTAACGTAGCAGGTCGCTCTACAAAGTCTGATACACGCCAGATTTCTTACACCTTTAACCAGGTGTTGTCTTGGAACAAGCAGTTTGGCTCACACTCTATCAGTGCATTGGCCGGTCATGAGAATTACTCTCTGGAGAGCAGATTCATGTCAGCAACCCGTACAGGATTCCCATTCCCTGGTACGTCTGAGTTAGCGCCGGCTGCTACAGCAGGTGCATCCACTTCGTACACAGACGAGCATAAGCTGGAAGGCTTCTTTTCGCAAGTAAGCTACAGCTTCGCAGACAAGTACCTGTTATCTGGTAGCTTCAGAAGAGACGGTTCTTCACGTTTCTTTACAGACTCTCGCTGGGGTAACTTCTACTCAATAGGCGCTGGCTGGAGAATCTCTGAAGAGAACTTCTTCAACGCTGAGTGGGTAGATGAACTGAAACTGAAAGGTAGCTACGGCGAGCAGGGTAACGAGGACGTTGAAAACTACTATGCGTGGCAAGGACTTTATGGCCTGGGCTGGAACAACGTGAATGCTCCTGGTTCTATCGTTTCTTCACTGCCTAACACAAACCTGCAGTGGGAGAAAAACGCTTCCTTCAACGTAGGTGCTGACTTCAGCCTGTTCAATAAAGTGCAGGGTACAATCGAGTACTTTGAGAGAACTTCTGACAACCTGCTGTTCGAGGTGCCATTGCCAACATCTACTGGTATAAAGTCGATCTGGGATAACGTAGGTACCATGAAGAACTATGGATGGGAAGCTCAGTTGGGCTACAATGCTATCTCAACATCTGACTTCGACTGGAGAGTAGACCTGAACCTGACTAGCTACAAGAACAAGATCACAAAGCTGCCACAGGAAGAAATCGTGAATGGCACGAAGAAGCTGATGGTAGGACACTCTGTTTATGACTTCTGGCTGCGTGAGTACGCTGGCGTAGACCCTGCCAACGGTGATGCCCTGTACTACAAAGACGTGCTGGATGCAGACGGAGAACCAACTGGTGAGCGCACGACAACTAACGTGTACAACGAAGGCACTTACTACTACCATGGGTCAGCTATTCCGAAACTGGTTGGTGGTGTTACAAACGCGTTCCGTTACAAAGGCCTTGACCTGTCTGTGTTGCTTACATTCCAGAGCGGTGGCAAGTTCTACGACGCTAACTATGCTAACCTGATGCACAGAGGTTCTTACGGTACACACTGGAGCAAGGACATCCTGAACAGATGGCAGAGCGAAGAGAACCCAGGTGACGGCAAGACGCCAAGACTGCAGAACGGCATTTCTGGTCAGGACGGAGCTTCTACAAGGTGGTTGTTCGATGCTTCTTACCTAACTGTAAAGAACATCAACATAGGCTATACCCTTCCTAAGTCGCTTACTGGCAAGTTGGGTGGCGCTACACTGCGAGTATTCGGTGCAGTTGACAACGCCGTAATCCTGACGAAAAATGAGGGAATGGACCCACAGAGAAGCTTCAACGGTACATCAGATTATACTTACCCAATCTACCGTACTGCCACTGTAGGTCTTAATGCCAACTTCTAATTTAGATTTGATTTCAAAATGAAAAATATATTAAAAAAATTGAGCCCGTTGGCATTAGCGGTATTAATGCTAACAAGCTGCGAAAAAGATTACTTAGAGACTGCCCCAACGCAGAGTGTGGCCAGCGACGAAGTTTTCAAAACGGTTGATGGTGCTTTCGTAGCCCTGAACGGTACTTTCCGATCCATGTGGACCAGCATGGGCGGAAGCCACGGACACTTCGGACAGAAATCGCATGACCTGACGATGGACCTGATGGGTACTGACATTGTGCTGCATACCAGAGGGTACAACTGGTTTACCGGCGAGTATAACCTGTCTGCCTATGCATCCGCGACAGACGGTTCAAGATCAGGTCTGGCATGGGAATACTATTATAGAACGATCAGTAACGCGAACAGGATTATTGCCAACGTAGACAAGGCGACAGGTAATCCGGCAGACAAAGAGTACATTAAAGGTAATGCTTTGGCGCTGCGTGCTTACTCTTACTTCTATCTGGCAAACCTGTGGCAGCATACCTACAAAGGGCATGAAACTGCCCCTGCTGTGCCCTTGTACACAGAGCCAACGACAGAAGGCAAGCCTAGAGCAACTGTACAGGAGGTGTATGATCAGATTGTGGCTGACCTGACACAAGCCGAGACTTTACTGGCAGGAAAGACCCGCAAGCACATTTCCCACCTCAACGCTGCAGCCGTAAAAGGCATAAGAGCAAGAGTTGCTTTGCAAATGGAAGATTACGCGACAGCAGCTGCAAAAGCTAATGAAGCGCGCCAGGGACTGGCCCCAATGTCGGCAACCGCTTATACAGCAGGTTTTGGAAAGGCAAACAGCGAGTGGATGTGGGGATTGGAAATTCCTAATGACCAGTCTACTATTTACGCGTCTTTTTTCTCTCACTTCGACGCCAAAGTTGTTAGCTACGCTAGCCTAGGCCTGCAGAAAAAGATAACAAAGGAGCTATATGATCAGATACCTGCGGGAGACGTAAGAAAGTCTGTGTTCATAACTCCGGGAACAGGAACTGCAAAGCTGCCAGACTATAACCAGACAAAGTTTACGCTGCCAGTTGCAGGGTCTTGGGCTGCTGACTATATCTTAATGCGTGCCAGCGAGATGTACCTGATAGAGGCAGAGGCACTTGCCCGTTTAGGAAATGAAGGCGAGGCGCAAACAGTATTGAACGCTTTAGTGCAGGCCAGAAACCCAGCGTACAGTGCAACGCAAACTGGCTCAGACCTTATCAACGAAATTCTCCTGCAAAGAAGAATTGAACTGTGGGGTGAAGGCTTCTCGCTTCTGGACTTAAAGAGAACTAAGACAAACATTAAAAGGCCTGATGGTGATGGGAATCATCAAGCAGCTCTAGCTGTAGTATTTGAAAGAGCTATTGATGATCCAACGCTGTTATGGAGAATACCGCAGAGCGAAATCGATGCAAACGATGCTTTAGCTCCAGCAGATCAGAACCCATAAGGTTAAATTATAGTAAATTGGTTAGAAATTAACAGAAAGCCGCTCCATGCTATGGAGCGGCTTTTTCTATTTGGTGCATCTAATGGTGCTGCTTCTGCACCAAGCGTGCTTTTCCGGCAAAGGCGAGGACCCGGGAGTTGAGACGCGGTTGCGATTTGATCGGTAGAAGGCAACATGTGTCATGCCTAGTCTATCGGAGTGGGGAGCAAGAGGCCCCAGCCTTTGAGCAAAAGCAAGACGAAAGCAGCGCTTAAGTGCTCCTAAAGTACAGAGAGAACCCACAGGGAAAGGCATGCAGAGACATACTTCGTGTGCCTTTTTTGTTATGTTTTTAGTCCCCCTGTAGTGCGCATTTTACCAAATTCTGCGGGAGCCTACAATGGGAATGTCCAAGAAAGGGCTACTGATAGCTTCCTTAACACAGGGTGTATAAGTCTGTGAAATAAAGAATCGGCTTTGCTGGTGGCCACAAATTTTGAACTATAGATCCAGGTGAAAGTGGTCTTAGTCAAATATTACAATTTTCTAATGCTAATAAGTAAGGTGTTGGTACATAAGGTGTTATCAGAAGGGGTGAGCGAGGGTTTGTTTGTAAAGTGGGTTTAAAACGTTTAGAGGCTATTTTTTTTCGCTGCCTGTTTACATTGTGGTAACATTGGTTTACATTTGGGCACAATTAATCTACACATTTACCAACCAATCTTGTTTAACTTTATGAGAAAAGTTCTATTTATTGGTTTGGTGATGCTCCTAACGCTTGTAAGCCAAGCCTGGGCGCAAAACCGAACCATCACAGGAACAATTACGGATGCTAGTAGTGGGCAGCCATTACCTGGCGTAAACGTGGTAGTGAAGGGTACTACCGTGGGGACGTTTACCGGTGCCGATGGTAGCTACTCTGTTGGTGTTCCTACTGCAGAGGCAGTAATCCTGTACTCATTCCTGGGTTATGTGCCCCAAGAGATCAGCACTGCTGGTAAAAGCACTATCAACGTAAAGCTGGCTGAAGACAGCAAAGCTTTATCCGAAGTGATCGTGGTTGCTTACGGTACGGCCGATCAAAAGTCTTTTACGGGCTCCGCGTCTGCTGTTAAAGCCGAGGCCATCGAGAAGATCCAGGCAAACGACGTGACCAAGGCACTGGGTGGTTTAACACCAGGTGTGCAGGTAGTACAGACAAGCGGGCAGCCTGGAGCAACAGGTCAGATCCGTATCCGTGGCGTGGGTTCTGTGGCTTCTTCCTCTACGCCACTGTATGTTGTGGACGGTGCTCCTTACTCAGGCGATCTGAATGCGATCAACCCGAACGACATCGAGTCCATGACCGTTCTGAAGGACGCTAGTGCAGCCGCCCTGTACGGTTCGCGTGCCGCCAACGGTGTGGTAGTGATCACGACTAAAGGTGGCAAGGCCCCTAAGAAACCATCCATCACGTTCGGCGCTACTTACGGTATCTCTGACTTTGCCGTGAAAGATTATCAGTCTGTAAACACTGACCAGTACTATGAACTGACATGGGAAGCGCTGCGCAATGACGCTGTGGCGGACCCGACCAAATGGAATGGCAAATTTGCTTCTCCGGAAGAGTACGCAACCAAGAATGTGGTTAGCCGCATAGCTGGTGGTTCAGCTAACGGGCAGCAGTACAACCCATACAACGATGCAGAGCCAGTTGGCTTGAATGGTAAGTTGAAGAATGGGCTTACCGCTGCCTGGGAGGATGACTGGAAAGATGCCCTTTTCAGACAAGCGACCCGCCAGGAGTATGACTTCGGTATCCAGGGTGGTAACGAAAAGACAAACTATTACTTCTCTGGTAACTACCTGAATCAGGAAGGCGCTTTCATCACTTCTGGCTTTAAGCGCTATACTTCCCGCTTACGCTTGTCTTCGCAGGTTACGGACAAGATCAAGTTCGGTGTGAATGCCCTGATCGCCAACACAGATCAGAGCTCTCCAACATCCAGCGGTACGGCTTTCCGTAACGTTGTGTCCTGGGGAAGAAACATTGCGCCTGTGTATCCTATCTTCAGAAGAAGAAACGCTGACGGAACGTTTATTGACAACCCGACAGAGTTTGACTTCAATACTTCCCGTCCTTACGGTGGCAACAGCAACCCGGTAGGTACCACCGAGCTGGACATGCTGGAGCGCAATGTGCTTACCTGGAGCTTGAACACGTTTGGGGAGGTAAAGCTTCCTTTCAACCTGAACTACAAGACAACAATCGCACTTAACGGAGATAACACCAAAGACTTCACGTTCTATAACCCGCTTTACGGGGATGGTGCTGGTGTAGGAGGTCGTGGTACGCAGTGGAGAAGCTCTTACATGGAGTACACCATCAACCACATCCTGAGCTATAGCAAGTCTTTCGGACAGCATCAGGTGGACGCCTTAGGTGGTTTCGAGGCTTTCAACTACAAGTATGATTACCTGTATGGCCAGAAGACCAGCTTCCTGAACCTGCCGGGCTTAACGGAGTTGGACAACGCTTCTACTATTAACGCATTGAACAGCCAGTCTGACAGACGCTCTTTAATGAGCTTCCTGGGACAGGTCAATTACAACTTCCAGGACAAGTATTACCTGTCTGGATCCTTCCGTCGTGACGGTTCTTCCCGTTTCCACGAGGATAACCGTTGGGGTAACTTCTTTTCAATCGGTGGTTCTTACAGAATCACTCAGGAAGACTTCATGAACGCCCTTCCTTGGGTGAACGATGCGAAGATCCGTGCAAGCTATGGTACTTCCGGTAACGAAGGCCTGTTAACATCCGGAGGTGGAGCTGACTTCTATGCTTACAGAGGTTTGTATCAGACTGGTTATAGCGACTTATCCGCTCCTGGTATCATCCTGGATAAACTGGAGAACCAGGCGCTTTCATGGGAAAAGCAAGCTGCCTTTAACGTAGGTATTGATGCGACGATCTTTAACAAGGTGGACGTGTCCTTAGACTACTATGACAGAACTTCAGAGGACCTGCTGTTCAACAAGCCGCTTTCTCCTTCAACTGGTTTTACGTCCGTGTTCGACAACTTAGGTGCCATCAGAAACAGTGGTGTTGAAGTAAACGTGAACGCCCGTATCATCGAAGGGGACTACTTTGCCTGGGACGCGAACGTGAACGCAGCGCATAATAACAACGAGCTGACGAAACTGCCGCAGGAAACGATCCTGCAGGGAACCAAGCAGCTGAAAGTAGGCCATTCTATCTACGACTTCTACATTCAGGACTTTGCAGGCGTAGACCCGCAGACAGGTCTTAGCCTGTGGTACACCGATGTGAAGGATGCGGATGGCAATGTAACTGAAAGAACAACAACTTCTGACTACAGCAAAGCTTCCCGCTACTATGTAGGGACAGCCTTGCCTGACCTGACTGGTGGTATCACAAACAACTTCCAGTACAAGAACTTTGACCTGAGCGTGTTCTTCACTTACAGCCTTGGCGGTAAGATCCTGAACACTGACTACAGCAACTTGATGCACGGCGGTGAAAGAGCCGGTACTAGCTGGAGCGAAGATGTTCTGGACAGATGGCAGAAGCCAGGTGATGTGACAGACGTGCCAAGATTAGGTACAGCACAGACCCTGAACACTAACTCACAGTCTTCCAGGTTCCTGGTGGATGCTTCTTATGCACGTCTGCGCAACGTAACGCTGGGTTACACTTTACCACAGAGTCTGCAGGAGCGAATTGGCCTGAAGAACGCCCGCGTGTTTGTACAGGGTGATAACTTCTGGACACTGTTCAAGACTCCAGGCTTAGACCCGGAGCAAGCTGTTGATGGTATTACAAACAGCCGTTTCCCTGCACAGAAAACGTTCTCTGTAGGTGTACGCGCAACTCTTTAATGGTTGATTTTTTTAAAAGAATGAAAATTAAGAATATAAAATTTGCTGCAGCTATTCTTGGTGCTACGCTAAGCTTAACAGCATGTGAGAAAGACTACTTAGAGGCCGTTCCTTCTAACGCTGTGTCTTATGATCAGGCTTATAGCACCAAGAGCGGTATAGAGGCTGCTATGACTGGTATCATCCGCCTGATGCGCCAGGCCCCTGTAAACCAGGGTGGCGTAAGCCACGATAGCTATGGTGTTCCGTCTCTCATGATGACCTTCGACGTGATGGGGCAGGACGTGATGGCAAACAACAGCTGGTTCATCTATCAGTACGAGCTGGATAACAAGTTGGCGACATACCGCGGTACCCGTATCATCTGGGGGCACTCCTATAACCTGATCACCAACGCAAACAACATCATCGCAAACGCCAAGAATTTGCCTGATGCTTCAAGTGTAGAGAAGGACGGGTTTGAGGCGGAGGCGAAGGTGGTTAGAGCATTTGCTTACTTCAATCTGGCTCGTGTTTATCAGCACACTTACCTGAAAGACAAAAACGCGCTTGCGGTTCCGTTGATGCTGGACCCTGCTACTCCTCAGACAGAGGGCAAAGAGCGGGCAACGCTGGAGCAGGTGTATACCCAAATCCTGGCCGACCTGACGGATGCTGAGCAGAAACTTGGAACTTCACGCCCAAGCAAGAGCCGCATCAACAAGAACGTGGCGCAGGGCTTGCTGGCACGCGTGTACCTGGAGATGGGCCAATGGAATAAAGCAGCTGAGTTTGCTGCAAAGGCTCGTCAGGGCTATCCGTTGATGTCTGCCACTACTTACAAAGCCGGTTTCAACAACTACAGCAATGGGGAGTGGATCTGGGGCTTGCCGCAGTCTGCTGACCAGAATAATGCTTACGCCTCTTTCTACTCCTTTATCGACGGCCGTTATACAGTAAATGCAACGGGTAGCAGAACATATACCCGTAGAGGGTATAACAACCTGCGTGCTAACGATCAGTTCGTAGCCTTGTTCGACGAGGCAGACGCCCGTCGTGAGTTTCAGGAGGACGCCAAAGCCTTTACTACAAACAACGAGGGCGTAAAGGTTTGGAATTCTGATCGCTATACGATCACGAAGTTCAAAGACCTTGTGGACCTGGGTGGGCATATCGTGCTGATGCGCTCCGCTGAAATGCTGTTGATCGAGGCAGAAGCCAAGGCACAGCTGGGTGACTTCCTGGGAGCGCAGGAGCTGTTGCTGGAGCTGCGCCGCAGCCGTTATACCGATCCTGCTCTGGTGTTACCTTCACTTAACGTTGGAGGTGCCCTTCTGGAGGAGATCTATGTGGAGAGAAGAAAAGAGCTGTACGGGGAAGGCTTTGCCTTGTTTGATATCAAGCGCTTGCAGAAGCCGTTAGTAAGAGAGGGTAACCATACGGCTAAAGTTGGTACTACCCCAGCTAACTCAGACCTGTTCATCCACCAGATTCCACAGGCCGAAATGGACGCGAACCCTAAAATGGTGCAGAATCCATAAGGGGTCTATCATAAAAGAACAAAAAAGGCAGCTGTTTCAGCTGCCTTTTTTGTTTAAAAGCTGTAAGCAACCTTTACCCCGTCATACAGAGGCGTGTTCTCCGGTAAAACCGATAGGCGGTTGTCTTTCCGGTGCAACTCAGGTACCAATATCCCGATGCCCGTCCCTATGGCGTACCCGATCAGGTTATCACTCAGGAAGTGCTTTCCTGCCCGCAGGCGCAGATAACCCACCGTGGCGGGAATGGCAGCCGCGGCAGCCCAAACATAGGGCCTTGCCTTAGAGTCTGGGTTAAAGTCGTGAAATACCTTGGCGGCAAAAAACGTAGCGCTTGCCGTGGCGGCAACGTGTCCTCCATAGAACGAGTTGGTGGCATATTTATGCAGGCGGGCTTCCAGCGGCGCGTCTTCGGCATACACGCTAGGTCTTTTGCGGTCGATCAGGCCAGCCGATAGAGCGTAGAGGCCGCCTGCCATAGCCATTGCCTGCCCATACAGCAAGTAAACCTGCGGCGCGCTTTGCTGTATATCCTTATCCAGGAGTAGGAGCAGCGGTGTGGCAAAGGAGCCATAAAAGAAAAAATCGCTGGTGGTTTCTGCCTTCGCGCTGTAGTTTCCTGCTGCAAACCGATCAAAGCCGTTTACGTCCTGCTTGCTTATGCCTGCCAGGTCAGCTGCTGTGAGCCTGTCTTTGTTCTTGATAAACGTACTGCCCACAACAGTGGCACCGACTCCGCCTGCGATCACGGCGCCGTCGCGTAGCCAGTTTACTTCGTATGGTGATGAGGGGGCTGACTGACTCCACGCAGCGTAGGGGAGCGTCCCTATCAACACCATCCACAACAGTAGGACCCTCTTCATAAGGCACTAAAAAGAGTAGGTGAGCAAGGCCCCGTTAAAATAACGGCCGGAGACAGGGATGAGGCTAAGGTTTGTCTTGTTCGTTTTTTTGTGGAGCTGTGGTACCAGGATGCCGGCGGCGGCCCCGACGGCGTACCCGATCAGGTTATCACTCAGGAAGTGCTTTCCTGCCCGCAGGCGCAGATAACCTACTGTGGCGGGGATGGCAGCCGCGGCAGCCCAAATATAGGGCCTTGCCTTAGAGTCTGGGTTAAAGTCGTGAAATACCTTGGCGGCAAAAAAAGTAGCGCTCGCCGTGGCGGCCGTGTGGCCGGCGAAAAAGGAGTTCCGGGCATTCCCGTCGTTCTTTTCAGAGATGTCAACGTCCTCACTGTACACTAAGGGTCGCGTGCGCTCTACATTGCCGTTTGTTAAGGTAAAAATAGTGCCTGTTACCGCCATGGTCTCTACATACAACAGCATGACCTGTCCGGCTTTGCTGCCCACATTGTCGTTTAGCAGCAGTAGGACGGGGAGACCAAAGGAGCCATAGAAGGGAAAGTCGCTTACTTTCCTGGCGCTTTCCGAATCATAGCCAGCAGAAAAGCGGTCGAAGCGGTTCACATCACGCCTGTTGAGGCTATTGATCTGCTCCTCCGTCAGGCCGCTTTTGTCCGCGATAAGCGTAAGGCCGTAGTAGGAGAGGCCAACTCCTGCCGCAATAATGGGGGCATCTACTTTAAAGCTTGTTGCGTATGGAGAATCTGCCTGGCTGAATGCCTGCCCTGACAGAAAAGTGAAAAGTGTCGTTATAAATAAAAAGTGTCTCATAGTAAAAGAGCCAGATGGTATGTTTGGAATGTTCTTGAAACGACGCTCCTATTTAAAAGTTTTAAGGAAAAAGGCACTGTAGCCATCCCTCTGGAGGTTAAAGGAGGGGTTTGCCTTCCGCTTTCGGCCTTAGGACCGGCATGGCCTTCGTATCTGCAACAGCGCTGTGCATCCCCGCGATGTCTGTTTTATGTATGGCAGAATTGTCTTAGTTTTGTGCCTGCTGGTAAAAGCCAGTTGGTTTATACTTTGTACCTAAACCCCTAGAAAATGCCTTATTTATTTACTTCTGAGTCAGTGTCAGAAGGACACCCGGATAAAGTGGCGGATCAGATATCAGATGCGCTGTTAGATGAATTCCTCAAGCAGGACCCACAATCGAAGGTAGCGTGCGAGACGCTGGTAACCACAGGCCTGGTGGTGCTGAGCGGTGAGGTGAAAACAGAAGCCTACGTGGACGTGCAGCGCGTGGCGCGCGATGTGATCAAGCGCATCGGTTACACAAAGTCGGAGTATATGTTCGACGCGGACGCCTGTGGTGTGATTTCAGCCATCCACGAGCAGTCGGCAGACATTAACCAGGGGGTTGAGCGGGCTAACCCTGAGGATCAGGGAGCGGGTGACCAGGGGATGATGTTTGGCTACGCCACGAACGAAACGGACAACTACATGCCGCTGGCGCTTAGCATTTCGCACCTGCTGCTGCAGGAGCTTGCCGCTATCCGCAAGGAAGGCAAGGAAATGACTTACCTGCGCCCGGATGCAAAGTCGCAGGTAACGATTCGCTACAGCGATAACCACGTACCCGAGAAGATTGATACCATCGTTATCTCTACCCAGCACGATGAGTTTGTGAAGGCAGAGAACGAAAGCCCAGCCGCTAAGGATGCTGCCGAAAAGCAGATGGTCGATAAGATCAAGCAGGATGTGGATAACATCCTGATTCCGCGGGTCCTGAAACTCCTGCCAGAGCGTATTCAGCAGCTGTTCAACGACGATATCATTTACCACATCAACCCAACCGGGAAGTTTGTGATCGGCGGCCCACATGGCGACACTGGCTTAACAGGCCGTAAGATCATTGTGGATACCTATGGCGGGAAAGGGGCACATGGGGGCGGGGCTTTCTCCGGGAAAGACGCCTCTAAAGTGGACCGCTCGGCCGCTTATGCCGCCCGCCACATCGCCAAGAACCTGGTGGCTGCCGGTGTGGCTGACCAGGTGCTGGTACAGGTAGCCTACGCCATTGGGGTGGCCAAGCCCGTAGGTTTGTATGTAACGACCTATGGCTCTACTAACGTGAAAGATGCCAATGGCAATGTGATGAGCGACGGAGAGATTGCCGAGAAAGTTAGCAAGCTGTTTGACATGCGCCCTTACGCGATCGTGCAGCGCTTCGGGCTGCAGAACCCGATCTTCTCCGAAACAGCAGCCTATGGCCACATGGGCAGAACGCCCCAGCTGAAGAAAGTAGAGATCTCCCGAAACGGGCAGAAGGAAGAGAAGGAGTTCGAGACCTTTACCTGGGAGAAGCTCGACTACGTGGACAAGATTAAGCAGGAGTTTGGCCTGTAAGAGAATAATAACAGGAGTATTTCACATACTACAAACAGGAAGGGCCTGCTACACTTAGCAGGCCCTTCCTGTTTGTAGTCGTTCTCTGGGCAGGAAAGCTTGTCGTTCTTAGTTCCCGGCCAGAAGTATCATTCGCTTAGTGCGCTGTTTGCTTGTCCTTCAGCTTCTTTAGCTGGCGGCGCATCGCGTCCACAGCGGCGTCTGTCGCAGCCTCAAAGGAATCTGCGTTTTCCTGCGAAAAAAGCGTTGTGCCAGGTACAAACAACCGAACCTCTACCTCTTTATTATTAGTGCCGCTCTGGCTGCTGTTATCCTTGATAAAAACCTCTCCGTCTAGTATTCTGTCGTAGAAGGTTTCCAGTTTGTTCAACCTCTGCTGAATAAAGGACTTCAGCTGCTCACTGGCTTCGAAGTTGATCGAATACATTTGTACTTTCATAGTTGTGTCTTTTAATAGTTTAACTTACGCTTTTGGATGAGCTTTCTCGAAAATCGATTTAAGCTTCTCAATCGAATTGTGTGTATACACCTGCGTTGCTGCTAAGCTCGAGTGCCCCAGTAAATCCTTGATCGCATTCAGGTCGGCCCCCTTGTTCAGCAAGTGCGTAGCGAACGAGTGTCGCAGCACGTGTGGGCTGTTATGTTCGGAGGTTGTGATCAAGCTAATGTATTTTTTTACGACACGATAAACGAATTTCGGATAAAGGGGACGAGCCCTATTAGTAACGAGCAGTTTTTCCGAATAGTTATCGCTATGTTCCCTTTTCTTGTGCTCCAGGTAGCTTCTAATGCTCGTGATAAGGGAATCGTTGATGGGGATAACGCGCTCCTTGTTGCCCTTGCCAAGCACGCGAACGGTCTTGGCATGCAGGTCAATAGCAGCGTGGTCAATGCCAATGAGCTCGGCCAGGCGGATGCCGGTGCCGTACAAAAACTCCAGGATCAGCCGGTCGCGCTGCCCCTCAAAATTTTCTTCAAAGGTAAAGCTGTCCAGCAGGGAGTTGAAAGACGCTTCCTCCACAAAAGCAGGCAGCTTTTTAGAGGCCTTGGGCGCTTTAATGCGCAGCATGGGATTCACTTTGATCTGTTGCTGTGCCAGCAGAAACCGGTAGTAGGAGCGCAGGCAGGCAATCTTACGGTTGATGGAGCGGGGCTTGATGTTCTGCTGCACCAGCGTCAGTATCCAGGAACGGATAATGGTGTGGTCGGCTTCGGCAGCGTCCGTGATCTCATACACCTGTTGCAAGTACTGGGAAAACTGCCCCAGATCGGTATGATAGGAGGTGAGGGTATGCGGACTATACCGCTTTTCGTACTGAAGGTACTTAAAAAATAAATCCATAACTTAGTATACCTGATGTCTGAACCAGGTATACTAAGTTATGGAAAAATCAAATATCTTGTAAGAAAGACTAGTAGTTTTGCTCAGCGAAAAGCTTCTGCTTGTAAGCGGCTCTCTCTTTTTGCTTTCTCTTAGAAACAGATGGCTTCTCGAAATACGTTCTGGAACGCAGTTCTTTCAAAACACCAGTTCTTTCGAATTTCTTCTTAAATCTCTTTAAGGCACGGTCTACAGACTCGTTATCTTTTACGTTTACAATAATCATGTTACTTCTCGCTTCTCTTTAATTAGGGTTGCAAATTTAACTAAGCTTATACTTAAAAATCAACATTTTGACTAAAATTTTATCTTTCGTCTCTGATATAATGTACTTAGAGTAAAAGAGGAGGGTTTCAGGCCCCTTCTTTAAGTACATTACTTAAGTATCGCTCTGGCTATAACAAGCTTTTGTATCTCACTTGTTCCCTCCCCAATGGTGCAGAGCTTCGCGTCCCGGTAATATTTCTCGGCAGGGTAGTCTTTCGTAAAGCCATAGCCGCCAAAGATCTGCACGGCTTCGTTTGCCACCCTAACCGATACTTCGGAGGCATACAGCTTCGCCATGGCAGACTCCCGGTTCACATTCAGACCACGGTTTTTCATATCGGCTGCCTGGTAGGTGAGCAGCGAGGCCGCCTCTATCTCGGTGGCCATATCCGCGAGTTTAAAGGAGATCCCCTGAAAGCTGGAGATAGGCTTGTTGAACTGCTGACGCTCTTGCGAGTAAGCCAGGGCTGCCTCAAAAGCTCCCTGGGCGATGCCCAGCGACAGGGCGGCGATAGAGATGCGTCCGCCATCCAGCACTTTCATCGCCTGCACAAAACCTTCGCCTACTTCCCCGATCACCTGGTCTTTGTGCACGCGGCAGTCCTGGAAGATAAGCTCGGTGGTTTCAGAGGCCCGCATGCCCAGCTTGTCTTCCTTACGGCCTGCGCTAAAGCCCGGCGTGCCTTTCTCCACGATAAAGGCCGTCATGCCATGCGAGTCGCCCACTTCTCCGGTACGCACGATCACGACGGCCACGTTGCCCGACTTGCCATGGGTAATAAAGTTCTTGGCACCGTTAATTACCCAGTAGTCGCCGTCCTGTACCGCCACGGTGCGCATGTTGCCGGCGTCCGAGCCTGTGTTCGGTTCCGTGAGGCCCCAGGCGCCGATCCACTCGGCAGTGGCCAGCCTGGGGAGGTACTTCTTTTTCTGCGCTTCGCTGGCATGTTGCAGAATATGGCCCGTGCACAGCGAGTTGTGTGCCGCCATCGAAAGGCCAATGGAGCCGTCGATTTTGGCCAGCTCTGCAATGGCTGTCACGTACTCCAGGTAGCCGAAGCCGGACCCCCCGTATTCGGTGGGCACCAGCACGCCCATCAGGCCCAACTCGCCCAGCTGCTTGAACACCTCCACCGGGAACTCCTGGGTCTCGTCCCATTCCCGCATGTAAGGCTTAATGTGCTTTGCGCCAAAGTCGCGGACCATGTCTGCGATCATGCGCTGGTTCTCAGTAGTTCTTAATTCCATTTGTAGTTGTTGTTGCAGGTAAGGATGCCGTTTACGATTTAAGGCAATCGGTTGTTTACAAAGCTATACGAATAGAGTAGAACGGCAAATCCACTATATAGTTTTACTGGCATACAATGGCCTTAGCACCTGCAGCCTTTATTTTGACAGGGACTTTTATTTCTGTTATTTTGAGGCTTGTTAAACCTGCTATCGTAAGTGTACTAACACAGGTGCCAAAATTTAGGAGATGATACAGTTTTTGAAAAACTTGTTTGGGGAGAGTACTGCGCAGGAAACTTCTTTAGAAGCTGTCGGTGTGGACATGCACTCGCACATCCTGCCGGGCATAGACGACGGCTCAGAGAGCATCGAGCAGTCGCTGGAGCTGGTGCGGGCCATGAAGGAGCTGGGTTACCGGAAGCTGATCATGACGCCCCATATCATGAGCGATTTCTACCGGAACACGCCCGAGATCATTCGGGAGAAGCTGGCTTTGCTGCGACAGGCCGTGGCGGCGGAGGGAATAGAGATGGAGCTGGACTGTGCGGCAGAGTATTACCTGGACGAGGGCTTTCTGGAAAAGCTGGAGGAAGGGGAGGAGCTGCTCACCTTCGGGGATAACTACCTTTTGTTTGAGACCTCTTTCCTGAACGAGCCCCTGAACCTGCGCGAGGCCATCTTTAAGATGCGCGCCAAGGGATACAAGCCGGTGCTGGCGCACCCGGAACGCTATACCTACTTCTATGGAAAGTTTGAGGAGCTGGTGGCCTTGCGGGAGCACGGTGTGCTGTTTCAGCCCAACCTCAACTCACTGACGGGCTATTACTCGCCAGGGGCCAAAAACATAGCAGAGCGGCTGGTAGAAAACGGACTGGTCGATTTTCTCGGTTCCGATGCCCATGGCCTGAAGCATACGAATACCCTGCAGAAAGTGCTTTACAGCAAGCACCTGAGCAAGGCCCTGGCGCTTCCTCTGCGCAACAGCCAACTATAGAACCTCACAACCCGCACATAGCAGCATGATATTTGTAACAGGCGGCAGTGGCCTGATCGGAAGTTTCTTGATTTCAAAACTTGTACAGGAAGGGCGCCGGGTAAAGGCGCTCTACCGCGGGCAAATACCGGAGGTGCCCGGAGGCGAGCAGGTGCAGTGGCTGGAGGGCGACATTCTGGATCCGGCCTTTTTGCGGGAGTCCCTGAAAGACGTGCGCTATGTTTTCCACTGTGCCGGCCTGGTCTCTTATGCCCCCCAGGACGAAGAGCTGCTGAAACAGGTAAACATCGAAGGCACCGCCAACCTGGTGGATGCCTGCCTGGAACAGGAAGGACTGAAGCTCTGCCATGTAAGTTCTGTGGCCGCCATCGGCCGACCAAAGGGAGCGACAGTATTAACAGAAAGCAGCAAGTGGGACCAGGCAGAGGAGCACTCGGCCTATGCCAGCTCCAAGTACTGGGGCGAGCTGGAGGTGTGGCGCGGAGTGGCAGAGGGTTTGCAGGCGGTAATCGTGAACCCCTCTGTGGTGCTGGGCCCTGCCGACTGGAGCCGTAGCAGCACGCAGCTGTTCCGCTACGTGTACAACGAGAATCCTTTTTATACCGGAGGGGATGGCAATTTTGTAGATGTGCGTGATGTGGTAGCTGCCATGCATGCCCTGATGTTCTCGGATATCTCAGGAGAAAGGTTTATCTTAAATGCCGGGCAGCTGCCTTACAAAGAGTTCTTCGGGCAGGTGGCCCGTTGCTTCGGAAAGAAAGCCCCCGCCACCAAAGTGCCGCCAGCCTTGGCCGAAGTGGTGTGGCGCCTGGAGCATGTGCGCACCTGGTTTACAGGGGGGCGGCCGCTCATTACCAAAGACACGGCGCGGGTCGCCAAAAAGAATCATTTGTTCAGCAACGAGAAGATCCGAAAGGCGCTAAGCTTTGATTTCAGGCCTCTTTCTGACTCTATAAACTGGGTTTGCAGGGAGTTGCAGCAGCGCCAGCAGGAGGTAGGCAGGGCCGTCCGGTAAGTAAACTATTTACCGCGTTAAAATGTAGTAAGACAAAGGCTGTTTATGCAGCTGGTTGGATATTGGAGATGAAAGAAAACTTTGAAGAACATAGCGAAGAGCTAGAGTTAATACAGCGGTTCGAGCGCATGCTCGGCACCCAGGAGACTGTATTCTTTGACCTGACTGATTTTGAATATATCATAGATCATTATACCGCAAACTTTGATTACAAAAAGGCCTTAGTAGCCTGCGACTCGGCCATTGCCCAATACCCTTTCTCTACGGAACTTCAGATAGACAAAGCGCAACTGTTGGCGATGGCGGGCAATTTTGAAGAGGCGCTTGTCCTGATCAACCAGGTGGCAGAAGTAGACCCGGAGAACGCAGATGTGCAGCTGACGCGGGGGATTATTTTTACACAGCGCGGGGAGTTTCGGGAGGCGATTGATTACTTTAAGAAGGCCCTGGCCTTTGCCGCAGATGACCGCGACGATATTTACTTTAACATCGGCCTGGCCTACCAGACTTGGGGCAAGTTCAGCAATGCCGTAAAGTACTTTAAGAAGTGTATTGAACTGAACCAGGAGAATGAGGCGGCCATGCAGGAAGTCCTGTATTGCCTGGAGCTAACCAATGGGCTGAGCGAGAGCCTGCCTTTCTTTCAGGAGTTCGTCGATAAAGACCCTTATTCCTACATCGCCTGGTTTAATTTGGGCAATGTGTACAATAAAATGGGGGTGTACGACAAAGCGATTGCCGCTTATGATTACGCCACCATCATCAGGCCCGATTTTATCACGGCCTATAACAACATGGCCAACGCGCAGGTGTTCCTGGGCGAGTACTCCAAAGCCATCGAGTCGTTTAACGCCATGCTGGAGCACGGGTCGCCTACGGCGGAGATCTACTGCAATATCGGCGAGTGTTATGAAAAGCTGCACCAGTGGGACCTCTCCCGCAGGTACTATCAGAAGTCGGTGGACCTGGACCCGGACATGGACGAGGCCTGGTTTGGGATCGGGGTGATACTGGATGCGCAGGGCAAGTGGTACGAGGCGGTGCATTTCTTTAAAAAGGCGGTAGACCTCTACGACGACAGCGCCGATTACTGGGTGGCCCTGGCCGCGGCGGAGTACAACGTAGGGCATGTGGTGTCGGCCCTGGAGAGCTACGAACGGGCCGCAGAGATACGGCCGGATGATAAGAACATCTACCTGAACTGGTCTATTATCCTGTACGAGCAGGGCAACTTTGAGGAAGCTACCGATATCATTGTGAATGCCATAGAGCTGCAGCCCAAGGAAGCGGAGCTCTATTACAGGGCTTGCGCTTACATGCTTTCTGCAGGAAAATACCGCGAAGCTTATAATTATCTGGAAAATGCTTTAATTTTGGACTTCGATAAGCATAAGCTGCTCTTCGAGTTCTTCCCTGAACTGGAGTCGCAGCGTGCCTTGTCCCGTTTAATTGATCAGTATCGCAAATAGAAGTAGATGAATTACTCGCTGAAGAGCATTCCAGAGCGTGAGCCAAAGCCACGCGAACGCGGTTACACCATGGCCATGGACAAAGGCCTGAGTGTACGGGAGGTAGAAGACTTCCTGGAGGTAGCCGGAGATTATGTAGACATCGTAAAGCTGGGCTGGGCCACCTCTTATGTGGTGCCTAACCTGCAGAAAAAGCTGGATGTGTACAGGGCCGCTGGCATACCGGTGTACTTCGGCGGAACGCTTTTCGAGGCTTTTGTGGTGCGTGAGCAGTTTGATGACTACCGTCGGATACTAGACAAGTACCAGATGACCTTTGCGGAGGTGTCGGACGGATCGCTTGACATGGCGCACGAGGATAAGTGCGACTATATTCGCAAGCTTTCGGAGCAGGTAACCGTGCTGTCGGAAGTAGGCTCTAAGGACGCGGAGAAAATCATCCCGCCTTACATGTGGATCAAGCTCATGCAGGCAGAACTGGATGCCGGTGCCTGGAAGGTGATCGGCGAGGCCCGTGAAGGCGGTAACGTAGGGCTGTTCCGTTCTACCGGTGAGGTGCGCAGCGGCCTCGTGGAAGAAATCCTGACCAAGATCCCTTTTGAGAAGATCCTGTGGGAGGCCCCTCAAAAGGCACAGCAAGTGTGGTTTATCAAGTTGCTGGGCGCTAACGTGAACTTGGGAAACATTGCGCCAAGCGAGGTGATTCCGCTGGAGACGATCCGCCTGGGACTGCGCGGCGATACCTTCGACCATTTCTTGGATTTAGAAAAACCTTGCTAAGAGGTTAAAGTATAAGACTAAAAGTATATAAATTGCCCGTCGGTATGCCCGCACGGGCAATTTCTTTTTAAGGGAGCTATCCGAAGCTATCATTTAAAACATGGGAAGACGATCTGTAAGAGAGTACGTTTTACTTTTTTCTAAAGGAGTGGGCATGGGTGCTGCCGACGTGGTGCCTGGGGTTTCAGGAGGCACGATTGCCTTTATCACGGGTATCTATGAGGAGTTGCTGGACTCCATCAGGTCTGTGAACGGAGAGGCGATCAAGCTTCTGCTGCGTTTCCGGATAGCGGATTTCTGGCGCCACATCAATGGGAACTTCCTGGTGGTGTTGTTAGCTGGGATAGGTTTTTCTGTTGCGACCCTTTCACGGATTATTCTGTTCCTGCTGGATAACTACCCGGAGCTGCTCTGGTCCTTCTTCTTTGGCTTGATCGTGGCTTCGGCTGTGGTGGTAGGGAAGAAAATCACCCAATGGACTGCCGGGGTCGTCCTCCTTGGTCTGGCTGGGGCAGCCATTGCCTATTATGTCACGGTTGCCACGCCTACCCAGACTCCGGAGGCCTACTGGTTTATTTTCCTCTCCGGGGCGATTGCCATCTGTGCGATGATCCTGCCCGGCATTTCCGGGAGCTTCTTGCTCGTGCTGCTAGCCAAGTATGAGTTTATCCTGAATGCGGTGAAGGAACTGCGGGTAGGCGTAATTGCTGTGTTCGGGCTGGGCTGCATCGTCGGTATCCTCTCCTTCTCGCACGTGCTCAACTGGGCCCTGAAGCACTACCATAACGCCACCGTAGCCCTGCTGACAGGCTTTATGGTGGGATCTCTGAACAAAGTGTGGCCCTGGAAGGAAACCATAGAGACGTATACCGACCGGCATGGGGAAGTGAAGCCCCTGGTGCAGGAGAATGTACTCCCAGGTGCCTACGAGGCCCTGACCGGGCAGGAGTCTTACCTGGTGTATGCCATTGTGTTGGCCATCTTTGGCTTTCTGCTGGTGTACCTGATTGACCACTACACCGACGAGGGGAACACGGCATCTGTATAACATTTCAACTGTAGGCAAACACAACCATGCGCAAGTTCGGACTTATCGGCAAAAAGCTGGGGCACTCTTTCTCGAAGCGGTACTTCACAGAGAAGTTCCAGCGGGAAGGCATACAGGACGCAGTGTATGAGTTGTATGAGTTGCCCGCAGCCCAGGACCTGGCAAAGCTGCTACAACAGGATCCGGAGCTGGTGGGGCTGAATGTGACGGTTCCCTACAAAGAAGAGGTGATTCCGCTCCTGGACGAACTGGACCAGGCGGCGGCCAGCATAGGGGCTGTAAACACCATCCGGATCAGGAATGGCCGAAGCAAAGGTTTCAATACCGATTATGTTGGCTTTAAGAGCTCTTTGGAGCAGTTCTACCCCCAGGCAGAACGCGGCCAGGCCCTGGTGCTGGGCACAGGAGGTGCCGCGAAAGCTGTGTGGGCTGCCTTGGATGCCCTTTCCATTCCTTTTGTAAAGGTATCCCGTTCTCCCCAGCAAAATGAACTAGGCTATGAACAACTGACACCCGAACGCTTGCAGGACTACAACCTCCTGGTTAATACCACTCCTCTTGGCATGTACCCCAAGGTGGACAACTGCCCTTCTGTCCCCTACGAAAGCCTTACAGCACAGCACTACCTCTACGACCTGGTGTACAACCCGGAGGAGCCCCTTTTCTTGAGGAAAGGAGCAAAGGTGGGGGCTAAAACAATGAATGGCCTCCCGATGCTGTACCAGCAAGCGGATGCCGCCTGGGATATTTGGAACGGCTAGCTTATAGGTCCCCGCTCTTTTGCCTTGCTGCTTTTCGCCAGCCCTGTATCCAACCAGCCGCTTCCGGCAACAAATATTGCGTCTCCTGCCTATCCTCAACTCCAAGATTTACATATATTTACTGTGCTATAGGCGTGGCTTTTACGGGATAATGAAGGTCGCCTTTCTTACCGGATAAATATTTTTCTGTGCCCTTGCAACCAATGCGCCTTTAGAGGAATCTTAGGAGTGTATAAGGCATTAAACAGGCAGTTTTTGAAGCTCTTTACGAAACCAAAGTCAGACGAGGAGAAACTCATCGAGGGGTGCATTGCCGGCAAGCGGGAAATGCAGCGGCTCCTCTATGACCTGTACGCAAAGAAGATGATGATGGTCTGCCTGCGCTATGCCCCAACCACCTTCGAGGCGGAGGATATCATGCAGGATGCTTTTGTAAAGGTGTTTGCCAACATCGCCAACTTTAAAAGAGACTGCCCGTTGGAGTTCTGGATCCGCCGGATTATGGTGAACACAGCCCTCAAGCACCTGCGGGGCAAACAGTTGCTCACAGTGTCGCATGAGGCAGAAGAGGTCGGCAACCTGAGTGCGGAGGACTATAGCCTGTCTGGCTACAGCATGGATGAGTTGTTGGGCATGATCCAGAGCCTGGCACCGCGCTACCGCATGGTGTTTAACCTGTACGCCATCGAAGGTTACAACCATAAAGAGATCGGCGAGATGCTGGGCATCTCGGAAGGTACGTCTAAGTCACAGTATTCGCGTGCGCGGGCTATTTTGCAGAGCATGCTCACGCGGCAGGAAAATAACTATCAGGAACATGTCATCAGCAGCTAACAACATGCGCGGGAAACTGGAAGAGGAGTTTCAGCGCCATATGTACGACGCTGAGGCGTCTCCGCCCGCAGACCTGTGGGCCCGCATAGACCACGACCTGACCGTGCAGGAAAACGCGCTTTATAAAAAGCGGGTGGTATTCTACCGGCAACTTGCCGCAGCCTGCCTTGCCTTGTTGCTGCTGGCCGGGGGCTTTGCTGCTTTCTATCTAAGTGGCGGTCCAGCACCAGGGCATACTATCGCTGCCGTACAGCCAGAGAAGCCTGCCAGCGATGCAGTGGTAGAAAGACAGGAAACAGTGCCTGCTGAACCAGCGGCGCCACGAAATGAAACCTCTGCTTTGGCGCTGGCAGCTACGCCGGAAGAGCGCAAGCAGGCGACAGTGCAGCGTGCTGGAAGCACGGAGGGCTTAGGTGAAGCGAAGCGTAATGCCGCGGCACTTGTACAGGAGAGAAAAGCGACAAGTACAGCAGGCCTGGTAAGGATGGCACTTGCACAGGAAATTGAAGCCAGATCGGAAGAGGGGGGTAGCGTAGAGCCACTCGCCAGAGGACCGAAGGTGGAAATTGGTGTCGCTATGTCTAACCTGCTGTACGGCTCGGCACGCCAGGCCATAGCAGCTGTGCCGAAAGACGACTTTAATAAAGACAAAGCCTCGTCTTTTGCCGCTAGTGGCGCTAACCCTGCGGGTGAAAAAGGCTTCCTGGAGCTGAACAAGCAGGTAATGGACCGGGTGAAAGCTGTGGAAAAAGATCAGGAGGAAATGCTGCTGGCCTTTAGCAAGGAAGCCGAGACAACAGGAAAGAAGGATGGACAGGAGAACTCCTCAGAAAGCGACCGCTGGTCTTTGGGCATGGCCTACATGCCGAGCTTCTTTGACCAGAACGTGGGGATCTCAGGCCAGCGAATGGGAATCGCCTCCAGCCGGATGGGACTGATGCCGTCTGATTTCTCAGCGGTCACGGCTTCAGAAAGCAGAATGGATGAGGCGCGGAAGGAGTTCTCCGAAAATACAGAGCCGGGCTTCTCGTTCTCCTTTGAAGTTAAAACAGGCTTTAAACTAGCCAATAAACTTAAGCTGCTGGCCGGACTTGGCTTTAGCCAGAACAGTGCCCGCTCCAGGTCCAGCTATGTAATAGAGCAGTTCTGGGATCAGCCAGAGTCGGGAGAGCGTGTGTCGCCGGGGCCCACCACTATTTTCCTGCCCTCTATCAGCACCAATTTTGCGACAGACTCCATCAATGTTGCTAAAACGGATGCCTTCACGGTGAACTACAGGTACCGGCACCTGATCGTGCCAGTGGGGCTGCAGTACGAAGGCAAGCTGGGTAAGGAATGGTTCTGGTATACAGGAGGTGGGGTAGCTGCCAACATTCTAATGGGAACAACCATCATGGCCTCTACCGCTGATGTGAAAGACGTGAACTATGACGTGGGGGATGAGTCTCCCTTCCGCAAGCTGCAGTGGTCCGGGAACGTATCGGCAGGGGTTGGCAAGCGCCTGTCCAACAACATGTCAGTAACGGTAGGTCCGGAGTTCAGAGGCTATTTCGACACCCTGCTGGCTAACCCGGAGCAGGCCCAGGCACCACAGGGGAGGCCTTATACGGTAGGGCTTAACATGGGGGTTAACTACGACCTGGGCAAGGATAAGAACAGCAAATAATTTTTTCTTGGCCGTGCAACCCTTCCTGCTGTTGTGGGGTCATTCAAGTGAACGTGGGCAAAAGCATAACAAACCACTCAGCGTATGAAAGCTTTCCAGGATTTCGTTGATGCCTTAAGCATCATCCTGCGCCAAAACCTGTATGGCTGGTATGTGCTCCTGGGCTTGCTTTTTATCGCCCTCCTTTTGCCCCGTTAGGTGCAAGAAGCCACCGGATAGGGTATTATCTCTGCGACTGACAATACAAAAGCTATGAAAAAAACTGTCTTTCAGGGCCTGGTACTTCAGCGTGCCAGGCCTGAAGGCAAAGTCAATCCCTTAGCACCATGAAAAGCTTTTTATATATCACCTTTCTTTACCTCTGCCTGTCGTTGCTGGCGGTGAGCTGCTCTGAGAGCGCGCCACAGCCAGCGGAAATACAGGCGGAAGTGGTAGCACAGGACTGTGAGCAGGGGTGGTATATTTTAAAGCTGGAGGAGGGCCCTGAGGCCGATCAGAGCGGTGCCTTTGTAGGGCAGTTGCACGGTGGGTATGTAACCACAGACAATTTGCCCGAGGCTTACAGGCAGATGGGGCAACGCCTAAGCGTTGCGTTGGAGCTGAATGGAGAGCAAAGCCCCCGGTGCCCTACTGTGTACAGAATGTACCCGACAGTAAAGGTGATGAAGGTAAGCCAGGTGAGCTCGGACAACCGGTAAGAAAGTACCTAACAGTTCTATTTTTATACCATTTTTTGTTTTTGATTAGGAAGAGTGATGTGAACAGAGAGCCTGTCGTTTTATTGGCAGGCTTTTCTGTTTCCTGTAAGAAGCTCCTGCCTTACCGGATGCGCTTTGGGGTGGTATTTAACCGAATAATTGGGGAATTCCGTGCAATAATTTCGGGGAGAGGAGGTTTAGTATAGGACAATAACTTTCTGTGGACGAAAATATAGTGTTATATTTGGCGCTAATTAAACTATTACTTCAGGTTCAGGCTTATAGGTGCTCACTGTGTTGTTGAGGCAAACCTTAAGCCGGGATTAGTCGCGGCAAGTTCTCTTAAATCAGACACTGCAAGACCAACCTGCTCTTACACTTTTATATGCAACCTTCATACATCAATACCTTTTTGAGAAGTAAACTAAGCCTGGCAATCAGTTGCTGCTGCCTGCTGTTTGCCTCCACTTCATGCGAAGACCCGAATGAGCTGGGCCTGGAACTGGTAGACGACAACATCAGCGGTACTTATATCGATACCCTGACGGTGGATGTCTCAACTGTCTACCTGGATTCTGTTGCAACTTCGGGTACAGCTGCAGGTACAAGCAACCTGTTGGTGGGGCAGTACGTGACCCCTTACACCGGTACCACACAGGCAAACACCTTGTTTCAGCTAGGCCTGGGCAGTACCTGGACGGTGGAGGACAATGCTACCTTCGACTCCCTTAAGCTAATCCTGCCTTACAGTGGCTATAGCTATGGTGATACAGCCCGGGCACAGGTGTTTGAGGTGTACCAGCTCTCCAACAACATAAGCCCGCGAAAGTTGTCGCCTTACCTGTACAACGAGGAGCCTTATTCTTCCTTTTACGCTGCCGATGCCTTGTATAATGTAAGCAGGACAGGGGCAAAGGAAACGCCTTTGGCATCCTTCACGTTTCAGCCGCGACCCAACAGCTCTGATACCCTTAAAATTCCACTGGCTGCAGAGCTGGGCCAGGAGCTGCTGAGCCTGAAAAAGGCGGATGATGCAAGGCTAACAGAGGCGAACAACTTTATAGGCTACTTCAAAGGGCTTAAGCTCACGAGCACGCAAGGTGCTTCTGTGCTTGGTTTCCCTGCGGGGGCCGCTAAAGTAAGGCTGTATTATACCCAGACCAAGGATGGAGCGCAGGTAAAGGCATTCCACGATTTCCCGCTGAACAATCCCGCTCTGCAGTACAACCAGATAACCGCCGACCTTACGGGCACTGCACTAAGTGTAGTAGAACGAGGGGGAGCCCCAGTTCCGGCTGCTGAGACAGGCAACGTAAGCGTGGCGCAGGCGGGTACCGGCCTTTTGATCAAGCTGCAGTTCCCGCACCTGGACAAACTTAAAGATAAGTTAGATCCAAACTTTATCAACAAAGCAGTACTGGTGATAGAGCCAGTAAACGGAACGACCAAGTACCCTTATCCGGTACCTACTGCACTTGCTTTGTACCGTACAGACATGACCAACGTGCCGCTTGCCCAGTTAACCGGTGATTTTGACCCTACTGTACAATTAACGGCGGCCTATGTAGAGGGGGCCAGTGCCTCAGAAAAGGGACGTTATGTGTTCGGCATTACGCAGTACATCATGGAGCGCCTGCAGGACAACAGGGAAACAGGAGCTGCGCTGTTCCTGGCACCGCTGCCGGCTGTGTACCCACAGGAGGTAAGCCGTTTAGTGGTTGGGGGGCCTGAGAACCCTATCCAAAGCATCAAATTAAAAGTTTACTATACAGAAGTTAAATAAGCTCACAAGAAGATGACATTTCCTTTTCAAAACATACGCTTGTTCCTGAGCTTAGCTTTCCTCTTGCCTTTGTTTGTCTTCACTTCTTGCGATCGTGATGAAGAGGACGAAGAGGAGAACCTGCTAACAGCCTGGGAGGAAAGAGCCGCTTTCCCGGGGGCGGCACGTAGCAGTGCCGTGGTGTTCACTATAAACGGGGATGCTTATGTTGGTACAGGCCACACGGGCACCACGCGCCTCAATGATTTTTGGCGGTATGATGCGGAAAACAATACCTGGACGCGGTTGGAAGACTTCCCGGGTACAGCACGCAGTGGGGCAATAGGATTCGCGGCGAATGGCAAAGGCTATATCGGTACGGGTTATGACGGCACAGGAAACCTGAAGGACTTCTGGGAGTACGACCCTGCGACTAACTCCTGGAAGCAACTGGCAGACTTCCCTGGCTCCGCTCGCTATGGTGCCGTGGCTATGTCTATAAACAACGTGGGCTATGTGGGGGGAGGTTATGAAGGGAGCTACCTGAAGGACTTCTGGCAATTTGACCCTGCTACCGACACATGGGTGGAGAAGGCCAGCTTTTCTGGTGCCCGTCGTGTGAATGGTTTTTCCTTTGTCGCGAATGGCAAGGGCTATGTAGGCGGCGGTCGCAACAACGGCATCTACGAAGCTGACCTGCTGGAGTACAACCCTGCTACAAACCAGTGGAGAACCTTAAAGAACCTGGACAACATTGCACGGGAGGGAGAAACGTACCCGTCTCCGCGTGCTTATGCCACAGCTTTTGTTTTAAACGATAAGGCTTACCTGGTGGGAGGGAACACCGGAACCGGTTCCCCTTTGCAGGACATGTGGGAATATACCCCTGCTACGGATAGCTTTAGAAAGCTTGGCAATTTCAAAGGGGGAGCCCGGGAGAGCGCTGTTGGCTTCAGCTTAGGAGACTTTGGCTACATTGGCCTTGGGAACATCGGGAATTATCGCTTAGGTGATTTGTGGCGTTTTAATCCTGCTCTTGCTACTGCAGACTAAGAGTAGTCACTCAAAACGATAAAACAGCACGGCCTGCCGACTATCGGCAGGCCGTGCTGTTTTATCGTTAGGGACAACAGGCGCGTAAACTGCTATAAGGCTGTCGAAAGCTAAACTATGTACCCGTTTTTAATGTTATACTTTATCTTTACTTATCTGTAGACAGAACGAATGGATTTTCAGTTAACATCAGAGTTTAAACCAACCGGCGACCAGCCGAAAGCTATAGCCCAGCTCACCGAGGGCGTAAAAAACGGTGAACCTGCCCAGGTATTGCTGGGAGCCACTGGTACAGGTAAAACCTTTACTATGGCCAACGTGATCAAGAACGTGGGCAAACCAACACTGGTGCTTTGCCACAACAAAACACTGGCGGCGCAGCTGTATGGCGAGTTCAAGCAGTTCTTCCCGAACAATGCCGTCGAGTATTTCATCTCCTACTACGACTACTATCAGCCGGAGGCCTACATCGCTTCCTCAGATGTTTTCATAGAGAAAGACCTGGCCATTAACGAGGAGATCGAAAAGCTGCGCCTGCATACGACCTCTGCGTTGCTTTCTGGCCGCCGGGACATCATTGTCGTCGCCTCTGTTTCCTGTATCTATGGTATCGGTAATCCCGAGGAGTTCGGCAAGAACGTGTTGCACCTGGCCCCGGGCCAGCGTTACAGCCGCAACAACCTGCTGTATACCTTTGTGCAGATCCTCTACAGCCGTACCGAAGCGGAATTCACACGTGGAACATTCCGGGTCAAGGGCGATACGGTGGACATCTTCCCGGCTTATGCTGACTTTGCCTACCGCCTGTACTTTTTTGGGGACGAGCTGGAGGCGATCCATCGCATCGACCCGCAATCGGGGAAAAAGCTGTCGGATGAAAAGGCCGTTACACTGTATCCTGCTAACCTCTTCGTAACAGGCAAGGACACCCTGAACCAGGCGATCAGCGAGATACAGTATGACCTGGTGGCCCAGCACGAGTATTTTCTGAAGGAGGACCGGCCAGCGGAGGCCAAGCGCATCAAGGAACGCACCGAGTTTGACCTGGAGATGATCCGGGAACTGGGCTATTGCTCCGGCATCGAGAACTATTCCCGCTACTTCGACCGCCGCGCTCCGGGTGCCCGTCCTTTCTGCTTGCTGGATTACTTCCCGGACGACTTCCTGATGGTAATAGACGAGAGCCACGTAACCGTGCCGCAGGTGCGTGCCATGTGGGGGGGCGACCGCTCGCGCAAGGTGTCGCTGGTAGAGTATGGTTTCCGGTTGCCTGCCGCCATGGATAACCGCCCGCTTACCTTCAATGAGTTCGAGAGCCTAATGCACCAGGTGGTGTTTGTGAGCGCTACGCCGGGTGATTATGAGATACAGAAGTCAGAGGGCGTGATCGTTGAGCAGATCATCCGGCCGACAGGCCTGCTGGATCCGGAGATAGAGGTGCGGCCAAGCGCAAACCAGGTAGACGACCTCCTGGATGAGATCGACGAACGGGTAAAGACAGGGGCACGCGTACTGGTAACAACACTTACCAAGCGCATGTCCGAAGAGCTGACCAAGTACATGGAGCGGCTCAACATTAAAGTGAAGTACCTGCACTCCGAGGTAAAGACACTGGACCGGGTGGAGATTCTGCGGGAACTGCGCTTAGGCCTGATTGATGTACTGGTAGGGGTAAACCTGTTGCGGGAGGGCCTTGATCTGCCGGAGGTGAGCCTGGTAGCAATCCTGGATGCCGACAAAGAAGGTTTTCTGCGCGACCAACGGTCCCTGATCCAGACCATGGGCCGTGCTGCGCGAAATGATAGGGGCAAGGTGATCATGTATGCAGACCGCATTACAGGCTCCATGCAAAGGGCCATGGATGAGACGAACCGGCGCCGGGCTACCCAGATAGCGTACAACGAGGAGCATGGCATTACGCCACGCACCATCCTCAAGTCAAGTGACGAGATCTTTGAACAGAGAGCCACAGCTGAGGGCAAAGGAAAAAATGTAAAGATGTATACAGGAGTAGAGGGGGTGTCTGTTGCGGCAGAGCCTGTCGTGCAGATGATGAAACGCGAGGACCTGGAGAAGCTCATTAAGAAGACAGAGAAGCAAATGGAAGCCGCAGCGAAAGACCTCGACTTCCTGCAGGCAGCTAAGTTTAGGGATGAGCTAGCAGAGCTTCGTCAGTTGCTAAAGACGAAACGGGACTAGTACAGCGTTATAACAAGGAAAAAGAACACGCTTCTGTTTTATAAATTTTAAAACAGAAGCGTGTTCTTTTTAGTAAGAATAAGGTAGTACATGCATGAGGGCAGCCAGCGAAACGTGTGGTGGCCTTGGCGAATCAAAGAATTATATGTTACCATTTAACTCAGGAATATATCATTTTAGAAAAGGGACACCTGCTGATGCCGAGTTGTTGGCCGAAATCGGCTGGCGCACTTTTGACGAGGCTTTCGGCGTCTTTAACAAGCCAGAGGATATGGAGGCCTTCCGGCCTACCATGTATAGCCCGGAACTACAGGCAACTGAACTGACTGACCCGGAAGTTGAATTTGTGATTGTGGAGGTTGACAGTGAGACGGTAGGCTACATGATGCTGAGGACAGGAAAGGCCCCAGATGTAATAGCCGCCAACAAGCCTTTGCACATTAACAGGTTATACGTCGTGAAGAAGTGGCTGGGGCGGGGGCTAGGAAACAAAATGATAGACTTCTGCCTGGAGAAAGCCCGCCAAAACGGGCATGATGTGATCTGGCTCACCGTGTGGGAGCGCAATGAGCGGGCAAAGCGTTTTTATAAGAAACACCAGTTTGAGGAAGTAGGAGAGCTCGACTTTGTACTTGGTAACGATGTGCAGCGCGACCTCTACCTGCGCCGGGAAGTGCAAGGCCAACAGAACCCCTCTTAAGGCTTTAAAACCTGGTGTGCCTGTTCTACGCTGCGGAAGGTAGAACAGGACCAGGTCTTCTTCATAATTTTACTAGGTAGTCAGTGGCGGCTGAAAGCAGGAGGCGCTTGCCTTTCCTTTGTAGTGCTTTCAACTAAAAGATGCCTGAAGGGCGTAAAGGGTTGCATGCGAGGTAAAATAAACTGGAGAATTCTGAAGCAGGAATACTTCCCTTCGTGCTTGCTCGGTTCAGGTGCCTGGGATACAGGAGGATAGAAGGAAGTAAATCGAAGGGTATAAATATAAAATTATATTAATTTCTTGTTAAAGCTGCTGTCGGTTTTGTACATTCACTTGGTATAAACCTGTGGCTTTATGAGAAATGTATCTCTTTTCCTGCTTTTTTATCTCTTCGGAGTGGCTTCCCTGTTTGCGCAGACCACCACAGACGCCTTTGCTAAATACGAGGCCAGAGAGTACAGGGCATCGGCAGAGATGTTTGATAAAGCCCTGAAAGATGGGAAAGGAACCGGGGCAGATCATTATAATGCCGCCTGTTCCTGGGCTTTGGCAGGTAACAAAGAGAAGGCCTTTGCACACTTAACAAAAGCGGTGGAGAAAGACTGGGTCAACCTCTCTCATTTAAAGCAGGACGGTGACCTGAAGAGCCTGCACAAAGACAAGCGCTGGCCGCAGCTACTGGCACAGGTGGAAGCCCGGAAGGATAAAGTAGAGGCCAACTACAACAAGCCCTTACAGGCACAGCTCGAGAAGATCTACCAAACCGACCAATACTACCGCATGATGATAGATTCTGTTCAGAAAAACTACGGGACAGAGTCAGTGCAGTGGAAAGGGCTGCTGGATAAGATGCAGGCGCAGGACGAGGAAAACAAAAGGCAGGTGGTGGCTATTCTGGAAAAGCATGGCTGGCCGGGCAAAAGCCTGGTAGGGCCTACGGCTAGCATGGCTGCCTTTCTGGTGATACAGCACTCGGATAAGGCTACCATGGAGAAATACCTGCCCTTGTTACGGGAAGCAATCGAAAAAGGGGAGGCGTCTAAAAGCAACCTGGCGCTGATGGAAGACAGGGTGCTAATAAACAAGGGCCTGCCTCAGCTTTACGGCAGTCAGCTGCGGATGAACGCTGAGACAAAGCGGTATGAGCTTTATCAAGTGGAAGACGAGGCGAACCTGGATAAGCGGCGGGCAGAAATGGGCTTAGGCCCGATTGCTGAGTACCTGAAGCGTTTCGGGCTGGAGTATACTCCCAAGTCAAACTAATCGCTTACAAGCAAAGAGTGGGGCTTATTACACTCCGCTCTTTGCTTTTGAATCTCTCTTTTTATAGGGGATTTATAACAAGAGCAGCCCTTTTTCCCGCAGTTCGAACCAGCTAGGAGAGCTTAGGAACTCGGCAAAGTTAAGGTGCGCGTCCGCAGGAAAACTTTCCTCCAGCTGTTTTAGTGTAACAGGAGCGGCGTTGTCCTGGCTAATCTTCTGTAAGACATCAAACAACCATTGGCCAATGCTTGCGGTGGTTTTTACCTGAAAGTCCTCTGCTTTTTCATAAAAGGTAAGTAGGCAGCGCTCGATGGTCTGCCCCTTCTTGGCATACATCGTAAACTCTATTTCCGGCAGGCCTCCCAGCCATAGCACACGGGCGTTTCTGCGCTCCGCATCCGGTTTCTGTGGCTTTTGAATTGCGTCGTAGATCAGGTCGGGGCGAAGCTTGGTGCGCGGCACTTTAAAGTCGAACCAGAACGACAGCGGTTCCTCCAGGGCCACCCCGTGCATGTAATTGTAAATAGCTTTCGTCAATCCCTCTCCAAACAGGCTGTGGTCTGTGCCCTGCGGGTCTTCGTGCCAGAGGTCGTTGTTGGCAAAAGGTCCTTCTTCCGGACCTACCTTTACCACACCATACTTCTCCGGATTCTTCCCGATCGGGCTGTGAGCCGTCATGCTGAGACGGTGCCAGTAGCCGGATTGGATCACATTATTCAGAAACAGCTGCCGTACTATCTCCAGCGAATCCACTGTTTCCTGGGCCGTCTGAGTAGGGAAACCGTACATGAGGTAGGCATGCACCATGATTCCTGCCTGTGTAAAGGAGTCTGTTACCCGGGCCACCTGCTCTATGCTCACGCCCTTCTCCATCAGGGCCAGCAGCCTGTCAGAGGCTACTTCCAAACCCCCTGACACCGCAATACAGCCGGATGCGGCTAAGAGGCGGCACAGATCGGGTGTAAAGGTTTTCTCAAAACGGATGTTCCCCCACCAACTGATCTTCACCCCGCGTCTGATCAGCTCAATGGCCATGTCGCGGAGTGGGGCAGGAGGGGCTGCCTCGTCTACAAAGTGAAAGCCTGTCTGCCCGGTCTGGGCAATAATCTGTTCAATGCGGTCCACGAGCAGTGTGGCGGGTGCTACGTCGTAGCGGTTGATATAGTCTAGTGTGATATCGCAGAAAGAGCAGCGCTTCCAGTAGCAGCCGTGGGCAATGGTGAGTTTATTCCAGCGGCCATCGCTCCATAGGCGGTGCATGGGGTTGATCACGTCAATCACCGAAAGGTAGTCCTGCAGTTTCAGGTCGCTGTAGTCCGGCGTGCCTACTTCCGTGTGCGGGATATCAGGGTCTGTACTCCCATTAATATACTGCACCGCCCCCTCCTGAAGGAGAAAGGTTCGCTGCAATTGTTCCGGGCTACGCTGGCCCTGCAGGTACTCCAGCAGCTTGAGCCAAGGGCCCTCCCCATCGTCCAGCGTTACGGAATCAATGTACTTAAACAGGCGCGGCTCGCGCAGGCTACGCAATTCCGTGTTCGGATAGCCGCCACCCATCATCGTTTTAATGTGCGGATACTTTGTTTTGATGTACTGGGCCATGCGCAGACCACCATACAAATTGCCGGGAAACGGAATAGAAAAACCAACAACGTCAGGCTGTACCGCCTGCAGGTGCTCTTCCAGCAGTTCCAGCAGGAGCTGATCTACGAGGTTTGGTTCTTCCTGCAGTGCCTCTTCTAAAGGATCAAATTTGGTAGCCGACATCGCCAGGCTCTCAGCATAGCGGCTGAAGGCAAAGTAAGGGCAAATCGTTTCTTTAATCAGGTCACCCAGGTCTTCGAGGTACAGCGTAGCGAGATAACGGGCCCGGTCGGTAATGCCCATGCTGCCAAAGGCCCAGTCAATGTCTTCTACCTGATCGAAGCGGGAGGCCTCGGGTAGAAAGCGGCTGTAACTGATCTGCTGCGCCAGGGTATTGTCTTTGTTCTGCAGAAAGCGAATCACAGGCTCTATGGTATGCAGGTACTCCCGCTTCAGGCGCAGCATGCGAAGGCTGTTATCAGAGAGTTCATAGTTCCCCTGTTCTACAGCCTCGAAGATCTGTTTTAAGCCATTCCGGGAGAACATACGCAGCACCAGTTCAATCCCCATATCGGCCTGTTTTACCTCATAGGCACGCCCCTTCAGGAAACCTTTCAGGTAGGCAGTAGCCGGGTAAGGGGTATTAAGCTGTGTAAGCGGTGGTGTTATGAGCAGGATTTTTGGCTTCTCCAAGGTAGTAGACTTTTAACGATGCTGGCAACAGGAGCCTGTGCAAAAAGACAAAAGTAGGTATAATAAAGCTACTTGTAAACTGCCGCCGCTTTCTCAACAGGAGAGCGAAGGGGAGGGTTCAATGTTAACCAGGCCAGGAGAGGTGGCGGGAATGCCTGTATTTTAGAAAGGGTTCAAGGTACACAAAAGCTGTTTTAGAGGGGTTTACGGTGAGTCCGGCACAGCGGAGGGTCCTGCAAGCCTTCTTTGCCTGAGAAAGGGAAGCGGTAACAGACTCCCAGGGAAAAGGCCTGTAGAGAGCAGTTTGCTACTTCTAAGAGCCTTTCGTGCTTGTTTGGGGTACTGAGGAGTTTTATCTTTTGGTGGCCTTGTTCACACCGTAGTTCACGCCGGGTACGATGGCCAGTACGGTAACAGAGATCATCACGAAGAACACAAAGAAACTGCGGAGCCACCGGAGCAGGAAGTCAGAGGCCAGCCCGAAGGTATAGAGTTCCAGCGCAGAACCCAGCAGTAAACTGATGAGGGCGATAATCAGTAGCTTGCGCTTTAGCCTTGGTGTCAGGAATCTCTTATTCATTTGTACTTAAATCCAGTGCAATTTCGGTAGCTGCAGGCACAAACAAAAATCAGGGCCTTTCTTTTTCTGTTCCACTGTCTTTCGTCGGCCTGTCCGTTCTGTCAGCATGGGAGTTTTTGGGTGGCGCAGGTGGCGGTGCCGCTTGCTTTTGCTTTACTTTCTGCACGTCTGAAGAGTCGTCCTTGGTGCTCTCCTGCATTGGTTTCCTGTTCTGTTCGTCCGGCATGTCATTCTCCTTTTTATTTACCTGTTTTGTTTACGGGGCCTGGGTGTAAATGGTATCCTTTTTAACCCTTAAAAGTCTGTGACCGTACATTTACTAAGTAGCTTGCCCCGCAAAAGGCCGGCTAATGTTTTATTTGGATACGAAGAACACTATGAATAAGAAAAGCATAAAATCAGCAATATTTTCCCTGGCCGCCACCATGATGATCGGCTTGGGACTGGTCAGTTGTAACAAAGGTACCGAGCCAGGAGAAACGAATGTGGGCCGGGGAGAGATCTACGAAGACGAGGGGTCGATGGTCGTACCGGATGATGAAGGCTACGAGACCCGCTATGAGGACACAGCCAACCTGGAGAAGTACTACGACCACACCGACCACGAGAACCATGAAGACAACTCTAACAAGTCCCTGGGAGATGGCGCTTATGATGGAGAGGGCACTGGCGTAGAGCGTGACGAAATAGACCAGCGATAAAGGAGCATAACATAAAATCAAAAGGCCTGCTTCTGAAGAGAAGACAGGCCTTTTGATTTTGGGCTAGGAATGAAACTTAGTTAAAAACGAAGCCATTCGGGGCAATACCCGCAGTAAAGGTCTTTACCTGTGTTCCATCCGGGCGATACACGTACACGGTGCCGTTACCAGAGAAGCCGCCGGCATCCCCACCGTAGATGTAGCCTGTTTCCGGGTCTACATCAAGACCATAGAAGCTGCGGTCTAGGAAAACAGCGTTCGTGAGGCTGGAGGCGCTTATGTCCTGCACGAACGTTTTGCCATTGTACGTAAAGTATAGCTTGTCTCCGCTGCCGTTAATGGCTAAATTTCCCGGCTGGCTCTGGTTGCTGTCGAACGTGTAGCTGGCCTGTACCGTGTTGGTGCTTGGGTTGATCAAACTAAGCGCACCTGCCGTTGTCTGGTCGTAGTCGATAGCAGACCAATCAGGTGTGTAAACTACTTTTCCCGCGCTTAGTACCCACACGTTATTATTACGGTCTAATACCAAGTCGGTGGGAGCATCCGGAACGGTAATAGTTGCTTCTACCGCATCCGTGGCTGTATTGATAACAGAAACAGTGTTGTCGCCATTGTTCGTTACATACAGTTTGCCCCCCACTAAGAGAAGGTCTTCTGGCTGTGCGCCAATTTCAATTGTCTTTGTAACGGTATAGTCGTTCAGGTCAACCACTGCTACACGCCCGGGAGAGCTAAAGCTTACCCATTCTGTCACGTAGCCTTTGTCGTTGTTTAGCACCGTGAAATAACGAGGAAGTGCAACACCTTCTACAGTACCCAAAGACTGAAACGTGTTTGCATTTACCACCTCTACCTTGTTACTGTTGTTCACCACGATAAAAGCGCGGTCACTGGAAATGGTCAGGTCCTGTACCACGTCCCCCAAAATGCGGCCTTCGTTCTCCTTCGAGAAAATACCCTGCTGTATCTGATTGGTGTTATTGTTATAGAAAGAGATGGAGCCATTTGACTGCTGGAAGTTTCCTTCGTTCACAACGAACACACCGTCTTCGGCATAAGCGCCGCTAGGGCCATCATTGTCATCATTGCAACTAGTAAAGGTAAAAGCACTAAAAGCTAAGGATGCAGCCAGAAAGAGACTGCGGAAGTTGTTCAGGTTTTTCATGTATGGTTTTAAGTTATGGATATTAAGGTATTATAAAACGTAAGCTAAAGGTGTAGCCACGGGGCGGCATGGCCCTGTTAAGCATGGTTTGGTAAACTTCATCTGTTACGTTATCGGTGCGGAGGGTGAGCAGCAGCGTGTTTTGCTGTAGCTTGATCTTTCGGGTCAGGGCCAGGTTTAGCAGGAGAAAACTATCCAGGCTGTTTGTCTCGGAGTTGCTGGTGTAGCGCAGGCCGGTGTAGTTGAGGTTACCCAGCAGGCTCCACGCCTGATACCTGGCCTCAGCAGAGAACACCCCTTTGTGCAGGGGCACGTACATCAGCTGTTTGCCCACGTCGTTGCCGCTGCCTTCGTATACCTTCTGCTGCTCAGAGGACGTGTAAGTATAGCCTGCGTTCGCTTGCAAGGACAGCTGCCCTAGTTTTCTTTTTGCCGAAGCACTGAGCTCTACCCCTTTGTTTTCCACCTTTTGCAGGTTGGTGGGGCGCCAGGTTCCCCGTTCGTTTGGAGCCCACTGTATCCAGTTGTCGACCTGCATCAGGTAAGCTGTCGCCTCAAGGGTTAGTTCAGTCTGGTTCAGCACTGTCTTATGCAGCAGGCCTAGCTCAGTGTTCTTTCCTTGCTCCGGGCGGAGCTCCGGGTTGCCGGCCCCTAGCCAGAAGCGGTCGTTGAGCGTGGGTAGTCTATAGCTGCCGCTCAGGCTGCCTTTTATTGCCAGCAGGTCGTTCTGCAAGGGCTTATAGGTAAAACCAAAGGAGGGCGTGAGGGGCGGGTTGTAGTTTTCCGCGAAGGCCTGGCGCAGGTTCAGGCTCAGTTGCAGGTGCTCCAGCGGGTCGTAACGGAACAGGGCAAAGACAGAGGCGCGGCTTTCATCCTGCTCCCCGGCATAGCCATCGTTCTTCGCCTGGTAGTGCTGCAGGTTCAGCCCGCCTCGCAGGCTCCAGTGCCGCCCATAGGCATAGGTTTGCTCTGCCTGCAGCTGGTAGGCATCCACGTCCGACTCAGAATCGTTGTTGCGGTCGGTATAGTGCAGAAAGTCGTTGAAGTAAGCCAGCTTGATGTCTGTTTTGCCGAGCCAGCTTTCATGCTGCAGCGTTGCCATCAGGCGCCGGCTCTCGTCCCTTTGCTTTTCGTTGGCATAGACGGAGCCCATAGCAGGTTGCAGGTGCCTGTCTGAGAACGTGTACCAGCCATGCAGGGCCAGTTTCGTTTTGGGTGTTATGGCCCAGCCGATGTCCTGCGTCAGGCCGCGCTGTTCTACGGAGGCGTGCTCCTGGCGCACCTCCGGTTTTCCGAAGCGGCTCAGGTCCTTGAACTTATAGTCATTCTCGACCCAAAGGCTATAGGCGCTCAGGCCATAGCTAAGCTTTTTGCCACTGTAGCGCACACTGCCATTGCCAAAGTAGCGGCCAAAGCTGCCGGCCTCCAGCTTTATGTCTGCTTCCAGGCCTTTATGGTCGTCGTAGTCGGGGGAGCTAAGCAATATAGCCCCGCCAATGGCACCGCTGCCATAGTTTGTTGCCGCTGCGCCATACTGCACGGCCACCTCGCCAAAGCCAGTGACAGGCAAGGTGGAGAAGTCGGTTTGGCCGAGTGTGGCGGGAGCAATGTTTAGCCCGTTCCAGAGCACAGCGGTTTGGGAAGCGTTGGTGCCCCGGAAAGCCACCGACGAAATACCGCTTGCGCCATAGCTTTTAAAATAAAGCGGCGTACGCGCCTGCAGTGCATCAGCCAGCGTGCTGGAACTATAGGTGCTTAGGTAGGTGCTGTCCAGCTGCGTTACATGGCTACCCACGGCATAAACCTCGGCGGGCTTGCCAAAGATCTCTACCACGCGTAGCTGATGTGCCGTTGAGTCCTGTTGGGCAACAGCCGTGCTTGCCAAGCCGGCATAGCTGGCTATCAGTATACAGATAAAGAATATACGAAAAGGAAATCTTACCACGTATTTGTTCGCTCAAATCCCGAAGCATGCCGGCAGGTACAAAGGCAGGAACAGCGAACGCAGGCGTTGCGCGGCCGTGCAGCTTTTTACCCGAAAGCATACGACTAAAAAATGCCGGACTGGCAGGTCTCCTGGCTCTCTTCAGTTAGCCCGCCTTCCCACGCAGCGCTTGCTGCACAGTGGCCGTTGGTGTTAGGCTAACCCTTTTTATGAAGATGACAGTTGCGGGAACAGCGCAGGACTTACACCTGCTTCCCTTTTAAGGCAATACCTACGGTAATAGGTATCGCCACCAATCTGAGGGCAAAGGTACGTTAAAAAATAATGTGTTATGAATTACAGGCCATGAATTAAGGGGGAGGTTAGGTGCCTCGGTTTAACGTTACACTTAATACCACGTACCAACGAAGGCGTAAAACGAAAAACCAACAACTCAATTTGAAGCTGCCTAAGTCCTTTTACACCCGCCCCGACGTTGTGCAGATAGCGCAGGACCTGCTCGGAAAGCACCTGTACACCTGCAAAGACGGCATCCTGACGGGAGGGGTCATCGTGGAGACAGAAGCCTACTCCGGGATAGACGACCGTGCCAGCCACTCTAACAACAACCGCCGCACCGCCCGCACCGAGGTGATGTACCTGGAGGGGGGCGTGGGGTATGTGTACCTGATTTATGGCATGTACCACCTGTTCAACGTCATCACGAATGAAAAGGACAGGGCTGATGCGGTGCTGATACGTGGCCTGGAGCCAACAGAGGGAGTGGAGGAGATGCTGCTGCGGCGCAACATGCACAGCTTAAAGCCTAACCTAACCGCTGGGCCCGGTGTGCTAAGCAAGGCCCTGGGCATAGATAAAAAGCTTTATGGCGCCGACCTGACAGGTGACCTTGTTTGGCTGGAGGACAAAGGGCTGGTGGTGCCTCCGGAGGACATAGCCGCAGGCCCCCGTATTGGTGTGGACTACGCCGGGGAGGATGCGCAACGGCCCTGGCGCTTCTGGCTGAAAGACAACAAGTGGGTGAGCAAGGCAAGGTAAATAGTTAAAACCTTGTATTGCTCCCCGTAGTAGGCTTGTTTCTTTTTGTAGGCCAGCGTACTAGCCCCCGCATGCGGGAGCTGCCTACTTCTCTTCTTTCTTTTTTCCTGGTCCGGAAACGTGCCTTAACAAACCATACCTAAGAAGGAAACATTTGGGACAAGCTTTTAGAGCAAGATATTATACCTTTGAGTTCCGGATTTGCCAGGCTAAACAATGTACCCCTGCTTTTAAGCTGGGGGAGCGCTATAAAAGCACCCATTGGCCTGGTGGTGTCCGCTTCTGTAGCTCATTCTTGATTTATGACCTTTAGCACCCTGGATTTTGCTGTTTTTGGTGGGTACTGCTTGCTTATTATTCTGATTGGTGTCTATGTTTCCAGGGAGAAGCGGGGACATCATAAAACGGCCAGCGACTACTTCCTGGCGAGCAAGGCCTTACCTTTCTGGGCTGTAGGCGCCTCGCTGATCGCCTCTAACATCTCAGCAGAGCAGTTTATTGGCATGGCAGGCTCCGGCTTTGCGTTGGGGCTAGCTATCTCGGCCTATGAGTGGATCGCTGCCATTACGCTGGTCCTAGTCGGTATTTTCTTCCTGCCCATCTACCTGAAAGAGGGGATCTTTACCATGCCCCAGTTCCTGAACAGGCGCTATGATAACAGGGTCCGTACCGTGATGGCCGTTTTCTGGCTGTTGGTGTATGTCTTTGTTAACCTCACCTCCGTGCTCTACCTCGGCGCCTTAAGCATAGAGACCATCCTGGGTATTCCGATGGTGTACAGCATCATTGGCCTGTCCTTGTTTGCCATGATCTACTCCATCTACGGTGGTCTGAAAGCGGTGGCATGGACCGACGTGGTACAGGTGGTGTTTCTGGTGATGGGCGGGCTGGCTACTACTTACCTGGCCTTGTCGCTGGTGGGGAGTGGCAGCGTACTGGAGGGAATAGCTGTGCTGGGCCGGGAAGCCCCTTCGCACCTGCAGATGATCTTTGAGAAAGGGGAGTTCATGATCCCGGACGGCCGTGGGGCGATGCGCGATGCTTACCTGGACCTGCCGGGGCTGAGCGTGCTCGTAGGGGGCATGTGGATCGTGCAGTTCAGTTACTGGGGCTGTAACCAGTACATCACCCAGCGGGCCCTTGCTGCCAGGGACCTGGATAATGCCCAGAAAGGAATGATCTTCGCGGGCTTTATCAAGTTACTCATGCCGATCATTGTGGTGGTGCCGGGCATCGCAGCTTACGTGATCGTGGAGAAAGGCGCAAGCCCGGAATTTATAGGCACCATGACGGATGCTTCTACGCATATTATCAAATCCGACAGAGCCTATCCTGCTTTACTGCAGTTGCTCCCACAGGGGCTGAAAGGGCTTGCCTTTGCTGCGCTTACAGCTGCCATTGTATCCTCTTTGGCTTCTATGGCTAACAGTACCGCCACTATCTTTACCATCGATATCTACAAGCAGTTCATCAACCCAAAGGCTACTGACAGGCAGCAGGTAGAAATGGGCAGGCTGGTAGCGATTGCCGCATTCTTTATCGCTGCCATCGTGGCTCCTGCCCTACGTGTGCTGGATCAGGCTTTTCAGTATATCCAGGAGTATACAGGTTTTGTATCACCTGGCGTTACGGCTATTTTCGTGTTTGGCTTTTTCTGGAAGAAGACGACTTCCAATGCAGCCCTTGCTGCCGCCTGCCTTACCATTCCGCTTTCCGCTGCACTGAAGGCGGTGTATCCAGCCTTGCCTTTTATAGACCGGATGGGTATTGTCTTCATGCTCCTGTCTGCCCTGATGGTCCTCATCAGCCTGGTGGAGAACAGAGGGAAAGTCAATGACAATGCGATCAGCCTGGAAAAAGGCCTGTTCCGCACGAGTATGGGTTTTAACATAGGGGCTATCCTGATCTGTGGCATTACGGCGGCACTCTATGTTGTCTTCTGGTAGAGGAAGACTTTAGCCGCGTCTTTCCTGAGGCATGTGCCTGCTCATGGACAATGGAAGCTTTCTCTAGGAGCATTCTGCAGCACTCTTTCACTTCAGTACAAGCCCTACTGCTTTTATCTTGTTGCACCAGTTCTGGGCTGTTAAGTCCTGAAGTGTTCGTAGCGTTAAGAGAGGGGGCATAAAAGCCAGTGCAATTTAAGCCAAGCCCCAGGCACTGTTATACGGAAACCCAGCTTAGTGCAATAGGTTTTCTGTCTTGATTTCTTCTAAGCAGGGTACTATTTATGAGAATGAGATGTAACAGGAATGACCGTTGCTATATCGACATATAGTATTAGCCTGCGATGCGCTGTTAGTAATTTAAGCCTGGCGATAATGGAAAATAGGTAAATTATATATACCGGTTAAGCACAAACAGAAAGGGGATAAAGATTTAAATATGCCTGTTACGGAACACTTTATTGATATTTTTTCTTTAAATTAGAAATCGTAACCACCTCAGAATTTACTGCAAACATGTTTTTTAACAGGCTCATTTTGTTTGTGTTACTTCTCCTCGGAAGTGCCTCTCAAGTGCTTGCTGCACTACCAAAGCAGTATAAGTTCTCGCTGATAGATATCAACAACGGGCTGTCTAACAATCAGGTGAAATGTTTCCTGAAGGATAGCAAAGGTTTTTTATGGATAGGCACAGCTGCCGGCCTCAACCGGTACGATGGCTATAAGCTAAAGGTCTACAAGTACGATTCGAACGACTCTACCTCTATCTTTAGCAATAACATCCTGAAGCTATTTGAAGGGCCAGATGGAAAGATCTGGGTACAAACCTCTTTGGGTGCAAGCGTTTTTGACCCGATCACAGAGAAGTTTACACGTAGCCAGAAGAACTACGTCAAGCAGTACCAGCTTCCGCCTAGTGCGCATGTAGAGGACATTTACAAAGACCAGGACGGTAACTTTTGGTTTATAAGCACCGGCAACGGTATCACCAGATACAATCCCCATAACAGAACCTCTACGAACCTGAGCCACGAGTTTTCGGGCAAGCAGTCGATCAGCACCAGCTACGTTTCGGCCATACGGCAGAATTCAGCTGGTGATTACTGGGTGATTCACCGTAATGGCATTCTGGAGCGGCTGGATAAAAAGACGCTGAAGGTGGTGGAGCGGAATGACGATATCTATAAAAAATTTAATCAGAAGCTGCTCAACTATTCCTTTACGGTTGATAGCGATGATGACCTTTGGCTGTACATGCCAGATAACGGCGGCGGCGTGTTTTACTATAACCACAAAAAGAAGTCTGTTGATCACTTTTACACGGGGTCTGCGCCGCTGCAGCTGAACAATGACTTGGTGAAGGGCATTGTAGAGGGGGAGAAAGGGAAGATCTGGATTGGCACAGACCATGGCGGCATTAACCTCATTAATAAGAAGAGCTTCAAGGTCCAGTACATTCGCCACGACGAGGAGGTGGATAACAGCCTGGCACATAACAGTATCAACACCCTGTACAAAGACGAGAGCGGTATTATCTGGGTGGGTACGTTTAAGAAAGGGGTAAACTTTTACCACCAGCAGAACATTCGGTTCCCCCACTTCAAGCACCTGGCCTCTGTTAGCTCAAGCCTTCCTTACAGCGACGTAAACGCATTTGTGGAGGACGATAAAGGGAACCTGTGGATAGGTACGAACGGAGGGGGATTACTTTATTTGGACAGGAGTACGGGAGCCTACACCCGGTATACACATGACCCTGGTAATCCTGCCAGCATCTCCGGCGATATTATCGTTAGTTTGTTGATTGACAGACACAAGAACCTATGGGTAGGTACCTATCTGGGTGGGCTGAATAAGTTTGACGGGCAAACCTTTACGCATTTCAAAAGCGACCCTAACGATCCTAAAAGCCTTTCCGATAACAGTATTTGGGAGTTGTTCGAAGATTCGAAAGGCAACCTCTGGGCAGGTACGCTGAATGGGGGATTAGAGCTGTTCGACCCACAGACAGGCGGCTTCCGGCACTCCAGGGTAGGAGCTGGCGAATACCCGCTGCACTGTGATTATATTACGACCATTGTGGAGGATCGCCGCGGAAATCTGTGGGTAGGCGGGGGCTATGGCATCGATATCTTTAATAAAGAAACAGGTAAGAGTACCTACCTGGCGCATGATGCCAGCAAGCCCAATAGCCTGGTGAGTAATAACATTATGTCCATTTACGTGGACACGCATCACAATATTTGGGTAGGTACAACCGAGGGGCTGGACCTTTACAACGAAGAAGAGAACAGCTTTTTCCATTATACAATGGCCGACGGCTTGCCGAACAATACGGTCATTTCCATACAGGAAGACCGACAGGGGAACCTGTGGATGAGTACACCGAGCGGGATAACGAATGCCATCATTAAGCGGGGAAAAGGCGGGAAAGGCGTCACCGGTGTTAACTTCAGGAACTTTGATGAGCTGGACGGGTTGCAGGGCAAAGCTTTTAACGAGAATGCCTCTCTAAAGACGCGCAGCGGAGAAATGGTATTCGGAGGTCCTAATGGTATTAACATCTTTAACCCGGAGCATATTGGCAAGAACAGCACCGCCCCGCGCATCGTGTTCACCGATTTCCAATTGTTTAACAAGAGCCTGGCAGTAGGAGAGGTGCTCAACGGGCGCATCATCCTGCCCAAGTCCATCACTGAAACGGAGCACATTACGCTGGAGCACGATGAGAATGTCTTTTCCATCGAGTTTGCGGCCCTCAATTTTCTGCATTCTGAAAAGAACAAGTACAAGTACAAGCTGGAGGGCTTCGACAAGGAATGGCATACGGTGGATAACCTGCACCGCCGGGTGACCTATACGAACCTGGACCCGGGCGAGTACGAGTTTAAAGTAATGGCCTCGAACAACGACGGGGTTTGGAACGAGGAGGGGGCCAGCGTGCAGCTGGCAGTGCTGGCCCCTTTCTGGCTGACTACCGAAGCATTCTTGCTGTATATCGGCTTGGGCATAGTTGTGCTGATTCTGGCCAGAAGAATGGAGTTACAGCGGGCAAGGACCCAGTTCATCATAGAGCAGGAACGACGCGAGGCAAAGCAAATGCGAGAGCTCGACTTAATGAAGATCAAGTTTTTTACGAATGTAAGCCACGAGTTCCGGACCCCGCTGACACTGATTTTAGCACCAATCGAGAAGCTGCTGAAGACCACGGATAACGCGGAGCAGCGACAGCAGTTTCAAATGATCAACCGCAATGCCAAGCGGCTTCTGAACCTGGTAAACCAGTTGCTGGACTTCCGGAAGATAGAGGTGGATGAGATTAGCCTGAGCCCGTCTGAAGGCAACGTGGTGAAGTTTGTGAAAGAGTCGGTGCGTTCTTTCTCCGATCTTTCTGAAAAGAAAAACATTGGCCTCTCGTTCAAATCGAGCCTGGAGGAGTTGCAGGTGTCTTTCGACATGGACAAGCTGGAAAAGATCCTGTTCAACCTGCTGTCAAACGCCTTCAAGTTTACGCCGGAGAATGGCCGGATAGACGTGGAACTGGGCTTCTTCGATAACGATTCCTCATCAGAGGGCATCAAGATTCTGGAGATAAAAGTAAAAGACACGGGCATTGGCATTCCGAAAGAGAAGCAGGCCAAGGTTTTTGAACGCTTCTTCCGGGACGATGTGCCGAGTAACATGCTGAACCAGGGAAGTGGCATCGGCCTGGCGATCACCAAAGAGTTCGTAAAGCTTCATGGCGGTATCATTACGGTAGATAGTGAGCCGGGGAAAGGCAGCTGCTTTACAGTGTCTATTCCTGTAAAAGAAATAACGGCCCCTAACCTGACAATAGAAGAGGATGTAGTAGAGGAGGTTTCAGAGCAGGCAGCGGAGACCGCACCAGAGGTAAAGGTGCAGCATGCCGCAGGGATGGACAGTGGGCCTGCCGTGCTCCTGGTAGAGGATAACGAAGACTTCCGCTATTATCTGAAGGATAACCTGAAGGAGCATTTTACGATCATCGAGGCCAAAGACGGCAAGGAGGGCTGGCAGAAAGCATTGTCGCATATGCCGGATCTGATCGTGAGCGATCTGATGATGCCGCAACTGAATGGGATTGAGTTCTGCCAGAAGATAAAGCAGGACTCCAGAACCTCACACATCCCGTTTGTGCTGCTCACGGCCCATGCCTCTGAAGAGCAGAAACTGAAAGGCCTGGACATTGGTGCAAACGATTACGTCACCAAGCCTTTCAACTTCCTGATCCTGTACACCCGCATTAAGAACCTGATCGCGCAGCGCGAGATGCTCCAGAAGGTGTATGAGAAGAAGATAAGCGTGCAGACAAGCGAGAAAGAGATTGTCTCGCTCGACGAAAAACTGATCCAGAATGCGATTAAGGTAGTGGAAGAACACCTTTCGGACTCTGACCTCTCCGTGGAGGCCCTTAGCAAGGAGCTAGGCGTAAGCCGGGTGCACCTGTACAAGAAGATGACAGCCATTACCGGACAGTCGCCGGTGGAGTTTATCCGGAAGATTAGACTGCAGCACGCAGCGCAGTTGCTGGAGAAGAGCCAGTTAACAGTGGCCGAGGTGGCCTATAAAGTGGGTTTCAATAACAGAAAGTACTTCACGAAGTACTTCAAGGATGAGTACAATATTCTGCCGTCTCAGTATGCGGAAAGCAGGCAACAGGAAAAGCAGTCCTCCTAGCTATTTTCTCATCCTAAAAGCGAAAGGCTGAACTAGTTGCTGGTTCAGCCTTTCGCTTTTATTGCCTGTCTATAAAAGGCGGTACGAAGCTAAAACAGAGCGTTATTTCCGCTACAGCCACTTTTATAGCTGTTTATAAGTTATGTTAACGGCGTATTGTCATATCGGAAACATTTGATACCCCTCTTAGCGAACAGGTTTTAGTACCTTGCTGTTAACAAATGAGTGACCAGGCACTATTATAAAAACGAATGCGAGTAAAAGGTTTAGTTTATCTGCTGCTGTTCTTCATGCTTTCCTCTTTTGATGGGCCCTCCATTAAAAGTTATAAAAAGCTTGATGACGGCGTGGTGATCGAATTGCAAAAGGAAAAGAGTGGTGACCCGCTGTACTTAAAGCTACAGGTCGTGTCGGACGATATCATTCATGTGTCGTCTACCCCGATCAACTCCTTTGCCGGAGATCCCAGTTTGATGGTGATCAAAGAGGGGAAGAAGACGAAGGGCTGGACTGTTGCGGAAAATAAGGACGGGCTTGTGCTGGAAACGAAATCGCTGCAGGCACGCGTATCTGCCAACACCGGCGAGGTAACTTTCTTGGACAAGGCCGGCAACGTGATTCTGCAGGAGAGCAATGGGGGCTATCAAACCTTTAAGCCTGTCACGTTTGGCAAGGAGAAGGGCTATGCCCTGCAGAAGAAGTTTAAGGCAGCCCAGGACGAAGCCTTTTATGGCCTGGGGCAGCACCAGACGGGCCAGATGAATTACCGGGGTTCGCAGGTAGACCTGACGCAGTACAACTCGGTTGCCGTGGTTCCTTTCCTGGTATCCAGCAAGAACTACGGTATCCTGTGGGACAACAATTCCATCACTAAGTTTGGTGACGTACGGCAGGCCCAACCCTTAAGCGCTTTCAAGCTGTATTCAAAAGATAAGAAACCGGGTGGCCTCACGGCTACCTATGTGTCGGACAAGAAGGCGGGAAAAGCACCGATCGTGCGCCAGGAGTCGGAGATAGACTACGAGTTTTTGAGTTCGCTGAAGCAGTTGCCGGAAGGCTACTCCCTGGAGGGCGGTAAAGTAACCTGGGAGGGTTACCTGGAGAGTGATACCAGCGGGGTGCACCGCTTCCGGATGCCGGCCTCGGGCTATACCAAAGTATGGATTGATGGGGAATTGCTGCTGGATAAGTGGCGCGAAGCCTGGAACCCCGGCCTTTCTGTTTTCTCCAAGGAACTAAAGAAAGGGCAAAAGCACCCGATCAAGATCGAGTGGGACCCGGATGGCAGCCAGTCCTTTATTTCGCTGCGCTTCCTGACGCCACAATCTAAGGCGGAACAGGATAAGTTCGCCTTTGCCTCGGAGGCAGGCGATAAACTGGACTACTACTTTGTGAACGGCAAGAACATGGACGAGGTGATCAGCGGCTATCGTGAATTGACAGGTAATGCGCAGATCATGCCCAAGTGGGCCATGGGCTTCTGGCAGAGCCGGGAGCGCTACAAAACCCAACAGGAGATCCTCGACATTGTAGCGGAGTACCGCAAGCGCGACATTCCGCTGGACAACATCGTGCTGGACTGGTCTTACTGGAAAGAGGACCAGTGGGGTAGCCAGGAGTTTGACGAAACCCGTTTCCCGGATCCTGCCGGCATGATCGACCAGCTGCATAACAAGTACAACACGCACTTCATGATCTCAGTGTGGCCGAAGTTTTACGAGGGCATCGAGAACTACAAACTTTTCGACGAGAAAGGCCTGCTGTACAAGCAAAACATCCAGAACCGAGAGCGCGACTGGATCGGCAAGGGCTATGTGTCTACCTTTTACGACGCCTTTAACCCGGAAGGGCAGGAGCTGTTCTGGGAGCTGCTGGATAAGAAGCTATATAAGCTAGGTGTAGACGCCTGGTGGCTGGATGCAACAGAGCCGGATATCTTGTCGAACGCTTCTATCGAGCACCGTAAGTCGTTGATGAACCCTACTTATTTAGGATCGGCAGACGAGTATTTCAACGCCTATTCCCTGATGAATGCGAAAGGTATTTACGAAGGACAGCGCGAGACAAACCCGAACGACCGGGTGTTCATCCTGACCCGCTCTGCCTTCGGTGGCCTGCAGCGCTACGGGGCGGCCACTTGGAGTGGGGATATCTCAGCCCGCTTTGATGAGCTGAAGCGCCAGATTCCCGCCGGACTGAACTTCTCTGTCTCCGGCTTGCCGTATTGGACAACAGACATCGGGGGCTTCTTTGTGGAAGACAAGTACGATCGTCCGGATCCAAAAGGCGAAGCCCTGGAAGAGTGGCGGGAGCTGAATACCCGCTGGCACCAGTACGGCGCTTTCACGCCGCTGTACCGCTCTCACGGCCAGTACCCTTACCGCGAAGTATTTAACATCGCCCCGGAAGACCACAAGGCTTACCAGTCCATTGTGTATTACAACAAGCTGCGCTACCGGCTGATGCCATACCTCTACTCGCTGGCGGGCCACGTGTACCATAAGGACTATACCATCATGCGCCCACTGGTGATGGACTTCGCGCAGGACAAGAACGTGCTGAACATTGGCGACCAGTTCATGTTCGGGCCAAGCTTGCTGATAAACCCGGTAACGGACTACAAGGCGACGAAAAGAAACCTGTACCTGCCAGCCAATACCGGGTGGTATAACCTCTATACCGGGGCTTACCAGTCAGGCGGAAAGCAGATCGTAGCAGATGCGCCTTATGAGCAGATGCCAATTTTTGTAAAAGAAGGGGCTATCCTGCCATTTGGCCCGGAGATAGAATACACCACCGAGAAGCCAGCCGACGAAATTACCCTTTACGTGTATGGCGGAAAGGATGCTAGCTTTGACCTCTACGAGGATGAGAACACGAACTACAACTACGAGAAAGGCAAGTTTGCTTCCATCCCGATTAGCTATAACGAAGCATCCAGAACGCTGACCATTGGCCAGCAGCAAGGCGAGTTTGAGGGCATGCTGCAGAACAGGACCTTTAACGTGTTGTATGTGCGCCCAGACAAGCCAAGAGCGCTGCAGCTGGATGCCAAGCCAGACAAAGTGATTTCTTATAGTGGAAAAGCAACCTCTGTAAAGCTGTAGGAGCCAAGGCACGCCCTGACGAGTAAGTTCAAGTGAAAGGATTAATTATGTTTATATTAAGGTGAGTTTAGCTTGGTTGGAGGAAGGTATGTTGCCTTTCTCCAACTTCTTTTCGTGCTAACTAACCCTAGACATATGGCGTATCGCAACAATGCCGGAGGGGAGAAGTTCTTCTTAAACGGTAAATCGTTGGAGAGCCAAAAAGGCAGGGGGCTGCATGTGATATGGCATGTATACAAGCCGGGGACGGGAACCTTGAAAGCCATTTCCAGGATAAACGGATAGCAGGCGCTCACTAAAGAGAGCAGAACAGCGGGTAAACGAGCCAGAATCGAGCTGGGGACAGGCAGGAGCACGATTGACACAGGTGACAAAACCTGCCCTTTGTAACGGTAAAGATTGTAGACAAGGGCAGCCGCTTAATGCCACGAGCAGGCAGCAGGTCAAACCTGAAGATAAGCAGGAAATCCTTTATAGCTGGGGGTAAATGGTCTGCAGCCCTGCCAGCAGTCATTTAGAATGATTCCCTGCAGGGCTTTCAGAGGTATTTGGTCATAACCATCTTGCAGGCTCAGAAAGAGGTGGGCGAAGTGATGTTAACGCCGATTTCTGAGAGACTTAGTCTTGTCATTGTTACGATTAGCCTCGAAAAGTAGCAAAAAAACAGAGGATTGAAAGCAGGTATTCTTATCTTAAGGGTTTCAAGAAGCCACTTAGTGGGTACACACTAACTTGAGTAGGAAGTGCATGAACTTTTACGAACTGCCGGATGGCAACAGGACCTTGAGCTGGTGCCGCCTCCTAATTGGACAAAAAGCCCGGCGATACACTATATCCTTCATGCCCAGTGATTTTAGGGCATGGCACCTGCTAAACATGAAACAGATGAGAGTAGGCAATAACAGCTGGAGGGCGAAACCATATGACGAGAGTATCGGTCATGCCGGGAATCTTTCTTCAACTTCTACCTGCAACCGCTAACTGGCTGGTAGGAAGATGCATCGTATCTGAAACAACGAGAATTTATTATAAAAGATTATGGCTAGACCACGATTATTGTCTTTTAACCGGCTCATGGCTTTCAGTGCTATGCTGTCGTCGCTGGCCCTGGGGAGCACAGCTCTGGGGCAAACAAGAAAGTTGGGGCTGGAGGACCTATCGGCCTTTCAAAACCCAGGCAAGAGCTGGCAAGTGGTAGGCGATGTGCAGGCAGAATTGGGCAAGGAGAACAAGCTACAGACAGAACCGGGGAAGGGCGTATTGGTGAACCTGCCGAAGCGCAAGGGGGCAGGCAAGGACCTGTACACGGCTTTCGAGCACGGCGATGCAGACATAGAGCTGGACTACATGATGGCTCCTGGGGCTAATTCCGGCGTCTACCTGCAAGGGCTGTACGAGGTGCAGTTGGAGGACAGCTGGGGCAAGACAGACCTGTCGGCAGCCAGCAACGGCGGTGTGTACGAACGCTGGGACAGCTCCCGCCCCAGGGGGCAGGAAGGCTACCAGGGGCATGCTCCACGCCAGAATGCAGGCCGGGCACCGGGCTTATGGCAACACCTGAAAATATCTTTCCAGGCACCTCGCTTTGATGCGCAGGGCAACAAAGTGGAAAACGCTAAGATACTGCGCGCCGAACTCAATGGCGTGACCATACACGAGAACGTTGAGCTCTTTGGTCCTACACGAGGGGCCGACAGTGAGAAAGAGGTAGCCAAAGGGCCGCTGCGCCTGCAAGGCGACCATGGTGCGGTGGCCTTCCGTAACGTGACTGTGACGGAATATAAGACTCCCCAACCAGAGTTAGAGAACCTGCATTATGCCATTTACCCGGGTAGATTTGATGCTGAGCCCAATTATGCGAACCTGAAGCCAGAGAGCGAGGGGGCATCTGCCACCCTAAACGCGAACCTGGGCACGGAGGCCAGGCAGTATTTGCTGCGCTATACCGGCACCATGCTGGTGAAAGAGCCGGGAGAGTATACCTTTCACCTCACCACTCCTGGAGGAGGAGGCCTGGTAAAAGTGAACGGCAAGGAGGTGATGCCGATGAACTACTGGAACAGCACCGGTTCTGTGAAGCTGCCTGCCGGGAAGGTACCCGTAGAGGTGATTTATGCCAAGCAGATGGACTGGGCCAAGCCAGCCATGACGCTGCAGGTATCAGGGCCTGCTTTGCGTGAGTTCCTGATCAGTGACAAAGAAGCCCAACTGGCTGACGTGACAGACCCGATCTTAGTGGATCCGAAGGAACGGCCTGTGTTGCGCAGCTTTATTGATCTGCCCGGTGATCATCGTGTAACACATGCCGTATCGGTGGGCAGCCCCGAGCAGCTGCACTATACCTACGACATGGACAACGGAGCACTTGTGCAGTTGTGGCGCGGTGCCTTCCTCGATGCTACCCCTATGTGGCATGAGCGGGGAGATGGCTCATCGCGGGCTACAGGCTCGGTACAGCTCTTCGGTAAGCCGGCGCCGGTCCTGGCCAGGCTCTCTTCCGAGCAGCAGGCCTGGGTAACAGATACAACAGGGACCTCTTACCGGCAGAAAGGCTATAGGCTGAATCAGAGGAACGAGCCTACCTTTAAGTACCAGCTGTATGGCTCAAATGTGCAGGATGCCATCAGCCTGTTAGAAAACGGGAAGGGTATTCAGCGCCAGATCAGCGTGGACCAGCCCGCAGCCAACCTGTATGCGCGTCTGGCAGACGGGAACGAGATCGAGGAAGTATCGAAAGGGACTTACCTGGTGGATGGGAAGGCCTACTATATTCGCTTGGATGAGGCCGGAGGGGCGAAACCACTGGTGCGGAACATTGGAGGCAGGCAAGAGCTGATCGTGCCTGTACGCAACAGGTTGGTTTACTCTATTCTGTACTAAGCGCTGTAAATTAAAAGACAAGAATCATGAGCAATAGCAATAGAGGCAAAAAAATAGTCGGAGGTTTGCTCTTAGCGGCAGGCCTGCTTTTCAGTGCCAAACAGCAGGCACAGGCACAGGAGTCGCCGATGGAGGAGGATTTCTTCAAGATCATGCGCGTAAGCTCACCGGAGGGGACGCTGCTGGAAGTAGGCGGTCTGACGGTGCTTCCGAATGGTAACTTAGGTGTGTCTACCCGCAGAGGCGATATCTTTATCGTAGAGAACCCCACCTCGGCGCGCCCCTACTTCCGTAAGTTCGCTTCAGGTCTGCACGAAGTGCTGGGCCTGGCCTACAAGGACGGGGCGCTGTATGCGGCCCAGCGGGGCGAACTAACGAAACTAACGGATACCGATAACGATGGCAAGGCCGATGAGTTTGAAACCGTTTACGCCTGGCCCTTGTCAGGAAACTACCATGAGTACAGCTTTGGCCCTAAGATAGCACCGGATGGCTCTTTCTTCGTGTCGGCCAACCTGGGTTTTCCGGACCCCTGGTGGCATGCCAAGAGCCTCGTGCCGATGCGGGGCTGGATTATGCGGATCACGGAGGACGGTAAGATGGAACCCTGGGCCACAGGCATGCGCTCACCAGCCGGTTTGGGCATGGTGGACGGAGAACTGTTTTACGCCGAGAACCAGGGGGACTGGGTAGGATCGGGCGGTATCTGGCACGTGAAGAAAGGTGCATTTACCGTGCACCCGGCCGGACTACGCTGGGCCGACAGAGCAGACTCCCCGGTAAACATGAGGCAGGAACAGGTATTTGCCAAGATCGACAAACGTGAGGAGTTCGATGCCAGCGGACAGCCGGTGAAGCCGGAAAACAAGCAAAACGGGGACTTCGTGACCATGCACCAGATGAAGAAGGAGTTCCCCGGTCTACAGACACCTGCCGTTTGGTTGCCGCATGGCATCCTGGGCATCTCCAACTCCGAGATCGTGGCGATACCGGAAGGGAACTTTGGCCCCTTTGGAGGGCAGCTACTGGTAGGTGACCAGGGGCAGAGCAAGATCATGCGGATAGCCCTGGAGAAAGTGAACGACGAGTACCAGGGGGTAGCCTTTGATTTCCGGAGCGGGTTCCAGTCAGGCGTGCTCCGCATGGCCTGGGCACCGGACGGCTCTCTGTTTGTGGGGGAGACCAACCGTGGCTGGGGATCGGCAGGCGAAGCCAATGAAGGCTTACAGCGCCTGGTGTGGAACAGCAAGGTGCCATTTGAAATGCGCACTGTGAAAGCCATGCCAGACGGTTTCGAGATAGAGTTTACCAAGCCAGTGGACAGGAAATCGGCAGAGGACCTCGCTTCCTATGGCGTAGACAGCTACACCTATAAATATCACGCAGTATACGGTAGTCCGCCCGTGAACATGGAGAAGCTTCCTGTAAAGGGGGTAAAAGTATCGGAGGACGGCATGAAAGCGCGCCTTGTGGTAGACAACCTGCGGGAGGGCTATATCCATGTGGTGCGCCTTGACGGGGTGCGGGCAAAAGACAACTACTATCAGCTCGTGCATCCGGTAGGGTACTACACCTTGAACAACATCCCGCAGGGCCAGAAGCTGAGCCTGAGCGAGGCGAGCACCCGCAATTCAGCTGTGCAGGCCCAGAAGTCAGCTGCCAAGCCCGCTTCAAAAGCGCGGGCTAAAGCTGTCACCACGGCAAAGGTGGCGCCGGCGAAGGCGGTGGCAGCCAGGCAGGAGGCTCTGGATTACGAAAAAGACATCAAGCCCCTGCTGGCCAAGAATACCTGCACGGCCTGTCATAACCCTGACAAGAAACAGGTAGGCCCGGCCTTCAGAGAGGTGGCCAAGCGCAATTACACCAACCAGCAGATCGTCGAGCTCATCCACGAGCCAAAGCCTGAGAACTGGCCCGACTACGCCACGCCTATGCCGCCCATGCCGCAGGTGCCCAAGGACGAGGCCCTCAAGATAGCCGCCTGGATAAACTCACTCAAATAAGCTTTATTTGCTAAGCAACAGAACGTCTAAAGCCCCTGTTTCTTTAATTTGAGTCAGAAGCAGGATAGAAACCAAGAACTATGACACATAACCTTCAAGACATGAACCCTATGAGAAAATCTGTTTTCGCAGCCCTTGCCCTGGGGCTGCTCTCTTACGCCAGCGCCTCAGCCCAGACAAAGCAGGTGCCCCAGCCACCTAAGATGGTGCCGGAGATGACCGAGTTTTGGGAGCCTGAGGTGCGTGTGATCACGCCGGGCACGGTAAACAGCGCCGCCCCCTCGGATGCGATCGTGCTCTTCGACGGCAAAGACCTCTCGCAGTGGAAAGCCAAGAACGGCGGAGGAGAGGCCCCGTGGCCTGTGCAGAACGGCGTCTTTACCGTAGGTAAGGGGGACATCTCTACCAAAAAGGACTTCCAGGACTTCCAGCTGCACCTGGAGTGGAGCGCGCCCGACCAGGTAAAGGGCGAGAGCCAGGGAAGGGGCAACAGCGGCGTGTTTTTGCAGGACCGCTACGAGGTGCAGGTGCTCGACAACTACCAGAACCGCACCTACTCCAACGGGCAGGCGGGCAGCGTCTACAAGCAGACCCCGCCGCTGGTGAACGCCATGCGCAAGCCCTCAGAGTGGAACACCTACGACATCATCTACACGGCTCCACGCTTTAAGGAGGACGGCTCCCTGTTCACCCCTGCCCGCGTGACTGTGCTTCACAACGGCGTGGTGGTGCAGAACGACACCGAGCTGAAAGGACCGACAGAGTACATCGGCCTGCCCCAGTACAAGGCCCACGGCAAGGCCCCGATCACCCTGCAGGACCACGGCAACCCCGTGCAGTTCAGAAATATCTGGATCAGAGAATTATAGCACAGGCTACCGGGAGGGCTACAGGCTAGCCCTCCCGGTAGTTTTATACAAGAATCTACGGAGGAAATTATCTTAACAGAATTGAAAAGACTCGTTACCCTTGTTCTCGTGTTCGGGCTTGTGCTGCTTCACACGTTTCATGTTTTTGCGCAGGCGACAGTGAAAGTAGCCTGTGTGGGGAACAGCATCACAGAAGGAGCAGGGTTGGAAACAACTTACCCGGAGGCACTGCAAGCACTGTTAGGAGATGCCTACGAAGTGCGCAACTACGGTGTCAGTGGCCGTACACTCCTGAAGAAAGGAGATTTTCCTTACTGGAAGGAAGCAAAATACCAGGAGGCGTTGGCCTGGAACCCGGATATTGTGGTAATTAAGTTAGGTACAAACGATTCAAAACCCCAGAACTGGATCTACTCAGAAGATTTTGTGAAGGACTATGTCAAACTCGTGAAGTCTTTTAAAAAGCTGCCTGCTAAGCCGGAGGTGTTCTTAGCCTATCCGATCCCTGTTTTCGAAGACAAATGGGGGATTAACGAGGCGATCGTAAAGAATCAGGTGATACCGGCTGTGAAAAAGATTGCACGGAAGGCAAATGTTAAAACCATCGATCTATATACCCCCTTTACTGGGCAGGCAGGCCTAACATACGACGGGGTTCATCCCAATGAGGAAGGAGCTGCCCTCCTGGCTAAAGAGGTGTACCAGGAGCTCGTGGCAAACGAGGCAGCTTCTGTTAAGTAAACTGAAAAAGGTAAAAGAGTGCTATAGCGCTTCTAACTACTAGCCTGCCCACCTGCCCTGTAATAGCAGGTAAACCCTAAACTCTGTTCCCTTATTAAGGCCTGGATAAAAGTATTCTTAACACAAGCTATACATATGCTCTGCGGTGACGGAACAAGGTGAAAGCAGGCAGTGAAAGTGCTTAGAGCGAGCACAGAGAGAAGCTTGGAATACAATGACAGACCTATAAGCGTACGCTTATTTTTAGTAGCGTTAAGCTTTACGGTAACAGTATTTGGGCAGGGAAACAGTAAGGATGAGGTTTTTAACAAAGAAGTGGACTTTAGCAGAGAAACCTACCAGGTGCGTGATGTATGGGCGAAGAAGAGCAAGGGCACAACCAAGAAAGCCTTTAAAGCCACTATCCCGGCTTAGGATGCCGTGATGTTAAAACTAACAAACCGCAACACGAGTGCTACGTGGTATCATTCGGTAAAGCTTGTACAAGTTCTCTGGGTGTTAGTTAGTAAGTAGCTACTTCCTCCAGAGAGAACTGCCGAAAGGTTATCCTTGCTTCTTTTTTGTGAAAGAAAGAGCCTTAGGAGGTCGGCTTTTCTGGAGGGCAAGCACATAAATTAGGTTTAAATAACCTTGCAAAAAGAGCAAAGAGGGCCAAGAAGATAGTTCATGGCCCTTTTTGTTGGCTACGATCTCTTAAAAAATTTTACCTTCCGTAAGACCGCTTTTTTCGCAGTAGATGAGCCTGCTGTAGGCCGGTTTTTCCAACTTAGTTTATTGGATATATCTAATTAAGCACTAGTAAGTACTTACTAACTGAGACGAGGGCTTAGGGTGAGTGCTGCGCTGCTCTTTCGTTTGATAATAGGTGATTTAGTAGTAATGGTGTGGGAAGTACTCACAAACCGAAAGGGCCATTACGCCTGATTTGCTCTTAAGTTATAGATATTAAGCTAATATTAGGGTATGTTTTGTTAACAAGGCTTGTGTGCTGGCTGCTTCCAAGAACAGAAAAAGGGCACTGAGATCATGGCCTATGTGGTTTAAATGGCCGTTGAAAAGCACTTTTTTGCGTGTTAACAGGTAGTTCACACATTGGAAACATTTGATACCCCCCGTAAATTTTTCTCTTCCTTACATTAGATATAAGAAGTTCTGCTCCACTGCCAGGCCCTAAAGCATTTATGCTCCTGGCGCTAACTATTGGTGGTGTAGAATTAGTTGGATAAAAGTAAGAAGTGAACAGGATAACATCACCTGTATGGTGCGTAAAAGAGATGCCGGAATACAGGGTTTTGATGTTTAAACTGTAAAAAGAATATTTTTAGTATAAGGAATTAAAGTAGAATTTGCGCGGTTTACGCCCAACACAAGCAAAGCCTAAAGCTGTCGATCATCAGTTTTGGGGGAGGTAGGGGTCAGAAAGAACAAGCCAGAGTCGCAAATAAATTTAGCCAAGTGAAAATTTTATCTGTTTAAAACTAATTAGCATATGGAAGTAAACCCTTGTCGAGTGAATGATAACTTAATCTGTAAAAGCTTGATCTTTTAATTCAAAAACAAACCTTCTCAAATACACATTATGATGAAAAACATGTACTTACGCAGGGTAGACCTTTTGGCGGGCTCTGTTGGTAAATCGTCCAATGCTTGGAGGATGGTCCCAGTGCTACTGGCGATCTTCTTTCTTCATGCCTTTGTGGGGCTTGCCCAGACAACTAAAGCCGTAACTGGTAAAGTTACGACCGCGGGGAGTGATGTGGGCCTTCCGGGGGTAAACGTTGTGGTAAAAGGTACTTCGAACGGTACCGTAACAAACGGAAGCGGTGAGTTTACCTTACAAGTTCCTGAAGATGCCGTGCTCGTTGTGTCCTTTGTTGGCTTTAAAACCCAGGAAGTAAAGGTAGGCGGCCGATCGCAGGTAAATGTTAACCTGGCTGAAGATGACGAGCTTCTGAGCGAAGTCGTAATCACAGGTTACGGTGAAGTTAGAAAAAGCGAAGTAACAGGAGCGCAGACGACCATCGGTACAGAGGCCATCGAGAAAACGGTGAACACAACCATCGAGCAGGCGATACAGGGTAGAGCGGCCGGTGTATACGTAACACAGAACACAGGTGCTCCAGGTGGTGGTATCTCTGTGAACATCCGAGGTATTAACTCGATTGGAGGCACAAATGAGCCGCTTTATGTAATTGATGGGGTACAGATCCCTGGTTCAGTTTCTCCTTCTGGATCTAACCCGCTTTCCACATTGAACCCTTCTGATATCGAAAGCATGGAGATCCTGCAGGGACCTTCTGCTACAGCGCTTTATGGTTCAAGAGCGACCAACGGTGTGGTTCTGATCACAACCAAACGTGGTAAGTCTGGTGAGGTACGTGTAAACTACAGCTACCTGCACAGTATTCAGACTGCTCCTGAAAGACTGGAAGTAATGAACCTGCGCCAGTATGCGCAAATGGATAATGAGTACAAAGCGATTGCAGGTGGCAATGTTCGGGAAGACTTTTTAGATCCATCCTTATTAGGAGACGGTACTGACTGGCAGGGAGAGCTCTTCCAAAGTGCTCCTATGAACAAGCACCAGGTGAGCGTAAGCGGAGGTAGCGAAAAAACTACTTATTACCTATCAGGTGAGTATTTAGAGCAGGCTGGTATTGCATTGGGCTCAGGCTTTGACCGTTATTCTGTTCGTTTGAACCTGGATAACCAAGCTAAAAAATGGCTGACGATCAAAGGTAACTTTAGCTATGCGCAGACAAACGAAAGCTTGTCAACCACGCAGTCTGACATCATTACGAGAGCTATCCAGTTGGCTCCTCACATTCCGGTGAGAAACCTGGATGGAACATATGGTGGTGGTATCGTAACCGCGACCAGCACAGGCGAGCAGTTTTCGCCGCCAAACCCGATTGGTCTTGCTAACTTAACTCAAAACGACTTCACAAGAAGGCAGCTTTTGGGTGGTTTAACTGTAGGAGCTGAGATCATGGAAGGTTTAGACTTCAGTACTTCGGTAAATGGTCGTGTTGAGTTTGCTAATGGTACTTACTTCCTGCCAACTTATAAGTTCGGTTACCAGCAGAACACAGTAGCCGTGTTGAACAACACCGATAACCTGAACACTTATTGGAACTGGAGCCAAATGTTGCAGTACAGAAAGCAGTTCGGAAAGCACAGCATCAATGTCATGGCAACGCATGAATCGCAGGAGTCTTTCTGGAGACGCCTGTACGGTGAGCGACGCGGCTTCCAGACAAATGATGTGATTGACCTGGAAGCAGGTGACATCCTGACAAGTGTGGCCAGCGGTGGTCACGGTGACTGGGCCATGGAGTCTTACTTAGGCAGGGTCATTTACAACTTCGGTGACCGCTACATTTTAACAGGTGCTATCCGTGCGGACGGCTCTGTTAACTTCGGTCCAGAAAACAGATGGGGTTACTTCCCTTCTCTGTCAGCTGCCTGGCGAGTATCTGAGGAAGAGTTCTTTAATGTAGGCTTTGTGAATGACCTGAGACTGCGTTATGAAATTGGTCTGACAGGTAACCAAGGTGGTAGCGGTGCTATCTACGGTACACTTGCTCCTGGTCCAACGCCTTGGGGTACCGGCTTCATCGCCAACAGATATCCAAACCCTAACTTCCAGTGGGAAGAGACAAAGACAAGCAACTTCGGTATTAATCTGGGTATGTTTGAAAACAGAGTACAGTTAGAAGCTGACTACTACATCAAAGACACAGACAACCTGATCCTGCAAAGCTCCCTGCCTTGGTACATGGGTACAAACGGTAACGGTGCCATTCAGGCCCCTACTGTTAACATTGGTTCCCTACAAAACAAAGGATGGAGTGTTACTTTAAACACGGTTAACATTGACAACGGAAGCTTTGTGTGGCAGTCGAACTTTAACATCTCGCACTTTAAGACGGAGGTGAAGAGCTTGACTTCTGAAACCAGCCAGATAGACAAAGTTAACTGGTGGTTGAACAACTGGACTCAGCGAACTGTAGTGGGCCAGGCACCATGGTTGTTCTATGGCTACATCGAGGAAGGCATTTTCCAGTCAAGAGAGGAGCTGGAGAACAGCGCCCTGCCAGCCGACAACAATGGTGTTGAGTTCCCTATCGCGGAGAACAGCATCTGGGTGGGTGACGTGAAGTACAAGGACATCAACGGCGACGGTATTATTACTGGAGAGGACCAAACCTTTATTGGTAACCCTTACCCAAAATACTATGCCGGTTTCACCAACAGCTTCTCTTACAAAGGCTTTGACCTGAGCGTTCTGATTACAAGTACTTATGGCAACGACATTTATAACTATCTGCGCAACGAGAACACGAATCCGAACAACATTAACCTGGGTCGTAACTTGTTCGTTGGCGCGTTTGATTATGCTAAAGTAGAGGTGGATGCAGAAGGAAATCCTTACCTGTTAAATCCAAATACTACAGTGGCCAGAATGTCAGGCGGTAACAAGAACAACAACTTCCAGCGTCACACCGACAAGTACGTAGAGGATGGATCATTTGTAAGACTTAAGAACGTAACCCTGACGTATCGTCTGCCTTCTACCGTGCTTGAGAAGCTGAAATACATAAAAGGAGCAAACATAGGCGTGAGCGCACAGAACGTTTACACCCTTACGGGCTACTCCGGATATGACCCAGAAGTTGGTTCTTATGTAGGTGCAAATGCAAGCGCAGGAAATGCCGCTATTGGTGTAGACTATGGCCGCTACCCACTAACACCGGTTTATTCCTTTAACGTTGGTATTGATTTTTAATTAAAGACAAAGAGCAAGATGAAAAATAGATTCTTATATATAGGTGGGCTCATGGCATTGTCCGTTTTCTCGGGCTGTGAGAAGGAATTCCTGGAAAGGCCACCACAAGATACACTGGTGGATGCCAACTTCTTTAAAACCAATGAGCAGGTATTGGCAGCTACAGCTCCCCTTTACAGTGTGGTTTGGAAGGATTACGTGGATAAGGCTTCCTGGGCCTTAGGTGACTTAAGAGCCGGAACTACTTACAGGGCCTGGGGCTATAGAGATGACGTGTTGTTTAACACAACAGAAGTTTCTACTTCAAACAGTGAAGCCTATCGTACGTTCTGGATCGTGGTTGGGCAGGCCAACACACTCATTCAGAACATAAACCGCTACGCAGGGCCACAAGTGACGGAGGATATTAAGAAGCATGCCCTTGCCGAAGCAAGATTTATGCGCGCCACGGCGTATTCTTACCTGGTAATGAATTACGGTCCGATCCCGATCATCGAAAATAACCTGGAGAAGCTGAGCGACCCACAAGTGAAGCGGAACACTGTGGAGAGCGTTTGGGAGTTTATCACGCGGGATTATCTGTATGCGGCTGAGAACCTTCCGGCAAATGCTGTAGCACCAGGTAGAATTTCAAAATGGTCTGCTGAGGGCATGCTCGCCAGAACGTACCTGACCAGAGCCGGTGTAGGTGGTTCCATAAATCAGGAATACCTGAACAAGGCAAAGGAATATGCAGAGAGAGTAATCACGATGAGCGGGCATACCCTGCTTCCGGATTACGCTGACCTTTTCAGATATCCTTATGATAACAACGTTGAGTCCCTGTTCGAGCAGCAGTGGGTGTTCACTACAAACTATGGCTACGCGAACACCATGGTTTCGCAGATCACCTACAGCAATGATATCGCCAACGGTGATGGCTGGGGTGGTGACCTTAGTGCTTCCTGGTGGCAGTTGAGCCTTTACGATGGCCTGTTTGAAGATGGTTTCACGAATGACGAGCGTCTGAAAGCGACCTACATGCTGCCAGGCTTCCACTATCCTGAAATTACGCAGACAGTGAGAGACGCAAATGGTAAGGAGTCAGAGCAGGAGTTAATCTTCCCGGCACCAGCGGCAGATGCCGAGAACAGCTTTGCTAACATTAAAAAGTACGTTGTTGGTAAGGCCAAGGACTTGGACGGGCAGGCAATGTCGCAGCGCTACCCGAACGATACGTACATGTTGCGTTTAGCAGAAATGTACCTGATCTACGCTGACGCAGTTTTAGGCGGCAGTGAGTCTACAAATGATGCCAAAGCGTTGGAGTATGTAAACGTTATCCGTCAAAGAGCCGGTGTACCTCCTCTTGAAGGGCCGCTAACCTGGCGAGACGTATTTGAGGAGCGCATGAAAGAGTTTGCCATGGAAGGCTTGGCATGGTACGACCTGGTACGGATCCATTATTTTGCCCCTCAAAGAGCCTACGATATCATCAACAGCCAGGACCGGGGGATGTTCGTTGTTAAGCCAAACCGCATGCCAAACCCTACTTCCTGGACTTTCGCAAAGACAGAATGGTTTGAAGAGCGTACAGCTACTGCCAATTCAGGTAACTTCTTACTTCCAATTCCTGCAGCAGAATCGAGCCAGGCGCCATGGCTGAGAGATGAGCCAGTGCCTTACGAGTTTGGGGAATAACCTTGATGTTATAAATAAACAAAAGAACGTGTATATGAAATTTAGATATAAATCACTGCTGTTTCTCTTCCTCGCTTTTGTGATGGCAGGGGTATTTACAGGCTGTTCGGACGACGATGAGAACGGGCCGAACGGTGGTAAGCCAATGATTAGTTATGTAAGGGTTACAAGACCTGAAGCCTCAGACTCGCTTGTTACGAAAGCAGGCCAGGGAAGTATGATTGCTATTGTAGGACAAAACCTGAAGGATGCCCGTCAGATCTGGTTTAATGACCAGCAGGGAACCCTTTCGCCTACCTTTATCACAAATACTTCTATCATTACCAGAGTGCCCACTAATATCCCGACGGATATCACAAACCAGATGAAGATCGTTTTTGCAAACGGTGATTCTTTGGTTCATGATTTTACAGTGGATATCAGTGAGCCAGTGATCACAGGAATGCTGAGCGAATATGTGAACACAGGCGGTACTGCTACCATTCTGGGCAATTATTTCTACAAGCCGCTGAAAGTAACCTTTACGGGTGGTGTAGAAGGAGAGGTCGTTTCTGTATCAGATGATGCACAGAGGGTAGAAGTAAAAGTGCCAGAGGGAGCAGAACCAGGACCAATTACTGTTACCACTAACTTTGGTGAGACGGTATCTGATTTTTGGTTCCGCGATAACAGAAATATCATCGCCAGCTTTGACATACCACTTGCTACAGGAGTATGGCACGGTCCAAACTACATCAAGGCGGATGATCCTGCAATCTCAAACATCAACGGGAAATTTATCCGAATCAACCGTGAGCTTGGGGCCTGGGCATGGTTTGAGATGTATGTTGGCGAGGCAAGTGGAGACATCGCTAAAGAAACGAAGAACGTTCCGGCAGCAGCTCTTGCCAATCCATCAGAATATGTGCTGAAGTTCGAGATCAATACGCTGGCTCCGCTGACTGGTGCTGAGATCAAAATGTACATGGGGGCTAATATGCCAGGTGAAAGAGGTACTTTTAGCTACACTTGGAAGCCAAACGTGGACACAAAAGGCAACTGGGAAACAGTAAGCATTCCGTTTGATGAGTTCTACAAAGCCAACAAGGAGTTTGCCTATAACCCGAATGGTTATGGTGTGTCATTCCACTTCAGCGGTCCGCTTGCCGTTAATGCGAACTTCGCGATCGACAACATGCGAGTAGTGCCAAAAGCAGAATAAATCATTAATTCTTATAAAAGATATAAGTATGAAAAATTTCTATAACACAAGGCTGCTCTTGCTCTTATGCCTGCTGCTGTCGTTCACCGTCATAACCTCATGCGACGATGATGATGACGTTGATCCAAATGCAGGACAGGTGCAGTTGTTAAGCTTTGGCCCTACCGGTGTGCAGCACGGGCAAGAGATACGGTTCATTGGTCGTAACTTAAAGCAAGTGGAGGCGATTGAGTTTGAAGGTGCAACAGTTGCTAAAGCTGACTTCATCGAACAAACTTCAGAACTGATCAGGCTGATGGTGCCTGAGGAGACCATGGAAGGATTGGTAACACTAAAGCTTGCTAAAGGCGAGGATGTGGTGTCCAAGACAAGACTAAGCTTTGAGGTTCCGATCACCATTGCTACGGTAACGGAGGAAGCAAGACCGGGTTCGAACATTACCATTACAGGTACTAAGTTAAACTGGGTTGAAGGAGTAGTCTTTGAAAAAGATACGGTAGAGGAGTTTGTTAGCCAGTCAGCAACTGAGTTAGTGCTGCAGGTGCCAACAACGGCGAAGACTGGTAAACTGCTTGTAATTGGGGGCGGTACAGAACCTGCTTTTGTAGAAACAGAGAATGAGCTGATTGTTACTTTACCCAAGGCAGCAACTTTAGCTCCGGCTTCTATAAAGACAGGACAGAACCTGACCATTACAGGTACAGACCTGGACCTGGTAAAGAGCGTTCTTTTTGCCGGAGTTGGCGAAGCGAAGGTGACTGAGTTTGTAAAGCAGACGGCAACAGAGCTTGTGGTGGCTGTACCGGCAAATGCTAAGACTGGCAAGCTAAAACTTGTAGCAAACTCTGATGTAGAGGTAGAAACTACACAGGAACTGGCTGTTGTTTTACCTGCGGTTACTGCTTTAACTCCAAATGCTATCAAGCATGGCCAGAACTTAACTATCACAGGTACCAACCTTGACTTTGTAAAAGAAATCAAGTTTAAAGGGGTAGGCGAAGCGAAGGTGAGCGAGTTTGTAAGCCAGTCTGCAGATCGCATTGTGGTAACTGTGCCGGACAATGCCTCGAAGGGAACCTTAACCATCGTGGCGAAGTCTGGTGTGGAGACTGCTACTACGCAGGAGTTGACAATCGTTCTTCCTGCTATCACAACAGTTTCTCCTAGTCTAGTTGATCCAGGCCAGAATCTGACACTAAACGGAACAAACCTTGATCTTGTAAAGAGCATTGAGTTCCCGGGTGGTACAGTGGTTACCAACTTTGTTAGCCAGACTCCTACGCGCATTGTTGTAAAGGTTCCGATGAACGCCAAGAAGGGCGCTTTGAAGCTCGTAACACACAAGAACTATGCGATGGAGACCACTGCCATGGTTACAATTGTACTACCGGTTCTAGCAAGTGTAACACCAGAGCCAGTGATAGCGGGTAATTTCCTAACATTGACTGGTACTGAACTTGATCTGGTAAAATCAGTCGTTTTCCACGGAGGCGCAACAGTGTCTAATTTTGCAGCGCAGAATAATACCCAAATTGTGTTAAGAGTTCCTGCTAGTGCACAAACAGGGCTTCTCAAGTTGATCACGCAGTCTAATTTCGAGGTAACTACAGATAAGCGTGCAACAATCGGTACAGCAGCACCAAACATCTCTACTTACATTTATAATGAAGCGCTTGCTGAGGGATGGCAGAAGTGGAATGGTTGGGGAGCTCCAACGCAGGATGTGGCAAATACAGAGCAGGTTAGCCGAGGTGACAAAGCCATCAAGATTGTTTACGATGATGCTTATGGAGCATTCCAGCTGCACCCAACTAATCCTAACGTTTTGGCCGGCAACACGCACATTGTACTGTATGTACGAGGGGGTTCTCAAGACAGCCGAGTAGCCATTGCGGCTAAGAAGTCAGATGACTCGTTCTCTGCTGATGCGGCTTTCGATGTAAAAGCGGGAGAGTGGAAGCTTGTTGAAGTTCCAATCAGTGCATTGGGAGATGTTTCAGGAGGCATCAAAGAGTTCTATATTAAGAACTTCGGATCTAACCCTAACACTATCTATGTAGATGATCTTGGTCTTCGTTAAGAAGTGCTAAGTTTAAATTTAAAAAGGAAGAGCAGCAACGCTCTTCCTTTTTTATGTAACATACATGAGAAAGCAGAGACCTTGCTAGCAGAATTTTTTTGCTGCCTTCCTGTACTGCTTCGAACACTATTCATACATGACACTCTCATAAAAACAACCTCTTAATGATCCAAACTTTTACAAAGCTTTGCCTCATACTCCTCCCTTTACTGTTCTCTTTAGAAGTATCCGGGCAGAAGTACGAGGCTGAAAACGCCACGCTTAGCGGAGGGGCTTCTAAAATAGCCTGCTCCGGTTGCTCCGGAGGGAGCGCCGTGGCACAGGGGGAAGGGAGCATCACCTTTCCTGTAACCCTGGCAGCAGAGGGCTTTTATAACATTTATATAAGAGCGGCCGCACCAAACGGAGACAAGATCAACAGGTTCGAAATTAATGGGAATACCTTAGATTTCTCATTTAAACAAAACAAACAGTACACCACGCTGCAGCTCGTAAGAGCGCAAAAGCTGGCAGCAGGCCAACACCAGGTAAAAATTACCAAGTCGTGGGGGTGGATTGACATAGATTACATAGAATTCGAAAAAGTAGCTGGCTCGGACAGGTTCGATCTCAACCAAACCCTTGTCACACCAAATCCTACGCAAGAGGCAACAGCGCTTTATAACTTCTTGCTAGACAATTACGGGGATAAGATTATTGCCGGGGCCATGACGCTGGAGAGCTTTGATGAAGCAAACTGGCTAAAAGAAAACACCGGCATAGAACCTGCTTTATTGGGCATAGACTTTATGCACAGTGGCCGGAACTATACCTGGTACAACGACAAAACACCTATTCATGACGCTAAAACCTGGTATAGCCGTAACGGGATCCCAGCCCTGATGTGGCACTGGCGGGATCCCTCCCGCCAAACGGAGGAATTCTATACCAGGAACAGTTCTAAACCAAATGGCACTGCTTTCGACATAACCAAAATAGCTGATCCAAACTCTGCAGAATACCAGGCGATGCTGGCTGACATTGATTACATCGCCGGACTGTTAAAAGAACTGCAGGAGCAGAATGTGCCGGTAATCTGGAGACCCCTGCACGAAGCGGCAGGCGGCTGGTTCTGGTGGGGAGCAAAAGGACCAGCACCCCTTAAAGCCTTATGGCACCTGATGTATGACCGGATGGTTAACCACCATGGCCTGCGTAACCTGATCTGGGTGTGGACGAGGGAGCCGAACGATGATGCCTGGTATCCCGGTGACGCCTATGTGGACATTGTTGGCCGCGACATATACAAAGACGGGGACCATGGATCACAAACGCTGGAGTTCAGCGACATGAACAACCGGTATGGTGGCAAAAAGATGTTGACTTTAAGCGAGGTGGGCTCCTTTCCGGACGTGGAGAACCTGGTGCGGGATGAGGCTGCCTGGTCCTGGTTCATGCCCTGGTACGGCGCTTACACCCGCGATAGCAAATACAACTCTCTGGACCTTTGGAAAAAGATGCTGGGGCACGAATATGTCATTACCCTGGATGAGATGCCTGAGCTAAGCAGGTACGAAAGGCAGGACCAGGTTGAGGAACCATCTGAACCGACCGGCTTGTGGGACAAGCAAAAGGAGAAAGCATCCTTTATCGCCTATCCAACTTTAGTGGAGAGTACCCTCACAATTAACAGTATACGCAGAATTGATTTGGTTGCTGTATACAACACGCAGGGAAAGCTAGTGAGGCAGCAGAAAGTTGGGGCAAACGCAGCAACAGTTTCTTTGGCAGGCTTAGTGCCAGGCCTGTACCTAGTGAAAACGAACCAAAAGGGAGCTGCCGTGCAGGTAGTAAAGAAGTAAGCGAGGTACTGTTTTATCATAAAGCTTTAAAGTAAAAGTAGAGGAGCATCAAACAGAGCTTGTATCTTTCCTTTACACACACACATCATAGGATATGAAACACCTTTATAGTCTTCTACTCTTCCTGTGCCTGGCTCTCTTATTACTACCTGTGCTGTCGAGAGCACAAGAGCAGGAGTCTTATCAGTGGAAGAACGTGTCAATACAGGGAGGCGGCTTTGTGACAGGGGTAGTTTTTAGCCCAACAGAGAAAGACCTGCTGTATGCCAGAACAGACGTTGGGGGAGCTTATCGCTGGGATGCGACCAACAAGCAGTGGGTACCTTTAACAGACCATTTAGGTAGAGGGGAAGAGAACCTGACCGGGGCTCTGAGCCTGGCAACAGACCCTACAGACCCGGACAAAGTCTATGTTGCGGCTGGGCTTTATACACAGTCCTGGGCAGGCACAGGAGCCATCCTAACCTCCTCTGACAGAGGAAACACCTGGACGAAAACAAGTCTTCCGATAAAACTGGGGGGTAATGAGAACGGTCGTTCTGCCGGGGAACGCTTGCAGGTAGACCCTAATGCAGGGAACATTTTGTACCTGGGCTCAAGCACGGATGGGCTCTGGAAAAGCACAGATCATGCTGCCAACTGGAGTAAGGTAAACAGTTTTCCTGTCGCAAACAGTCCTGTAGGTTCAGGCGGTATTGCCTTTGTTCTGTTTGATAAGGGGAGCGGAGTGGTTGGGAGTGCCACGCAAACCCTGTATGCCGGGGTGCTGCAAAAAGGAACAAACCTATACAAGAGCACAGATGGCGGGGTAACATGGGAGGCCGTACCCGGGCAACCAACTTCTCTTATGCCGCACCAGGCTGCCTTGGCAGCAGACGGTACCCTCTACCTGACTTATGCAGATGCTGCCGGCCCGAATGGCGCAACAGCAGGAGCAGTAAAGAAATTTAATACGAATACAAACCAATGGACAGACATAAGTCCGCCCACAGGACAGGGGGGATACGCAGGGCTCTCGTTGGATGCCCAAAATCCTGGAACTATCCTGGTGTCTACACTGGATCGATGGTGGCCACGCGATGAGGTCTACCGAAGTACTGATGGAGGAGAAACCTGGAAAGCGCTCTTAAGCGCTGCTACCTGGGATCACACCCTGGCCCCTTACGCTACGGCCTCCAGTCCGCATTGGATTGGGGATGTGGAAATAGATCCTTTTAACCCCGACAACGCCTGGTTTATTACCGGTTATGGCGTGTACAACAGTCAAAATTTAAGGGCGGCGGATACAGGCAAGCCGACCCAGTGGATTTTTCAGAACAAAGGACTGGAGGAGACGGTGCCGCTAGACCTGATCAGTCCGCCCAGTGGTGCCCCCTTGCTCAGTGCCTTAGGGGACATAGACGGCTTTAAGCATGACAACCTGGAGGTGTCTCCGGCAGCAGGGCGCCTGGAACCAAGGTACGGAACCAACACTAGCATCGACTTTGCAGAGAAGCTGCCCTCCTTTATGGCGAGGACCTATAACAGTGCCGAAGGGAAGTACGGAGCTTACTCGATCAATGGCGGAATAACCTGGGTCCCTTTCAAAAGTTATCCAGCAGGAGCCACGGGGGGAGGGAAAATTGCTGTTTCAGCAGATGGAGCTACCCTTGTTTGGGCCCCTGATGGGCTTGCTAGTCTGTATTATTCCAGAAACAAAGGCAGCAGTTGGGCAAGCGTTACGGGCATAGGCAAACGGGGCTTGCGACCTGTGGCAGATCGGGTAAATGCCCAGAAGTTCTATGTTTACGACTGGGATGGGGGAAAGGTAATGCTCAGCACAGATGGGGGAGCCTCTTTTACCCAAGCCTATACGGATTTGTCTTCCGTGCCCGACTGGCAGGCAGGGGCGGCCGCTGTAGCAGCCGTTTGGGGCCTTGAAGGAGAACTGTGGCTGACGCACCCGGCTGAAGGGCTGTACCGCTCCACAGATTCAGGAAGAAGCTTTGTAAGGCAAACGAAGGTGCAGGAAGCCGTCAAGGTAGGTTTTGGAAAGGCAGCCGCAGGGGCAACTTATCCCGCTGTATTCATAGCCGGAAAAGTAGGGGAGGCGACAGGCTTTTTTCGTTCAGATGATGCCGGTGCTACCTGGCTGCAACTGAATGATGCGCAGCATCAGTTTGGTGGCGTGAATGATATAACAGGGGACCCACGGGTATTCGGGAGGCTCTACATTGCTACTTCAGGAAGAGGTATTGTATATGGGGCCAGAGTAGACTGTAACGGAACAGCCGACGGCACAGCCTATGTAGATGACTGCAACACCTGTGTGGGGGGCACAACTGGCCGAACAGACTGTACCGTGACAGCCATCGCACCCGAAAAGGGGTTAAAGTTGAGCTATACCCCTAATCCTTTCAAGGAGTCTCTCAATATAACAGCAGATTTTGCCTTCGAGTACCGCGTGGTGAATATACTGGGTGTACAGGTGGAAGCCGGGAAGAGCAGTGGTACCTGCACACTAGGTAAAAAGCTGAAGCCAGGCGTCTATACACTCGTCATCTGGGCAAAGGACAGAAGCAGGTCCATAAGAATTATCAAGTACTAAGGGTACCGGGCTGTGAGAAGCAAAGATTAGCTGTTTCAGGCATTGCCAGTTACCCGAATTATTATGTAGCTTTAAGATGGCTTTACCTTTCAAGCGCTTTGTCCCTGTACCCATTTGAGTGTTTGGTATATCGCAACAATTTGTAAAAAATATGCAAAGGAGAATTTATTTCTCTTTCATGTTGTTGAGGGGCAATGCGTTAAACAATGTTTTGGCGGTAAGCCTCTGTTAAAGAGAACCATAGCCTGCTAATGTATAACAGGTGATGGCAAAGACGAGCCTTTTTTAGAAATAAACAAGCATGCAGTTTTCCAGACTGAACAACCTCCTGCCCTTAGTCGCAACCCTTACCGTTTTCCTGTCCGGTTGCCAGAGTAGCCCTGCCAACGAAGGAAGCCTGACAAACCTTTCGGAGCAAGAGGTACCGGCAGAAACCCTTTTTAAGCTGTTGCCATCCGAGAAGACAGGGATCGACTTCAACAACGTATTGCAGGAGAACCCTTATGGGAACATCCTCATGTACCAGTATTTCTACAATGGGGGCGGCGTTGCTGTTGGCGACCTGAACAATGACGGGCTGCAGGATATTTACTTTTCCGGCAACATGGTGGGCAACCGCCTGTACCTGAACAAGGGGAACATGCAGTTCGAGGACATCACCCTGCCTGCTGGGGTGGCTGGCAGACCGAACAACTGGAAAACAGGTGTGTCTATGGCCGACGTAAACGGGGATGGCCTACTGGACCTGTACCTCTGCTATTCCGGAAACATGCCCCCCGAGGCCCGGACCAATCAGCTTTTCATAAACCAGGGACCGGATACAAAAGGTATTCCCGTGTTCGTGGACCGGGCGCAGGAGTACGGTTTGGCCGACGCCTCCTTTAGCACCAATGCTACGTTCTTTGATTATGACCGGGATAATGACCTCGACATGTTCCTGCTGAATCATAATCCTACGGTGTTCAATAACCTGGACGATACGAGCATAAAAGAGATCCAGAAGAAAACCCAGCCAGAAATGCGGGTAAAGCTCTTCCGGAATGATGGCGGCAAATTCCTAGACGTGTCTGATAAAGCTGGTTTGGCTGGCTCGGCCTTCACGTATGGCTTGGGTGCTGGGGTCGCGGATATCAACCAGGACGGCTGGGCCGATATTTATGTGTCAAACGACTATTCAGCACCAGACTACCTCTACATCAACAACGGCGACGGCACCTTCACCGACAAGATCAAGCAAAGCATCGGGAGCATTTCTCTGTACTCCATGGGCAATGATGTGGCCGACATTAATAATGATGGCTTGCTGGATGTGTACACGCTGGACATGCTGCCTGAAGAGAACAGACGGCAGAAGCTGTTATTCTCGCCCGACAACTACGAGTACTTTGACATTTTTGTAAGAGCCGGCTTTAACCCGCAGTACATGCGCAACATGTTGCATGTGAACAACGGGGATGGTACTTTCAGCGAGGTAGGGCAGCTGGCAGGAATCTCAAATACCGACTGGAGCTGGGCGCCTTTGTTTGCCGACTTTGACAACGATGGCTGGAAAGACCTGTACGTGAGCAACGGCTTCCTGCGGGACTTCACGAACCTGGACTTCATTAAATACAGGAGCTCTTTTTTCCAACGTGTGGGAGGGAAGATAGACCAGCGGGGGATACTTGACCTGGTTAACAAGATCCCGTCATCGAACGTGACCAACTACATTTACAGGAACAACGGCGACCTTTCCTTCAGCAACCAACAGAAAGCCTGGGGCATGGATGTCCCCTCCAACAGCAACGGGGCCGCGTACGCCGACCTGGACAACGACGGAGACCTGGACCTGGTGGT
>NZ_FZOQ01000018.1 GCF_900188175.1 Pontibacter ummariensis | reverse complement strand
TGAACGCAGCACTAAATCAGCCGAGACCATGATTCAGATTACCATGATACATATCATGCTTAAGAAATTAGATAAATGAAATCAAAACAGCCTCTTAGCCTTTCAACTTTTAGATGCTACAGTTTCCTTAGCTCAGGAGCTCCGGATTCACGCTTTGTTCGCGTCCTGTTAGTTCCATCCGCTGCCCAGTGCCCGGTACAAGTTCACCATGGCATTAATTTGCTGCATTTTGGTCTCCACAAGCTCAAATTTGGATTCCAGTGCCTCCCGCTGGGTCAACAGTACTTCCACGTAGTCGGCCCTTGCCGAGGTGAAGAGGTCCTTCGATATAGCAACGGACTGGTTCAGCGCCAGTACCTCCTTCGCTTTCAGACCATAGCGCTGTTCCAGGTTGTTGATCTTCGATAGCTGATTGGCCACCTCGGAGTATGCGTTCAGAAGAGCGCGCTCATAGTTGTATACGGCCTGTCTATGCCTGGCATTCGCACTGTAATAGGCTACCTTTATCGCGTTCCTGTTTAAAGGGGGCTACCAGGTATCCGGCGAGCGAATACAGCACCGACTCGGGCTTTAGCAAAAACTGGGGTTAAAAGCCTGATAACCGACGCAGGCGGTAATGCCCAGGGAGGGGTAAAACCGTGCCCAGGCCACCTTATAAACACTGGCAAGCAATAATCTAAATATTTTGTTTAAACACCGGCTAGCCCTGGCTATGCGGCTTTCAGCGCCAGGAGGAGATGCTGTCGTTTGATAGTGAGACAACTTAAGAAGTTTCTGCTGCACAGGCATACGGGCGGCAAGGGCAAATCAGGAGGCGGCTAAGAGAACATATAGAAACAGGAAGGGGATAGCCCCTTCCTGCTAAAAGTTCTTCAAATACCTGGTTGTTTTACCCACTAGCGCAGCGCGGGAAGCTTTTGATCCGGCGCACCCTCTTCAGGAAGAGGCCTGCTCCTCCCTTTACTGTTTCACTGAATAAGCATACATGCCGTTCTCGCCCTTATCGGCCCACTTAAACATGTCCGGTACGCCACCACCAAAGTACAGGGAGTTTCCTTCTACCCACAGCCAGGAGATGATAGGGGCAGGCGCCTTGGTGCTCATCAGTTGTTTGCCGTCAGCGGTATGATAAGCCTGCAAGGTGCCATCCAGGGAGCCGACAAAGTAAACGTCGTTAGCCAGGTAGCCCGGAACAATGGCGGCTGGCTGGGCGTGGTTAATAACCCATTCGTGTGAGCCGGTGGCAGCGTTCAGTGCTTTCACAGAGAGGGGGTACTTGCCCGGTGGCTGGTGGTGGTGATAACTGTTGTTGGCCCAGCCCAGCACCCTGCCCTGGCCAATAGAGGCTTCCCCGTGCATACCGCCGTCAACTCCACCGTATCCGAAAGAGGTACTCCAGATCTTTTGCCCTGTGGTGGCGTCAAACACATGGTAAAAGCCGCTCTTCTGGGCGCCCCCCACCAGCTTGCGGTCCTGGCCATCCACGTTCGCCACAAACAGCTGGGCCCCTCCGCCGAAGTCATAGTCCGGTCCTTCCGGGTCAGCCGGGGTCCACACGTCGTGCTGGGTTACCTGGTTTGCCCATTTTATCTCTCCTGTTTTTGCGTCTACTGCTATAATGGCGTCAGAGAGTTCTGTTGCTTCGCCTGTATAGTTGTTGCCCGTGGTGAAAAAAAGCGTGTTCTGGTCCGGGTCCAGTGCAAAGGAAGTCCACATGGGTACACCGGTATGGGGCGGCGTAACCAGTACTCTTTCCCAGGCAAGCGCACCGGTGTTGGCGTTGAGCGCCACTACTTTCCCCTGGAAGTCAGGTACAAAGCCTTTTTTTATGGTTGTAAGGGGTTCCTCTACTGACTGTACACCAATGTATACCAGGCCATCATGGTACAACAGCGTACTGAGGTTACCTGCCTCCTGATCATCGGTGAACCTGGTTTTCCAGAGCACATCGCCAGTGGCAGGGTTTATTGCAAAGGCAGTTCCTTCTACGCTGGCCTCAAAGAGCTTCCCGTCGCCTAAAGTGCCCGTACCGGCGAAGCCGTGCCAGGGCCACATTTTTTTGGGCTGCTCGATGTCCTTCTTCCAGATCAACTGCCCGTTGCGGTCCACTTTGTATACGGTGCCGCCCCAGTCGCCGAAGTAGATGCCTGTGTCATCTACCAGGGGCGCGTGGCTGACAGGGGTGGGCGTAGCATATTTCCAGTCCATCTTCAGGTTGCTGACATTGGTGCTGTTGATGGTTGACTTTAAGGTGGCATGCTGGTTCCAAAGCGTTTCCTCCACCAGCGGGTTGCGGTTGATTGGCGCCGCCGCCGGGGCCTCTGCCGCCGCTACAACCGCTACCGCTTCCGTTTCAGTTGTCTCTGCCTCTGTGGGGGCAGAAGTATTGCAGGAGGTAAGCAGCGCTGCACCGAGTACCAAAGGGGCGGCAAGGCGCCGGAAGAGAGTATGGGTAAATGTCTTCATATAACTTGTTAAATTTTGGTGAGATAGCTTTTGGGAAGATTTTGTAAACCAGCTGCTTAGGCAGCTCCCCTTAACTACCCTTTAAAGGCGTTTGTGGTTGCAAGGCAACTGGTAAAAGGGGAAGACGCCAAAAGAACAGCCCCCGGCTGTTGATGCGTCCCTTCTTTGCCTGCTGTGGGCGAAGCGTTTCTGCCGTTCGGGAATGCTATAACAAAACCTTTTCTGCTGCAGTAGACAAAAAAGGATTATAAAATAAGCTATGGAAATAAAACACAACACATTGAAGGTAGCCCTGGAGAAGGCGCAGGGGGCCGCTTATGAGGCGGCCCTGAAACTCATGCAGCACATGGATAACCATGTCTCGGTGGAGGTGGACGACTACATCGTGCACGTGGTAAGCGAGAAGGCCGAAGGCACTTACCAGCTGGCTGACGGGGGGCTGCAGTGGCACGTGCCCGAGCCAGGCTATAACACGCACATGGAGATCGTGGTGCAGGACAAGCACGACAACCGCTTTATTCCAGGCCTGAACATACGGGCCCGGGTCCTGAAAGGCGGGCAGCTGGTAGAGGAAAGAGGTTTCCCTTTCTTCTGGCACCCTTTTCTCTACCACTACGGCAGCAACTTTCAGATCAACGAGTCCGGCGAGTACGATATCGAGGTGCATATCCCGGCCCCTGACTTTCCGCGCCACGACGAGGTGAAGGGCAAGCGCTATGCAAAGGACGTGACCGTGAAACTAGGGCCGCTCAAGCTTGAAAAAGGCAGAAAACCACACGGGCCAGAATAAGCAGAGCGTACAGCTTGCAACCAGCCCTCCCCTGGCAGAGGAATCCTCCTTTTTAACAAGGACTACATCTGGGAGTGGGTGTGCAGAGGCTGCCACAGAACTTGTACCGCAGCTAATCCTGTCCGTACCCATCATCCGCTACATCCTGCTTCAGACAAACCAGACGCTCGCGGGCCTTCGGACACCGTGAGCGTCTTTAATCTTTTTATTTTACGTACTGCTCCTGCTCGGTTTTGCGTAGCAAGCCCAGGCCATGAAGCGTTTGCAGCAGGCTGTCGATCTGCTGGAGGCGCTGGGGCTGCTGGGCTTTGCCGGTGGGCTTGAACTGGTGCAGCAGCTCCTGTGCGGTGGCAGGGCGCTCGTGCAGCTGCAGGGCGCGTTGCACTGCCTGTGCCTGCTCCGACAGCGTTTTTGGCCAGGCCAGCACTTCTTTGGCGGTGGCTTTGGCGGCTTTGGTTTTGGTGCTCAGGCCAATCTCTGTTTGCTGCGTGCCCTGCGGGTTCTGGTATTCTGGGCGGAGCCAGCGGATGTGGCCGCGTGCCTCTTCGGCAGCGCGTTCCTTGTTCAGGGCCACGAGACGCTCAAGTATTTCTTCTTCGGGCAGGTTAGCGGGCCAGCCATAGGCGGCGGCTACGGCGGCATCCAGCTCCTGGTGCAGCTGCAGCAGTATACTTACCAGCCCCTGCTCGTGGGTTTTCTGCTCTTTGGGTGTAAGCGCCTCGCCCGACCGCAGTTTCTCCAGTACGTTATATAGGTCGGTGATGGTGAGCGTGGGGTGCTGCGCCTGCCGCTGCTTGCGGTGCGCGTCCAGGGCCTCGGCTATACTTCGGATCTGCTCCTGCTGCGCTTCGGTGGCGGCAGGGAAGGGGAAGGGGTCGAAGCATTTAGAATTGTTGTAACGTGGAGTGTTGCCACCCAAATCACTACCAGCAGTAAGTGCCCATACTTGGTGTATGCTGGATGATAATACGCCTAAATTATAGTAATCATCACTAGCAATTACAATAACCTCGCTCTCGACCAAGTTATGTGTCTCTAGAAGTTGAAAGACCCTATGCTTAGCAGTTCTTGCTGTTGCAATAAAGCCACTTAATCCTTTAACAGCTTCTCGCATTTTCGGCTGATTCTCTCCGAAAAGCCACCACTTTAGTCTTCGGATTTCCCTTGGGTTATGATCTCTTTCAGGCTTTACATGTAAATAAACATGCTGATATACTTCAGGATACTTAGATAATACTTCCTTTTCATCAAGACCAAATAGGTCTATCACATATTTTTCTTTGACTCCCTGAGCTAAATCTCTACTCGTTAAGTATGGGCGAATAATCTTAAAGTACTCATTGCTTATACTTTGTAGTTTAGCTGCAGATGAAGGGTCTAAGACAAACCCTAAGCCATGAAGTTTTACACCCATATTACTCATGCCAACATTAGACTTTAATGAAGTTGCTTTGAAAACTTCTGCACCAATTGATAGATTGGCATGAACTTTACCCTCCTTTTCAATAAAAGTAACGTGGGCTTCTAATCCATCTGTTTTACTTTTTGTAGCAGTATAAAGAATTCTTCCTCTGGTTTCACCCTTTTCAGCAACACTCATTGCTATCTCTACTGCGGCTCCATCTCCACTATCTACCCAAGGATGGTCAGGAATAGCAAGCGTAATTGAAAGTGGTGGAGTAGCTTGCATATGTGACTCTATCACTCGGCTGTTAAATGTCTGTTTTATACTATTGGTGGTGATGAAACCGAAACGTTCTGCCTTATCTGCACGAACAATTTCAGCTGCTTTGTGCCACCAGTACATCACGAAGTCAGCACTATCGGGTACAGCGCCTTTATAAGCTTTTCTCAATGCCTCTGTATAGCCATCTCCCAAAGCTTCACGCATTTTAGAAGTACCAATAAATGGCGGGTTGCCTACTATAAAATCGGCTTCGGGCCAGGTAGCGGGTTTAGGGTCGAGGTAATCGTATACGATGGTGCGGGCGGTTTCGTCGGGTACTTCCTGCCCGGTAACCGGGTGCGGTTTGGTGCTGTGGCCGTCCCAGCGGGTAACGGGCTGCTTGTTGCTGTCGAGGCGTGGGGTACGGTCGGAGTAGCTCAGCACCGCGTCCTGCTGCCGTATGTTGCCATACTCGCGCAGGATGGGGTTGCTCAGGCGGGTGGCCGAGCCGTGCGCCCGGAAGTGCCACTGCAGGTAGCCGATCCAGAGCACCACGTCGGCGATGGCCGCTGCCCGTGGGTTTACCTCCAGGCCCAGCAGCTGCGCCGGCGTTACGGTATAGCCGCCCGTCATGTCGAGGGTGCGCTGCCCCGGGAAGTGGTCGAGGTACTCGGTTACCTCGCCCTCCAGCCTTTTGAGATGCTCCAGGGTGACGTACAAAAAGTTGCCGCTGCCGCAGGCCGGGTCCAGCACGCGCACCGAGCACAAACGGCGGTGGAAGGCTTCAATTTCTTTACGAGCGCCGGCTTCGTCGCCGCTGTCTTCGAGTATGGCCGAGGCGGTACGGGCCGCTTCCCACTCTTCGCGCAGCGGCTCAATTACGGTTGGCATGACGAGGCGCTCCACGTAGGCGCGGGGCGTGTAGTGGGCACCCAGCTTGTGACGCTCGCGCGGCTGCAAAGCCCGCTCCAGCAGCGTACCGAAAATGGCAGGCTCCACGTCGGCCCAATCGGCCTCGGCGGCAAGTATAAGCAAGTCTAATTGGGCTTCGGTGATGGGCAGCGCCTCGGGTTCTTTAAACAAGTAGCCGTTAAACTGCGGGATAACCGTGCGCAGGGCCGGGTCAAATCCGCCTTTGTCCATACTCTGCCAGAGCGCCTGCAGTGCGTGCGGGAAGTAAGCGATGTTGTGGCGGTAGTCCTGCAGCAGCTTGGTAAAGGAGCTGTCGGGCAGCAGCTGCACGTCTTCGGCAAACATGGTAAAGAGGCAGCGCATCAGGAAACCCGACACCTGCTCCGGCGTGTGCCCTGCCGCCTCCAAAGAGGTCGCCAGCTTTGCCAGCCGCTCGGCCAGCGCCCTGGTAACACGGGCTGCACGTCGGCTTGGGTCCAGCTCCAAAGGGTCGGTAAAGAGCAAACGCAGGCGCTCGCGCACCTCTTCTTTGTTAAGTTCCTCTAAGGTAATTCTGTAGTTCTGCGGATCCGGAAACGGCACATAGGTCTTTCCCTGCCGCGCAAAATCCGCATACAGATCAATGCAGTAGCCCACATCCACCACCGCCAGGAAGGGTGGCCAGCCTTCGGTGGTCGGCAAGGAGCGGGCGTAGCGCAGGGCCTGTTCCTTGGCCTTTTTCATCTCGCGCTCCCAGGTGCGGGTGTCACGAGTGGCCGTGCCGGTCTTGGTCTTTGCCCGTTCCGCGCCCAATAGTTCGGCCTCACTTATACTTGCCTTGTCGGAGCCCTGCTTGGCCTCCAGCACAAAGCAGTCTTTCTTATAGAGGTCGATGAAGTTGGTGCTGGTCTTGCCTTCGCCGTCGTCAAACACCACCGGCCGCTCAAAAGTATAAGTCGCCTCGTGCACCTTATCGGTGGCTGGCTGTGGCTTCTCCACGCCCAGCAGCTCGCACAGCTCGGTTAAAAACAGCTGGTAGTTAGCACGTTCCGAAGCGCCGGAGGCTTTCCAGCGGGTGATGAAGTGAGTGACGGCAGGGGTTGGTGACAGGCTCATGTAAGGATGCTGTTTGCTTTCTGAGGGCGGATATGGTTTTACAAGTGCAGTTTAGGAAATTTAGGTGAGAAAATATAGAGCAAAGGCTATTTAATGCAGGGCAGCAAGTACCTTGTCTCTGCTTATGCCGCGGCCACATCACGCACAAGCAAAGGCCCGCCAAAGAGGAAGAATACTATAGGAGGGAAATGTGGTTGACGTGTAAAGAGGCTGCCCCGGTGTAAATTAAATCACAGCAAAAGCGTAATTTCTTGCTGGTGTCGATTCTTCTGCCTACCTTATCCGTGTAATTCAATATACTCATATTATCATTCTAATCCCTTAACCTACTTTTTTAAACCCACTTTACATGAAGACAATGAAAATTGCACTAGGCTTCCTGGGCCTGGCCTTGTTCGCTACGTCCTGTGAGAACGAGATGGAAGAGATGGACACCCGCTTAACAACTAGTGCCGTTACCCAGCATGCGGTAGTGTCTCCTCAGGATGGCAGGCTGAACACCCGTGTAACCCTTAAAAACCTATCGGACGTTAAGCTGATAAGTGAGAACCTGCGCGGCTATTTTGTCATCAACAATGCCGTGGAGGCGACGGACTGCGGGCCTACTGAGTTTATAAGTGTGCAAAACAAGTATATCGGTCAGCTTGGGAGGGAACTTGTTCCAGTTTTTGGTGGACCGACTGCAAACTACCTGTTCAATTTGTACATGAACATTAACTTTGTGTCTGCTTATTTTGACAGATCACCTAACCAATACTTTGGCGAAAAAGGGGAGTACACCAATTTTGTGACCAAGCGCACCCGTGAGCTGGAGGGGTTCTGGAACATGCCAGGTCAAATACGTGTAAACGGCCAGCATAACGAAACACTGAACGACCGCAACAAGGTGGGTTACATTCTGTATAACTATTTTAGCGGTTTTGCATCAGAAAAAGAAGCATATGATTATGCTGATATACTGGTAGGGATTAATGCAACCATGGCAACCCTTCCAGAATCACCTTTCTTCGCTATAGACGGGTTTGCCACCAGCGGCAACCTGATCGTCATTGGGGATGGCTTGGTAGGAATGATGACTGAGGCTGGCGTAGAGCAGGACATTGTCTGGACGGGTATTCTGGCCCATGAGTGGGCACATCAGATTCAGTTCGATAACACAGCGGCTTGGTACCCAGCGGGTGCTGCAGATAATGCGCCGGAGGCTACGCGCTACACAGAGCTGGAAGCGGATTTTATGGCTGCCTATTACATGACGCACAAGCGCGGTGCCACCTATAACTGGAAGCGGGTAGAGCAGTTCTTCAACCTGTTCTTCCAGATCGGAGACTGCAGCTTTGGAAGTGCTGGCCACCACGGCACACCAGCACAGCGCCTGGCAGCAGCCCAGCTAGGCTACGAAACAGCAAACCAGGCCCAGAAGCAAGGCCACATCCTGTCTCCGCAGCAACTGCACGAGTTGTTTGTAGCCAGCATAAACAACCTGCTATAGCCTGAGAGCATACTTGCAACATCAGAAGAGCCGTTCCACTACAGTAGAACGGCTCTTTTAATGTTAAGTGGCTGTACTATTAAGTACTACCTGCGTGCTGTATCTAAAGCGATGCTTGCCATACCCGGCACCTGCAGGAAAGCGCTGGGCCCACTGCCTCACAGCGTGCACTGCTCCTGCGAGTGCCTGGTTTCATGCAGGCTTAGGCGTCGGGGAAGGCCTTTTTTGTTGCTCCTGTTGTTGTAACTGACTGGTATTTAACCTTTAATGGCCTGATTCGTTAAATTGATTAGAAGAGATATAATTTTGTTTTGACGAAGTAAGACTATGGAGGACACTATGGGAGAATTAGTATTAGGACTCGGCATCTTCGGCCTGGCACTAGGGCTGATAGGGCTGATATTATATATATGGAGTATTGTTTGGGCCTACAAAGACGCAGAGCGCAGAGGCAAGCCAGGCTGGCTGATCGCACTGGTGGTCGCTTTTGTGGCCTGGCCGATCGGGCTGCTGCTGTGGCTGATCATCAGGCCGGATGACCGCAGGTCGTATCATCATTAACGGAATCAGTAACTATATAGGTTAATGTGGAGCCTGTCTGTGCTTGTAGAGCATAGGCAGGTTTTCTATTTGGGGAGCAGCGCAAACCGCAAACGCAGCACAAGGGCTGGAAGCCTGTGAATAAGTGGAAATAAAAAAAGGCAGCGACAAAGCCGCTGCCCTCTCTGGAAAGAAAGCACTAAGATTAGTTGCCGCCGGCGCGGTTCAGTTCGTCCAGGTTCACGTTACGCTTCTTCGATTCGAAAGCAGAACCTTTGCTGAAGCGGTAGCGCAGGTTAAAGCGCACGCCACGGTCCCCGCGGTACTGTTTAATGGCATTGATGTTCCCGTTCAGGTTGGTATCCAGGTCCAGCACGCGGCTTTTGAAAATATCAGTCACGTTCAGGGTCATGGCCAGTCTGTCGTTCATGAAGCTGCGTTTTAAGCCGCCATCTACCCACCACTGCTGTTTGATGCTGTACATGCCATACACGGCTGGTCCCTGGTAGCCTCCGTTTACCTCCAGTCGGAATCCCTTTGGCAGCATGATGTTGTGGGTAGTCTGTCCGATCACGGTGAACTGGTCGTTCACCACCAACTCCTCGTTGGCCAGGGCCGTGTACTCCTGGTACATAGCGGTTATGTTGTTGCTGATCTCCCATTTGTTAGAGAGGCGCACAGGCGCTACCAGGGTAGCAGTGGCACTCTTCAGGTCTTTCACGTTCTGCTGCTGAAACACGGTGGTGTTATCCTCCGGGTTCTGCTCTGGCACCTCTGCAATAAAGTCTTTGGTCATGGCGTAGCCCAGTACCAGGTTATAGGTCTGCTTCAGGGTTTGCGTTACCTCAAAGGAGTTGATGTATTGTGGCTTCAGGTAAGGGTTGCCCTGGGCCCAGGTATAAGGGTCTAGGTAAAAGATAAAAGGATTCAGCATCTGGTAGTTTGGCCGGTTGATGCGGCGGCTGTACTTATACCCTATCTGGTAATTGTCGCTTATTTTCTGCCGCAGGAAGATGCTCGGGAACAGGTCCAGGTAGCTGCGGTCGGTGGTCTGGTTCTTTGTGAGTGAGCGGCCTCTAGACTCGGTCTGCTCTGCCCGCAAGCCGCCCTGCACTGTCCAGTGCTGGCCTAGCTTAGCCGACACGTTAGCATAGGCGGCATAAATGTCTTCTTTGTAGATGAAGTGGTTGCTGCGGTTAGGGTCCGGCACCTGTCTGCCGTCCGATGTTTCAAAAAAGCGCAGCTCGTTGTCTGACTTCACGTGGCTGGCCTTGGCCCCCAGCTCCAGCTTGGTTGTTTTACCCAGTTGTTTGGCAAAGTCTACCTTGGCGGAGTAAATATCATACCCGGTCGGGTTCTCACTTATCAGCAGTTCCTGCACCGCTGCCCTGCTGTCAGCCAGTCGGAGGTAGGAGTTCCGGAACTCAGACGCATTCTCACTCTGGATATGCACGTAGTCCAGGTCAGCGGAAAGGGTCGTGCCAGCCGTATCGAGCTTGCCCAGGTAGTGCAGGTTAAAGGTGCCGTTGCGGTAACTGCTTTCGGCTACGTTTGCGGCATCAATGTACAGATCATCCGCCGCATTCGGGTTACGAAGGTAAGAGGCGGTGCTAAAGATATTGTCGCTCTCGTTAAAGGTAAGGTAGCTCATCACCCCGATGCTGTGCCGGTCGTTGATCTCATAATCTGTCCCCAGACGCAGGGATGGCTGCAGACGCTCTTCTTCCTCGTAGCCTGTCTGGTCGAACTTGCTCTTGCTGCCGTCTTCGTTCGAGAACACACGGTGCATCTCCATGTCGCGGTAGCGCATGCGGCTTGCCAGGTCCAGGCTGCCGAAAGAGTTCCACTTGCCGTTCTTCAGGCTAAGGTCTGCGCCGGAAGTGTAGGTGCTCAGGTTGTTGTACTGGTAGCCGGCGTACACGCTTCCGTTCATGCCGCTGTCCTGTGGCTTTTTCAGGTTGATGTTGATGATGCCGGAGGCTCCTTCTGCATCAAACTTGGAGGAAGGGTTGGTAATGATCTCCAGGTCTTTCAGGTTTTCGGCGGTCATGCCCTGCAACAGGTTCTGCAGGTCTTTGCCCGACAAAAAGGAGCGCTTGCCGTTGATCATGACCTGCACGCCGGTCTTGCCATTCAGCTGGATGTTGCCATCCTGGTCTACCCACACGCCGGGTGACTTGGTCAGTACCTCATAGGCGGTACTGCCGCTGGCCAGGGCGGTGCCTTCCACGCTGACCACCATCTTATCCGGGTGTGTGGTAACAGTCGGGCGCATGGTTTCTATCTGTACCTCGGCCAGTGCTTTGACGTCTGCCTTTACCACCAAGGTACCGAAGTCTTTGGAAAAGGCCGGGCCTGATACCTCAAAAGGAGCTGTCTGTGTTTCTACATAACCCAGAGCGCTTACTTGCAGCAGGTACTTGCCTTTGGCGGGCGTCTGGATCAGGAACTTTCCGTCCATGTCGGCGATGGCACCTGTTACGACCTTCGCGGTGGCGGCATCCAGTACGGCAACGTTGGCAAAGCCGACAGCCTGCGCGTTCTCGTCGAGCAGGACACCGGTGAGTTTGCCCGTGTTTTGGGCGAAAGAAAGGCTACTGCAGAAGAGCAGCAGCAGGGAGAGTAAGAATAAATTTTTTTTCATGGTTTTATTTTGCTTAGTGCTTGTAGTGTGTGATTCTATGCTATAAAAGTATGCTATAGTACTTTGTAATGCAAGGTACTGTTTGGTTTCCGGAAGGACTTTTAGACGAACGCCTGATTTTTATCTTCTAACACCTGCTGTAAAAAGAGAAGGAGGGAGCCGGTGCTGCTACCAGGGTGGGGCAGCGTCTATAAGATGCCACAAAGGGGTAAAGGGTTGCTTGGGCACTTAGAAAAAACAGGCCGGGGCACAAAAAAAGAGCACACCGGCCGGCGCGCTCTTTTTACTGTTGCTATGGAAATACTTAGTTCTGGTATACTTCTTCGGTGCTGCCGCACTTCAGCATTTGCTCCCCGAAGTAAGGGTTACGGATCTCCTCGTTAGAGCTCAGCCAGTAAGCGCCTTTGTTGTTCAGTGCCATCGGGCAACGCTGGTAGTACAGTGTCTGATCAGCCGCGTTAAAGGCTTTCGTCAGGGCGAAGGTAGCCTCAGAGAGTGGCTCCAGGCTCTCACGCTGGGCGGCAATTTCTTCGGCGGCCGCAATGGCTTCGGCAGTTTCTATCACTTTCGCGGTTTTTTCCTCGGCATAGGCTTTGGCATCGGCCTCCAGGTTTGCGACCGGCATGGCACGGGCAATCTCCAGCACATTGCTGGCAGCTGCTTTGGCGGCTGTCGCGTCAGAAGCCACCAGGGCTTCTTTCAGGTTCAGGTAAGCATCCACCAGCTGCGAGATCTGGTTTTGCACGGGCTCTGCGACAGAAGAGAAGTCAGGTGTTTCGACCACCACTGTCGTAGCTTCTGCCTCGGCGGGCATTTCCATGTCCATGTTCTCACCTACGGCTGTCTCTGCTGTTTCAGCGTTCTCAGAGCAGGCAGAGAAGGTAAAGGCTGCTAGTACGGCTGCTGTAAAAAGGGTCTTTTTCATGGTTGATAATTTAAGATAATTGATTGATTGATTTTTGAATAATGTTTGAAACAGGTTGTGGGCGGAAAACGGATCAGCATGCTTCTGTAAACAGTCATTTGCCCATACAAATCTTGCTAATGGTTATGCCCGGCCATCGGGTCGCTTCCTTTCTTAAGCACAAACTCGCTGTAGAGCAGGTAAGCGCCCGAAGTTACTACTTTATCATTTTCATTAATGCCGCTCAGGATAGCCACCCTGTCAGCGCTTTCCTCGCCGATCCGTACCATGCGGGCCTGAAAGGTATTGTCGCCCGTTTGCACCCACACGTGGCTGCCGTTCTGGTCGCGGATAACAGCATCGGTTGGCACGGCCAACACAGCACCGTTTTTACCCGCTAAGCTTACATTGGCCTGCATGCCCGGCAGGTACTTGTTGTCGGGGTTCGGCATCTCAGCGCGAAGGGTCGCTACCTGGCTTCCCGGCCGCAGTTCCGGGCTGATAAAGGTGACCTCTGCCGGAAGGGGCTCTTCTGCAAAGCCCTGCACGGCTACCTGCACCACGTCTCCGGGCTGTACGCCTGCTACCTCCTGGGGGTACAGTTCCGCTTCTACCCAGATCTTATCCAGTTTGCCCAGTCGGTACAGGATGGCTCCCTCGGTTACATATTGTCCTTCTGCTGCTGCTACATCGGTGATCACCCCGGAGGAGGGGGCCACAAAGGTAACCCGCGCATCCAGATCTCCTGTCCGGGCCAGGCTGCGGATCTGCGCCTCGGTGAGGCCGTAGAGCAGCAATTTGTTTTTAGCGGCCTCCAGGAAAGAGGCAAAGCGGGGGTTCTCGTCGCCTAGTTCCTGGTATTGCTTCAGGGCCAGCAGGTACTCGCGCTGCAGCGTCAGTAACTCCTCGGAATAAATTTCATACAGGGGCTGGCCTTTGCGCACGCTCTCGCCCGTTTCCTTGATGTACATGCGCTCCAGGCGGCCCTGGGCCCGACTGCTGATCACGTCTGTCTGCGTCTCGTCCAGCACCAGCTTGCCTGTCAGGATCGTGTTGCTCCCCACATCCCCTAGCCCCACCGGTTGCACCTTAATGTTGCCCAGTGCGATCTGGCTCTCGCTCAGCATCAACTCGCCGGTATCTTTCCCGGACTGCGATACAGGCACCAGGTCCATCCCACAGATGGGGCAGTCCCCGGGCTCGTGCTGCACGATTTGCGGGTGCATGGGGCAGGTGTAGGTGATGGCATCAGCCACAGCGCCTTCCTCCTCGTGCTCATGCCCTTGCTCGGTACAGGCACTGACGGTGGAAAGAGCCAGGAGCAGGAAAAATATATTCAGGTATCGTTTCATGTCTTTCTAATTTTGAAGAATCGGGTTCCGGACGACTGAAAGGGTCACTTTCAAAATCCACGTTCTACGTTCACTTACTTACTCCGCTACTTTCACAAAGCTTTCGCTGTCTACCAGGAACTGGGCGTTGGCCGCGATCTGGTCAGTTTGCGCCAGTCCTTCCACTACCTGCACCAGCTCTCCCTGTATTGTACCAACGGTAACCGCCACAGGCCTGAAAGCACCGCCCTCTTTCTTGAAAGCAACGGCTTTTGTGCCGATGTCCAGCACCGCCTCGCGGGGTACCCACAAGGCAGGAGGGGTGGTGTAAGTGGCGGCGCCCTCTACCAGCTGTCCCACCCGGGCTACCTTTTGCTCGCCGGGCAAGTACACCCTTACCTTGGCAAAGTTCTCGCCAGCCTCATAAAATGGCTGCAGAAAATCTACCTGTGCTTCCAGTTTCTCGCCGGGTAGCTGTGGGAAGGTAACCTGTACCGGGGCGCCTTTCGCAATGGAAGCGACTTCGCCGGCAGGTATGTTAAACTCTGCCCACAGCTGCTCCGGGTTCACGACCCGCAACAGCGGCTGTCCGGTGCTCACATACATGCCCTCGCGGAGCTGGATAGACTCCCCCGGGGCAGGAGCTGCGGTGGAGCGGTCGGCCATGTTACCGGTCGTGCCCCCGCCCATGCCATTCATCCCACCCGCTGCATTATTCGGCGAGGTGATGCTTGTCTGGCTAGGCCTTGCGACGGGGGCTGTGGTATTCAGCCCGATTGCATAACCATTATAAGGACTGTAGATCGCGAAGGTATAGCTGGCCTCGCCTGTACGGATAAGCTGGCTGATCTGGGCTTCGGTAGCCCCCAACAGGCGCAGCTTCTGCTTGGCCCCTGCTATCAGTGCCTCGTCCTCCGGGGCGGACTGTACCAGGTACAGCAGTTCGTTTTGGGCTGTCACCAATTCCGGGCTATAAATCTCCATCAGCTTTTGCCCTTTGCTGACAGGCTGGTAGTTATAGTCCACGTACAGCTTCTCGATCCGCCCCCCGACGCGGGTAGGAACAGTATACACCCTGCGGTCGTCGTAGGTGATGATGCCCTCCATCTCTACTGCCACCGGCAGGGCCTTTTCTTCGGGCTTAACCGTGTTGATGTTGGAGACGATTGTCTGGTTGGTAGGCTGCAGCAGGAAAGCCAGGTCATCCGTGATCTCGATGGCTTCTCCCTCTGCCGACATCGGCACCAGGTCCATCCCGCAGATAGGGCAGTCCCCTGGTTCGTCCTGCACGATCTGCGGGTGCATAGGGCAGGTATAGGTTGTCTCCTCGGCATGGTCGTGCGCTTGCTCGCTCTGGCAAGCTACTGCCGTAAACAGCGCGAGCAACAGGAAGAGTATGTTCAGGTATCGTTTCATGTCTTTCTAAATTTGAATGCGTCGCTGCTTGACGCTATGCCTTGTGATCCTATCAGGAGAAGTCCACCGGAAAAGGAGATTCGACCCATAGCCGCAATCCCAGATTCCCAATTTCTAGATCCTGAATTTTCTGATCCCACTATCGCTCCAGCTCTTTTTCGTAAGCCACGGCCAACAGGTACAGCTCCTGCAGGTTGTCGAGGTACTCCATAGAGGCCATGTTCAGGGCTTCCCAAGCGTCGATCACTTCGGGTAGCTCGGCGCTGTTCTGCTCATAAGCCAGCATGGTCACGTCGTAGTTTTTCTTCAGGGCCGGGATGATCTTTGTCCGGTAATTCTCTACCTGCTCGCGCTTGGCGTTCAGTTCCAGCGCCATGTTGCGCACCATGCCCTGGGCCTCGTTCAGGATGTTTTCCCGCTCCCGCTGCATCGCCTCGATTTCGAGGTTCATGGCCTTCACGTTGGCTTTGTACATCTTCGACGACCAGGGCGCGATCGGTATCGTTACCATGCCCATGGCGGTGAACTGGTCCGGCATCATGTTGTTGCGGGGCGTCATGTGGTCGAAGCGCAGCCGGAAGTCGGGTTTGCGCTCCAGCCTTTCCTGCTCCACGCCCAGGCGCATGCTTTCGATGGTTCTGTCGAGCTGCAGAATATCACTCCGGGTCTCGGTCAGGTAAGCGGTATCGGCAGCTAAGACTACAGCCTCCGGAATGCTAATGAGGGTGTCAATGCGGAAGGTTTGCTCCTTCGGCAGGTTCATCAGCGTGTTGAGCGCCACGTTTTTCTGGATGATCTCGTTGCGCGTCATCAGCTGCATGTTTTCCACCTCGTGCAAACGGGCCTCGGCCTTGTAGATGCTGCCCAGCTTCCCCTGGCTATAAGGGTAGCGGATGCGGGCCAGCTTGAGCATGTACTCCATGATCCGTTCGCTGTCCTGCAGCACGTCCAGCTTTTTCTCCAGCACGACCCAGTTATAGTAGGCCGTTTTGGCCTCTGCGCGCAGTTCGTTGAACGTAGCTTCTGCTTTGGCTAGCTCGATGGCTGCCCGGGAGTCGTAGTAGGCCTGCTTGGCGCGTTGCTTGGCCGGGTTTGGGATGGCCTGCTCGGCCGAAAGCATGTAAGACCCTTCTTTCTCGTCGCGCTCCACGTTCTGACCTGGATAAGGCAGCATGAATACGCCTGCCCCTACCATGGGGGCCATCCAGCCTGTTGCGCCCTCGGCATAAGCTTCCTGTGCCTTCGCCAGCAGGTCGTACTGCTGCAGCATGGGGTTGTTGCTGCGGATGGTTTGCAGCACGCTGTCCAGGGCTACCGGCTGTTGCGGAGCCTGTGCCTGTGAGGCGGTTACATTGAACAACATCAACAGCAGGCCCGCAGCGAAAGCAAAGCATCCCCCAGCCCCCTTTAAGGGGAGGCTTTGTAGTCTGTATTTCTTAATGCTTAACATCGTAAATCTCTAGTTTTCCGTGTTTCTTCAGTTCGTACTCTTTCGTCATCTCGAACACCACTGGGGTTACCAGCAGGATGTGGATGGACGAGGTAAACACACCCCCAATCATCGGTAGCACGATCGGCAGCATCACATCCGTGCCAACACCCGTGGCCCAAAGCACCGGGATCAGGCCAAACAGGGCCACAGACACGGTCATGATCTTCGGACGCAGGCGCTTGGCAGCTCCCATGAACACATAGTCGCGGATGTCCTGCTTGGTGATGGTCTCGTGGGAGTTGCCTTTGGTGTCCACCAGCTCTTTCATGGCCTCGTTCAGGTACACCACCATCACCATGGCGGTTTCGATGGCCAGACCGAAGAGGGCAATAAAGCCCACGGCCACCGCCACCGAGAGATCCACCCCGTAGAAGTACACAATGAATACGCCGCCCACCAGGGCAAACGGAATGGTGATCAGGTTCAGCAAGGCCTCTTTCAGGGACTTGAAAGAGAAGTAGAGGATCAGGAAGATGATAATCAGTACCAGCGGAATAATGATCTGCAACGTTTGGGTAGCCCGTACCTGGTTTTCCCACTGGCCGCTCCACTCCAGGTAATACCCTTCCGGCAGTACCCCTGTCATCTCTGCATTGATCTTCTCCATCGCCTCTTCCACGGTGCTGCCCAGGTCGCGCTCGCGCACGTTGAAAAGCACTGCCCCACGCAGCTGCGCGTTTTCCGAGTTGATCATCGGAGGGCCATCCGTAAAATGAATTTCAGCCACCGAGGATAAAGGAATGGTGCCCGCTGCCCCTGTCTGGATCGGGATGCGCTGGATGCGCTCTACGCTGTTGCGGTACTCCTGCGCCAGGCGCACGTTGATGGAAAAGCGCTCCCGCCCCTCGATGGTATTGCCAATGGTGGCACCGCCCAGGGCAGACTCGATTGTCATGTTCACATCGTCCACGGTGAGTCCGTAGCGGCCCAGGGCCTCGCGGTTAATGTCGATCTCCAGGTACTTGCCACCTGTAATGGGCTCCACATACAGGTCCTTCACCCCCGGTACTGCCTCCAGTGCCGACTTCACTTTCTCCGACACGGCGTAAATAGAGTCCAAGTCCTGCCCGTATACTTTCACACCCACGTCGGTACGAATACCGGTGGCCAGCATGTTGATGCGGTTGATGATGGGCTGTGTCCAGCCGTTCACCACGCCCGGGATCTGCAATTTCGCATCCAGCTCCTGGATGATGTCCTCCTTGGTGATGCCCTCGCGCCACTCAGAACGGGGCTTCAGCATCACAATGGTTTCGATCATGCTGATAGGGGAGTTATCCGTAGCCGTGCTGGCACGACCCGCCTTGCCCAATACCTCATCCACCTCCGGCACGGACTTGATGATCTTATCCTGTACCTGCAGGATGCGCTTGGCCTCGGCGTTCGACACATCGGGCAGCGTGACAGGCATGAACAAAATAGAGCCCTCGTCCAGGGGCGGCATAAATTGGGTACCCAGACTCATCAGCATCGGAATCGCCACGACCAGGGCCAGGATGTTGATGCCAATGGTTGTTTTGCGCCACTTCAGGCACCACTTCAGCACGGGGCCGTACACCCGCTCCATGCCCCGGTTAATGGGGTTGGCGCTGTCGTCCTTGAACTTACCCTTCAGAAAGAAGGAGATGAGTACGGGCGTGAGGGTGATCGCCACGATGGCGTCCACGATCAAAATGAAGGTCTTTGTCCAGGCCAGCGGACTAAAAAGCTTGCCTTCCTGGCCTGTGAGCAGGAACACCGGCAGAAAGGAGGTGATCACGATGACCGTACTCCAGAACACGCTCGGGCCTACCTGCTTGGAAGCTCTTTCTATGATGTTGAGTCTTGTTTCTTTGTCTAATTTCATGATTATTCAAGCTTGAATAATTGCATTTTGAATGAAGAAGGTTACTTGGTGGCTGTCTGGTGCCAGTCAGGACGTCCTCTCATTCAATCATTCATGGTTGCATTAAGCGGTCGGTGAACTGTTCCTTAGCTGTTTGTTTCCTCTTCTATCCACTTCTTGCCCCTGGTCGCATCCGCCAGGTGCCGGTAGGAGTTCTCCACCATCACGATGGCGTCATCCACGATCACACCCACGGACAGGGCGATACCGGTCAGCGACATGATGTTAGAGGAGATATCAAAGGCATTGAGCAGGATAAAGCCGATGGACACGGAGAGTGGCAGCTGGATGATGATCACCAGGGCGCTGCGCCAGTGGAAGAGGAAAAGGAACACGACCACGGAGGCCACGATCATCTCTTCGATCAGCGTGTTTCTCACAGACTCGATACTCTCCTTTATCAGGCCGCTACGGTCGTAGACGATGTTGAAGTCCACGCCCTCGGGCAAGCCCTTGGAGACTTCGGCCATCTTCTCTTTTACATTGGCGATCACCTCTTCGGCGTTCTCCCCATAGCGCATCACCACAATGCCGCCCACGGCCTCGCCTTCGCCATTCAGGTCGAAGATACCGAGGCGGCTCTCGCCGGTCATCTGCACCGTCGCCACGTCCCGCACCCGTACCGGAATGGTGTTGTTGGTGGTAACGGCGATGTTTTCGATCTCCTCGGCAGACTTTAAATAACCGGTGGTCTTGATGATATAGCCGATGTCGGAGCGTTCAAACTTGCGGCCGCCGGCCTCGTTGTTATTCGCACGCACAGCTTCTATCACCTGCGGCACCGTGATGTTATAATAGGTGAGTTTGTTCGGGTCTACGGTCACCTGGTACTGCTTCTGGAAGCCCCCGAAAGAGGCTACCTCGCTTACGCCATCCACGTTTTGCAGTGCGAATTTCACGTACCAGTCCTGAATGGCGCGCTGTTCGCCCAGGTCCATGCCCGGAGCATCCAGGGTATACCACAGCACGTGGCCTACGCCAGTGCCGTCTGGCCCCAGGGTAGGGGTAGCGCCCTCCGGCAGCATATTGCCAATGGAGTTCAGGCGCTCCAGCACGCGGGAACGGGCCCAGTACACGTCGGTGTCGTCCTCGAAGATGACATAGATAAAGCTCATGCCGAACATGGAACTGCCGCGCACATACTTCACCTCGGGCAGACCCTGCAGGTTGGTGACCAGGGGATAGGTGACCTGGTCTTCCACTAACTGCGGGCTGCGGCCCATCCACTCGGTAAACACGATCACCTGGTTCTCGGACAGGTCGGGGAGGGCGTCTATTTTATTTGTTTGCACCGAATAAAGCCCCCAGCCAAAGAGAATGGCGGAAACAAGCAGGACGAATACACGGTTGCGTAGCGAAAAGGATATTAACTTCTCGATCATGGAAATGATAGTCTATAACATTACAGAATGATGGGAGCCACAGGGGATGTGGCTGCAGGAGGGGTGCCGAAACAGTAGCAGCATGGCAAGCCGAAGCTGGTAGCAAAATATAGCCACAGCGAGTCAGCGCGCCGGCAGGGCACCGGGTTCTGTAATTTATAGCAGGAAAGACTGCACCAGCACGGGAATATCGCGCGCCAGCGGAGGAGAGGTATAGAGGGCGTAGGTAGGGCTTTTAGCGGTTTCAGGCGCTAAAAGCTGTAGGATAACGACTTTAACAGTAGCCAGAAACTTGAGGTCCTGCAGCTTTTGCAGGGATATAGCTTTGGAATCAGCCGCGACGTCGTGCCGCTCCACAACCACCTCATGGTTCTCGCAGCAAGGACCATCCTTCGTTGACTTATCTTCCTGGGAAGCATGGCAGGGCGGGAGCTCCTGATGCTCTTTTGGCATCATCGGGCAATCAGCCTCCGCACCGAAGAAGGTGACATCGCGCAACTCACCACCACATATATGCATGCCCACAGCCATACCCGTCGAGGAGACGAGCACCAGCAGCGTGAGGGTAAGCAATATGATCTGGCGGTATAGTTTCATGTTTTTATTTCTGCTTGCAATACAAAGGTACAGCTTTCGGCAGTAAGCACTTTACAAAATTAACGAAAATATTTACATCTTTCTTGCATTTTATAGAAAAAGGAAAGCACAGTTCTTTTTAGGGAATGTAAAGAAAGAAATAAATTGTACTTTATTTAAGCAGAACTAACAAACATCTTTTAAGACCCTTGGCAGGCTCTTTGCTGAAAAATTTGCATCTTGTAGCAAGAAGGATAGAAGTTTACATTATGGTGTTGTCTCTTGTAAAGCGTGAGGGTAAATTCAGGTTAATTGTTAGCCTACTTTCGATCTTTTTAGCTTTAGCGGTCAAAGCAGAGGGTAACCGTAGTCTCGGATATCCTTACATTCAAAATTATACTAAACTAATATATCAGGCAGGAAACCAGAACTGGTCCGTTACCCGCGGCGCAGATGGCGTGATGTATTACGGCAATTCAAACGGATTGCTGGCTTTTGACGGAAACAGCTGGCAGTTGTACCCCATGCCCCATAAGGAGATCGTGCGAGCCGTGGCAGCTGATGGAAAAGGGCGTGTTTATGTTGGTGGTTTTGGGGAGATGGGCTATTGGAGCTACGGCAAAGATGGGCTTTTCCGGTATACCTCCTTGGTGAACCTGGTGCCGGAGCAGTACCGGCCTAAAGATGAGATATGGAAGATTTACACCGAGAAAGATAAAGTATACTTCCAGTCGTTTGGCAGCATTTTTATCTATCAAAACGGGAAGATTAGGGTGGTAAGAGCGGAACAACCCTACCTGTTCCTGTTTAGAGCCGGCGAACGGTACTTTGCCGAAGTGCTTTCAAAAGGCCTCTACGAACTGAAAAACGACAGCTTGCATTTTCTAAAGAATAGCCAGAAGTTGGGACGGTCGGGGGTGCTGTCGGTGCTTCCTTTCTCAGAGGGGCGCTATTTGGTTGGCACGGCCAAAGAAGGCGTTTTTTTATACGATGGAAATGACTTTGTGCCGTGGGAGAACGAGGCAAACGGCTATTTGAAAGCCTTTCAGCTCAACAATGGAGCCAGGATCAACAAGAACTACTACGCTTTTGGCACCATCCTGAATGGCGTGGTAATTCTGGACAAGTCTGGGAAACTGGTGCACAAGCTAAACAAAAGCAGCGGCCTGCAGAACAACACTGTCCTCAACCTGTACACCGACACTACACAGAACCTTTGGGTAGGCCTGGATAATGGTATTGACCGGGTGGAGGTAAATTCTCCGCTTTATTTCTACTTCGATAAGGCAGGTACCTTTGGCACGGTATACAGCAGCATCGTGCACGGCGGCAAGATCTACCTGGGTACTAACCAAGGCCTTTTTTATAGCGACTGGAACCCGGGCAAAAGCAATGCAGCACAGAACCTGAACTTCCGGATGATCGAGCACTCCCAAGGCCAAGTGTGGGAGTTGGCTGTGCTTGATGGAGAATTGCTTTGTGGGCATAATGAAGGAACTTTCAGGGTAGAGGGAAGTGAGTTAGTGAAGGTGTCGGACATAAAAGGCGGATGGACCATAAAGAAACTACGGACAGATCCCTCGGTGTTGATACAGGGCACTTATACCGGACTGGCGGTTTACCGGAAAGACAGGTCCGGGCACTGGGCTTTTGCACATAAGGTGGAAGGCTTTTCTGAGCCAAGCCGCAATGTAGAGCAGGATCATACGGGAAACATCTGGGTGAGCCATGCTTATAAAGGTCTCTTCAAATTATCCCTGAGCCAGGACGTAAGGAAGGTCGTTGCTGCTAAAAGCTTTGATGCGAGTGATGGTTTACCCGGGGACCACAAGGTAAACATATCCCAGCTTTTTAACCGTCTGTTGTTCTCCTCCGACTCAGGCTTTTACCTCTATGATGAGTTAAGCAGCAGGTTTTCTCCCTATACCGAGCTGAATAGTAAGCTAGGCGATCTGGCGGCATCCAACCGCATCATTCCTGCTTCCGGTAAAAAGCATTGGTTTATTAACCATGGTAAAGTTGCTTTGGTGGACTTCGAAAAACCGCAGGCACCCCGGATCAACACGAATCAGTTCAGTATCCTTGATGGACGCATGGTGCAGGAGTACGAGAGCATTAGTAAAATCAGCGACTCTATTTACCTGATCAGCATAGATGATGGCTTTGTCGTGTACAATACGGAGCTAAAGCCACAAATGGGCCTGGTGTTGCCACCAGTTCTGATACGGGAGGTAGCAGACATAACCGAGAGGCCTGAGCTCTTAAGCGGGACAGGGCAGCAGGAGGGGTTGGAGCTTCCATTCGAGCATAACAACATCCGTTTTACCTACGCACTGCCTTATTATAAGCAGGCAAGCGTGCAGTTTCAGTACTTTTTGGAGGGCTATTCTAAAGGTTGGTCTGCTTGGGGCGCTGCCACACAAAAGGAGTTCACGAACCTTAGCCAGGGAGAATATGGCTTTAAGGTGCGTGCCCGCATCAACGGGGAGACCATAACAGAGGCTACCCTGTATCAGTTTACTGTTTTACCGCCATGGTATGCTACCTGGTGGGCGTTCGCAGGCTATGCTGTCCTTGGCCTGGGCTTGCTGTGGGTAGGCCGCCTCCTCTATAATAAGAAGTTGCAGCGCGACCACCAGCGGATAGAGGAGCAGATGGAGAAAGAAAAGCAGGAGCAGTTGCGGCAGGAAGCGATGCTGCACGAGCAGAAGCTGGTGAAGCTGCGGAACGAGCAGCTTAAGTCGGAGCTGTCGAGCAAGAGCCGGGAACTGGCTAGTACTGCTCTGAACATCGTTAATAAGAACGAGATGCTTCAGAATATAAGCCATGAACTGAACAAACTGCAGGATGCGGAGGGAAACCGCCTGCCCGAGAAGCAGCTTAAAAAAATACAAAAAATCATAACAGAGGGGATGAGTTCGCAAAACGACTGGGAGCTCTTTGAGAAGAGCTTCAACGAGACCAATGCGAACTACTTTAAAAAGCTGAAAGAAGGCTATCCGGAGCTTACCCCGAACGACCTGAAGCTTTGTGCCTACCTGCGGATGAACATGTGCAGCAAAGAAATCGCCTCCCTGCTCAACATCACCGTGCGAGGGGTGGAACTGCGTCGCTACCGACTCCGGAAGAAGCTCAATATGGAGCACGACAAGAACCTGGTGGAGTTTGTGATGGAGATATAACACCACATCAACACCACATCATTACCTCTCATGCCGCCTGAGATAGAGCCTCTGGCGGCATTTTCTATTACATCAGCTTATCTCCCCCACTTGCTCAACGTATAAGGAGTATTTACTCACCAGTCCTGTATCTAAAGCGAATCATCTGTGTAACCACTCACTATTTTAAAGTGTGATGTGGTAATGTAGTGGTGCTTTTTTTTGATGTCGGATTCACTTTCCAGAGCTTTACAGCTACAAACCTTAACAATCAAAACTTAAATCAATAGGATAAGACGTATGAAGAAAAATTGTCTACTACTAGTGATGTGCCTGCTGATGGTTCATCTTGCTTTTGCACAAAATACCATTCCTGTGCAAGGTAGGGTGGTCGACGCTTCTACAGGGCAGCCGCTGATTGGAGCGGGGGTCGCGGTACAGGGTACCAGCATTGGCACACAGACCGACGTTAATGGGAATTACACCATTAATGCCCCGGCAGACGGGACACTTGTGATCAGCTACATTGCCTATCAGAATGCCCAGGTACCGGTCAATAACCGAAACACCATTAACATCGAGTTGCAGCAGGATACCGAAGCCCTGGAGGAAGTGGTTGTGGTGGGGTATGGTGTGCAGGAGAAGCGGGATGTAACCGGTTCTATCGCCTCTGTTACAAACGAGGAGCTTGTGAAACAGGCCTCTCAGAACCCGGTCAGCTCCCTGCAGGGCAAAGTGGCCGGTGTGACCATCACGAACTCCGGCGCGCCAGGGGCGTCTCCACAGATCAGAATCCGTGGTGCTGGCTCTGCTTTAGGAAGTGCAGACCCACTGTATGTGGTGGACGGTACCTTTGTGGATAACCTGAGCTTCCTGAATCCGGCAGACATCGAGTCGATCGAGATACTGAAAGATGCCTCTAGTGCCGCTATATATGGTGTAAGGGCAGCAAACGGTGTTGTGCTGGTAACCACTAAGCGCGGCAAGGCCGGAGACTCACGTGTCAATTATAACGGGTTTGTAGGTGTGCAGCGTGTAACCAATGCACTGGAAATGACGGATGCCCAGGAATACGCTACCCTGATAAATGAAAAGAATGGGACAGAGCTGATTCCAACGGATTTGCCAACCACGGACTGGTACGATCAGATTCTGCGCACAGCCTTGATTCAAAATCACCAGGTATCAGCTTCCGGTGGTTCGGAAAAGATCACCTATAGTGCTAGTGCCGGTTATCTGAACCAGGAGGGTATTATTGAGGGAAATGAGTACGAGCGTATTACGGCCCGTTTGCAAACAGACTTTGAGCTAAGTGAAAATGTAAAAGTCGGGTATAATGGCATTTTCTACAACTATAACTCCCTGGATATTCCGGGTGATATCTTCTACCAGGCCTTTGTGGCGCCGCCGATTATTCCGGTGTTTAAAGCAAATGGCAACTACGGGGATTCCTTTGACTTCAATGTAGGGAACTTTGCCAACCCACAGGCTTCTATCGACTGGTTTAAGCAGGAGTCGTCTGGCCAGCAGTTTATTGGCAATGCCTTTGGTGAAGTTGAGTTCTTAAACAACTTTACCTTCCGTACCAGCCTGGGCGTGAATTATGGTCTCAATGAATTCACCAATTACAGGTCTCAGGACTCCCTGACGAGTGTGCAGTATGCCTCCCGTAGTCTCTTAACACAGGGAAGAAGTAAAAGAACCAGCTGGTTGTGGGAGAATACCTTGACCTACGACAAGGTGTTTGGAGAACATGAAATTACCGCTTTGCTGGGTACTTCTGCTCAGGAGAACAAGTTTGAGAATTTCGTGGGATCGGTAAACGATGTGGAATTCAACTCAGACGCCAACCTGTACCTGGACCTGGGTGATCCGGAAACCTTCTTGATAGAGGCGGATGGTGACAGGTTTACCTTCCTTTCTTACTTCGGTAGGATTAACTATACTTTTAGAGACAAGTATTTGCTTACTGCCACCCTGCGTTACGATGCTTCTTCTAAGTTCCCGAGTAGCGACAGATGGGAATACTTCCCTTCTGTAGGCCTTGGCTGGCGTGTCATTGAAGAGGAGTTCATGCAGGACCAGACGATACTTGATAACCTGAAGCTTCGGGCAAGCTGGGGCAGACTGGGCAACAACAACATTCCGTCCAGCATCTTCATCCTGCCAGTTAGCACAGACGCCCGTTATGGGTCTATCTTCAACGGTGTTCTCTATCCAGGGCGTAATATAACACAGGTTGTTTCTCCTACACTTTACTGGGAAGTAGTGGAAGAAGTAGACCTTGGGGTTGAAATGGGCTTTCTGAACAACCGATTGACGGCAGAAATAGACTGGTACAACAAGGAAACGAAGGACGCTATCTTTGGCCTTACGCCTCTAGGTTACCTGGGATTAACAGGTGAGATCAGAGGTAATTATGCCACCTTCCGTAACAGGGGCCTCGAGGCTGTTGTAAACTGGACAGATGATATCTCGGATGACATCACTTACAACATCGGGCTTAACTTCGCTGTGAATAAAAACGAAGTAACCGGCATTGCGACAGGCAATAATGTGTTCTTTAACGGTAACCTTCCAGTAGGTGGTTACCAGGTAAGCATTACCCGCATCGGGGATCCAATTGGTGCTTTCTATGGTTATGAAGTAGACGGCATCTTTCAGAATGAGCAGGAAGTGGCAGCTTCGGCACAGCCAAACGCACGACCAGGAGACTTCCGGTACCGTGACCTGAACGATGATAACATCATTGATGAGCGGGACAAAACCATTATTGGTGATCCGAACCCCGGGTTTGTTTTTGGTATCAACACTGGCTTCAGCTACAGAAACTTCGACTTTGTGTTAGATATTCAGGGTGTGTCTGATGTAGACATCTACAATGGAAACAGAAACGTGCGCTATGGCAATGAGAACTTTTCGCAGGATTTCTTCGACAACCGTTGGACTGGTCCGGGGACCTCTAACTTTTATCCTTCTGCAAGTTTAATTGGGAGCAACCTAGACCCGAACGACTTCTTTGTAGAGAGCGGAGATTACATCAGGATCCGAAACCTGCAGGTAGGATACAACCTGCCGCAGTCGCTGGTAAACAACTGGGGCATGCAGAACTTCCGCATATATGTAAACGCCCAGAACCCGATCACCTGGTTCGACTATAACGGCTTCTCACCAGAGGTTGGCGGTGTACCCGTAAGTCAGGGCATAGACAGAAACGTTTATCCGCTGTCGGCCACCTATAACTTTGGTGTAAATGTTACTTTTTAACGAATAGCTAAGGACTTTATGAAAAACATATTTTATAGTATTAAGCGCAACTCGTTTATACTTATTAGCACCCTGGCCATTGGCGGCTTGTATTCCTGCTCAGAGGATTTTCTGGACGTGGAGCCAGAGGGTGTTCCTGTAGGGGAGGACTTTTTTGTGACCGGAGAGCATGCCATGCAGGCTGTAAACTCTATTTACGGTAACCTGCGCGAGTGGAACAACATTGCCTTCGCTCACCTGGCGATCACAACCATCACATCGGATAACGCTGAGAAAGGAAGCGTGCCGGGGGATGCCGGCTTCCTGGATAATTTCGATAACCTGACCGTTACACCTACAGAAGGACAGCTTAATGGCTACTGGAATGGCCAGTACCAGGGCATAAACCTCGCTAACCAGGTGCTTACCAACGTGCCTCAAATCAACATGGATGAGAGCCTGAAAGCACGCCTGCTGGCCGAAGCCAAGTTTTTCCGGGCCTACCACTATTTTAACCTGGTAAGGGCCTTTGGAGGAGTGCCCCTGCGACTTTCCGTGCCTCTGCCGGGAGAGCAGGAGGACCCAGAGCAGTTAAACCTGCCAAGAGCCTCTAAGGAGGATGTGTACGCCCAGATCGTGGAAGACCTGAGAGAGGCAGCGCAGGTGTTGCCCGTGAACTACGATGCCGCCAACGAAGGGCGCGCCACCAAGGGAGCTGCCCTGGGTATGCTGGCCAAGGTGCAGCTTTACCAGAAGAACTGGCAGGAGGTGCTCGACCTGACAGAGCAGATCATGGGGCTGGGGTACTCGCTGACGCCGAACTACTATGATATTTTCCGTATCTCAGGCGAAAACAACAATGAATCCATTTTTGAGATACAGGCAGCCACCATACCAGGTAACTGCGGTGCCTCCAACAGCCAGTGGGCAGAGGTACAGGGCGTTCGTGGCCAATTTGGCTGGGGCTTTGTAGAGCCGACCCAGGACTTGGTGGAAGCCTACGAGGAAGGAGACGAGCGCTTGGACGCAACGATCCTGTTCCGGGGAGAGACTACCCCCGAGGGAGACGTGATATCAGAAAGCGCTCCAAACCCACGCTACAACCAGAAAGCCTATGTGCCTAGCTTCGTGACGAACGAGTGTGGCTATGGCAGAGACCAGAATATCCGCATTTTGCGCTTCGCCGAGGTGCTGCTGATGCATGCTGAGGCAGCCAACGAACTTGGTCGAACAGAGCAGGCACTGGAGACGCTGAACATGGTACGTGTAAGGGCAGGTCTTGAGCCGATCGAGTCGGCTACGCAGGAAGAGCTGCGTAACCTGATCTGGCAGGAGCGCCGCGTAGAGCTGGCGCTGGAGAATGGAGACCGCTTCTTCGATCTGGTGCGCCAGGGGAGGGCCGCCGAGGTGTTGCAAGCGCTGGGTAAGAACTTCGTAGAGGGCAAAAACGAAGTTTTCCCTATCCCGCAGCAGCAGATTAACCTTAGCGGCGGAACGCTGACTCAAAATCCGGGATACTAATTACTGAACCAAAGTATGGGGCTGCCGGCAAGGCAGTTCCATACTTTCTTTTTTTAGAGTTGCCACCCCTGTAAGAAAGAATGACTTGTAAAAACCTTTGGTCCTGTTGTCTCTTGCTGCTGTGTGTGCTGTTATCCTGTAGCAGCGACAAGGCAGAGCGACCGGTGCCAAGCCCTATAGACCCACAAACACCGCCTGCTGTATCCACCGCCGAGGACAAGGCTCTACTGAACAGAGTACAGGAAGAGAGTTTCCGGTATTTCTGGGACTATGCCCATCCCACCAGCGGCATGGCCCGTGAGCGAACCGGATCAGGGGAGGTGGTAACCTCAGGTGGGACCGGCTTCGGAGTGCAGGCCATCCTTGTGGGAGTAAGCAGGGGGTGGATTACCAGAGCACAGGCTGTAGAACGACTAAACAAACTTACTGACTTTTTAGCCAGGGCCGACCGCTTTCACGGGGCCTGGAGCCACTGGCTTAACGGCAGCACGGGTGCTGCGATTCCTTTTAGCCAAAAGGACAACGGGGGAGACCTGGTGGAGACCTCCTATCTGATCAATGGCTTGCTAACGGCGCGTGCCTATTTTAACGGGGCAGGGGCCGAAGCAGAGCTGCGGGATAAAATCACGCAGTTGTGGGAAAGCGTGGAATGGGACTGGTATGCCTCACGCGGAGACGGGCAACTGTACTGGCATTGGAGCCCGACCTACAACTGGGAGATGAACTTGCCCATACGGGGGTGGAATGAAGCTTTCATAACGTATGTATTGGCGGCCTCTTCCCCCACACACCCTATAAAACCGGAAGTGTACCAGAACACCTGGGTGAGCCCCAACTTCGGGGCAGTACAGAACTACGCGGGATACCCCCTGAAGATGGGGCCGGCCTACGGAGGACCTCTGTTCTTTGCGCATTACTCTTTCCTGAGCCTCGATCCAAGGCAACTGGAAGACAGTTATACCAATTACTGGCAGCAGAACCAGAACCATACCATGATAAACAGAGCCTATAGCCTGCTGATGGCCCCGAAAAGCTATGGCTACTCCGGGAGCTACTGGGGCCTGACGGCCTCAGATGATCCGGATGGGTATGCTGCCCACTCACCCACGAACGACAATGGTACGGTAGCCCCCACGGCAGCCTTGGGTTCTTTCCCTTATACGCCCTATTACAGCATGCTGGTGCTACGCAACTTTTATAAAGGCATGGGCGGGCAACTGATAGGGGAGTATGGCTTAAAGGACGCGCATAATAAAGTGCGCAACTGGACGGCAACAGACCACCTGGCTATAGACCAGGGCCCAATTGTGGCCATGATCGAGAACTACCGCTCTGGCCTGCTCTGGGGCTTGTTTACGGAGCAGCCGGAAATACAGGCTGGCCTGTCTAGGTTAGGCTTCCGCCAGCCCATCTATGAAACGGGTTTTCCGCTCGTAGCACCCAATGTGCAGACAGGGCAGGTGGACCTTCTTAGGCACCCGGACCTGGAGAACTATCTGATAGAGGTGGCGACGAAGGAAGCAGAAGCCTACACGCTCACCTTGTGGAGAGAGGATGGAACCAAAGTAAAAACGATTTGGGATGCTGAAAGTAGAGGGGCAGGGCTGGAGCCCGTGGCCTTGGGAAAGGAGCTGGTGCCTGGAAGGTATAAACTAACACTCAGTTCCCCGTCTGTCCATAAAGAGGTCTCCCTTTCTTTACACTAACGCGGGCCTGGCTCTGGAGCTTCCTCAGCATAAGGTCGGATATGCCACAAACCAAGGGCCAGGGAATTTGAGAGGCCTTTGTTTTAACTGATTTATGAGAACCGAATAATAACCGCACAGAAATGAAAAAGAAACTTTTAGCCATACCACTACTGGCAGCGCAGTTGTTTTACAGTTGCCAGGGAACAACCGAGGCAACGACTACTGCTACAGCGGAAGCTGTAGGGGAAGAGTCGCTTACAAATGAAGAACTGCTGACACGGGTACAAGAGCAGACCTTCCAGTATTTCTGGGCCGGTGCCGAGCCTAACTCCGGGCTTGCCCGTGAGCGCATTCACATGGATAACGTGTACCCCGAAAATGATCAGAATGTCGTGACCACCGGGGCTACTGGTTTTGGGCTGATGGCTATCCTGGTGGGCATAGAGCGGGGCTTTATTACCCGTGAAGAAGGTGTGCAGCACCTACAGAAGATGGTGAACTACCTGGAAAAGGCAGACCGCTTTCATGGGGCCTGGCCGCATTGGATACAAGGAGAGACCGGTAAGGTGAAGCCCTTTGGCCAGAAGGATAACGGGGGCGATTTGGTGGAAACGTCCTTTCTGGTACAGGGGCTGCTGACAGTGCGCCAGTACCTGCAGGACGGGAGCGAAGAGGAAAAAGCCCTTGCCGCACAAATAGACAAGCTCTGGAAAGAAGTGGAGTGGGATTGGTACCGTAAGGGTGGCCAGAATGTGTTATACTGGCACTGGAGCCCGGACTATGGCTGGGAAATGAACTTTCCGGTGACTGGTTACAACGAAGCCCTGATTATGTATGTGCTGGCTGCCGCTTCGCCTACACATGGGGTGCCTGCCGAAGTGTACCATGAGGGCTGGGCACAGAACGGAGCCATCACCTCCGATGCTACATCCTACGGCCGGGAGGTGGTCCTGAACCACAACGGCCACAAGGGCAGCGTTGGCCCCATGTTCTGGGCTCACTACTCTTACTTGGGGCTGGACCCGCGGGGGCTGAAGGATAAGTATGCCGATTACTGGAAGCTTAACCAGAACCACACCATGATCCAGCACGATTATGCGGTCGATAACCCGAAAGATTACGAGGGTTATGGCGAGGATACCTGGGGCCTTACCTCCAGCTACTCACCTAAGGGCTACGCGGGTCACAGCCCCGAGCACGACTTGGGGGTGATCTCTCCGACGGCGGCCCTGTCCTCCTACCCATACGCAAAGGAGGAGTCGTTGAAAGTGATGCGCCACTTATATGAGGATATGGGAGACAAGCTATGGGGGAAGTACGGCTTTTACGATGCTTTCTCTGAGGAAAAGGACTGGTATACGCCCCGTTACCTGGGGATAGACCAGGGGCCCATCCCGGTGATGATCGAGAATGGCCGCACAGGCCTGCTCTGGGACCTGTTTATGAGCGCTCCGGAGGTGCAGGCAGGCCTGAAAAAGTTAGGCTTTGAAAGCCCGCATTTACAATAGTTGTTTCAGTTTATTTAACGGAGAAACCCGCATGCAAACCTACGTAGGCGTTAATAAAGTACTTCAGGCTGTGGTCGCGGTCTTTTGTATTACAACTGCACAGGCACAGGATACGCAGTCCGAAACTTACTGTAATCCGCTCAACATCGACTACACCTATGCGGTGTACGATGCCCATAAAGACATTTCCTACCGTTCCGGGGCAGATCCTGCCGTGGTGGAGTTCCGGAACGAGTACTACATGTTCGTAACCCGCTCCATGGGGTACTGGCACTCGAAGGACCTGCAGCACTGGAACTTCATCTCTCCGGAGAAGTGGTATTTTCAGGGCTCAAATGCCCCGGCTGCCTTTAACTACAAAGACTCTGTGCTTTATGTAGCCGGTGATCCCTCGGGCTCTATGAGCATCCTGTACACGGATGATCCGAAAAAGGGAAACTGGAAAGCCACCCCCGCCATCCTGAACGACCTACAGGATCCGGCGCTGTTTATTGATGACGACGGGCAGGCCTATATGTACTGGGGCTCCTCCAACACCTATCCGCTCCGGGTGAAGAAACTGGACAAGGAGCACCGTTTTAAGCCGTCCGAAGAGACAGTGGAACTGTTCACCCTGCACGGAGACAAGCACGGTTGGGAGCGCTTCGGCGAGAATCATTCCGATACAGTGCTGGCCGGCTATATGGAGGGAGCCTGGATGACGAAGCGCCGTGGCAAGTACTACCTGCAGTATGCTGCCCCCGGTACGGAGTTTAACGTGTACGGCGATGGGGTGTACATCAGCGACAGCCCCTTGGGGCCGTTTACTTACGCGCCTAACAATCCCGTGTCGTACAAGCCGGGTGGCTTTATGAACGGGGCAGGGCACGGTAGCACAGTAGAGGGCCCTGCCGGGCAGTACTGGCACTTCGGCTCGGCCACCGTATCAGTGAACATGAACTGGGAGCGCCGCATCAGCATGTTTCCGACCTATTTCGACAAGGACGGCCTTATGTATATGAATACCTATTTCGGCGATTATCCGCATTATGCGCCTGCCGTTCCAGGCAAAATGGGTGAGTTTACCGGCTGGATGCTCTTGTCTTACCAAAAGCCCGTAAAGGCCTCCTCTTCGCTGCAGGGCTTTAAGCCGGAGAACATGGTGGACGAAAACGTGAAGTCTTTTTGGGTGGCAGCGAAAAACAACGACCAGCAATGGGTACAGGTCGACCTGCAAAGCCCCGGGAAAGTATACGCCATCCAGGTAAACTACCACGACTACAAGTCCGATCTCTACGGCAAAGTGCCGGGGTTACACCACCGCTACCTAATTGAGGGCTCCAGGGATGGGGAAACCTGGCAGACGCTGGTAGACAGAGAGGACAACTACAAGGATGTGCCTAACGATTACGTGGAGCTGGCAACCCCGCAAACTGTCCGCTATATCCGCTTTCAGAGCCTCCATGCCCCTACGCCTAACCTGGCCATCTCAGGTTTGCGGGTGTTTGGCCACGGGCTGGGCAAAGCGCCCTCGCGGGTAAAGGGCGTACAGGTGAAGCGCTTAGCTGACCGTCGCGATGCCCTTATTACCTGGGATAAGCAGCCGCGCGCGCAAGGGTATAACGTCCTGTGGGGCATCGCGCCCGACAAGCTGTATAACTCCTGGATGGTGTACGGGGACCATTCCCTCAACCTCAAAAGCCTGTCTGTCGACCAGGCCTACTACTTCGCGGTGGAGGCCTTTAACGAGAGCGGGGTATCGGACAGAACAAAGACTATAAAAGCAGAATAAGCTCTGGTTATGGAGTGTTTCTTGATGCATCAGAAAAGTCATAATATGCGAAAATTAGCTCTATTATTCACCGGCCTGCTCTGGCACTGTAGCCTCCTTGCCCAGGAACTGCCTTTCTGGAACGAGATTAAAGCCTTTAAGGAGCAGGATAGCCTGCAGATGCCGCCGAAGGATGGGATCCTGTTTGTCGGCAGCTCCTCCATCCGAATGTGGGATAACCTGCAGGAGGCGTTTCCTCATCAGACCGTTCTCAATCGCGGCTTTGGAGGCTCGAACCTGCTGGACCTGAAGCATTACCTGAGTGATATTGTGTTCCCTTACCGACCAAAGCAGATTATCATTTACTCGGGAGAGAACGATATTGCCTCAGGCACTGTGCAGGCCCAGGAGGTGCTGGCACGCTTTGAGGATGTTTTTCAGGCGATCAGGCAGGAGATGCCGCAAGTGCCCATCACGTTTGTGTCCATTAAGCCCAGTCCTTCGCGCTGGGAGTTCAAACCTACTATAGAGGAGGCAAACCGGCTGATCCGGGCCTATCTCCGGAAGCAGCCTAAAACGAGTTACGCAGACGTGTACCCGCTGATGTTAAACCAAAACAAGCGGCCGAAGCCGGAGATATTTTCACAGGACAGCCTGCACATGAACCGGAAGGGCTACCAGATCTGGCAAAAAACTATTGCTCCCCATTTATCCAAATAAAGTAAAAAACGAATGAAACGAGTTTTATATACAACCTTAGTGCTGTCTCTGTGCATGGCCTGCGCAGATAACATGACACCACAGAAAACTACTACAACAGCCAGCACAACAGCAACTGGTCAGCGTGCAGCCCACGCTTCAAGTCCCGCTGCAGATCCGGAGATGGACAAGTTTATCGACGAGTTGATGGCCAGAATGACGCTGGAAGAGAAAATCGGGCAGCTAAACCTGGTGGCGGTTGGTTTTGATGTCACAGGGCCGGTGGTAAGCCAAAATGTGGATGAGAACATCCGCAAAGGAAACGTGGGGGGCGTTTTTAACACTTTTACCCCGGTAGCTGCCCGAAAACTACAGGAAATGGCGGTGAACAACACCCGCCTTAAAATCCCGCTTTTGTTTGGGTACGATGTAATCCACGGGCACCGCACCATCTTCCCGATTCCGTTAGGGCTATCCACGAGCTGGGACATGGAGGCTATTGAGCGCAGTGCCCGCATCGCTGCCGACGAGGCCTCGGCCGATGGCCTGAACTGGGTGTTCTCGCCCATGGTAGACATTGCGCGTGATGCCCGCTGGGGACGTATTGCCGAAGGCGCCGGGGAAGATCCTTACCTGGGTTCCCAGGTAGCCAGGGCGATGGTGCGGGGCTATCAGGGCGATGACCTGTCGGAGGAAAACACGGTCATGGCAACGGTCAAACACTTTGCCTTGTACGGGGCCGCCGAAGCGGGACGTGACTACAATACGGTGGACATGAGCCTGAACCGCATGTTCAACGAGTACCTGCCCCCTTACAAAGCGGCCATCGAGGCCGGCGCAGGTAGCGTGATGACCTCCTTTAACGAGGTGAATGGAGTGCCGGCCTCGGCGAATAAATGGCTGCTGACCGAGTTGCTGCGCGACAAGTGGGGATTTGATGGCTTTGTGGTGACAGACTACACGGCAATTAACGAATTGGTAGCGCATGGTATAGGTGATGAGGCACACGTAGGTGCTCTGGCCCTGAAAGCAGGTGCAGACATGGACATGGTGGGAGAGGTGTTTCTGAAAAACCTGAAGCAGGCGGTGCAAAGCGGTGCCGTAAGCGAGGAGGACATCAACAAAGCCACCCGTCGCATTCTGGAGGCAAAGTACAAGCTAGGCCTGTTCGAAGACCCTTATCTGTACACAGACGAAGAGCGGGCAAAGAACACGATCATGAAGCCTGCGTACCGAGAGGCGGCCCGGGAGATTGCACGCAAAAGCATGGTACTGCTGAAGAACGAGAAGCAGGTGCTGCCACTGCAGAAGTCTGGAACCATCGCGTTGATCGGGCCATTGGCTAAGAACCAGCGCGATATGATCGGTAACTGGAGTGGTGCCGGCGACTGGAAGCAGGCCGTGTCGCTGGAGCAGGGAATCCGCAATGTAGCTGGCCCGGGCGTGAAGATCAAGTATGCCAAGGGAGCCAACATTGCGGATGATGAGCAAATGATCCAGCGCCTGAACGCGCACGGCGGAGACTTGGAGATAGACAAGCGCTCTTCCGAAGAAATGATCGCCGAGGCGGTGAAAACAGCAAGCGCCTCGGATGTGATTGTGGCCGTGGTGGGAGAGTCGCAGGGGATGACGGGAGAGGCGGCCAGCCGCGCCGACATTACGTTGCCGGGACAGCAGCGCGAGCTACTGAAGGCCCTGAAGAAAACAGGCAAGCCCATGGTCGTGGTGCTGATGAACGGACGTCCGCTGGCCCTGACTTGGGAAGACGAGAACGCAGATGCGATTCTGGAAACATGGTTTGCTGGGACAGAGGCAGGTAATGCGATTGCGGATGTGCTGTTCGGTAATTACAACCCCTCCGGAAAGCTGACGGCGTCTTTCCCACAGGTAGTGGGGCAGGTGCCTCTTTACTATGCACATAAAAACACAGGCCGCCCGTTCGGTGGTGAACTGCTCGACAAGTATAAATCCCGTTATATGGACGTAACCAACGAGCCCCTGTACCCCTTCGGATATGGCTTAAGCTATACTACTTTCGATTACTCCCAGCCGCAGCTGAGCAAAAACAGTATCAGCGCGAATGAATCGCTGGAGGTAAAAGTGGACGTGAAGAACACCGGAAACTACGATGGCGAAGAGGTTGTACAGCTGTACGTGCAGGATGTGGTAGGCTCCATTACCAGACCTGTAAAGGAGCTGAAAGGCTTTCAGAAGATCAACCTGAAGAAGGGGGAGACTCAAACGGTTACGTTTACGATTACCCCGGAAGACCTGATGTTCTACAACAATGAGCTGGAGCGCGTACTGGAGCCAGGCGAGTTTAAGGTGTATGTGGGCACTAACTCCCGGGATGTGCAGGAGGCCAGCTTCACCGTCAGGGAGAACCAGTAAAAGCTACCGAAAAGGATTGAATAAAAGGGTGGGTTTGGACAGAAGCCTTGTTAACGAGCGACTTGGTCATAAGGTGCCTGGCGCCTCATCTGGGCTTGATACTAGAGTGGTCTATAAATAGTTGACGAATCAAGGTGCTTCAGTCTTAAGGAGAAGGCCGGGGGGCTTGTAGTGATAGCTGTTGTAGTGCCGGTTGCAGGTAGGCAGACGATAGCGAAGCGGTAAAGAAGCCCCGGCCCTGATTCTCCTGCTATTCATTTTATCGCTTGATGCTATGAGCAACTACACGTTCCCATAAAAAAGATTTTGCCCGAACACACTGAAATAAATATTACCCTTACCTCATGTACCCAAGACACACTAAAAGGAATTCCGATTTCAGACTGAGTACCTGCAGTGCTGTGGTGTTGGCGCTGCTGGCCTTTGTTGGCTGTAATCGCAAAAACACAACAGAACAGCAGGCCTTAGCAACAGAAGACTTTGAACGAGTGGTGGTAGATAAAGATCCTCCTGCCACACCGCTCTCTCCGGAGGAAAGCATGCGCAAGATTGTTTTGCCGCCTGGTTATAAAGTAGAGCTGGTAGCCAGCGAGCCCATGGTACAGGAGCCAGTGGCCCTCGCCTGGGACGGAAACGGCAGGATGTACGTTGCTGAGATGAATACCTACATGAAGGATGCGGAGGGCACCGGGCAGTTTGAGCGAACCAGCAGGATTAAACTACTGGAGGATACCGACTGGGACGGGAAGATGGACAAAGCCACAGTGTTTGTCGACAGCCTGCTTTTGCCTCGCTTAGTTCTCCCGGTGGGAGACCAGGTGTTGGTGCAGGAAACGAACGTGCAGCATATCTGGAGCTATCGTGATACGAACGGAGACGGTAAGGCCGATGAGAAGAAGATCGTTTTTCGGAACGATGTGCTAGATGTGCGGAACCTGGAGCACCAGAATGGCGGCCTGATTTGGAACCTCGACAACTGGATCTATCCATCACGGGATAACCTGAGATACAAATACAAGGATGGGAAGTTGGAGGCTGACACGCTGGTGGACAATATGATTGGCCAGTGGGGGCTTACCACTGATAACTATGGCCAGCTGTTTTACTCTGAAGCAGGTCCTGGGCTACCGGCAGTGCAGATACAGCAGATGCCGGCGTATGGCGCGCTTAACTTCAAAGACCAGTATACCCCTGAGTTTGCGGTGCCCTGGCCCATCATTGGGACAGTAGATGCCCAGGGAGGGAAAGACGTGTTGCGCCCGGACAACACTCTGAAGCATTTTACTTCTGGTGGTGGGCAGTCCATTTTCCGGGGGGATCGCATGCCCGCCGACATGCTGGGCGATTATTTTATACCGGAACCCGTAGGGCGTATCATCAAACGCGGCGAAGTGTACAAGGAGGAGGGGAAAACGTACATCAAGGACGTGTATGAAGGCAAAGACTGGCTGGCCTCTGCCGATATGAACTTTCGTCCCATTAACACCTATACCGGTCCGGATGGCACCTTTTACATAGTAGACATGTACCATGGCATCATCCAGGAAAGTGAATGGTCAGGGCCGGGTACCTATCTCTACGATATCATTCAGGATAAGGAGCTGTACAAGAACAGGGGCATGGGGCGCATTTACAGGGTGGTGCACAAAGACTTTAAGCGAGATCCGCGGCGGCCAAACATGCTTAATGAGCCTGCCAGCAAATTGGTCTCTTACCTGAACCACCCGAACGGCTGGTGGCGCGATAACGCACAGCAGCTGTTGATCGTGCGCAATGATAAGTCTGTTATCCCTGCCTTACAGAAAATTGCCTTAGGGCAGCAGACGTCTTTTGAAAAGAAGCCAGGACCTCTGGCTCGCATCCATGCCCTCTGGACGCTGGAAGGAATGGAGGCCCTCGACAAGCCTACTCTGTTTAAGGCCCTTGCTGACGATGACGCCCAGGTAAGAAAAACGGCGGTGTGGGTGGCCGAAAAATTTGTGAACCAGAACGACCAGGAGGTGATTGCTAAACTGGCGTCCATGCAAGATGACCCGGGCGCTGATGTGCGGGTCCAGCTTGCCCTGTCATTGCGGGGCAATAAGACGGAGGAGGCACAAACTGCTGTACAAGAGCTCTTAGCGGGCAACCCGAATAATGAGCTGATGCAGTACTCCCAAGAAACCTTTGCCGAGACACAAAGAATATTGGCAGCGGAAAGAGAGCGAACACGAAATCTGAGCCCTGCAGACAGAGAATTGGTGGCCAACGGGGCAACGATATACAAACAGCTTTGCTCTAACTGCCATGGGGTAAATGGAAAAGGGCGCCTGATTGGGGACGATGAAATGCCAGCGCCTCCGTTGGCAGGTTCCCCACGCGTGAGGGGGGACAAGATACTGCTCACACAACTGATGCTGAATGGGCTGCAAGGACCGGTAGATGGCAAAACTTATCCGAACACCATGCCAGCCATGGGCCACCAGGACGATAAATGGCTGGCTTCAGTTATGAGCTACATCCGGAACAGTAGCGAACTCGGAAACAAGGCCTCCGTGATCACACCGGAGGAAGTAAAGGAAATACGGGCCAACACGCCTAAGATTCCGGAAGGCATGACCCTGCAAATGCTGGAGATCTTTAAGCTCGGCCGAGCCGAAAGAACGAACTGGGCAGAGGGGGAAGCTGCCAGTCAGGAATAGCTGTAATTAGACAGAAGACCATGAAGAAGTATCCAAAGCGAATGTGGGCACTCTTGGTTTCCGCCCTTTGGCTGCAAAGCTGTGTCGTTACAGCCCCGAAGCCAACCTTTACCAACCCCTTGGGAATGGAGTTTGTCCGGATTGAGCCCGGCAGTATGCTTGTAGGCAAGTACCAGCCAACCGTTGGCGAGCCCGGCAAAGGCGACCCGGGCCGGAAAACACTGCCGGACTCCATTTACAGGGTAGCCGAAAAAATGGCCGCTCAGGCAGCTATGCCGGGCTTCAAGGTCACCCTGGATCAGCCGTTCTACATTGGCAAGTATGAGGTGACACAGGAGCAGTGGGAGAAGGTAATGGGGCATAACCCATCGTTTTTTCAGGGAGACAAAGTAAGCGACGATGCGACAAAGCACCCGGTTGAAAATATCTCCTGGCAGGATGCTCAGGTTTTTGTTCGGAGGCTAAGTGCATTGGACAAAAAGCATGAGTACCGCCTCCCAACTGAGTTTGAGTGGGAGTATGCTGCCCGGGCAGGGGCGGATGATGATATACCTTGGGCGGAAATCAATAAAATAGCAGTGCTTGGAGGTACCACTACCAGTGCCATCGGGCAAAAGCAACCTAATGCCTGGGGACTTTACGACATGCTGGGCAACGTGTGGGAATGGGTAGAGGACTACTACAACAAAAAGCTGTTTGCAGACCCGGTGCCGCCCCAGTTCGGTGAAGAACACGTGCTCAAAGGTGCTTCCTTTACCGGAGATGTGAAAAACGCGACTTATAAGACGCACGCCGCTGGTCCGGGCAATGGCTTTGACGTAGGACTTCGGGTTGTGATGGAGGCTAAGCAGTAAAGAAAAGGTTGAATGATGAACAGACATATAAAAAGCTTTACCGTTCTCTTCTCCGCCCTTCTGTTAGGTGCTGTCGCCCATGCCCAAATCCCGGCAGGCTTTCGGCCAATTTTTAATGGGAAGAACCTCGAGGGCTGGCACATTAGCCGCACCACCCATCAGGGAACCACCCCAGATGTGCGGGTGGAAAATGGAGCCATCGTGCTGCGCCAGCACCCTTACGGCCAGGGAGGAGTTTTGTTGTCGGATGAGAAGTACAAAAACTTTGACCTCTACCTGGAGGCGAAAATAGACTCCTTTACAAACGGGGGGATTTTTCTCCGCTCCTCTGAGAGCGGCATCGCCTACCAGATTGAATTGGATGAAACAGCGGGCAGTACCGGAAGCCTTTATGGGGAGCGCATGCCGGTAAGCCAAGGCGCCGAAGCAACAGACTTGGCAAAGGTTTGGAAACCCAATGGCTGGAACTCCTTCCGGATCCGGATGGTGGGGGACAAACCACGCATTACGCTTTGGGTCAATGGCGTGAAGATGTGGGACGTTGTGCAGCCAAAGAATGATTTCACCGCTGGCGCCACCAATGGCATGATCGGGCTACAGTCACATTGGACGGCGCTCTTTTCTCCCGCTGCCTTCGACTGGAATGGGTTGGAATCATGGGCGCCGGGGGCCGCTCACCGCTTCCGGAACATAGCTATCAAAGAGTTAGACGAGGAGCTAAAAGAATAAACCCAAGTGGGCATGCTTAGATCCTGCTAATGAGAATTAACGAACGTATTTGTTTTTCATCACCAGCTAAAGGGTAGAAGTTTCTTCTACCCTTTTTTATAGCCAGTTAGCAGTGCGGTGAGACCTATTATCAAATAGGGTATTATAGCGCCATTTCTTTCTTCGACACCTGCAAGTGCGAGAGGATCACATTAAACACATCTACCGCCTGCACTTCCTGCGGTAGCTTTTGCTGATTCTTTGTCAGCAGCACGGGCCACTCATTCTTGTCTTCAGGAATACGACCGTGTGAGCCTTTTATGAGGGTAGCGTCCAGTGGGATAATGTCCATCACCATCCGGAAGCCCAGCTTTTTCTTTAGCACTTTGGCAGCTACCTTCGGGATCAGGAACTTGATCTTCGGATCGGCGAACATCTCCACCGGGTCATAGCCGGGTTTCTTGTGGATGTCGACCATGCGGGCATAGTCCGGGGCCTTTTTATCGTCGAGCCAGAAGTAATAAGTGAACCACGAACGTTCATCCGCCACGACCACCAGTTCACCACAGCGTTCATGGGCCAGCCTGTACTTGTTGCGTTCCTCGCCAGCCAATACTTCCTGCACGCCCGGCACCTGCTGTAACAGTTGCTGGACTTCCGCAATATGGGCAGGATTCTCGATGTACACGTGCGCGATCTGATGGTCTGCTACGGCAAAGGCTTTGCTCATGGCCATGTCCAGCAGTTCGGTGCCGCGCTCGTGACGCACCGCTATGTACCCGTTTTCGCGTAGCACCCGGTTGATGTGTACCGGATTGTTGACATCCGATATGCCGTACTCTGACAGGACTACGACTTGTGCCCCTTTTGCTTCGTAGTACTGGATCAGGTCCGCACAAACGGCATCTATTTCCTGCAGGTCCCTGGCTATGCGTGGGTCGCCTGGCCCCAAACGCTGCAGGTTGTAGTCCAGGTGAGGCAGGTAGATCAGTGTCAGGGTCGGGTCATAGAGGTCGTCCGTTATCTTGGAGGCATCGGCGATCCACTTACTCGACTTAATAGAGGTTTTCGGGCCCCAGTAGTTAAAGAGGGGGAAAGTACCCAGTTCTTCCTGTAGCTGGTCGCGCAGTTCGGCTGGTTGCGTGTAGCAATCCGGTAGCTTGCGCCCATCGGCCAGGTACTGTGGCCTTGGGGTAAGGGTATAATCAGCGGTAGTGTTCATATTATACCACCAGCCCATGTTGGCTACGGTAAAGTTAGGCTCCTGTGCTTTGGCTACTTCCCAGATCTTTGGGGCCTGCACCAGCTTGTTTGACTGGCGCCACAGCTTTATTTCGTCTTCCTCCCGAAAGTACCAGCCATTGGCAACAATGCCGTGCTCCTCTGGCCATTTGCCGGTCAGGTAAGTCGACTGGGCCGTACAGGTAACTGCAGGAAGCACCGGGCGAATAACTGTATTCTGTGCCGCTGCTGCCCACTTGGCCAGAAAAGGGGTGTTTTTACCGATGAGTGAATTCGTGAGTCCTACTACGCTCAGAACTACCGTTTTCTGCATGTTGTGTTTTGTTTATCGTGGAGATTACCCACTCCAGCTCCCGCTGGATGGATTCTGACAGTTCTTTCTTCATGTCTTCCGGCAGTACCTCCCAGGTATAGGTCTCGACCTCCAGGTGCTGTGTCGTCAGGTTGCCCTTCCGCAACAGCGCAAGCACCTCTACTATATCTTTCTGTGTGGATTGCAGCCCGTTGTATTGCTCGGTAAAGAGGGGCACATGAAAGTGCGTGCGCCACTCGATGGCACTGGGCTTGCGGATATGCTGGAGGGCAAAGGTCAGGTCTGCGTACTGGGTCAGATCACCTTCCGCATTCAGCTCTACTACCTGGTGGAGGTAAGTAGATTCGGCGAAAGCGCTAAGGGTTTCGGCAATCTCGCCTCTTGTCTCCACATCTTTTGGCAGGGCTGTTTTCAGGGCAGCGCTCAGTTGCACCTTTCCGATCCGGATGCCTGCTTCCTTCAGCCGTGAGACAGCCTTGGCATGGCTTTCATAGGTCAAGGCGATGTGGCAGACGTCATAGCATAGCTGCAGGTGTTCGAGAATCGCCTCCCGGGCTTCCTGTGCTGTCAGGCCCCGCTCTTCTTGTAGTTGCGCTACCCCTGTTGGTAAAAGCCTGTCCTCGTAATACCGGATGACTTCAGAGATATTTTCCAACAGGCCGTCCGGCTCTGGCTCGATGTCTACGTGAATGGTTTTGCCTGTCTCTTCTTTTAGCTGTACCAGTTCCTGTACCAAAGTGACTAAGTTGCTTGTGGCATTGTTAAAAACGCCTTTTTCTTTGGTATCGTCCTCTTCCAGGAGCCAGGGCTTGTAAGAAAGAGGAGAGGTGGAGATGCCGCCTTCCATGCCTTCCGGCAGAAGCGCGGCCAGTATCTTTGCCAGTCTCACCGTATAGGCGAGGCGCTCCGGCGTGGTCCAGTCCGGCTTGTGGACATCATCCTTTACCGATTGGCGATGGAAGCCCCCGTAAGGAAAACCGTTCATGGTAAACACATACAAGCCTTGTTCCGCCAGCCATTGCTTAAAGCTCCCCAGGTTATCACCGTCCAGCAACTCGAGACTGGCCCTGTTCGACAGCCGCAGTCCGATGCCAAACGACTTATCGGGCGATAGCTTTTGTTTAAGGGGTGGGAGGTAAGCTTCCAGCTGCTGGAAGGCTTCAGGCCAGGTTTCGCCGGGGTGGATATTTGTACAATAGGTAAGGTGGTGTCCTGAGTCCAGATACATGTTTCGCTCAATTTAAGTAAAAAGAACAGCAGCCTTAAAACTCCCGTACTGCCCTAAAGTCTAGTTTAAGCTGCAGGCTGAGGTTGGTGGCGCTTTTGTAATAGTTCTACGGCTTGTCTTAACAGCGGTTCGTCCATGTGATGTACTTCCACACCTTCCCCGATCTTATTTAGCAGCATAATAGTGAGCTTTCCTCCCAGGTGCTCCCTAAACTCCTGCAGGCCCTTGATTACGCTAAGCTGATCGGAGCCTGCTTCCCGCTGTGACAGCTGGGGCACGTACAGCTCAAAACCCAACTCTTCCAGTAGCTGCAGCACGTCCTCTGCTTCTTCCCGCGTGAGCATGCCTTTCAACATCGAATAGGTCACGTCCAGGGCCATGCCGATGGCAACGGCCTCACCGTGGCGCAGTTGGTAGTCGGAAAGCTGCTCGAGTTTATGGGCTGCCCAGTGGCCGAAGTCCAGGGGACGGGAGGAGCCGGTTTCGAAGGGGTCGGCTCCGCCAATGTGCTCCACGTGCATTTCGGCGCAGCGGTGGATCAGCTTTTGCATGGCCGCCATGTCGCGCTTGGCTAGCTTTGCCGCGTCCCGTTTGATAGCCTGGTAAAAGGCCGCGTCCTTAATCAGGGCCACCTTGATGGCCTCAGAGATGCCCGAGCGCCAGTCCCGGTCATGCAAGGTCAGTAGGAAGTCACTGTCGTTGATCACGGCAAAAGGTGGGGCAAAAGTCCCCAGGAAGTTCTTTTTGCCAAAGGAGTTGAAGCTGTTTTTTACACCCACGGCCGAGTCATCCTGTGCGAGCACGGTGGTCGGGATGCGAATGTGGCGAATGCCCCGGTGGGCGATGGCGGCGGCAAAGCCTGCCATGTCCAGCACGGCGCCGCCGCCGATGGCGATCAGGTATGAGTGCCTGTCGATGCCGTGCTCGTTTACGGCAGAAAGCAAGTCCATGAGCAGGGGCGTACTATTCTTCACCTCCTCACCGCCTGTGATGGTCAGGGGGGGCGCCAACAGCTTTACATGTTCTTTATGCTGCGCGGTATAAAGTTCGATGTCCTGTACAAGGTTTGGGTGCGCTTCTGCCACGCCGCTGTCTAGCACGAAAAACACTTTGCGTGGCCCGCTGCCCTTGTCCTGCTGCAGTACTTCTGTTAATAAGGTGTTATCTGCCTTAAAAAGGCCTGCGGTAAAGTAAACCCCATACCTAAACTGCACTGTAAACGACTGTTCAATTGTCCTCATGATCGGGGAGTTCTGAATTTGTAAATCTTGCATGCTGCTAGCTTATCCATCCTTAAGCAGGGAGTGCAAAAGCTTTTTCCCGACTAAGGATGGATAAGATACAGACATTCTCTCTAAAAGAACAATGCGTAACGCATAAGAATTCTATGTGACGGCAAAGTTACGGGCAATGTAGAGAGACACAGGCAGCAGGAGGAGCACCAGCAAGCCATACTGCCAGCCCGCAAAGCCCGCGGCCATACTGGCGTCCAGCACGATAAGCGAGAGCACCCCTGCTTTTACCGCCTTCATGATAAGCTTGGGCTCTTTCGCTGACATAGCTTTGAGGAGGGGAGGGAAGATGAGGTAGGCAAATAGCAGCAAAAAGGGAATGCAGTACACAAGGTTAAACTGTGGCAGTGCCGCCAGGCTAATAATTCCCGCGAAAACGGCTGCATACATAAACACGGCGCCTTTCAGGGCTGCCTGGTTTCCGCCGTGCACTTCGCCCCGGCTCACCATGGTAATGGCCGAAATGTACACGATCGGGATAAGGGCGATAAACCATAGCTCTTCCAGGGCGGCAGGCACGGCGCTTACGCCGAGCAGGAGGTTGCCCCCGCGACAGGCGCCCATGTTCACAGGTCCCAGGAGAGACTGGTGCTTGCCTTTCCAGTCGTACAAGAGGGCGAGCAAGGCCACAATGGTGGCAATAGCGGCACTCATCGCGGACACTTGCCAGGCCGCAAATACCCCACCTACAAGGAGGAGAGCACCTAAGGTAGTAGCACCAGCCAGGGTAGCCCTTCCGCTTGGGATGGGTCTCTCCGGCCGTTCTACGCGGTCCAGCTCTGCGTCAAACACATCGTTAAATACCACACCACCGCCGTACAGGCCAATGGTCGATAGCACAAGCCACCCCAGGGGGTGTAGGTTTTGGGCACTAAGATCTACTTCAAAAAGCGACAGCAAAGCGCCCGACGCTGCGTAACCCATCATAATGTCAGCAATGGCGGTTACGATATTGGCCGGGCGCATGAGCCGCAGGTAAGCTCCTACCTGGGCCATTAGCGAACGATGTTTGAGTCCAGTTCGCCTGAGGTGTTGATGTCGCCAACCACAGGTGTCTGACCGCCTCTGAGAACAGAGTTGTCTGAGAACTTCTCACGCTGGTCAACATTTGCGGGTGTCAGCCAGTCTGATTCGTGCATCTGCCCGCTTTTACCAAAGGAGTCGAGGGCATTCTGGTAGCATACTTTACGCACGTCCTCCGGGTCAATGCCGCGCTCCAGCATCAGGGAGGCTGTCTTTGGCACGGAGAGCGGATCGCTGATGCCCCAGTCTGCAGAACTGTTGACGATGATGCGCTCGGACCCGTATTTTTTCACCACTTCCACCATGCGCTCATTGCCCATTTTGGAGTTCGGGTAGATGGTGAAAGCAGCCCAGAAGCCTCTGTCCAGCACGTCCTTCACGGTTTCTTCGTTGTTGTGATCCACTACCACCATGTCCGGGGCGATGCCATGCTCCAGGCAAACCTCCATGCTTTTAATGGTGCCGGCTTTTTTGTCGCGGTGAGGGGTGTGGATCTGCACCGGCAGGTTCACTTCTTTCGATAGCTCCAACTGTGCCCGGAAGTACTTGTCCTCGGCTTTGGTCTGGTCGTCGTAGCCAATTTCGCCCACGCCCACTACGCCTTCCTTGTACAGGAACAGGGGCAACAGCTCCATTACCTGTTCGGCAAGGGCTTCGTTATTGGCCTCTTTTGAGTTCAGGCCGATGGTGCAGTAGTGCTTGATGCCGAACTGGCTTGCCCGGAAGCGCTCCCAGCCTACCAGGCTGCTGAAGTAGTCTTTAAAAGAGCCGGCCTCTGTGCGGGGCTGCCCCAGCCAGAAAGCAGGTTCGATGATCGCCACAATACCGGCCTTGCGCATGCGCTCGTAATCATCGGTCGTGCGCGAGGTCATGTGTACGTGCGGGTCTATCAGAAGCATGTTGTTCGTATTCATAATTTTATTTTATCTAAGGGTGATTCTTTTATTGTAAGGCCAGGGTTTTGTTGCCGATCAGTCTCCAGCTAAGTTCGCCGCTTTCGAGGCGGTTTTTCAGCAGCGGGTGCTGGTCCAGGAGCTCTTTGGCAGGCACAAAATTGCTTTGCGCACAGGCAAGAGCGGCTGCCTCCTGTTGTACCTCGTCGGGGTGGGCGAACAGTTTCTTGATGTCCTCCAGGATGGTTTCATCGATAAATGGCCCAATAGGTCGCCACAGCTCAGGAGACACAGGGCGTCCGGCAGCCCAGCGCTCATGCGCGTAGTCCGACAGCATGCGGGCCAGCTCAGGGTTGCTGCGCTTTTCGATGCCGTAAATACGGTAGAGGGGCTTTCCCACAAACAGCGTCTTGAGGACCAGTTGATTCCAGGCCTCTTCCGTCATGTAGTCGGCAGGGTAGGGGTTATCCAGGGCCACGGCCTCGTACACATCCCCCATGTTGGTGCGCACACCCTCGGCTGCACGCTCCGTAAACAATTCCGGGTGCGGCAACAGGGGCAGGCTTCCGTACAAGGCCACGAGTTCACCCATGTCGGCTGTGCTGAAGAGGGTTTCTACCCTGCGCTGAAACGCCTTCGCGTCCTGGTGAGGAAGGGAGAGCAGCAGCAGGGTGCGGGCAGCCTGTGCAGCTGACCAGGCAGAGGGGTTAAAGCCCTCCCGCAGCTCCTCTGCCTTTTGTAAGTCTTGGTCTGTTAGCTGCAGCGGGCTTTTTCCAACAAACCGGGGAGCGGCGCTAAAGGATAGAAAAAGGTCCTTGTCTTTTGCGTTCTCCGAGCTTAAAAGCTCCGTTTTCTGCTGAAGCCACTCCATGCCTTGCGGCGTGGTGCTTCGTACTATGATTTCTTTGAGGAATGTCTGGGTGGAGGGGATGTTTGCCTGGATCATAGTTCCGTTTGTTTGATGGCTGTATCAGCCGTTAGGGGCACAGCTGCTTTTGCCTGCCGCACCTTTCACTCAGTTTTATATATAGTAAAACTTACATATACTGCTGCATGACAAACGTGCCCAGGGAAAGAACGTTCAGATCCTCTCTTTCTTAGGCCACACACGTTTTTGCTGTGCAACTCCTGTAAGCTTTGCTACGCCAGCCGCAACAAAGCAGCTACAAGTAAAGGTAAAAAGAATGATGAAAAGATATAAGCCTACGAAAGAGGAAATTTTAGCGGCTGCCGGAAAGACCGTGCCCGACCTGATCGCACCAGACCTCAGGGTGCTCTTTTGCGGGATCAATCCCAGCCTCTATACTGCTGCCACCGGCTACAACTTTGCCCGGCCCGGCAACCGGTTCTGGCCTACCTTGCATGCTGCAGGGTTTACACCCCGGCGGCTACAACCCGAAGAGCAACAGGAACTGCTTAGTTACGGTTGCGGGATCACCAATTTTGTGGAACGGGCCACCGTTGCCGCCGCAGAGTTAAATAAGCAGGAATTGGTAGCGGGAGGGAAGCTGCTTGTTGAAAAGGTGCTGCACTACAAGCCCCGGGTGCTGGCGATGCTGGGCGTCACCGCCTACCGGGACGCCTTTGGCCGCCGGGACGCGGCAATAGGGCTACAACCCGAAACGATTGGAGACACGAGATTATGGGTGCTCCCCAACCCCAGTGGGCTGAATGCCCACTATACTCCGGATGCCCTGGCCCGGGTGTACGGGGAGTTGCGGGAGGCTCTTTAGTAAGTTGCACTACTAGTTGGTGCAATTGCATTAAGGGTGAAATGTGAATTTAAAGTATTGTGGTTTAGGTATATAGGGCTGGTATGGTAAAAAAAGGGAGAAATTTTAGTGCAATTATACAACCTGTCGGCCCTGATGGGAGTATAAAGCCTGTTTCTTGCCCTTTAGGGATGGTTTTGAAGGAATAGCCTTGCCGGGCAAAATAATGTTGTAACTTGGTTTAAGTCAATGGTTTGCCCCTGTAATTACCACCTCTAAATCCGTTTACCCATAAAAAAGTGCTGTTCACCTAATTTTTGTTCTTTGTTGAAGTAACGCAGTATAAATTTGAACTATAATAACTTTTAGGATGTGTGCTAGATAGAAAAAGCAGTAATTATGAGAGAGTTAGAAAGACTACAAAACGGACTTAGTAAAAGCAAAACATTATTGTACAAGCCTGATCAGGAAGGTCTGGCTTGCTCCTTCGTAAACGGAGGACTGGTGATTGATTCTTTCACCATTGAGGACGGCGTGCTGGCAGATGCCCTTGCCAAGAAAGGTGTAAATGGGGTTGTGGAGGGAAGTAACTTTGAAATGCTGAAGAACAACTATGAGTGGTTTTCGCTTCACGTGAAAAGCAAAAAGTTGTACCAGGAACTTGAAAGTAGCCTCTAGTCCAAAAACACCCTGATCGCATCAAGCAGTACTCCTCAGAAAACTGCTGAGCATTCTTTAAGAAGCACAAAGGGCCACTCCTCATCGGGGAGTGGCCCTTTGTTTTTATTTCCGTGTCCGCCTCACGGCTGTCTTTGGTAAGCCTTTTGCTTTTAAAGTGAGCTTCCTAGGGCATTATTGAACGCCTCCGGCCCCGTTGCCGTCGCCCTGCTTGGTGTCGTCGTTGCGGATGCTGCGTTTACGACGTGGCTTTGACTTTTCCATCTTGCCAAAGCGGTAATCGAAAGAGACACGCGCGCCGCGGTTGTAGTTGTTGATGCGGATGTGTTGCTCGTAGTCGATTGCGTTTACATCGTTCTTCATCTTCATGGACTCCCGGAAGGGGTTGTCTAAGCCCAGGCTGATGCCGCCCTTGCCTTCGAACAGCTCTTTTTTAAAGGCCAGCGTGTGGTAAGAGAAGGCGGCAAAGCTGCCCTGCAATTGCACCCTGCGGGAGTTAAAGCCTCCGTTGAACTGGGCGCTGAAGCCTTTGCCGAAGTTATAAGAGGAATTCATGTTGATGTTGTACATCCAGCCGCTGTTTTGATACTGGCTGCTCTCCAGGTCGACAAAGTAGATGTTAGAGCTACCGCCGATTGTCCAGGCGTTCACCGGCTTTACCGATCCGAACAGGCTGATACCGTAGGTCTTGTTTACCGCTACGTTCGCAAACGTGAGCACGGTGGTGTTGCCCTCCATTTGCGGTACTGTCTCAATCGCGTTATCTGTCTGGCGCATGTATAGGCTAGAGGAGATAGAGGTGGTCTTGAAGAAGGTGCTGTAGCCCAGCTCATAGAGGTTCGTAAGTTCGGCGTCGAGGTTCGGGTTACCGCGCACCACCGTGCCAGGGGCCTGCTCCTGATCAAAAGGATTCAGGAAGAACAGGGACGGACGCTGAATACGCTGGGTAAAGTTAGCCTTTAGTGTGTGCTTTTCTTTTAAAGTATAGGAGAAGGCCACACTCGGGATAAAGTTGCTGTAACTGTCTGAGAACGCTTGCCCGGCGGTAATCAGGTCAGCCCCGATCTCGGTTTGCTCAAAGCGGCCACCGAGCTTCACGTTTAGCTTTTTCTGAATGGCGAAGCCATACGTCAGGTAGGAGGCGTACACGTCCTGGTTGTACACAAACTCCTCCCGCTCGGTTTCCTCCCGGTCTCCAAACACGTCCCGGTAAATACCGTCACTGCTCACATCCCGGAAGATAGACTTTGCCCCGATTTCGAGGGTTGTCTTGTTCTCAAAGGGGTGCACGTAGTCCGCCTGGAAAGTAAACTCGTTGTTGCCACCGTCGTTGTTGTTGCGCTGCAGGTAGAAGGGGCCTTCGCCCTGGTAGTAGCGGTCCTGGTAGTTGCGGGTGTCCGCATCCGATATCGTGTACTGCGAGAGAATCGCCAGCTCCTGTCCGGGCTTCTCAAAGGTGTGCACAAAGTCCAGGTTCATGTCGGTGCCCTGCCGTTTGTTGCGGTTCTTTATATCCGTCAGGAAAGACTCGTCCACCTGCTCCATGCCCCCTTCCGTGACCAGTTGGCGCTGGCTGTTCTCCATGTTAAACTGGCCGGCGTTGCGACGTATGCTGCCAGACAAACTGTTCTTTGGGGTAATCTCGTAATCGAAGCCCAGTTGCGCGTTCATAAAGCCGCCGCGCATCCTGGTGTCGCCAAACTGCTCACGAATTCTGCGGGAGGCAGCCTCCTGCCCGTACTTTGGCGAAATGGTAACATTGCTCATGTCGCCATGGTTGTAAAACTGCACGGTGCTGGCGCTGGCGTTAACGCCGAATTTGCCGCGGCGCACATTCACGCTGCCGTTCCCATTGCTGGAGCGGGTGCCCCCCGTGGCGCTGATGGAGCCGCTAACGCCCTCCAGGCCCCCGTCTTTTTTGGTGATGATGTTGATGATGCCGGCAGTACCCTCCGCATCGTACTTGGCAGAGGGGCTGGTGATCACTTCTACCGACTTGATCATGTCCGCCGGGATCTGCTTCAGGGCATCGGCCACGCTGCCCGCCATGATGGAAGAGGGCTTGTTGTTGATGAGTACCCGCACGTTAGCGCTGCCGCGCAGCTGTACGTTGCCGTCCGTGTCCACAGAGAGAGCCGGCACTTTTTGCAGTACGTCCGCAGCGTTTCCGCCCGTGTTGGTGATGTCTTTCTCGGCGTTATAAACCGTGCGGTCTATTTTCTCTTCCACCAGCGGCTTTTCTCCGGTAATCACCACTTCACTTAGTTTCTTTGTATCAGTGGCCAGAGACACAGTACCCACGTTTACCTCAGCATTGTCTGACGTTACGGCGACATTTTCTACTGCCTTGAGCTGGTACCCCAGAAAGGATACGTTAAGCGTGTATTTACCTGCCGCTACTTTCTGTAGGGTAAAGCGTCCTTTCTCGTCTGCCATGGTGCCATCGATAGGCTTGCCCGTGCCTGGGTTAATCAGGGCTATTGTGGCAAACTCAATCGGTTGTTTTGTGTCGGCATCCACAACCACGCCGCTCACCCTGGCGTTGCCTTTGGGAGCCAGGGTACCCGGCTGTGCTGTCTGTGCCTGCTGCGGCCTGGCCTGCGGAGCTTGTGCCAGCACAGCTGTCGTGCTCAGTCCCAGCAGGATTATAAGTAAATTCTTCTTCATAGTTCTCTCTTTTAAAATGGGTAGGAGCAGGAAGTTGGTGTTAAAGTATGCGCGAAGGCACGTTACTGCGGCTCTACAATCCAAAGTAAGGGTGCCTTTTCCAACTGTTAAAACAGAATATACTAATACATCTCATTTCTATATGAATAGCCCGAACTAACCGATGAGCCTTTGGTAGGCAGAATCGGCTTTTTAGTCGGGAATAAAGAGCCTGTGGAAAAAGGTTGCCTCTGGGAGGGGGACAGCAAGGAAGTTGCCCGGTCTGCTACTGAACAGAAGCCTGAAGAAAACAGAGAGAAGCAGGGCAGGGAATAAAAAAACAAGAGCGGAGGGAACACCGCGCCCGGGTGTTCATGTTGGCAGCAGAAGAAGGCTTCTGTTAACGGTTTTTAAAAAAAACGCAGCATTTAAGAATAAAGTAAACTTTCTTTTGTAAATTTGTCGCAAATACTATTGCTGCATAGCGAGAAATTTATAGACGAAGAGGCGAGAGAACAGGCTCATTGACCCTCTGGCAACCATCTGCATAGAAAGGTGCCACGTCCTGCCCAACAAAGGGAAAATATAAATTACACAACAATGAACAAGACAAGAGGCTTTTTCCATTCTCAAGAGGCTATACTGCTTGCCCCTGCCATTACTAATATTGCCACATCCCGCTCCCTGATGTGTTGTTGCTGTTGTTCCTGTTAAGGAAACCCACGCTTATTTTCCCTGTCGTCCCGTAGCTCTTCCACGCAGAGGACTAACCCTACAGGGCTTTTTTATCCCTATTTAAGGAACGCTTACCCGCACCAGGCCAATGTACTGGTTAGGTAAAAGTACACAGTAACACAAACATGTCTACCGTCTCTTTTACATGCAAACCGCTTGTAGTAGCCAAGCTACAGAATAAAAGCTTTTACCCGGTTCCAGAGGCAGGTACCGCTCTTGCTTTTCCTTTACTTTTTACAGGAAGGGCCTGTTGCTACCCTTGTTGAAGCTGCTCTTCTCATACATTAACAGCATAGTTTTAATTAAAATCCCGGTGAATAAGAACGGGAAACAGTTTTAACCCGGCAGCGGATACCCGCCGTCCTCTTACAAATCCTAACCCGATGCAAAGTTTTAGATCAGAAATAGAAAATCCCTTAGTAGAGAAGGATATCATTGAGCTGGAGAAAAAGATCCGCTTATACCGCGAGGGAAAGCTTCAGGAAGACAAGTTCAAGAGCCTGCGCCTGGCCCGTGGCGTGTACGGCCAGCGTCAGTTAGGGGTGCAGATGGTGCGCATCAAGCTGCCTTTCGGCCGCATGACGACCCAGCAACTTACCCGGATCGCCGCTATATCCGATGAGTACTCTACCGGTAACCTGCACCTGACCACGCGCCAGGATATCCAGATACACTACGTGAGCCTGGACAGAACCCCGGAGCTGTGGGCTAACCTGGAGAAGGATGACGTGACCTTGCGGGAGGCCTGCGGTAACACCGTGCGTAACGTGACAGCCTCGCCGGAGGCAGGCATCGATCCGGAAGAGCCTTTTGATGTGTCCCCTTACGCGGATGCTACTTTTCGCTACTTCCTGCGCAACCCTATTTGCCAGGACATGGGCCGAAAGTTCAAGATGTCCTTCTCGTCCAGCGACGCGGACACGGCCATGTCTTACATGCACGACCTGGGCTTTATCCCGAAGGTAAAGGAGGAGAACGGCCAGACTGTGCGCGGCTTTAAAGTGATGATCGGGGGCGGACTGGGAGCACAGCCAGCCCTGGCACATACCGCGTATGAGTTCCTGCCAGAGGATAAGGTGATTCCGTTGATCGAAGGGGTGTTGCGCATCTTTGACCGCCATGGCGAGAGGAACAACCGTAACAAGGCGCGTTTCAAGTACCTGATCGCAAAGCTTGGCCTGGAGGAGGTGATGCGCCTCGTGAACGAAGAGTATAAAGCCTTGAAGTCGCACGCCTTTGAGGTAGACAAAAACGCCGACTTCCGACCAGCGCTGCCAGCAGCCGGCGAAATCCCTGACTTTGTGATCGAGGACACAGACAAGTATAACAAGTGGCTGAAGACAAATGTGTTTCAGCAGAAGCAGGAAGGGTACTACGGCGTGTACATCAAAGTGTTGACCGGCGATATCAGCAGCGATACGGCCAGAGCCCTCGTGCCCCTGGTGCGTGGGTACGCCGCAGATGACATCAGGGTAACGCAGGGCCAGAACCTGTTGCTGAAATTTGTGCGGGAAGAGGTTCTTCCGTACTTCTTCGCAAGATTAGATGAACTGGGGCTTGCTGAGCCGGGCTTCAACAGCGTGGCCGACATTACCACCTGCCCCGGTACGGATACCTGTAACCTGGGAATCTCCAACAGCGTGACTGCTGCCAAGGTGCTTGAGGAGGTGATTGTTAAGGAGTACCCTGAATTGCTGTTTAACAGAGACATCAAGATCAAGATGAGTGGCTGCATGAACTCCTGCGGCCAGCATGGCATGGCGAACCTTGGTTTTCACGGTTCCTCTTTAAAGAGTGGCAAGAGTGTTATCCCGGCCCTGCAGGTGCTGTTAGGCGGTGGTACCGTGGTGAACGGAGAAGGCCGTATCGCGCAGAAAGTCCTGAAAGTGCCGAGCAAGCGTGGTCCGGAGGTGGTACGCTCGGTAATCAACGATTACCAGGCCAATAAGCAGGAAAATGAGCGCTTTAACGAATACTACGACCGAAACGGGAAAGACTACTTTTATCAGCTGCTAAAGCCCCTTGCCGACCTGACCACACTCACAGCGGATGATTTCGTTGACTGGGGGCATCAGGAGCAGTTCGAGACAGCCATTGGGGTGGGGGAGTGCGCCGGTGTCATGATTGATCTCGTAGCGACCTTGCTGTATGAGTCTGATGAGAAACTGGAGTGGGCCGCCGAGGCATTGCAGGAACAGCGCTACGCCGATGCCATCTACTATGGCTATGCCTCATATGTCAGCACGGCAAAAGCCCTTCTCCTGGATAAGGATGTAAAGTGTAACACACACGCCGGCATCATCCATGACTTTGACACACATTTCGTGGCAGAGGGTGTTTTCAACTTTAGCCCTGACTTTAAGAGCGAAGTGCTGCAGATAAATCAGAACGAGCCAGGGGAAGCTTTTGCAAAGGACTACCTGAACAGGGCCCTGGTGTTTCTGCAGGAAGCCACCCGCTACAGGCAAGAGCAACGCCAAAAGCCAGCCTTTGAGGCCTTGTAGTAGTTTAAATGAAGAGTGATAATGGCATGGCTGTCGGAGGGTGAGGAAGCCTGGCAGGCAGTCATGCAATTATTAGATTAGCCGAAACTGAACAGAATGGCATCTAGAAGAAGAGAAATAAACAGTGCGGGCTATCTTGCGCCAACTGAAGCAACTGCAAAAAAGCAGGCCCGGCTGACGTTGGTGGGAGCAGGACCCGGCGATGCGGACCTGATCACCCTGAAGGGAATTAAAGCGCTGCAGCAGGCGGATGTAATCCTGTATGATGCGCTGGTGAACCCGGAGCTGTTGGAACATGCCGAGGCCGCTACGCCTAAAATATTTGTAGGGAAGCGGGCAGGGGCGCACCACCTGAAACAGGAAGAGATTAACCAGCTGATCGTGGAGTCCGCCTTTGCCTATGGCCATGTGGTGCGTTTAAAGGGAGGTGATCCTTTTGTGTTTGGCCGCGGCTACGAGGAGTTAGCTTACGCCGATAAATTTAACATTACCACAGCCGTGGTCCCGGGTATATCCAGCTCTATTGCTGTGCCAGAGCTACAGCAAATCCCACTCACCATACGAGGCGTGAATGAGAGCTTCTGGGTAATTACAGGCACCACGCGTTCCGGTGAGGTATCGAAGGACCTTTACCTGGCGGCTCAGTCCGAAGCTAGTGTTGTTATCCTGATGGGGTTAAGCAAGCTTGCACAGATCGCGGACCTCTTTGCAGAGGTAGGGAAAGCCGATACGGCAGTTGCTGTTATTCAAAACGGTTCTTTGCCGGATGAGCGCGTGGTGTTAGGCAATGTCAATAACATTGTAGAGCGGGTACAGGCGCATAGTGTCAGTGCCCCGGCTATTATTGTAATAGGGGAGGTGGTGAATTACCATCCGTCCCTGCGCTATGCCCTGGAGGTAGGCGTAACGAAACCGGCCCGGGAAATGGCGACGGTGTAAGGATGAGTAGTTTAGAGGCTTTAACAAAATTAAATGGATAAAACGCCAGACGTAACGGAAAGCTCCTCTGCCGAGGCGGTACAGCCCAAAGCAAACCCATTGTTTCCGGTCTTTCTCAAACTGGAAGAGCTACAGACGCTGGTAGTGGGCGGCGGCGCGGTGGGGCTTGAGAAACTGTCTGCAATACTGGCCAATAGCCCCAAAGCAAGTGTGGTGCTGGTAGCCCCGGAGATACACGTGGACATCTGGGCACTGGCGGCGAAGCACCCGCAGGTAGAACTGATCGCGCGTGAGTTTCGGGAGGAGGACCTGGCAGGCCAGGACCTGGTGCTGGTGGCGACGGACGACCATGTGCTGAACGTAACCATCCGGGACCTGGCGAAATCGCGCAAGATTTTAACCAACGTGGCCGACACCCCGCAGCAGTGCGACTTTTACCTGGGCTCTATTGTGCAGAAGGGAAGCCTGAAGCTGGCGATTTCGACCAACGGCAAGTCGCCAACAGTCGCAAAGCGCCTGAAGCAGGTGTTGAATGAGGCCTTGCCAGAGGAAATGGAGCAGGTGCTCGATAAGTTGACCCAAATACGGGCACAACTGAAAGGCGACTTCGCTTACAAGGTAAAGCGGCTGAATGAGGTAACGGAGCTGCTGGTGGAGCCAGCCAATGCACCGGCCACTACCAGAAAGAAGAAGGAGAGCAAGTACAGCCTGAAGGTTGTATTGATGCTTCTCTTTGCTGCCCTCTCCCTGATGATAACAGGCCACCTGCTTTTCAGCTACGTCCCGTTCAGCACCATCGGGGCGGTGGCCATGGATGTGGCAGCGCAGATAGACCAGGAAATATTGATCTTCATCCTGGCTGGCTTTGTGGCGCAGTTGATTGACGGTGCCTTAGGGATGGCGTACGGCGTGAGTGCCACCACCTTCCTGCTTAGCTTCGGCGTGTCGCCGGTGGCGGCGAGTGCCAGCGTGCATGCCTCCGAGATCTTTACCTCGGGGGTGTCTGGCTGGATGCACCTGAAGTTTGGCAACGTGAACAGCAAACTGTTTAAGACAATTGTGTTTCCGGGAGTACTGGGGGCTATTGTAGGGGCCTTCCTGCTGTATACACTAGAGGAGTACCTGTACCTGATCAAGCCGGTCGTGGCAAGCTATACCCTGTTCCTGGGTATTCTGATCATTCGGAAAGTGCTGAAGAAGCATGTGCAAAAGAAGCCTGTGAAAAGGCTGGGCATGCTGGGCGCCATCGGTGGATTTATGGATGCTATTGGCGGCGGCGGCTGGGGGCCTATCGTTTCTTCCACCCTTATTGCCAAAGGCCGGCATCCCATGTACACCATTGGCTCAGTGAACCTGGCCGAGTTCTTTGTGTCTTTTGCCAGCTCTGCTGCCTTTATTTCCTTAATCGGGATTACGCATTGGCAGATCATAGTAGGCCTGATCTTAGGAGGTACCATTTCGGCACCGCTGGGAGCGATGCTGGCCAGGAGGCTACCGGTTAAAACCATGATGATCATTGTCGGGATCGTTGTCATTATTGTCAGCCTGCGACTGATTTTTATGGCGCTTCCTTTTTAAGACGACGGATTTTTAGTACCATTAACAAACCGAGTAACAAGAGGTGCTCTATAAACGGTACCTCTTGTTTTAGTGCATAAACTATAAGCAGTAATACAGTTACATGTCTGATAAAGAAACAAAAGCGATCCGGATACAGGCCAAGCGCAGCCACAACCGGGAGCATTCTGTACCGCTCTACCTTACTTCCAGCTTCACGTATGAGAGTGCCGAGCAGGCGCGCGCGGTGTTTGCCGACGAAGAGGAAGGGAACATTTATTCCCGCTTCTCCAATCCCAACGTGGATGAACTGGTGGAGAAAATGTGCTACTTAGAGAAGGCCGAAGACGGCTTTGCCTTTGCCACCGGCATGTCGGCCGTGTTCACCAGCATGGCGGCCCTGCTAAAATCAGGTGACCACGTGTTGGCCAGCAGGGCCGTGTTTGGGTCTACGCACCAGCTGCTCACGAGCATCCTGCCCCGCTGGGGCATCACCCATTCCTACGCGGATGCGGGCAAGCCGGAGGAATGGGAAAGCCTGATCACGCCGCAGACCAAAATGATTGTGGTAGAGACGCCTTCTAACCCCGGCCTGGAGCTGATTGACCTGGAGTGGCTCGGAGAACTGAAGCAGAAGCACAACCTGATTCTGGTGGTAGACAACTGCTTTGCAACGCCTTTGCTACAAACGCCCACTGACTATGGAACCGATCTGGTGGTGCACTCTGCCACCAAGTATATCGACGGGCAGGGCCGCGTTTTGGGGGGCTTAGTGGTTGGCAAAGCGGAGCTTATCAAAGAAATCCGCTTCTTCTCGCGCCACACCGGGCCGGCTATGTCGCCGTTCAATGCCTGGGTCCTGTCCAAGAGCCTGGAGACCCTGTCCTTACGGATAAACAAGCACTGTGAAAATGCGTTGAAGCTTGCACAGGCGCTGGAAAATAACCCGGCTTTGGAAGTCGTGAGTTATCCTTTCCTGCCGTCCTTCCCGCAGTATGAGCTGGCCAAAAAGCAGATGAGCCAGGGGGGCGGAATCGTCACTTTCGTGGTGAAAGGAGGATACGATGCGGCAAAACGATTTATAGACGCCCTGCAGATAGCCTCCATCACCTCTAACCTGGGTGATACCCGAACAATTGTGACGCATCCGGCTTCGACCACCCATTCTAAACTATCAGACGAAGAAAAGGCAGCGACAGGCATCGCTGCCGGGCTGATCCGGGTTTCTGTCGGTTTAGAAAGCGTACAGGATATTATCGAGGACGTGGAGCAGGCTTTGGCGAAAGTTTAAGCCTGTTTCTCAATCTTATTTTTTGGACAAGAACATACAGTAGAAATTAATGGAAGTTAATTTAACACGCGTAGATGAGGATTTCCACTTCACCGGAGCAGGGGCATCCGGAGTAGAGGTACATATAGACGGTTCCCCGGAAATTGGGGGGCACAATGCAGGGGCACGCCCTATGGAGTTGCTGCTGATGGGGCTTGGCGGATGCAGCGCCATCGACATCATACAGATCCTGAAGAAACAGCGCCAGCAGATAGACTCCTTTCACATCAAGGTAACGGCTGAGCGGGTCCCCGGAGAGGTGCCTTCCCTGTTCAAGCAGATTCATGTGCACTTTACGGTAGGCGGTCCGCTGGAGGAAGAGAAAGTTGGCAAAGCGGTCAACCTGTCGATGGACAAATACTGTTCAGTGGCGGCTATCCTTTATAAAACGGCTACTATTACCCACAGCTTTGAAGTGGCAGCCGGAAAACAAAAGGCATCAAGCGAGGGAGTGTAAGCTAGTGGCACGTTCTACATCACACGCAGCACGAAATCTCTTTACGTTATAAAAAGAAAGAGCCACTGCAGAGTTCTGCAGTGGCTCTTTCTTTATTGCACAGGACCAGGAAGTCTTTCGACCTCTGTCCTGATACTTCTGTCCTTTTAGATCATGTAGTTAAGCTCACTCTCGTGGGTGATACTTGCCACCATGCCTGCGCCAACCGTTGTAAAGGAGGTCTCATCTACCAGGATAAAGCCACCGTTTGCCCGGTTGTCCTCATACTTGTCGAGCAGCAGCGGCGTGGCGGTCTTCAGCTGTACCCGGCAGATGTCGTTCAGTTGTACCTGGTCTGCGTCCAGGATGTTGTCCAGTCCGTTTACATCTACCTTATACTGTATCTGTCGCACAATGGCGCGCGTTTCAGTAGAGTTATGGCGCAACAACAGTTTGGCACCTGGTTTTAATGGCTTGTTGTTCATCCAGCATACCAGTGCTTCAAACTCCTTGGTTACCTCCAGGTTTTCTTCCTCCTTCACGATCACATCGCCACGGCTGATGTCTACATCGTCTTCTAACTGCAGCACGACAGACATCGGGGCAAAGGCCTCCTCCAGCTCTTTACCGCCTAGCTCTACCGACTTGATAGTGGACGTCAGACCGGAAGGCAGCACCGTTACTTTATCGCCTTTACGATAAGTACCGCTGATCACCTTACCCGCATAGCCTCTGTAGTCGTGGTGCTCGTGGGTATGGGGGCGAATCACGTACTGCACCGGGAAGCGGGCGTTCTCCAGGTTAAAGTCGCTGGAAACAGGTACCTGCTCCAGGTGCTCCAACAGGCTAGGGCCATTGTACCAGGGCATCAGCACAGAACGGTCTACCACATTGTCGCCTTTCAGCGCACTGATTGGAATAAAGGTGATGTCCTTTGCGTTCAGCTTCTTCGCAAACTGCTTGTAGTCTTCTACGATCTGGTTGTAAACTGTCTCATCAAAACCAACTAAGTCCATTTTGTTGATGCAGATCACCAGGTGGGGGATACCCAGCAGGGAGGAAATGATGGAGTGGCGGCGGGTTTGCTCCTGCACGCCCTTACGCGCATCGACCAGAATGATGGACAGGTTAGAGTTGGAGGCACCTGTTACCATGTTGCGGGTATACTGCACATGGCCAGGGGCATCGGCAATAATAAACTTACGCTTTGGTGTGCTAAAGTACTTATAAGCCACATCGATGGTGATGCCCTGCTCGCGCTCTGCCTTCAGGCCGTCCGTCAGCAGCGACAGGTCTACCTGTCCGTCTTCGTTTACTCTGCCAGAGCTTTCAATGGCTTCGAGTTGGTCGATGTAGATTTGCTTGGTGTCGTACAGCAACCTGCCGATGAGGGTGCTCTTGCCGTCGTCTACACTGCCTGCCGTTATAAATCTTAGTATATCCATTAAAAGTATCCTCCTTTCTTGCGGTCTTCCATCGCTGTCTCCGATAATTTATCGTCGATGCGGGTAGCGCCACGCTCACTTATTTTTGACTCGATGATCTCGGCAATGACCGCATCTACATCATAGGCCACAGATTCCACGGCCGCAGTACAGGTCATGTCGCCAACGGTGCGGAAACGCACTTTACGGGTCACGATCTCTTCTTCCGGATCACGGTAGATAAAGTCAGACCAGGCCATCAGTTTGCCATCGCGCACCAGGCACTCACGTTCGTGGGTATAGTAAATGTTCGGCAAGGCAATGTTCTCGCGCTTGATGTAATTCCACACATCCAGCTCCGTCCAATTGCTGATCGGAAAGGCACGGACATTCTCTCCCATGGCAATGCGACCATTGTAAGTATTCCATAGCTCCGGGCGCTGGCGTTTCGGGTCCCACTGGCCAAACTCATCTCTTACCGAGAAGATCCTTTCTTTGGCGCGGGCCTTTTCCTCATCGCGACGGGCACCGCCAATGCAGCAGTCAAAGCCAAACTCTTCGATGGTCTCCAGCAAGGTATAGGTCTGCAGGCCATTGCGGCTGGCATAACGGCCCTTGGCCTCTGAGAGGTTTTGCTTTTTGATCGTGTCTTCTACGTGGCGTACAATCAGCTTCTCGCCCAGGCGCTCCGCCAGCTCATCACGGTATTGGATTGCCTCCGGAAAGTTATGGCCTGTATCGATGTGCACCAGGGGGAACGGGAACTTGCCCGGACGGAACGCTTTCTCCGCCAGGCGAACCAGGGTGATAGAATCTTTACCGCCTGAAAACAACAGAGCGGGTTTCTGGAATTGCCCTGCTACCTCGCGCATGATGTGGATGGCTTCCGCCTCCAGCTGGTCGAGGTAATCAAGATATCTCTTGTCCATGCTTAATGTTAGGATGTTGAATTAATTTTTGAAAGACGAAGGACGTTTAAAAGCAGAAAGAAGTCTTTTGTCTCCTAGTCCTGTGTCTAAACTATCTGGCGTGCAGCCCGCACTCTTTTTTAGAATTGTCTTCCCACCACCAACGGCCGGCGCGGAAGTCCTCGCCCTCGCGGATAGCGCGGGTACAAGGGGCACAGCCAATGCTGACAAAGCCTTTGTCGTGTAGCGGGTTGTATGGGATGTGAAGGGCCTTCACCGTTTGGCTTACCTCCTCCAGAGACCAGTGCAGCAGCGGGTTGTACTTGATCAGCTGGCGCTCCGCGTCCCACTCCAGCAGCTGCAGGTTCTGGCGGGCACCCGACTGATCGGCGCGGATACCGGTAATCCAAAGCTGCACGCCTTCCAGCGCGCGGTTTAAAGGCTCTACCTTCCGGATGTAGCAGCACTGCTTGCGGTCGTCGATGGAGTTATAAAAACTCATCGTCCCTTTTTCGTTCACCATCTGCTCCACGGCTTCGTGCTTCGGGAAGAATACCTCGATCTTCTTGCCGTAGTGGTTGTTGGTCTTATGCAGGAGGGTGTAGGTCTCGTTAAACAGGCGCCCGGTATCCAGCGAAAAAACACGGACTGGCAGGTTGTTCTCAAAAATATAGTGTGTAATGAGCTGGTCCTCGATGCCGAGGCTGGAGGAGAAAGCGATGCTTCCCTCAAATTGCTCTGTCAGCAGGCGCAGCCCTTCTTCTATGCTTTTCCCCTCTAACAGGGCAAGCAGCGCCGGCACTTTTGTTTCTAAAGCTGATGGCTGACTCATGTGTGGTATGTTAATGCGAATGAAAATATAATTTTTAGTTGGCCTTCTGTTTCTGCTGCTTCTGCTACCGGTGGCATTTTACTTTGCCCAGACCTGTACGGGTAAGGGGATAGGGTAACATGCGGGAAGCACGGATAGCCGAAGGAGTTTAAGAAAGGCAGAAGGTGTCGCCAGGTTCGGCAGAATGGGTGCAGGCTCTAAAGCTAAAGAGGCAGCGATTAGAGAGCTAGCAACAGCAACAACAAGACATGCTGTAGGCCAGAGAAGTAACATAAGCGTTGCGTGAGGAAGCAGGTGTGCTTCCCATTACTAAAGGCGATATGTGAGTTGTTGTCTGCATTGCATTAGAAATTTATATGTTCCCGCTTTGCCGGGATAGGATTTGGCACCTTCCTTTATAAGTGGTTGCCAGAGGGTCACGGAGCCTATTCTCTCGCCTCTTCTTTATAAATTCTCGTTAGACCTTTGAAGGTCTGATACTTTTATAGGTTGTAAAGTTACACTTTTTTCTGATTACATGTATCAACCTCATTTAAAAATATCTTAATTAACTATACCAGATGGCAGCAAAAAGGTTAAAGAAAGATGGCCTTCGCCTCCAAATTCGGAGGCTAGGAAGCCAATCGGGTAACATATTTCACAAGTGAGCGCTTGGCGATGGGCAGGAGTGCGTGTTCCAGTGGGACGGGTACGCGGGAGACGACCGCAAAGGTCGCCGGATTGGGGAGTTCCTGCCTTTCCCGCAATAATCTTACTTTCAGGCTCTCATGCGTCTGGGCCAGGCCTCGCCGTATGGTCTGGAGGTGTCTGGTGTTGATGCCTTTATACTTCTCGTAAGTGTTCTCAAATACCGTGATGTGGTACAGGTACACCTGTGTTTCCTTTCCCGGGTAAGCCTCTAAAAAGATATAACCCTCGTTGTGGTAGATAGGGGTGATGCCGACAGGGTTGATCTCCAGGTGGCGCTCTACGAAGTCATAAAGCTCTTTCCCCTCCTTAAGGGCGTGGTTGAAGAGGGGAGAGGCAAACTGTATGATTTCCTCTATCTGCTGCATCGTCTCATCATCCTCCACGATTTTCTCATACACCAACTCCAGTTTCTCAAAATCCGACCGGCTGATGCGCTCAGGAAATTGCTCGTACACCAGCTGCTTGTGTTCTTTTACCTGTTGCAGGTTGCGGTAATGCATGATGAGGTCTGAGAAGACAGGGTACAGACGTTGTTCCCCGAACTCAGCTTTTACTGCCTTCAGGTAAGCCAGCAGCAAATACTTCTTGTACTCAAAGTCGATGAGTCCCTCAGTTAGCCAATTGACAGGTAGGGTGTTCATATGCCTTCAGCTTGAATGGTGAAAATAAAACGTTATCTGTCTTTCGAAGATGTACTTACAGTACAGGTGCACTTGGCGTTTTACGAGAAATGCACTGGTTTTGTAGGGTAAACGAGGAAATAACAAAAGGTGTATAAGGAGTAGACAGACTTTTTATGGGCCCTTTGGCGTTTATTTGTTGGGGCAGTTCGGGGAGTGTATGGTGTATAACGGTTAGAAATCTTTCCGTATATACCTTTACAGGCCTTGCTGTTCCTTTGCCTGAACGCTGAGATAGGTGTTGTGATTACTTACATAATAGCTTATATTCGGGCACGAAAAATTGTACAAGTCTGCCCTGTTGCTTTTTTCTTCTGGCATCAGCAAACAGGAAAGGCACAACCTACATCAATAGTATAACAGCCCTTATCCGATGACGACAAAACATCGCTTTTTTAATGTTTTTTACTTTCTCCTGCTTGCCGTGTTCATGTTGCCCTCCTGTGGGGAGCGGTCAGGAAACCCAAGAGTTTTAGTGTATAGCAGTGATGCCGGTGATGCATCCGTGGCAGAAAGTATGGCCGCTCTGGCCAAGCTGGGGGGAGAGCAAGACTTCGAGGTGGACACTACGACGAACGAGCGCATGTTCACCGAAAGCAACCTGGCACCCTATGCCGCGGTGATTTTCCTGAACACGACTGGCGAGGAGCTAAGCTACGGCCAGAAAGTAAACTTTGAGCGTTACATGCAGGCAGGGGGAGGCTTTGTGGGGATCCATGAGGCGGCGGACACAGCGTACAGCTGGGACTGGTACGGCAGACTGGTGGGAGGCCGCTATGAGGGCTATCCACAAACCAAAGAGGCGGTTGTTCGCGTGGCCGAAGCAGGACACCCCGCCACCAATGGCTTACCGGAACAGTGGACAAGACAGGATGCCTGGCTGGAGTTTAACCAGTTAGTGGAGGACGTAAAGGTACTGCTGACCATGCAGGAAGGCGCCGGGGACGTTAACCCTGTGTCCTGGTACCACGATTTTGAGGGAGGCCGCTCTTTCTATACCGCTTTAGAACCATCGGTTGGCACAGAGGACGAGCTGTTTCGCCAGCACCTCATAGGCGGGATTAAATACGCGATCGGTGAAAACAACAGCCTCGACTATGCTAGGGCAACTTCGCTGAAGGTGCCGGAAGAGGAAAGGTTTATCAAAACCCAACTAACGGAAGGCACCCTGTTTGAGCCAACGGAGATGACGATCCTGCCGAACAAGGATGTGCTGATTGCACAGCGCCGTGGCGAGATCATGCTGTATGACGAGAGTGCCGGCAGCATTAAGCAGGTAGGCGCGCTAAACGTGTACCACAGTAGTGGTGTGGAAGGCGTAAATGCCGAGGAAGGGGTACTGGGCATAGCCGCAGACCCTAATTTTGCCAAGAACAACTACGTATACATCTTCTACAGTCCGGCCGATACATCTGTAAACCGGCTGTCGCGCTTCGTATACCGCAATAACAAACTGCAGCAGGACACCGAGAAAGTTATCCTGCAGTTCTATTCCCAGCGCCAAATCTGCTGCCACACGGGCGGCTCTATTGCCTTTGGCCCGGATAATTTATTGTATGTATCTACCGGTGATAACTCCACGCCTTTCGATGAGCCGGACCAGGCTTATGTAAACAACGGATTTGCACCGTTGGATGACCGTCCGGGGCACGAGCAGTACGATGCCCGTCGCTCTGCCGGCAATACAAACGACCTGCGCGGAAAGATCCTGCGCATCCGCTTAAAGGAGGACGGCAGCTATGAGATACCGGAAGGCAACCTGTTCCCGAAAAACCAGGCCAAGACCCGCCCGGAAATCTATGTGATGGGGGACCGTAACCCTTACCGCATTTCGGTAGACCAGAAAACAGGGTTCCTGTACTGGGGAGAGATCGGCCCTGACTCTGGCGTGGACAGCCTCGGTACGAGGGGACCACGAGGCTACGATGAGGTAAACCAGGCCCGTGAAGCCGGCTTTTTTGGCTGGCCGCTCTTTATAGGAAACAACTACCCTTACCGGCACTATGATTACGATGCCGGAAGGTCAGGCCCTGTCTTTAACCCGAAGAACCCAATTAACAACTCCCGCAACAACACCGGCTTGCAGGAGTTACCGCCGGCAAAACCAGCCTTTATCTGGTACCCTTACGCCGAGTCGAAAGAGTTTCCGCAGGTAGGGGCCGGAGGCCGCTCCGCGATGGCTGGCCCTGTGTACTACAATGACCTGTATGAAAACGGGGGGGCTTATCCGGCCTACTATAATGGCAAGCTCTTTATCTATGACTGGATTAGAAACTGGATAAAGGCCGTGAGCATGGAGCCGAACGGGGATTACCGTAGCATGGAACCGTTTATGGAAGGTGCTGAATTCAACGCACCAGTAGACATGGAGGTAGGACCGGACGGCAAGCTGTACGTGCTGGAGTACGGCTCTGGCTGGTTCTCTAAAAATGCCGATGCCGGCCTGGCCCGCTTAGACTATGTGTCAGGCAACCTGCCTCCTAAGATTAACAGGCTGTACGTAGACAAGACAAGCGGTGCCCTGCCATTAACGGTGAAAGCAAGGGTAGATGCTACTGATCCGGAAGGTGACCGGCTGCGGTATGTATGGAAAGTGGGGGATTATTACCAGGAGACAAAGGTGCCTTACATCGAGCATACGATCAAAGGGGTGGGCGACCACAACGTAAGCGTGGAGGTAATAGATACTAAACAGGCGTCCTCTAAAAGCAGCGACGTGCTCGTATATGCCGGCAACGAGCAGCCGGAAGTAGACATAGCCATCAAAGGTAACCGTACCTTCTACTTCCCGGGAGAGCCCGTGCAGTATCAGGTGAAAGTGACAGACAAGGACGGTGCGTATAGCGCCAATAACCTGCATGTTTCTTCTGATTACGTGCAGGGCACAGACCTTGCCGGTGCCTCTATGGGGCACCAGGTTTTATCAGAAGCCATGATCGGCAAGAACCTGATGGAGGCCTCTGACTGTAAGTCCTGCCATCAGGTGAGCGAAAAATCTATTGGACCATCCTTTACGCAGGTAGCCCTTCGGTATCAGAAAGACCCGGAAGCCCCTGCCTTTCTGACGCAGAAAATCATCAAAGGCGGTAGCGGTGTTTGGGGGGAAGCGGCCATGCCTGCCCACCCGACCATGGAACCAGGTGAGGCCCGTCGTATTGTACAGTGGGTACTTTCCTTGGCGGACACGGAAAGCATGTTCGAGTCTTTGCCAGCCAGTGGCACCATTGCCCCAGCCCCTACTACTGCCCAAAATACAGTGCTGAAGCTGATGGCAACATACACTGACCAGGGAAGTGCGCGCGTTAGGCCCTTGGCTGGAGCCGAGGCGGTGTACCTGCGCAGCAATCAAATGGATGCCGCTGACTTTAAGGAAACCCGTTGGTTTGCCGCCAGAGAAATTGACGGCAGTAAGTTCCTCGTGTTACCAGGCGGTGACGGCTGGCTGAAGGCCGATCAGGTAGACCTCACAGGCGTACGTGCCATTGAGCTAACGGGCTTAGGCAGTGGGCAAGCTGGCCGCTATGCGGTAGAAGTGCGGGTAGGAAACCCTAACGGTAAAAAGATAGGGGAGGGACAACTCAACTTCGGTGCCGATAAAGGAAAAGCGTCCGGCACTATTCCACTGCAGCAGACCAGTACAAACGAGCTGCAGGATGTTTACCTTGTCTTCCGCCCGCTGACAGAAGTTGGCAAACAAAAGCCCATGCTCAAGACGGTTACGTTCTTGCCAGGGACCAGGGCTTAAGGCAGCACGCTTGCTTCTGAAGTCTTAGCGGCGCATAAGCAGAAAAACGAGAAAGCCTCTCTAGGTATACTAGAGAGGCTTCCTCGTTTCTTGTTAAACAGGATTGTTTTGACGGCAGACCTTTCCTGGTACTGCGCGGAGGTGTGGTCTGGGTTAGTAATCCAGCTTATAAGCCACTACTCTGTTCTTCAGGAAAGTAGGAACGAGTACCAGCTTCTCGTCTTCTATGTAGTCAATATCAGCCGTGTTCGACTCCTGCTCTTTCGTATCCAGCAATAACTCCTCTTTCCCGTTGCGGATCAGGTAAATCTCTCCCTGCCAGCGGCTGGCAATGTAAGTGCTGTCGTCAATAATCACCAGGCCATCGCCTCCGGTTACTGTCTCGTTCACGAACCGGGAGCTTTGATCCTGTAGGCCGTATTGCCGCAAGCCCTTTCCGTCCAGGATAAACAGTTCACCTTCCTCGTTAAAGGCGATTCCGTTGATGCCTTCCATGCCTTCCGCAACAGTGTTTACCTGCCCGTTTTCCAGCACGTGCACTTTACCTGTTCCGGAGTCTGAAAAATAAACCTTCTCCCCATCTGTGGCAGCATCATTTAAAAAAGTAGCGCCTTGCACAGGATATCTGTTGGCGATGGTGCTGTCTGCGATGTTGATCTCCACCAGTTCATCAATGTCCGTTACGTAGAGTTTGTCCCCCATTTTGGCTAAGCCTTTTGGGGCATTCAGTCCTGTAACCCAGGTTAAGTTACGAACCGACCCGTCGGGACTCATGGTGGCGATGAACCCTTTTCCGTCTTTCGTGGAATGGTCCCCTTGTATGTTGCTGACATAAATAATGTTGGCTTCTTTATCGTACAAGGTCGATTCGGCTGTGGTCATGACGGTATCTGTTTCCCAGGCCTTGGTAAGGGTGGGTGTTACGACTACGGCCGTTGCGTCGGTTTCTGCGGTATCCTGTACCTCCTGCTCACTGGAACAGGAAAGCAGCGTAGCCGCAAGGAATAAGAGGGGAAAAGAACGCTTCATTGTCAGATGGTTTTATAGTGAGACAAAGGTTTTAATATTCAAATTAGTAAATATTGAGGGTAATACGAAAAGTTGGTGATTTGGGATAAAACCGTTTCGCTTTGTAGTGCAGAAATTGCCGTTTCCGGAGCCGTTCTTCTACATTTATCCCTTCTTGCGTATAGATTACTTACTTTTGATACTTGCTACACTGTTGGCTGATCACATGAACTACTTTTCCCATACCCCCCTGTACCGATTCTCGGAACTTCGCGCCGACGAGGAGCACATAGACAAGCTTTGGAGATCAGAACAGGTGCGGGTGGTCGTGGTAAGCGATACCTTAAGTCTTCTACTAGAGCAGGAGGATAGGGTAGAGGCTGCTTTCCTTACAAAGGAACAAGCGGCGGCACTGGAGGCACTGGCGCAGGTACGGGTATACCTTGGGTCGGAGGGCGACATACCCTACTTTGCCTTAGGTTTTGAAGGGAAGCAGGAAGAACTGTTGGGGCAACTGGGAGGGGAGTTTAGCCTGCAAGACCTGCGGACGGTCGCGCTGGAGTTACCCAAAGAGCAGGCGGCCCTGCTGAGCTACGCCCGCGCCATCGTGCACTGGAACCTGCGTCATCAGTACTGCCCCGATTGCGGTAGTGTAATGCACAGCGCGGAAGCCGGCCATGTGCGGAAATGTAGCGGTGCGGACTGCAACCGGCAGCACTATCCCCGCACTGATACGGCCGTTATTGTACTCATTTCGGAGGGGGACGCTTGTTTGCTGGGGCGGCAGGCGACCTGGCCGCAGGGGCAGTACGCCACCATTGCAGGTTTCCTAGAACCAGGGGAGACCCTGGAGCAGGCTGTGGCCCGGGAAGCAAAAGAGGAGACAGGCGTGGAACTGGAAAGCATTGCCTACCATTCCTCACAGCCCTGGCCTTTCCCAAGCTCCATCATGGTAGGGTTCAGTGCCGTAGCCAGCTCTCGTCAACTCAAAGTAAATCATGACGAAATGGACGATGCCCGCTGGTTTACGCGGAATGAGATCGCCGCAGGCCTGAAGGCGGGCGATTTCCGCCTTCCGCCGCCTGTATCCATCGCCTACCGTTTAATCAGAGACTGGTTTAATTCAGAAGGGGAGTACGGGCTCGAGGACCTGCTGCCGTCAGCCAGGTAACAAGGCAACAGCTAACCCCTTAATGTGCGGGGCAGCTCTCTAACAATTCTTCTACCTCCGTCATCGTGTAACGTTGGTTGTCGTTCCCGAAGTTTGTCTGGATGTAGTTCAGCAGGTTGGTCACATCGTCTAGCTGCAGCCTTTCCAGGCCTGGCATCTCCTTGTTGTATTCCTGCCCGTTTACCACAATCTCGCCGCTTATCCCATGCCTGATCAGGCAGGGAAGCTCCTCCCGGTGCAGTTGCAGGTAGTCGGCCTTCGCCAATGGGGGAATCAGGCCGCGCAAGCCGCTACCGTCCTCCATATGGCAGCTTTGGCAGTTGGCCACGTAAAGCTTCTCGCCCTCGTTTTTGCGATTGGTAAAGCATTGGGTAAGGGTAGTGAGGGCAACAAGGCCCGCCACCACAGAGATTGATCTATTTCTGGTCATTTTGCTCTTTTAGCAATACGGGGATGTCATTGATCAGCCGGTCTACTTCCTCTGGCTTGGTGCCGTCGTACACGCCCCGCACATGGCGGTTCTCATCCACCAGCACAAAGGCTCCGCTGTGCACAAAGCCGCCGGCTTCCTGCTCATCTTCCATGGCTGTTACCATGTACTTAGTGGCAATGTCGTAAATGCTGTCTTTCTCACCAGTCACGAAGTGCCACTTATCGGACGTTACGTTCAGGCGGGCGGCATAGTCTTTCAGTACGGCCACTGTATCATGCGTAGGGTCGATAGAATGAGACAGGAGTAGGACGTTCGGGTTGTCTTTGTACTGCTCGTACACCCGCAGCATCTGGCTTTTCATTTTAGGGCAGATGGTAGGGCAGGTCGTAAAAAAGAAGTCTGTTACGTACAGCTTGCCTGCAAAAGTCTCCTGGGTTACCTGCTGGCTGTCCTGGTTTACGAACGCAAAGTCAGGTATCTGGTGGTAAAGGGTATCCACCACCGTCTGCCCTTCCACCACGCGCTCCACGGGCTCACGGTTGCCCAGTATCGGTAGCTTAGCTTCTTCTGCCGCCGACTCGCTACAACTGTAAAACATGCCGGCTGTAAGGGTAAGAGAGGCAGCGAATAAAAGCCGCCTTAAACTGAGTTTATTTCTGTTGATCATATTGCGTAAGGGTTGTACGGGCAGCTTGTATGGTGCTGTCCATCACGGTTTGTACACGTTCTATTTTTTGTAATTCCGCTTGCAGGTAAGCCATGGCTTCCTGGTGCTGCAGACTGTCCGGCGCCTGGTACTGGCGCATCCAGGACATCATCACTTCGTCTGCCTCGTTCAAGCCGCTGATATCGCGCTGCAGGACAAGGAGTGTGGTGCTGTCGGCCTGTTGCGCCTCCAGCGTATCACGGAGAGCCCGCAGACTGCGGCGGAGTTTAAAGATATCTTCCATTTTGGCCATGGCTGCATCGTGGATAGCCATCACATTGCCTTGCAGTTCTGCCTGCTGTGTCTCCTCCGTAGGGCCGCTGTGACAGCTTAAGAGCAGTGCCAGGGGAAAAGCAAGGTACATCACCCGGTTCTTCATGGTGCTTTATATAAACAGGAGAGAAGGCATCAAAAGTGCTCTCTGCTTTCTCTTCCTTAGAATGATTTTAACAGTGAAAAAGTTTATCGTTCGGTACCGCGTTTCGTTGCTCATGCACTTTGTGGCGGCTACGCGAACAGCTGCGGCGGGTGGAAGAGCGTTGGCAGTGCGACGTTTAGCAAGTTAAAGGTGTGGACGGTACCTGGCGAAGCCTTTGCCGGGGCGGGAGGACCGGGAACAAGGCCGGAAAGTGCCGGGACATCTTCTGTAGGATGGTAAGAACCAAGTACATGCTGCATCGCCTCTTTACCTCTGTTATGAGCAGGTTGCAGGGCCTCCAGGTTTTTTTGGAGATGGCATTGCCCATAGCACTGCAGTTGTGGCCTCTCCCGGTTCACGCACAGTACCCTTGAGATGTAGGCATAATTCAGGCTGTAATGCACAACAGGTGCCAGAAAACGCAAAGTCGTCATCAGGTAGATGATCAGCATCCCAAGGCCGAAAAAGTAGCTGCGCCGCATGCTGCAAAGGTATGCCCGCACGATTGCAAGTGCAAGTGTTGTTTGTCTTTGGGAAAGAGGGGCAGCGGCCAGACAGAAACAGGTTTAAAACAAAAAAGGCCCGGACAGTGCCAGGCCTTTTTACTGATTCTTTGTTTGTTTTCCTTAAGCTGGTACGGTAATCTCCGAATGGATTGCTTCCGTGATCTGGTTATACTGTCCTTCTGAAATATGGTCGCGCAGGAAGCTCATCACATCCTGAAAAGCGTAGAAGGCATGGTCCAGGGTAGGGAAGTCAGCGTCTTCCGCAAAGGCATCCTTCGAGCGGATAAACTCCAGCCACTCGTCTTCATGGCGGATGCGCACTGGCTCGTGCAGCGTAAAGCCGTCGAAATAGATACCTTTCCAGATAATGGGCAGCTGTGCGCCAAAGTGGATCGCCTCGCCTGCAGGGATCCTGTCCCGGATGGCGTGCAATACGGCTCTGAATATCCTGCCAGCTTTTTGCTCATCGTCTATGCCTAAGTAGTCGCATAGTTCATGTAGCCAGGTTTTGGAATCTTTTAAATAATTTTCAAAGTTCATTGACATAGTTTTACCTCCTTTTTTATGGATTAAACATCTCTATTTTATAACGAGACAGGGAGGACAGGGTTTATACCTTTCGGTGTGCTGTTTTGCCTGAGCGGGTGTCCTTCACTTTAGAAAGCCAGGTTAGTTCCTGTACCACTTCCTGAAAGTAGTGCAGGCAGTGGCTAAAGCAAACAGAAAGGAGATCCGCCAGTTTATCAGGATCACTTACAGAGCGTAACCTTGGAAAGCGAAGAAGCCATGCAAAGGACACGAAGAGGCTGGAGACAAGCAGTAGGAGAACGAACTTTCCTGCACTAATTACTCAGGCTGCCATGCTGTTAAATTTTATGCCCTGCCCCTGCACTGGCTGCAGAAAACTTATAGGTTAAACGTAATATCTGGCACGATTCTCGTTACCTGATAACTATATATAAAAGCTCTATCTATACCTATGAAAAAAGTGTTTGTAAGTTCCCTGGCACTGGTTTTTGCCATGGGCGCTCTGGCAGGATGCGGGATGCGCCCGGAAGAGGAGGAATACCTGCAGGTAATCGGCGAGTATGAGCAGCCAATGCCCGATGCTGGTTTCCGGCTGAACCTGTCGTATAACGGGCCGTTGGAGATGCGGAAAAAGTTTATGGTCTGGGCCGACTCCTTGCAAAAACAGGTGCCAGGCATGATGCTGACGAACGAAAGTATTTTCGTGAACTACATGCCCGAGCAAATGGGCCAGGAGAAGATAAGGCCTGAGATGTTTCAGACCAGTGTCACATATAACATAAATGTACCAGACAGCGCTACCTATTCCCGCATCATGCAGGATGCGCTGGCCCATCATTTCCCCTTTAGTGTGAACGTCTCAGGTACTTTTGTGGATCCGTCCCGGCGGGCGGACGTGCAACAGGAACTGCTGGAACAGGCCGTGGAAAATGCCCGGGCAAAGCTGCGTTTCCTGAACGGGGGGGAAGAGGGGTATGAGATCGTGAGCGTAGAAGAGTTGGATAATGTACAGCCCTATGGGCCCGATTACTATGATTTTAACCGCCGGATGGTGTCGCGCGTGAAGGTAAAAGCCCGGCTAAACGATTAGTACTTCCTGTTTTCTTTTTTAAGACTGCCCCCCTCTGGAGGGCAGCCTTTTGTTTTGTCAGGCCCTGAAGGCGGGGGATTCATATACCTATCACAAGAGCCAGCCTATAGCCAGTTCTTCCGCTTGAAATACCATAGAAATCCCAGGGACGATATGACCATCAACAACAGGGCAAAAGGGTATCCCATTTTCCATTCCAGTTCCGGCATAAAATTAAAGTTCATACCGTAAATGCTGGCAATGAGGGTGGGAGGCATAAACACCACCGTTACTACCGTAAAGATTTTGATTACCTGGTTCTGCTCGATGTTCACCAGGCCCAGAAAAGTGTTCTGGAGGTACTCCAGCCTTTCGAAGCTGAACTGTGCATGCTGAAGCAGGGAGTTGATGTCCTTGAGGATAATCCGCAGGCGCTCCTTCTCGGGTTCGTCCACCAAAAAGCTCTTAAGCAGAGACGAGACCAGGCGCTGTTTGTCTACCACGCTACCCCTAATCAGGATGGTGTTCTCCTGCAGTTCTGTGATATGGATTAGAACCTCTTCTTCAATAGACCGCTCTTTTACCAGTTTGCGGCTGACTTTATTCGTTGAGCGGGTAAGGAACTCGATAAAGTCAGCATCCAGATCCGTCTGCGTTTCCAGTAACAGCAGCCATATTTGCAGGGCCTTGCTGTTGGTTGCGGTAAAGGTCTTGAGCTTTCTCACGGTCTCGGCAAAAGACTTCAGGTCGCTGTGCCGCAGCGTAAAGAGAATGTTGTTCTTCAGGATAAAGGATACTTGCCGCGTGGTGTAGGAAGTACCTTCTTTCACCACAAAAGCGCTGTTTGCCTCAAACCCGTTGACCTCCTCGAAGAACCTTGAGCTACTCTCAATCTCTGCTGCCTCCTGTGGGGTGAAAAACTCGATGCCAAAGTACTCTTCCACCCACTTCTGTTCATCCGGGGTCGGCTCCTGTAAATCTATCCAAATCGTCTTACCCTGGCTCTCATTGTTAAAATCACTTGGGTCCTTTTCCCAGCACAATTCATTCCCCTGTATATAGAAGCTCCTAATCATTAATTTCCCAAAGATTATGTCGGCAATAGGTGCAAAGGTAGCTCCATGAGCCTGTATATACAATCCCGGTTACTGCAAGCATTACAAGCAGGAACAGACTTATTTCTGTGCATTTAGAATGACGACAACCGAGGCTTGTACCGGGGAAGGAGTATGATTGGTTCAACGGTCGCCAGTACCACTTTTGAACTGTACCTGTGGAAGCGACTGCATGGTACTTTTATAAAGCTGGGAAAATGGACTAAACTGTTAGGGAAGAGTACAGCTGTCAGCAGACGTAGCAACCAGTACCCTACTCAGAAGCAAAACTTGATGCAATTATTTAAGCATTTGTACGGCTGCGTAAAGCCAAAAGCGCTAAAGGCTTCATGCCTCGGACGTCTGCCTTGGGGGCAGGCCCGGCGAGACGATGAACGCTTCCTTGGGTGTACAAAAAGGGAGTGGCCTGGTGCAAAGCTCATAAAGCGGGAAGGCCATGGAACTTGCTTTACCTGTGGGAGATAAGTTGTAAAAAAAACATTTTGAATGACCTATTAGGCCGCTTTTTTTGTTATTTTAACATGAGCGGGTTACGGAAATTTATAGTACCTTGCATATATAAGCAAAAGTAAATTAGTTGTATCAGTTGGTGGGGCATTTGAACCCAATTCTGAAAGAAAAATCTGATAATCCTGTTCTAAGTACTTTTAAAAGTTTGTAGCAGCCAATGCTTTGTGCATTGGTGTACTTATAAACGAAATAAAAGTGGTAATTTTACCTATTAAATCTACCTTTTAACACACATGAGTGAAGTAGAAGATATAGCAAAAGCTAATAATTATTCCGCCAATAGCATCCAAGTACTGGAAGGGCTCGAAGCAGTGCGTAAACGCCCGGCCATGTACATTGGTGACATTGGCATCAAAGGCCTGCACCACCTGGTGTGGGAGGTGGTGGATAACTCGATCGACGAAGCCCTGGCTGGCCACTGCGACGAGATTTCGGTAACCATCAACGAAGACAATTCTATCACGGTGTCGGATAATGGCCGTGGTATTCCAACAGACTTCCATACGAAAGAAGGCCGTTCTGCCCTGGAGGTAGTCATGACGGTACTGCACGCTGGGGGTAAGTTTGATAAAGACACCTATAAAGTATCGGGTGGTCTGCACGGCGTGGGGGTGTCCTGCGTGAACGCGCTTTCCACCGACCTGCACGTAACGGTACACCGTGGCGGTAAAATCTATGAGCAGCACTATAACATTGGGGTGCCGGCTTACCCGGTACGTGAGATTGGCGAAACGGATAGAACAGGAACTACGGTTCATTTTCAGCCAGATGCTTCCATTTTCACAACCACCGAGTACAAGTATGATACGGTAGCCAGCCGCCTGCGCGAGTTGGCCTTCCTGAACAAGGGAATCCGTATTAACCTGCAGGACCTGCGCGAGCGCAACGAGCAGGGCGAGCCGCTAAGCAACTCTTTCTTTTCGGAGGGCGGCTTGAAGGAGTTCGTGGCGTACCTTGACGAGACCCGCGAAACCTTGATCCCGGAGCCTATCCACGTAGAAAGCGAGAAGAACGGCGTGCCCGTGGAAATCGCCCTGCAATACAACACGTCTTACGCCGAGAACATCTTCTCTTATGTGAATAACATCAACACCATTGAGGGTGGTACGCACGTAGCCGGTTTCCGCCGTGCCCTTACCCGTACCCTGAAGGCCTATGCCGACAAGTCCGGTATGCTGGATAAGGTGAAGATAGACATTGCCGGTGATGACTTCCGCGAAGGCTTAACGGCGGTTATCTCTGTGAAGGTAGCGGAGCCACAGTTTGAGGGGCAGACCAAGACCAAGCTGGGTAACTCGGAGGTGTCTGGAGCAGTAGACGTGGCCGTAGGCGAGATGCTGACGCAGTACCTGGAGGAGAACCCGAAAGAGGCCCGTACCATCGTACAGAAAGTGATTCTGGCAGCGCAGGCGCGCCATGCGGCCCGTAAGGCCCGTGAGATGGTGCAGCGCAAGAATGTGCTCTCCAGCACCAGCTTGCCTGGTAAGCTGGCCGACTGCTCGGATAATAACCCGGAGAACTGCGAGATCTACCTGGTGGAGGGTGACTCTGCGGGTGGTTCTGCCAAGCAGGGCCGCGACCGTAAGTTCCAGGCGATCCTGCCGCTGCGCGGTAAGATCCTCAACGTGGAGAAAGCGCAGGAGCACCGTATCTACGAGAACGAGGAGATCAAGAACATGATCACCGCCCTGGGTATTAGCTTCGGCACACCGGAGGACGACAAGGCGCTGAACATGGAGAAACTGCGTTACCACAAGATCATCATCATGACCGACGCCGACGTGGACGGATCGCACATCCGCACACTGATCCTGACCTTCTTCTTCCGTTACATGAAAGACCTGGTGGAGAAAGGCTACGTGTATATTGCGCTGCCGCCGCTCTACCTTGTGAAGAAAGGCAAAGAAGAGCGTTATTGCTGGAGCGAGCAGGACCGCCTCGCTGCGATTCAGGAGCTAGGCAAAGGCAAGGAAGAGAGCGTGAACGTGCAGCGTTACAAAGGTCTGGGAGAGATGAACCCGGAGCAGCTGTGGAACACAACCATGGACCCAGGTACCCGAAGCCTGAAGCAGGTGACCATCGAGTCTGCAGCCGAAGCAGATCACCTGTTCTCTATGCTGATGGGTGATGAAGTAGGACCTCGTCGTGACTTCATTGAGCGTAACGCCAAATATGCCCGTGTAGACGTTTAATACAAAAGGCATCCAGATAGAAGGCGGCTGTACCATGAAGGTGCAGCCGCCTTTGTTTTTTACTGTTGTTGTCCCGGCTATCGTCAGGCCCGCTCTCATGTGGAGGCCGTTTATGATTTTTCCGATATGACTCTTTCTGGTGTGTAAGCTAATGTTGAGGCGCGCCTTCCCATAGTTTTTCATGTCTCCTGCTGGTGTATCAGTCTGTATACATAAGAAGCAGTAGGTAAGAAGATTATAAGGTCGACTGAGCAGCTTGTGTGGGGATGTGAAGAGCTGTCTGACCCACTACCTGCTTTTATGGCCGGGATATTTTTTGTACTTTTGCTTTCGAGTAAATGACTTTTACGTGGGAACACCTCTACCAGAGAGAGACAAGAGCCCATTTATACCATCAAACAGCATAAGAAACAGAACATGGCATTGCAACAGGTTTTTGAAAGTGTTAAACAGGCAAGCAGGAAGTTAAACCTACTTTCGGAGGAAAAAGTAGTCAAGGTATTAGAAGACTTAGCTACCAGAGCGGTAGAGGCTACCGATACGATCCTTGCCGAGAACCAGAAAGACCTGAACCGCATGGACGCCAATGACCCGAAGTACGATAGGCTGAAGCTCACAAAGGAACGCATCGAAGCCATTGCCGCTGACATCCGGAATGTCGCTAGCCTTCCTTCACCCCTTGGGAGGGTGCTGGCCGAGCAGAAGCTGGATAATGGGCTTCAGCTGAAAAAAGTGTCTGTGCCACTTGGCGTGATCGGTATCATTTATGAAGCCCGCCCAAACGTTACCTTCGACGTGTTCAGCCTATGCCTGCGCTCCGGTAACGCCCTCCTGCTGAAGGGGGGGAGCGATGCAAGGGATTCTAATGCAGCCATCGTTAAAATCATACACGAGGTGCTGGAAAGTAACGACGTAGATAAAAATATTGTACAGTTGCTTCCGCCAGACCGTGAGGCGACACACGAAATGCTGCACGCAGTTGATTATGTGGACATCATCATTCCGCGCGGTAGCCAGGGCCTCATCAACTATGTGCGTGAAAACTCGAAGGTGCCGGTAATTGAAACAGGGGCAGGCATTGTACACACTTACTACGACGCGGATGCGGACCTGGAAAGCGGCAAGGACATCATCGTGAATGCCAAGACCAGAAGGGTTAGCGTGTGTAATGCCTTGGATTGCCTTGTTATTAACAGAAAGCGCCTGCAGGATCTGCCAGCCATTGGCAAAGGCCTGGCTGAAAAAGAGGTGGACCTGTATGCCGATGCACCGGCCTATGAGGCACTGAAAGGGAGCTATCCGGAGGAGAAACTGCACCAGGCCACAGAAGAGCATTTTGGAACAGAGTTCCTGTCCCTGAAAATGGCTGTAAAAACCGTAGACGACCTGGAAGAGGCGATTGAGTACATCAACCAGCATACCTCGCAGCATAGTGAGGCAATTATCTCAAACAACGAAGCGCACGTAGACCACTTTCTGAAAGCGGTGGATGCGGCTGCCGTTTACGCGAATGCCTCTACCGCCTTTACAGACGGCGCCCAGTTCGGTTTGGGAGCTGAGATCGGTATCAGTACCCAAAAGCTGCATGCACGCGGACCAATGGCCTTAAACGAACTCACTAGCTATAAGTGGATCGTGAAAGGCAGTGGCCAGGTAAGGGCCTAAGGAGGCAACACATTTTCATAGAGCCGGCCGTTGCCCCTAGCGCAACAGCCGGCTTTTTTATGGCAGCGGTTTGTGTGTGCCCGTAAGCTATAGCGCTGACAGAAGAAAGAGGTGGACAGTGCTGGAGGCAGTAGCGGCCTAAAGAGTTGGTTTTTATAAAGTATTAGGGCTAAGTACGTTAAACAAAGCGTGAAAAATTATCTTCCCGGATTGTATAATTCAGCATCGATTTATAGTTATATTTTATGGTGACACAGGCAGGGGCTGCCAGAAGTCCTTTCCGTATGCTAGTAAACACAGGAGAACATGCTTATCAATAAGGTTTCTGACCAAATAAAGAGAAGTAAATACATTAGCCGCGATCTCAGTTGGCTGCGGTTCAATTACCGGGTACTGGACCAGGCGCGCGATACGAACAAGAGCCTGTTCGACAGGCTGAAGTTTATGGCCATTACCTCCTCAAACCTGGATGAGTTTTTCATGATCCGGGTGGGAAGCTTGTACAACTACCTGGACTATGGCAAGGAGCGGACCGACTATTCTGGGCTTCGGGAGTTGCCTTTCCGCAAAAAGCTGCTGGACTATGCTCACCGTTTTGTCAACGACCAGTACCTGACCTTTAACAACGAACTGAAACCGCTTTTTGCCAAAAGTGGTTTCGACATCCTGAAAGTAAGCGAGCTGACGGAGATAGAGCAGAAGAAGGTGGACTCTTTCTTTAAGAATACCATCTTCCCGCTGTTAACCCCCATGGTGTTCGACAACTACCATGGCTTTCCGCTGCTCATGAACCAGCTGCTGACTTTTGGCGTGGTAACCCGCACCTCCGATGAGGGGAAACCGCAGGATCGGGTAACCTTCGTGCAGATACCACAGAACCTGGGCCGCTTTTACGAGATCAACCGGAAGGACAAAATTATCTTTGTTCCGATCGAGGAGATTATCCGCCTGAAGATCAAGAAGCTGTTCCGTAACGTGGAGATCGTGTCTGTGAACCTGTTCCGTATTACCCGTAACGGGGACTTTACCCTGGAGGAGTCGGACGACCTGGAGGCAGATTTTGTGCAGGAGATTAAGTCCAAGCTGAAGACCCGTAAAAAAGGACGGGTGGTAAGGCTGGAAGTAGAGCGGAACCCTTCGCAGTACATGATGCGCTTGCTCAAAGAACGCTGGACCATCGACAATGCCAACGTCTTTACGATCAACAGCCTGATCGACCTGAAGGGCCTGTGGCAGATCGTGAACCACCGCCACTTCCGGGACAAGGGCTTTAAGCAACCGTCTTCGGTGATGCCGCACAGCCTGCCGAGCGATGGGGTAGACATGTTTGAGTACCTGAAGGACCACGACGTGCTGTTGCACCACCCATATAACAGCATGGAGCCTGTGGTGAGCTTGCTGGAACGGGCTGCCGAAGACCCGCTCGTACTGGGTATCAAGCAAACGATTTACCGCCTGGCAGACCAGTCGCGGGTGACGGCGGCGCTGCTGAAGGCGGCGGAGAATGGCAAGCACGTATCCGTGCTGTTCGAGGTGAAAGCCCGCTTTGATGAAGAGCGTAACCTGAGAGAAGGAGAGCGCCTGGAGAAAGCCGGCTGCTTTGTGATATACGGCATCAGCAAGTACAAAACGCACACGAAGATGATGATGATCATCCGGAAAGAAGGAGAGAAGGTGACCCGCTATGTACACATCGGCAGCGGCAACTACAACGAGCAAACTGCCCGCCTCTACACGGATGTAAGCCTCCTGACCACCAATGAAGTCTATGCCCACGACGTGTCAGAGTTCTTCAACGTGATCACCGGCCACTCCAGGCCTAATGAGTACAAGTACCTGATGACCTCCCCGAAGAACATGCGGCATCAGTTGATTGAGTTGATCCGGAACGAGGCCCGTAATGCCAAGAAAGGCCTGAAGAGCGGCATCGTGATCAAGATAAACTCATTGGAGGATAAGGAGGTGATCGACGAGTTCTATAAAGCCTCTAAAGCCGGCGTGCCCGTTAAACTGATCGTCAGGGGGATTTGCTGCCTGCGCCCGGGCCGGGAGGAACTGAGTGAGAACATCTCGGTGAAATCCATTGTGGGAGAGTACCTGGAGCATGCGCGCCTGTATTACTTCCATAACAACGGGGAGCCGAAAGTATATGGGGGCAGTGCGGACGTGATGGTGCGCAGCTTTGATCGCCGTATCGAGGCCCTGTTCCTGATCACGAACGAGGAGCTGCGGATGGAAGCCATCAATATCCTTTACTATAACCTCCTGGACAACCAGAACTCTTACATCATGCGGGAGGATGGTACCTACATAAAGAAACGCGCCGGTGCCAATGAGGAGGTAGTGGACGTGCACAAGATATTTTACAACAAAGCCTGTAGCGAGCCACAGCTGGTAGAGCTGGTCTAGTTGCAGATTAAAACCGTCCATAAACCAAGAGCGGCTGTAGCCTCTTCCTTTGAAGACTTGCTACAGCCGCTCTTGGTTATAAAAAGAATATCCTGCCAGTTGTTAAACGAACACTTAGCTTATTTTGCTTATCTCAAACCGCTCAGGGTGGTACTGCTCATAAAGCGCGTAGAGCATGCCGTCTTTTAAGCCTACTGTTGGCACGATCATGCTTTCCAGCTTGGCCCACTTCATGGCCGAGAGGTAAATCTCGGAGGCCGGCACGATCACATCGGCACGGTCAGGGTTCAGGAGCAATTCCGTTACGCGTTCCTCCATGGTCATGGCGGCTAGTTTTTGGGCTACCTCCTCGATCTGTTTTCTGAAGATGGGCTTACCAGTCGTTTTGCCGGCTATCTCGTAGATCTTGTTTATGTTACCGCCTGTACCAATGGCACGCGATAAGTGGTACTTCCGGGCATTCTTCTCAATCCACTGGCGCATGCTGTTCCACAGCTCCTCCGAGTCGCGCCCGTGCTTATGGCGGATGGAGCCCTGCTCAAACGACTGGGAGTCCATTTTCTGCCGGTTCACGTAGATGTTAAACTCTGTGCTGCCGCCGCCCACGTCGATGTGCAGGTAGTTGCGATTATCCAAGTAGTTGAAGATAACCTTGTTGATGAGGTCCGCTTCCAGTACGCCGTCAATCACCTGAATTTCCATGCCCAACTCGTCCTTCACGCGCTTTATGATTTCAGGGGCGTTGAGGGAAGAGCGCATAGCCGAGGTGGCGCAGATCATGTAGTGCTCTACATCGTGCACGTCCAGCAGGAGTTGGAAAGCTTTCAGTAGCTTGAGGAATTTATCTACCTTCACCTCGCTGATGTAGCCGGTGTTGAAAACGTCTTCGCCGAAGCGGATGGCGTAGCGGACATACTCTACTTTCTTGAAAAGGACTTTGTCGTGGTGGTTCAGCACGCTGGAGATCTGGCACCTGACAGCATTCGAACCGATATCTATCGCTGCTAACTTCAAATTTCGTTCAGAGTTGTTGTGATAACTGTAAATATAAGCAGAAAATACCATTCAGCTAAGCCCGGTTTTCCGTTTTAGGGGAAAGAAAAAAGGGAGTGTAGCCATACAGCTAACTCCCTTCCTTAAGTGCTATTTGCAACGCGCTACCTACCCGCTTCAGAACCGTTGTCTTTGATCCAGCCTGTTTCGCCAGACTCGCTTTGCACGAGGTCAAAGTCCTGGTAGCGCCCCAGTACAGCGATGCTGCTACCTGCTGTTAAGCTCATTTTGGCAGCTGCCAAAGGGTGTGCCTCATCCAGCAGTTCCGTTGCCACGGGTAGCTTTTCGTAGGTTACAGGTTTCGTTGCGGGCTCTACTACGCTGCTGGCAATGTACGCTTCCATGCCATCAGGCAGGGCTACACGGTACCAGTCAGCGGTGCCGCCTACTACCAGCAAAGGCGTGTGCTGTGGCAAAGTCTGGTACACGTTTGATTTTGTGGAGGGTTGGAAGCGCACGTTCCCTGCTTTAGAAGCAACGCGTATCCAGTTGCCTGCCAGGGAGGTATCTATTTTTACTCCTGGCACAGGCTTGTCTGTAAGATGTACGTAAGGGTAGGGGTTCGTCGCCCCAAGCCCGAAGCGGTAAACGCCGAAGTGCAGGTGAGGCGCAGTGGTAATGGCATTCCCCGTGTTGCCCACCAGGCCAAGCGTATCGCCAACCTGTACGCGCTGGCCCGGAGCGACCAGTTGGCTGTCGAGGTGGGCGTAATACAGGCTTTGCCGGTGTTTTACGTCCGCTAGCCAGACCACTTTCCCGCCACGGGGCGTTTCACTTACGCGGGACACGACCCCTGCAGCAGAAGCAACAACAGGGGTGCCGCGTTTGGCAAACACATCAATGCCCTCGTGGCGGCGCGCCCCGCCGTCCCGTTCGTCGCCCCATACGCTGGCAATGTTACGGCTTGTCTTTCCCTGTACCGGGAAAGCGAGGGTCGGTTCTGCCTGTATCGTGACGGTATACTGCCCGCCTCGCAATAGTTCTGGCTGCACCCGCACCAGGTGCTGTTGGTCCTCTTCTACTTCGTAACTAAGCGAAGTGGCAGTGGTATCGGCAGAGGCAACATGCTTCGGCGGATCGGTGGGTGATGCCGATGCCTCGAATATATCCAGGAAGACCTGCGCCTGCTCGCGCGTTTTCATATCCAGGTTAACCGTGATGCGTTCGCCCCGCTTGGCGTTTACCCGATAGCCCAAGGCCTTGGGTTCATCAGCCGCAAAGTAACCTGTTTCCTTAAAGGGAAGCGCCACTGTAATCGAGTCCTGCAGGGCTTGCTGGCCTGCCTGGATCCAGTCCTGTCCCAGGGCTGTTTCCGTCAGTTTGGCGTCCTTTAGCCGGGACACGTAGCGTTCATAAGGCGTCTGGTTCTTGGTAAACACACCCCGCAAGGTTTGCTTGCCACCACAGTTGGCAAGCAGTAGCACCAGTCCAAACCATAGCCAGGCAAAGTTGCTGTTGTTTCTCTTGTTCATGTAACTCATTCAGGTGTTTCTCCTTGTGTTACAGCCTTTAAGGCAAAAATGATGCCTTTGCCCGAAGAATTTGGCCTTAACCTGCCATAAAACCCCAACATAGGTGCAGGAATTAACTGTCATCCCGGTAATACGTAAAATATAGCGGGTTAATACATGCGAAGAGATGGGAAAACAGAGATGGAAACGAACAAAACAAAAGCTGGCGAAAAGGCTCCTGCCGCTTTTTGCCCCCCTGGTGCTGACCCCCATGGCCAGCCCGGTGCGCACAGGCATGGCCTTGCCGGATGCCGACGTGAAGAAGACCAAAGGCCGCATCGCCCATTATAAAGTAATGAAGTTTAACCAGCTCTCCTACAACCTGTACAGTTACATGCAGCTGCAGGATACGGGCTTAAACTTCGAGGTGTTTGACAAGGCCCTGGCAGGTTACTATAACATGAGGAGAAAAGGCGAGGTCTCCGATAAGCCTGTCATCACCATTGTGGACTTCGCGAAGGCCTCTACCCAGAAAAGGCTGTGGGTCATAGACGTGGAGAAGAAGGAGCTGCTGTATAACACGTATGTTGCCCACGGACGGAATTCCGGGGAGAACTTTGCAGAACAGTTTTCCAACAAGCGCGACTCTTACATGAGTAGTATCGGGTTTTATGTAACAGAAGACACCTATTACGGAAAGCACGGCCTCTCGCTGAAACTGAACGGGCTGGACGAAGGCTTTAACACCAACGCGATGGACAGGTGTATTGTCATGCATGGGGCTGAATACGCGACAGAGGACTTCATTGAGAAGACAGGGCGATTGGGCCGCAGCCTGGGCTGCCCGGCTGTCCCCACAGAAGAGCATGAAGACATCATCAGGACGGTGATGGGCGGTACAGCCTTGTATGCCCATGCCCCAGCCGAAAACTATACCTCCCAGTACCTGGACTATACAACCGCAATGGCGGAGCTGGTGAAAGAATCCAGAAAGGAATTAAGCCCTGGGGCCAGCTAACTTTCCCGCCACTTGATGCTGCAGCCAACGCTGGGCTTCTGCTCCTGGGGTACGGCCTGCCCGGTGAGGAGCGCGTCCAGTGCCTGACGGAGGTCCTGCCCCGTAACAGGCTCGTTGTTATTCGGGCGGGAGCTATCAAACTGCCCGTGGTAAGCCAGCTTTAAGCCGCTGTCATACACAAAAAACTCTGGCGTACACTCTGCCTCGTAACTGCGCGCGATTTGCTGCGTCTGGTCGTAGAGGTACGGAAAGGGAAAGTCGTGCTCCAGTGCCAGCGCTTTCATTTGCCGGGGCCCGTCCTCCGGGTACAGGTTCGCATCATTGGCGTTTATCGCCACAAAGCTCACTCCCTTGGCCGTATAGCTTGTTGCCACCTCTACCAGTTCCTCCAGTATGTGCTGCACATAAGGGCAGTGGTTACAGATAAACATGATAACAGTGGCTTTAGTGGAGGCTATATCCTGCAACGCTACCAGGTTGTCGCTAACTGTATCAAAAAGGGCAAAGTTCTGCGCTTTTGTTCCCAGTTCAACCGATGAAGTGGAGTAGGCCATGGTGGTTCTGTTTTAGAGGTGGAACATCGGATCAGCAAGCAACTGCTTTACTTCCTACAGTATCTAAAATAAGACTTTTATAGCAGATAACAAATTACCCGTTAAAGCTTTACGAAGCTCGTAGCCTTCTATAGCCTTCGCCTAGCGACCATAAATTCTGGTCAGGTCCCGTAGCTCCTTCATGTACTTGTCGCTGAACTGGCCTTTTTTCAGGCGCCACTCCCAGTTGCCGTTGGCAGTGGAGGGCTTGTTCATGATAGCCTCTTTCCCCAGCCCAAGCACGTCCTGCACCGGCAGTACCGCCAGCTGGGCCACAGAGCCTAAGGCAAGCCTGTTCATGACCTCATGCACGTTCTCTTTCGTGAGTTTGTGAAAGGTATACTCGCTGAGCCTGTTCTTGTCATCCTTTTTGGCTTCCTCAAACCAGGCGCGCACAGTGCTGTTATCGTGCGTGCCCGTATACACCACGCTGTTCTGCACGTGGTTATGCGGAATAAAGGAACTCTCAAAGGCCTTGTCATCGCCAAAGGCAAAGACCAAAACCAACATACCCGGCAAGTCGAACTGCTTGATCAGGTCGCGTACGGGCTGGTCTATCTCTCCCAGGTCCTCGGCAATGATCGGCATCTCGGGGTGCTTTTGCTGTACCCGCTGCAGGATATCGCTGCCAGGGGACTTGGCCCATTTGCCATTGATGGCGGTCTCCTCGCTGGCCGGTACTTCCCAGTAAGCCGAGAAGGCGCGAAAATGATCCAGGCGCAGCAGCCCAAATAGGCGCAGGTTATGGTCGAGGCGGAGCAGCCACCACTTGTAGCCGTCCTTTGCCAGTTCCTCCCAGTTAAACACGGGAGTTCCCCACAGTTGCCCCGTTTCGCTGAAAAAGTCTGGCGGCACACCCGATACGGCCGTTGCCCTGCCTTCCTCATCCAATTTAAAGAAGCGCGGGTTGGCCCAAACATCCGCGCTGTCATGGCTTACATAAAAGGGCATATCGCCGAAGAAGCAGATCTCCTTTTTGTGGCAATGTTGCTTTAAGTGCTCCCACTGGCGGTAAAACAGAAACTGCAGGAACTCCTCAAAGGCTATTTCTTCAGACAGCTCCTGGGCCAGTTCCTTCAGGCTTTGCGGGTCCCGCTGTTTTATCTCGTCCGGCCACTCTACCCAGCTACGGTCCTCAAAGCGCTTTTTAAAAGCGGCAAAGTAAGTAAAGTCCAGTAGCCAGGCCCTGTGCTCTTTCTGAAAGGCTTCGTTCTCCTCTTGCAGAGACTTGTCGGATCCTTTCTTAAAGTTCTCGAAAGCTTTGCGCCAGAGCCCCAGTTTAAAGCGGGTGACTTTGTCGTAATCCACCCGTTGTTCCTCGAAGGCCTCTGTCGTTTCCAGGTCCTCTTCCTGCAGCAGCCCGTCTTGTACGAGCAGTTCCGGGCTGATAAGCAGGGGATTGCCGGCAAAGGCCGAGTGACTGCTGTAGGGTGAGTTGCCGTAGCCTCCCTCCGTGGGGTTCAGGGGAAGTATTTGCCAGTACCGCTGGCCTGCCTCTTTTAGCTGATCGGCAAAATGGTAAGCCTCCGGCCCCAGGTCTCCTATTCCGAAACGGGAGGGGAGGGAGGTAATGTGAAGTAAAAGTCCTGCGCTGCGCTGCGGTATAATCATGTTATTTAGTTGCTGTTAAAAATGCTACTGGAAAAGACTTGAAAATGTTGGCAAGCGGCAAGGAACCCTGTGCGTTAAGCTGCTCCTGGCCGAATACCTGCTGCCACTGGGCAGGTGCTTCTGCTGGGAGCACAAGCGCCGTGTCTGCCCATACCTGGTCCCCGAGCGGGAGCACTTGCTCTTTGATCAGGCTCACCAGCAGGAGAGGTGTCACCACTATACTCCACTGCCCCTGGTAACGACGGGCAAAAGCCAGGGCATGGTCTTTATGCTTGCCCTGCAGTTGCAGTGGGATATAATCGCCCTGGTTAAACAGAGCCTGTAGCTCCCGGCGCCTGTTGAGGGCTTTGTACAGCAGGTATAGCTTTACCTTGCCATTCTCCGGGCTTTGCAACAACTGCTTGTGTAGCCTGGCCACGCCTTGCTCCTCTTGTTTCTTTATTTCCTGCAGGTAAGCCTGTCGCTGTCCGTAGTCCACAGGGCGGCGGTTGTCGGGGTCAACCAGGCTCAGGTCCCACAGCTCTGTGCCCTGGTACACGTCCGGCACGCCCGGGCAGGTTACTTTCAGGAGTGTTTGCGAAAGAGAGTACAGCCAGCCATAATGCGCTATTTTCTGGTGGAAAGGCTGAAAGGACTTCTTAAAGTCCCCGTCCTGCTGCAAAAGCTGTTGCACCAAGTCCTGCATGGCCTGCTCATAGGGCTCGTTGGGCTCAGACCAGTCCGATTTTACCTTGGCTTCGCGCAGGGCCTTTTGCAGGTACTCCTGCACGCGTTGGATCAGGGTGTCGTCTACCTCACCGTCCAAAGGCAGCACGCCCAGCAGGGTCTGGAAAAGGAAGTACAGGTCGTTGTTAGAGGGCCGGGTGGTGTACTTTTTGCTCGTCTCAATCCACTTTTGTACCTGCGCTTCCCACTCCTCCGGTAGCTCGCTTAACACGTTCAGCCGTATCCGGGCTCCCTCGCCGCGTTTTGTGTCGTGGGTGGCGGTGGCGTTAATGGAGTGTGGATACACCCGTTGCCGGTACTGCATGCGCTCATGAAACTCAGCTTCTTCCAAGTGGAAGATGTCGGGGCTGTTTCCTACCTCGTTCAAGGAGATCAGCCGGTTATAGTTGTAAAAAGTAGTGTCTTCCACGCCTTTGGCTGCCAACGGACCTGTGAACTGCTGGCTACGCATCACAAAATACAGCTTGTCGTGCTTTTGCCTCTCGGTGTCATCCGGCTGCAAAGTGAAGAGGGTATGCAGGTGATCTAACTGTTCCTGCAGGTCAGGGGCCTGTTTCCGTGCCTCGGAAAAGGCATTGTCCACTACCTGCATCTCGTCTTTTGACAAGGGCAGGCGGTTGCCGTAGATACAGTACACGGGCCAGGCACACAACAGTATCGCCAGTGCTTTGCGCCAGGAGTCCTCCTGTTCCAACGGGATCAGGTGTCGTTCCTGTAAAAGGCGCAGCAGGTTCTCCAGTTCGCCCTGCATCTGGGTTTTCAGGATGTACATCTTCTTGTCGAACACCAGTTGCTCGTAATTGGTGGGGGCCTTGGGTACCAGGCGGCGGTACACCTCGGTTAGCTTACGGCGGCCTGAGGCAGAGGTGTAAAGGTTACTTACCCATGCCAGAAAATCATAGCCGCTGTTGCCCTGTATAGGCCAGCGCTCCGGTAGCTGCTCTTCGCCCTCCAATATCTTCTCCACCACCAAGTACTTCTCGGGGCCGGCCAGCTGGCGCAGTCGCTTCAGATAAGTAGTAGGGTCGAAAAGGCCGTCCACGTGGTCAACGCGCAGGCCCTGCACCAGGTCCTGGTCGCACAGTTGCCTAATGAAATGGTGGTACTGCTCAAACACCTCGGGGCGTTCCATGCTTAGGCAAATCAGGTCGTTCACCGTGAAGAAACGACGGTAGTTGATGTGTTTTTCCGTTTCCTGCCAGAAACACAGTACATAATGCTGCTGCCCCAGGAGCCTGCGCAGGTCGGCTTCGTTGTCATTGATGTGCTGTACCAGTTGGCTTAGCGCCTTTTGCCATTTTGGTTGTGCTTGTCCGGCGCTGTAGAGCTTCTTTTTATAGTTGCTCCAGGCCGCTGGTGTGATGCTTTCTTCCGCGAACAACTGCAGCTCCTTCTCAAACTTCTGCACTAAATCGCTTACCTCCGGGTCGCCGGACAGTTGTAAGACTTCCTGCAGTAGCTCCTTGTAGCTGGCTACACTAAGGGGGTAGCTGTTCTCATAGTAGTTAAGGGTAAAGCCCTTTTCCCCGAAGGCGAGTTGTAGCTGTTCTTGTTTGATCACCTCGTCCAGGGGAGCGCCAAGGAAAGGCACCATGACCTGCCCGGCAAAGTCCGGGTGGTGAAAGTCGATGTCGAAGAAAGTGTAAAAATAGGACTGCGGTCCTTTTTCCAGCACGTCCATCAGCCAAACATTGTCCGGGTGGTAGGCCATGTGGTTCGGCACAATATCCTGCAACCAGCCCATGCCTTTGTCCTTCAGCTCCTGCGCTATGCCTTTCAGTTCCTGTAGTGTTCCCACTTCGGGGTTAATGTCATAAGGGGCGGTTACATCATAGCCATGCTCGCTTCCCGGCTTGGAACAGAAAAAGGGTGCAGAGTAGATGGTGCTGATGCCCAGCGCGTGCAGGTAAGGGAGTTGCTCCCGCAGCTGCTTTAGCGTAAAGCTGGGCGATACCTGCATTCTATAGGTGGCGGATGGAATATATACCATGGTTCTTTATGCTTTCAGGTTCAGGGTATTGTAGAGCGCGTCAAACTGATGGCACCAGGCCCTTGCCTCCTGGTTACCCTCCGTGCTACGTTTTTTATAGTCATTGTACAAACTTTGTTGCATCCGGAAGGCGATATTCTGTGCCTGCCAGTAGTCCGTCTCCAGCTTGGAGCCCTCCAGCACGTGCACCAGGTCAATGATCAGTTGCATCTTATCCAGCCTTTCCGGCTGCGCCTGCACTTGTTCCATCAGGTGGTCTATCCGTTGTGATACGGCAAACTCCTGCGGCTCATAGTTGAGGCGTACTTTCATGCGGCGGGCTTCGCGCAGCAGGCGGCGTATTTCGTTGATATCGGGCCCTTCGGACTCAAACTCCCGTAACAGCCGGGTGTTGATGATGTACTCTACGGTGGTATGCAGGGGGCGGGGCAGTTTCATGCCCAGCGTTTTGATGGCGGCCATCAGCGGGTAGTTGTTGTCGTAGATCTGCTGGAACTCGTTTTCCACTCTTCCCATTGTCTGGTCGAGCACCTGGTCCAGTATTTTCTTCTGGTCGTCTTTGAACAAGTGCCAGAAAGAGTAGTTGTGGGACTGGAAATGCTTGTCCAGCAGCATGATCACCTCGCTTACGTTGCCTCTTTCAAAAGCCGAGCGTAACTCGTAGCGGAGTCTTTTATAGTCCTCTGGGCTCATGAACTCGCGCACGCCGCCGAACAGTTGATGGTCGCCCAGGTGTAGCACAGCAAAGGAGATGGTGTCCTCTTCCCAGGTTATCTGCGACTTGATGCGTGCGCGTCCCACAGCCAGCTTCTGGCGCCCTGCCTCTTGCAGGTCATAGGCCTCCGAAGTAGCCTGGTAACAGTACAGGTTCAGCTGCTCTGCGTGGTCAGCAAACAGGGAGGACACGGCATAGTGCGCCCCTACCCGCAGTAAGTCGATGACGGTAGGTTTTACAAGGGAAATAAAGGCTTTGGCTGCCGTCCCCTGGTCTTTCAGGTTGCTTTCGGCGAGCTCCAACTGCTGCAAAAAAACAGACTCATAGTCTTCTTGGCCCAGGTCCTGGGCTAACTGTATGGCGCGGGCCGCATAGTAAATGTCCTGCATGGTCTCAATGCCCGTCACCTCGTCAAAGAACCAGCCACAGCTCGTGTAGATCAGCAGCGTGTGGTACTGCATTTCCAGCAGCTTCAGAAAGCGGACGCTTTCCTCCCGGTTCAATTGCCTGCCGGTGTGCTTTTGGATGAAAGCCATCACGTTGGCTTCGGACCTGTCCATGATCACCTGGATGTAATCGTTCCGGGTGAGCCACGGGGCTGCGCCCAGCTTCTTCATCTCCTGCTCATAGAGCGGGGTCAGTTGGTCGCGCAGGAGGTTGAAGGCCTTCCGCAGGGGGCCGCGCCATTCCTGGTTCCAGTCAGGGTTGCCCCCGGTATTGCAGCCGCAGTTGCTCTGCCAGCGTTCTACCCCGTGGGCACAACTCCATGCACTGTTTTCAATGATCTCCGCTTCATGCGTTGGCGGGAATTTCTCCAGGTACTCCCCGTAGACGGTGATCTGCGCAAGGCCTTCCTCCTCAATGTGATGAATGGCGTAGGAGAGGGCCATTTCGCCAAAACGGTGGTGATGCCCGTAGGTCTCCCCGTCCGTGGCAATGTGCATCAGCTGTGGCTCCTTGCTTTTCTCGTCAAAGGTGCTCGTGAGGCGGTTGGCAAAGTCCTCACCACGCTCCAGCAGCTTTTCGAAGGCGATCCCCTGCGATACGGGCGCATCGTAAAAGAACAGCACGATGCTTCTGCCTGATGGAAGCTTGCACAGGTAAGGCCTTCGGGGATCGATCTTGGCACCTTCCGTGTTATGCCACTCCTTTGCCCCGATCTGCCGGTAGCGCTTTGCCTGGTACGGAGACAGGATAGTGAATTTAATACCGTGCTCGGCCAGTACTTCCAGGCTGGGCGTATCTGCCGCTGTTTCAGCGAGCCACATGCCCTCAGGGTCGCGTCCAAAGCGCTTTTTAAAGTCATAGATACCCCAGACCACCTGCGTGCGCTTGTCGCGCTCGTTGGCCAGTGGCATAATCACGTGGTTGTAAACCTGCGCGATGGCGGAGCCATGCCCCGAAAAGCGTTTCTGACTCTCCTTATCAGCCTCCAGAATTGCCGCGTAGGTCTCCGGCTCTTTCTTTTCCATCCACTCTAAGAGGGTAGGGCCGAAGTTAAAGCTGATGTGGGCGTAGTTGTTCATGATATCCACGATGTTGCCCTGCCCGTTCAGGATACGGGAGGCGGAGTTACGGGCATAGCACTCATCGGTGATGCGTTCGTTCCAATCATGGTAAGGGGAAGCGGACTCCTGTATTTCTACCTCATTTAGCCAGGGGTTTTCGCGTGGCGGTTGGTAAAAGTGTCCGTGGATGCAAATGTAGCGGTTCATATTATTGCTGGTGTTGTAGCACAAGAACAGAGGCTGCCGGAAGGTTTATTTCGGCTTGTCCTTGCAGGGCTTCTTGCTGTTCTATACCGGGGCCGCCCCATGCTCTGTCGGCAGAGTGCAGTATTGGCTGCCAATTAGCGTCCTTTTCTGTGGTCAAGAGCTGTACGCGCTGGGGCTGCTTGCTCAGGTTGAACAGGCAATAAAGGTAAGGTTCTTTTGATTTATGAATAAGGTGCAGCACAAGGCTTTCGTCTTCCATGTGTACCTGCATCTGCTGTTTGCTCGGCTTGGCCAGGGCAGGGGCTGTTTTACGCAGCTGAATCAATTCTTTGTAAAACTCCCGCAGCTTGTTCTGTTGTTCATTAGAGTGGTAGCTCCACTGCAGTTTAGATTGCTGGAAAGTCTCTTCGCTCTGAGGGTCCGGTGCCTCTCCCTTCCAGGCAAAGGCCGAGAATTCCTCCCGTCTTCCTTTCCGGACAGCCTCTACCAGGTCCGGGTCTGTATGGCTGACAAAGTACAGGAAGGGGTGCTCCTCGGCGTATTCCTCTCCCATAAACAGCATAGGCACATAGGGCGACAGGAGCACGAGACCTGCCACGGCCTTCAGCATCTCGAAAGACACGAGTTGGGGCAGACGCTCGCCCAGCATGCGGTTCCCTACCTGGTCGTGGTTCTGCGAGCCCACCACGAACTGCTGTGGCGGGTTAGCCGAGGCATCGGTCCCCAGGGTCTTTTTCCGGTGCTCCGAATAGAGCCCGTCGTACACAAAGGTCTTCTCCAGTGCTTTCTGTAATTGCTCAGGTTTGCCGTAATCCTCATAATAGCCTTCCACTTCACCTGTTACTAAGGTATGGATGGTGTGGTGATAATCGTCGAACCACTGGGCGTCCAGGCCATAGCCTCCCTGTTCAATGGGGTTGATGAGGCGCACATCGCTCAGGTCGCTTTCGGCAATGAGCAGGTAAGGGCGTCCTTGCTGGTCTGCCAGTTGGGTTACGTGCTCCCGCAGTTCCTGCAGAAAGTGCCGGGCCCCGGTGTCGTAAATGGCATGCACGGCATCCAGGCGCAGCGCGTCTAGGTGGTAGTCGCGTAGCCACATCAGGGCGTTCTGGAAAAAGTAGTTGCGGACGTGGTCTGAGTGGGCGTCGTCGAAATTAAGGGCATTTCCCCAGGGGGTATGGTACTTGTCGGTGAAGTAGGGGCCAAAGTCGTTGAGGTAATTCCCTTCGGGTCCCATGTGGTTGTACACGACGTCCAGCACCACCGAGATGCCCTGCTCATGGCAGGCGTTCACCAGCTTTTTCAGTCCCTCGGGCCCGCCATAGGAGTTTTGGGTGGCAAATGGGTAAACCCCGTCATAGCCCCAGTTGCGGTTGCCGGGGAACTGGGCCACGGGCATGAGCTCAATCGCCGTGATGCCCAAGTCTTTTAGCTCTGGTAGCTTGTGGATGATACCCTCGAAAGTGCCCTCCTCGGTAAAGGTGCCGACGTGCAGCTCATAAATAAGGAGTTGCTCCAGGGGCAGGCCTTTCCACTGCTGGTCCGTCCACTCAAACCCGCTGTGGTCTACTACGGCCGAAGCCTGGTGTACTCCCTCTGGTTGAAAATGCGAGGCAGGGTCAGGTCTTTCAATTTCTTTGTTTATCTTAAAGGTGTAAAGCGAGCCGGGGCCAGCATCTTCGGCCAAACCAGTCCAATACCCAAAGGCTTCGCGTTGCAGAGGTAACGTTTTCTTTTCGGGTTGATGTAGTACGACCTCTACCAGCTCCGCTTCTGGAGCCCAAACGGTAAAGGTGGTACCCTTGTCGGGGTGATAAATGCCTCCAATTTCTCTTAGTATTGACATAAGGTCTTTCTTTTTCCTTAGCACGTATTAACTGGCTAAATGGGCAATTGGTTGTTCCTTTTTAGTGAACACGGTTAGCAGCTGAGGGTAAAGTTTTTAGTGCATTGGCTGTTGCTACCGGCCCCCTGACGTATGTTCTTGTCTATTTTAAAATATATGGCGTAACCTATTTATCTAAGTATAGTACTACAGTAGTCAAAGCAGAAACATATACATGGAACAGCTCGAAGGAACAAAACGCGTTGTTATAGAGAATGTAAAACCAGAGATTAATTGTGGGCGATACCCTGCCAAGCGCGTGGTGGGAGAGGAGATGGTGGTGACGGCCGATGTCTTCGGCGACGGTCACGATGAGGTAAAGGCAGAACTGCTCTACCGCCACCAACGGAAGAAAAAGTGGGAGCGGGTGCCGATGCGGTTCTTAGGAAACGACCGCTGGGAGGCAACCTTTGCGCCCGACGGCATGGGGACCTACGAGTACACCGTGGAAGGTTGGGTGGACCACTTTTTTACCTGGCAGAAAGGCCTTAAAAAGAAGTTTGAGGCAAATCAGGACATCACCGTGGAGCTCCAGATTGGGGCACAGCACCTGGAGGAGGCCGCGGAAACAGCCAAGCCAGGCCAGCAGAAGCGCCTGTACAAGTGGGCGGAGCAACTCCGGGAAAGTAACTCGCACGCCGAAGCCGTAGCCCTGGCTACCGGTCACGACGTGAGCGACCTGATGAATGCCTGCTGTGAGCGCAAGAACGTGACCACCTACGATAAGATCTTGCAGCTGAACGTAGAGCGTCAGAAAGCGCTTTTCAGTGCCTGGTATGAGTTTTTCCCGCGGTCTACAGCCCAGGAAGCCGGACGCCACGGCACCTTTAAGGACTGTGAGCGCCTGCTGCCCCGCATTGCGGAGATGGGCTTCGATACGATTTACCTGCCACCGATCCACCCGATCGGCCATGCCTTCCGCAAGGGCAAGAACAACTCGGTTACCTCTGAGCCCGGAGAACCTGGCTCTCCCTGGGCCATCGGCTCAGAGCAGGGCGGTCATGACGCCATCCTGCCAGAGTTGGGCACCTTGGAGGAATTCCGTGGGTTTGTGCACCAGGCGCGGGAGCATGGCATAGAGGTGGCCCTGGACTTTGCCATTCAGTGCTCACCGGACCACCCGTATGTAAAGGAGCACCCGCAGTGGTTTAAGTGGCGCCCGGACGGCACCGTGCAGTATGCAGAGAACCCTCCTAAAAAGTACCAGGACGTACTGCCGGTGAACTTTGAAACAGAGGATTGGCCGAACCTGTGGCGCGAGCTGAGAAGGATATTGTTTCATTGGATAGACCAGGGCGTTTTTGTGTTCCGGGTGGATAACCCCCATACCAAGGCCTTTGCTTTCTGGGAATGGGTGATTGCCGAGGTACACCGCGAGTACCCGCAGGTGATCTTCCTGTCCGAAGCCTTTACCCGCCCCCGTGTGATGGAGCGTTTGGCTAAGATCGGCTTCACGCAGACCTATACCTATTACACCTGGCGCAACAGCGCGCAGGAACTACGGGAGTACATGCAGGAGCTCACGCAAACGGAGCTGCGGGAGTATTACCGCCCTAACTTCTGGCCTAACACGCCGGACATTAACCCGGTGGCCCTGCAGGAGGGGGGAGAGCCGGCGCACATTACCCGCGTGGTGATGGCGGCCACCTTGTCCTCTAACTATGGTATTTATGGCCCTGTCTACGAGTTCGGCATTGCCACGCCGGTACCCGGCAAAGAAGAGTACCTCGACTCGGAGAAGTATGAGATCAAGCACTGGGACTGGGGCAAGCTGACCAAGATCCGGGAAGTGATCACGCTCATCAACAAAATCCGGAAGGTAAACCCTGCCCTGCAGACCACCTGGAACATTGCATTTGGCGATACGGATAACCCGGCCTTCCTGTGCTACGCCAAGTGGAGCAGCGACTACAAGAACAAAATGCTGATGATCATCAACCTGGACCCCTACCACACGCAAGCCGGCTGGGTAAAAGTACCGCTGTGGAAACTGAAGATGCAGGATGGGCAACAGTACCTGGTGCATGACCTGCTTACGGAGCGCAAGTACACCTGGACATCGGAGTGGAACTACGTAGAGCTTCGTCCGCACGAGATGCCGGTACACGTGTTCCGGATTGAGGAAGCTACCCCGGGCATGGGACACGCAGACTTAGATGACAACTGGCTGCCAAACGAGCACCACAGCAACGAATAAGAAAACCCTTATGATCACCACACATAACTATGGCAGATAACAAAGACCTGTTAGACGACAACACTTTCTGGTACAAGGACGCGATCATCTACGAGCTGCACATTAAGGCTTTTAAGGATGGGAATGGCGACGGCATTGGCGACTTTAAAGGGCTGATGCAGAAGCTTGACTATCTGGAGGACCTAGGTGTGACGGCGATCTGGCTGCTCCCATTCTACCCATCGCCTCTTCGGGACGACGGCTACGATATTGCCGACTACTTCAGCATCAACCCGTCTTACGGCAACATGCAGGACTTCAAGGTCTTTGTGCGGGAGGCGCACAAGCGCGGGCTGAAGGTAATTACAGAGCTTGTTATTAATCACACGTCTGACCAGCACCCTTGGTTCCAGCGGGCCCGCAAGGCGAAGCGGGATTCGAAGTACAGGGACTATTATGTGTGGACAGACGACCCGACCAAGTACAAAGATGTGCGCATCATCTTTACAGACACGGAGCAAAGCAACTGGACCTGGGACCCTGTGGCACAGCAGTACTACTGGCACCGTTTCTTCTCGCACCAGCCGGACCTGAACTATGATAACCTGGAGGTGCAGAAAGAGGTGTTTAAGGTGCTGGACTACTGGCTGGACCTGGGAGTGGACGGCTTCCGCCTGGATGCGGTGCCTTACCTGTTCGAGCGGGAAGGCACAAACGGCGAGAACCTGCCCGAGACCCACGACTTCCTGAAGAAGCTGCGTGCGCACGTGGATGAGAAGTACACAGGGAAGCTGCTGCTGGCAGAGGCCAACATGTGGCCGGAAGACTCTGCTTCTTACTTCGGAAACGGGGATGAGTGCCACATGAACTATCACTTCCCGATCATGCCGCGCCTGTTCATGTCTGTGAAGATGGAAGACCGCTATCCGATCATCGACATCTTTAACCAGACGCCGGAGATTCCGGAGAGCTGCCAGTGGGCCATGTTCCTGCGCAACCACGACGAGCTGACGCTGGAGATGGTGACGGACGAGGAGCGGGATTACATGTACAAGGTATACACTAAAGACCCGCAGGCCCGCATTAACCTGGGTATACGGCACCGCCTGGCCCCGCTGCTGGGCAACGACCGCAGCAAAATCGAACTGATGAACGTGCTGCTCTTCTCGATGCGTGGCACACCCGTGGTGTACTACGGCGATGAAATCGGAATGGGCGATAACTACTACCTCGGTGACCGGGATGGGGTCCGCACTCCCATGCAGTGGAACGAGGACCGCAACGCCGGTTTCTCTTCCGCAAACCCGCAGCGCCTGTACCTCCCTGTGATCATTGACCCAGAGTATAAGTACGAGTCGGTGAACGTGGAAACGCAAAACCATAACGCCAACTCACTGCTCTGGTGGATGCGCCGCATCATTAACATGCGCAAGCGCTACAAAGCCTTTGGCCGCGGCACGATCAAGTTCCTATCGCCAAGCAATGCCAAAGTACTGGCTTTTGTGCGGGAGTATGAGAACGAGACCATCCTGGTGATCGCCAACCTATCACGCTTCCCGGAGGCCGTGGAGCTGGACCTGCACGAGTACCGGGGCCGTACGCCAGTGGAGGTGTTTAGCAAGAACAAGTTCCCGAACATCAAAGACGACGATTACCTGTTTACCCTGAGCGGCCACGGTTATTACTGGATGGAGCTACAGGCACAGGAAGTTGGACAGGGAACCGGTGAGCAGCAGCGGGTGGTGCAGCTAGGGTCTTTGAAGGAAGCCTTGGACGGCAAGACCCTGAAAGCACTGGAAGGGCAGGTGCTGCCAAGTTATGTGTACCAGCGGCGTTGGTTCGGCGGTAAGGCGAGAACAGTGCAGCGCATGCAGGTTGTAAACAACATGCCGCTGCCTTTGGGCAAGACAGGTGCCTCACTCCTGTTTATAGAGGTAAGCTATAACGAAGGCTTACCGGAGATGTACCAGCTGCCTGTTGGCTTTGCCACCGGCGAAGAAGAGCAGGAACTGCGGGACGCATCCCCGAACAGCGTGATTGCCCGCGTGGCAGTAGATGGCAAGGACGGTATCCTGTACGATGCGCTCTACAGCGAGGAGTTCCGGCAAATGCTGTTGCAGATGATGGTCAAGCGCAAAAGGGTAAGCCAGAACGGTGCCGAGCTGATAGGGCAGAGCAGCCGCAATGTGACCGACATCATCCGGGAGGTAGAAGGACCACTCACTTCCAAGATTCTGGCTGCGGAACAGAGCAATACCTCCGTTGTTTACGACAATGCCCTGTTCCTGAAGGTATACCGGAAACTGGACAGGACCATGAACCCGGACGTGGAGATTGTGCAGATGCTGACCGAGAAAGTCGGCTTCGAGAATGTACCCCGCTACCTAGGCTCCTTGGAACAGCACGAAGAGAATAAGCAGCCGATGGTGCTGGTGATGCTGCAGGAGCTGGTGCCAAACCAGGGAGACGCCTGGAGTTATATTGGCGACTCGCTGAAACGCCTGTATGAGCGGCTCCTGACACAGACCGACCGCATGAAGGTGAAGCAGGCGGGAGGCTCGCTGGCCCGGCCCCTGCCTTTCTCCGCTATCCCGGAAGAGGTACAGCTTCAGCTGGGCGGAGCGCATGTGGAGCGGGTAGAGCTTTTAGGCCTGCGCACGGCAGAGATGCACCTGGCGCTTGGCAGCATAACCGATGACAAAGACTTTAACCCGGAAGAGTTCTCGCTGCACTACCAGCGCTCCCTGTACTCTTCCTTAACCTCCCTGGTGCGCAGCAACTTTGACAGTTTGCAGAAGCACCTGCCGAACCTGCCAGACAGTGTCAGGGGGGAGGCCGAGGAAGTGCTCCACATTCGCGAGGAAGTACTCGAGCGCCTGAAGATGATCTTCTCCCGTAAAATAGATACGCTGAAGATCAGAACGCACGGGGACTATCACCTCGGGCAGGTGCTGTTTACGGGCAAGGACTTTTACATCATCGACTTTGAGGGTGAACCGGCCCGCTCGTTCAGCGAGCGCCGCTTAAAGCGGTCGGCCCTGCGCGATGTGGCCGGAATGATTCGCTCGTTCCACTACGCCGCCTACAGTGCCCTGTTCCAACAGGAAGGGCTACGCCGCGAGGACGTAGACTACCTGGAGGCGTGGGCCGAGCAGTGGTACCAGTACGCCAGCGGGTTCTTTATGCACAATTACCTGGGTAAGACGCAGGGTACGGGTATCGTGCCGGCGCAGGAAGAAGACTTCGAGATACTGATCCACACCTTCCTGTTAGAGAAGGCGATCTATGAACTCGGATACGAATTAAACAACCGTCCGGATTGGGTGCTTATCCCGATCAGAGGCATTAAATACATCATGAGGAAGTATAAGAATGGCTAAGAAAAAAGAAAGCACAACCACCGACGAGGCAACAGGCAAAAAAGCAGCAAAAAAGGCAGCCCCCGCAAAAAAAAGCACGAAAGGGGATGAGCCGATGGCAGCGAAGGATGCCAAAGCCGAGGCAGCTGCCGGCGACAAGCCTACTGCCAGACGAGGCCGCTCGAAAGCCACGGACACGACTCCGGCGGCTGAAATGGGCTCGCCTGTAACGGAAGCAGGCGCTGGGGAGGATAAGCCTAAAAAGCGCGGCAGGCCAAAGAAATCGGAGGCAGAGACCCCGGACCAGCCTAAACGCGGCAGACCTAAGAAGGGGGATGTCCATGCAGAAGAGACAGAGGTGGTAGCTCCTATTGCCTCTTCAGACAACGTGCAGGAGTATATCAAAGTAAATGCGAGAGGCCAGGGAAACGTGGCGCAGCCGTCTGGCGAGCCTGCCGAACTGGATAACAATGGCGTGTACAAAGCCAGCCTGCTGACAGACTTTGATATCTACCTCTTTAAAGAAGGCCGGCACTATTCCCTATACGAGAAATTGGGGGCGCATAAGATGGAGTACGCGGGCAAGGAGGGCATTTGCTTTGCCGTGTGGGCGCCTAATGCCGAATCCGTTTCCCTGATCGGTGATTTTAACGGGTGGAACCGCGAGAGCCACCAGCTGCTGCAGCGGGATGACGGTTCTGGTATCTGGGAAGGTTTTATTCCTGACGTACCGGAAGGCATGTTGTACAAGTACCATATCAAATCGCGCTACCACCTGTACCATGTGGAGAAGAGTGACCCCTTTGCCTTTAGCCGGGAAGCACCGCCACAGACCGCCTCTGTGGTGGCCGAGTTGAACTACGAGTGGCAGGACCAGGAGTGGCTGCAGCAGCGCAAAAGCCTGGCTAGCCAGCCCCAGCCGTACAGCGTATACGAGTTGCACCTGGGTTCCTGGCGACGCAAGATTGAAGACAATAACCGCCCGCTTACCTACCGGGAGTTGGCAGAGGAGTTGCCAGCCTATGTGAGGGACATGGGCTTTACGCACGTGGAACTGATGCCGATTATGTTCCATCCCTTCGCCGGGTCGTGGGGCTATCAGGTAACGGGCTACTTTGCCCCGGCCAGCACCTTCGGCTCACCGCAGGACCTGATGCACCTGATCGATGTACTGCATCAGCACGGCATTGGCGTGATCCTGGACTGGGTGCCCTCGCACTTCCCGTCAGATGAGCACGGCCTGGCCTACTTCGACGGCACGCACCTGTTCGAGCACGCAGATCCCCGCAAGGGGTTCCACCCGGACTGGAACAGCTATATCTTTAACTACGGCCGCAACGAGGTGCGCTCTTTCCTGATCAGCAATGCGCTCTTCTGGCTGGACAAGTACCATGCTGACGGCCTGCGGGTGGACGCCGTGGCTTCCATGCTTTACCTGGATTACAGCCGTAAGGAAGGGGAGTGGATCCCGAATGAGTATGGCGGACGGGAGAACCTGGAGGCTATTTCGTTCCTGAAGGACTTCAACAAGGCGGTGCACGACAAATTCCCGGATGTAAGAACGGTGGCAGAGGAGTCTACGGCCTGGCCTGGTGTTACCAACTCAATCGAGAACGGCGGACTAGGCTTCAACATGAAGTGGATGATGGGCTGGATGCACGATACCCTGGATTACTTCTCCAAGGACCCCGTATATCGTCGGTACCACCAGGGCGAGATCACCTTTAGCATGATGTACGCCTTCTCTGAGAAGTTCATGCTGCCGCTTTCTCACGACGAGGTGGTGCATGGCAAAGGATCGCTGCTCCAGAAGATGCCCGGAGACGATTGGCAGCGTTTTGCAAACCTGCGTACCCTGTATGCTTATATGTACGCGCACCCAGGCGGTAAATTGCTGTTTATGGGGGCAGAGCTAGCACAGGGCGGTGAGTGGAACCATGATAGCAGCCTGGACTGGCACCTGTTACAGTACGGTTTCCACCAGGGCGTACAGGACGAGCTACGGGAGCTGAACGCTATTTACAAAAACGAGCCAGCCCTGTATGAGCACAGCTTTGATCCGCAAGGCTTTGAGTGGGTCGACTACAACGATGCGCATAACAGCGTGATCAGTTTCCTGCGGAAGGGCAACAGGCCGGAAGAGCAGATACTGGTGGTGTGTAACTTTACGCCTGTGGTACACGAGCACTACCGTTTGGGCGTGCCGCATGACGGCGAATGGATACAAATCTTCAACTCGGATGACGGGCGCTACGGAGGCAGCAACGTGCATAACACGGAGCCTTTGTTTGCAGTGCCAGAGCCATTCCATGGTAGAAGCAATTCCCTTATCCTCAAAGTTCCGCCTTTAGCTGTGGTATACTTTAAGTACAGACCCGGCATGCGGCAATAGCTTAACGCAATGAGCTCATGTGAAAGCCAGAAGAGGCAGGAAAGCTTTCCCTGCCTCTTCTGGCTTTTATGCCTTGTTAAAGAAGGGCTAGCCTATTTCCCCTTCCGGAGCGGGAAGAGCTTTCGGAAGCCTGCTTTGCGCTGGGACTCCTCCTGCGGAACATCGAAGGCGGAAACAGAACGCACATCCTCCACTGTATAGAAGGCCTGAGGGTTGTAGTCTCTGATGATACCGAGTACCTCGTCCAGCTTTTTACGCTTCACGATCATGAACAACAGGTTGACCTTGCCTCTTGTCCCGCGGGCGTCCACGCAGGTTAGGCGATAGCCACGGCCCTTGAGCCGTTCGATCAGTTTATCGGCAGGCTCCACCGTGATCACGCGGACGACCATCTGCCCCAGTGCCAGCTTTTGCTCTACCCGTAGCCCCAGAAAGTTGCCTGTTGCAAACCCTCCGGCCCAGGCCAGGTAGGAGGCTACGTTACTGAGGTTTTCCATGACCTGGGTAATGGCGATGAGCCAGATCAAAACCTCCAGGAAGCCCAGGATAGGGGCAATTGCCTTGTCGCCTTTGGAGATAAAGACGATACGCAGTGTACCTAGCGTGACATCGCAAATACGGGCCAGAAAGATAAGAGCAGGTATGATCACCCACTCCACGATTCCAGGGGCTATGCCTTCAAAATAATTCATAAGGACTGTTAAGCATAAATGAGCGCGGTAGAATAATAGGCCTAACTTACGAAAGTTCGGCTATGGCTGGTAGTTTATTGCCCACAAACTCAGACCGGGTCTTCGGCAAGCTTTCAGGGTAATTCTGCTGGATAAAATGAATTAGCTTTTCACGAACCAGGCAGCGCAGATCCCAGGCAACGGCCGAGCTGTTAGCACTCATCAGGGCCCGTAGCTCCAGGGTTTTTTCTTTCGAGTCGGTTACCTGCAGTACTTTTACATTCTTGTCCCACAGTGGGGTATTGGCCAGTATGCGGTCAAACTCCTGCCGTACGGCATCTATGGGCAATGAATAGTCGGTGTACAGGTATACGGTTGCCAGGATATCGGAGCTTGTGCGGGTCCAGTTCTGAAAGGGCTTGTCGATAAAATAATTAAGCGGCAGGATCAGACGCCGGTTGTCCCATATTCGCAAGACCACGTAGGTCATGGTAATCTCCTCCACGCGCCCAAACTCGCCCTCTACCACCAACACATCGTCGAGCCGGATGGGCTGGGTAAATGCCAGCTGCAGGCCTGCCAGCAGGTTAGCGATGGACCGTTGCGCGGCAAAGCCGATCACAATGCCGGCCACGCCGGCAGAGGTTAACAGACCGGTCCCCAGCTTCCGCACGGGCTCGAAGCTTAAGAGCACCAACGAGACCGCCACAAAAACAATGAGTATTATCGTGAGCTTCCGGAGGAACTGCAGTTGGGTGAAGAGCTTCCGTTCCCGGTAATTATCGGGTTTGTCGATGGCGTATTTGTGCCGGACCATGTCGCGCGCCACGTTGGTGAGCTCTATAAGTATCCAGGCGAAGGTCAGGATGTTCATGATTTCAATCAGCCGGCGCAGGGGCCGCAGCACCTCTTCTTCGTTTTCCGCAGTTGCTAGGGTGATGGACACGAACAGCAAGGGAAGAAACAGTGCAATTGGCTTGCTCAGGTGCGCCGTAAGCGATTTAACCAGTACGGGATTATCGTGCCTGTTGTAAAGGCGCAAGAGCTTAAACAAGATGAGCTTTACAACAAGCCCCAATATAACTGCGACAACAAATGTGGCGACACCAATAAAAAAATCATGGTAACGACTAAATAGTTGTTCCAGGTACTCCATAAAGTGCAAATTGTTTTCTATCTTAAGGGTGAATGCAATTCAGTGCTTACTTCGCTTTGCCTCCTTGGGTTGTATCTGATAGCTCCAAATCCATAAAGTGTTTATATATATGGCTTTATAGATATTATGCTATACACTAGAACACAATCGCTTTTTTTACGTAAGATTTAGAGGTAAAATATAGATAAATCAGAATAGAGGATAAAAGTCACACTAACATCAGTGCAAGAACAGAAACAGGTTCAACACCCTACCTGGCTGTTTTTAGAAAACTGAATGAAAACTACCATAACACATGGCAAAACTGATCATTGTATCGAACAGGCTTCCTGTAAAACTGCAAGAAAAGGAGGGGGAACTCAGCTACAAGACGAGTGAAGGCGGGTTGGCAACCGGCTTGGGTTCCATTTACAAACAGAAGGACAACCTCTGGATAGGTTGGCCTGGTATGGTAGTGAATGAACCGGAAAAGCAGGACAAGATCACCGAGGACCTGCGTCCTGAAAACATGCACCCTGTCTTCCTCACCGAAACGGAGATAAAGGAGTTCTACGAGGGCTTTAGCAATGAAACCTTATGGCCTACCTTCCACTACTTTAGCCAGTATGCCATTTATGAGCAGCAACTGTGGGAAACCTATGTGAAGGTGAACGAGAAGTATTGTGAGGAGGTGGTAAAGCAGGCCGGGCCGGAAGATACCATTTGGGTGCACGATTATCAGTTGCTGTTGCTGCCTTCTATGCTTCGGGAAAGATTGCCGGACAGTACCATCGGTTTCTTTCAGCATATTCCTTTCCCGTCTTACGAGGTCTTCCGCCTGTTGCCCTGGCGCAAGTCACTGCTGGAGGGCATGCTGGGGGCTGACCTGGTGGGTTTCCATACCTACGACGACATGCGCCACTTCCTGAGTTCTGTGAACCGTATTGTTGGCTATGGCAGCATGCATGGCTGGATTAACACGCCAAGCCGTTCGCTGCTGGTAGACTCCTTCCCGATGGGGATTGACTACGAGAAGTACGCCGGCACAGCCGCCTCGGAAGAAGTAAAGAAGCGGGAACGTATTTACCGCAGCAACCTGAACGCACAGAAGATCATCCTCTCCATCGACCGCCTGGACTACTCCAAAGGTATTGCCCAACGCCTGAAAGCGTTTGAGCTGTTCCTGGAGAAGTACCCCGAATTCCATGAGCAGGTAACCCTGCTGATGCTGGTGGTGCCAAGCCGTGATGCGGTGGAGAAATACAAGGAGCTGAAAGAGGAGGTAGATGAGCTGGTGGGCCGCATTAACGGTAAGTACAGCCACATCAACTGGAACCCGATCCAGTATTTCTACCGCTCTTATCCGCTGGAGACCCTGTCTGCTTTCTACCGCATGGCCGACGTGGCGCTGGTAACCCCTATGCGTGACGGCATGAACCTGGTGTGCAAGGAATATGTGGCCAGCAAGCTGGACCAGAAAGGTGTTCTGATCCTGAGCGAGATGGCAGGAGCTTCTAAAGAACTTTCTGATGCCCTGCTGATCAACCCGAACGACATCAACCAGATCGTCGAGTCCCTCTATACGGCCCTTACGATGCCGGAAGAGATGCAGCAGGCCCAAATGCAGAACATGCAGGAGTCCCTGCAGCGCTATAACATTCACCACTGGGTGAGCATGTTCATGGACCGGCTGTCTTATGTGAAGATCAAGCAGATGTCGCTGGCTACCTCTTACCTGGATGAGGCTACCTTCCTGGAGATGAGCGATGCCTATGATTCGGCCAGCTCCCGCTTATTCTTCCTCGAATATGACGGCGCGCTGGTAGACTACCGTAACCGTCCGTTGATGGCCCGGCCGGATGATGAGCTAATGGACCTGCTGGAACTTATCAGCAGTAACCCGAAGAACAGGGTGGTAGTGGTTAGCAGTCGTGAGAAAGCCACCATGCAGGATTGGCTGGGCCACCTGAACATCGATATCATTGCAGAACACGGGGTGTGGATCAAGCAGCGCGGAACCGGCTGGCAAACCATGCTAAGCCTGATGGATGATTGGAAAAAGGACATTCGCCTGATTCTGGACCTCTACGTGGACCGTACCCCAGGCTCGTTTATCGAAGAGAAAGAGTACTCGCTGGTATGGCACTACCGTCGGGTAGAAACAGGCTTGGGTGACCTGCGGGCACGCGAGCTGGTGAGCCACCTGAATTTCCTGGCCTCTAACAGTAACCTACAGGTACTGGACGGCCAGATGGCAGTGGAGGTGAAGGCGCAGGAGATAAACAAAGGAAAAGCATCCAGTTACTGGCTAAGCAAGTTCCCGCACAAATTTGTAGTGGCAGTGGGCGATGACTGGGGCGATGAAGACATCTTTAAGGCCATGCCGCGGGAAGCTTACACCATTAAAGTAGGCAATGCTTATTCTGTTGCCAAGTACCACGTAGACACCTGCGAGGAAGCCCGTAAGACGCTCCTCCGTCTCGTACAGTCAAGCAGCAAGCAAGAGCAGACATCAGGCGGTGCCTTGATGACCGGTTGAAACAGTCCTAAACCTACATGACAAAAAGAGCCTCCTACAGTAAGATAGGAGGCTCTTTTTGTTTGAAACAAGGGTTATTTTATGCTTTCCTAACAGGCTGTTTAAGAAGGAAAGCTTTAAGGTTGATTCCTTTACCCCAAACAACAGTGGTAAAAGATGATAGGTAGTTAAAAGCAAAGAGCTGCTCTTGTGAAGGAGCAGCTCTTTGCTTTTAGCGAGGAGCTCAAAACAGGCTTCCGCTCGCGGGCTTGCTTTCTTTTTGTTTGGGTTTTGGGGGCTCCGGGGCCTCACAGTTCTCCTCGTTAAAGACTTGGTCAATGGCCTTTTCGGCTTTGCGTAGCTTTTCCTTGCATAGCTTAATGAGCTGCGAAGAGCGTTGTACTTTTTGTGTCAGTTCATCCACATCCACGGCGTCGTTTTCTATTGCCCGCAGAATCTCCTCCAACTCCTGTGTCGCCTCCCTGTACGACATCTCATTTAAGTTCTTATTTGTCATGGTGGTTAATAGTTACAACTTTACTGTGGAGCGTACCGTCCTGCATCTTTGTCACGATCACGTCTCCGTCTTTGATACCCTTTGTGCTCTTGATGATCTTGCCGTTAACCAAGGTGAGGGTATAACCCCGTAAAAGTAATTTTTCCGGGTTGTTTGCCTCAATGCTCATCTCCAGTAATCTCAGGCGGTGTTTCTCATTTTGCACTTTTTGTTGCACACAATAGCCTACTTTGTCACTGTACTTGGTAAAGGACAGCTGCTCCTGTTTTAGTTTGCCATTTGCTTCTGTCTCCAGGCAATGTACCAGGTGGTTAAGCTCGTGCTCTTTCATGTGCAGGTAGCGCTGGCTTTTTCCTTCTACACAAACAGACAGTTCTTGCAGGTGACTCTTACGCGTGTGCAGCAGGTCTTTCGTGTTGGCGCTGATGTCTTTCTCCAGGTCACTTACCTGGTGCTTCTGGGCCTCCAGGTAGGACCTAGGCTTTAGCAACAGGCCACGGGATAACTGCTCCAGCTTGTCTTTGTTTGTTTGAAGTAACTCTTTCGTCTGGTTCGTAAAGCGCAGGCTCAGCCGTTCCAGTTTGTCCCCGGTCAGCTTCATTTGCTGGGCAGCAAACATGCGGATGCTGTCCAGCAAGCCCTCGGTGTGCTCCTCCGTCTCGCGGAACCGGTCTATTAAAAAGTTGGCTACGGCAGTCGGCGTTTTTAAGCGGGTATGCGCCACAATATCGGCGATGCTTTCATCCCGCTCATGCCCGATACCGGTCAGCACCGGCAGGGGAGAGTGCCCGATAGCCGCGGCTACTGTATAGTCATCAAAGCAGCTCAGGTCTGTCTGCGATCCTCCTCCACGTATCAGGACAATGGCATCAAACCGCTCCTGGTATTTTGCCACCAAGGCCATGGCACGTTTGATGGAGGCAGGCGCTTCGTTTCCCTGCACGGTGGCGGGGAAAAGGGTGGTAGAGAACGTATAGCCGAAGCTGTTGCCTTTCAGTTGGTGCACAAAGTCCTGGTAACCGGCGGCGGTAGCAGAGGAAACAATGGCCAGGCGTTGTGGTACCAGGGCAAGGTCCAGGGCCTTGTTGGCTTCGAGCAGGCCTTCCCCTTCCAGGCGTTTTAGGGTTTCCTGTCGTTGCCGGGCCAGGTCGCCAATGGTATAGTTCGGGTCTATGTTAACGATGTCGAGGCTCAGGCCATACAACTCATGGAAGCGGACCTGTGCCTGAAACAGGATCTTTAGCCCTGCTTTCAAAGGCTGCCCTGTTCGCTCCTCAAAGTGGCGCCCCAGCGTCTGGAAACGGGCGCTCCAGATCGTGGCCCGTGCCTGCGCCAGCATTTGGCGGGCATCCTCGCCTTTGTCGACCAGGGTCAGGTAGCAGTGGCCCTTGCGGCGGTCAGGCGAAATCTGTGCAACTTCTGCCACGACCCAGTAATTCTCCGGAAAAGCCACCTCCAGCTCGTCTCGTATCTGCTGGTGCAGCTCGTATAGCGAGAGAGGTGTCTGGAACTCCTCGTATGTTACCGTTTGGCGAAAGAAAATCTGGGACATGACTTCTACAACTAACTTCTTCTCCTGCAATACCGGCGGTGCGCCGGTTCCTCTGCCCCGAAGATAGGACTTTTTTGCATGACAAGGGGCAGGGCCAGAGGTGATAAATTAGCGTGAAGTCCTCGTTTATGCCCTGGCTTATCGTCTAAAGCTCCTTTACGGCCGTAGAGACCGCTCTCCGTGTCTTGCCTCAGCTAATTTAGGCCTTGCGTGAAAGGACAAGAAGAATGACCGTTGCGTTGTTGCCCTACTGTTGGCAGGTAAGCTTGCCAAAAGCAACAGTAGCTTAGAGAAGTGCAACCGCAACATCACTAGGAGGATTAGGAAAGTAATAGGACGATGGAATGTAAAGGTTAGTGTCTATAAGTACGTTGGTTAAACTTTACAGGTGCTTTCAGTTGTAAAGCTGCCTTGCTGGCAGCTTTGTTAGTGGAACACGTGCAGGACAGGTTCTGTTAGGGGTTGGTGTGTTTCCTGGTCTATTGTAAAGTAGCCTACCCGGCTAGGGCCATATCCTATATTTATCTCATAGAACGTGTTCTGTGCTGGCAGCATAGCAATAACCTCCTCACGTAACTGCCTGTACTGCTGCATCAGCTCGGCGAGGCGCCGTTCTTTATCGTTTAGCTTATCCTCAATTTTTCCTGAGTGGATTAACTTCTCCATGTCATTGCTGTCAGGCACAAAGTCCGGCTTGATGCTCTGCAGCGAAAGAAGCTCTACTTCCAGCAGGCGGATGTCCCGCTCCGTATCCAGGTAGGCCTGTATCTTATCCTCCAGCGGCGCAAGCGGTTCACTTAAAAACTCTGTCTGATTTTCCATACTTTGTAACTTGTTCATAAAGGGCGAATGTTAAGTCTTTTATACGTAAAAAGAATGGTTTATTTACACGCTGTAGTCCGTAAAACGGTGGTCACAACTGTCAGGTTTGGGACTCTTTGAGCGTAATAAACTGCTTTGGCCGCAAGCATTTCAGAGCCAGTTAAATAACTTTCGCAGGAGAGGCAAGCGATCTTTATAAGGGGGGTAACGCAAGGGCAGGTCCACCCAGGTGCCGCGGTGCACAACACCTTTCTGGTGTGAAAAGAGGTTAAAACTGCTCTTGCCATGGTAGCTGCCGATGCCACTCTGCCCCACCCCGCCAAAAGGCAGGTTAGGGTTGATCAGGTGCGAGATACTGTCGTTGATACAGCCACCCCCAAAGCTAACGTTTTTCAGGACCCGTTCTTTGCGTTGCTCGCTGGAGGAGAAGAGGTACAAGGCCAAGGGCTTTTCCTGCTGGTTCACGATTTTAATCGCTTCATCCAGGCTGTTATAGGAAAGTACGGGCAGGATGGGCCCGAAGATCTCTTCCTGCATCACCGGGTGCTCCCAGCTTACCTGGTCCAGCACGGTGGGGGCAATGTAGCGCGTCGCAACCTCAGTTTTTCCGCCGGTGCGCACGTTCCCGTTCCGGAGGTAACTTTGCAGGCGGTTGAAATGGCTGTCGTTTACAATGCGCGCATAGTCAGGGCTCTCAGCCGGGTCTGGTCCATAAAACTCCTGGATGCACTGCTCTACGAGTTGTATAAACTCCTCTTTTACCTGTTCCCGCACCAGCACGTAGTCAGGCGCCACGCAGGTCTGCCCGGCGTTCAGAAACTTCCCCCACGTAATGCGCCTTGCTGCCAGCTCCAGGTCCGCGTCCACCGCAATAATGGCAGGGCTCTTACCGCCTAATTCCAGCGTAACAGGTGTCAGGTGCTCTGCGGCGGCTTTCATCACGATCTGCCCTACTTTTGTGCTGCCGGTAAAGAAGATATAGTCAAAGCGCTGTGCCAGCAGGTATTGGCTCGTGCTGACGCCCCCCTCTACCGAGGCGATATACGCCTCATCAAAATTTTCCCTGATGATCTTGGAAATTACGGCTGATGTGTTTGCTGTGATCTCTGAGGGTTTGACGACGGCACAGTTGCCCGCCGCCATGGCTCCAATCAGCGGGTTGATCAACAGCTGGAAGGGATAGTTCCAGGGAGCGATAACCAGGGCCACGCCATAGGGCTCCGGGTAAATATAGCTGCGGGCTGGAAAGTTGATGAGCGTTTCCTTAACCTTTCGGGGCTTTGCCCACTTATGCAGGTTGTCTAGGATAAGCTTTAGCTCCAGCTCTACGAAACCTACCTCTGTGGCAAAAGACTCAAACGCCGGTTTTTTAAAGTCGGCGTACATAGCATCGAAGATGACTTGCTCGTGCTGGCGTATTGCCTGCTGCAGCCGCTTCAGGCTCTCTTTCCTGAACGCTAGGTCTAAGGTCTGCCCACTGGCAAAGAAGTGCCGCTGCTGTTGCACAATTTGCTCGACGCGCTGTTGCTCTGTTGATAGTGATGCCTGGATAGGCTGCATAGGACAGGTGGGTTAGAAGCGTTGATGTTATTTAGTTTCCGGAACAGCTGCAGGCAAGGGGCGCCCTGTAAACTGGTCCATAGAGGTATATACGTTAAATCCGCGCCCCACGACCCGGTCGAAGAGCCGTGCGGGCAGGATGCCCCGAAGCAAGGGCAGTAGGTGCACAATGGCTGGCTTGCGCAGGATGACCTTGTTCTCCTCCACAGCCTTCAGGATGTCCTCAGTTATATCCGCTGGTTTTAGAATAGGGGTGAGGAGCGGTGCTTTTACCCCGGCAAACATGCCCGTATCAATATAGCTGGGGGTTACCGTCGTCACATGTAGTTGCTTGCCTAAGGCTTCCAACTCCAGCCGCAGGCTCTCCGACCAACCCAGTAAGGCCCACTTGCTGGCAGCATACACGCTCATACGCGGGTTTGGCAGTAAGCCCGCTGCAGAGGCGATGTTGACGATATGACCGGAGCCGCGCGCGACAATTGCAGGTAAGAAGGCACGGCATACCAACATGGGTCCCATCGTGTTGATGCCCAGGGTTTGTTGTATGTCTGTGTCACTGTGCTCCAGGAAAGTCTTTCCGGCCACGATACCGGCATTGTTGATGAGGATGTCTGGCACTCCAACTTCCGCTATTACTCGGTTCGCAGTAGCCTGTACGGCCGTTGGGTCGGCAACATCTACCTGGTAGGGATAAATGGCGAATCCCAGTGCCCGGGCTTCTGCTGCAACCTCATCCAGGCTCTGCGGGTTTATATCCCAGACAACAAGGCGCTTGGCCTGCTTTTGCAGGCTCCTGAGGCCCATTAGCCGGCCGATGCCAGAGCCGCCACCCGTCACAAGTACTGTACTTCCCAGAATTTGCGTCATAGTTCAAAACGGTGTTAAAACAGGGAGTATAATCTGATTAAGATACTTATACTGTAGCACATTTGGAAGCGCCTCGTCCCTTTTTTAGTGAACAGGTAGGTTTATATTTGTATCTTTGGGTGAAGGCCTCCCGAACGGATTAGAGAAAAAAGCAAGACTATGAAAATCATTGAATGTCCGCGTGATGCCATGCAAGGCATGAAAGAATTTATACCTACCGAGCAAAAGGTAAAATACATCAACCAGCTGTTGCAGGTAGGCTTCGATACCATCGACTTCGGCAGTTTTGTCTCACCCAAGGCTATCCCGCAGATGAGCGACACAGCAGAGGTGCTGGCCAATCTGGAACTGGAAAGTACTTCTTCTAAACTGCTGGCCATAGTGGCAAATGTAAGGGGAGCAGAAGAGGCGGCACAGCATAAAGAGATAGCTTACCTGGGCTTCCCGCTCTCTGTGTCCGAGACCTTCCAGCAGCGCAATACCAATAAAAGCATCACAGAGGCCATGCAGCAACTGGCCCAGATACAGGATATTTGCCAGAAGCACGGGAAAGTGCTGGTTACCTACATTTCGATGGGTTTCGGGAATCCCTACGGAGACCCTTGGGATGCCGATACAGTGATCCGTTTTGTAGAGCAACTGCACAAGCTACAGGTACAAATCATCTCCTTGTCGGATACCATCGGAGTGTCTGATCCGGACAAGATCAGCAACCTGTTCAAGCATTTGATCCCTGCTTTTGAGGGGATTGAGTTCGGGGCACACCTGCACACCACGCCCACCACCTGGCAGGAGAAGGTCGAAGCCGCCTACCAGGCGGGGTGCCGCCGGTTCGACGGGGCACTGCGCGGCTACGGGGGCTGCCCCATGGCCAAGGACGAGTTGGTGGGCAATATGCCAACCGAAAGTTTGGTAGGCTACTTCGAAAATATTGGCTTAAATTTGAGCTTGAACAAGGCAGCATTTGCCGGGGCAATGAGGCTCTCGGAGGCTGTATTCTCCTGATATGGCAAGAAGAACAATCGTAGATATATTTATTCCCTGTTTCGTGGATCAATTGTTTCCGGAAACAGGCATGAACATGGTGAAAGTACTAGAGAAGGTGGGCTGCGAGGTAAACTACAACCCGAACCAGACCTGCTGCGGACAGCCTGCTTTTAATGCCGGATTTTTTGATGAGGCCCGTGAAGTAGCCAACAAGTTTCTGGATGATTTCACCAATGAGACATCCCATTACATTGTGGCGCCTTCTGCGTCCTGTGTGGGGATGGTGCGCAATGCCTATCAGGATATCTTCGTGAAGTCATCGAAGTTGGTAAAGTACCGGGCTATGCAGAAAAAGGTGTATGAGCTGACGGAGTTCCTGACCGACGTGATGGGCATTACCCGTATTCCTGATGCCACTCTTAGAGGGCGTTATACCTACCACGACTCCTGCAGTGCCTTAAGGGAATGCGGCATTAAGGCGGGCCCACGGGAGTTGCTAAACAACGTGCGGGGGCTAGAGCTGGTAGAAATGGAAGACAGTGAAACCTGCTGTGGCTTCGGAGGGACTTTTGCCGTTAAGTTCGAGGCTATTTCCACTGCTATGGCCGAACAAAAAGTAGACAATGCCATTGCCACGGGGGCAGACTACATTGTATCGACAGACAGTAGTTGCCTCATGCACCTGGAGGCCTATATTCAAAAGCAGAAAAAGCCGATCAGAACCATGCACATTGCCGACGTGCTGGCAAGCGGCTGGTAAAAGCAAAAGGCCCGAACAAGTTCACTTGTTCGGGCCTTTTGCTTTATGTTCGGGTTAATGAAAGTAGTAGCTGAGCCCAAGGAAGAAACTGGAGGAGGTAAGATTTAAGGTGAATGCTTTTGTCCTATCCTCGTACTCGTTCAATAAGTCCTGCTGCCAGGTTTCTTGCTCAATGGCAAGTACCGTATAGCTTAAGGTCCCGTACGTAGTGTTTAGGCTGATCTTGTTAGAGAGGAAGAAGGAAAGCCCTGGCCGGACAGCGACTATGAACAGTTCCCTTTCGTAAGTCGAGTTGTACAAAGTGTGGCGAGATCCGTCCTGTTCTCTGTCTTGAACAGTTGTTTCAGTAAAGTGTTGGTAGGTTATGTCGCCTGTCCCTGAAAAGGCTAAGTTTTCTGTCAGGAAGATGTACTTCTTCAGGTAAGCGCCTGTCGCTTTCTCTGTTGCTTTTCGCTTAAAATGCTCCTTTTCTTGAGAATCTATGCTGTTTTCAAACCTATAGTGGTATTTATCAAAGGTCCCGGTAAGCCCTGCTTCAAGGTTATCTGTAACAAGATAGCCCAACTGCGGGGAGAGGTTATAACGGAAAGTTCTTTCTGTCGAGTTAGGGTCCTTATCTTTTGAAGTCGTGTAGCCTAGTGCACCTGTGGCGACAATAGTACCTTGGGTGGTCTGTGCCTGTGTTCCCGTTACGATAGCAACAAGACAGAGGAGGATCAGTAACTTTTTCATCGGCAAAGCTCCTCTAGCGGTTGATAAGGTAACGCAGGCCAATAGAGCTGCTGGAAGGGGAGACATCGGCATTAAAATAGGTCTCTGTGGATTTTGTGTCGGTTGGCTCGAGCCTAGTAGTGCTTCTGCTAAAGTAAACCTGGCCAATGCTTACAAAGAGCCCAAGCTTCTCTGTCGCAAAGTAAGTGAGGCCTGGTGCGGCACTGATGCCATAGGTAAAGCTCCTGGAAGGTTCCCCGAACGACTCATTCTGGAAAGCTTTGGTCTTAGCGCTGCCGATGCCAGCGCTAAGACCTGCACTAGCAGTAAAAAACAGTTTTTCTGTAATAGGCAGGTACTTTCTTATATAAGGCCCGGCACTGATGTTATAGCTTTTGCTGATGTATTCCCCGTCCTCACTTTTACTCGTGTTTCTCCCAAAGCTAAATCCGGTGCTAATGCCTACCTCTAGCCTATCTTTATAAAAATAGCCAATGCTGGGAAAGACCTGTATGTTCGTGCTGTTGCCATCAAAGTTTGTCCTTTCATAGGCCTGCTGTGCGAAGCCAACGGAACCGGATACAACGACAGTGCCAGACGAGGTTTGTGCAAAGGCACTGGCACTGGACAGTACAAAAAGAGTAGCGGCAAATAGTGTTTTCATGTTTGTTTCTGGTTAACGGTACTAAATATAGAAATATTTAGGAGTAATAGCATTTAGTGAGGCACACATTTCAGACTCTTTCAGAGGATGGATTGAGGGTGAGAGGGGATCCTATAAACAAAAACGAGGCACTGTCAGGGTGCCTCGTTTTTTATAAAATAGTAGCTTTTATTGCTCTTAGTGCGCCTCTGGCATGATGCGAACCACAAGGCCTTCGAGCGCTGGTGTTACCCGCAACTGGCAGGACAAGCGGCTGTTAGCAGTGGCGTGTGGCAAGGTCTCCAGCATGTAGGCCTCGTCGTCACTCATTTCTGGCAGTTCTTCTTCGTTCTGAAGCACCTCCACATGGCAGGTGGCGCAGATAGCCATGCCGCCGCAAAGGGCCTGCACATCAAACTCATTTGCCTTGAGCACTTCCATGACCGAAAGGCCCATGTCGGTAGGAGCCTCCAGGGTAATGCGCTCCCCGTCTTCCTGCTCTACGTAAATGTTAATTAAGTCCTTCATTACTGTAATTCCTGAATACCGTTAACGGTGGTATATTTTAGCACGAACTTCTTGTCCGGATAAATGATGTTGTAGGCGCTCTGTGCCATCAGGGCTGCTTCGTGGAAGCCACACAGGATCAGCTTTAGCTTGCCCGGGTAGGTGTTGATGTCTCCAATGGCAAATATACCGGGTATGTTCGTGGAGTAATCGAAGGTATTGACAACGATGGCGTTCTTTTCCAGTTCCAGCCCCCAGTTCTCCAGGGGACCGAGCTTAGGCACCAGGCCGAAAAGTGGGATAAAATAGTCAGCCTCCACCTGGTTTGCTTCGTTGTTAGCCTCTATGGTTACCCCCTCTAGTTGCTCTTCGCCGTGTACTTCCGTTACGTTAGACTTTAGTACCAGATTGATGCGGCCTTCCTCGGCCAGGTGCAGCACTTTCTCGGCAGATTCTGGCGCTCCCCGAAAGGTAGTACCACGGTGTACCAAGGTTAGCTCTTTGCACAGGTCAGCCAGGTAAATGGTCCAGTCCAAGGCAGAGTCCCCGCCGCCCGCTAGCACCACGCGCTTGTCGCGGAACTCCTCTGGGTCGCGCACCATGTACGTAACGCCTTTGCCTTCATACCCCTCCAGGTTCTCGATCGCTGGCTTACGGGGTTCAAAAGAGCCTAGGCCACCGGCAATGACTACTACTTTACAGGCAATCTCGGTGCCAGCAACTGTTTTCACAATAAAAGAGCCGTCTTCCTGCTTGTCCAGGTGCTCTACGCGCTCGCCCAAGGTAAAGGTAGGGTGAAAAGGTGCAATTTGTTGCTGCAGGTTCTTTACTAGGTCGCCTGCCAGTACTTCGGGAAACCCGGGAATGTCGTATATCGGTTTTTTAGGGTATATCTCTGTTAGTTGTCCGCCTACGGCCGCCAACGCGTCCACCACGTGGCAACGCATTTTTAAAAGCCCTGCCTCAAATACAGCAAAAAGGCCCACTGGGCCGGCTCCAACTATACATATATCTGTGGTTACTTTTTCCATACAATCATGTTGGTGTTGAATGATTTGTTGTTGCTACAAATATACGCCTCATTTATAGCATATCTAAACCTTTCCGTCTATAATTAGTCCTTCGGAAGAGGGTAAGGATCAATGTATAACTGCTAAAGTGCCTGCATTTGTTCCAGGACCAGCTGTTGCAGTCGTTGCGCATTAAAGGCAGCGTAGCCCAACTGGTCGTTGTCGAAATACACGTATACGTCCAGCCCTTGTGCCTGCCAGTCCAGGCACTGCTTTGCCCACCACTGCATAGCGCTTTCGCTGTAGCTGCCTGCGTACTTTCCGTCAGGGCCGTGCAGGCGCACGTATGCAAAGTCTGCTGTTATCTCCAGCGGCGACATGTGCCCCTCCAGTTCATAAATACAGAACGCAATGTTTCGCTCCCGCAGGAGGTCCAGTACCTCCGGGGCATACCAACTAGGGTGCCGGAACTCAAAGGTGTACCGGTAATACGGGGGGAGCAATCTAAGAAAGTCCTGCAGTCGCTCTTTGTTCACGTGCCACATCGGAGGCAGCTGAAACAGGATAGGGCCCAGCTTCTCTTCCAGGCTGTTCACACTGTTAAATAACCGGCTAAGTCCTTCCTGGGGTTCTTTGAGCTTTTTCATGTGCGTGATAAATCGGCTGGCTTTTACGGCAAACACAAAGTTCTCGGGAGTAGCCGAACGCCAGTTGGCGAAGGTCTCGGGGGTAGGAAGCCTGTAGAAGGAGTTGTTTACTTCCACTGTGCTGAAAAAGCGCAGGTAGTAGTCGGTAAAGCCTTTTTGCTTTACCTCAGGTGGGTAAAAAGTGCCCATCCAGTGCTTGTAATGCCAGCCGGATGTACCGATGTGTATTTTCTGTTCCATGTTTCCTAAGTTCTTCTGTCTCTGCATATACTTTTATCTGTGGGTGCAAGTTCGGAGGGCGGTAAAAGGCACCACATGTGAAGCAGAGTTGGGCAGGAGTTGGAGTAGGGGAGATCTCCAGAATTCGCATTAGGAGGCTTGTGGCAAAACATGCGCCTTTGGTCTCCGTTATACCATTAGTATCTGTTCAATCAATAAACCAAAGCTATGGCAAGAAACTTAAACAATGACCGGCAGAACGATAGATCCAGGGATGATTACGGTAATCTGAATGACCGTAACCGGTATGGAAACGATCGTAGCAGAAACTTTCACCGCAATGACTTTGCGCGGTACGACGATAGGCGAAACGCATATGGCCCTGTTGAAGATAACGGTGGTGGCGCTTATAACAGGAGCAGAGGCGGTAGAAGCGCGAATAACTTTGCCGGCTATACGAACGACTACAACCGCGAAGAGCGAGGACGCCCTGACCGGTTCGGGGCAAGTGCTCGTGGCGATTATTCCAACGGCACACGCTATGGAGAGGGCGGCAGCACCTACGGAGGCGGCTCCAGTTACGGGCACTCCAGCTATGGTTCTTCGCGAGATTACAGCAGCGAACTCCCAGACAGAAACAGGGGCAGTAACCGCTCTGATAATGTCAGAAATGGCTATGATGATTACCTGGATTCCGGCAACAGAAGCTACGGCGGTTATGCCGGGGAGCGGGGTATAAACGACTACAGCGATTACATCCATCATAACTACGGCAATCCTGGTCGGGGCGATGAGTCCGACAGGGACTATGGGAACACGGGCCGCCGCAGCACGGGCTACGATAACAGCATGGGCGGCTACAGAAACACAGGCTACGGCTCTACGGGCTACAACAACCGTGACAGAGACCGTGAACGGAGCGCCTATGGCCGCAGCGAACAGCGCAACAGGGGCGACTACGGAAATGGCCAAAACAGTGACCGCGGCCGTAACAGAGACTACCTGGACCGCAATGACAACCCTAATTTAAACCGACCAGGGCGCGAGCATAACCGGTAAAGCGGGCTCTTGGTATGCGTAAACCTGTCAGAAGGGCTCTTGTTAACAGGAGCCCTTCTGATTTTACCAGCAGACTAACCTTAAACTGATGCTGCCTGGCTTCGTTTAAAATAAAAGATATACCATTAAAAAAGAACAAACTATGGATAGAGATTATAGAGACCGATATAACAGAAGCAGTTCCGACTATAACCGAGAGTTTGACCAAAAGCTGCATGGCGGCTATAACCGGGACCACGGGAGCGGGTTCCGGGGAGAGGATGAAGGCCCGTACAACCAAAACAAGGGACGAAGCCGCTCGCAAAGCTATCGCAGCCGTGACTATGACATGGAGCGGGATTATTACGAGAATACGCGGCGCGACAGGCACGAACTGGGAGATATCCGCCAAGCCCATGGCTACATGAGCTTTAGCGATAACAACCTCAGCAGCTCAGGCGGAAACGAGGATCTGGAGGACATGCAGCGGGAGCGCAGAGCCAGGTACGAGCAGGGCTATGGCTCCGGCAGGTTAGGGGGCTACAGCGGCTCTGCCTTTGGAGGGGCGAACTACAGTGCCCACGGTGACTTCGGAGGCTCGCCGGATTATGGCTCCATGAGCGGCAGCGGCGGTAATGCAGATGACTATGCTTCCCCCTCAAATTATAGCAGCGGGCATGGTAACACGTATTCGCATCCCGACAGAGGTGTGCCTAATTTTAGCAGCCGAAGCTGGGGTGATCAGTACGGAGATGGTGGCCTTGGTCAGGGCTCCCGCAGAGGCGATGCTTATGGCAATGGACGCTACGGGAGAGACAGAGACTACGAAAACAGTGGCAACAAGAATAGCTCCCGGGGGAACTACGGTAGCGCTTACTCCAGCGATCGTAGCTATGTAGGCGATAACAATCGGAACTCCAACTCGGGGTACTACAACAGAAACACGCGCTACTCCAGCAACTCCGACAGGGGCGGTTACATTAACCATGACATGAACAACAGTTAATGTTTTTAAGGTTAGACTGATAAAGATAACGGCCTGCCAACCTTGATAGGCCGTTATCTTTGTGGTACAACTAAGGCTTCTTGTACCAACCTTTGTTGCTTATTGCGCTGAAGTAAGTCTGTTTCCCCTCCCTGGGTCTCATCTTATAGGGAAAAATTAGAATGATTTTGAGGGGGCATTGTTTTGGAAGAAACAAGCGGGTTATGTGGGCATCATCAGAGTTTGGGGTAGCACTTAGTGA
>NZ_FZOQ01000053.1 GCF_900188175.1 Pontibacter ummariensis | reverse complement strand
AGAGCACACCGGGAGCTAGCTCCTTTGGCTGCTGGTCAGGCCTTCCCAGTGGTAAAGCATTAAAATCCTGTACAGGCTGCGCAGCAAATGCCTTCTTCACATTCTCTGGTATCTCGAACATCTCACTGGGTATTTCCTTGTTCAACTCGAGGCTAAGCACTGTAAACTCCTGGTAAGGCTGGTTGTTCCGGTACAGATTGTATTGGAGCGGGTAAAGAATTCCCTCGGGCGTCAGGGACCAGAAGGAAAAGAACATATCGTTGCGTACGTTCCCCCACACAGACCACATCAAGTCCTGCGGGTAGGCCCGGGTTGTTTGCAAGAGTGTAGGCAGGTTTGTGAAGGCGTTGACATAAAGTCGTGTTTGAATGTTCCCTTCCCTGAAGGCGATACCCTTGTGCGGCACCCCTTGCAGTAGCGTGTCCCGCAGGACATGTAAGTCAACCGCTTCACGGGCTCTCAGCAGTACTTGCTCAGGCGCCAGCCCCAGAATTTCTTCCGCCTCCTCAGCCATGCTCCTGCGCCCTGGTACCACCTTCCCTCCCGGTAGTTTTAAAGCACTGGCACCTGCTGTATAGAGCAAGGTGGTACCTGCCCATTCCGGTTGCTGGACATTCTTGCTCTCTTTCTTCAGAAAGAGGCGTTGTTGCTGGTAATCCCGGATCTGCTCAACCTGGCTATAGTTCACGATCCAGGGGCCTTCCGGTCTCTCCGACTGCTCCAGCATATAGGTATGCCCAATGCCTTGCAATCTAAGGGTGCGCAGGTGTTGAAGCTTCTCCTCCCCACCCATAGCGGCAATGCTTTGATGGATGATTTCTTTAGCACTAGGGCTAGGTTTTGCAAATGACTGCCCCAGGAAGCAGCCTATAAGAAAAAGGGTTGTGATAAGGGTCTTTCTCATAGTTTTATGTTTGAATGCTGCAAAGGGAACAAAAAATTAGAAGCCGCACCGGCTTGTTCGACCATTCCCCGGCAGTTTAAGACCCTTTTACTCTGTTATTCGATCGTTCCTACGAATACCCCTAAAGGCCCGATCGGTGGAAGAACCCAGGGCATCGGCCGAAAATCAGTGAGCCTTTATACCTTAACTCTTCCTTATGTTTTACCTTTGGCTATTCTGAGGCTTGTATTTGTATGAAACCGTTCTGGCAGCGCCACCTTATCCTGTTATTGCATCTCTCATTCTGGGTAGCGTACCTGTCATTTAACCTGTTTAATGTCAGTCGCTACAACGACACAGTGGAGACACTGTACCTGACAGGCGTTGTGCTGGCCACCCACCTGGTGATCTGTTACTTCAACTACTTCCTGCTGCTGCCGCGCCTCATGCGCGAGCGCCGCCTACTTCCCTATTTGCTGCGTTTGCTGCCGGTTTTTACAGTGTTGCTGGTGATTCGATTGTTAGTGGAAAAGGAATTGTACAGCAGCATAGTAACGGACATGCCTTACATCATCAACACTGCCAGGGTAGTGCAGGTAGCTATTGGGATGCTCTTTATCCTGGCCTTCATTACCCTATTGAAGTTCACGACAGAATGGCTTGTGCTGGAAGGCGAGCGACGGGAACTGGAGAACCAGCAGTTGGCGGTGGAACTGAAGTACCTTCGCGCCCAGATCAACCCTCACTTCCTCTTCAACACGCTTAATAGCCTTTACTACCTTTCCTATACAAAGTCTGACTATGCGCCAGAGGTGATAGACAGGCTTTCGCAGATGATGCGGTACATGATCTACGACGCTAACCAAAAGGTGGTACCGTTGCAAAGTGAGATCAAGCACATGCGCAACTATATCGAGTTGGAGCAGATGCGCCTCAACCAGCAGGTAAAAATTGACTTTGAAGTGCACGGACCAACAGCGGAAATACAGGTGGCACCCTTCCTGTTCATGACTTTCCTTGAGAATGCCTTCAAGCACGGGGTTAACCCCAATGGCATGGGCGATTGGGTGCAGGCAAAGCTATCGGTAGGTAACAGCCAGTGCCGTTATGTGCTGCGCAACAGCAAAGGTATGCCCAGCCAGAATGAATTTTCCGTGAGCAGCGGGGTGGGACTGCAAAATGTGCAACGGCGCCTGGAACTCAGCTACCCTGATCGTCACCGACTGAAGCTGACAGATGGACAGGACTTTTATGAAGTTGACCTTACTTTAACAATTGCATGAAACCCACTAAGCAATGGAAAACAAGTACCGCTGCCTGATTGTGGATGATGAGCCACTGGCGCGACAGCTCCTGCAGGAATATGTGCAAAAAGTACCCTTTCTGCAGCTGCAGGGAGCCTGTGCCGGAGCCATGGAGGCACTGCGGCAGTTGGGTGAGAAGAGTGTAGACCTGCTCTTTCTTGATATAAACATGCCGGAGGTAAGCGGCTTGACGCTGCTGCGTACGCTTCCCCATCCGCCAAAGGTCATATTCACAACGGCGTTCTCTGAGTATGCGGTACAGGGATTTGAGTTGAACGCTGCCGATTACCTCCTCAAGCCAATCACTTTTGATCGCTTCCTAAGGGCTGTGAACAAGATAGTGGCACCTTCCTCGACTTCCCATTCTTCCGTGCCTGCAACAGCCACAGGGCCTGTAAACCCGGAGAGCTTATTTCTGCGGGAGGGTAGCCGGTTCATACGCATTAACCCAAGAGACATACGCTATATTGAAGGCCTAAGAGACTACGTGAGTATCCAGACCCGCAGTCAAGGAAGGATTGTGTGCCTGCAGCGCTTAAAAGGCATGGAAGAACAACTGCCTGCGGATCGCTTCATTCGCGTGCACAACTCCTATATCATCAACATAGAGGAGGTAGACGCTTTGTACCGACACAAGGTGCACTACGGAGATAAAGAAGTGCCCGTGGGCGAAACATACCGTCAGCGCTTCAACGAGTTTCTAAGGTTAAGAAGTATTCACTTATAGCCGCATCTGCCAGTTTTTATAAAGGTAGCTATATACAGCCTCTAACCGGGGCATGGGTATTAACCGAACCAACATCTTTCACAAAATAGACTTAAACTATGAAGCGCATCACAACAGTATTTTTTCTCTTCTTCGTTCTGCACTCTTCTTTTGCCTCTGTAGCAGATACAGGAAAGCCTAAAGTAGAGCGAGAGCTCAATGCTTTTATCAAAGACTACGTGGACGCAACCAACTCCCACGACTTTGACACGGTAGAGCCTCTCTTGCTGGCTGAGGCGGTGTTCTGGTTTAATAAAAGCGAGAGCCAGGGAATCGATGCTATCAGGAAGAACTTTGAGAGCACCTGGGGTTACCTGCCTGACGAGGTGTATGGTATTGAGAAAGTAAAATGGCTCTCCATCGAAAAGAACAGCGCCACCTGCATTTACGAATACACTTACCAGGGTACTCATGAAGGAAAAGCAGTAAAAGGAAGAGGCCGTGGTACGAGCGTGCTGGTGAAGAAACGCGGGAAGTGGCGAATTTCCCATGAGCACCTTTCTATACCCGTTTAGTTAGAGGCACAACCTGCAAGGGTGCTTTAGCTGAGTTACCGCTTTAACCTCTTGAGAAACTTGGTATAGGGGCCACGCTCACAGTTAAAGATACGGCAAAGAGAAAAATTTTTGAGCCCTATGAGTCCGGTATAGAGAAGCAAGCTATATATTCGCTGATCAGTAACATAGGGGGGCCCTTTTTAAAACGACCATATCTTTTGCCGTCATGCATGCTTCCACACAGCAGCACATCTTCCAGTCCAGGCTCTACATCGAGCGGAACCTGGGCGAAGTGCTGAATGGGGAGATCATTGCTGAAAGGGCTTTTCTGAGCTACTTCCATTTTCAGCACCAGTTCAAGGCTTCCACCGGCGAGTCGGTCTGGCAGTATGTGAAGCGTCTGCGCATGGAGAAAGCAGCTTTCCTGCTGCTCTTTACGTCCTCTCCTGTTTCCGATGTAGCATTTGGGGCTGGCTTTGAGACGGCGGCGGCTTTCAGCAAGGCCTTTCGAGCCTGGCATGGGCAGTCTCCTCAGCAGTACCGCCAGCAGCACTTACAGCACCATTCCGCTAGCCAGGGGCTGTCCTACAACTGGAATGCGGTAAAGCAAGTCAGGTTACCAGCACAAAAAGTCGTCTCTTTCAGGGCGGAAGGGATACAGCAGTTTCCACAAGGGTACTTTAAGTGGCAGCAACTGGCTGGCTCTCTGGCAGAGCAGAATGTAGCGCTCATTGGCCGATCCCCTGACCAGCCAGGTATTACCCCCTATTCCAAGCTGCGCTGGGACACTGCTGTTCCCGAGGCTTGTCTGCCTCAAGGCCTGAAACAGGAGCTCACACAAGAACAACTGCTTTTCGAAGACAGCCTCCCAGGCGGCCATTACCTGGTTGTACCCTTCACTGGCTTCGGCCGGCCACTTCCCGCGCACCTGCCTGCCATACTCGCCTACCTTCGGAAACAGGGGCTGGAGTGGCGACCCTCTGGATATTCCTTTCAGGTCCTGCGTCAGCACGAGACGGACAGCCGGTGCTCTACCGATCTTTTTATTCCTGTTCTTTAAGCCCGCAAAGTCAGCAAAAATGGACAAGTGTCTGCCATTGATGGCAGATAGCTTTGCTGCATGAAAAACATACTGCTGCTTTTGGCTGGGTCTTTACTGCTAAATACCGCTCAGGCGCAGCCATCAAAAACTCAGGAAATGGGAAAAAGAGCATTACTTGCTGATAGCCAGGCAGAGCGCTGGCTGGAAGAACTGCGCGGCTTTGCAGCTGTGCCCAATAATGTATTCGACGCTGCACAAATCAAGGCAAATGCATCTTACCTGCAGGAGCTACTACAACGGCAGGACTTTACCGTCAGCCTCTGGGATACCCCTTCTGGCAAGCCCTATGTTTATGCCAGCTATGTTGTAGACGAAGCACTGCCCACCCTTCTGTTTTATTCGCACTATGATGGGGTGCCTGTAGATACTGCACATTGGGACAGCGCCCCTTTTCAACCCGTGTTGAAAGACGCGGCCGGCAACCATTTAACTACAAGGGAAGCTTTACGTCACCCGGAGGGGGCCCGGTTTTACGCTCGCTCTGTTGCGGACTCCAAGAACGCAATCATTTCCATCATGGCGGCCCTCGCCAGTATCAAAGCAGAGGGTCAGGAGCCGGGCATTAACATCAAGCTGCTGTTGGACGGGGAAGAAGAGCTGGAGTCGCCTTACCTGCGGGAGACGGTACTCCGACACAGTCAGGACTTAGCCGCAGACCTGGTGATCTCAGCATCTGGAGAGACGCACCAAAGCGGTTTGCCTACCATTGCCTTCGGTGTGCGCGGTATCCTGATGCTGGACCTTACCCTGCATACGGCCACCGCCGATATGCACAGCGGACACTTCGGAAACTTCACACCGAATGCAGCCCTGGAAATGGCCCACCTGCTCGCACAACTTAAAGACCGTAAAGGGAAGGTGCTAGTGCCCGGGTTTTATGAGGGCGTAAGACAGCTAACGGCGGAGGAGCAAGAGGTAGTCCTGCAGATCCCGTCCATTGAGCGCGACATACAGCAACAGTTCGGGATTAAAAAAACAGAACAATCCCACTCGCTGCAGGAGCTCATCAATCAACCTACCTTCAACGTCCGGGGGCTGCAGGCGGGCTACGTAGGCGACCAGGCCAGTAACATCATTCCTACGACGGCGCAGGTTAGCATAGACATACGCCTGGTAGCCGGGATGGACCCGGACAAAATATACAGGGCTATGCTGACATACCTAAAGCAGATGGGTTTTACAGTCACTGATACAAAACCAACAAAAGCAGATCTTATTACCAAAGGCCCTGTTCTTCAGGTGCAGCGCAGCGGAAGCTTTAAGGCCATGAAGACAGAGATGCAGGCGGCCCTGCCGCAGCAGGTGCTACGCCTTGTGCAGCGAAGCACAGCAGCACCATGGGTGGTGGAGCCCACAGAAGGCGGTAGCCTGAACTTTTCTGTCTTCGGGGCGCTTGGCATGCCCCTGATCACGCTGCCAGTCAGCAACTTCGACTGCAACCAGCACACGCACAACGAGAACCTTCGGCTGGACTTCTTCCTTCGGGGCATTGACATCTTTAAAGAGCTACTGGAATTCAGGGGGTAAAAGATGAGCACGCTGAACAGCATCAAGTTATTGGAGCCCCAGGCGCTCTGGCAAAACTTTGCAGCCTTAAGCGCTGTGCCAAGGCCATCAAAACAGGAGGACAAAGCCGCGGCTTTCGTGGTGGCGTTCGGCAGAAAGCAAAACCTAGAGACGATGCAGGACACGGCAGGGAACGTGTTGATCAGAAAACCTGCTACACCTGGTATGGAAAACAGGAAGACGGTGCTGCTGCAAGGGCATCTGGACATGGTACACCAGAAGAACGAGGCTACCCTGTTTGACTTCAGCAGGCAAGGAATAGAAGCGTATGACGATGGGGACTGGGTAAGGGCCAAAGGAACAACGCTGGGGGCTGACAATGGCATAGGAGTCGCTGCCATCTTAGCCATACTGGCGTCCGATACCATAGCGCACCCGCCTTTAGAGGCACTGTTTACAGTAGATGAAGAGATGGGAGCCACAGGGGCCCTGAACCTAGGAGAAGGTCTCCTGCGGGCAGACCTTCTCCTGAACCTGGACTCAGAGGACGATACCCTGCTCACCATCGGCTGCGCGGGCAGCTTGGACATCACTGTTTCAGGAAGCTACAGGCAGGAGAGCATAGGTGCTACCCTGCAGGGATATCAACTTACAGTAGGAGGACTGACAGGTGGTCATTCGGGACTTGACATTCATCTGGGCAGAGCTAACGCCGTTAAACTTCTTATTCATTTACTTACTCAAATTAAAGAAGTAATAGAGCTCAGAATCTGCTCCATGAGCGGCGGGAACCTACGCAACGCCATCCCAAGAGAGGCCACCGCAGCGATAGCTGTTCCAAAAGAAGATGTACAGTTGCTGAATGAGGTGGTGTCGGAGCAGGTGGAGATGCTAAAAGCCAGCTATGCTGTAACTGATCCACAGTTAGAAGTTACCCTTGTTCCCTCTCCCCCTCACTCGTCTGCTCTCCCTCTTGAATTTCAGGAGAAGGTGCTGCTGGCAGTTCACACCTGCCCTAACGGCATCTACAGCCTAAGCAACACTATCCCTGGGCTGGTCCAGACCTCCAACAATCTGTCCTGTGTGCGAGTGCAGGACGGAAGCTTTCATGCTTTCTGCCTAAGCCGCAGCTTTCGTGAAGAAGAGAAAGTAAGGCTGGCTGAGGTAATTAAAAGCGCTTTTGCTGTGACTGGTGTCAGCGTAACCTCTTCTGGCTCCGTTCCTGGTTGGCAACCAGATCCCGATACAAGCCTTGTAAGACTAGTACAGAGCTTATATTTGGAAGAGTTCGGTAAAGCTCCTGTTGTCAGCGCCATACATGCTGGTCTGGAGTGCGGTATTATCGGGGCAAAGTATCCGAACATGGAGATGATTTCTTTCGGACCGAACATCCTCGGCGCTCACTCCCCGGATGAGCGGGTACAGGTAAGTTCTGTGCAAAAGTTCTGGCGGCTGCTACTGCAAGTTTTGCTGCAAGTCCCGCTGCAGAATGAGACGAACCAAAGGGTTGAAAATTACAACAAGACGCGAAGTGACAACAAGAAAGGATAAGCTTGGGAAGGCCCTCAAGGTGCTTCCCTTTGCGTTCATGCTCCATAACTTGGAAGAGGCAGTTACTTTAACCAGTTGGCTGGAGCACAAGCCAATGAGCACACCTTTTGCCGTGACTGCCCGGCAGTACTGGTTTGCACTGGCCCTGTTTACTGTTCTGGGGTTTATCCTCCTGTATGCTAAAAAGCTTTACAGAAATGAAAGGCAGTTCCTACTAACAGCCGTGGGCTTCTCAGGAATGTTACTCCTGAATGTATTTATTCCGCACCTCATGGGGGCCGTTCTCTTCCAGGAATACATTCCCGGCCTCTTAACTGCTCTGACTGTTGACCTGCCGCTTTCCCTTTACATCATGAACAGGGCGCTCAAGAGTTCGGCCCTTTCGACAAGAAGCATTACTACTGCTGTACTGGCTGGTGGGCTAATCGGGATAAGTTTAGTCTATACCTTCCTACTAATAGGGACCTATTTATAGGGGATAATGGTATAGTTGAGAATACAGCCTCCGCCCCTCAGTTGCCAAGCCTATGGCAGGTCTGGCACTTCTTCAGGAGGAAGGCTTGCGGTAAGACGACAGTTGACACTGGGCCCTAAGCAGGCAGAAAAAAAGGCATGAACTACCGTGATGTAGGTAGCGCATGCCTTCGTGTATACGATCTCTTTCTACTTCCTGATCACAAGGTAGCTTCCCCTGTAATCTACTTACAGTGTTTATGCCTTCGCAAACACTCTGTCTAAGATGAACAGGTATATCCCAGAGAATTTCTCGTAGCACCATTTTCTAAGCTGCTGCAGCTCCTCTTTTTCAAGCATTTTAAAGGACTTCCCTAACTCTTTCTCAAACAGGGTTCTGTCGAAGCTTACCTTCAGCAGTATGGTCTTTACGTATTCTAGCATCGTTAATTTTAAATGTGACTGTTGTTATGTACGTACTAAAACTAAAAAGGTGGTGCAACATTAAAAGGCGCTTTGCTTTCATTCTGCCTGTTAGCTCAAACGAGATGAACAGGTAGATGAATGAGTGTGAATATAAGAGGCTGTTTTGATTTCATTTATCTAATTTCTTAAGCATGATATGTATCATGGTAATCTGAATCATGGTCTCGGCTGATTTAGTGCTGCGTTCA
>NZ_FZOQ01000064.1 GCF_900188175.1 Pontibacter ummariensis | reverse complement strand
TACTGAGAAATCTTTAGCTGCTGTTGCTGTGCTAAGTCTAAAAAATGCTGTTGTAGTTTCTTTTTTTGCTGTTTCTGCATCTTTTGAATAAGCAGCATAGGCACAATGAAAAGTGCCAGGGAAAAAATCCCCATGATAACTGATTCGAAATCCTTCTTTGATTGAGTTAAATTCTAGACAAGCCATGCCCCAGTGCCAATAGCGCTATCGGCACTGGAGTTGCGCCGTAGTTTGGTCTTACTCTCCCTATGCTCCATAACAAAGGGTGGATTACCAGAAGTAGTGAAAGGGGAAAATGATGTCCCCTACCGTGAGGCTTGGGTGAATTCGTTTCGAGTACAAGAGTTACCCATACTTCAAAGGTAATGAGTTGTTAATTAACGTAGCCATATTTTGACTCTTACAGTGCCTACTTCGCTCCCCTGTTCTCGAGAGAGGAAGTTAATGTAAGTAAGGAAGAAGAACATTACTCCCTTCCTACTGTTTCCTCACACATAAAAGAGTAACATTTCACTGTCCTAAGCATTCAAGGTCAATATGTTGTACTAACGGCCTAAGTGCAACCTTTCAGGTTGCACCTAAATGTGTTGCACTACTAGGCAGACATAAAGTTTTATCTTTCAGTCTTGCTGTTCGGCTTAGGTCCTGTAGGATTTGATACGTTTATATAATGTTGCCAAAACTGCAGCACTTGACTTTTAGGGATCAGCCTTGTGAATGAAAGTAGCTCCTGGGACCAGGGAGTGGTCGCCGTGGAAACGTATCTGATCAAATAGATACAGCTTATAGAAACAGAAACGTTCCTGCTTTGTGTGCTGTCTTCCCTTCCTTAGTTAGTGGAAGAACCATCAGACTAAAGCCTAAAAGTTGTTTAAACCTTTCGCCACCTTTCTAACGCAAGCGAACGCTCCCTGATAAATTTAGAGTAAAGGCCTCTTATGGTTACCTCCCTAATCAATCCTCAGTCTTTTTACTGGTTCCTGCGATGAAGTTAGCTTTAAAAGACTCTCCAAGCTGCTGAAGCTCCTCACTTAGCTTCTCGCCTCCTTTTATGCCAAAATCCAAGGTACGAATCGGGAATGGGATCAGGATATCATTCGCGTCAAAGGCTTTCTTAATGCGGATAATGGCATCGCTTTTGGCACTCACATAATCTACCTGCCGGCTATAACTCACCCAGAAACGCGCCTTAAAGTTAATGGAGCTATCCCCAAAGGCATCATACATCACCTCAATGTCTCTGGTCTTTACTCGGTTCTTCACGTCCTGTAGTGCTTCTGTTACTACCTGCTGCACGTGCTCCAGGTCCTCGGCGTAAGATATGCCCACCTCTACGTCTATCCGCCGTGTGCCATAAACAGAGAAGTTCGTCAGGGGCTTCTCAAACACCGTTTTATTGGGCAAATGCACTGTTTCCCCTGTTGTCTGACGTATGTCCATTGTACGGAGGGAAATACGTTGAATCGTCCCAAAGTAGTCGTTTGTCTCGATCATGTCGCCAACACGAAATGGCCGTCGCACGGCAATGATAACGCCGGCCATAAAATTGGCAGCTATGTCCTTAAAGGCAAAGCCCAGCGCAATACCGACAACACCGACACCGGCTAGCAAGGACACCACTACCCTGTCCAGTTTCAGGATGCTGAGCGCAAAAAAGAAGCCCACCAATAATATTCCGGTGTAAAGGAGGGTGAGTATAAGATTAACAAGAGCCCTGCTGTGAGCGAACCTGTTCATAAACTTCCCCGTCCAATCCCTAACCAAGCCAGCCAGCTTGAAGGTGATGATTAGTAGCAGAACAGCTAGAAATATGTTTGGGAGTATGAGCACAAACTGGTCGCCCCAAGCCTCCAGTTTCTTCCACAGCAACTCCGTAGTCTCGTTCAAGCCCTGGAAATAGTTCATCTAATTCTCTCCTGCTGTTTTTTTGGCCTACCGCAACACGGAATTTCTATCTAACAAGCCTGTTACTATATCCCTATGGATGGGTGCCCTTCTGCAAGAATTAACTTCATCAGGTTATTTGACCCGTTCTTATTCAAGTTAACTAAGTTGACAAAAGCAACTTTTTGCATCCCATGCGGCTACTATAAAATACGGGCTAGTGTAGAACCTGTTGCTGCTCCCGTAGTTCCTTCCTCGCAGTTTACTGCCCCAGGAAGCAAGAGAGTGGACAGACTACCTGAATACTCTGCATGCGGGTAGTCCTACAGTGAAAGTATTGCCTTATAAGTCCTTTGGTTTTTGTCCCTTACTTTATTGCTACACTGTTCGCTTTGTCAAAATACCTGTTGCCGAAGTAGCTTGAACAAAGTGAGCTTGTCAGAGTAAAACTTAGTACAGACACTACTACATAGCAATGGTTCCTCGTGTTTCAAGCTATGAAAACAACTGCTCAAGCGCTTCCTGTCAACATTGGAAGGGCATGTGCAGTTAGAAGCTTTTAGATCGATGAGTTAGTTTGAACAAAAAACCAGGGAGAAATTACAACCCTGGTTTTTTGTCTTGTCAAAACTGAGAAGCTACAGCAGCTTTGACTGTGAAGAACCAATAAAGGTAAATACGCAGCTATGCTAAAAGCGTTTGTCCTTGCCACCACAGAAGCTCTGAAAAGTAAAGAGCTTCCAGGGAGCCAGGCACTTTTTTCTTTTGAAAGCCTTGTTCTTGAGTGCCAGTCGTAAGTTGGCAGGAGCCGTTGAGAGCTTATACTACAGTGCCAGCAGGAGGACGGCACAGGCGCCGGCGCCGAGCAGGAATGCCCAATAACGGCTCTTGCGTTCCTCGGGGCGCTCTTCCTTCAGCACGTTCAGGATCTCGGCCCCACCAATGAAAGCCATCACCACAGAAGTTTCGTGTTCGGACAGGACAATGAAAAATCCCAGCACCAGAGCCACCGCCCTGCTTGCGGTAATCCCAGTGGTAGTGATCCTGCAGGCCACAGTCGTTTATGACAATGTGCAGCGCCATGGCAACGGCGAAAAGATCATTTGCTGTATCGGCCCCTCTTCCCACTGAAGAGGAGGTAGCCGATCAGGGCCAGCAGGTATATATGATTTTCAAGAAAACCGAGAGTGCCCATTGCTTTACTTACCTGCTCCTGTCCTTCACTGAGCTTCGGAAAGAGGTGCAGAAAAATATAAGCCACGGAAATGCCTCCTGCTACTGAAAGCCAGGAGCTCCTGGGGATACCGGTCAGAAAAGAAAAACGGCCTCCATAGTAATGAATCAGGGCAAATGAACCAGGGCAAGCGCTGCCACAGGTATAACCGAAATATGTTCTATCATGAAGGACTGTGTTTGAGGGTAAGAGCAGTTTATAGCACTATGATGGGCAGCTTTGAATCAGGGCCAAGGCTCGATCATTTGCGCGCATACTTACCTGGCTTATAACACTTACCTGGCTTATAACAGCGCATATATTGGAAGAGTGATAAAGACAGGCGCATAGGAAGATTATGTAAACAGGGATTACAGTTAGCTCACAGTAGCTTATTCTTCCTGTTTGTTGAAGCGCTTGTGTCGTCCTTCCCACCTGTCGCGGGCCCACTTCTGCAGGTCTTCCACGGCATCGTACTCATCTGTGATCTCGAGCCCCAACAGGGTCTCTATTATGTCCTCCA
>NZ_FZOQ01000021.1 GCF_900188175.1 Pontibacter ummariensis | reverse complement strand
TTACTTATTAATTCTTACTTATTAATTCTTACTTATTAATTCTTACTTATTAATTCTTACTTATTAATTCTTACTTATTAATTCTTACTTATTAAATAATAAATATTATTTAAACTTCTTGAACCTTGCAGCAGCAATCCGAAGAAAAGAGCGAAGCGCCTTGACCAATTCTTTTTCTATGATACTAAACTCTATCATGTGTCTGTTAAAATCGGCAAGAAACTGCATGTTTATCATATTGTTTGCCTTCAGGTAATTGACATACCTGGCTACCTGATTGATATTGTTGCCGACCCTGCTGATCTCTGGGCCGAGCCTATCCAACACAGCGATTAACTCTTTGGGATTAGCAATAAATTCGTCAGGCTGCGCCAGTGCCTTCCTCCGCAGGTAAACAGACAACGATTCATGCCCTGCAGCCGTCATCTCCGTCTCCAGTTGCTTGTATTCGCTATCGGAAAAGGTCAGCTTTAACTGTCTGGCCCTCTTTAATTCCGGCGATAGTTTTGGACGCCCTCCTTTTGGTTTCTTAACACCTTCCATACATTCTTTGCTCAATAAAAGACACGAGTTGCGAGTGGGTTTATCCCCCTTGCTGATAGCTACGCTGAAAGCAAGGCAAGAGGTTTTGAGGGACTCAAAACACATCTTGCAATACAAAGCCCACCATACACCAAAAGAAAGAATTCTAGGTAAATAATACAAGGAGAGGGGAGATTAGGAAGAGTAAGGTTCCAAAAGCGGAGCATTGGGTAAGCTGGAGGGAACAGGGGAGTATGGATAACAAGTACCTACTATAAGAAAAAGCTTCAAATACTAAATCCAGCGGTACAAATATTTAATAATTATTATTTATCATGTATTACCTAACAGATAATAAGCATTATCTAATAAGTAAAATGTGTTATGTGTTATGTGTTATGTGTTATGTGTTATGTGTTAAATAATAATTATTTTTTTTTTAAAGCTAGAAATATGTGTCAATTAAAGGCAAGCAGCTTAATAGTCAAAGTAGATAGTTTGAGACGAAAAGCAGAAAGAGTCAGAAAAGGGTAGACAGGTCAATAGGGGAGAGGTAAGGTTCCAGAAGCCTTCGGCTCTTAAAAGCCCGTACATGGCAAATCCTACTACCGTTATCGCATGAATTTATCCAAACCTCTGCAAAAAAATCACCCATGTAGTAGAGGCATACCCTATACTCTCCATCTAGGCGGCTTGAAAGAAACTGCCCCTCATCCCATACCGCCTGTGCCCTTTCATTAAGTGAAAGAATACTATTGAACTCATATAGATTCATAGGAGAACAAGCTAGAAGTTGATTAATAGAATAGTAGGCAATGTAAAGCTTTGCATCTTGTGCCTTGTGAAGCTATCATTTAGTTATCCTTCAGCAGGTGCCGATTTCTTGATTGTTTCGTGAAGTAAGGCAAAGAGCTTGATCGCATCGACATCCAGTAGTACCGCAAGGTCCAGCAATTCGCTTACACGAAAGGAGCGGGGATCGCCAATCTTGTTTCGAAGTCGCTGGTTATTTATGCCTAGTGCTTTGGCCACGGGAGTATACGGTACGATATCAAACAGCTCAGTAAGTGAAGTCAGCTGTTGCTTTTCAAGCATACGCTTGCCTAGTTCAAACTTAGGGCTCTTGTCTTCTATCTGCATTATTCTATAATTAACGAATCCTGATGGCTTATCTTAAGCCAAATATCTAAGAAATGACACTTACAAATATATACGTAACATATACAAATTAATACTAAAAGTATTTGACAAGTTTACTTTTATTCTTTCTCGACCTGTTACTTAAGAGCAATCAAGAAGGCAGAAGTAGGAGGGAGGAGGATTGAGCTTCACCAAGCCACAGGTACTTTGAGAAAACAGCTGCCGTGTCCATCAAGCCTTTGAAAAGATAGAAGCATTGGTCCATAGAAAAACAAGCATATTTAGATAAGCTTGAGGTACAGATGCTCATAAGCTGCTTTTTGCTCAGTGCTATGACATATAGCTTACATCTGAGGCCATGGTAGGGTAACTGAAAAGAAAGCTTTTCAGGTCTCTTGCCTTCATCCCTGCTTTCATAGCCAAAGCAAAAATATTGATTGTCTCCTCCGCGAGCGGGCCCACCAGGTGCGCACCAAGTATGCTTCCGTCGGTTTTGCTCACCAGCACTTTGTAGGCATGGGCGCGGTGCCTTGTGCCGTTAAACCACTGCCTTGCGTCATGTGTGTTCACCTTGTAGTCCAGCCCCCTACTGCTTCGCCTGCTTTTCAGTAAGCCCCACAGAGGCTAGTGACGGAATGGTGAAGACCACCGTGGGAATATCCGGGTAATTCACTTTTTTGCTGTTGCCCTTGATGACGTTTGTCGTCAGGAAGTGGTCCTCGTAGACAGCCACCGGTGTTAAGGGCAAGCCTGCTGTATCGGCCACATCTCCTGCCAGTTCACCTTCACGTCTCCAGCGAGCCCTTTCCCCATGTGCAGCCACACTTGCTCGCGCAGGCTTACACCGTCAATGAGTACTTTCTTGGGGTCGCACCCCGCAGGGCACAGGTTCCGCCGTAGAGCCGGAAGTCGGAGATAGCGGTCTTCAGCCCTGCTTTTGCGCACTTCTTGGCCACGGCGGCACCGGCCATCCCGGCACCAATCACAAACACATCGTATTTCATAGCAAATTCGTGTTGTTTAGACTTATTTAAGTATTTGCTTAAATACTTTTATGTTTGTAATTTTGTTGTATAAATATTTGAAATGAGGGAAGACAAAACATGTATCCGAGTATATGCCGATGAGCACCGGCTGAATCTGTGCGCTGAAAAGCTGCGTTCTGCAGAGACCATGATTCAGGCGCTGAGCCAGGTGCTGAGCCTGGCCGGCAGTGATACGAGGCTGAAAATCCTCTACCTGCTGGAGGAGGAGGGGGAGCTGTGCGTGTGCGACCTGAGCGACGTGTTGCAGATGACCATGCCCGCCGTCTCCCAGCAGCTGCGCAAGCTTAAGGACGGCGGCATCATCCAGAGCAAAAAAGTGGGGCAAACGATCTTTTACTCCCTAAAGCAGGAACACCTGGAAATCATAAAACCCCTTCTCAAGCATATCAGCAATAAGTTAGAACAAGCATAATCCCCTGCCATGAGAACATCCCCGACAAAACTATTAGGAACCGGCCTGCTGGCGGCCCTCCTTGCATCGCTCTGCTGCATCGCTCCCTTGCTGGCCCTGGTAGGCGGCGTCACCGGTGCCATTTCCGCCTTCGGGTGGGTGGAGCCTTTTAGGCCTTACCTGGCTGGCATCACCGTGGCCGTGCTGGCCCTGGCCTGGTACCAGCGGCTAAAGGCAGAAAAATCAGCTGCTGCCTGTGCCTGTGAAGGGAAGGCGAAACCTACGTTTTGGAAATCAAACAAGTTCCTGCTGGCCGTAAGCTGCGTGGCACTGCTCCTGTTGGCCTTCCCTGAGTACGCGGGAGCTTTTTACAAGCAACAGCACGTTGCCAAGGCTGCCAACGTGCAGACGGACTTCACTCAGTCGGTAAAGCTGCAGGTGAAGGGCATGACGTGCGCGGGCTGTGAGGCGCATGTGAACCAGGAAATAGGTAAGCTGCCTGGTGTCTTCAGCGTGAGCACCTCCTACGAGAAAGGCAGTGCCGTTATCAAATACGACAGCACAAAAGTAAAGCCCATGCAGATCCTGCAGGCGGCCAGGAAAACAGGCTACCTGGTGGCCATAGAGGATAAGAAGCCATGATGGATAATAAGACGAAGACGGCCTCCGTGCTTACTTGTCCGGAGTGCGGGCACAGGAAAGAGGAGCAGATGCCAACGGATGCCTGCCAGTATTTCTACGAGTGCGAGCAATGTCACACCGTGTTGAAACCCAAGCCAGGAGACTGCTGCGTGTACTGCTCTTATGGCACAGTGGCATGCCCGCCCATCCAGCAGAACAAGAGCTGCTGCTAACCTTTGCAGGGGGTTGATACTCTGGCGTTATGTTAAACACAGATAATTTCTAAGAAACACTTGATAAAGGGCGTTAAAAGTAAATAATTAGCCTCGCTATCATTAAACTTCACATAAAGCTTATACATTAAAAAGAATCCCGCCGAAGGCGGGTCGCCATGGCGGGATTTCATCTTTCAAACTTTCGCAGTTAACTCCATCAGTATTAAAAATGAAAGATCTTGCCTGATGTTACCAGACAAGATCTTTCAAAAGGCTATGCTGCCATAGTTGTTGCTTCTGCCACTAGGGTATTTCCTGCCTGTAAGTTCAGGATATAACTGGCCGCTTTAAAAGCCTTTGTGCTTGCGTAGATGATCATTGTCTTATCATCTTTAAACTTCTTCGCCCATCCCTGCAGGTAAGCCACTGAGTTTTCAAAAACCTCCGCTTTGATACCTGTAAAGGCGTTGAGGAAGCTTGCTCCCATCTCGGCTATCAGTTCCTCCTTTGAGTAATTTATGTCTCCAAACCGGGCCGCCTTCTCTATGTCAGCAAAACGGTTAAGCCTGGTTTGATGGCCTGTGGAGTGGATCAGTTCGTGAAACAAAGTTGCGTGATAAGCCTGGGAGGAAACAAAGCTGCTCAGCTCCGGCATCTGTACCGTATCATTAAAAGGCGCATAGTAGGCCTGGGAGCCTCCGTGCAGAACTTTCGGGCGTGGCATAGGGTATTGATCCACCACCTCCTGACAAGCCTCTATTACCTGCAGATCGGTACGCTCATGAACAGAAGGGAGGGCAAACTCGATTCCTTCCACTTGATCAATATTGAATACCGTCCAAATAAAGGGGATAAATCTTCTCTGATACACCTCCTCTGTCTCTCCTGAAGTGCCTTTATCCTCACTAGTATCACTTTTGGCGTAAACTTTCCAGTAGATGATCTGGGTTCCTTTCTCTCCCTTCTTTACATGCCCGCCCAGCTCTTTAGCCTGTTTATAGGTAAGAAAATAGGGCGTCCTAAAGCTTTTCTTATCAGTCAGGTAGTTCAGAAAGAAAGCATTGAAGCCTTCATAATAGCGGCCAGATACATAGTTTTTAGGCAATCCGTAAGATGTCCATGGCTTTCTCCAGAATACCTGGCCTTGTTCTAATTGCTCGATGACCTCATTTGTTACCTGATCTGCCAGTTGAATGAATTTTTGATAAGCGTTCATAACTTTTAGCTTTAGAAGGTTAAACAAAACTTATATTAATATATACGTAATGTATATATTTAGTTACACTTGGTATGTAAAAATTTATCCACAAAATAGAGTTTTTATTTCCCCTTATGTTAGCGCTAAATTGCTTGTATGGTATTGTAGAACAGGCATTACTACAGAAAGAAAAAAAGAAAGCCCGCCTGACGGCGGGCCGCTACGGTTGGTTTACAGCCGAGATTTGAAGGAGTAAGGGACTTTTATAAAAGTCCCTCGTCTGCAAAAGAATAATAACCCTCATTGGTAAGGATGATGTGATCTAGAACAGCAATATCAAGTAAGTTACCGCCCTCCTTCACCTTTTTAGTAAGGCTAATATCTGCACTGCTAGGCTTTAAGTTGCCCGATGGGTGATTATGAGCTAAAACGATCCCACTGGCATTGGCTTTGAGCGCAGCGACAAAGATAAGTTTGGGATCTGCCACCGTACCGGCCACGCCACCGGTAGAAACTTCAAATATTCCCAGCACTTTGTTTGCCCTGCTTAGTAACATAACCTTAAATTGCTCGCGGAACTGTATGCTGCCCTCATCCCATAGCTGTAGGAAGAAAGTGTAACTGTCTTTAGAACTCGTAATCTGCGGGCGCTCGGAGGGCTTCACCTGGGGATGGTAGCTGAGCTTTACCTCTGCAATCTGGCTGACGGTTGTTGAAGTCTGTTCCATACACACAAAATTTAAAGGGGTTGATATAAAAGATATATTAATATATACGATATGTATATAAAAAGTTACATTATGTATGTATAATTTTTATGCTTTTATCTTATTTTCCCCGGCCCTGTGTAGGAATCTTTAGACTTCATAGCTAGTTATTAAAGCACTGGTCATATTTTAGCTGTTTTTGTGAAGAAGTTGTGTAATTTTCGCAGCGCAAGTCTCTTTCTCTTCCCTTTTGTTAAATCTTTATTGTTCACGAACCCCTCCGACATTTCAAATTACTATTTATAAGGAAGTATATAGAAGTATATATATTTAGTGGCAATACTTGAACGGCTGTACGGAATAGAGCCAATGGGGTGCATTGTGGGTGTGGCAATACTTGAATGACCTATTGCTACTGAGGCAATACTTGAACAGCTTTGGAGAAGCGTGGCAATACTTGAATGGCTTGAGGCAATACTTGAGTAGGCAAAACAGCTATTGTTGAGGGGAATAGCCAATTTGTGGCGATACTTGAACGCCTTGAGACAATACTTGAATGGATTGTGGCAGTACTTGAACGGCTCCGGCTACTGAGGCAATACATGAACGGCTCTGACAGAGTGAGGCAATACTTGAATAGTAAATATCCTCTTGGCTCAAGAAGGCATCCATAAGGGAAAAGATCGATGCGATACATTAAACCTGCCGCTTCATATGGCTTGCAGTAACGCAACCTGTCAAGAGACCCTCAGAAAGAACGCTTGTGGCATGCTGGAGACATCCGCTAGGAGTTTCTATCATTATTCAAGTGCCTTCGTTAAGTCTCTGTACAGTAGAGACAAATCGTTCCTGCGCATAATGTCGATTCTCTCCACATTGCACGTTATAGAAGAATTGGCTGCTCAGCTTGTCATACACTATTTCAGTGACTCTACCTTTTTGGTCACCTAATCCTGTGAACGTACCGCTTACTTCTACATCTTCTCCAAGTTTGTATTTTGCAAAAGTCATATCTCATCCATATATTAGATTGGCTCTTTATGTCTTGTATGCGTGGCAATACTTGAATAATAGGCTAGAACACTTGCTTAAAGTCCTTCCAAGGGCAATGTAGGGAGTTTCCATATAGACTTTAGTTATGCCCTGTGTGACAATACTTGAATAGCGTTTTAATTATCGTCGGAGAATAGACCTCCCCGAATAAGCTTTTTCGCCATTGCCAGTGTGATATCCTTGTTGTGCACCTTAAAATATGCTTTGCAAAGCTCATTTGCTTTGTGCGTTAGGTCCGCGTCCGAGTTAGTAAGCCAACGCTGAAAAGTATCTTTCTCTCCAGTGATTTGGACATGGTTCCCATATGTATGGTGGAAAAGATCCCGCATGCGCTCCAGCAAGGCAATGTAAAAGTTGTGATCCTCCTTCGCCTCCATAACCTCGTGATATACGGAGAAGTCCAAACTAACCCAATAGAGCTCCTGGTACTTTTTTGTTGGGTCCCCTTGGACAAAAGTATAGTCAAAAGGCAGTTTTCCTTTTTCCCGAATGTAGTCCAGTACCCTCTTCACACTTTTTTTCTTGAACCGAGGTTCCTCTGACTCAATATGGGCAACCGAGGCCAACAGATCTATAGGCAACTTTGTGATGCGTTTACCTGAGCTAAGCAGCTGGTGACGCGTCTTGTAAAGGAAAATGTACAGGCTCTTGCGCCCGTCGCCGCCACGCCCTTTTCCTACATGCTTATAGCCGTTGGTGTCAATGGTATAGTACCTGCGGAAAAACCCTTCCATAAGCTCATCCGATATTCGGACATCGTAAATCTTGATGGTGTTGGTATGTCTGTCGATGCTAACCTTAATATCCTTGAGAATGGCAAAGTTCTTCAGCTCTATCACCTTATCCTGATGCTTATACTCGTAGGAACGAGAGAAGATGATGTTATTGCTCAGCATGTGGAACAGGGCATAGTCAAAGGTTGTCTCAAACCTGTGACCGAAATATTCCGGCACTTCCGCTTTGGGGTTATTTTTGAACTTTGGGTGCACCTCACACAAAGTCTGCTTGTTACGTCCAGTCTCTTTGCAGAACTCTGAAAGCGTGAACCTCGTGAAACCGAAAAGGTCCTTTTTCATTTTCCTCGAAATGAAGACGATGAAATCTTTCACAATACCAGCATCTTCATCAAAGGACTTCTCAATGTCTCTGATGTTATCGGCTACGCTCCTGTCAATCCTACTCAGGAAGTAGGTCGGATCGCTTAAAAGGGCCTCAGAGGGTTTGTTCTCGTGTTGCATAAGTTACTAAAATACAGGTACGGATTGGCAACTCAGCCACTAGTACAGTCCTTCCTCGTCCTTATAAGGAACAGGTTGGTAAAATCTTTGGGTAAGTTAAATATTTTCAAAGTTAACAATGTACAAAATATAAATCTTTACAGAACTAACCTTTCTCGATCCGGATGCTGTACCCGACCTTCTGCAGCGTTTCCTGGGCTTTGACAAGCCTGGCCAAAAAGGTTTGCCTATAGCTCCCTTTCCCACGGCCAACGCCTTCATCGAGCTCTGCCAACTTCTCCCACGTTAGGTTTGCCTGCTTAAACATGGCCTTCACCTCTGCGCTGATGTGGGTCTTAGGATCACACGCTGCGCATGTCTCCCCTTGGTTGTTCTCATTCATAGTTTGAACCTGATAGACTGCTTATTTGATAACTCGACAGGCTGAAGGACCGCCTTAAACAGCGGGTAAAAAGGGGAGGGGCCTTTGTTTCCTGCAGCAAAAGAAGCCTGCTCTGCCTGTTGGTACTGCTGTGCCGAAACCTTGCGCCAGTCTATTTCATACCCCGCCTGTCGGGACAAAAGGGAAAAGAAAACCTTTAGTGTTCTGGTGTTTCCTTCCCGGAAAGGGTGAATGGCATTCAGCTCCTCAAAAAAATAAGATCCCTTCAACAGGAACTGCTCCCTATCCAGTCCCATTAAATACCCCGCTGCCTTCAGCTCCTGGAGTAAGTGGTTGGCATAGGGCTCAATCATACGTGGCGCGGCATGTACGGCATTGCCTTTGGAGATCATCACACTCCGGAGCTCCCCTGCCCAGGGGTAGACGGAGCCAAATGTTTCCTTGTGGATCTGCTGCCAAAGCGTTAAATCAAACTTTAGCTGGCTGGGCAGTTTATCAGGCAAAGCCAACACGTTATGTCTCCAGTGGGTAAGCTCTAATTTGCTTAGCTTAGCTGCGTCCCTGATGTCAAAATGATTGATCAGCACACTGGTGCCGGGATAGCAGTACCTGTCGTTCATCACAGATACTTTAAGTTGAATACCTCAGTCATCTCCTCAGGGGTGATTTGCCCGTTGATATACAGTTCGTCCAGCACCTTGTTGAGCTCCTCCTCCTCGTAACCCTCGCAGGCAGCTATGTGGTTTGTCTGCCCGAGTTGCTCCCTCCGTTCCTGGCGAACCTTTTCCGCTACCACAGGCCTGTCTCTGTACTGAGATAAAAGCTGCTGTACTTTCTGCTCCCTGACCTCCTGCTGCACTGTCTCCAGGCTTCTGATCAGTCCGTTGAAGTACTCTGCTATAGTCCTGTGATTGCGTTGGTTCGTGGCTTCTATGGCTTTGATAAAATACATATCGTCCACGTTGCTCTGGTCATAGTTTTCCAGTATGATCGTGGTCCCGTTCTGTAAAATGCCTTTTACTCTGTTCATGCTAACTCAAGGTAATGCCTGTATTGGTATACGAAATAGGCTTTGCTAAAGTAACAATATATTGTTACTTTAGCAATATTTAGCTTAGCAACTAGCGTAATAAGTTAGTAGCAGTTTGGCTAACTGCTACTATCATAAGTATAGGCTATTAAATAGTTTAAAGTAGGAACAACAAAAACTACCTCTGTTAGTGTTACTTAATAATAACTTAATCAGTATATCTAATATGGTTTATATAGCTTAAAAGCTGCATAAAGAATTATTAGTTTGTATACTTATATTATATATAAACATATTTATAGTTAATATTTACAATATATATTCCATAAAATATTTGAAGATATTATATATATTCCTCACGAATAAGAACAGTCTTACCCTCTCAGTAATGAATACCCAGTCTGATTTAGAATTGACACCTCTGATAAGACGAAATTACTTCAATAATTTATTTACGGTTTTATCATATTTCATTTTCAGCCTAAACAAACTTTATCTTATGAAGAAATTTTTTATTACTCTTGGCTTCTTCTGTAGCCTATCCTGTATAGAAGCTATGGCCCAAGACACACTATCAGTTGCCCCTCCCAGGCATATTGCACAAACCATCTTAGAAAAGCTAGATCATGAGGTTGACCTGAATAATGCACAGGAAAAGGAAGTGTATGCCCTTCTGCTAGAGCGTTCAGAAAAGTTCAGCCAAATCAGGCAAAGCAGCAAATCAAAAAAAATCTCCAAAGCAGACTTCCGGCAGGCGAACGAGCAGGCTCTTAACAAACTAAAACAGGTGCTGACGCCTATTCAACTTGAGACGCTAAAGCGCCTACGGCAGGAGACACAGCAGCAAAAGAAAGCCCTTAAAGAGGAGGAAATATACAATTCTGCTCAGGACATTGAGTTAGACTTTTAAAGCACATTAATATGAAAACATTAGTTATGAAACTCCCGCTGCTCTTGTTGTGTCTGTCGCTCCTTGCCTGTAAGAAGGACAAGAATGAAGAAGTAATGCCGAACTACAGCATGAACGGCTCCAATACCTTCGCAGCTTATGTAAATGGTGAACTTTGGCTTCCTAAAGGGAGGCCTAGTACATTCCAGAAGAACTTTGACATTACTTATGATCCAGCATACAAAGGAGGCACTTTAAATATTGCAGCTTACAGGAAAATCAGCGACAACCCTTCAGAATATGAGCATGTTATTATTGCTATGGCTCAAGCTGACCATGAAGGAGTTTACACCTTTGATAACCCTGAAATAAGCGGCGTTAGGTTCTATAATCAGGAATGTGAATATGACAAATCACCAGAAGTCTACCGTGAGGGCCAACTTGAAATAACAAAGCTTGACCTCCAGAATGGCATCATCGCAGGAAAATTTGAATTCACACTAACTAAGCCAGGTTGTGACACCATCCGTGTCACAGAAGGTAGATTCGACAAAAAGATTTTTTAAAATCAGGTACTAATCTAAAAAATTCATGAAAACACAACTACCCTTTTTCAGAGGGCTGGCAACGCTTTGCCTTTTTCTAACCCTTATGTCCCACAGGGTTATGGCCCAAACCACAGTTACAATTAACGCCGGCGCTAACTGGACGGACGTGATGCTCTACAAAAACAACCAAAACTCGAGCATTGCCAACACCAACTATTACAATCAAGCTCGCAACCTAGCCAGTGCCTGGACCAGTAGCGGCTATACAACCTTCTGGCGCACGCTGTTCAAGTTTAACCTGAACAGCATCCCATCGGGAGCTGTCGTACAAAGTGCCACACTTTACCTTTACAGTGACCCTACTGCAACAGGTAACTCTGGAACGACTAACAATCAATTGAGTGGATCTAACGCTATATACTTTGAAAAAGTGACTGGCAATTGGGGCGAAACCTCCGTTACCTGGAACACCCAACCCGCCACGACAACAAGCGGGCGCATCTGGCAGCAACCTTCCACTTCCACTACCGAGAACATACAGGTCAACATCACCTCCTTTGTACAGGAATGGGTAAACAGCCCGTCTGCAAATTACGGGATGAGGATGGCCCTGGAGAATGAGCAGTACTACCGTGGCCGGTCCTATGCCAGCGAGGAACACACCAACACGGCCATACGCCCCAAACTAATTATTACCTATACCATTCCCTCAGGGGACCCTGTGGCAGACAAGATGAACCACATCTTCGCGCCGCTGGATAAGGCTCAGGTACCTACAGGCTTTCTAGCTGACTACGCGACAGAGTTTTTGCCTCTTGACATATTTAACGGCGTACTTACTGACAGTAACAGAGTCAATATGGACGCCTGGAGAATGGCCTATGCCTCCCTATACACCTCCAGAATCTACGGGACAAACCCTTTACCCACCCTTGCCTCCGTCAACAGCACCATAGAGAGTGTACAGAGTACGACATCTGCGATACCAGTAGCTATTGCGTTTTCAAAATACGGATATATCAAATCTGATGCCATTTCAAACAACCTGTTGAAGCTAGAGAATGAGCAGCTAAAGGACGTATCTGGAAGAACTCAGAGCCCCTATGCCGAGCGATTCTTTTTCACGGCAAGCCCCGTATCGAACAATTCTAACAGCGGAAGTGTGTCTTTGGTATTTAAGCCAGAACTTTTCTACAACACCGCTGGCAAGGCTGTACAAAACCTTTACGTTGACTTTGCAGATGGCAGAGGATACGTCTCCGCTTCCTGGAATATTCCTGTATCTGCAACATATACTTCGGACGGCACAAAGCTTATTAAGGTAAAGGTTAGCTTCACTGATAACAGTTCTTACGAATGTTACTCCCAATTAGAAGTTGCAAATGCCACTTCAGTGGCACTCCGGTATGCCCGCACACCAGATCTCATTCAGCCTTTTGCTGCTACTGGCCTCCACTCCGGCGGTGAGGCTTTGATTTCATATGGAGCAGGCCATTCAACGATTACTAAACCTCTTATAGTAGTTGAAGGATATGATGCCTCTGATGTTGCACCAGGATTAGCAGGGCCATATGATTACAGATCTTTCATCAATGCCATTGACCGACCTGAATTCTTCCGTTTCAATGATCAACTTGATATAGCAGGCTATGATTTGATCTTCCTTAACTTTAATGACGGTGTAGACGACATCACGCGCAACGCCGCTCTGTTTGAAGAGGTAGTCAATTGGGTTAATACCCAGAAAGGCAGCGGGGGCGAGCAAAACGTAGTGATGGGCCTGAGCATGGGGGGACTTGTAGCCCGCTACGGCCTTGCTAAAATGACTAAAGAGGGAAAAAACACTCATACTCGATTGCTGATCACGCACGACAGCCCGCATCAAGGTGCCAATGTTCCACTCGGGTTTCAGCATATACTCACAAGCCTCCCTAAGTTAGTAGTGCGAGGCATAAAGCTCTTTGATAGTTCTGGATCAATGCGGGCAGCAGAGAGGCTGATGAATGCACCTGCCACAAAACAAATGCTTATCATTCGCTCAGAAGACGGAAACGCGGTGCAGAACACCTTCCTGAGCAATGTTTATAAACCAATGGTAACATTCAGCTCCAGTGGCCCACAACCTTCCTATCGCTTCATCGCCACAAGCCAAGGCTCGGAGTGCGGGCAGCAGCTCTTTGCGCCATACGCTGAGCTGGGTCGGGCAAACAGCCAATTCTTCCTTTCTACCATACCATGGATCTTAAGGCCAGGCTTGAAGGCTGATGCTATCGTAAATGCTCTGCCAACACAGGGAAGCACTCAGCGTATCACATATTTGAACCTACGGTATGAACTTCGCTTATTTTGGTTTGTGAAGACACATATAAATATCCTCAACATAAGTAAAAATGCTCCAAGCTATGCTTTACCTTGGGATGGGGCACCAGGCGGTACCTACAGCCTGTCTACAGGCACCGGCTTAGCGGGACCAAACGTACAGTGGGGGCAATTCTTCAAATTATCAGCAAGTGGTAGCATGACTGGGGAGTTTTCATTTGTGCCAACTGTAAGCGCATTGGACATCTCACCTACCACTTCAACTTCTCTTGCAGCAAGGTTTGTGGGAGGCCTTAGCACCACTTCTCCTTCCACGGCCAGCGACTTTATTGCTCAGGAGAGGGTAGCAAATACCTCTAGGTTTAATATTGAGCACATTTCATTCACAGACAGGACTTCTGAGTGGCTTTTCCAGGAGATGCAGAATAATACATCCAACACTCTTAACTGCTCTAATGAATGCGGTTTGACTGTAGCAATAAGCTCAAGCAGTAACTCTGTTTGTGGGAATACAGCATACTTTTCCGTGCCAAGCTATGGTAGTGGAGTGACCTACAGCTGGTCGATTGGCCCCGGTTTGACAATTGTGTCCGGCCAAGGAACTAATCAGATAGGGGTTACTTCAACCTCTGGCAACTACAGTTCCAGCACGGTGTCAGTAAATGTCGCCACTCCCTGCGGAAACGTGTCCTCTTCTACAACAGTCAACATCGGGTCAGGCCCAGCCTTTATCAGTAACCCGTACGACTTAAGCTGCTACTGCCAGATCTATGGACCTGAAACAGGCAAAACGTACCAGTTCTTTGTGGACACAAACGTCTCCGGAGTAGACCCTAGCAACTACCTGTGGACCATCACACCGCCACTTGACTCTCCTGAGCCATATCCAATGGAGTACTCTGGCAGCTCCATTTATTTCGATGCCTATTATCCTGGAGAGTACACTTTCGAGTTGCAGCAGTACACGCCAGGCTGCGGATGGAGCGTTAAAGACACAAGAAGCTTTTACTTCAATCAGGGATATGACATGTATGCTTATGCCTATCCTAACCCGACTTCAGATGAGTTAAACGTATCACTCAGCAATGCCTTCCCTGAAGATGGTAACAAAACTGATAGCAGTTACGAAGTACGCCTTCTGAATGCGCAGCAAAAGGAGGTATTCTCTAAAAAGACCAAAGAAAAGCAGTTGATCATTCCTGTTCAGAAGCTCAAGGGCGGCACTTATTACCTACAGCTTAAGTCAGGTAACAGAAATGTAGTAAACCGAATTCTCATTGGTAAAGAAGTAAAGTAACTACATAAGCTTTTAATGAGTTGATCAAAACCTAGTTTAGAAATTGTAAGCTTTAAGATTGGCCACTCCAATCGGGTGCTGGAAAGCGGCGCAGGTACATCCCTGCGCCGCTTTTTGTTTTATGGCAGCTTTGTTACGAGATTAAGAACAGCACTTCAATTATTATATTTTAAATAAAATTTATTAACTAAAAATTTTTAAATAATATTTATTACATAATACATAAGAAGGCCTAATTCAGTAAATATAGAATCAAGTATATAAGGATAAATCCAGCACCAGATGACTACAGTCGATAAAGATCAAGCGTCAATCCCTTTAATTATAACATATTAGTAAAACCAATTTATTCGATTAAAGAAGCATGCTTCTCCTTATCCAGTGTTTTGATCAACTCATGCAAAAGCGAATAATCAGTGTTAGTTTGAAGCAGGTCCACCTCCTGCACACTGTTCACCATCAACTTACGGTTACAGATATTGATGCGATTGAGCATCGGGACGATGCTGTTGAGGTAGCGGTTATAGAAGCCCGCAATATCCTCCACGCTGTCAGGAAGCTTATAGCCTGACTTACCTTGGATACTTGCGATAAGCACCCCGTTGTCGCGCAGATGTTGGACACAAACCCGCAGCTGCTGCTCCGAAAAAGTCGGAAATCTTCTTTTTAGCTTATCAATGATCTCCCGTTTCTCGATGAGGCGGTCAGGCGCGGTGCGGAACATCAGGTACAGATACTGCAACACGGCAAGCGCCTCCTCCGAAAGGCTGTTTCTGCCAGAGAGTGCCTCTTGTGCGGACTCCGAGGCTATTCTTCGTATAAGATGGTTCTTCTGCCGGTCTTCGGGAGTAGGGGAGAGGAGATAGTCTGTTCTTTCAAAAGGGAAAAAATCAATGAATGTACGGTCGTGCAGCAGATCGAACAGTGCGGATGCCTTTTCGTGGCTGTGACTGGTGCAGTAAATCTTGCCCAGGCAGCCAGAAAGAAAATCTGCCAGCTGCACCAAGGGCTCCTCTGACTTATCCTCTACCAGGCGGTATGAGCGCTCCGGCGTGAACAGATCCCGCTGGATAACTTTGGTTTCAATGTAATGGTGCAGGCTGCGCCGAAACGCTGGCCAGCCAAGCTGATCGGCATGGATCGAGAAAGCAGTGAAGTTTTTGGGAAACTGCTTGAGAAAGATCCGGTTGAAGTATTTATAGAAGACATCATTTTGATCAAAACCCGCTCCTTCCAGCTTGCTCTTGTTGATGACCATTCCCAGCACCACGAAGTCCAACTGGCGCAGTTCCCTTAATACCTCCAGTCTTTTCCGGAAGCCCTTCTCATCATTGGGAATACGGCTGGACTTGATGGGTTGGCCTTGAAAGAAGCGGCGACTAATTGTCTCCCTTAGCTGCCGGGCCTGCTCCAGCTTCGTCTCATCCAAGAGAACAGCTGTCAGCACAAAGTGAGAAAAAGTACCAGCTTTATCCAGGTTCAGGCTGGCGTTTCCGAATTCGTCCAGGAAAATATGTACATGCTGCATAAAAGGAGTTTAGGGTGATAACTCTTATACCACATAAGATACAAAAGATGAAGCACTTTCAATATAAATATAGCAAACCTAAACTACTCTGGTGAGGTGAGGGCATCCGTTTGAAGCTGCCCTTGTCGGATGTGCAGCCGCTGAACGGTGATGGCAAAGAACTTCTTCCCCCTTCGGGTGGTGAAACCATGGCTGTTGAGCCGGTCAGCAATTTGCTGATAGGTCATACCCTTTTCCCGATACATCTGGATCAGTTCCGTGGCCTGCCGGTTGGCTTTGTGCGAAGCCGCGTTCTCCTGCCGCACCTGAAGCCCTTTCGTTCGGGCACCATGAGTCAGGTTCTCGGGCGTACCTAGGGCAAAACCCTGTAGCTTCTTTTGCTGGAGCGCGGCCCGCGTCCGGGTGCTGATCAGCTCCCGCTCGTGCTGTGCCAGCACGGCAAAGATCCCAATGGTTAAAGTATTGGCATCCGGCATGTCCACAGCCAGAAAGTTCACGTGGCTGTCGCGCAGGGTGAAGATGAATCCGGCGTTGCGGCTGAGCCGGTCTAATTTGGCAATCAGTAGCTGGGCCTGCTGTTGCTTTGCGAAGGTGATGGCCTTCTCCAGCTCCGGCCTGTCATTTCGCTTTCCGCTCTCCACCTCCACATACTCCTGCAGCAGCACGTCACCGTGTTTCAAGAAACGGTTCACTAGCTCACGTTGTGACTCCAGGCCAAGGCCGCTTTGCCCCTGCTTCTTGGTTGACACCCGATAGTAGGCCACGTAGTTCATCTTCCTATCTACTCCTTATATATAGGTAAAACAGAAGGCAAATATACTTATAACCTTTTAAAAACGTCCGTTTGTAAAACGTTATATAACGCAAAAACATGAAACGGCACCTGGCATGTCCTCCGATCTTAATAACTATTCTACCTTTTCGCGCAAGATGATGAGCAGGAGGGAGGCCTTTATGTGAAATATACTAGCAGGCTCGTTCTAGCTTTTTCATAAGTATGTTTTGCCCGTGGAGCACCTATTATATTTGCAGAAGTTACCTTAAGATTCATCTTTACCTAGCTATAGGTAAAGATGAAAGCTTCAACACCCATAAGAGAGCTGTCATCTACAAGTAGTGCTTAGGCTGCACCATCACCATGTACAGTTGAATGGTCTTATGAAGGTATGGCAAAGTAGATATTGGCAACACACATGCAAACGTGCAACAGTTAGCTTTGATGCCGTTTGCCATTTCCAAGACTCATCCAACATAACAAAGTTATTCAGCAATGTGATGAACAAGTTATATATTGTGGTTATTATATGGTTAAGCAAAAACTGTTAGGTCCTAAAGAATAGCTATGCAGATAAACTTCTTTCCAATACAAATACCCTTTGATCAGTTTCACATTAATACAGAGCCATTTTCAAAGGAAAGATTAGATGAATTAAGGGATAAATTCAATAGTACACACTCTTTTTTTAGGAACGGAGATAATATTTATATCTCAAATAAAGAAGGTGAAGATGGTATTGAAATTGGTTCACCTGTAACCAGAGATGTATTTGGGGATGAAAAAATAACTTCAGCTTTAATCAAGCACATTTTCTTTAGGACTTTTAAAGACAGATTTCCCGGCTATATACCAGTTGACTTTTACCCTTTTAGATTTTTTTCTAGAAAGGATAAAGATGATGTTATTTACAGTTTACTGCCTGATTATTTAAAGAATAAAGTTGCCTATAAAAAATTAATAGAAGTTCAATTAAGGAAATGTGTACTAGGTAACCAGGTCAGATTTGGCTTTACAATAAATATCAAACGAAATTGGATATTCAATAAAACATGTAAAGAGCTTGCTTCTGAGGGTTTTGACATCACAGGACTAGAGGTTCTTAGGAGTGACTATTTACCAGGCTTGAAAGGAGTTTTAGCACCTGATGAAGAGCTAATTGGCACTGTTAAGAAAGTAGAGGGTGAACATGCTTTGGTAGATACAAATGAAGGTGAGCAGCTACACGATTTATCACATCTTAGCATCCGGAAGACGAAGTATAATATCGGCGCATATTTATCATACACTTTATCAGAACAAAAGAGCAATCAGATATTGGCTTTTATTGAAAGTAAAAGACATGAGCTTTACAATGCGGAACATCTGCGAAATGAAATATTAAGCATCGCAGGGGTTTTATTCACAGATAAAAACAGTGATGGTGAAACTGTTCCTCTGCTATTTAAAAACAAAGATGGTTTCTGTTTTACTGTTGACAACAGAATGTATTCTGCTTCTAACAGTATAGAATTGAAGACTCCTGCGTTCATATTTGATTATGCAGCCACCAAAACAGATAGCCGAAGTGCGGATTCGGGGCTAACAAATTTTGGTCCCTATGACTCAATAACTTTTGAACCTAAAACTCCATTAGTGCTGTGTATAGGTAGAAAAGAAAACAGAGGTAAATTTACCTCCTTCTTGGCTAACCTGATTGATGGTTTACCAAATTCTAAATATTTCAAAAAGGGGCTTCACAAGAAATATGAATTTCAGCATATAAATAAAATTATCGAAGATATAAATTCAGATGATGTTGATGAGTATTTAAGAGTAATCAAAGACATTGATAAAAAGCCTGATCTGGCAATTATAGAGATACCAAGTAAGTTTAAGAGGTATCCTGATAGCACTAACCCTTATTATAGAATCAAAGCAAAATTACTTCTATTGGAAGTACCTGCTCAGTTCGTCACTTCTGAAGTTATTGCTAATCACAATGAATACATATTAAACTCTATTGCGCTACAAATTTATGCTAAACTAGGTGGTACGCCTTGGGTTTTGCCCTCAAGTCGTTCAGTAGATAGAGAAATTATTGTAGGAGTTGGCCATAGTTGGGTTAGAGAGAATGCTTTCAAAGGTGCTGCCCAAGATCGTATAGTAGGCATTACTACATTTATGTCTAGTGATGGTCAATACTTATTAAGTGATAAGGCTAAAGAAGTACAATATGCCGATTACTTTAAAGAACTTCTGAGAAGTTTAAAGAACTCTTTTGAAAGGTTGGAGAAAGAATTTGGTTGGACTGAAGGAGATACAATAAGGCTCATATTCCACATTTTTAAACCAATTAAAAATGTAGAGTATGAGGTTGTAAGTGAATTAATAAGGCAGTTTTCTCAATATAAGATTCAATTTGCTTTTGTTACAATAGGTAAAACACATCCTTTTAAAATATTCGACATCAATCAGAGAGGTGTACCGAAATATTATGGTTCAACAGAATTGAAAGGCCATCTTATACCTGAAAGGGGAACAAACATTTTCTTAGATTCTACTACAGCCTTGGTTCAGATGCTTGGTGCACATGAGTTAAAAACTGATAAACATGGCATAAGCAGTCCTATCCAAATTAGGATTAGAACTCCTGAAGGAAATTTTAATACAGATATTGAACAGTTCCTATTTACAGATCTCGGATATGTAGTACAGCAGCTGTTTTCTTTCACCTATATTTCATGGCGGAGTTTTTTACCTGGAGAACATCCAGCAACCATGTTGTATTCAACATTGATTGCTAAACTGTTGAGTAAGATGAGAAATGTACAGGGATGGGATGCTGATAGCTTGAACTTTAAATTAAAGAGGAAGAAGTGGTTTCTTTAGAAGAGAGAATGGAGTATGTGTCTCGGATACAGAATAATCCTAAACTCAAGGCATTTTATGATTTGTTATTTTTGAGAAAAAGTTCATTTCTGTGTCCTGATGAGCCAAATGAAATAGATCAAACATATTTCGGAGTTGTACAAGCCATTCTTGATAATAATGAGGCTAGCTTTGACTACTATTTTAAAAGATTAAGTAAACGTATTCCCAACAAAGATGCACCAGCTCCATTTATCCATAACGACCTATTAATCTTCTCTCTCATTCTTGGAGTAGTTAAATTCAAAGCAGATAGAAGGTGGATGCATGATGTTGTCGCAGTTCGAAATCGAACAGGCGTGACTATTACTTTTCAAAATATTCTTAATGATGATTATTATAGTAATAGTAACTCATTAGGCTTAGTTGTGGCGTTTTTATCCATCATAAATACTCAATTGCTTACAGATGATTTTCTGAATAGAGCGTATTCATCAATCGTTGAACAGGACAATATTTTTGGAGATAGAAATGACCTTACAATAATTACTTCGCTTAAAGCTTTTGATACTGTAATAGCACTAAAGAGTAAAGGAAACAGCCACAGGTTACAAGTGCTTGATAAGTTCGCTGGCACCTTTTTGAAGAGGATAAGCCTCATCAGTACTGTCCTATATAATTTAATAATACTTTTACTAGTATGGTTCCTATATAAGTTACTTAAATCCTATCCGGAGATACAGGATCAAGTGAATACATTAGCTCTCATTTTTGGAGTAGTGGGAATAAGTATTCTTAACTTAATTTCATCTTTTAAAAATATATTTAAAAGACTCCTGCTATATGCATTTGGCTATCCCAAAGAGTTAGATAGTACATAAGGTGCAGTCTTTTTAAAAATCATTGAGTGAAATGGAGTGAGTGTCTCTTTTCCATAAAAGGCTGCTTACTTAGTAAGTAGGTATAGTTGTTATAGAGGCCTCCCAAAATTAGGACAGCTTTAGCTAAATCTTAGCAATTAATTTTCTTTTAGTACATTAAACTGCCCGTTCCTCTATTTTAAAATGATCCGGTTTTTCGGAGGGAGGTCAAGGTATCTGCTCCTGATCAGGAAGAGGAAAGGTACAGTTCAGCAAAATCAATTCTTTAATATATCTTATATTTTAATTTCGCTTATTCGGCTATGAATGGAATAAGCTCAATATTTTAGATAATTAGGTACAATAAAAATGAGAGACTTTTCAATAGACCTTTATTCTGAGAAAATACATTCCTCTAAAACGAAAGAATATTTTGAGGAGGTTATCAGGTCATATTATAACGACAGCTACAGATCTGCAGTGGTAATGTTATATTCTATAGCTATTGCTGATTTAGTTTATAAAATTGAGGAGTTGAAAGACTTGTATAATGACTCAAGTGCTATAGAAATTTTAGATGAAATTACAGATCTACAAAAGAAGAATCCTAGGTCACCTGATTGGGAGAGTAAACTAATTGAACTGGTAAAGCAAAAAACTAACTTACTTGAACCCTCAGACTATCTGAATTTAATAACTCTTCAACAGCACAGACACCTTTGTGCACATCCAGTTTTAACACAAAACTTTGAACTTTATCGGCCAAATAAGGAGACAACACGTTCTCATATACGAAACACCTTAGAAGGTATCTTAACTAAACCAGCCTTTCTATCAAGAAAAATTTTTGATGATTTATTGCAAGAGTTAGTTGCCGTAAAGACTTTGATTCATAATCAGCCACAATTAGAAAAGCACCTAAATACTAAATACTTCGACAAATTATCGCCCTCCGCTATACAAAAAATATTTAAGTCATTGTGGAGAATTACTTTTAAAACAGATGATAAGCATTGTAATGAAAACAGAGAAATCAATCTTGAAGCTTTAAGTATTCTTCTAAAGAAGAACTATGAATTGTTAAACAAGTCAATTTCATCTGAAAAAGACTATTACAGTGATATTAATACTAATTATTTGTATCAGCTGATTTCTCTTCTTAACAGATATCCCGAAATTTATAATCAATTAAATGATAGCATCAAGATACTAGCAAATAATATTATTGAGAAAGATGCTGACCTTGTTTCATTTTCTATATTCTTAACTGGGGACATAGATAAACATGTAGATAAAATTTTAGATATGAATTTAGGTTGGGGTAGTTCCTATAATAAAACCCATATCTATACGGAAAGTATATTGGCAGTATTCGAGCGTGCACTAAGTGAAGGTAAAAGAGATCTAGCCTATAGCTTTTTGATTGATATGTTCGGGAAAAGCGATCAATATGCTATTGCAGATGATCGTTTTGATAATATCATATACCCAAATTTGAAAAATTTCAATAAAAAGGAGGTGAAGAAAATTGTCGATGAGGTAAATAATAATTCCCAAATATACGGTAGAAGAAAGGCAACAGATAATAATTACCTCATTCGACAAAGGGTTAATGAATTATACACAAAATTCGACTTTGTCAAATACCCAAACTTTAAATAGTGTGCTTAACCCTATATGTAGTCTTGTGTAAAGTAACGCTGGTACGTGCCGATTCAGCTGCCTCTCTATATTTATAAGCAGGAGTCCTTTTACTACAGGGCTTCTGCTTTTATATTTTGAATAGGTATATTTGATCTTAAGTATTTCCTTTAAACCTATTCTTGTTTTTCACCCTTTGCAGCCTCACCAGCTGCCTTCAGACCCATGCAAACAAACGCCACCGCCGCCTACTTCGCTGCTTTGCAGCAACGCTATAAACTCGGCAACGCCACCGAACACACCTACCGCGGCGACCTGCAACAGCTCATCGAAAGTATAAACCCCGAGGTGCAGGCCACCAACGAGCCCAAACGCCAGGCCTGCGGCGCCCCTGATTACATCATCACCCGAAACGATATTCCGCTGGGCTTTATCGAGGCCAAAGACCTGCACATAGACCTAAGCAAGACCGAGAAATCAGATCAGATGAAGCGCTACCTCGGCTCTTTGCAAAACCTGATCTTAACCGATTATCTGGAGTTCCGGCTGTTTCGGGACGGGCAGAAAGTGGATACCGTGCGCATTGCCAAACTGGAAAACGGGCAACTGGTGGCGCAGACACAGGAGTGGGAGCGGTTCGAGAATTTGCTGCGCGATTTCTGCACGCACGTGAGCCAGACCATCCGCTCGGCACAAAAACTGGCAAGTATGATGGCAGGCAAAGCGCGCCTGATGCAAAACGTGCTGCAGCAGGCGCTTGAGGCCGACGTGAAAGCCACCGAAGCCGAAAACCAAAGTATAGGCTATACTTCTGAAACAGGTCTGTACCAGCAGTACCTTGCGTTTAAGGAGGTGCTGCTGCACGACATCACGCCTGCCGACTTTGCCGACATCTACGCCCAGAGCATTGCCTACGGCATGTTTGCCGCCCGCCTCCACGACCCCACGCTACCCACGTTTAGCCGCCAGGAGGCTGCCAGCCTGATTCCGCAGACTAACCCCTTTCTGCGCAAGCTGTTCCAGTACATTGCCGGCTATGACCTGGACCAGCGCTTGGCCTGGATCGTAGATGCCCTGGCCGATGTGTTCCGGGCGACCGATGTGGCGGCCATACTCAAGAACTTCGGTAAAAGCACCCAGACTCACGACCCGATTATCCACTTCTATGAAACCTTTCTGAGCGAGTATAATCCGGCCCTGCGCAAGAGCCGTGGCGTGTGGTATACGCCCGAGCCGGTGGTAAATTTTATTGTGCGTGCTGTGGATGATATCCTGAAAACGGAGTTTAATCTGAAAGACGGCCTGGCCAGCACTGAAACCACTGAGATAGAAGTAGCCACCCAGCTAACCGACAAGCGCACCAAAGACAATGTAAAAAAGGCAAAGCAAACCGTGCACCGCGTGCAGGTGCTGGACCCTGCCACGGGCACCGGCACTTTTCTGGCCGAGGTAGTGAAGCACGTATACCAGCAGTTTGAGGGGCAGGAGGGCATTTGGAGCCAGTACGTGGAGAAGAACCTGCTGCCGCGCCTCAACGGCTTTGAGATACTGATGGCCAGCTACGCCATGTGCCACCTGAAACTAGACCTGCTGCTGGCCGAAACCGGCTATAAGCCCCTGAATCCGCGCCGCTTCAAGGTGTACCTCACCAACTCTTTAGAAGAGGCCACCACCAACCAGCTCAACCTGTTCACGCAGTGGCTCAGCAACGAAGCCGCCGAAGCCAACGCCATCAAACGCGAAACACCCGTGATGGTCGTGCTCGGCAACCCGCCGTATAGTGTTAGCAGCAGCAACAAAGGGGAGTGGATTCAGAATTTGATTGCGGATTATAAAGTTGGGCTGAAAGAACGGAAAATTAATCTGGATGATGATTACATTAAGTTCATCCGGTACGCCGAACACTACATTGAGAAAACGGGGCAGGGAATTGTAGCGATGATCACGAACAATTCCTTCATAGACGGCATCACACACCGCCAGATGCGCAAGCATTTGCTCGAAACCTTCGATAAAATTTATGTGCTGGACTTACACGGAAGCGCTAAGAAAAATGAAGTCGCTCCGGACGGAAGCAAAGATGAGAACGTGTTCGATATTCAGCAGGGAGTTTCGATTTCGCTTTTTGTGAAGACTGAAGGAAAACCTAATAAATATGCTGATTTATATTTTGCAGAATTGTTCGGAAACAGGAACCTGAAGTATCGTGGGTTAGCAGAAAATTCAGTCGGAAGTATAAAGTGGAATCATCTGACTCTGGAAGAACCAAGTTTGTTCTTTGTGCCTAAAAATTTTGAGCTGTTAGACGAGTATAGACAAGGCTTTGGTGTAACTGAGATTCTAACGAAGTACAATTCTGGTGTGCAGACAAAAAGAGATGCACTAACTATAAATTTCGATTTACCTTCTATAGAGAAGAAAATTGCTGACTTTAAGACTTTTGATGTAGATGCTCTACGCAAGAAGTATAATTTGCCAGATGATGGTAGAGATTGGAGAATCGAATGGGCAAAGAATGATGTGATAAATAATCAGCCTAGAACTATAAAGATTTTTTACCGCCCTTTTGACAATAGATACACCATGCATTCTGGCAAGTCTAAAGGATTTATCGCATATCCCAGAGAGCCATACACCGGGTATTTAAACTATAATGAGAATATCAGTTTGGTGCTTTGTCGACAATTAAGCACGTTTGATTTCCAACATTGTTTCGTATCAAATATAATCTCAGATCTTAACTCTGTTTCTTTACAAACCAAAGAACAGTCGTATCAATTCCCGCTCTACCTATATCCTGAAAACAAAGAGCAGACGAAGTTAGAAGGTATGGAGGCGGAGCGGCAGCCGAACCTGGATGCGAAGCTGGTGGCAAAGTTTGCCAAATGTATAAACCTGCGTTTCGTGCCTGAGAAAGAAGGAGAGGGCCGCGTGTGTTTTGCTGATAGCCCTGAACTGCGCGACGATTTCAAAGATACCTTCGCCCCGCTAGACCTGCTCGATTACATTTACGCCGTGCTGCACGCGCCCAGCTACCGCAGCAAGTATAAGGAGTTCCTGAAAATAGATTTCCCGCGGATCCCGTACCCAACCTCAGCGGAACAATTTTGGCAACTGGTGGCGCTGGGAGGAGAACTTCGCCAACTGCACCTGTTGGAGCATCCAGCCCTCAAAAAGCTCATCACCAGATATCCAGAGAGCGGCAGCAACGCGGTGGAAAAACCGAGGTTCGAACCGGCTCCGGATGGTGATAAGGGGCGCGTCTATATAAGCAACTCACAGTACTTCGATGGTGTGCCCAAGGTGGCGTGGGAATTCTACATAGGGGGGTATCAGCCTGCCCAGAAATGGCTGAAGGACCGAAAGGGCCGTGAGCTCCAGATAGAGGACGTGATGCACTACCAGCGGATGATAGTTGCCTTAAGCAAGACAGCAGAGCTGATGCAGACTATAGATAGAGTACTTCTAAAAGAAAGCTTATAGTCTTATTTTAAACTTTATAGTTATTATTAACCTGCTAATTAAATATTATTAAACTATAAAGTTGAAATTTGAAACAATGTTACATATTTTTGCGTTATCAAATGGCAAGCAGGGATGAAGTAAAGAGTTTTCTTGATGACTTCAAGGTCAAAATGAGCGTCTTCAGCATACTCTTCCGCGATGAGCGGCCCAAGAACTCACAGGATTTGCTGAACCTGGAGATTACCCCTGCATCCAGGACCGAGACAATAAAAAACCTGGAGGTGGAAGACTACTGTGAGGGCCCACTGGATGACAGGCTCTTCGGAATAGCCAGCATGTGGGTGTTCGGCAAGAACATCAAGAAGCAGGAAGTATACATCAAGATTTCCATGGGGAGGCCAAACTCCAAAGTGATCTGCATCTCATTTCACAAGGCAGCCCACCCCATGCATTACCCTTTTAAAAAATAAACAAGAGCGATGGAAAGCCCAATAACAGGCAAGGAAATGAAGCTGGCCATGGAGCCAACGGTGCTGTCGTTCCGCAAGGAGAAGTTCGAGGTAATGTACCACTATTATCTGTGTGAGGATAGCGGGGAGCAGTTCACAGACGAACTGCTGGACACCATGAATCTGAACCAGGTGTACAACCAGTACAGGGAAAAGTATGGCATCCCCTTTCCGGATGAAATAAAGGCTATTCGGGAGCAGTATGGGGCACCAGCCAGTAAAATGTCCCTAATATTAGGCTTTGGAGCCAACCAGTACAGGCTATACGAGGCGGGCGAGGTTCCGTCCGTGGCTAACGGGAGGTTGATACTGGCGATCAAAGAACCTGATGACTTTATCAAGCAGGTACGGGCAAGCGAGCACATGCTAGACCCAAAAGAGGCGGCAAAGCTTATCCAGAGAGCCGAGAAGATCATCGAAGCACGTCAAAAGAATCTGTGGAATATGCTTTTGGCAGAGCGAATCTTCAGAAATGAGAATCCCAACGCGTTCTCTGGCTATAGGAGGCCAGACTTTGAGCGTATAGCGCAACTCATCAGCTTTTTCTCGGACGGCAAGAATGACATTAACAAGACTAAGCTCAACAAGCTGCTGTTCTACGCAGACTTTGGTTATTTTAAAAAAGCAGGGGTATCCATGACTGGCATCACCTACAGGGCAATCCCGCTGGGGCCGGTGCCCGCTGAGTACGATAAGCTTTATATGAAGCTTGTGGATGATGGTCTGATTCAAATAACGTCTAAGTTGATCAAAGACTACTATGCTGATGTGTTTCAGGGATTGCAAGATTTTGATGCCTCCCTGTTCACTCCGCTGGAGCTAGAAGTGCTTGAGGCAGTTAAGAAGAACCTTTGCCCTTTATCCACTAAGAAAATCGTGGACCTTAGCCATGAAGAGAGCGCATGGCTTCAGAACCATGAAAAAAGAGAAACAATTAGCTATCAAAAGTTTGCCTTTGAGCTAAAGCACTTTAGCTGATCACCCGTCAACTGTATGTTCTGAAAAACAAAGGCAGTTGTAACAATTATGGTTTTATGAACGAGCTCATAAGCAAGATATCATCCTATAACATATTCAATTTTCTGTTCCCTGGGGCTTTATTTGCAGTACTGGCAGATAAGCTGACTAGGCTGTCCCTTCTACAAGAAGACATGTTGATAGGTGCTTTTGTGTATTACTTTATAGGGTTAGTCATAAGTAGATTTGGTTCGCTAGTAATAGAGCCTGTTCTAAAGAATATTAAATTTTTGGAGTTCTCCGACTATCGAGATTATATCTCTGCCTCAGAAAGAGATCAAAAGATTGAGCTGTGCTTAGAAGTTAGTAACACCTACAGAACCATAACTTCAATGTTCATCATTCTCGGGTTAGTCATGGCTTATTTGGAGTTTGAGTCAAAGCTTCATTGGCTTGAGCAAAACAGGATTCATTTACTGATCATGGCACTGCTGGTGATGTTCGCATTTTCCTATCGTAAGCAGTCTGTTTATTTAAGTAAGCGAGTTGAGGCAAACAAGCACGACAAGTCAAAAATCAATAAATAATGGTTATTATAAAATCCTTCTCAGCCGGTAACGGAGACATGTTTTACATAAAGCATGGATCGAGCAACTTTACAATTATTGACTGCTGCTTATCTGATGAAAACAAAAAAGAAATTGTCGAAGAAATTATAACAGAGAAGAAATATAAAGATATCACCAGGTTTATATCAACTCACCCTGATGAGGATCATATCCAAATGCTTGATTACCTAGATGATGAAATAGGTATCCAAAACTTTTACTGTGGTAAAAACGAGACAACAAAATCAAAAGAAACACCTGGTTTCAAAAGGTATTGTGAATTACGAGATTCTTCGAAAGCCTTCTATATTCAAAAGGGATCTTCGAGGAAATGGATGAATCAAGATGGAAAAGATAGCAAAGGCAAAAACATTGGAAGCTCTGGGAATAATATTCTGTGGCCAGACGTCAGTGACAAGGATTATAAAGAGGCATTAGAAAAGGCTAAAAACGGGGAAAGTCCTAACAATATCTCATGCATTATAAAGTACAGCATGAAAGGTGGAGTCACTGCGATATGGATGGGTGACTTGGAAAAGGACTTTATGGAGAAAATAAAAGACAAAGTTTCTTTACCAAAGGTGAATATCCTATTTGCTCCCCACCATGGAAGAAAAAGCGGGAAGATTCCTCAGGAATGGCTTGAGGCTATGGATCCAGATGTGATAATAAAGGGAGAGGCTAATTCTAAAGATTCTGATTATGCTTCATACCCTGACCACAATAAGATTCATCAAAACAGAGCCAAGGATATCATCATGGAATGTGAGGAAGGCAAAATACACTTCTATGTCTCCAATGAGAACTATTGTGTGGACTTTCTGAAGAATGAAAACAAGAGCAGCTTTAACTACTATATAGGAAGCTTAGATGTTTGATAGGCTAAGGGTCTAATTCTTCTACTTTACAGCAGCCCAGTTTTTTGGAGGGAGGTCACAGTACAGGATCTGTAGAGGGAAAGGATAGGCGAAGTCAGGAAGCAAAGCAACATTAAGCAACAAGGCCCTTGCTTGATGTTGCTTCTGAGTAAGATGGTCCTGCAGCACCGCTTGACCAAACCGAAATCAGTACCTCTGGGACATTCTCCACTTGGCTGCAGTTTTCTACACTCCGTTGCGCCTTATATTAGTTCATTGCATACTCTGCACCCTGTGGCAATCTGTTGCACCACGTTGCGACATGTTGAATTTACTGCAACTTATGGCAACTTTCTGTAGTGGTTTGCAACCAGAGCCCCAACACAAACTGCAAGTGTACAGTACTTACAGTTTGTGTTGGAGCCAGAATGGTGGTCAGTCGCACGGATTGATTACACAAAGATCTGGTAAGTCAGATTTATACAGTTTTGAGGGTATATAGATCAATCCCCTTTCTTATGCTTATGTGGTTTTAGTGATGGTGTGTTTTTGGGAGTTTCCTTATTATCTCGTTGACGCCTGTCTGGTTTTCCCGTTGAATCAGCAATTCTTTTTGGTCCTGGTTTGATCCCCATGATATACTTCTTTTTAAGGTTAAATTTTATTGCTACAATTTAATATTTTTCTAAATATTCTACTAAAAGCGTCACCCAGTTGTCCTTCTCCACATACACATCCCTGATCTGCAGGGCCTCTGCCGTGGCCGTGATGGCGTCCCGGAACACCTCCGGGTTTTGGTGCAGGTTCATATGATATTCCAGTCTCTTCTGTTGGACAAAATGCTCTCGCTAATGCCCAGTTTGTATTTTGTCAGCGGGTTGAGCGACTGCCTTAGCCTGTCCGCCTCCTGTGCATAGCCCAGCAGCTCCAGCAGGGCTCCCAGCAGGGCACGGGTAGCGGGGTTGTAGTCCAGCGCCAGCTCCATGAGCCGATCCATGTCCCCTTCGGCTAATTTTCTGATATACTCCAGCAGCTTGAGGATCGTCTTTTCGCTGTTGCGGTCCGGGATCTTCTTGTAACCGCGCAGTGCATCCAGGACTTGAAGCTTGTCAATGTCTGACTCCTTGAAGTGGGTGGGGCTCTGAACATAACGGATCTTGGTTTTCCCGACATTCGCCACCCGGCGTTGATTGCGGGTCATCAGCGTCACCTCCTGGGGAACCTGCGTGGTCAGGCCCAGCTGGTTGTAAAGCCCCAAACCGCTCTCGTACCCTTTGACTTTGCCCTTGGAGGTGCTCAGGCTCTTGATAATCTCTTTTTCAGATGGTTTTACTTTTCCGAAAACAGTTTCCTTTGGCTTATAGTAGCGGCCTTTTGTCAACCGGTTGATGACACCCTGCTTGGCCAGACGGCTGAGCGCCGCCGCCAGGGCCTCCAGCTGGCTGTCGTTTACCTGGAAATCAGCGTAAGTCAACAGCTGCCCGGGCTGGGCCTGCTCAATTCTTTCCCGGACTTGCTGCATAATGCTCATATTCTGCTTCTTCTGTAGCGTATAAACACATTCAAAGATAAGCATTAGCCTTTTGATTTGTCAAGTTTTTTCGTTATTAAACTTGACAAGTTACGCTTATAATAATTATCATCTCCAGATCTGGCTGTTCTAAAATATTGAAAGAGGTGGGCAATAATATGATCTTATTTCAAACCACTTCAGCCGTTTTTGCTATTCCAGATAGGAGAATCAAGTTTAGTACCAGTGCTTATAAATTAGCAAGCCACTTTTTCAGTTTTCCCCAAATGCCGTTAGCGGAAACATGGCTTTCTTCTTTTGTTTCTTCTACAAGTTTTCTATCTTCTTTACTGGCCGTAGATCTCTTCTTTTCATAATATACAGCCTTTTCAAACCTGTCTTGTTGCTGCCCCTCTTTTATCTCCTTGTTGTTCCATTGGCCAGCCCACCTTATCTTGTTATTTGTTATCCAGTAGTGCGATTTACAGGGAAAGTTCCAGTTGCCTATGGAGGGATAAAGGGAAATCGACTCCCCATCATAAGTCAGCTTCCAGTCTGTAGGTGACAGCGGAGTAGACACCTCCATTCCACAGCCGCAACAGCAGCTGTGTGCTACGGTTCCATAACTAACGGAGATATAAACAACCCCTTCTTCCAGCTTCTCCGGTATGTACTCTACAAACTCATGTCTCACGGTCTTCACTCAGCAGCATGTTTACGTTAATGGAATATGTTGAATGGTGCTCCTGCTCAAAGTCCTGGTAAAACCCGAACAGCTTTTTCCATTTTATCACGGCAAGAGTTGCATTTAAGGCGTTTAAGTCGGCAATTTGAATATTGGTGTTGTATTCATTTTCTGCCTCATCAACCATAGGAATCCGCTTTTTTATATGGTCTCTCTTCTTAGGCGTGCCTGTTGTTACCCTTATATCACCCAACAATGCGTCTTCCACTCTTTGAATGCCTATGCCGACGTCAATGAAAGGAATGTTCCTCTCATACAGATAGTCAATAATCATGGCTTTCACCTCTCCTCTGTCCAGACAAAGGAAAACAAAGTCCATGATTGAAAAAGTCGCAATGTTAGAGGCGTCAACGTAGTGGCTATGGGCAATGATATTTCGGTGCATGTTTGAGTAGATCTCCCTGAAATAGTCTACCTTTTTCACGCGCTCCATCAGCTTCTCAACAGACGGTGCTCCGGGAGCCCGGAAAGCATTGTGCTGCAGCAAAGTGTCCCCATCAAAAAGGTGAACTGCTTCAACCGGTGTTTTAGCAACGAGATCCAGTATATAGGAACCCGTACCCCCTAGTCCCACTATACCTACTTTCAGGCCTTTGAGCTTGGCGGATACCGTGTCTATCCTGGCTCTTGCAGAATTACTGTCGGAATACTTGAAGACTGCCTCTGGGCCTTCAACTGTAACCACTTTGTAAGTCCTTGCAGTCACAGTATCATCCACTGAGACTGCAGGGGCAGACAAAATGTTTACATAGGTGCTCATCTTATCATAATAGTCAGCATATCCTTGAGCAGGCTTGCTGGACAAGTAGTGATTTGCTACAACTTCGCCGATAAGCGGATAACTACCGGAAGAATTGATGATGTGGTCCATTCTCCGCCTGTCCTTGTGGCAAGGGGCCTCGCCTACAAAGTAAGCCACGTGCGTATCCGGCTTGAATGTCATTTCCCCAGCAAGGGTTAAGGTAGATACAAGTATGCCGTATTTTACCTCTCCTGAGGAATTCAGGTAGGGTACATGGTGCACCAACAAATACCCACCTTGAACCTCCATTTCAAAGCCTTCATCCCAAAGGCGTTTGAGATCGGAGCTACGATTTATTAGTTGCTGAGACATTGAATATCATCCCTTCTTTTACTTTCACAACATCTCCTGCATCCATAGACCCCTCGGGCTTGTTTCCTTCACCTCTTTTGTAAGTGACTGTGTAGGCTGTGTTGGGGTTTTGAGGGGTTGCTCCATAGGCAAGCACAATTACTTCGTTGAAGGAGATCTCTTTCCCCTTGAATGTCCTTGGCCTTCCCGCTACGATAATGTTGTACTCCTTATTTTGGCCTGGAGCGTCATTCTTGCTTTGTTCTGTGTTGTTCATAATGTTATCTTTTTCTTTGATGTTGACCCAAAGGTAAAACAGGTGAACGCAGCCTATTTGCGTTCACCTGTTTTTTTGTATCTTTCTCAAAAATAAATTTTTATGCCGCAAAGTAAGAACTCGCTCGTACGCATGCAGGTGATTGATGAGTGTCTGAGAAGTAGGACTAAAAAGTACTGGTCCAAACGTGAGTTAATTGAACGGATTGGAGAAGCAAAGGACATCAGGGTAAGCAGGAGAACCTTAGATTACGACATTTACCAAATGCGCTATTGTTCGCAGCTTAATTATAATGCGCCTATTGAGTACCTAAAGAAAGAAGACGGGTACTTTTACACGGACCCCAGTTTCTCGATAGAGAAGCTTCCCTTGAATGAGGTAGAGATCAATGCACTCGCTATGGCCGCCGCTACACTGGGGCAGTACAAACATGTGGGGGTACTGAGTGAATTCTCCTCTACTATTGACAAGGTGATAACCTTAGTGAAGAACCTAAAGCAGGAGGGGAACAGTGATGGCTTTAGCTTTATTGACTTTGAAAAGGCTCCTTATTCAAAAGGAAATGAACACCTTGATTTACTTATTGATGCTATTCGAAACAAGAAAGTTGTGAGGCTCTCTTATTTAAAGTTTGACGACAGCATCCCAAAGCCTCGTACACTCAGCCCTTATCTACTCAAAGAATACCGCAACAGGTGGTATTTGCTTGGCCTGCAGCATGAGAACGGGCAGTTAAGAAAGTTTGGGCTTGACCGTATTTGCAGCCTAGAGCTTTCGCAAAATGGTAATTATCAGAAAGCAATAGACCTCAATCCAGAACTTTATTTCAAAAACGCTATTGGAATATCGTTTGAGGGAGACAAAGTGGAAGAGGTCATACTTTCTTTCTTGCCACACGACGGCAACTATGTTAAAACGCAGCACCTTCACAGCTCGCAGGAGACGCTGATTGATGACGAAAATGAGCTGATGGTAAAGCTTAGTGTCGTGATTAACTATGAGCTGATCTCCACTATATTAAGCTTTGGGAAAGGTGTAAGGGTGATAAGCCCTATGCTTCTGAGGCAGCAAATAGCCGATATACTGACAGAGTGCTGCCAGTTTTATAAGGCTGTCAGTAAAGAGGAAAAAGCCAATTAATCTTAGCATGTCGGATAAAAGCCTCTTATGTCGGTTAAATGTCGGATAAACCACTTTGCTCCATAGAACAGTACCTAAAAGGCAAGTGCTTTAGTGTCTGTCTACTTAACATAAGGTAAATTATAAGACAATTTATATATAGGGATGTTATTCATAAATAATTTACCGTATGTTAGATAAGAGGGATGAGGTTGGAAATAGCAGACTTGTGAAGTTTCCCCCTAGCAATTGCTTTTCCTGATTATCGTTCCTTTTCCACATGAGAGACAGACTTAGCACTGTTTCCAGTAAGGATAGATGACTTGAATTATCAAAATTTAATTTAAAACCTCTAAGCTTTATGACTGCCAGATGCTTGGCTACTCTCTGTATTCGTGTTGTTTAATTAGCGCTTACATTAGTACAGTCCTTAATCTAGCAAGGTCTTCTCTGCTATTTTGTCAACCCTGACCCATTTCATGCCTGCGGCTTCGGCGGCTTTTACACCAGGGTCTCCGTCTTCGAAAACAAGACAAGCTTCTGGACTGACGCCCAGCTTTTCGGCAGCCAACAGAAACGGATCGGGATAAGGCTTTCCATTAAGTGTTTCACCGGCACAAACCAGCACTTCCACCAAGCTGTCCACCCGCAGCACCTGCAGCGTTTTCTCTATCATCTTCCTGGATCCTCCGGACACCACACCTATCTTTATTTTCCCGGCGTGTGCAATTAGGTGGTCCACCACAAACTGCACAGGCTTTGTCTGCTCAATAAACTCCTCGTAGAACAGCTCCGACTTTAGCCGCTCAAATTCTATAGGATCAAAGTTACTGCCGTACCTGGCATTTATCTGCTCCACCACCGCAGGGATGGGCAGCCCGGCAAACTCATCTACAATGGCAGGGTCGAGCACCACGCCACTGCCGGCGGCTATTTTGACATAGGTGTCTTTATGCGCCTGCATGTTATCTGCCAGCGTGCCATCGCAGTCGTACAGAAAGGCTTTATACTTTCCGGTGCTGCGCTGCAGCAGCGCTTGCATGGCCCGCTCATACTCTAAGGGTTCACTTTTACCTATGCTCATGTGTCAGTTTTTTACAAAGATACTTTTACACCCAAAGCCAGGTGGAAAATTTTGCCCGGTCCTAAATAGCCGGGGTTTTGAAGGTACGAAATAAGGTATTTGCCTATGGTGCCCACTTCATAGTACAGCCCCAGCCTCTCCAGGCCCTCTACCCTTGCCAGGTCCAGCTCGCCTCCCATAAAGTAGTACAGGTGCAAGGCCGTGGAGAAGCCATAGTAGCCCTTGGGGTACTGGTCGCGGGGCTCAATACCGAAGTAGTCGTCACCGAACGTATAGCCAAGTTGCAGGCCGGTTCTGAAGGGCTGCCAGTCGAGCATCGCCAGCGGAATGTCCTGAAACGGAATATACGTCGCTTTCAAGGCTGCCGTAAGGATCTGCTCACCGCCAACACTTGCAGGGAGATAGCCCAAAAAGAGATCTGTTTCCAGCTTCTCCTGCAAATGCTCCCTGCCAAAGCCAACAGCAACCAAACCGATGTCGCCGGCAAACTGTGTTTTGAGGTAGTAGGGCGAGCGCTCCACCTCTTGACCGTGAACCTTGCCCGGCACCTGTAGCAGTAGCACGGTTGCTAGTAGTATAAAAGCCGCTCTCACCTTAGTAATGCATCCGTTGAATTTTGAACCCATCTGACCAGATTTTAATGTAGGAGAAACCCCTGTTGTTCATAGAGGTCGTGATTTGATAAGTGATGTTGCCTTCTTCCGGTTGATAGAACTCCCAGTTGTGCTCATGGCCGTGGAGGCTCAACTGCACGCGCCCGCTTTGCTCGAGTGCCTGCTGGAGCGGAAGACGCAATTTGCCGTCATAGTCACTGCCGAACGGTGACATGTGCGAGAAGATGACCGCCTGCTCCCAGGTATCCTCAGGTGTGGGTGTAAGTTGCTGTTGCAGCCAGCCAACATCGGGTACTTTGCCGTTAAAGCGGTACTCGCGGCCATTTGTATCGATGAAGATGAACTTTACCTTTCCGTACACAAAAGCATAGTTCAGGTCGCCGTACATCTGCTGGTAAACGTCCCTGCCGTTAGACATCATGTCGTGGTTTCCGATCACGGTCAGGTAAGGCACAGGGAGCCTTTTCAAAATGTCATGCACCCACCTGAACTCTTTGGCGAGCCCAAAGTCGGAAATATCCCCCTGGTGCACCACAAAGTCAACCCCCTCCATCGCGCTGGCCGCCTTTACAAAGTCTTCCGCATCATCATAAAAGCGTTGCGTATCCCCCATCACAATAAGCCGGAGGGTATCGCCGGGCGTCTGCTGCTGAATGCGGCTGATGTTCCGCTTGGTCAGGTTCTTTTCGCTTTCCCGCAGACGTATTTGGTTCGGGTGGTACTCAAACAAGTCCTCACAGGCAGTCAGGAGCAACACAGGAAACAGGAGAAGTATATGAATCTTTCTCATGAGTTAAAGTATTTTGGTGAAACAGAAAACCAGAACGACCAGACCATAAAAGGATTATAGTCGAAATCTGGAGAGACAAACGCACCCGCTCAGAAAGAGGGCCAGGCGGTACAGAAAGTACCATTACTCTTGCGTTTAAGATGAAGTTTGTGAAGCTGCCTTAGCTCCCCCTGCTATCGCACAGCCGCGACCAGCCTTTCTACTGCCCGGCTTAGGGCCGTATCCTGATTGATCAGCCAGTTGAAAAGCAGGATACCTGTGGTGGCGCAGGTAATGCCTGCCAATACATCCAGCACATAGTGGTGCGAAGTATAAACGGCCGCAAACCAGATACCTACTGTAACAATCCCAAAGACAACCTTCGCAGCTATACTTAAGTTGTTTCTCAGGGCATAGTAAAGCACGATCAGCGGATAGGCCGAGTGCAGGGACGGCATGGCCGCGAACACGTTGGAGCCTTTCGCATAGAGGGCGTTAAAAATGGTAATACCGAAAAAACCGTCGAACCGGGATAAACCTGCTGTATTGCCAGGGGTTTTGGCGATAAAATCAAACCCGTGCAGCTGTACGTACCAAGGAGGGGCCGCCGGGTAAAGGTAATACACGACAAAGCCCAGTAGGTTTACCAGCAAAAAGGTCAGCAGAAAATAAATAAACTGCCTCCTGTTTCTGAAAAACCAGAAGAAGGCAAAGCCAATCGGCACCGGAATCCAGGTCAGGTAAAAGGCCCCGCTCATCACATCCAGGAACGGGTGGCTGTGCTGCAGCCAGAATTCATTTGGCGTAAGTATAGCCCCGCCGCTCTCCACACCAAACCATGCTTTCTCCGCCATGTACAGGCTCTCGATGTGCACCGGGTTAAACCAGTAGTTCGGGAAAGCCTTCATGTAATCATATAGGATCCAGAACACGATAAAAATGGAGAAACCCGTAATAAACTTCCGCGTGATGGGCGTAAGGAAGTACAGCAGGTTTACGAGCCCCACCAACACCAGCTGGTCCGTTTTGAAACCAACCAGCAGGTAAGACAACAGCAGGTACCCAACGGATAGCGCCGCCAGCACCAACACAGCCTTTCGGGTAATGCCTTTCTTCTCCCCTGCCGCCGTAGCCGTTACACTCATATTACTTTTTGTCAAAATCGGATCTAAAAATTTTGTCCCACAACGAGGAGCTTACCCCGTAGCCTTTGCTTGGATCGGCGTAGTGGTGCAGCATGTGGTGCTTCTTCAGTTTCTTCCAGAAGGAGCCTTTAAAGTTAAAGTGGTGCAGGGCGTAGTGGAAGATGTCGTAAAACAGATAGCCCGTCAGGAAGGCGGCAAAAAACGCGTACAGCGGACCTCCAGACAGCACAAGCGAGAACAACAGGTACAGGATAGTGGCCATCGGAATGCTGGCGGAAGGCGGCATCACCAGCCTCTTCGCATCGTTCGGGTAGTCGTGGTGCACACCGTGGAAGATAAAGTGCAGGCGCAAAGCCCACTTCGCCTTCGGCACAAAATGGAATACAAAACGATGCAGCACGTACTCCGTCAGCGTCCAGATAAACAGGCCCAGCGCGGCGTAGCCCAGAAAACCCAGCAGGCTCAGTTGCGCCACAAACAGGGCCTGCCAGCTCAGGAAAAGTATAACGGGTATATAAATGTACAGCGGAACCGTGTAATGTACTTTGGACAGAGCCTCCATCCAGTCATACTTAAACATCCTTACCGACCCCTGCGAATTCGATACAAACTGCTTTTTCATAAAAGATTACGGTTTAAAACGTCCTGCCAAGGCTTTACCGGTTACGGCGTCCCTGCCTTTCAGCTCTACATACAGCACATTGGGCACCCAGAATGTACCGCCTTCTATGCGGACAAACACACGGTCCAGAATAGCCTCTTTCTGGTTGATGGTGGTGTACACATTGTACTTGCTATCCGGACCTTTGCGCAGGCGTAGCACAAGCTTGGAGTAGCAAACGAACCGGAGCTCGTAAGAATCTGTACCCGTTTTCTTGGTGTTGAGGCCGTAGGCAAATTTGCGTTGGATATAGTTCAGCTCCTTTTGCGCACCGTCTTCAGCATACCTGATCCAGAATGGGTGGATCGGGTCTTTTTCGTCGAGAGAGCCCTGCGCCGTCTTGTTCAGCTCATAAACTACGGTGTTGCTGTTCGGGTCACGCTGCACGAAAAACTTCATGTCCTTCACGTTCTTCGGTACAGGCAGCGTATCAGGGGCAGCCGCTGGCTTCCCCCCCGGCAGCATACCGGCCTGTGCACTCCCCAGGCTGGTGTAAAGTAGTGCTACAAGCACTATAAAAAATATGCGTCTCACGTTCTGCTTTATACTTATGCGGTTTTCATCTCCTTCTGCTGCATCGCCTTCTTCGCATCCATCAGCCTGTTAACGGCAGTGATGTTTGTCAGTACGGCCATCACGGTGATCGGCAGGGTAAACACTGACATGGTTTCGAACACATGGAACGGAATGCCCTCCACGTATACTTTATAGTCAGCACCCACAAAGGAGTAGGTGATACCGCAAGCAATAGCCGACAGCCCAATCAGCACGACCCTCTCCGGGCGCTGCATCAGGCCGCCCTTGCACTCCACTCCCAGGCCTTCGGCCCGTGCCCTGGTATAGCTCACCATCATGGAGCCGATCAGAGCAATAAAGGCAAAAAGGGAACTCAACAGGTAATGGTGGGCAATCAGGTAATAGCAGATGCCCATGAACATAATCATCTCGCTGTAGCGGTCGAGCACCGAGTCGTACATGGCCCCGAAGGTGGAGCCCATGTTTCCCAGCCGGGCCACCTGCCCGTCCAGCATGTCGAACACGCCGGCAAACAGCACCAGCCCCCCGGCCCAGCCCACGTACTCGAGCTCGCCGCGGTTGCTCACTTCGCCGCCCACTATAAAAATAGCAGCCACCCCGATGTTCAGGATCAGGCCAGTGGTAGTTACCGCGTTAGGGGTAAAGCCTACCTTTATCAGTAACCGCACCATGGGGTTTATGACCTTGTATATACCCTGCTGCAGGGCATCACGAAGCGCATTTTTGTCCATACTTAACCTGCTATGAATTTAAAAATCAAACTTAAATCTTCCTCTAATACCAATGTCAGAAACGTTCGGGTGGTCCAGATAAGACAGGCGTTTCACCAGGTCTACCCTAAAGAAGTTAAAGATATTGCCGATGCCGACGCTGGCTTCCATATAAGGCTTGTTCTCCAGCGTGTACGTCGCCTGCCGCCCGTCGTCAAACGTCGGGAAACGCAGCAGGTCTGGGTCGCCCTGCGGCATGTTTTCGCTGCGAACCTTGCCGTACAGCGCCTTAAAGGTAACAAACTCCCGTAGCTTCGTTTTCTTGAGCAGCGGTATTTTGTTAAAGATAAAGCCGTTGAAGGTATGGTCGATGTGCACGCTCGCGTACTGGTCGCTGACAAACTCCAGGAAGTTCATCAGGTTGTAGGACTGCAACTGGTACGAATAGGTCTGGTTGGCGCGGTGAATCATCAGCAGCGGAAAAGGTACCTGCCCGAAAGTATAACCGCCTTCGGTTACCACATCGGAATAGCCCAGCTGCGACATGTAAAAGCGCTTGTACACGTTCAGGGCAACTTTCTGATACTCATACTCGCTATCGAACAGGTCTTTTATACCGGCCGCTGCCCGTAAGGTAAACACCGGGTAGCGGTTGGCAACCGGCGTGCGATACAGCTTACCCTGGAAGAACTGCTCGTTTGGTGCCCAACGCAGCTCAAGCGACGCCTCCGACGTTACCAGGTTTTGCACATCCAGCGGCTCCATTTCGCCCGACGCTGTTTCCACATTGCGCACGTACTGCAGCGATCCTGCTGTTGCCTGCCGCCAGTTCTTGAAGCCAATCCTGTAGGAGAAGTGGTTCTCGAACTCGTGCAGGTAGTTAAGACTATAGGTCTCGTTGTAGAGCCATTTGTCGTTTTCGCCCCGCTTAAAGGAAAGCAGGAAGTTATCCTCCTGCACAAACTGCAGCTCCTGGCCGGGGATGTTGGTGTCTTTCTGGTAGCTTGCGCTGATAGACCGCACCGGAAACTCATAGATAGACCTGTCGGTGAGCGAATAGCTGCCGCCCAGGTAGTACTTCCACTTCTCATCTTTAAACCCGTAGGCGGCATAGGTCTCCAGCATGTACTTCTTGCTGAATGTGGTGGTGGTGCGGCCGCCAAAGCGCAGGCGGAACCCCTCTACCGGGTTAAAGCTGTAGAACGTGTTCAGAGGGCCAATCTCGATGTTCGGCCCCAGGCGCTTGTAGCCGGCAATCAGGGCAGTGGCCCAATCCATGGTCCGCTGAAACGACTTCATGTTCACCAGGCTGTCGATGTTGGTATAGGTTTTGGCCTCCACGGCTGTAAGGGAATCGTGGCGGCTGGCCTGCCAGAAGCTCTCGTCTTTGGCAATGGCACTCTCCACGCGCACCACGGCTTCGCCTTCGTACAGGGAAGCAGGCTGTGGCTCGTTCACCTTAAAGTCTTTGTATGATACAACACGCTCACCGTACATACCGGCATCGCTGTTCTGCGTAAGCCCGAAGTCGGTTTTGATCACGCTCTTGCTCAGATGGTAGCGCCCGTCCGGGTTCTTCTCGAAATCAAGGTTGATCTTCAGGTCGCGCACCCAGTTGATGCTCACGCTCTTTGCCACCTCCATCTCCACGCTCTGCACGGCATAGGTGCCGTCAATCGTCACAAGCAGCTTGCCCGTAAACATAAAGGCGGCAGGGTTGCGCGGCTCGAACCGAAGCTCTGCCAGCTTTCTGCCACTCTCCGTCGTGACGGTGTCTGTGAGGTAAAACTTATAGAAAGTAGGGGCCATATCGGCGATAGGGCTCAGGAACTGGTTCGTCAGGATCGTGATGTTGTTGTCGTAGATGTCGATATCCTGGTACATGTGCTGCATGTAAGAGGTAAAGCCCTTGTTGTCGATAAACTCACCGAAATCAACTTTCTTCTCGGCCTTCACAATCGTTTTTCTGGTCTCCGGGGCCTTGCGGTAATAATGCTCCGCCAGCTGCTCCTGCACAAAAAACGGCAACAGCGCCTTGCCCTCCAGCACGGTGGTGTCGAGGTTGCTGGTAATGAAGTCATACTTGCGCAGGAAGATGTTTCTTTTCAGCTTCTCCGGCGTGTTCACCAGTGACATCTGCGTTTTTTCGTACTCCTCGTACTGCACATAGTCGTAGTGCTCCGGCCGGTTCTGCTCCTTGTGGTCCACGATCTCCCGGATCAGGTCCACGGCCGGATTGTTCTTGTTGCTGTACTTCACCTTACGCTTCTTGCCAACCACGACCACCTCACTCAGCTGCTTGGCGCCGGTTTTAAGCTTCACGTCCAGCGTTTGCTCCTGCCCGGGCGACACACCCAGTGTTACGGTCTCGTATCCTAAATAAGAAAATTGTACCTTGTTTATAGGTTGATTTGTTTTAATGAGGTAGTTGCCTTCAAAGTCGGTGCTGGTACCGATGCTGGTGCCCGGCACAAAAACCGACACCCCGATAAGCGCCTCATTCGAAACAGCATCCCTTACAGTGCCTTTTACAGTTGTAACGGCACCCTGTGCCATTACGGCGGTCGCATTTACACCTGAAACCACCAGTAACAGCGATAAAAGCAACCCGTTTATATATAGCTTATATATATTCCTACTTGAATACATATCGTTTTTGAATTAAATAGTTATAGAAAAAACCGACAAGCACGGACGTAATAACCTTGGAGTAGACATAGCTACCCCCTCCGTAATGCGTTATCACATACACGCCCGATGCATTAAGCAACAGGCTGCCGTTCCAGACCAGGAAATACTTGATTGCTTGTGCCGGTATAGTTTTGTCTGCAGCATGAAACACCCAAGTTCTGCCCAGGGTGAAATGTGTTACACCACCTGATACAGTGCCCACTGTGGTGCCGGCCAAATACCAGAAGCCGCACAGTTCCACCATGATGATTGTCACCAGAAAATCGACAGCAGACGCTACCAGAGAGGCAGCCTGCGCCTTCAGGAAGGTGAACATTTAAAAAACCTTGTAGTATAAAAGTATCTGTAAAATTAAGTTCGCGTAAACGCCCGCCAATACGTCGTCCAGCATTACGCCTAGGCCTCCTTCCACACTCTCCAGCCTTCTTATAAAAAGCGGCTTTGCAATATCAAAGAACCTGAACAGGACCAAGCCTGCGCACAGGTACTGCAGCGTGACAGGTATAAACAACATGCTGATGCACATGCCCGCCACCTCGTCTATCACCACTTTTTTGTCGTCTTTGCCCCACAGCGGCTCAACCTCCGTGGCGGACCAGACGCCTACCCCCGTCAACAACAGCGTTATGATAGGGAGCCAAAGCACAAGCTGGCTCCCACCAGCCCATTGCGCGGCATACAGGCAAAGGCAAACGGCCACAGCGGCTACCGTACCTCCTCCCTTTCCTATGTAGCCGATGCCCAGGCTGGTGGAAACTAGTTTGTGTATTCTAATCACTAATCGATCTGTTAAAGCTCTTCCTCTACAAAGTCTTCGTAATAGTCAAGGCCCAGGTGCGTAATCAGGTCCTCTCCCATCATGTGGCGAAGCGTGTTCTGCAGTTTAATCAGCTGCTTAAAGATGTCATGCTCCGGACGAAGGCCTTCTGCCGTTTGTGGCGACTTGTAGTAGAACGACAGCCACTCCTGGATTCCGCTCATGCCGGCACGCTGTGCCAGGTCAGTAAACAGGGCCAGGTCCAGCACGATAGGCGCTGCCAGGATAGAGTCACGGCACAGGAAGTTGATCTTGATCTGCATCTGGTAGCCCAGCCAGCCGAAGATGTCGATGTTGTCCCAGCTCTCTTTGTTGTCACCGTGAGGAGGGTAGTAGTTGATGCGGATCTTGTGGTAGATGTCGCCGTACAGCTCCGGGTTGTCGTCTGGGTGCAGGATATCTTCCAGTACCCCCAGTTTGGAAACTTCCTTGGTTTTAAAGTTATCCGGATCGTCGAGGACCAGGCCGTCGCGGTTACCCAGGATGTTGGACGAGAACCAGCCGTTGATGCCCAGCGCACGCGCTTGGAGGCCTGGAGCCACGATGGTTTTCATCAGCGTCTGGCCTGTTTTGAAGTCTTTACCGGAAATGGCTACGCCGTTCTCTTTGGCAAGCTCTACGATAGCGGGTATGTCAACTGTCAGGTTCGGCGCACCATTGGCGAAAGGTACACCCAGTTTCACAGCAGCATAGGCATAAATCATGCTAGGCGCAATGCGTGGATCATTGTTGCGAAGGCCCTCTTCAAATGCAGCTACGGTTCTGTGCACATCGCTTATTTCCGTATATACTTCCGTAGATCCGCACCACACGATCACCAGGCGGTCGCAACCGTTCACTTCCTTGAAGTTGCGCATATCGTCCATCAGCGCTTCGGCCAGTTCATACTTGGTTGCTGCTAATTTCACGTTAGTACCATCTAGGTTGCGGGCATAGGATTTATCGAAAACCGCTTTCATCGGCTTTATAGCTTCCAGCTCCGGCTTGATGGAATGCAGCAGCATCGGTTCCAGCACCTTGGCGTTTGCAGCGGCTTCAAACACATTGTCTTCATACACGTCCCAGCCACCAAAAACGATATCGTTCAGGTTTGCCAGCGGCACAAAATCCTTGATCAGCGGGTTGCGGTTTTCCGTTCTCTTACCCAAACGGATGTTGCCCATCTGAGAGAGTGAGCCGATTGGCTGTGACATTCCTTTACGGATAGCCTCTACCCCAGCTATAAACGTGGTGGCAACTGCTCCCAGTCCTGGAAGCAGAATACCCAGGCGCCCTTCGGCGTTTTTTACTTTATATTTCATCTTATGTACTTGTGTCTTAATTTTTGTGCTCTTATCTATAACCACTTATTCTCTTTGTACCACTTTAAAGTCTGCGCCAGGCCTTTCTCCAGGTCATACTCAGGCACATAGCCCAGGTCGGACCTTATTTTCTCGATGCTGCAGTTCCAGTTCTCGGCAGCCAGCTCGCTTAGTTTTTCCCTGTTGAGGGCGGGCATGGCTTTGCTGGAAGCATACAGGGTCTCCAGCAGGTTGGCTATCAGTGTAGCCACCCCCAGCGGCAGATGCACCTTGACCGCCTTCTTGCCCAGGATCTGCTTGGCGGCGGTGGCCAGGGCGTAACGGTCGTAGCTGTTGCCGTCGGACACGTTGTAGCTGACCCCGCTTATACTTGTACCGAGCGCCTGCATCACCGCTTTTGCCAGGTCCTTCACATACACAAAGCTTAGCCACTGCGGCTTGTTGCTGATGTAAGGCTCCAGCCCCAGGTTCAGGGTCTTGAGAACGATGAAAATATCTTTCTCCCGCGGACCATACACTGCTGTCGGGCGCAGCACGACCAGAGGCAGATCCTTTAACTCCGCCAGGTACTGCTCGGCCAGGAGCTTGCTTTTGCCATAGGCCGTTACCGGCTGTGCCTTGCTCTGCTCCTGTATGGGCGCTACCTCCTGGTAAGGGATAGGCCCCAGCGCGGCCAGGCTACTGATAAACACAAACTTCTTCAGCGGTATGTCCGCCATTGCCGCCGCCGATGCCAGGTTCCGGGTATAGACCGCGTTGATGTTCACGTAGTCCTGCGGGTGCTTTGCCTTGGTGGTGCCTGCCGCATGGATGATGTAACGGTACTGCTTCTCTTCCAGCTCCTTTACCAGCGCGCTGGTATCCTGAAAGTCGAGGGAAGTGTAGTGTACGCCAAACCCCTCCAGATGAGCCACCTCGCTGGAAGCACGTACAGCCGCATACACGTCCATACCTGCCTGCAGCGCCGCCTCTATCAGGTGGTAGCCCACAAAACCACTTGCCCCCGTTATCAATACCCGCTCTTTCATAGCGCCTTCTCAAAAATCCTGTACTTCTTGTAAGGCCTGGCTCCCATCTTAAGTAACCCCTGGTTCATCATCACATTGTTTTCGAGTATCCAGGAGGCCTCTGCCGATTGCATCTTCTTCTCGCGGTGCTTCTGCATGGCCGCTCCGTAGAACACCGCCTCAATGCCTAGCTTCCGGTAGCCTTCCACCACGCCGAGGGCGATTATCCGCACAGCGTTTATCTGCTTACGCTGCGTCAGCAGTTTAAATATGCCCGTAGGCAGCAGGCGTCCTCTTTTGATCTTCTTCAGGATCTGGTTAATATCCGGTATAGCCAGCGAGAAACCGATTATCTTGCCCTCGTGCTCCGCTACCAGGCAAAAATCTGGGTCCACGATCAGTTTGAGGTCCTTGGCCATATAGTCAAACTCCTTCGGCGTCATCGGCACGAAGCCCAGGTTCTTGTCCCAGGCGGAGTTGTAGATCTCCCGCAGTTTCTCTGCTTCCTGCTTATAGTTTTTCAGGCTAATGGGCCTGATGGTAATTCCTTTCTGCTCCAGCCTCGCCCGGATTACCTTCGACAGCCGGTAAGGCTTATCGTTGTAACCATCGGCCCCAAACTGGTAGGCCAGCAGGTCCACCTTCTTCTGAAAGCCCAAGTTTTCCAGCAGCGTTATGTAATAAGGGTAATTGTAGGGCATCATGGCCGCCGGCGAACTGTCAAATCCTTCCACCAGCATGCCGCAGGTTTCGTTGGTAGAGAAGCTGACCGGACCGATCATGGTCTTAGCCCCTTTTTCCGTGAGCCACTGGCGCACCTCCTGAAAAAGCAGGTTTGCCACTTCCCCATCCTTCACGCAGTCAAAGAATCCGAAGAAGCCATCCTTTGCATTGTTAAAGGTATTATGGTTGTTGTTGAGGATGGCGGCAATCCGTCCTACAACATTTCCATCCTGGTAGGCCAGGTACAGCTGCAGCGTAGAGTGCTCATGGAAGGGATGTTTCCCCGGCGTGAGCAGGTCTTTTTGCGCAATATAAAGCTCCGGCACGTAATGCGGGTCGTCCTTGTACAGCGCATGCGGAAAGTCAATAAAGGCTTTTAGCTGCCGCTTTGTCTCAACTCGCAGTACTTGCTTCATAGGATGCATTTCTGGTATTAATCCCCAAGAGCTTAAAGGCATCCGCTAATTTAGCAGCAGCTTCCTCTATATGGCCGAAGGTATGCGTTGCCATCACTGACAGGCGTATCAAGGTAGAATCGGCAGGCACGGCAGGCGCCACTACCGGGTTCACGAAGATGCCGTTATCCTGCAGCACCTTCGTTACCAGGAAAGTCTTGTAGTTGTCCCGCACATAGATGGGGATGATGGGTGTTTCTGTGGGTCCGAGCTCCAGCCCTGCTGCACGAAGCAACTTCATGGCGTAGTTCGTATTCGCCCACAGTTGCTCTATCCGCTCCGGCTCGCTCTGGATCACATCCAGGGCAGCCAGGGTGCTGGCAACAGAGCCCGGCGACATGCTGGCACTGAAAATCAGGGAGCGGGCATGGTGCTTCAGGTACAGAATGGTGTCGTGGTCGCCGGCAATAAAACCGCCCAGCGAGGCCAGAGACTTGCTAAAGGTACCCATGATCAGATCCACTTGGTCTGTTAAACCAAAATGAGAGGCGGTACCGGCTCCTCGCTCACCAATTACACCCAGGCCATGGGCATCGTCCACCATGATGCTGCCGCCGTAGCGCTCGGCCAGGGCCACCAGTTCCGGAAGCTTCACAATGTCTCCTTCCATACTAAAGACACCATCCACCACAATGAGCTTCAGGGCATCGGCAGGCAGCTTGCTGAGTTTCTGCTCCAGGTCCTGCATGTCGTTATGCTTGTACTTGATTACCTTGGAGAAAGAGAGACGGCTGCCATCGAAAATAGAGGCATGGTTATATTCGTCCAGCACGATATAGTCGTTGCGGCCAGTGAGGCTGGATATAACCCCCAGGTTTACCTGAAAGCCCGTGCTAAACACCAGTGCGGCGTCTTTTCCTACATACTCAGCCAGCCTTCGCTCCAGCTCCAGATGTATGTCGAGTGTACCATTCAGGAACCGGGAACCGGCGCAGCCTGTACCGTACTGCTCCACCGCCTGTATGGCGGCTTCCTTTACTTTGGGGTGATTAGTAAGTCCCAGATAGGCGTTCGACCCAAACATTAAAACCTTTCTGCCCTCTATGATCACTTCCGTATCCTGCGCAGATTCAATGGCCCTGAAATAGGGATAAGCCCCCTGCGCCTGTGCCCGCTCTGCAGCCAGTTGCGCTGCGCTTTTTTCGCGGGCGAGGATTCTCTGACGAAGTATATTATTCATCTGTTGTATTTAAAGTAAGCGATAGAACTCTTCTTCTACTTTCAGTTTAGAGATTCATTGGATAAAACAAGTTAAGATTTGTTATATACAAACAAACTTTAGCACTAAGTAATATTTTCACCTCTCTGTGTTTTGTTAGTCCTAAACATAGAGAGCTAACTAAACCCGCGTCATCGCTATATCTATCAACCATCACGTTGCCATGGGAGACTAAAAAAGCAAGACGAACTAAAGTTATTACAATCAGGTCACGCCTTCAGGCCATGCATCAGAATACTGTGGATCGTCCCCATCCTGCCTTCAAAGTCCGTAAGCTTGTTCTCGATCAGCAGACCGATTTCGATTCCTTTGAAAGCACATACCAAGGCAAACGCGACAGCATCCACATCATCGGCCGTGTAGTGCGAAAGCTCTCCCCGCTCCAGCCCAAACTTGAGAATGTTGCGCACCATGCTGATTTCCCGGGCCTCGTACCTCCTCTTCAGCTCCATGATGTGGTGAATGTTCGCTTCAACTTCCCCGCGGATGACGTTGAAGAGGTTGGCATTTTTCTGTATGGCCCGGAACTTGGTGATACCAATGGCCATCAGCTTTTCCTCGGCTGTCTGCGCTTTGGCTACTTCTCCGCTCGTAACACGGAACACCTCTTCCATCTCACGCGTCACCACACTGTCAAAGATCTGCTCCTTGCTTTTATAGTAATAGTAAAGCGTGCTTTTCCCTTTCCCTGCGGCCTTCGCTATGTCCTCCATGGTAGTTTTACTCCAGCCAAAGCGGATGAATAGCTTTTGAGCCTCGTTCAGAATCTCCGTTTTAATACACTCGTCTTTATTATCGCTCATACCTAATAGACCAAAATCGTATTATGGTCCAAAGGTACAACATTTAATAATTAATTAACATAAGCTTGGTAGTAATTAGAGACTGCTTTATTTATTCATTGGGCTACAAAGGGAATTCATCAGAACCTGGCTTCGTCATTTTCTCGCCATAGTGCTGCTATGCCACTTAAAAGGAGCCTTGCCAGAGCCCGAAAGTCCTCCTATTCGCTGCCAACAATAATATTAAAAACAGCCTCTGAGAAATGTAATGATAAGTTACAGTTGCAGATAAACCATTTACTAACTTATGTGTTAGAGGGAAGTTCTTTAGAAACAGACATGAACTCCCTCACCAAGCTGCTAAACTTTGTCTAAGCGTGTTGTTAACCCACTTCAAGTGATTCGCGTCCTCATTGCTTCAAGGTAAGCATCTTTTATCTGTCTGAGTTTCTTCTGCCATAATGCCTGTGCAGATCCTTCCTATTAATAGCTTTTAAATGCACGTCGTCTCTATGAAGAGTTCTTCAATTTAATTGTTAGTAAACCCACTGTCATATATTTGCATGAGATACGGGCTTATGCTACCTCTGCCCCGAGGATATTCCACTCGCATAGGCGTAGCTCTCCTTCTTTAGCTGGAAGTTAGCGTAAGCTCTGGCCAGGGCGCTGGCAGCTTCCTGGTACAAAGCCTGCGCATCCATTACCTCTGTTACACTTGCCAAGCCACTGGCATAGTTGTCCTGGCTTACTTGCAGGTTGCTGCTGGCCTGCTCCAGGTTTTCTTGCGCAAAGGCAATTTCCTTGCGGCTATCCACCAGATCATACCAGGCTTTGGTAATTCCCACCTTCAGCTGATCGCTTACGCTTTCAAAGTTATTTTTCGCTTTCTGCTCACTGATAGCACGCTGCTTCATTTTATGTTTGCCCTCACTCCACCAATCGCTGATAGGGATGCTGACCATGCCAAACGAGAGAGGAACAAACGTGCTGCCGATCCCCCTGTCCAGCACGCCGGCCTGCGCCGCATTCACTCCTATGGAAACAGTGGGCATATAATCTGCTTTGGTGAGCCTTGTTTGCAGCCGCTCACCCTCCAGCATCTTCTGCAAAAGCTGGTAGTTACTGTTCTCCACCAGCGATGTGTCCGGCCCAAGGCTGTACAAAGGTGGTAACACGTCTGTCGCCAATGTATCCTGCATCACAAGAGATGAATCGTATGGTATACCAACATACAGGCTGAAGTCGAGCAGCGCTATCTTCTTACCACTCTCCAACTGGCTTTTATTCAGCAACAGGCGGCTTCGTTGCACCTTTACTTTCAGCAGGTCATTGCGGGCTATCAGGCCGGAAGCCAACAGGTCGTTCTGCTGCTTTAAGAGCGTATCCAACAGGCGCTCATTCGCTTCCAGCACCTTGTGCTGTTCCTGCAGGTTTACCAGGTTCCAGTATTTCTGGGCAGTAATCAATAGTACAGAGTCAACCGACTGCTGGGCGCGTAGCTTATTTACCTGCAGCTGCAGCTCCGCCAGCTCGTTATAGCTTTTGATTTTGCCGCCTGTATACAAAGGCTGTACAGCTGCCACACCAGCCATGTAAAAGTTATTGATACCTTCTGGCAGCATTTCTGGCATAGCAGGCACCAAGTCCTTGAAGCCATACACACCAACGCCAGTAACGTCTACCGAGGGCAAATGAGCTGCTTTTGCAATTTTTATACCTGCTTCAGCCGACTCGATGTCCAGCTCACTGTTCTGGATGGCTTTGCTGTATTTAAGCGCAGCCTCTTTACTTTGCTGCAGACTAATGGTGTGGGGCTGCTGGGCATAGCTGCTGTACCCGATGAGCAGCAGTATAGTATATATGAAAAACCTCATAGCTGAAAATAGTATACTTAAACTGTAGGTGTTAAACCCTTCTCTTGATGTGCTGCCTCATTGTCTTCTTTTCTGAAGAACAACCAGTAAAGGGTGGGCAGCACGAATAGCGTCAGCAGCATTGAAACAAGCAAACCAAAGCAAATAACGGTTCCCAGCGGCCCCCAAAGCGTTGAGCGACTCAAAATCATGGGGATAACTCCAACTGCGGCCGCCGATGAGGTGAGGAAGATGGGACGCATACGGCGCTCCGACGCTACACGAGCCGCCTCTTTCACCGACAAACCCTCCTTTTCACGAAGCTCATCGGCAAAGTCTATCAATATGATGCCGTTCCGTACCACTATACCGCACAAAGCCAGTAAACCCAGAAAAGACGTGAAGCCGAAGGGGTACTGCATCAGCATGAGCCCGAAAGCAGCGCCCAGTATGCTAAGTGGCATGGTGATGAGGCTGAGCAGCGCATGTTTGATGCGCTTGAAATGCCAGACCAGGATAAGGAAAATGACCACGACGCTCATCAGTAGCGACAGCCCCATCGGGGTGAGGTTCTCTTCCTGCATCTCCAGTTCTCCGCCATAGCTGATGCGCACTCCTTCAGGCAGCTTCAGACTTTCTATTTCAGGGCGCATCTCTCCCAGCAGGTTGTTGGCAACCGCGTCCTGCACCATGTCCATTCTGACGGTGAGCGTGCGGACGCCATTGCGGTGTGCGATCTGGCCCTGGTGCCACACCGGTGAAATATCTGCCACCTGCCGCAGCGGCACTACCGTTTGCGACTGCTGAACCGGGACACGCGTTTCCAGCAGGGCGCCCGTGTTATTTCTGGCCGTTTCATATGTCTTGACTAAAACATCCAGCGGATAGCTGCCTTCCCACACCTGCGTGGCTGGCAGGCCCTGCATATTCATGGCGACTACATTGGCGATGTCCTCCTTGCTTAGGCCCAGTCTGGCTGCTTCGGTATTCTTGACATTCAGCTGGATGCCTTCCTTCATTTCCTCGTAATCTGTCCTGACCCAGGTAATGCCCGGCTGGTGCTGCCCTATCTGCATCACCTGGTCGCCTACCTGTTTCAATGCTGTCAGATCTTGGCCTGAAATGCGTACTTCGATGGGTGCCGGTGCACTTACCATGTTCAGCTGTTTCATGCGCACATAGGCATCCGGGAAAAAGTTGCTGTATTTTGTTGCGTACTCGGCCAACACCTCTTCGGTGGTTTCTGCTGTAGTGGTGTTGATGAGCACCTGCGCATAGTTCTCCGCTGGCAAGTTAGGGGCGTAAAGCGTATGGAAACGTGGCGATGACGTACCTATAAAGCTGGTGTAGGAGACAATGCGCTCGTCCTGTGCCATTATTCCTTCCATCTTTTTCACAACACTGTCCGTCTGCTGCAGGTTATAGCCATTGGGCAGGTAAATCTCCATGGCAAACTGGTTCCGCTCTACTTTAGGGAATAGCTGCTGCGGCAGGAGCGCCATCAGTACAACCCCGATCACAAAGGCAAGGATCCCGAAAATGGTGGTGAGCACAGGATGGTTGATGGCATTGCTGATATGGCGGTTGAACACACGCTGCAGCCTATCCAGCATAGACTCTTTTTCCTTTGTTTCGCCGGGCAGGTGCAGTCCTTTTTTAATGAAAAGGGTATTGAAGTACGGCACCAGCAGCATCGAAATAATGAGCGAAAGCGAGAGTGCAATAATGATAGTATAAGGAAACATGCCGACAAAATCGGCGGCTACACCTGACATGAAGAACATGAGCGGCGCAAAGGTGGCGGCAATGGCCAGCGTTGCCGTGAACACAGAGGGAAACAGTTCCACCGCACTGCTTCTGGCAGCCTCCCAGACAGACATGCCCTGGTCCAGTTTCTCCACGTGGTTGTCGATAACCACAATAGGGTCGTCTACCACAATACCCAGTACAATGATCAGGGCTGCCAGTGTCACCGTGTTCAGCTCATACCCCAGCAGGTACATAATGGCCAGGGTAGCGGCAATGGTGATGGGAATAGTAGCAGCCGCCACAGAGGCTACCCTAAAAGGCAGCAGCAGGAGGGCCACTATAATCACCCCAATCAGGGCATAACCGAATTCTTTCATAAAATGGGCTATAGACTCATCCACCACCTCTGGCTGGTTGGCAAGCTTGGTGATGTGAATGTCGGGGGGCAAGTTGCGCTCAATTAGCTGCAGGCGCTCCTCTACTTCTTCCCCAAAATGCACGATGTTCCTGCCTGCTGCCATTTCCATGGAAATGATGATGGCCTTGGTTCCATTGGCCGTCACGTATGATTCCGGTTCGCCATACTCCCTTTTGATGGTTGCAATATCCCGCAGACGTATGACATTTCCGTTCGGGTCACTTCGGATGATCTGGTCAGCCAGGTCTGCCTCTGTTTTGAAGAAGGATGTCAAGTGAATGGGACGGTCTATCACCTTTCCCTCCAGAGTTCCTGCCGGGTTAATGGCCCCCTCCCGCTGCAGGGCCTGCATCAGTGACCCGGAGGTTATGCCATAGTTGATGAGCTTGCTGTTGTCTACATAAATGCTGATCTGCTCATTCAAAGTACCGACCCGGGTAATCTTCGCCAGGCTTTCAATCCCCCGCAGCTCATCTTCTATTTCCTCTACATGCTGCTGTAAATCTTTGTAGGGCCGGGTTTCAGACTCAACAGCCAACAGAACGGCGGAGGTGCTGCCGAAGTCGCTGTTTACAAACAGGCCCCGCACCTCCTTCGGCAGTTGGGCCTGCAGCAAGGGCATGCCGTTCTTTAGCTTATTCCAGAAGTCTCTGGTGTTGGTGTCATTTACCCGCGCCGCCACTTCCACGTAAACGTACATCATGCCATCGCGGGAGTAGGAATAGGTCTTGGTCTTATCCACTTCGTTGAAGCTAAACAGGTACTCTTCCACCTTTTTGGTGAGCTGCTGCTCTACCTGCTCTGAGGAAGCCCCCGGGTAAATTCCTACCACAACGCCCTGGCGAATGGTGAATTCGGGAAACTCATTCCGGGGCATGTTAAAGAGCGCGTATATGCCGAGCATCACCAGTACGGCTGCCAAAGTGAGCGGAAGGGCTTTGTTCTGCATCGCCCATTCCACAATGTTGCTTTTTCCTTTCATGTGCTGTTTATCGGATGATTTGAATGGGACTGTTGTCGGCAAGCTTATGGTAGCCGGATACAATCAAGGTTTCGGAGCCTTGCAAGCCTTCTGTCACCTCAATGCCGCTGTTATACAAATTTCCGGTGCGCACGTTTTTGCGGATGGCTTTCTGCCCATCCGGGCTGGCGACATATACAAAATTCTGCCCGTTCAACTCAGCCTGAACTGCCTGAACCGGCACAATGATCTGTCTGCTGCCTGTTGCGTCGGCCGCTTCGCCCTTTTTGTTTTCAAAAACTACCGTGCCTACCATTCCTGGCTTTAGCTGCTCCTCCGGGTTGGGCAGGCTGATTTTAACAGTATAGTTGGGAGTGCCCGCTGCTGCAAGCACAGCCACTTCATCCACTGTTCCTGTCCTCTTTTCACCTCCCGATGCCTGCACCTGCACGGTGGCTGTATCGCCTTGCGCATAGGAGTTGACTTCAGCTTCAGGCACCGGCACTTCCACAACTACCGGCGAAATATCCACAATCTCAACTACCGGCACACCCGGACTTGCCAGCGAACCGACCTCCACATATTTGGACCCGATATACCCGCTCTGGGGCGCATACAACTTTGTGTGAGCAATATTCTGGTAAGTGGCTCTGGCCGCCGCCTGTGCCTGCTCAAACTGAGACCTGGCCTGCAGCATATTGATTTCCGCGATACTGCCTTTGCTGTACACTTCTGCCACACGCTTATAGTTCTCTTCCGCCAGCCGCAGCTGCGCCAGCTGGGCCTCATACTGGCGGCGGTAGGTAGTTTCATCGAGGGTTGCAAGCAGCTGTCCTTTCTTCACATACTGCCCTTGCTCCACCGGTATTGATACCACGTTTCCAGACACCATGAAACTCAGCCGAACCGCCTTGGATGGCCTGACAGTGCCGGTGTACTGTATGGAACCGCCTTGTGCCTGCGCAGTGGCTAACGCCAGAGTTTCTACTCTTACAGGCTGCAACACCTTCTCTGTCTGCGCTTCATCACTGCAGGACGAACTCAGTATTGTTAGCAACAGACCAGCTGCAAAAGGTAGTTTTGAACAATGCATAGGGTTATCAGATTTAAACGTTTGCACACTTTTAGTATTTTTGTCGAACTTTAAGAAAAAAAAATCATTGCAGGCCTTTGATGAGGATGTCAATAAGCCATTTTAGCCGGTTTCCCAAACCAGTCATTCTGTTATTGATAAAGATTTCCTGTTCAAAGCTTCTCAACGCTATTACTATCATTTCTGTCAAAAGATTCAGATCTTCTTTACTCAACTTTGCTATTTCCCCTCTTTCCATGCCGGTAAGCAGCAGGCTCCGCACCACTTCAGACTCTTCCCGAAGCAGTACTCTGCCAAGTTGCCTAATCAAGCCCTCCTGCTCTCTAAGATCTCTTAAAATTCCCTCGTATTCAGCAGCTAAGGCCTTCAAGCCATCTAACTTACTGGCATTGTACACCAGGAGGTTATCTGCCAAGGATGCATTTGGGTGGATTTGCTCCTTGGCCTGCTGGATAATTTCAGTGAATTCACCGATTGCGAATGCTTCAAAAACCTCTTTTTTGTTCTTGAAGTAATGATATATCGTGCTACGGCCTTTCGCGGCAGCCTTTGAAATATCATCCATGGAAACCTTGGTATACCCGTACCGCCTGAAAACCTGTTTGCTGGCTTTCACGATGCCGGCTTTTACCACATCATAATTTGCATTAGTTTTCATTCGACAAAATTATCCTTTATGTCTAATAAAAACAATTTTGAAATAGATGGTATTACGGAAAATTTCAAATAACGCTCTAAAAATTAAACCGGTGTCAGAAGCTGTAATTCTCCACTTTAGGCCAGTCATAAAAATGGGAGGATGTCAAACAGAAGGAAGTCGACATAAGGAACGGGGCGAGCGTTACGGGTCTTTTTCGAAAAAGAAAGTATAGCTTCGGTAGCTGCAAGGATAATAGACTACCTGCTACTTTCAGTACCGCCAAAGAAAATGTTCTATAAAGCTGTAGACTTTGTGCAGGCAAGTAAGCATTAAGTGGGATAAAACAAAAGGTTTGGTGACAACGTTAAACCCCAGGTGTTTCTCCGGCTTACCTACCTCCTCCACCGATTCTGCTTCTACCCGGTCAGGTTAAATACCAACATGACGTTTTGCTTTGTGTCCGGAGCAGGCACGGATAGCGCAGAAAAGGGAAGGGTAAAAGGGAAATCCGAAAACGACCTTATGAGGCCTTCTTTTAAAAGTTTAAGATCCGGCCCAGACTTCTGGAACACCTACGCTTGAAAAGAAGAACATTAAATATTACAGATACACAATGTGGATGATCCCAATATTACGGAAACTGGCGCAAAAAAGCATTTACACTTTACTGGAGTTAGGGCAGGCAATGCTCAATGCTATTAACCGGGCGTATAAAGGGGATGTCCTGGAGATCGCTGGTATGAAAAAGCCTGTCCGACATTTAAAAAAAGTTGATTATTTAGATAAAGATGCGCAAGCTTATGAGTGTGTTGGTTGTTATTTTAGCTGTTATTCTGGTGCTTGTGCTGGCAGTGTACCTCTTTATGCAGCAGCCGCAGTTTGGCAGTATTCCTACAGGACCCAGGCTGGAAAGGGTAAAAAATTCTCCAAATTACAAAAATGGGCAGTTTCAGAATTTAAATCCTACGCCCATGCTCACGGAAGGAGCCAGTTATTTTACCATGATGAAAGAATTTCTGCTTGGAGACAAGGCCAGCAGAACACCTTCTGATAGCTTGCCCGGTAAAAAGATTGATCTCCTGAACCTGAATCCTGAGGAAGATATAATTGTCTGGTTTGGACATTCTTCTTATTTCATGCAGCTGGCCGGAAAGAAATTTCTTGTAGACCCTGTGTTGAGCGGTAGTGCATCTCCGGTAAAATTCACCACGAGGAGCTTTAAAGGGAGTGACAGGTATATGCCTGCGGACTTACCTGATATTGATTACCTTTTCATTACCCACGACCATTGGGACCACCTTGATTATGAAACCGTAGAGGCTCTTGAACCTAAGGTAAAAAAAGTAATAACAGGCTTGGGAGTGGGGGCTCACCTGGAACGCTGGGGTTATAATGCCGACAAAATAATAGAAAAAGACTGGAACGAAGAGATCTTGTTAGAAAAGGACTTTAGGGTAAATACCGCTCCTGCACGGCATTTCTCAGGCAGGGGTTTTAAAAGAAATGTTTCCCTGTGGATGTCTTATGTATTAACCACTCCCACGAAAAGGATATACATGGGTGGTGATTCCGGCTACGACTCCCACTTTAAAACTATAGGTGAGCGGTTTGGTCCTTTTGACCTGGTAATCCTGGAAAACGGGCAGTATGATAAAAGCTGGAAATACATCCACATGATGCCCGAGGAGGTAGTACAGGCGGCGAAGGATTTGCATGCAAAGCAACTTTTCCCGGCCCACTGGGGTAAATTTTCCCTCTCTAACCACGCCTGGAATGAGCCTATAAAAAGGTTGACCGAGGAGGCCCGAAAAAAGAATATGCCTGTATTACACCCCATGATAGGCGAAAAAGTAAACCTAAGTGATACCCTGGAGCACCCCAAGGTTTGGTGGGAAGGGGTTAAGTAACTATTATACTTCTCCGATGAGCTTTTCAGATGCCTCCCATAGCTTTTCGGCATTGGTGGCATTGGCATGGCGGCTTATTCGGCCAGGCTTTTTTTTGGTAATACTCACCAGGCTGCCAGTCTTTTCCTGCTTCACCGGAAATAAGCCAGACAAGGTATCAGCCCCCTTTTCAGGAGAGATCAGAAACAGGTTTTTTAGGGGCGTTTCGTAAAACCATTTAACCAGGCTACTGCCCTCACGTGCAAACCCGGAGCTAACTGCACCTGGATGGAAAGAGGCTGCGCTTACGCCTTTAAAACGCCTGTTGATCTCCATGGCATGAAGGATATTCATTAATTTGGCAGTTCCGTAAACCTTCATAGCACTGTAGCTTTTCTCGTTCTCCAGGTCATTAAAGTCAATCTTACCCATGACGTTGGCTAAGCTCGAGGTATTAATCACAGTGGCTTTGGACTCTTCCAGTCTCTCCTTCAGTAGGTTTGTTAACAGGAAACCCGAGAGGTGATTGACCTGTAATGTCATTTCATGTCCATCTTCTGTAAGGTGCCTGTCAGCAATTACTCCCCCCACGTTGTTTACCAGTACATCTATCTGCGGGTACTTTTCCAGCAGGTCCTGTGCGAACTTCTTTACTAATGAAAAGCTGGAATAATCAACCAGGTAATAGTCGCAATCCAGCTCAGCTGCCAGTTTTTTGGTTTCCCCGGAGCGTCCTGGAATGACAAACCATGCCCCTGTTTCAGTAAGGATCCTTGCGGCCGCGGCCCCAATTCCAGAGCTGCCGCCGGTAAGGACAATGGTTTTGTCTTTTCTTTCTGAATTCATATGAAGACTTAAAATAAAATACTAGTGCGTTTTAGAAGAGTACTCTTTTGACCAGCTTTTGTTATTGGAAGGCTTCAAGCTAGTTCATCCAACATTTGCACATAAAATTAAACCTCTTCCGACAGACTTTTAGTTTTCTGCCCCCTGACATTCGGCCAGCTGCTGCAGGCTTTTTACGAGCAGGTGCGGTGATTCGCGCAGGATAAACGCAGTTCTTCTTCAGCCAATTCCTTCAAGCGTGTCTGGCGGCCTTTTTTTAGGAGTAAATATGCTTAAGCTGTTGTGCGTTTTTACCCTGCTGGCAAAAACAGCACAACAGCTGCTATTAGCAGCTTATGAGTAGAGAAGCTGGCGGTGTTAGTGGCCGGTGTTTTTATTTCTTCCTTCTTGGAATTCACAGTTAATTCTAAGGCATGTGGCCGATAGCTTCACTCTTTGCCTGCTTGCTGACCTGTCCGAAAAGGAAAGAAAGTTGACTTTTGAAAGAAATAAGTCTGCTTTGGAGAGTAAAAAGGGACTAACTAGTGCTTATGTTGGGAAACCCAAAAACTTGACCCTAGATGCAGCAGCCTCTCTTTTAGAGATCAAGGAAGCTGTCTAAAGACGCGGCAAGCCCCGTTCATCCTACGTTTGTACCGAATCCCTTAGACACTCTTTTTTCCTCCTGGCGGGCTTCTCAGCCGTTTGCTTCATCAGGCACTCAACTCTTCAACTTGATTTTATATGCTTGTCAAGACCGTTTTACAAGCCTTTAGAGCAGCTTTGTCCGCTTCCTCCAATTGAGACAGGGCGTGCAACTGATTCAGGCCCTTGACCAGCATCTTCAGGGACATGCGCTGCTGCTGCTACTGCTGCTGCTTGCGATCAGCGCCGCATCCACCTTGTCTGTTTTCGTCCGCTTGAGCTTGGTTTGGGCAAAGCGCTTGATCTGCAAGGGGTTCACCACCGACACCTTGATTCCTTTTTCATAGAGAGCGATGGCCAGTTGCAGGCTGTAAACCCTGGTGGCCTCCATGATGCACCAAATTTAGTCAGGCAGACTCTGGATGAACTTTCGAATACCCCTTCCTGTCGTTGCTGTGCAGGAAAGTGGCAATTTTGTTTTCTTGTCTTGTGGCGACCATAAAGCTGTCTTTGGACATGTTGATACCAATGTAAGTTTGCTCAATCACACTATGCTTATATTGGTTGAACTTGCGACAAAAGATAGGTTCTCTAGCAATCAGGCATCCTGATGCAGGCTCCGGGCCTAATGAACTGTCCAAGGTTAAGAAGCCGGGTAAGGGAATTGTCATAAGGCACGGATTTATGAGCCCTTGATAAATAGGAATCTTATTCCTTACCCAGTTTTCTTGTCTTCAAGTATATAGATACCTATTTTCTCTGTTTCGATAGCTTCTCACCCCAATCAACAAAAGGGAAAAATAGTAGGTCCGGTACTGTATCCAAACATAGGATGATAAATAGGAAAGGGGATGAAGTCAAAAGGCCCGTGATACCTGGGGATGCAAGCGAAAGGATTTACCAACTGCTGGAACACTTAGTTCAGCAGGCTACTGAGTCAAAGCAACACCTACTATTTTGAGCAGGCTTGTAAAGCGTGGAAGTATCATTATTTTTTACTATACTTGGTAAACTCACCTGACTGCACTTATGAACTTAGAGAACCAATTAGGCGTCAAATCATTTCGGAATGAATGGCAGAAAGCCAGCATGAGTATTCTGTATACGTATGGCTTTCTTTCGAACAGCTACAACAGATTCTTTCAAAAGTATGGCCTGACGGGGCAGCAGTATAACGCCCTGCGCATCCTGCGCGACCAGTACCCCCGGCCCGTGTCCACTTCCTTCCTGCGCGAGAAGATGTTGGACAGGATGTCCGATGCCTCGCGGCTGGTAAGCCGTTTGCAAGGAAAGGGGCTGGTGGAGGTCACTACAAACATAGGAGATAAGCGCTTGGTCAATATCCTGATATCAGATAAGGGACAGAAAGCTTTGGGAGCTATTGATAAGGATTTGCACCAAGTGGATGCCATGATAGAGAGCCTTACTGAGGAAGAAGCTAAAGAATTGGCAGAGCTGCTTCACAAGGTAAGAGAGTCCCTAAGAGAGAGAGCTTGGGGGAACGCTTGCTGCAGAGCAGACTGACGTGCAAGAATAGCTCACCACTAGCAGGACCTTTTCCTACAGTCTTTTCTTGCCCTTAAAAGTGCCAACAGCGGCACCCCTCCAGGAGCCTGCAAACGGCCTTTCCCTTATAACAGCTATTATATAAATATTACTCTTTATATGTGCCAGTTAAGAGCAAAGCCTTCATGACATACTTACAACACGCTTTGTGTAGAAGAAATAATTAAGTCTATACTGTTTTGGCAATCTCTTTTACCAGATGGCGCAGCATGAACAGGATGAAAAGTGTCTACTATTTAGCCTTATAATTCAAGTATTCGTTCTTCTCCCCTGAAGCCTCATTGTAATTGAAGGTCTTCTCATCAATCTGCTTGCCGTTCTTATAGATAACAAAGCGCATCTGCATGGAAGCAGGACCTTCCTCTACGGCACTAAATTCATTGGCAGCATGAATGGTAAGCTCCCTTACATTATCTGCTTCAAAAGAATACGACGTCTCCGAAAGGTTCCCATCAAATAACACGGGCGGCATGGCTTCACCAGTACCCCTCACTTTGAAATCGCCACCTCCAATGGTGATAATCTTAATGAACTTCTCATAATCCCCAGACTGACTGTAATCAACCCGATAAGTAGCAGTATCAGGCAGGACATGGCCCTCGCTTTCGTCATCACAACCAGCAAAAAATAGAACTGTACATAACAGAAGGGAGAAGAGAGATAGCTTTTTCATAGCCTAAAAATTAAATGGTTTATAGTTAGGTGAAAAATATTTTCTACAGAGACTTAATTAACCGTAACAGCCATGTGAAACACAGAAACTGCATTTCATCTCCTACAGTCTTTGACTGCTATACTAGATCCCAGCTCATAACTTCACTTTCATAGGGATACGGTTCTCCTGGTCATTTTTGGGATGTATAATGTCGTTATAGTCTTTATGGCCAAGGGGCTTATGCACCTGAAGTCCGGAACGAATACCGGAGTTCTTCTCAAAGGCAAAAAGGCTCAGCTTGTCTACAGGAATATCAAATTTCTTTTCATCCAAGCTGAAGGTGATACTATCGGCATTCTTTGTAAAGGCGTAGGGCTTACCTGCTATCGCCGTGGCCAGATAGATATCATAGATCTTTCCCTGGTAATCGTTATCGAAAATGGTATGCTTTTGAGCATTCGGCCACGCCTGCAGGGAAAGCTCCACCTGCATTCTCGACATTCCCCCGCCAAACGAGACGAACACTGAGTTGCTGAAGTCTCGCTTATCCTTCTCCAGCTGATAGAAGCTCATGGCATCAATAGGGTTCTCAGCAAAGTAGACATGGCGTGTAAGAACCGGATTCTGCGCAAAGTCGGCTACCCAGACACCGTGCTTGCGGTCGCTGCCCGCTGCCACACCCTTAAAGCCATAATTGCGCAGGTCGTAGCCTATCGTTTCGCTACTAGTTGGCTTTTGCAGTGGGAAAGCGATATTTGTATAGGCATTATCCTTCTCTGCGTCCCGCACCAGCCTAATGTAAGGCAGGAACAGCTGCACCGTCTCGCTAGAGAGACCTCGTTCCTTGATCAGGTAATGCAGCTTAAAAACAGAGGTCTCCGATTCGACAAACTTGCGTTTGTCAAAGGGCTTTGCTTCCGTAACATTGTAAATTGGAGCTTTGGGTTGAGAGGCATAGGCATACCTAGATAGCACCCTATTGATACCGTCGATCTCATTGCGAAAGCTTCCCTGGAAGCGATGCAGCCGGTTGGCCACAAAATCTATCACCGACCCTTTGTCGTTGCTTCCATCCCGGTTGAAGTACATCTGCCGGGAGCTGTCGCCTGGGTTGTTAATGATGATTCTGTCTCCGTCAGGGTGCTTGAACTCAGGGCTCTTTCTGCCCTTCAAAGGGTCAAACACATAGCCTAGCGACTCGGCGACCTGAATAATCGACACCTGCTCTCTGTATTCCTGAAAGGTCATAGGCAAGCTAACGTTTAATAGACACAACAGGGGTTTCCTTCACTGCCAAAGTGTGGCTTTCTTTTAGGGAGACCTGCCCCTCCACTATCTTCAGTCCTTTAGGATCATTCAGATCCAGGCGGGCCGTAATCAGCTGATCCTTTGCTTTGGAATAAAGCTCCAAGGTGCCTCCTTGCCGCAGGTGCTCTTTCTGATCAGTACTCAACACGATATCCCTGATAGCACTAGGCACTTGGATATCCCGTACCCTCACCCTTAGAATCTCGTTGGTCTCCTTATCCAGCTGGAAAACATACAGCTCTTTCTCCCCATTAAGCGATTTAAACGGCTTTACCAGCAGCTCCCCGTTTTGCAGTTTCTCCAACTCCTGCTTACTGGCGCCAATCTCGTTCTGTATCTCCCTCCGTATAGGATGAATCAACAGTGAAAGGGTGTTGTCTGGATTCATCTTCAGGCTCAGTTTTGCATCCACGGTAAGAGGCTCCAGGTTAGTATCTTTTATGGTATAGGTATTCAGGCTCGTTCGCCGGCCAGTCAGTAGATTGACCAAATCCTCAGACTTCATAGAAAGTACATCTTTCTTGTTCATCCCCAAGCGCTCAAACTGACCGTAAGGAAGGTCTTTTATATCGAAGTTCATAGTTTTAATTAAATACTAGATACATTGATTTGAATTTACGATAAATTAATTCCTAAGTATATAATTCTAACTAATTATTCAATAGTTTATATCATTTACGTATAATGCGATTTAATAAATACACAATATGTATAATTAAGCCTTGTTACGCATACACAATACATAACCAGACTTAGGAGCAACCAAAGAGTAAGGAGAGCACACCACTCACACAAAATATGGAATGCTATAAAAATACTATAAATAAGTATACACTTCTTAGTGGGTGTAACAACAGTACTACTGTTGCTTTATTTATGATATTTTAGCAATTGCAAAAACAGCTTTATTAAAAGTTAGCGTTATGAAAATGCTTAATTAGGCCTTTCCGTTCATATCAAAATATGATTTAATCCATTTACCATTAAAAATTTGCAATTCAAATGCAAACCATTTTATTCGTTTTGCCACGCATGAAATGGTTTGCTATTTAATTTTTTATTAGTTTTGCAGCGGATGAAATGGTTTGCTATTCTTCTAAGCGTTTTCATGATGGTGATATCATGTGTTCCTGGTGCTGATGCAGCACCAGGGGAAGACGCGCTTGCACAAACCACCATTAACTCAAACACTGATTCGGAAGACCATTCCCCGGCTGCGGATTTATGCTCCCCCCTGTGTATTTGTAATTGCTGTACAGGTTTTGTGTTGCAGAAATCTCCTCAGAAAACAAACCTTTTCGTCATTAGGGCAATAATTCCAGCGGCCGTTTATCAGATAGCTGCTATTTCCTCCCTTTCCTATTCCATCTGGCAACCGCCAAAGGTAGCTTAACCAGTACCCCTCTTCCTTGTGGACACACCCGTACATTACCGGCACCGGTCTGTACGTGCCCTTCTGTTCCCATTCATGCCTTCAAATTCAGAAAGTAATAACCCGACAGGAGCATTTTAAAACATTTTGCTTATCGGCATTGAAAAAAATAAGAAAGAGAAAAGCCAACCAAAGAAAGAAACCAAGGCAGAGAAAAAGGCAATACGATTGGCGGGACCGGCAACCTAAGTGGCAGAAGCGGCTGAAAATGGCCCTCTTGATTGCTGCTACCCTCTTGGGTGTTTTAGCCGTCATAGCCAAGGCGTACCATTTCTTCTCCGCCCATCTAAAATAACCTAACAGAATTTTGATCTAAACAATTAATTTATGCTTGACCGCATTATACATTTCTCCATCTACAACAAGCTGATCATCGGTATCTTCACCCTTGCGCTTGTTGTATGGGGCGGCTATTCCGTCACGCAGCTGCCCATCGATGCCGTACCCGACATCACCAACAACCAGGTGCAGGTCATTACCACCAGCCCCTCGCTTGCCGCACAGGAAGTGGAGCGTCTCATCAGCTTCCCGGTGGAACAGACCATGTCCACCATCGCCGATATTGAGGAGGTGCGCTCCATCTCCCGCTTCGGGCTCTCGGTAGTGACCATTGTGTTTGAAGACAACGTGGACATTTACTGGGCACGCCAGCAGGTGAGCGAGCGACTCGTGGAGGCCAAAAACATCATACCGGATGCCATAGGCAGCCCGGAAATGGCCCCCATCTCCACAGGCTTGGGCGAAATATACCAATACGTAGTGCATCCCAAGCCTGGCTATGAGGAGCAGTATGACGCAATGGAGCTGCGTACCATCCAGGACTGGATCATCAGGCGGCAGCTGCTCGGAACGCCTGGCGTGGCGGAGGTTAACAGCTTTGGGGGCTTTGTGAAGCAGTATGAAGTGGCCATTGACCCTGCCAGGCTCCGCAGCTATAACCTGAGTATCAGTGACATATTGGCTGCGATGGAGCGCAACAACCAGAACACGGGCGGGGCCTACATCGACAAAAAACCCAACGCCTACTTTATCCGCAGCGAGGGGCTTATCCGCAGCTTGGATGAGATCAAGAAGGTCGTGGTCACTAACACTTCCAATGGAACTCCTGTGCTTATCTCTGATATTGCCCAGGTACGCTTCGGCAGCGCTAACCGCTACGGCGCCCTGACGGACGCCACAGGGGAAGCGGTGGGCGGTATTGTGATGCTACTCAAGGGCGAAAACACCAACCAGGTGGTGGACCGGGTCAAAGAGCGGCTCGAACAGATAAGAAAATCGTTACCAGAGGGCGTGGAGATCCAGGCATTCCTGGACCGAAGCGAGCTGATTGGGCGCGCCATCGGTACCGTAGAGAAAAACCTGATTGAAGGAGCGTTGATCGTGATTTTCGTGCTGGTGCTCTTCCTGGGAAACTTCCGCGCAGGGTTGGTCGTGGCCTCTGTCATACCGCTGGCCATGCTCTTTGCCATCATCATGATGAACCTGTTCGGTGTTACGGGTAACCTGATGAGTCTCGGAGCCATTGATTTCGGGTTGATTGTAGACGGGGCCGTCATCATTGTAGAGGCCACTATGCATCATTTGGGCCTGCGCGACAAAGGCAGGCTGACGCAGGCGCAGATGGATGAGGAGGTGTACGAGTCGGCGCGGAAGATCCGCTCGGCCGCTGCCTTTGGCGAGATCATCATTTTGATCGTGTACCTGCCGATCCTTGCGCTGGTGGGAATAGAGGGCAAGATGTTTAGGCCCATGGCCCTGACGGTCTCCTTTGCTATACTCGGGGCCTTTATCCTTTCGCTCACCTACGTGCCCATGATGTCGGCGCTGCTGCTGAGCAAGAACATTACGCATAAGCGCACCATCTCCGACCGCATGATGGACTTCTTCCAGCGGCTGTATCGCCCCGTAATCAGGGGTGCCCTGAGGTTTAAAGCGCTGGTGCTTGTTTCTGCGTTCGCCTTGTTTGCCCTGAGCCTGGTGCTTTTTTCCCGCATGGGCAGCGAGTTTATCCCGACCCTGGAGGAGGGCGATTTCGCCCTGGAGACCAGGCTGCTGACCGGGAGTTCTTTGTCAGAGACGATTGAAAAAGTAACCTTGGCTTCCCGTATACTGAAAGAGCAGTTTCCAGAGGTAAAAGATGTGATCAGTAAAATTGGTGCGGCAGAGATACCGACAGACCCCATGCCGATGGAGGCGGCAGACGTGACCATTACCTTAAAAGATAAGGAGGAATGGACCAGTGCTGCGACACGGGAGGAGCTGGCCAACAAAATGACAGAGGCGCTGGAGGCCATACCCGGCGTCACGTTCGGCGTCTCGCAGCCCATTCAGCTGCGCTCCAACGAGCTGATCTCCGGGGTGCGCCAGGACGTGGGCATCAAGATCTTCGGAGAGGATCTGCAGGAACTGACCAGGCTGTCCAAAGAAGTAGGCGGCATCGTGTCCACCGTGCAGGGGGCTGAGGACCTGTACCTGGAGCAAGTCTCCGGCCTGCCGCAGATCGTGGTAGATATCAACCGGGACCAGGTAGCTAAGTTCGGTTTGGACGTGGAGACGGTGAACCAGGCCATCAACGCAGCCTTCGCCGGCCAAGGCGCCGGGATGGTGTATGAAGGGGACCGCCGCTTTGACCTGGTCGTGCGGCTCACGCAGCAGGAGCGGCAGGACATAGCCAATGTGCGGCAGCTCTTCGTCACGGCACCGAGTGGCATGCAGGTGCCCCTGGAGCAAGTTGCAGACATTGCGTTTCGGCAAGGACCTAACCAGATACAGCGCGAGGACGCCAAGCGGCGCATCATCGTGGGCTTCAATGTGCGGGGACGAGATGTTGCCAGTGTGGTAGAGGAGGTGCAGCAGAAAATAGATCAGCAGGTGCAGCTTCCTACAGGCTACTTTGTTACCTATGGGGGGCAGTTTGAGAACCTGCAGGAAGCCAATAAGCGGCTCTCGGTGGCCGTTCCGGCTGCCTTGGCCTTGATTTTCCTGCTGCTTTTCTTCACGTTCGGTTCCGTGCGCCACTCGCTGCTCATCTTCACGGCCATTCCGCTTTCGGCCATCGGGGGCGTGCTGGCCCTGTGGCTGCGGGATATGCCCTTTAGCATATCGGCCGGTGTGGGCTTCATTGCCTTATTTGGGGTAGCGGTGCTCAACGGCATTGTGCTCATCGCTGAATTCAACCGGCAGCGCAAGGAGCACAATAGCCTGAGCCTGCGGGATGTGGTGCTTAACGGCACCTCCGTGCGACTTCGCCCCGTGCTGATGACGGCCGCGGTGGCCTCCCTTGGCTTTTTGCCGATGGCGCTCTCCAACACAGCCGGGGCTGAGGTGCAGAAACCACTGGCCACTGTAGTGATAGGCGGACTAATCACCTCCACGCTGCTGACGCTGGTGGTGCTGCCCGTGCTCTACATTCTTATCGAAGGTTATTTCTCCCGCAGAAATCAACGCAAAGCGAGCCGAAGCGGATTCCCAGTGACTACTATAGTGACGGTTATAGCCACGGTTGCCCTGCTTATGGGCAAGGCGCCGCAGGCACAGGCACAGCAGCGGCCAGTATCCCAGCAGCCAGTTGAAGTGTACACGCTGGAGGAGGCTGTTGCCAAGGCAATTAAACGGAACCCCTCCGTAGAGGCCGCCAGGCTTGGCGTCAAAAGGAGCCAGTCGCTCAAAGGGGCAGCCTGGGACATCAATAAGACGCAGCTGCAGTACTCCACCGGTAAGCTGAAGTCTGGGGAGTATGACAGCGAGGCTTCGGTGTCGCAGACATTTGCCTTCCCGACGGTTTATGCCAAGCAGGCAAAGCTGGCCGAGGAGCTCACCCAGGCAAGCAGGATCGGCCTCACCCAGCGCCAGCGGGAAGTCGTCCGCGACGTGAGGCTCAACTACTACGGGCAGGTCTACGCGCTCTCACGGCTCCACCTGCTCACCTACCAGGATAGCCTGTACACGGCTTTCCTCCGGGCCGCCCAGGTCAGGCTCCGGACCGGCGAGACCAACCTGCTGGAGCAGGTGACGGCTGAGACGCAGTTGTCGGAGGTGCGCAACAGCGTCTTTCAGGCGGAGGCCGACAGGGCCGTGTTCCAGGAGCGCCTGCAGGCATTGCTGGCAACCGACACGCTGGTTGCCACGGCAGACACGGCCCTGAACCGGCTGCCTCTGCCAAGCATCACCGAGGAAATGCTGGAGCAGAATCCGCGGCTCCGCCTGGCCCGCCAACAGGTCGAGGTGCGGCAGGCGGAAACCAAATTGGAGCGGGCCAGGCTCCTGCCCGACCTTCAGTTGGGCTATACGAACCGAAACATTGCCGGGAACTATGGGGAAAGAGGGGTAGAGGAGTTCGAGCCGGCCCAGGAAGTGTCCATCGGCGTGGCCATTCCGCTTTGGCCAAAGCCGCAGAGGAGCCGTATAGAGGCGGCTAGGATACAGGCAGACGCAGCCAGGATGAACCTACAGGACACGCGCAACGAGTTGCGGGCTGATGTAGAGGCCGCGCTTCAACAGGCGCTGAAGCTGCAGGGCAGCCTGGATTATTACGGGCAGACAGCACTGCCACAGGCAGAGCTGATCATCAACCAGGCTACTAAAGCCTATCGCGCAGGGGAGATTAACTACCAGGACTACATTCTTAGCCTGAACAGGGCATTGGCTATCAGGACCAATTACCTGGATGCCCTCTACCTGTACGACAAGGCCGTCATCGAACTGAACTTCCTGCTAGAAAACCAATAATAGAAATTTTAAAGCTGAATTTGTCCAACATGAAAAGGATTTTGAACATACATGTATTTTTTATCTCTGGCTTACTGTTTTTCTCCTCGTGCAATGTGGAAACTGCCCCTGCCCAGGAAGCAGAACAAGAGCAGGAAGCTGGCCACGGTGAAGAGGAAAACCCTAACGTGGCGGAGTTGACCGAGGAGCAGTACCAGGTGGCAGGCATTGCGCTGGGCAAGCCGCAGCTGCGCAACCTGAGCAACACCCTCGCGCTCACGGGCAAACTGGACCTGCCGCCGCAGAACATGGCTTCCGTAACGGCTCCGCTTGGCGGGTTCATCCGGAAAACCCAGGTGCTGGAAGGCACCTATGTGAAGAAAGGCGACCTGCTGGCCACCATCGAGAACCCGGAGTTTGTGACGCTGCAGGAAGATTACCTGAAAGAAAAGAACCGCCTGGATTACCTGGAACTGGAGTACAAGCGCCAGCAGGAACTGCACGCCGAGCAGGTATCCTCTGCCAAGACCTACCAGCAAACGGTGGCCGAGTACAGAAGCGTGCAGGCGCGGGTACAAGCCTTAGAGGAGCGGTTGGCCATCATCGGGATCACGAACGGCTCCCTTCGAAACGGTAAAATCAGACGCATACTGCCGCTCCATGCGCCTTTAGAAGGCTATATCACTTATGTCAAGGCAGACGTAGGCCAATACGTTGCCCCCACGGACGTGCTGTTCCGCATCGCCGATACCGAGCACCTGCACGTGGAGCTGACCGTGTTTGAAAAAGACCTGACTTCGCTCAAGAAAGGGCAAGCGGTGCGCTACTCCTTGCCTGGAGAAAGCGCGGCCCAGCGCGAAGCCACCATTTTCCTGATCGGCAAAGAGATCAGCCCGGAGCGCACCGTGCGGGTGCATGCCCACATGGAAGAGGAAGACAAGGACCTGGCTCCGGGTATGTATGTGCAGGCCCAGGTGGCGCTGGATGACAAGCAGGTACTGTCCTTGCCGGAGGCGGCGGTGGTGCAGGAAAACAACACTTCGTTTGTCTTTCTCTTCACAGGAGAAGAAAAAGAAGGTGGGGCAGTCATGAAGCGATTCAGGATGGTACCCGTTGAGCGCGGTGTGGAGCAGGGGGGCTTTGTGCAGGTGGCGCTCCCAGCCGGTGTGGATACGGCTGCTGAAAATTTTGTAATAAAAGGTGCTTACTCGCTGCTATCGAAAATGCGCAATGCAGAGGAAGAGGATGAGGAATGACATTAGCCTTACATTCAATGCCACGGGATGTCGATAAAATTCTGCACCAAAGAAGTGACATGCCAACAGCTATGCGCCTGATAGTGCTTGAAACACTGCAAAAGCAAATAGCAGCAGTAAGTTTGCAAGACTTAGAAACAGCCTTCGCAAAGGCTGACAGGATAACCATTTATAGAACCTTAAAAACCTTTGAAGAAAATCGTTTGGTGCATAGCATAGAAGATGGCCCGGCACCGTGAAGTACGCGTTGTGCGATGCAGGATGTATATGCGCTCCTGGAGATGTACATTCCTATTGTAAAAAGGGCAAAGAAACGTATTGTTTGCCCACCTCAAAAGTGCCTGTTGTGCCCATGCTGGAGCGTTCCCGGAAGGTGGAGGAAAACCTTTTGGTACAATGATTCTGCAGTCAGTGTGCTGGGTAAGCGCAATTCCATTGCAGAAACTTTAATTTAGTTTTGGATAAAAAGGAAAAGCATGGTAGTGAGAACGAAAACTAAGAAACAATGATTGAGATAATAACCGGTAGCCTTATAATCAGCTTACTACACGCAGTAGTACCTAATCATTGGCTGCCGGTGCTTGCAATTAGCAGAAAGGAAAGATGGAGCCTGTCAGAGACATTGAATATAACGTTGATTTCTGGAGTAGCTCATATTTTGAGTACAATCCTTATCGGGGTCCTTTTAAGCTTAATTGGGGCGGAGTTGAATGAAAATATGGAGCAGTTCACGAAAGTAGTAGCACCGGCTGTCCTTGTTTTACTAGGCTTTTATTTTGTACGTCAACACTATCAACAGCATCACTATGGAGGAAAGCAGCAGCAGCTTTTCGGGAAGCCAAAGCGCAAGATTGTTCTGGCATTGGTCATAGCCATGCTTTTATCACCGTGTATGGAGATAGAAGCTTATTTTCTTCTTGCCGGAACCCAAGGGTGGTGGGTGATGGCAAGTATAGCCATATTGTATGCAGCTATCACACTGACAGGGATGTTACTATGGGTTCGGCTAGCTTACAAAGGATCACTGAAACTTAACTGGCATAAGTGGGAGCACAATGCCGGCATTATTACCGGGATAACCCTAATCGTTACAGGAGTTATTTCATTTTTTACACACTAAACTGCATTGTATGGAACTGAATAAGAGAACAAGTAAACAATCATCGGGAAGAGAAGAACTTTCTAATATTACGGATGTTGCTGCCAAAAAGGAGGAAATCAAGCAGGACGGGTACGACCTGCCAGGAGATGTAAAGGTGGATACAGGAAGAAAAGCCATTAAAGTGGATTTTGGATTCAAAGAGAACTGGAACCTGATTGCCGCCTTTTGCATCCTGGCAGTAATGCTAACCCTCGAGTATGGGTTTGGTATCGAGTTCCCTAAACTGGGATCACTTATCATTAATGCGATAGCCTATTTGCTGGCAGGGTACAAAGTGCTGGACCTGGCGTTTCGCAAGGCGAGTCGTGGCGATTTTTTCAATGAGTTTGTTTTAATGAGCGTGGCAACCTTAGGAGCATTCTACATTGGCGAATATGATGAAGGCGTGGCCGTTATGGTTTTTTATGGTATTGGAGAATGGTTTCAAAGTATAGCTGTAAAAAGGGCAAAAGCAAGCATCAAGGCCTTGCTGGATATCCGGCCCGAAGAAGTAACGGTAATCAGGAACGGTAGGGCAACAGTTGTTCATCCATCAGAAGTGGAAATGGGTGAAGTGATACAAATGAAACCGGGTGAAAAGGTGGCACTGGATGGTGAACTTGTGTCGGGAAATGCCTCTTTCAACACGGCAGCCCTTACCGGCGAAAGCAAACCGGATACAAAATATAAGGGCGAGCCGGTGCTGGCAGGCATGATAAACCTCAATACAGTAAGCGAGGCAAAGGTAACCGCTCTGTTTAAGGACAGTAAGTTAAGCCGCATCCTGGAAATGGTGCAGGATGCGACTGCCCGCAAATCGCAAACCCAATTGTTTATTTCCCGCTTTGCAAAAGTTTATACGCCGATTGTGTTTGCCCTTGCCTTCCTGTTGGTAGCACTGCCTTATTTCTTTGTAGATGATTACAATTTCAACGATTGGCTTTACCGGGGATTGGTCTTCCTGGTCATCAGTTGCCCCTGTGCGTTGGTGGTGTCTATTCCGCTGGGTTATTTCGGAGGCATCGGGCTTGCTTCCCGTAACGGTATCCTATTCAAAGGCGGAAACTTTTTAGACGTCATGACCAAAGTCAATACCATAGTCATGGATAAAACAGGCACCCTGACCAAAGGTGTATTCCGGGTGCAGCAGGTGGTGCCGAATAAAATCGGGAAAGACGAATTGGTGCGGTTAACGGCTGCACTGGAAAGAAACTCAACGCACCCTGTGGGGAAAGCTGTTATTGACTATGCCAATAACATAGACAGGGATACGGTGGCAACAGATGTAGAAGAAATTACGGGTCACGGTTTAAAAGGAAGAATTGAAGGAAAGGAAATCCTGGCGGGCAACCTGAAGCTTATGCGCAAGTTTGGTATTACCTACCCGAAAGAAATTGAGCAGACAGTAGACACCATCGTCGTGGTGGCATTCGACAATCAATATGTCGGCTATATCACCATTGCCGATGAAATAAAGGAAGATGCGCTTCAGGCAGTGAAAGATATGCATGCGCTTTCCATCAAAACTGTCATGCTCTCCGGCGATAAGCAAAGCGTAGTAGACAACGTTGCAAAGCAGATTGGCATAGACGAAGCGTATGGCGACTTGCTGCCTGAAGGAAAGGTAGAACAGGTGCAAAGGCTTAAGAACGAAGGACGCCGTATTGCCTTTGTGGGCGATGGTGTAAACGATGCGCCGGTAATAGCACTGGCAGATGCAGGGATTGCCATGGGCGGGTTGGGCAGTGACGCTACCATCGAAACCGCCGATGTTGTCATTCAAAACGACCAGCCCTCACGAATTGTCTCCGCCATCAGAGCCGGAAAGCACACCCGCCGTATTGTGTGGCAGAACATCATTCTGGCAATGACAGTGAAAGTTATTGTACTGACTCTTGGAGCCGGTGGCGTAGCGAATTTGTGGGAAGCCGTTATTGCTGACGTGGGGGTTGCGCTATTGGCAATATTGAACGCTGTTAGAATACAGCGAATGAAAATATAGGATCGATAATGTCAGGAGTGCCTTGTTCCACAGCCTAATGTTTTTAATGAAAGGAAAACATGTTTTTGTTTTAATCCTACTTTTAGTTGCCATAGACCAGGCCATTAAAGTCTATATTAAAACCAACTTTTACTATGGAGAAGAGTTCAAAGTGTTTGGGTTGGACTGGTTCCGGCTGCATTTTTTGGAAAACCCTGGCATGGCGTGGGGATTGAAGTTGGGTGAAGGAGACATTGCAAAGGTTGCCCTAACGCTCTTACGCCTTGCCGCTGTTATTGGGGGTACTTTTTATTTACGAAAAATTATCAAAGGGAAGTGTCATAAAGGCTTCATTCTCTGTGTTGCCTTCATTTATGCCGGTGCATTGGGCAATTTGATTGACAGTCTTTTCTACGGGCTGATTTTTGAAAAAAGCGACCCTGCGCTGTTGAATGCCGCAAGAGCTTTTCCGCCTGGAGGTGGATATGCAGGATTGATGTATGGGCGCGTAGTGGATATGTGGTATTTCCCGGTTATCAACACTACGCATCCGGATTGGTTGCCGATTTGGGGAGGCAAACCCTTTGAGTTTTTCTCCCCGGTATTCAATACGGCTGATGTATGGGTATTTACTGGTGTAATTGCCCTATTAATATTTCAGAAGAATTTTTTTAATGAACATAAAGTAAACTAGCATTTATCTTTAATAACCTTTAAATATATACCTATGAAGGATAGAAAGGGGAAGCAATCTTGTTTTGTTAAAGAGTAATTATGGGCAAAAGCCTTGAGACCGAAGAAAATAGTGTACAAACGACAAGGTTAAAACGAATACTATTATCTGCCTCTCTTGCCATACCGGTTATTTTAAGTGCTACAGTAGGGTACTTTGCCGTAAGGATCAGCCCTAATATTGTGCAATTTTCTCTGCTTGCATTTATAGCATGTATCTTATTTATCGCTTCCATAGAAGAAATGATTCCAGAGGCAAATAGAAACTATGATGCTCCTTTAGCAGGTATATTTCTGGTTTTGCCTTGTTTGCCTTTATTTCAGTCTATTTTGAATAATACATGCCCAACAGGTAGGTGTATAAAGTGATAAACGGTGTCGTTATACACAACTTGAATCTTGCTGTTGAGTGAAGGTTTAAACTTTGACAGTAAACCATAAAACAAAAGTTGTAACTATGAGCGATAAAGAATTAGACCTAAACCTTAATAATAGGCAAGAAAGGCAGATTTTGATAAAAGTAACTTGGATAAACTTTTCACAGGTGGCACTAGCCGGTATTGTGGGTTTTATTATCAGTTCTTCCAGCTTGTTAGGGACGGCGCTGGATAGTTCAGGCGACATGGCTGTTTACCTGGTAAGCTTATATGCAGTAGGAAAAAGTATGCAGGCCAAAGTGCGGGCAGCTACTTTTTCAGGTATTTTTCTAATGGGTGTGGGCGTACTTCTCTTGGTTGATGTCATAAATAAGTTTCTTGAAGGTTCCGAACCGGTCGGCTGGGCAATGATTGTTGTTGCCATCATCAATACGGCAAGTAATTACTGGATTGTTCGCCTTCTGAAGTCCAATGAAAAAGGCGACGTACATATAAAAGCTTCCATCATTTTTACAGATAATGACATGTGGATAAACCTAGGAATTGTGGTTTCGGGTTTAGGAGTCATGCTTTTAAAATCTTCCATTCCTGATTTGGTGGTAGGAGTAATTGTTGTATTGATTAGTTTATGGGGGGGCTATAAAATCCTGAAAGAAGCTCAGGAAACAAAAAAAAATAGTAAAAGACCAAATATCTAAAAGTAGCAACTATGATTTATGATGTAATTATAATCGGCTCTGGTCCCGGTGGCTACGTTTGTGCCATCCGCTGCGGTCAATTAGGACTGAAAACGGCGATGATTGAAAAATACGATGCCTTAGGGGGCACCTGTCTTAATGTGGGCTGCATTCCTTCTAAAGCTGTATTGGAAAGCTCGGAGCATTATCACAATGCCAAAGAAAAGTTTGCGGCCCATGGTATTCATCTCGACAATCTTCAAATCAACCTTTCCGAAATGATTGCCCATAAAGCCGATGTGGTGAAAAAAACAGGCGATGGCGTCAAATACCTGATGCGCAAAAATAAAGTGGACGTGTTTTACGGTGTTGGCTCTTTTTTATCTGCCACCAAAATCCGGGTAACGGCTGTCGATGGCAAGCAAACTGATTTGGAAACGGTCCGTGTGGTGATTGCTACCGGCTCTAAGCCCTCATCACTCCCCGGCGTAACTATAGATAAAAAGCGCATTATTTCTTCTACTGAAGCCCTGGTGTTGCAGGAAGTTCCCAAACACCTGATTGTAATTGGCGGCGGCGTCATTGGAATGGAACTTGGCTCGGTCTATGCCCGCATCGGTGCCAAGGTCACTGTTGTTGAATACATGGAGCAAATCCTTGCCACAATGGATAAGTCGTTGGGCAAGGAATTGCAAAAGCCGCTTTCCAAATTGGGGTTTTCGTTCCACTTCAACCACAAAGTAACCGGTGCGACTAACCAGGGAGATAAAGTTGTTGTAACAGCAGAGAACAAAGCAGGCGAACAGGTCTCGTTTGAAGGCGATTACTGCCTGATGGCTATTGGCAGAAAGCCATATACAGCCGGACTTAACATGGAAGCCATTGGCATTGCCATTGAAAAAGGCGGACGGATTGCGGTGGATGAAAATTTCAGAACCAATGTGGCGAATATTTATGCCATCGGCGATGTAATACGGGGGCCTATGCTTGCCCATAAAGCTTCGGAAGAAGGCGTGTACGTAGCTGAACAGTTTGCCGGGCTTCGCCCACACCTCAATTACCTTTCTATTCCCAACATTGTTTATACCTGGCCCGAAGTGGCCAGCGTGGGCCATACCGAAGAAGAACTTATTGCCAATGGTGTGGATTACAAAATAGGTTCGTTTCCTTTCACGGCCAATGCCCGTGCCCGCATGAACATGGACACCGCAGGATTTATCAAAGTGCTGGTGCACAGCCAGACGGATGAAATACTGGGCATACACATGATTGGCCCTCGCGTTGCAGATATTGTGGGCGAAGCGGCACTGGCCATGTATGACCGTTGCACTGCTAGTGGCGTTGCAAACGTTGTGCACGGCCATCCCACATTTTACGAAAGCCTGAAAGAAGCCTGTCTCGTTGCAACCGGGAAAGGCGCTATTCATTTCTAACCAGAGTAAGAATGGAATGGGAATCGGTTTTGTATAGTCAGCTTTGTAAACATGACATATAACTTTGGCTTTTTTCAAATTTATACGTTCTACCTTAACATCATTCAGCGATGGCAAACATTCCGGTTGAAAAAAGCTTAGACAGCACCCTTGCCTTGCTACAAGAAGGCTTTATGTTTATACCTAACCGTTGTAGAAAATATGGCTCGGACATTTTCAAGACACGGCTGATGTTTAAGCCGGCCATCTGCATCAGCGGTGCAGAAGCGGCGGCTGTCTTTTACGACGCGGAAAAATTCAAGCGAAAAGGCGCTACGCCCAAGCGGGTGCAAAAAACCCTGTTTGGGCAAAAGGGTGTACAAACGCTTGACAATGCGGCGCACCGGAAACGAAAGGAAATGTTTATGTCGCTGATGTCGCCTGAAAATCTTCATAAGTTGTCGGACATTACAGCGCATGTCTGGAAGGACTACATTATTCGCTGGGAAAGACAAAAGGAGGTTGTTCTTTTTGATGAGGTACAGGCCCTCCTTTGCCTGGCGGTGTGCGAATGGTCGGGGGTACCCTTAAAAGAAGGCGAAGTACGGCTGCGGGCAAAAGATTTTGGTGCCATGGTAGATGCCTTTGGCGGTGTTGGATGGCGGTGGTGGCGCGGCAGGCTAGCACGCATCAGAGCTGAAAAATGGATTGGCTCTATAATAGGAAATATCCGAAATGGGAAAATGCAGGCAGAGAAAGGAACGGCCGCACACGTAATTGCCTTTCACCGTGAGCTGGATGGCACCTTTCTTGACCAAAAGGTTGCAGCCGTTGAGCTGATTAATATACTGCGCCCCACTGTTGCCATTGCCACCTATATTACTTTCTGTGCCCTTGCCCTGCAACAATATCCTCAGTACAGAGATAAACTTAAGAGTGGTGCAGCCAACCTTACAGAGCCATTTGTTCAGGAAGTAAGGCGCTTTTACCCTTTTGCCCCAATGGTAGGCGCCCAGGTCCGTAAACAGTTCACATGGCGTAATTATACCTTCAAAGAAGGCACGTTGGTGCTTTTGGATTTATATGGCACAGACCACGATCCAAGGCAGTGGCAAAATCCAGAAGAATTTAATCCGGAACGTTTTGTTAACTGGAATGGCACCCCGTTTAATTTTATTCCGCAAGGCGGGGGACATCATCTCTCCGGTCACCGGTGTGCGGGAGAGTGGGTAACCATTCAAACCATGAAGCAGGCCGTTGAATTTTTAGTCAGCCACATGCAGTACGAAGTGCCTGCGCAGGACCTGAGCTTTAGCCTGAGCCGAATGCCTACGCTTCCTGAAAGTAAATTCATCATAACGAACGTAAAGCCAGTTGAAGGGCAGTAAGATTTTATTATAAAAAACAATAAATATGGGTGATGAAGAATTAGAATTAAACCCAAGTAATAAGGCTGAAAGAAAGGCTCTATGGTTAGTGCTTGCCATAAACATGTTTCAGGTCGTTATGGCTGGAACCGTAGGTTTCTTGGCTGAATCATCAGGTTTAGTAGGCGCTGCGCTTGATAATCTTTCTGATTCAGCTGTTTATATAGTTAGTATTTATGCCATTGGGAAAGGTGTTGTTGCCAAGGCCCGGGCAGCCACCCTTTCCGGAATCCTTCTGATCATAATGGGGCTATTGCTGCTCTTTGAGGTTGTAAGACGCTTTTTTACAGAAACAGACCCAATTGGCTGGGCTATGATAATAACTGCCATCGTGAATGCTGCCAGCAATGTTATAGCCATGCGTTTATTAAAACCTCAACAAGAAAAAGGTGTACACATAGAAGCTTCAATGGAATTTACCAGTAATGACATGCTTGTTAATTTGGGCATTGTTTTATCCGGGGTCGCCGTAATGCTTTTAGGTTCCCCGATTCCTGATTTGTTAACTGGATTCATATTAGCCGGAATTGTACTAACAGGAGGTGTAAAAATTCTAAGAAAGGCAAAAAAGGCTCGCAAAATGGGAGAAATTGAAAAGGAGGAGGAGCACACGGGGAAATAAATTAAGAATGAGAAGCTTCAATCATTTTCTTGATTAAAATGAAAACAATAACTATAAGAAGTGTGCTGTAGTTTTGAACGTGGAATAAACAACAGTTCTGCGCCAAGCAAAGCCCTGAAAACAATCTTTCGAAGTTTTGAGATAAAGTAAATCGGTCATTGATCAAAATAGGTGTGGTAATAGCAATCAGCATCAAAGCCGGGATTAACATTTAAAAGAAGGGAACATAGAAACAGAATCTGAAATCAATACCATCTATCATGGAAAAATATGATGTAACAGTAATCGGCTCAGGCCCGGGAGGATATGTAGCAGCAATCCGTTGCGCACAATTAGGGATGAAAACAGCGTTAATTGAAAAATATTCAACGCTTGGAGGAACTTGTCTTAATGTAGGATGTATTCCATCCAAAGCTGTTCTCGATAGCTCGGAGCGTTTTCATGATGCGCAGGAAAAGTTCAAAGACCATGGTATAACCCTGGAGAATCTTGCCATTGACATCAACAAGATGGTAGCCCACAAAGCAGATGTAGTTCAAAAGACAGTTAATGGAGTTGCTTTTTTGATGAAGAAGAACAAAGTGGATGTTTTTCATGGCACTGGGAGCTTTGTAAACGCCCATACTATTGCGGTAAATAATGGAGAGGCTAACCCTACAACTATTCAATCAAAAAATATCATAATTGCCACAGGTTCAAAGCCTTCCTCATTGCCTGGAATCACAATTGATAAAAAGCGAATCATATCATCCACAGAAGCCTTGGTTTTAAAGGAAATACCAAAACATCTCATCATTGTTGGGGGCGGTGTCATCGGAATGGAGCTTGGATCAGTATATGCGAGGATTGGATCAAAAGTTACAGTAGTTGAGTTCCTGGATTCCATCATTGCAAGCATGGATGCTGCATTAGGCAAAGAGTTACAGCGCTCATTACAAAAGCTCGGTTTCACTTTTCTCCTGGGACATAAGGTCGTAAGGGCAGAAGCAGATACTGATAAGGTTATCGTGACTGCTGAAGACAAAAAGGGGAAATCAATTACCCTTGAGGGGGATTATTGCCTCATGGCTGTGGGCAGAAGACCGTATACTGCCGGGCTAAATGTGGAAGGCATCGGCATTGCCACCGAAAAAGGACAAATTTCCGTGGATGAAAATTTCAGAACCAATGTGCCCAATGTCTATGCCATTGGCGATGTGGTTAGAGGTGCAATGCTGGCGCACAAGGCTTCCGAAGAAGGCGTATACGTAGCAGAGACAATTGCAGGGCAAAAGCCTCACATTAATTATTTAACAATTCCAAACATTGTTTACACCTGGCCGGAAGTAGCAAGCGTAGGTTACACAGAGGAGCAGCTGAAGCAAACAGGGCGAACATATAAAATCGGGTCTTTTCCATTTAAAGCCAATGCCCGGGCTCGCATGAACAATGATACGGAAGGCTTTATTAAAGTTCTTGCTGATAAGACGACGGATGAAATACTGGGCATACACATGATCGGTCCCCGTGCTTCCGATATGATCGGAGAAGCAACTGTGGCAATGGATTATCGTGCATCAGCTGAAGATATAGCCAGAATGTCACACGGGCATCCGACATTTTATGAAACATTCAAAGAGGCATGTTTGGCAGCAACGGAGAATCGTGCTATACATTTTTAAATTGGTGTTTCAGGTCGTAATCAACAATTTGAGTGAAAGAGTTGTTGAATCACCAATCCATGGCTATTGTTTCTATTCTGGCACTACTTGCTAGGTTATTTTTGTTTTGTATCCTCTCAAAACCATAAAAGCATTATACTCAGGGTAGCATTATTTTAACTTTATTGGTAGTGCTATAAATCTGAATGAAGTGCTAGAGCATTTTACTCAGTCCGATTCCCCAGTCTATTTAGTAGAGAATTTTCTTTATTGTAGTGCTCCCTGGAACTGTAAGAAATCTAGAATTAGAAGTAATGTAGCTTTTTAAAATACGAAGGGAGCATTTCCTTCATGAAATACAGAAATTAATGTTTAAATCAAATAAAGTAAGTTTGCTTAAACACTTGTTGCTTATCTTAATACTCCTTCCCTTGTTTTGCAGGCAGGCTCTGGCAGATAATGGCAAGGATAATACCCAGATGATCATTCACCTCCTGGATTATATCGCCAGAGACTATGCTGCTGCAGTAGAGAAGGGCGAAGTTATTAATACCGGAGAATATGGAGAAATGCTGGAGTTCAGTGCTACTGTATATGAAATTGCACAACCCATTCTGGAGAAGTACCCGCAGGAGAAGAAGAGCGTCCTATCCCAGGTTCAGCAGCTAAGAACTCTGATAGATCAAAAAGCTGATCAGAGTAAAATCGCTACACTTGCAGGAAATATTAAGGCAGAGATAATACAGGCCACCGGCTACCAGATTGCCCCCCTAAAGTGGCCTGATCTTTCCAGGGGAAAAATATTGTATGCCGAATACTGCACGCCCTGCCATGGCATAAAAGGGAATGGACAAGGCGAACTGGCCGGGGGCTTGAGTCCTGCTCCCACAAGTTTTCTCAACGATACACTGATGAAGCAGGTTTCTCCTTTCCAGTCCTTCAATACCATTCGCTTGGGAATTGAGGGTACGGCCATGAGAGGCTTTGAGAAACTTGATGATGAAGAAGTATGGGACCTGGCCTTTTATATTCAGTCTCTTCGCTACAAAGCGGCAGCAGAAGAGCTTGCCATACCCGAAGAGATAGCGGAGAAGGCCTTGGCAGAAGCAGGCCTGGCGGAAGTCGCTACTTTATCTGATCAGAAACTGTTCAGGCAACTGGAGGGCGACCCAAAAGAAGTTCTAAAAAAATTAGAAAGCCTTAGGTTGCACATTCCCGACCAAAATCCCCCTAATTCACTGCATTTGGCAAGGCAACTCCTAGGAGAATCGCTGCAGGCTTACCAGAACGGCTCCCGTCCCCTTGCCAGGCAAAAAGCGCTGGCAGCCTACCTGGAGGGAATTGAACCAGTGGAAGCTCAACTGCAGGCGAATAACTCTGCCTTTGTTTCTAAACTGGAACAGCAGATGTTTCAACTGCGCAATGCCATAGAAAATAATGAGCCTGCTAATGTGGTGGAAGAGGACGTAAAGGCATCACTGGCTCTGGTTTCAGAGGCTATCAGCCTCCTGGAAGATACAAAACTTACTTTCTGGCTTTCCTTTATTTTATCGGCCTCCATACTCCTGCGGGAAGGAATAGAGGCTTTTTTAATTATTGCGGTTATGCTCACCATTATCCAGGCTGCAGGAATAAAGAAAGCCCTGCCCTGGGTACATGGAGGGTGGATAACGGCCGTACTCTTGGGCTTTGCCGGATGGTACTTATCCGACCTGCTCTTAAAGTTAAGCGGGCAGGACCGGGAGGTGTTGGAAGGAGTAGTAGCCCTTTTCGCTGTGGTGGTATTACTGTATGTAGGCTTCTGGCTTCATTCAAATTCCCATGCGAAACAATGGAAAGTCTTTATCGAAAAAAAGGTAACAAAGCTGGTTAAAACGGAAAATATGTTGGGACTCGCTGCTTTTTCCTTTATGGCGGTATTTCGTGAAGCGTTTGAGTCTGTTCTTTTCCTGCAGGCCATAAAGCTGGAAACCTCACCTGAAAATCAGTCCTCCATTGGTTTAGGTGTTTTGGCGGCCTTTATTATCATAGCAGTGCTGGTGGTGCTGTTCCTGAAATATGCCCAAAAGATACCCGTAAGGCAGCTGTTCCGCTATTCTGCCTGGATGGTGACCCTGCTGGCAGTGATTCTTCTTGGTAAGGGCATCCACTCCATTCAGGAGTCTGGCTTATTTTCGGCTACTATGTTTCCCTTTCAGTTTAGGGTAGAGTGGTTAGGGATATACCCAACCCTGGAAACAATGGCAGGCCAGGCTGCTCTACTAGCAATTATTTTCAGCTTTTGGTACATGAATGGACTAAAGGCTAAACATGTTAATGGATGAAATGAGAGTCTTGTTGATCTCCTCGCAATTTCAAAACAGCGCTAAGATAAAGATTTCGGACTTCATACATTCTTTTGTATGCATTCCTGCGGGGCATGCCTTGCAGGGAACTGTGAGACCGGAAGCAGTTATATTCCTGCCTCCAAGCTTCTATTTTCTCTTTGGCATCCCTCAAACGAAAGGAGCCAATTCACGTGCAGGCACTCATCCCGGAAGCTGCCGTTGAAGGACTCTAGCAAGGCGTTATCCGACGGTTTGCCGGGCCTATAGAAGCCTAGTGTTACGTGGTTGTCATAAGCCCACCTATCCAGTGCCTTGGAGATAAACTCACTCCCGTTATCCACTTTGATACGCTCCGGCACTCTGCTAATTCCTGTTTCAGCCGCCCCATCACGGCCACCTCCTGTTCGCCTTTGATGCCCTGATCCACCTCAATGGCCAGACATTGTCGGCTATAATTATCCACCACAGTCAAGCCCCGGAGCTTGGGGCCATCAAAGAACTGATCAGCCACAAAATCTATACTCTAGCAGGCATGTAAATTAGTTGTAGGAAGTTGCTCCAACCGGTGCATGTCCGGGCCTGACACAAAAAGGGCAACATTGTTTTTGTCAGGTGCCTTTCCCGTTTTTACCTTTCTATCTGTCTATCTAAAAGAGTAGTAATAGAGGAAGCTGTAGCTTAGGATGCTATCCTCTTAAGCATGTAAAGTACACGAGGGATGTGTTGTTGTAGCTATACACATCACAGCTAACTAGAGAAGTAAACTTTAAGAGACATATCAATGCGTATCAAGCAACCGTATAACCTCATCAATTTGCGTGGAAAATTCACTTTGGGCGAGCTTCAACTTTTCAACGGCAATGCTATTAAGGCTGTGGCTGTTGGATAGTTTCTCGTGCTTCTCCAAGATGTCGAAGTTGTCGGAAAAAAGAAGGTCCACGTGAAAGTGTTTGCTGTAGAAGCTGAACAGAAGCAAAAGCAGTTCGATCGTCCCTCCCACCCCGTTCTCCAGCCGGGAAATCTGGTTCTGGTTCACCCCCATGGATTCTGCCAGGCTCTCCTGCGATAAATCAAGCCGCTTTCGCAGCAGCTTTAGCCTTTGGCCTAACTCCTGTATGCTTACGCTCATACCTGTAACGCTGTGATTAGTGTCTTAACCTCATTTCTAATTTTATTGTAGTTTGCTCTCAGGATTTGGTCTTTTTGGTCGGGGGTACCAAAGTTATAAAATTTTGGCAGGTCAAGGTACTGCTTTTCTTCCTGCTGTATGTTATCAAGGTCAAGATTAATTTTACAGTGATAGGTGCTGGCAACATACTTCCCGCTGTACGCTTCGCTATCGGAAGCCACCTGTCCTACCAGTTCACCCGCCTGCAAATTGGCTATTTTGGATGCCGGGATAAGCGGTCCCATTTCCTCGTTCATGTTCACCGAGGTACGGTTTCGGTCCACGCTAAGCCCCTCCTTTAGCTGCCTCACCCTACCAAACAGTTTTTCCAGCCAGTCAAGCGTTTCTTTATTACGGGCAGAGCCCGAGAGTACATTGGCCGCTACCGAGCAAATGGTGTCGGCTGTTTCCCTACCATACTGCTGCCGCAGCTGCGGAAGTTCCTGCAGGCCCAGCAGCACAGCTATCTTGTTGCTCCTGGCGGTAGCGATCAGGTTCTCCACCCGGTGTATGTAAAGCGTGGGTGACTCATCCACGATCAGCCCACAGGGCAAGTTCCCCTTTGTATTGATCAGGCGTGTCATGCGATTGAGGATAAGCGCATTGCAGGCGCTGTTAATACTCTGTGTTGCTGGATCATTTGCAATCACCAAAACTGAAGGATTTTCCGGGTCCGTTATCTTTAAATTAAAGTCGTCTCCTGATAATACCCAGAATGTTTCTTTTGTGGCCAGCCGACCAATATTAATCTTTAAGGTGCCAATCTGCCCTTCCAGCTGCTCAAAGGCTCTGTTCTTATATGCTGTGGCAAAAGGCGAAAGCAGACTCTCCAATTCAGGTTCGGAAAAGAGCGCCTCGAAAATCTGATCATAGCTTAGGTTAACAAAGGAAAGTACATGCGGAAACGAAGAATATCGCCCCCCTTCGTGGCGGCTCAGAAAGTAGATGCAGCTGGCCAGGAAATTAACGGCTGACTGGTTGAAGAATTGCGCAGAGCCTGAGTCCCTGTCTCCTTTCCGCAACGCCTCCAGCAGCGCCTCAGCCGTTTCGGTGGCATCGGCCAGGGTAGGCAGGTACTCCGGCTTTAACGGGTTAAATCTCCTGCTGTGCTCTACGCTGCTAAAATTGATGGCATGGAACCTGTGGTTTTTCAATGCCCCTCTCTTTTTATTGACCAGGTAATGGTAATAAGTCGTTCTGGCCAGGTCCGGAAATTTGAAGTCGTAGACCATCATGGAGAAGCCTTTTCCCAGAAGCTGCTTGATAAAAGGCAACACCACTGAGAAAGACTTTCCAGAGCCAGGCGTACCGATCAGCAGTGTTGCCCGAAAGGGGTTCACCACATTGAGCCACCCGCGCTGTATCCGCTTTTGGTAATAGTAAAGCATCGGGATGTTCACCGAGTAAGGCGTATGCACCGGTTTCCTGGACTGCTCAAAGGACTCATTCTCCACGTTGAATTTGTCCTTCATCAATCGGTGCTGTATATGCTTTGAGATGTTATCCAAGGCTACATGAATCATCATCGCACCTAAGAAGGAGAGCAGGATGTAAGCCGCATCAGACTGGGACACATCCCAGAAAAGAATACGGCTGCTTTCAAAGAAATAAAAGAAACCCGAGCCAAAGAAAAAGGCGCAGCCGATAAGCAGGGGAAGGAAGATATGCCGGAGCGGGTCGAGGTTCAGGTTCTTCCTGGCCTTTGTGCCAATGCTCACGATCAGAATCAACCCGAAGGTAAAAGCTTTGGAGAAGTAGATGTGCTCATAAATAGCCATGCGCTTTACCTTGCGCAGTACAGGCTGCAGCTCATACATACTGCCCGAATCCATAAAGAGGAAAACAGCTACCTCCACCACAATGGTGAAGTAGATAAGTCCCTGCAGGAAGGAGTAAAGTTTTTTGATTTCGCTGGATTCTTCCATATCGTTACTGACAAAGGTTATCCAATATTATCAGATAAATGTGAGGGAAAGTCTTAGCAGAATTTCTTTCCTGTGGAAATTCCCGTCGACTAGCAAAATCCTGCTCACAATGGAATTTTGATGCCTGCCAGTAAGCCAGTCCTGAAGTTGTGGTTTACCCGGAGTACACCCTCGTTTTTCTGTTGGAGCATCAGCACCAAATTTCCCGGCAGCACATAGCCCAGCTCTAGGCCTGCCTGCATGGCTCCTATGAAGTGCTCGGTGTTAGAGCCAATGCCCGCTCCCAGGCGCAGCTTGAGAAACGTGTTTCTGGATCGGGTAAGCATGGGTTTGTAAGCAACCCCCACTAACCAGTTTTTGCTGTCGTCCACGTTGCTCTTATAGGCATCACCGTAGATCTCATAGGAATTATAGTGGCGTTTGCTGAACTCCAGGGCAAGGTTAGCAGTTAAGTCATCCTTGTACATCCAGCCGCCTGCCAGGTTTAGGTGGGTGTAGCCCTCTTGCGCTCGGCACGGCAGCACAACTAAGAGCAGTAAGGAAAGGAGTAACGACTTTCTCATAAGGTGTCTGCATGAAGGATGTCGGAATAGTCAATTTTAAGGGAGATGGTGCGCCCAGAAATCTGCTCCTCGGCCACCTCAATATTGAATACCTTTTCCTCTGGGAAAGTAAACTTCCTGAACACAAACACGTTCCGGTACTGGCGCTTGAAGTGACCCGTGTCATAAAGCTGGAAACTGGGCTGTAGCTCCACCTGCTGAAAGTTAGTGGCCTTCACAACTTTTTTATCCTCAATCTTAAATCGTATTTGATCGACCGTATAGGGAATGTTGGTGTCATTTCTAAGGGAGAGATCAATAAAGAAATAGTCTCCGACAGTATAGATGTTGTTTAGCCTTGCCCGCATCCCCTGCTCTTTCGTAGTCACACTGTTGAACCGGGGTTTTCGCTGGAGAGCCAGCAGCGCAAACCGTGCCATGTCCTCCCGGCTCATGGCCACAGCTGGGTTCAGGTAATCATCTACCTGGGTAGGGTCTATACGCACCTCAGTGTCTGCCCGATCCGCTCGGCTGTAGGCTAGCTTATACTGTACAAGGAAGCGCTCTCCAACAATGGTGATAACACCCGGTTTTGCGCCACCGTCCTTGGGTTTGACCCGAAGGATGTTGGCAACAGGTATATCCCCGGCTACATCATCTGTGGAGATATCTACATACTGTATTGGCTCAGGGCTCACAATATGCGTGGAGATGCTTTCATGCACGTGCACTACCTGAAGGGAATCCTGTGCCGAGGCTGAAAACAGCAGGGCAAACAACACATATAGAAGGAATAGCTTTTTCATATTATGGGGCTTTATTATCTATCAAATAAACAATGGTGTTGTACTTCAACTTAGCTTTGTTCTTCCGGATGGCTTTGCCTGCGGCACGGGTGGTGGTCTGTGAAACCTTTTCCAGCATCGAGTAGAGCATTTGGCTGGCATTGTCAGGTGCATCCTCGAAAGTCAGTGTCTGGCCACTGCTCACATTCCCGGCAAGCTCCTTGGTAAAGTCCCGGAACTGTGAGTCCGGCACATATAGCCCAGCCAAGCCGTCGTTGTCGTAGATACTCAGGTCTACCGGGATGATTTGGTTGCCGTAGAGTATAGAGCGGATGGCTATCTCAATTCGTTGTGCACTGAAACCGGAAACAGTGCCGTAGAGGTAGCTGCCTTTCTTTATTTCGTAGTCCCGCACATAGATGTCATCCAGCAAGCGAATCCTGATCCTGCCGCCTTGCATCACCTTCAACCCTTCGTCCAGAATAGCTCTGATAAACTGCTCCTCACCATCGGCTGTAATGGTATTGAAAAAGGCTTTGTTCGTATTTCTGTATTTGGTGACGGGCAAGGGTGTCGGCTCTTGCTTCTCGGAAGCCGGTGCAAGGGCTTTCATCGGCTGTGGCCCCCTACGAGAAGGCACAGGTTCCTCTCCTACCCGGCTCAGGCTGTCAATAAACATCATCTGCTCCCGGAATAGCCGCATTTCCTCTTCATATGCCGATTCAACTTTGCGCATAGGGCGGGCTGACCGTCCAGGCACAGAGGCAGTAGCCGATGCATAGCGCTCTGAGCTGATGCGCTGCCGCTGGCTTACCCGCTCCATAAACCCCTCCGGCTGATGATCCGATAGGATGCGGTTATTGAGACTGTCGAGCATCCGCCGCTCCTCCTCCGTGTACACGCTACCATAGGCAATGTCCCTGGGGTTTACCCTATCCTCCCCGATTTCCTGCATGGCCGAATAGTCGGTCCTATACTTAAACTCGTCCTGAAAAGCCGAGAACTTATCCTTCATTTCCCGCTTTCTCAGGTTGGCATCCGGAAGGGAGGTATTCAGGGCTGTTGTCTCGGTGAGCTCCACTTTTGTTTGTGCGGCGGTGGCCGCCGGTGTCATGTCCAGCCACAGATAATTAAGCAGGACAAGGAAAGGGAGTATGATGAGCGGGATGGCATACCTGGGATGCCGAAAGTTAATTCTCTTCATGGATGATTCGGTTTAAACGCTGATCAATATCTTTGAGAAAAACACTGTCTTGGGCACGCAGGCTGTCAGGATCCAGCTGCCTGGCCGTGTTGTAGAGCTTTATCAGCTCCAGCATATCTGCGGTACTCGACCTGCCTATTGTCATCTTGTCGCCAGAAGTATCAAGCTGCCTGTACAGCTTGCCAACCGACACGGCATAGTTTCCCTGGTGCAGGTGCCGGACGACTAATAGGCCCATGACAGCCACAGACAGTAAAACCAGCATGGCCAGCACCACTGCTTTAGGATTCGAGGCACAGTTGTCCCTGACACTTTCCCTGAGGTATGAAAGCCTTTGCTTTATGTTACCGCTAAAAGGATTTCTTTTCGACATACTCCAAGTCCTTGTTTATTACCGTTTTCCAGTTCTTTATCAAAAGTCCATGGGGGTTGTTCTCTGTGCGCGGCACTTCCTCAAGATCCCCCTCTGTGACAAGAAGTCTTTTCATCACAGAGGTCTCCCGCTCAATGCGCTGTGTGGCGTAGTAGGTAAAGTGCCTGTTCTCGTCCACTTTAACGCTATCGGTTTTGATCGTCAAAACCGCAGAACTAGCCAGGATCTGGTTGTAATAGCCCTTCTCCTTCAGGTTGTTGTATTGTGCCAGACCGGATTCATCCACCAGGTACATGGCCTTGGAGATGTTATTCTTGATGTAGGCGTCATCTGGAGGTAGCGTGAAGAAGAGCAGGTGAAACATGTTCACGTGCGACTTGTACTCTACTGTCCGGTTTACCCCCAGCTCGGTCTGCTCCACCAAGAGCGGCACCGAGTGGTCGATCACATAGATCTTCTTCCGCTGCTCCTCGGCATAACGAAAGGCAAAGGCGCAAACCGTACCTACTATAATGATGGAGGAGATAAAGCTGCCGATACTCACGGCAAATGCCAGCTTCATTTTCTTTTCGAGGTTGTTTATCATAGCAAGCGCTTTTTAGTTTACTTTAAAATTCCTCCGGCCGCCTTCACAGCTCCTCCTGCCATCGTGCCAATGGCATTACCCACACCCGTGGTGTGCACGATCCAGGTGGAAATAATGGGAATAGTGAGCATGGCCAATCCTCCCACAATCAAGGAGACGATGTAGAAACTGATGCCGCCCGAGGGGAAGGAAACGTAGGCAATGAACATCTCTTCGCTCTCCAGTACCGCCTTCAGGATATCTATTTCCTTCATCAACCCATACTTGACCAGCACAAAGGAGATGGACATAACGATATAGCCCAGTCCCGAGTACAGCCCTACGGAAATATAGCGGGCAATCCAGGTCAGGTAGGAGTCCCGAAAGCCCGGCAGCACGCTAAGGGCAAAGGAGAAGGGGCCCAGGATCACCAGAATGCCTGCAAAGATGATCTGCAGGAAATAAATAATGTAGGAACATACCTGGAAGATGCTGATCACCATCCACTCCACCACCATCATCGCAGTAAAGTGCAGCTTGGCCATCAGCATCAGGTAATAGCCTTTCATTTTGTTAAACAGGGGTTGCAGGTCAATCCCCATCGTTTCGTACCAGCTCGCGTCACTGGCCTCACTCTCAATCCGCTCAAACTCGGCGCTGCTCTCAGAGAGCTTTCGGGCCACAGAGTCCACCAGCGCGAGGCGTTCCCGGTGCAAATCCTCCACCTGGTCTACCTGTGCGCCGTACATGCCTTTTGCCTGATCATTGACTAGCTGCAGCGGCAGGTTCACTGCGTCGATAAATCCTGGCCAGAAAACAATCACCAGTGTCAGGGCGAAAGGGCGCAGCAAAGGCATGATGCGAAGCGTTTCATCCCCGGCCATCATTTTGTAAGCCTCCAGGCCGAAGTAGAGCAGCATGCTGATGGCGCAAAGCGCCTGCGCATCATACAGAAAAACACTCACCAAATCCTGTATATTGAGAAAGAGCCCGTCGAACAGGTCAAATATGGCTTTATCGATCAATTCACGCATAGCATCAGTCGGCTAAGTCCTGACTCGTTTTAAAGAGAGAGATGAGCCGCCTGAAATCATTCCTCAAGGCCGTAAGCTCCCCGATGTATACCCGCAGCTGCTCCCCTTTTTTGGCATCGTCCAGGTAAGCGTCCAGGATGATCCCGATGTCGGCGTTAATTCTATCCCGCTCGGCATGGATGGCCAAAATATAATCTGCCTGCACCCCGGCCTGCACCGCCTCAGCATTCATCCCCAATAGGGCAGTGTTGAGTTCATCGATCTTCTTTTTATACAACAGGTGGTATCCTTTATTCAGGGACCTGTCAGCAAACTTGAACATCTCCTGCTCATATACCTGGCTTACTGCTTCCTCCTGCGCCTGGGCCTTCACCTTGTTCTGGTTCAGCAAAGCCATGGTAGGGGCAAGCTGCAGCATGTTCCGCCTATCAGGTCCTTTCCTGTACTTGTTATGAAACAGAATAAAGTACCATTTCGGGTTGAACTTTCCCCAACGGGTAACAACCTCCCGCTCCAGCTGGTACCTTGTGTTTTTACTGTTAACTGGCTGCACGCCTTGCCCCAGGGCATCTGTAAAGAGCCCGGGAAGCAGGGCCAGGCACAAAGCAGGTACACATAACGTCTTCATAGCAATAGAGATAATTTACTTCTTGATTGCCTTGTACTCATCCATCAGGGAGCGGATGATCGCCTGGCTGTTGTCAGGGTAGGCAAGTCCCATCGGGTTCATGGTCTTCAAAAGGCCCGCGTACTTGGCCACGCGCATCTTTCGGGTAATGGAATAGGCCAGGCCCCGCATCACCCGCAGCTCGTCCACTACATGGCGGATAAGGGTGAGCCTGTCGGCGTTGTTCATCAGATTCACATCCGTGCCGATAACAGCCACCTGGTAGATATAGGTAAACAGGTCGGATGTACGGTTGAGCAGCTCCAGCTCTGTCTTGGCAGCGATCAGGAGCAACTCGTTATCACCGCGCGCCAGTTCCATCATTTGGTTTTGGTAGTGGCCTATGTCTGCGGCAATTTGGGAGGCATAAATAATGTTTTTACTCTGCCCGATAATGGATTGAACGGATTTGAGAGAGTTGTACATCTTTTCCTCCAGCTCTTTGATCTGCGTCATCTTCAGGCTAATGGTCGTCTGCAGGGCCGCAATCTTTCCTTCGTTTTCCTTAATGTCATTTAAGGCCGCCTGCTGGGCCGTATGGTTCACAACAAGTGTGGAGACGACCGCTGGGTCAAAAACAACCTGCTGGGCTAGTACATGCCCTGTTACCAGACCCAGAAAGCTAAGTGTGTAGAGGTACTTTTTCATAGCTGCGTTGCAAAATAAGGTGAACAAATTCGTTTAGCTTGAGCCCCGAGGCCCTGAAGTCTGCGACAAATCTTTCCAGGGCTTCCCTGAAATCCCCATACTTGCTCAGGTACACGTGCATGGCCTCTTTTTCCTGGCGCTCGGTAGTAAAGGTCAAATACTCTTCCAGCGATACCTCCACACCGTACACCTCACCGGAAGCCCCGCGCTTGATGTAGACTTCCTTGAAGCGGCCCCGCCCCTCTTTGTTGTCGAGGCTGTTGATGGTAAATATTTTCTTGCGCTCCACCTCATTGAGGGAGAGCAGCGCGGCGATCTCATCGAAATTGTCCTTGAACTTGGTCTGGTCCAAAAGGCAGATGGTGTCGGAGTTGTTGATGATAGAGTTCTTAACCACAACATTGCCGATGATATCATCCAGCTCCTGTGTCACGACCACGGCCTCTCCCCAGAATTTGCGGACCGTTTTATAGACGTAGAGGATATAGCCGGCCATCAGCGGAGAGGCAATGGCCTTCCAGGCCTCCTCGATGATGAGCGCCTTACGGTTCTTCTTGTGGCGCATCTTCTGAAGGAACACATCCATGATGATCAGGGTGGTGATCGGGAAAAGTACCTTATGCTCCTTGATGGCATCTATTTCGAAAACAATAAAGGGCTCATCAAACAGGGTGGTATCCAGCTCGTTGTTCAGAATCTGGCCATACGCCTCCCCTTTGCAGAACTTCTTGAGGATAAAGCGGTAACTGGTCAGGTCAAAGTTAATAGACTCTTTTTGCGTGATCTCCTCGATCTTTCTGATGGAGAAGTCATAGAAGGACTGGAAGGAAAGGTAGCTGCTCTCCAAGCCGTTTTCAAAGTAGTGTTGGTAATAGGAAGTGATAACGGAAGAGAGGACGCTGTCCTCAATTTGGCTGACAGTGCCCCCGGCACCTTTCCAGAGCAGGCCCACCAATGACTTGAGAAACTCCCGCTTCTCCTCGTTGAATTCGGCAGCAGAGATCCGGAAGGGGTTCATGGTGATCGGCTGCTCTTCGGAGTAGGTAATGTAGCGGCCCCTGTAGTAGGCACACAGGCCGGAGTAACTGTGTCCGGTATCCACCAAAATAACATCTGTGTGCTGCAGGGCATACTGCCGGATCAGGTGGTTCATGAAAAATGATTTTCCCGCTCCCGAAGGTCCCAACACGAACTTGTTACGGTTATTCATCCGGCCTGAGAAGATAGGCGCATCACTTGTGTCAATCGTGATAGGAATCCCCTGCCGGTCCGTGAAGTATACCTGAAAACTGGATGACTCACTTTGCAGCAAACGTTCTTTAAAAAGCAGACATAAGGCCGCGTCTGAAGTAGTCAAAAACTTATCATATACTTTAAGCTCCGAACTATTGCCGGGCAAGGCACACCGGAATAGCTCGAGTTGGTTATATGCGTTTCGGGAGGGAATAATGCCAATGGAAAACAAAGCGCTTTCCAGATAGTTAGCGGCACGGTCTATCTCCTTTTCTCTGGCTGAAAGCAGCACGCTGTAATGCCCGTACACAAGCAGCTGGTTATCCTTGGCGATATCGGCCATCACCTGATCAATATCCTGCACACTCAGATCATTGGCCGGGTCAGGCATGGAGAGGTGTTTTTTTCTTTTGGCCTGCAGCCTGGCCAATTCATGGCGCTGATCAGGGATTTGGATCACCTGGTTGTACACCAGGCAGTCACAACCTGGCACCTGGTGCAGAAAATGCATCAGGTCTACCGGGAGGCTGTACCCTATGTGAAGCGCTGTGTTTGGCTTAAGATTGGACGGGAAGTTAATCTCATCTATGTCCACAAGCGAGATACATCGGATAACGCTGCCACCAACTTTCAGGCCTTCCTCTGAGGCAAGGAGGTTATTGAGCGCATAAACCTCATCGGAAAAGTTGAAGGCAAGCATGCGGGAAATAAACTGCTTCACCTCGGTCTCTTTCAGAGCATAGGGCTTGAAAGACCTGCTCTCCAGTATGTCCAGCACTTTGGCAACGTTCCGCTGGAATGCTTTGAAGTCTTTCTCGTCATATGTAAAGAAGCTGGAGCGCCGCACGTCCCTTGTTATAGTCAGATATGTAGAGACGTCCAGGTACTCTCTTCCTGCAAATGTCTCCTGAAATTTCTGACTCAGGAGATCATCCATTTGCTTCGGCACATAGCACTTCCTGGCTAGTATGTCCGTTTTCTGAAGAGTGTAGCCTGCGCCTAGAATTTTAACGATGTTGGCAAAGGTCTGGTGGAAGAGATGGTAAGCCTCCACGTCTGCACAATACTGCAGGGCAGGATTTTGTACTTTGATGATAACCGAATAGTCTCCGCGCTCATGATATAGAATATCATGGGCATGACGGTCTATGCCAATGTATGGCAGACCAAACCGCTGCTTTTTCATGGCTGAGAAAAGTGATGACGTTAAAGTTGTGCTGCCAGGGCCAGGCTCCTATCTTCGTGCAGAACGCCTCCATTGTGCGGGCATGATGTATACCCCTTTGGACTTCGTTTTATGATGCAACCCTTTCTTCTGCTGCATAGCCGTAAACCCCATACCGCCGAAAGTCACGATCACCAAGGCTACCAGACCTGAAAAGAAGTTGAGCGAAACAGATATGACAACTGCCGCAAAGAAGCCAGTTAGAACAGAGGCCAGACCCCAGTAGATATATCTACCTTTCAAGGATTTAAATACAAGGGGTTTTTGCAGCCCCTTGTAGACATTAAATCCTCTGTTATCTTCGGGAGCCACGGCTTATAAGCCGAAGAAGGCTTTGATCACTACCCCCACCACCATCAGGAATACGCAGGACCCCATCCACCCCATGACAGCCTTTTGTGTGTCTTGGTCCCCGGAGTTCCACTTGATGTACACTCTAACTCCTCCAATCAGGCCAACAATAGCTCCGATGACCAGGATTAAGTTGCCTACAGGGTCAATGTAAGTTTGGAGCTCAGAGGCTCCGGCATCAATGCCTCCGGCCCCTTGAGCAAAGGAAGATGGGACAGCGAGGACTACCAATACGAGCATAGCAAGTAACTTTTTCATAATCTCTGTCATTGAGTTAAAAATTTATGAAGAAAAAGGTATTGCGTTTGAAAGTCGCCTGGCGTTCTGAAGGAACTCCTCTAGGGGTATCCCCTGCCCTATCACGGGCATGGCGACACTATTCTCAGAGGCCGTCTGATGCGCAAAGGCATGCCCGTCGGCTGCAACAGGATATTCTTGGGGATCGCTATCCAAGGGTTGCTCCTCCTGCTCGTAATCCTCATAGTCCTCCTCGAATTCTTCCTCCAGGTAATCCTCGTCCACAACGTCTTGGGGTGCCTCTGTAGTGTCTACTAAATCTGAAACACTGTACTGCGCTACCATATCTGCGGCTACGCCTTTTGCATTTCGAAGGTACAGGTCAAACAACAGGTTACCTGCATAATAAAGCACATAGAGCACTGCTACCGTAGCAAAGAAAACGCCCCAAGACATAGCTATATAATTTAAGTTAAAACATCGATTTAAAGACTAGACATTCCTAATTTAAATATATAATCGATATGAAATACGGTTTTATACTTATACGTATATTTTAAGATTAGATTATTTATTTATATACTTTTTTACCTAATGTTATAGATTCAGCTTAGTTCAAGAACTTGTTATCCGTCCTATCACGTAGCCTTTGGATCTCCTCTTTATGCTCTTCAATGAATTTGGCAAACAGGTAGCTTGCCAGCACATTGATTTTGATCCCTCCTTTTTTCTTCAGCAGGTCTAGCACTTCGTGTATATGCACGTCCACATAAACTGTTTTGGAGGTAAAGGTAAACTCATCCTTCGCACTATCGAGCTCAGCAAGCAGTTGTTCAAAGCTCAAACCTGACGCTGCTTTACCCGAAGCCTTTGCAGCTGTCTTTTTCGAGGAAGGCGCCTCCTGCTTTTTGCCTGCTGTAGCGGTAGAAGAAGCCTTAGGCTTTTCACCTTTTTTGCCCGATTTTGAAACTGCGGGCGCCGTCTCTTCTTTTTCCTCAGGAACTGGTTGAACAGCTTTCTCTTCTGCGTTTTTCTGCTGGGGAGCCTGTCCTATGCTTTGCTTAAAGCTCTTGATGTCAAACCCTTTGTTACCTGCTGTAGCCATGAATATTATACGTTATTTAATTAAAATGTTTCAATTATTGAATATTAATATAAATTTTATTTAAAGAATCTTCTATGTTGTCTCTAAATACTCATTATATATATATCCAAAAGACTTGTCGAGCACCCCTCGGATATCCGAAGAGATAGATACGGTATCTATGCGTTGAAATCCTACCCGGTCTGGCAGCGCCGGAGCTACAGTGCCGAACTGCGCCAGCTGCTCATCCACTGCAGCTTTCAATTCATAGTTCACGGAGGACTTCAGGCGGTTTGGCAGGAACACGATCTTTACCTGCGGGTTAACATGCTTGGCCACCTGAACAAAGAACATGGTGGACTCAAAAGTCATCTTTTCATAGGCAAACGGACAGACGATTACTTCAGCGTCCTGGTATACAGCAATGAGCTCGTTCGTGTCCAGCCTGCCAGGCATGTCCATAATAACATGCCCCCCTTGCAGACTATCAATGTGCACCTTGTATTTCGGGTACTCCTCTACCTCCATCTTGATAACCTCGTACAGTGGGTCATTGGCATACAGCTCCTTCTCCTTCTCCCATCTGGAGTAGATGGAGTCCTGAAAGTCCATATCCAGGATGATCACATTGTCCTTTTTCTCCAAGGCCAGATAGTTAGCCAGCAGTATACAGGTGGTGGACTTGCCTACCCCTCCTTTTTGATTTGCTACTACAATTTTCATGTATTAATCGTCTATGTGTATTATCGTTTTCGTTGATTCTTTCTCTTCCTATTCTCTCCCTGATCAGACCCGAGGTTTGACTCCATAAGGTAAAGCATAGAAGCTGCCAGTTGACCGATGGTCCCGGAAGACTGGGTCCATGCGTCCTGCAGCCTTTCCTCTCTCGCCCGATCACTACCCTTATCAAGCTCAACAACCTGCACAGCATGAAAGTCAGGCCTCTCTTTTGTCAGATCTGCCCAGGCATACACCCGTTTCTGCTGATGATCAATCAGGAAGTGCTTTCCGTCTGCATGAGCGATGCTCCAGCCGCAACTGTCCAGCATTTCCTGCAGCGGCCTGCCGCTGGCAAGGCCGCTGTGCAGTTTGGCGGCTACCACCTCCTTCTCCAGAGGGTCAGAAGCCTTCGCAACCGACAGATCCGACTGCTTTACAAAAAACAGCCTGGAAAGCAGCCTCATATCCTTGTCGCTCGTCACGGCGTACTGCCGCGCCTCCTGCAGCCTTTCTTGGTAAAGCAGCGCCCTGACATGGGCCTTATCAAGCATCAGAACAGGGATGCTGCCTTCTTCATCTCCCTTGATGCGGATCTCTCCCTTTTTGTTGACAAGGAGCCCTGTTGCCTCCAGCTGTCTTTTGAAACCGGTGTAGCACAGCCCCCTGTCTGCAGAAAGCTTGGCTATGAGCTCCCGTCCAGCCTGTATTTTCTCTTCTCTGTTAACACTGGAAAGCAGCTCGTCGAGCTTCATCACCTGGGAACCCTTCAGCACCAGTTTGCTGGCATGGTCGAGAATCGTGTAGCCATAGGGAGTGCTCTTCCCCTTTGCCTGGTGCACCACCAGCTCTATCCCGAACTTTTCCTTTAATAGCCCGGAGAACTGCTCCACCGTTAGGCCTCGTTTATACTTGCGGAATATGGCTTTCAGCTGCCCTACACGCGTATCTGGTGCTTTATACTTTGCTATCCTGTCAGCAACTTCTTTCCTTGCAAAGGCATGCACCACTGAACCGTACTTAATGAACTGGTACTGTCCATCCTTCTCCGTGACTTTCACGCCTTCCCTTTCGAGCAGTAACTTAAACTGAGCTTCAGAGGAAAATCCATATGCCAGCGCTTTCCTCAAGTATGCTTTTACCTCGTATGCCACATCCTGCATCAGAATCTCCTGCATCACTTTCTGAGACCTCATGTTTTCATACTTGTCGTTCACCTTCTTCCCCTCTTTGCTTACCCTGGTAGATACTATGTGTACATGGTTGTGCGCAGTATCTGAATGAAAGTAGATAAGGTAGGGGTTATCATGGTACCCCATGCGCTGGAGGTATTTCTCCGCGATTTCCAGGAGTTCCTCCGCACTCTTCTCCCTTCCCTTACAGGAAATTATGGCATGGAACTGGGACTTTAGCACTGACTCGTTTGTGTTTGCCACCAACGTCATGTACCTGATATAATCCTCCTGCTTCAAGTTTCCCGCAGCCAGGTTCAAGAAACCGAAGTTCTCAGCCTTGAGCAGCTGAGCTGCACCCTGTGCTCTTTTCTCTTCATTGTAAACAACGCCATTGAACCCGGCAGCGGCAGAAAGGATTTTCACGATCATAGCCCACTCATTAACGCTTCAAAAATATAACAAATAATAACTTTCACATAAAAGCTACTATATATTATTTAACAATTTTAAACTATTATCTTTTACTTAATAATTATTAGTTATTATTTATAATATTAAACTTAAAATTTAATAGTTAAAACTTATTAATTCTTACTTATTAATTCTTACTTATTAATTCTTACTTATTAATTCTTACTTATTAATTCTTACTTATTAATTCTTACTTATTAATT
>NZ_FZOQ01000022.1 GCF_900188175.1 Pontibacter ummariensis | reverse complement strand
CCCTTCCTTGTGAAGCGGGCTGCAAAGGTAAGAAGAGTTTTTCGTTTTGCAAGCACCAGGGGAGAGGTTTTTCTCTTTTTCCCTTTGCCTGCTAAAGACTCATTCAACCCCTGTTATCGCTGCCCCTGTCCTGCCGAAGGGAGCGCAAAGGTAGGCAAAGTTTCCCGGCAAGCAAGGCCCAAGGGAAGATCAGCGCAGAAAAAAAGCTAAGTAGCTCAGGCAGTGGGGGATTCTTTTTGATCCCCTTCTCTAGAGCGGGCGCTAGAGGGTAACAGCCAGAGGACCGGCGGAAGCTCCGGCTAAAACAGCTTTTTAACTGCTCCCCCTGCATGCTTTTCCTCTTAGTGCTGGAAAAAAACAGCAAAAGCGGGGCCTGAAGTTCCCCCTTGGCAGGATTGCTTTACCCAGTAATCCCCTTTTACCGCCTAGTCGCTGGAGTCTCCCCCACCGCTCGGAGGTAACCTAAGACCAACTCCACGAAGTTCAACAGCTGATAAGCTCACACTAAAGGAAAAAGATAAAGCTCCCGCCTATCCGACGGGAGCTTTATTAAATATTGCTTTTTTAAACTTATTATACAGTTTTAGGGCGCTTATATAACGGCACAGTACTGCAAGGTTCGCCATACATAAGGCTACTTACTACAGGCAAAAGCTTTCGCATTATTTCCACATAGGCATAGGTTGGCACTTCTACCCCTGCACAACCTTTTACCACTACTTTGCCATCCTGGTATTCTTCTACATTAATTTTGTTGATCGCCTCCTGCATTAAAGACTGTTCCAGTGCCTCCAGGTTCCCGAACACGTAATGATTTGCATGATTCTGCAGCTTTGTTGCTAATAACATATAAGCCCAGGTAGGCACTATAGCATCCGCAGAACATATGATCGCCACATTCTTGCCCTGATACTGCAACCAGTCATGCTCTTTCATAAAGGCTCGAAAATCTTTCTCCTTAAGGATCAGGCCATGGAAGAGGTTATCTTTTATATCGTATACCACACGCTCTCCCGGGTGAACCAACTCCTCCAGGTTGAGTGTAACCAGCGCGCTCTGTGCTACTTTGTTTATTATCTCTGACATATCTCGTTCTTATTTAGCGCTTTTACCTGCTTTTGTTATGTAAACATCCTTTAAATAGAAGGGTTCATAATAGGCTACATCCTCAAACGTTTTTTGCTCATACTTCTGCAGCGCTAATTGCCCAATGGTAATGGCAGACGGCACTACGTTATCTACAAACAAAGCATTTTCGTTTTCGGCTACCAATTCTTTGAATTTTTGCGCGCCACTACCCATAAAAACTATTTGCTGCTCTGCTAGCCTGTCTTCCAGTGTACTGGCATCCAACACAACAGGGGCTACTGGCTCTACTTCCTGCAGCTGACTATTCAGCACGCAAAGATACACTTCCATTCTTCTGGCATCCAGCATAGGACAAAACAGGAAACGGGAAGGCTTTGGTGTGACAGCCACAACTTGTGCAGCCAAGCCATGCAGAGTTGAAACTTCCAGCAAGGGAATGTTAAGTGAGTAACAAAGGCCTTTTGCTGTAGCTGACCCTATCCTCAAGCCTGTATACGACCCAGGCCCTCCTGAGACTACCACCGCCTCCAAATCCTGTAAGGTTATGCCGCAATTCTCTACTAGCTGGCTTATCATAACCGTAATATGCGAAGAGTGAGACTTCTCTATCTGCAACTCAGAAGTCCCTAGCAGTTGTGGTCCGTTGAACAAGGCAACAGAGCAAACAGTAGTGGAGGTTTCAATGGCAAGCAACAAAGGCATAATATATAGTAAATTAGTTAGGCAAGCTACCTGGAATCTTTTTACAAAATTAATGGAACATTGCACAGCTCCAAAACACTAGTTTGTAGGGAGAGTTATACGGATGGGCTTTACAACAAAAGAGGGTGGCACCTTTTGGCACCACCCTCCTATACACTGTCTCCCTCTAGTTTAACTTCAGATAAGAACTATACTTTTCTGGATTGTTCAGCACTTGCTTTGCCATTAAAATATCCGGGTCATCATCAAATGTAGCTTCAATGTAGCCTTTCTGGAGGTAGTATCTTGAAGCGATCTCAGCCTCTAACACCTCCATGATTTCGGACTTGAAGCGCATTAAATCATTCGCCTTGTTGTGCGACACTTTGTTTCTGATTGCCTCCAGTTCTGCCCTGATATCATCATAATGCTTGCCTTCTTTTGCCTCAGCTGCTAACTCATCCAACTCACTTTCTATGTTAGTAGCATAAGACACATCCTTACCGCTCAAGTAAGAAACAAAGCTTTTGTATTCTTCATCAGTAAGGTTAAACTCTTTAGCGGCCGGAATAGTAGGATGCTCAAACTTATACTTATTCGCATAGTCAAAGAAATAGCCTTTAGCCGCAATGGTTTTGGTGATATCGGAATACTCTTGCTGTTTTACTTCCACATCAGGCGCTACCCCACCACCATCGTATACTGTTCTTCCGGCCGCAGTTTTAAAAGCAACACGTAGTGAATCCGGCACTTTACCTACGCTACCGTCTTCGTTACGGTGTGTGTAATCAATCGCCTGAATGCAACGTCCACTTGGGATATAGTACTTAGCTGTTGTTACCTTTAGCTGTGAGTTATAAGATAAAGGACGTGTTACTTGTACTAGGCCTTTCCCGAACGTACGCTCTCCTACCAACACGGCACGGTCGTAGTCCTGCATCACGCCAGCTACAATCTCAGAAGCCGAGGCACTGCGGGAACTGGTAAGAATCACGAGCGGAATGTTTTTATCAAGAGGTTCATCCAGTGCTTTATAAGTTTTGTTCCACTCCTTTACCTTGCCTTTGGTGCTAACGATGTCCTGCCCCTTGTCCACAAACACGTTGGAGATATTTACTGCTTCATGCAGTAAACCTCCCGGGTTATCGCGCAGGTCGAAAACTATTTTCTTCGCCCCCATCTCTTTCAGCTTCTGAACAGCCATTTTCACCTCTTTCGAAGCATCAACCGTGAAGCCAGACAGCTGGAAATAACCGATCTCATTATCTAACATGCCATAATACGGCACGTTCTCTACCATAATATTGTCTCGCAACAATTCTACTGTTCTGGACTTTGTTTGTCCATAGCTGCGCACTTCCAGTTTAACAGAAGTATTTGCCTGCCCTTTCAAAAGCTTGCTTACATCTGAAGTAGACTTACCGGTTACCGTTACACCATTTATTTTCAATATCTCGTCACCAATGGCCAGTCCAGCTTTATGGGCCGGCGAGTTTTCGTAAGGCATTTGCACCACTACTTTTCCTTCGCGACTGCCAATCACAGCACCGATACCACCGTACTGGCCGGTAGTCATGGTGCGGAAGTCTTCGATATCGTCTTCTGGAATGTAATTAGTGTAGGGGTCCAGCGACTTGAGCATGGCGTCAATGCCGGTACGCATCATTTTGGCTGGAGGCACATCATCTACATAGTAGGTGTTCACCTCTTTGAAAAGCGTGGCAAAAACATCCAGGTTTTTGGCTATCTCAAAGTAACGCTCAGACTCGGTTTTGAAGGAAAGTAGGCCAAAGGCAAGAACGCCAACAAACAGACCGGCAATAGACTTCTTGTACATAATTTCTAGGTTAGATAGGACGCAGAAAAGTAGTATTGCTACTTATTCAAACAACGTACCAACCCTGAAATTAGTTTTTTTTGGATGGAATGAAAGGACTTTTTTTCCTTGCCGATATAAATTATACCCAGGAGCTGCGGAGCCTGCTCTTGAGATTGTGCGAGGATGTGCTTATTGAGGCGGAACGCCTCCCGTATTTGCCGCTTAAGGCGGTTACGGTCTACAGCACGCTTAAAATAGCGCTTAGAAACAGAGATGAGTACCTGGGTATGCCCAGGCAATGGGTCCTGCGGCGTGTAATACACAAACCGCAGCGGATACAAATTAAAAGAAGAACCCTTGCTAAACAGTAGCGCGGTGAGGCGCTTACTACACAAGCGTTCTTCTTTTGAAAATGTATAGGATGATGGCTGCTCGGCTTGCTGCTCGTTAGCTGCTGCTGAATCCATTAGCGGCCCAGGCAATGCAAAGCAAATTCCCCATTCAGGGATTAAGCTGCCTTATGTCTTTTCTCGCTAGAAACTGTAAGTCTCTTTCTGCCTTTGGCTCTTCTGCTGGCCAATACTCTTCTACCGTTAGCGGTCTCCATTCGTGATCTGAAACCGTGCTTGTTTCTTCTTTTTCTCTGAGAAGGCTGGAATGTTCTTTTCATCGTATGCCAATGCTTTTATTATGGCCTGCAAAATTAGGTAACCTTTTCTAAATTAGCAAAGTCATCCCCAAATATTCTCTTAAAATTATCAATCTTAAACGGCTACATAGGCGTTACAAGAGCAATAGCGCATAAAACCACGAAGGCAGCAAGATGATAAAATACAACCTTTCCTACTCAAATCCCCTCACACACTTCCTCCATATCACCATTACCATACCCCGCAATAGGGAGCAGGAACTGTATCTGCAACTGCCGGCCTGGCGCCCCGGCCGGTACGAACTACAGCACTTTGCCCAAAAGCTACGGGGTGTTACAGCCACTGCTAATGGCGAAAAACTCCCTATCCGAAAGGTAACGAAGGACAGGTGGTTGATAGAGACCAATGGAGCCGAAACAGTAGCGGTAAACTATGATTTCTATGCCCGCCAGATGGACGCAGGCGGATCCTGGCTGGATGAAACGCAACTGTACGTTAACCCCATCAATTGCATGATGGCCGTAGAGGGACGCGAGCACGAACCGTGCACCCTACAGTTGCAGATACCTGAAGACTGGCAGGTGGCTAGTGGCCTACAGGAGCAAGAGAAGCACACGCTAGAGGCTGCTAACTTCGACGAACTGGTTGATAGCCCCTTTATAGCCAGCGATAGCCTGAAGCAGGAAACTTTTACGGTGAATGATATTCCTTTTCACATCTGGATGCAGGGCGACTGCCAGCCGGATTGGGAGCGCATCAAAAGCGACTTTGAGGCTTTCACAAAAGAGCAGCTGCACGTTTTCGAAGACTTTCCTGTCGCGGAATACCATTACCTGAACGAAATCTTACCCTACCACTTTTATCACGGGGTGGAGCACAGCCACTCGACTGTCATTACCCTCGGACCAGGAGAACTGCTTATGGCACCGTCCCTGTACAAGGAATTCATCGGCGTTAGTTCGCACGAACTGTTCCATACCTGGAATATCAAGAAGATACGCCCCAAAGAGTTAATGCCCTATAACTTTTCTCAAGAAAACTACTTTAAAACAGGCTATGTAGCCGAGGGAGTAACGACTTATTATGGGGACTATATGCTGGCTCGTTCCGGCTTTTTTACAGCAGAGCAGTACTTTGAGGAGCTGAACACTTCTTTGCAGCGCTACTTTGCGGATTACAGTCGCAACAATCTCTCTGTGGCTGACTCCTCTTTCGACTTATGGCTGGATGGTTATAAGCCGGGCATACCTGACCGTAAGGTTTCTATTTATATCAAAGGCATGCTCACAGCTATGCTACTCGACCTGCAGCTACGCAAAGCAACAGAGAATAAGGCCAGCCTGGACACTGTTATGCGGAAACTATGGGAACGCTTTGGGAAAAAGAGCATTGGCTATTCCGAGGATGATTATTTGGCCCTCGTGGATGAGGTAGGACAGACTTCCTTTAGAACATACTTTGATAATTTCATTAACGGCACGGCACCAATCGAGGATGCACTGGACGAAGCGCTACGGTATGTAGGTTGCACATTACGGAAACAAGAGAGTTCGCTGCTGTATGAGCACAAGTACGGTTTTAAAGTTTCTTCTGACGAGACTTCTAAAGTTATAGCAATAGCCCCTGATTCCCCGGCAAGCGAGGTGTTAAGCATCGACGATGAGTTGGTAGCACTGAACGGGCGCAAGCTGGAGAACAACCTACAACAGCTGTTGGCACTAGAGCCGGACGAAGTAGAACTGGTTCTGTTCCGGGACAAACAATTGCATGTAGTGCGCCTGCAGAAGAATGACTCATCCTACTACAGCAGGTACTTCGTGGAAAAGCGTAAGGACGCCACCCAGGCTGAGCAGGAAAACTTTAAGCTTTGGCTGAAGCAGGAGTTTTAAAGGAAGAAAGGCTCGTGCTAGGAGAACAGTACTTGTTGAATGCCTGCCTCCTTGCTTTCGTCTATTTTCAATTAAACAGCAGTTTGAGGTAGAAAGACGGCTGTTTGAGGCGTTCGCGGAGGTCCAGGTCGTTGAACATGCAGGAGATAGTTTCTGCCAAGACGGTGTTCTTAGATGCTTTGGAGGCAACTTTATCAAACAGCCATGGATAGTTCAACAGCCTCTGCATCTGGCGACTCAGTTTAAGCTCTTTCCAGAGTCGGTTGTATACCGCTTTATCGTACCCTTGCATGAAGGCCGTCGAAAAGTCTTGTGCCTGTAGGCACTGAAACACCTGCTCTGCTGCCCACCGGCCACTGATCATGGCATTGCTTACCCCTTCTCCTGTAAAGGGGTCTATCAGGGCACCGGCGTCACCTAATAGCATGTAGTTGTCGCCAGAGATGCGTCGTTTTTTAGAGCCCAGCGGTAAGCCATATCCTTTGATTCCGCCCAGCAACTCTGCATTCCTGAAACGCTGCTGCAGCGCCGGGTGCGATTCGATCATCCGGAGCATCTCTTTCTTCAGGTTCACTTTCTTTTTGCTCACTGCACTGCTGAGCATGCCAACGCCTACGTTTGCATGGCCATTAGGCAAGGGGAAGATCCAGAAATAACCAGGCAGGAAATCCTTGAAAAAATGGAGTTCGATAAAGTTATCCCCATCCAAACCCTCCACGCCTTTGTAATAAGCCCGTAAGCCAGCACAGTAATGCTCAGGCTCCTGCTGCAGGTTGGCTACATGCCGGCTAAAAGCAGACTGTGCCCCATTGGCTACTAACAGGAGCTTGGTCTGAATCAGGGACTGGCTGTCTTTCCCGAGCAGCGCAAAGCCGCCTTCCGGCAACCGTTCAAAAGCTGCGACCTCTACTCCCTCCAGCAACCGCACTTCAGAGCGCTGCTTTACCTGTTCTATCAAGAAGTTATCGAAGTGGAGGCGTTTAGAGATGTAACCGGCTGGGGCATCTTGGGCCTTCTGGTAGTTGTATTTGAAAGGAACGCTCAGCTTCTCCCCTCCCGGTGAAATGAAGTGAATGCCCCAGGAAGGTAGCGCCTCCTGCTCCTGGCTAAACAGTTGTGGTAGATCCGGTGAGATACGGCGCAGTTCGTTTACTACCTTCCCGCTCAGTGCATCTCCACATACCTTATCACGAGGGAACACCGCTTTATCCACTAGCAAGGAGGAAATACCTTTGTTAGCTAAGTGTAGGGCTGCTGTAGCACCTCCTGGCCCTGCACCCAGTATACATACATCCGTTTTAAGCATATGCCATAGAAATGAATCTCTCGAAAGATAAGGATTTGAGGGCAGCACAGCACAGCAGGGCAGGCACAAAAAAGCGGAAGGCCTTTAAAGGCCTTCCGCTCTCGTTATTTTCATAGTTTGTATCTTGCGTAATTGCCTTACTTTTTATCGAAAGGCATATTGTTACCGCCCTGCGCCAAATTGCGGTTGGGGTTCTGCACTTTGGAGTCATCCGTCTGCAGTATCTTCTTCGCAGGGTCTATCTGTACTTCTTTGTTATAGCCCTCCTGCTGGCGCTTATTCTCCACTTTAGAGAGAACGTTTTCTTCTGATTGCTTCTGTAATCTTTCTTTATCGTTATTTTTATTCTTATCGCTCATATTCCTATCTCCTCTTTAGTCTACACTTAGTTTTACCCCACCCCAGGGCTTTTTGTTACAGAACCGGCAAAATAGGCTTTGAGAATACAGAGCTTTTAAATACAAAAAGGGAAGCCTTAGCCTCCCTTCCTGTTTTCCATATCTTTTATGGCTACTACTGTAGCACGGTATCAAAAGCCACCAGGTTCACGAATTTCTGTACGCGGTTATCAATCTCCTCCTGCGACAGCTTCTTCAAGCGTTCCGTGCCAAACTTCTCCACGCAGAAAGAGGCCAGGGCTGACCCATGAATCACGGCACGCTTCATGTTCTCGAAGCTGGCATCACCCGTGCTGGCAATGTACCCGATAAAACCACCCGCAAAGGTATCTCCCGCTCCGGTTGGGTCAAACACTTCTTCTAAAGGCAGGGCTGGGGCAAAGAACACTTTATCTTCGTTAAACAACAGGGCCCCGTGCTCCCCCTTCTTGATGATCAGGAATTTTGGCCCCATGTCCATGATTTTCCTGGCAGCTTTTACCAGAGAGTACTCACCGCTCAACTGGCGCGCCTCTTCGTCATTGATAGAAAGCACATCAATTAACTTAACTGTTTCTTTCAGCTCGTCCAGCGCAATATCCATCCAGAAGTTCATGGTGTCCATCACGATCAGCTTCGGGCGGTTGTGCAGGCGTTCAATAACCGTGCGCTGCACCTGTGGGGCAAGGTTGCCCAGCATCAGGAATTCACACCCCTGATAGCTGTCCGGAATAATCGGATCGAAGTCGCCCAGCACGTTTAGCTCTGTCACCAGAGTTTCGCGGCTGTTCATGTCGTTAAAGTAGCGGCCAGACCAGAAGAAAGACTTCTCGTTCTCCTTTACCTGCACTCCTTCGGTGCTAATGTTACGCTCGTGCATCAGTTTAATGTGATCCTGGTCAAAGTCACCACCTACCACTGATACCACGTTAACCGGCTTCACGAAATAAGAAGCAGCCAATGAAATATAGGTAGCCGCGCCACCTACGATCTTATCTGTTTTTCCGAAGGGAGTCTCCAGCGCATCAAACGCCATCGAACCTACTACTGTTAAGCTCATACCTTTAAATTACTATTAAATGGTTTAACTGTTAAGTGCTTGCTGTCAACAGCTCGTAGCCAGCAATTTAACCACTCCACAATTTATCAATTTATCCAAATAAAAAAGCCCTTGAAGTTCGCTTCAAGGGCTTGGGGTGGAAGATGGGGCTCGAACCCACGACCCCCAGAATCACAATCTGGTGCTCTAACCGACTGAGCTACAACCACCGTGTCTCGTTTGAGTGTGCAAATATAAAGAGGAAATCACAGAATGCAATACCAGGACGCATTTTTTACCTAAAAATTTTACGCATCGCTTCTTTTATACCCCTGTTAGTACCTTAAGTATATCGTAACTCAGTTAGTAAAAAACATACCTATCAGCCCATTCAGACTACTCCGCTTCTATACTTACGAACACAGAAAATGGAAAGACAACAAGCACCGACAGCCCTAAGCGAAACAGGAGCAGCTTAACTCTTACTTACTCAGCTTACTGCCACACCACGGGCAGTAGTTAATTACAACCATTGTTGCGCTGCCATTATGCACTGGTATTCCGTAAAGCCCCTCATCCCATCTATTGATGATCACTTCCGGATCATTATACTTTGTTTCCCCGTCCTGGTCCAGGCTTTCATACACTTTGTCGGCCATCATCATGCAGCAGTAACCGTCGGGATAGAACCCATTGCTCTTTAGCTTTTCAGCAGTAGCCCAGTTATAGCACTCCTCGTTATCGTGGATGGCGTCAACATAAGCTTCATACTCCTTAGAGGCTGTTATTTCCTCCGGCAGCTCTTTCCCGAAAAAACGGGCATGCAGCTCTTTAAACTTTTCCAGCTCCATGATTACCTGTCGAACAGTAGCCGCTCTCCTCTTTTGCTCTCGTCAAAAGCACCGTTCACAAAGGCCAAATGTCCTGAAACCAGTGTATGCGTAATGGAGCTGCTGAAGGTGTAGCCTTCGAACGGGGACCAGTTGCACTTGTAATAGGTGTTGTCTTTGGTAACAGTATAGGGCTTGTTCAGGTCTACCAGCACCAGGTCAGCCCAATAGCCTTCCCGTATATAACCACGCTCACGTACGTTAAAAAGTACGGCTGGTGCATGGCTCATTTTCTCCACCACCTTTTCCAGTGTCAGCTTGCCCTCACGCACAAACTCCAGCATCATCTGTAGCGAGTGCTGTACTTGTGGTATTCCTGATGGTGCTTTCCTGTACTTGTTCTGCTTCTCCTCCCAGGTATGCGGGGCATGATCTGTGGCAATAACATCCAGCTTATCCTCCAGCAGCCCCTGCAACAGCGCCTCTTTATGGCGGTGTTCTTTGATAGCAGGATTACATTTAATTTGGTTACCTAGCTCATCGTAGTCCTTCTTATCGAACCAGAGATGGTGCGTGCATACCTCGGCAGTAATACGTTTCTGCTCTAGTGGAATATCGTTCCGGAAGAGTTTCAGCTCCTCCTCAGTGGAAATATGCAGGATGTGCAGGCGGGTGTTGTGCTTCTCGGCCAGCTTTACTGCCATAAAGGAAGACTTGAAGCAAGCTGCCTCATTCCTGATTTCGGGGTGGCACTTCACCGGGATATCATCTCCGTACTTTTCCTCATAAATCGCCATGTTGTCGCGGATGGTCTGCTCATCCTCGCAGTGCACAGCAATCGGCAGCTTGGCCTTGGCAAATATCTGCTCCAGCGTCTCCTCATTATCCACCAGCATGTTTCCTGTAGAGGATCCCATAAAGATCTTGATCCCACACACGGTGTTAGGGTTGGTAAGCAGCACCTCTGCCAGGTTATCGTTTGTGGCCCCCATGTAGAAGGAGTAATTAGCCAGAGAGGTTTCTGCGGCAATATTGTACTTGTCCTCCAGCAACTCCTGCGTGACGGCGTTGGGCACCGTGTTCGGCATTTCCATAAAAGAAGTAGTGCCGCCTGCTACAGCCGCTCTGGCCTCCGTTTCGATGTTTGCCTTATGCGTCAGCCCCGGCTCCCGGAAGTGGACCTGGTCATCAATTACCCCTGGCAACAGATGCAGGCCTGTTGCATCGATGCTTTCATCCACCTCAGCAGCTATGTTTTGCCCGATCTGTACAATGCGTCCTTCTTTTACCAGTACATCGGCAGTAGTTACTTTTCCCTCGTTAACGAGTTGTGCGTTCTTTATCAGGATACTTTTCATGCTGCTAAGATACGGGAAGCCAACTTAATCGGCACATCTAACGCTGTTTTAATCTACCTCTTCAGCAGCGCAACAGCGGTTTGCGGCACATCTAGCGACACCTACAGCATGATGCGCACCACCTGAGGGATATTAACTCCACTTTCTTCCCTGCGGGTGTTCTGCAGGCTTTTCCCCTGCATTGTAATTACAGGAAGCACAGCTTTTACCTCCTAACCGCAAAATTCCCGTACTTTTGTAAGAACGCGAAGTAAAAGCACTATAGCCATGGCAGAAGAAACAGAAAAGGAGAACATCACATTTGAAGATTTCAAACTGAACAAACAGCTGTTAAATGCCATTGAGGAAGCTGGCTATGACAAGCCTACCCCTATTCAGCTAGAGGCTATTCCGGTTATTATGGGAGGGCATGATATATTAGGCATTGCCCAGACAGGAACCGGTAAAACTGCTGCCTACCTCCTACCGCTGCTCATGAAAGTAAAATATGCGCAAGGTACGAACCCTCGTGCCCTCATCCTTGCCCCTACCCGGGAACTGGCCATGCAGATAGAGGAGAACATCGGGCTGCTGGCCAAGTACACTGACCTTCGCTTTGCGGCTATTTACGGAGGAGTAGGTCCAAAGACGCAACTCTCCAGAGTACATGAAGGGATAGACATACTCGTAGCCACCCCTAAACGCCTGATGGAATTTTACCTAAAAGGCGAACTGGTGCTGAAAGAGCTAAAGACAATGGTGCTGGACGAGGCCGACAAGATGATGGACATGGGCTTTATGCCTCAGATTCGCCAAATACTGGAGGTAATCCCCCGTAAGCGCCAAAACCTGCTGTTCTCCGCCACCATGCCTGACAAGGTGGTTGAACTGTCGGAGGAGTTCCTGGAGTTCCCGACCCGGGTAGAGATAACCCCTCAGGCCACCCCGGTAGAAACAGTTAGCCAGGTACTCTACAAGGTGCCTAACCTACGCACCAAAATAGAGCTGCTTGAGCACCTGATCCAGGATACAGAGACCTTTAACCGGGTGATCATCTTTACCAGAAGTAAGAAAAACGCGGAGAGTGTGTCTAAGTTTCTGGAGCACCGGAATTACGGCGAAGTACGGGCCATCCACGGAAATAAAGGACAGAACACACGCATTAACTCCATGGAGGCTTTTAAGGGAGGAGAGGTCCGTTTTCTGGTCGCAACAGATGTGGCTTCACGCGGCATCGACGTCAGCATGGTAAGCCATGTGATTAACTTTGACGTGCCGCTAATTTACGAAGACTATGTGCATCGCATTGGTCGCACGGGTCGTGCTGAGAACGAAGGGGCAGCCATTACCTTTGCCACAGAGGCCGAAATGTACCACGTGCATAAGATCGAAAAGATCATCCGAATGCAGATCCCGCAAAACCCGATGCCTGCTGAGGTAAAGGTGTTTGAAACGCCTTTTGAAGAGCAGCAGGAAATGGCCCGAGATGTAGACCGCCAGAAACGTCGTGAAAACCCAGACTTCAAAGGGGCTTTCCACGAGAAAAAGGGGAAGCACAAGTCTAACTTTGAGAAAGGAAGGAAAAGTAAAGGCGATCCAAGGGACTCGTTCTGGCAGAAGACCAAGAAGAAAGGGAGCAGAAAGAAATAAAAAAGGACAGCAACTGGAGAAGGTTGCTGTCCTTTTTTATTTCTCTTCAAACGCGATCAGACTCTTTTACTAGAGCGTAGCTCATCTGCTCTCGGCATCAAACTAAAACTTGATACTTAATAACAGGCCCTCTGCCATATGGCCGAACTTAAAAACGAGCAGGTTAAGAACTGCACTCCAAAAAATGGAGCTCCAGAGCATGTGAATGAAAATATGCTTGCGGGAGGCCCCAAAGAGGGCCACTACAATAGTGCCGAATATTGGTGTAAAGATAACAGGGGTCAGAAAGGCAACGCCTGTTACACCGAAGCGTTTCCAGACCTGCACGATACGGCGGTTCTTTTTATTGAATATGGGCTTTCGCTTGGAGCGCCTTCGTTTTGAGAACCATTTTGAAACGGCTCTGCCAATGATGGAAAAAATAATAACACTTGTCATCATCCCCGCCACCGTTAATGCTGTAGTCTCTATATAGGACAGCCCTAGTGACATTCCCGTCACAGGTCCTCCGAAAAACTTCACCATACTTATCAGGTACACCGACAAGTACTTCAATACTTCTACTAGCACCGCTTCGGACTAAAATTGTATTCTACTAAACAGAACGCTCAAAATAACAAATTATACGTAAGTATACGCACAGGATAGCAGCAATAATTGTAATTATTCTAACAAGCTTTATAGCCAGTCAGCTAATTACCGAATCTTTACGGATTAGGTGGTAATAAGGGCTTACAGGCAAAGTTTGGAGCTACACTTTAGGCCCAAAGGCCAGATCGCCGGCATCACCAAGACCTGGCACAATATAGGAACGCTCATTCAGATGGTCATCTAGTGCCCCAAGCCAAATGTAGGCCTCCGGTACTTTCTGCTGTACATATGCCAGTCCCTCAGGAGCCGCAATAGCAGCAGCAATATGTACCTGCTTGGGTTTACCATGCCGTAGCATGCCTTGGTACGACTCCACCAAAGACCTACCGGTTGCCAGCATAGGATCTGCAAGAATCAATATTTTATCATGCAGGTTCGTGGAGGCCAGGTACTCCATATTAATCTGCAGCTGCGTATTTTCCTCCTCTACCCGATAAGCTCCCACAAAAGTACTGTAGGCTTTATCAAAGTAGTTAAGCATGCCTTGGTACAAAGGCAGCCCTGCCCGCAGAATAGTCGCTAATACTGGCTGTTCGGCTAGCAGTTTTGTCTCGGTTTGAGCAAGTGGAGTGGTAAGCGTGGCCGTGGTATAAGGCAAGGTTTTAGATATCTCGTAGGCCAACAGTTCCCCTAAGCGCTCAAGGTTACGTCGGAAGCGCATGCTGTCTTTTTGAATGGTGGTATCACGTAGTTCAGCAACATAATGGTTCGCTAAAGAGGGGGTATTGATCAGGATGTTGAGCTTGTTCTTTTCCATAAGAGGCGCCAAAGCATTTGTATTGGCTTAAAGGTACGTAAGGCAGAGGCCTTGTGCCAAAATTAGACCAAAGTTTCAAGCACCCTTCCATGAAAGAAGAAGAGATGAAACCGCTGATGATACGCAAAAAAGAACAGGTTATTCCCACCCATAAAAGTTCTACTACTGGGTACTTAACAGAGAACAGCTAAATTATGTAGCTTTTACTGTTGGAATCTTATAAATTCAGGCTTTTCCCCGGAACAAACAGCTTTTAAAAGAGTACATTCGCATTGCATCATCACAATCCCTATAACTGATACTGTACATGAAAAGTACGTTTGGTGCCTTAGCACTCACCCTTGCTTTTAGCTTTGCCGCACAGGCACAGGACACATACGTTCCTTACAACCGCGATGTATACCACTGGATAGACCGTTATCAGATCAAGTATGGCGACCAGGTACCCGAACTACAGACAGCGGTCCGCCCCTACGGCCGGCAGGATGTGGCAGAGCTGGCGGAGGTGAGTGCGCGTAACGCCACCACCCCTGTTGACCAGTTTAACACGCTGTACCTGCTCAACGACAATTGGAACTATACCGAGCTGGAGGTTAATGAAAGCCAAAAGCCGATCCTAAAATACTTCTTCCGCAATAGAACAGATCTCTATCACTTCGAGAATGAAAACTTTACGGTTCGTGTAAACCCGGTGCTACACTTTGAGGTGGGACTGGACAACCAAACGGACGGTACTCGTTACATCAACACGCGTGGTGTACAAGTAGAGGGCACGATTGATGACAGATTTGGTTATTACGCTTTTATAGGAGAAACCCAGGCGCGTTTCCCAGGCTATGTAATAGACCGTATCCAACGGGACAATGTAGTCCCGCACGAAACGCTGTGGAAGCCCTTTAAAGAAAATGCCTACGATTTCACCACGGCCCGGGGCTATATTAACTATGCGTTAAGCGATCATGTAGAGATACTGCTAGGGCACGACAGGCAGTTTATAGGAGATGGCTACCGTTCATTAATTTACTCAGACTTTGCCCCTCCGGCCTTTTTCCTGAAACTGAATACGCAGGTTTGGAAGATCCATTACATGAACTTGTTTCAGGAGTTAACTTCTGAGTACCGCCGTGGCGAAGGGGATTTGTTATTCCCTAAAAAGTACATGGCACTACACCGCTTAGGAGTTAACATAACAGATAACTTTAACCTGGGCCTGTTTGAGCAAGTTGTTTTTGCTCGTGGCGAAGGAAAGTTTGAACTGCAATACCTCAACCCTATTATCTTCTACAGAAGTATCGAACAAGGTCTGGGAAGTGAGGACAATGCCATGCTGGGCGCCGACTTCCGCTGGAACATACGGGACCGTGTACAGCTTTACGGCCAGCTATTCTTGGATGAGTTTAAGCTAAGAGAAGTTACGGCAGGTAATGGTTGGTGGGCAAATAAGCAGGCCGGGCAAATCGGGGCTAAGTACATAGATGCTTTCGGGTTGAACAACCTGGACCTGCAGGGCGAGGTAAACCTTATACGCCCTTATACTTACCAGCACGAGGACCAGTTTACGAATTACCAACACTATAACCAACCATTGGCTCACCCTATCGGCGCTAACCTGTACGAGTTGATCGGGATAGCGTACTATCAGCCGCTCCCACGTCTGATGCTTACAGGCAAAGCGATTGTTACCCGTTATGGCCAGGACGTAGTAACAGCGACAGACACTTTGAACTACGGCAACAACGTGCTCTTTTCTTACTACGACCGCGCTTTAGGTTACGGTAATGAAATAGGGCAGGGTATTGCGACAGACCTGCTGTTCCTGGACCTGACCCTCTCCTATCAACTCAAGCATAATATGTTCCTGGACCTGAGGCAGGTTCTCCGGAGATCGGATGCGGAAATAAATGCTTTAGACCATAACACGGTTTTCACCTCCGTTGCTTTCCGCTGGAACATTGCGCCACGACTATATGTATTTTAATCAATAGCAATACCACCATCTAAAGTAAAAAGGTAGAAAGGCAACTCTCTACCTTTTTACTTTCCTGCCTTTTAATTAAGTATCTTTGCTGCAGCTTAAGGGTTATTCCCTAACAGCCTTATCAACATTTAACCTGTAGTACCGGCACCGTATAGGCTGCCCTATCTGCTGTAGGCCTTTGACAATGGCTGACAGTGTTCTATACTCTCATGAAGACATACCTTCGTATACTCCAGTTTGCCAAACCTTACAGCCGGTTTGTGCCACTGTATACCATCTACACCATCCTGGGCATCATCTTCGGTATCTTTAACTTTGCGCTGATCATTCCCCTGCTCAATGTGCTGTTTGCACAGGTAGGGACCGAAGAAGCTGCTACAATGGTAACACAGCGCCCGGAATTCAGCTTTAAGCTGAGCTTTTTCACTGACTTCTTCAACTATTACTTTGGTCAGGTAATCCTGACTGAAGGCCGCGAGGGTGCCTTACTTTTTGTATGCGTGGTAGTGGTGGTTTCTATCTTCCTGGCTAACCTGTTCCGCTACCTGGCCTTCCGCATTGTAGGGGAACTACGGGCACACGTGGTAAAGAAAATGCGACATGCTGTTTACCAACGTGTGACGGAACTGCACCTAGGCTTCTTCTCAAATGAGCGTAAAGGGGACCTGATGACACGCCTGACAGTAGACATCCAGGAGGTGGAAAGCTCTGTCGTGAATACCCTCACCGTGGTAATCCGTGAGCCTATCAGCATCATCGCTTTTTTTGTGGTGTTGTTTACCATGTCAGTTAAGCTAACGCTCTTTACACTAATCCTGCTCCCGCTATCAGGGGGTGTGATTGCTGCCATTTCCAAAAAACTTAAGCGCAAAGCAAAACAAGGGCAAAGCTCACTCAGCTTTATACTTACCATAATAGACGAAACTCTAAGTGGTATTCGTGTAATCAAGGCTTTCAACGCTGAGCCATTCATCCTGAACAAGTTCCAGGACCAAAACAACCGTTATGCCCGTATCCAGCGCTCCATCGCCAACAAGCGGGACCTAGCCTCGCCACTTTCTGAGTTTCTAGGGGTAACGGTGGTGGCAGGCCTGCTTTACTACGGCGGAAACCTCGTGTTAAGTCAACAGTCAGAGTTGGAGCCTGCAGAGTTTATTACTTACATCATCCTTTTCTCCCAGGTCTTGGTTCCAGCGAAGGCGATGTCCTCCTCTTTCAGCAATATCCAGCGAGGACTGGTATCAGGAGACCGCGTACTGCAGGTAATTGACACCAAGCCACTGGTAGTAAACAAGCCCGACGCTAAAGTGCTTCCCAGCTTTAAGGACCAGATCGAGTTCAGGGGGGTGCATTTCGGCTACGGAGAAAGGCCTGTGCTGCAGAGCGTAAACATTCGCATACCCAAAGGCAAAACAGTAGCGTTGGTAGGGCCTTCAGGGGGTGGAAAGTCCACCCTGGCAGACCTTATTCCGCGTTTTTATGACCCTACGGCAGGCGCTATTCTTATTGACGGACACGACATCCGGGACTATACCATGGAGTCAGTACGGGATAAGATGGGGGTGGTGACCCAGGAGCCAATACTCTTTAACGACACCATCTTTAACAATATCGCTTTTAACAAAACAGACGCCACCGAGGCTGAAGTAGTCGCAGCGGCCCGCATTGCTAATGCGCACGACTTTATCATGAACACGGAGGATGGTTACCAGACCATAATCGGAGACAGAGGCGGTAAGCTTTCGGGAGGTCAGCGGCAGCGTATCAGTATTGCCCGCGCCATCCTGAAGAACCCGCCTATTCTGATCTTGGATGAGGCTACCTCGGCACTGGACACAGAGTCAGAAAAGCTGGTGCAGGAAGCACTGACTAACCTGATGCGAAACCGCACCTCTATCGTAATTGCGCACCGCCTGAGTACCATCCAACATGCCGACGAAATTGTGGTACTACAGGAAGGGCGGGTAGTAGAACGGGGCACCCATGACGAGTTACTTCAGGTGAGCGGTTTGTACGCAAAACTTACCCAAATGCAGCTAACGACATAATGGATAAATAGTATTTACAGAGCAGCCATACCGCTAAAATTGTTAATTAGGCTACTACCGCTAGGAAAAAGCCATATTTTCTTCTTAATTTTAAGAAAATATGTTGCACAGGAAATAGCTAATACATGAGAGCACTCAAGGCGATTCTTGATTTATTGGTACTGGCCTACGTTGTATTTACAGTACTTCTTTTAACCTCTGTACTCAACGAGAACACTATTTTTAATATCAGCACAGAAAACCAGGTTCTAGATTTATATAAAATTATAGCCGCTGTGGGGGGTGTGCTTATGCTGGCAAGGCTGCTCGTAAGCCGCGTGCACGTGGCAGGCCTGAAGCACGAACAACACATGGCACAGCTAAAAATAAATGAACTGAAAGCTGACCTCTATGAAAAACGTCAGGAGTTCAGAAGCAATAACTACCAGCGGGCCCAAGTCGAAGAAAAGGCTGAAGTCAGCAAATAAGGACTTAAATGACATCTAACACTATATTGGCAGAACTAACGCAGGCACAGGAAGTGCTTACAGCGTTTCTGTCTGATGCAGCAAACATAGCATCTGTTGAGGCTGCAGCCGATACCATGGCACTAGCGATAAGCAATGGTGGCAAAATTCTGAGCTGTGGGAACGGCGGGTCTATGTGCGATGCCATGCACTTTGCCGAAGAGCTGACAGGACGTTACCGCGACAACAGACGTGCTTTGCCAGCTATCTCTATCTCGGATCCGAGTCATATGAGCTGCGTGGGAAATGACTATGGCTATGACTTCATTTTTTCGCGCTACTTAGAGGCCTTGGGTAACCCAGGCGACGTACTGCTGGCCATCAGTACCAGCGGGAACTCCGGCAACGTGATCAAAGCTGCTGAGGCTGCTAAGGCTAAAGGTATGAAAGTAGTAGGCCTAACAGGTAAAGACGGAGGGAAGCTAGCACCGCTATGTGACGTAGAAGTTCGCGTACCGCACTTCGGTTACGCGGATCGTGTACAGGAAATTCACATCAAGGTAATTCATATCCTGATACTGTTGCTAGAACAAAAGCTGACATAGCAGGGGCAAACAACATAAAAAAGCGAGGCAACACAGAATTGATTGCCTCGCTTTATTTATGAATCGACCTTTTTCAGGTCTTATATGGGCAGGTACACATCAAAGGTAGTCCCGCTCCCTAGCTTGCTGTCTACCTCTATGTAACCATTGGCGTTTTCTACAATGCGCTTTACAATATACAGCCCTACGCCAGAACCTTCCACATGATCGTGAAAGCGCTTGAACATACCAAACAAGTGCTCCTTGTTTTCTACAGCCACTCCTAGTCCGTTATCCTGTACACGCAGCCGTACCATGCCTCCTATCCTAGCCGTAGAAACCTTAACAACAGAGGGCCTCGCGGCCGAGCGGTACTTAACCCCATTAGAAACAAGATTATAAACCAGGCTACGCAGGTTTTTGCGAGGAAAGAGGAAGTGAGGAACCTCCGAGAAGCCCCCTGTTATCGTGACACCTGATATGTTCACGAGCTCCTGTACACTTTCTCTTATTTCCTCCATCAACTCACTAAGGATAATGTTCTCCTTAGTCTCCGCTTGGCTCTTCTTCGTTTTAGAAATATCCGTCAGGTCTTCTATCGTTTTCTTAAAGCGCGATACGGATCCCTTCATCATACCCAATAGCCCCGACACCTCTACTACTGTGTCTCTAGTCAAATCCTCCTCCAACACCTGCAGCAAGGCCTCCAGGTTAATAATAGGCGCGCGCAAATCATGTGAGGCGGTATAGACAAAATTGTCCAGGTCTGCGTTAGTCTGTGTTAGCTCCCGGTTCTTTTGGTTCAGTTCATTGTTTGTGCGCTTGAGTTGCTCCTGTGCCTCGGCCAGCTTCTGAATAGCCAGGCGCTGTTCATGGATGTCTGTGGTGGTACCAAACCACTTTTTCACTTCTCCATCTTTTGAGGTCAAAGGCAAAGCCCTCGCCAAAAACCATCGGTATGTTCCGTCATAACGTCTCACCCGAAACTCTGCTTCATAATCACTGCCCGTGTTCAGGGCTTTTGCCCAGGCTTGTAACGCGTGCTCAGTGTCTTTCGGATGCAACGATCTTACCCAGCTTTCTCCCAGCCCCTCGTCTTCATCGCCACCAATGTAGGCTATCCAACGGGTGCTGATAAAGTCCAGCTGGCCATTAGGCTTAGCCGTCCAGGCGAACTGCGGCATGGCCTCCAGAAGCAGGCGAAACCTTTCCGAGCTTTCCATCACCTCCTGCTGCGCGCGCCTCTCCTGGCTCACGTCACGGACCTCCACCACAGTACCTATCAGCTTTCCGTTCTCCTGGATAGGGCTTGCAGCACAGGAAACCGGGAAAAAGCTACCGTCTTTCCTGATGAAAACATCCTCATGCCCCCTCACCTTCATGTTCTGTAAAAGAGCCTTTTCCAGTACACAGTCTCCAAGATCAAAAGCGCTACCATCAGGATGCCTGTAATGGATGATGTTATGCAAGGGCTGCCCTACTACTTCCTCCAACGTATATCCTGTCATAGCCTGTGCTGCCGGGTTCATATAAGTACAGCACCCGAACTCGTCTTTCATGAACAAAGCTGCTGTGGCATTATCCGTAACTGTTTGCCTTACCTGGCTTTGATACACCAGTTCAGCTGTTCGCTCCTTTACCCGCTTATCCAGGTCCGCATTTAGCTCTAGCAGTTCCTCGTTTGCTTTGCGCAAATCCCCCTCCAGCAATGTACGCTCGTTAAGGACTTGCTTCCACTCTATAGCAGTACCTGCGAGACCAGCCGCCAGCTCCAAAAGCTCTACCTCTGCTGTTGTAGGGGTTCTTAAGGAAGTGTAGTACATCGCGAAAGTACCTAATACCTCTCCTTCAGCAGAGAAGATCGGATGCGACCAGCAGGCTTTTAAACCATAATCGAGTGCCTTCCGGAACTGTGCCCACAGTGGGTCTTGGCTGATATCGGCTACCAGCACACGGCTTTTTGTAAAAGCTGCCGTACCACAAGAACCGCTTTCTGGACCAATGAAAGCACCATTGATCAAAGCCGAGTACTCTTGCGATAAGCTCGGTCCACTAACAGGGTGTAAAGTTCCTTGGGCGGCATTCAAGGCAAGTACAGAGCCCCGCATATCAGGATGTGTTTCCTGTATGACCCGAATGAGTTCATCTAATACCTCCTGCAAAGGCAAGCCCTTCATTAGCATCTCCCTCACACGGCCTTGCGCTTTGTTAAAGATCGCCAAAACGCTTTGCACCGGTTTTTCTACCGTCTCCCCTGGCTCCAACCTATGGGCTGTCTTAATTTTATCGCTCACTATAAAAAGGTAAGTCGCTGTATAGTTTTCAGTTAGGGCAGAAAACAACAAAGAAGTAAGAAGGGTTTACTTTCAGGGAGAAATAGCAGCCTTTAAGCCAAGAGCCTTGCGTTACCAATCTTTTTCTTGTTCATGTTCTGTATTAGTCCTTATAAAATTAGTATAATTTCAGAACTTTGCTTTTTAAGATAATGTTCACGCTCGTAATAAGTTGAGTCCCCCTTTAAACCAAGCATCCTACATGTTGATTAAGACGTATGGCAGCGCTGTGCAGGGCGTAAACGCCTACACTGTTACTGTTGAGGTAAATGTTAGCCCTGGCACCAAGTACTTTCTGGTAGGCCTGCCAGACAATGCCGTTAAAGAGAGTGAACAACGCATTCATTCTGCCCTCCAGCAATACCGCTATAAAATTCCGCGTCAGAAGGTTGTCATCAATATGGCTCCTGCCGATATCCGTAAGGAAGGCTCTGCTTATGACCTTACTATTGCCTTGGGTATACTGGCGGCTTCTGGCCAGATTGCGCAGGATAAAGTGTCTCAGTACTTGATCATGGGGGAGCTCTCGCTGGATGGATCGCTGAGGCCAATCAAGGGAGTGTTACCCATTGCCATACAGGCACGAAAAGAAGGCTTTAAGGGCTTTATTCTTCCTAGCCAGAATGCTCAGGAAGCTGCGATCGTTAATAACCTGGATGTGATTGGGGTAAGCAATATCCTGGAGGCGATTGAGTTTCTGGACGGCAAGCGGGAGATTAGCCCTATGGTAATAGACACACGCGAGGTGTTTCAAAGCTCTGTAGATCAATATGCTGCCGACTTTGCCGATGTACAGGGGCAGGAGAACATCAAGCGGGCCCTCGAAATTGCCGCTGCAGGTGGTCATAACGTGATTATGATCGGCCCTCCCGGTGCTGGAAAAACGATGCTGGCCAAGCGCTTGCCCTCGGTACTGCCCCCCCTCTCGATGCACGAGGCACTCGAAACAACAAAGATACACTCTGTAGCCGGTAAGTTGGGGGAGGCTGCCTCTCTCCTTACCACGCGCCCTTACCGCTCACCGCATCATACCATCTCTGATGTAGCCCTGGTGGGCGGGGGCGGTATGCCGCAGCCGGGAGAGATATCGCTGGCTCACAACGGTGTGCTGTTTCTGGATGAGCTACCAGAGTTCAAGCGTACCGTACTAGAGGTTATGCGGCAGCCTCTGGAGGAGCGGCGCGTTACCATCTCGCGTGCCAGGACAACCATAGACTTCCCCGCTAATTTTATGCTGGTGGCCAGTATGAACCCCTGCCCCTGCGGCTATTACAACCATCCCGAGAAAGAGTGTGTTTGCGGACCCGGTGTGGTGCAGCGCTACCTGAATAAAGTAAGCGGCCCCTTGCTGGACCGGATAGACCTACACGTGGAGGTAACGCCTGTGACCTTTGATGAAATGACCGCTACCCGCAAGGCTGAGGAGAGCAGTACCGTGCGTGAGCGTGTTGTACGCGCCCGGGAAGTACAAACAGAACGCTTTAAGGAAGTGCCCCAGATTTACTCTAATGCCATGATGCCTTCTCAGATGGTTAAGGAAATCTGCCAGATAAACGAAGCAGGGCGTACTTTGCTTAAGACGGCAATGGAGCGCCTGGGGCTTTCAGCCCGCGCCTATGATCGCATCTTAAAAGTAAGTCGCACCATTGCAGACCTTGCCGGAAGCGATGACATCAAGATAGAACACTTGGCGGAAGCCATACAGTATAGAAGCCTTGACCGGGAAGGATGGGCAGGTTAATAAAGCCTGCCTTTTAGCACTGCAGGGCAGTACCACCCACCGAAAAGGGGAGCTTTAAGTCTAAGGCTCCCTTTTCGGTGCTGTACAGCTTGTTTTAGCCCTTATTATTTTACTGATAACACGAAATCCAAAACGGAATACCTGCAAAGACGTATCCGATATACGTAATGATTTTATTCATGCTTGCTGCAGGAATGCGCTACAAGCAGAAAAGGTATGCCTTAGTACAAACTAAGACTATGGAAATAAAAGCCCGGCAGCTGGTCGGGCTTTTTTATTCTTGCTTCTTATGGCCGTTTACCTCTCAAAGTATAGCCTTCACATATATTTTAAGCATATATATACTATTCCTCTATGCTTTGGCCTGTTTGTTGCAATATCATGCCTAACATGCATGGATTTTGGTTATGGCCGCTAGAGGCCTTAAGCTTTGTGCCCTCTGGCCTCCGTAACCTGGGATAAAGTCATTTACAAGAGTTAAATTTTTTTATTAACCGGTGTACGACTCGTATAAGGCGTATACAACAAACTGATTTAAATTATGAAGAAGCTATTATTTGCCTTTGCTTTTGTGCTCTTAACTTTTACCGCGGCACAAGCACAATCCGGACTCGGCATTAGAGGTGGGGCTAACCTGTCTAATCTGGAAGGGGACTTAAGGGATGAATCGCTTTACGAGAATAAGTGGGGCTTTCATGCCGGTTTAACTTATAACATTGCGATTGTTGAAGACTTTTTTTCCGTTCAGCCAGAGCTACTCTACTCTTCTAAGGGATTTAAGAACGCTGACGAGGAGTACACCCTCCCCAATCAGGTTGGCACTGTTTATCGCCGGGAAGGCAAAATGAACTACAACTACATCGATTTACCCATACTGGCTAAAATTACGGCCGGGCCGATCTACTTCGAGGCCGGTCCGCAGGCATCTTACTTATTAAGCGTGAATGATGAGACCAGGGTATATGCGAATGATAACCTTCTGACAACATCCAGAACCGAGATAGACAAGGATAACCTTAAAAGCTTTGAGCTGGGTTATGCTGCAGGAGTTGGCTTTACAACGGGCGAGCGTTTCAACATCGGTGTGCGTTACAACGGCAGCTTTAACGACTTTGTAGATGACACCCCAGACAATTATTTCAATGAAGAAGATATTCGGAACGCCAGAAACTCTGTGTTTATGTTAACGGCGGCTGTCTACTTTACCCGCTAAAACGCATCACCCGGTATACTTAACAGCCTTGCCCCTCGGGCAGGGCTGTTTTTTTACAAAGCTTACATTTTCCTCCTGCTTAAAACGAGCCGCTGCCATTCGCCTTATGTCTCGGCTAAAAAGAGGAAAGCGCGCATAGACGAAAAATAGCTCTTCGCCCCTGCACGCTTTAGCTTTTGTTACTACCGGTTTACTTCTTCAGCTCCGCGAAGTACTTGTAAAAGAGAGGAATTGTCTCGATGCCTTTCATAAAGTTAAACACTCCGAAGTGCTCGTTTGGGGAGTGAATAGCATCCGAATCTAAACCGAAGCCCATCAACACCGAGTCCAGGCCTAGTTCTGACTTGAACATGGCCACAATCGGAATGGAGCCTCCGCTACGTACCGGCACTGGCTTTACCCCGAACGTTTCTTCGTAGGCTTGCGAGGCAGCCTGATAAGCGGGAGAGTTTGTTGGTGTTACCACTGGCTCCCCACCGTGATGCGGCTTCACAACTACCTTCACGCTCTTCGGTGCTATACTTTCAAAGTGCTTCTTAAACTTCTCCATAATTTCAGCAGAGGACTGATTAGGCACCAAGCGCATGGATATTTTAGCATAGGCTTTGGAAGCAATGACTGTTTTGGCACCCTCGCCTGTGTAACCACCCCAAATGCCATTTACATCTAACGTAGGTCTAATTGAATTACGCTCCATGGTGGTATAGCCTGCCTCGCCGTGTACGTCGCCCAGATTTAAAGCCTTCTTATACTTGTCCAGGTCAAAGGGGGCACGGGCCATTTCAGCGCGTTCCTCCTGGCTCAGCTCCTGTACATTATCGTAAAAGCCCGGAATGGTGATGTGGTTATTCTCATCGTGCAGGGAGGCGATCATCTGGCACAGGACATTAATAGGATTTGCGACAGCGCCTCCATACAGACCGGAATGCAAATCGCGGTTAGGGCCTGTTACCTCTACCTCTACATAGCTCATGCCGCGCAAGCCAGTGGTTATGGAAGGGGTGTCGTTCCCCAGCATGCCTGTGTCGGAAATCAGGATCACATCGCCCTGCAGCCTGTCCTTGTTTTCTTTCACGAAAGTCGCCAGGTTTACAGACCCTATCTCTTCCTCCCCCTCTATCATAAACTTCACGTTGCAAGTCAAGGTACTGGTCTGCATCATTGTCTCAAATGCCTTCACATGCATGTACATCTGCCCTTTGTCGTCGCAGGCGCCACGGGCATAAATGTTGCCGTCTTTGATCACTGGCTCAAACGGAGGAGAGTTCCATAACTCATAAGGGTCTGCAGGCTGTACATCATAATGCCCGTACACTAACACCGTAGGCAGGTTAGGGTCTACCATCTTCTCCCCGTAAACCACAGGGTTGCCTGCTGTCTCTACCAGTTCTACCTTGTCTGCCCCGGCATCAATCAGCCGCTGCTTTACGAACTCCGCTGTTCGCAGCACATCAGCCTTAAATTTAGGATCAGCGCTAACAGACGGAATACGCAGCATATCGAGCAACTCTTCCAGAAACCGGTCTTTGTTCTCGTTGATATAATTGTTCATAGTTTTTAGATATCTCGTTTGCTTAAAGTTACAAAAAATGCCACCCTTTTAAGCAGAGTGGCATTTTACCTTATTGTTCTGTAGGATCACTATCGTTTCCGGCCTATCCGGATGTTTGCTTTACTTTCTTCCCCGGCTATCAGGCGGTTAATGTTTTTGCGGTGCGTAAGCGCTACCACAGCAAACAGGATAAAGCCAAAAATAATCAGGATTGGATTTTCCGGGTGGAAGCGGGGCAAGAGCAGCAAAAGTGGGAAAGCCAAAGCAGCCGTAATAGAACCCAGTGAAACGTATTTAGAAGCAATGAGGACGATAACGAAAATAGCGATACACATTAAAGCGACTACCGGTTCTATGGCCAGCATCATACCAAGCAAGGTAGCCACTCCTTTTCCACCTTTAAAACGCTCGTAGATCGGGAAAATATGGCCAAGTACACCTAAGGCTCCCATGATTAGCTGAAACACAACCAGATTCTCGGGTGCAATACCCTCAAAAGTTACCAGTAAGCCTGCAAGCGAAGTAGCAACCCAGCCCTTAAAGATGTCTATCAGCATTACAGCCGTACCAGGCTTCTTACCTAATACCCGGAAAGTGTTCGTGGCCCCGGAGTTACCGCTGCCATGCTCCCGTATGTCTATGCCATAAAAGGCTTTACCAAGCCAAACAGCTGTGGAGACAGAGCCAATCAGGTAAGCGGCTATAAACAGTACAGCTATTAAAAGTACGTCCATGAATCTAGCATCTTTTAATCTAAGGGCTTGCTCATCTGTAAGTCACCTTGTGTGGTAATGATGCGCAAATGAGCGAAAAGAACAGCCAAATATAGCTAAATCTTAATTCGCTGCCTAACATATAAAGTCGTTGCTAAACTGTATACGCTGTGTTTATAGTTCCCGGTTATGCTAGTCTGTTTCCGGCTCTACGCCGAAAGGGTCTTCCTTCCCCTTCTTCTTTCTCTTTTTCTTATCCTGCTTCTCGTCCTCTTCCTGGCCTCCAAAGCCCCCCACCGGCTCACCTATCGGCTGCCCTGCGGCTACTTTAAAGCCCTTCTCGCCGTTCAGGTAGGTTTTGCTAAAATAGTCCAAGAACTGATTCTTCTCAATTGGCTCGCCCAGGTAAATTCCATAACTACCCGAAGTGCCACGACTGCCCTTAGACTTAGAACCGATCACTTTGTTAAAGTTATCGTCGGAGGAGGCTAAGGTGAGGCCGTTTTCGAAAAAGCTGAAATAGTACCAGGTGTAAGGATCAGCCTGTAGATAAAGATTAACGGCTGGGTCACCGTTCATATCCTGGCGCAACTCCAGGTACCCATCCATTTTAGCATTAATATCATTCTTCAGGATGCTAGCCAGGCTAATGCTGCCTACACTGTACCATGCATTTTGCTCATTAGACCATCGCAGGTTTACCTGGTCTAAGATGAGGCTGCGCACAAGACTACGGGAAACTTCTGGCAACGGCACGTAGGCCATGGCAGAACGCTCAATGTAATCTCGCACTCCTCTGTCTCCGATAAATTCCGCCAGTTTATAGTGTAAAGCCTCCTGGTTATGGCCCATGGCATCTATGCTCCCGAGGCCACTCCCCTGCAGGGCTGCCGCCATGGCATCAAGGGCTTTCCCTGGAACCTCTAAGTCAAAAGCGAGGAAAGTGTCCAGGCTGTAGCGACTACTGTCCACGTTCGCATCCCCACTTCCTGAAGCATCAATGCTGAAGTTCTTAGTAGGCTTTAAGAGATTTAGCCTGCCTTCAAAATGCACCGTATTAGACGCCTCATTGTACTGCATCAGGCTGCCTTCGTACGAGTCGCCATAGGCCCGGGCCTCCTGACCTATCTTGAACTCACCTTTGCTCTTGTCATAAGACAGTAAGCCATCTACTAGGAACAAGTCTAGATCATCTTCTGCCAGCTTCTTCGACACAAAGGTATTGTACAGCTTACCAGAGTCTGCTGCCATATGGAGCCCCGTGTGCAATGCCGTCCCATCAGCAGCCTTTGCTTTAAGAATCGGAATCCGTACGTTTTCAGGATCAAGGGTATCTTTCTTGTAAGGGAACCAACCAGAGTCGGCAGGATCACCAGTAAAGTTTAGCTTCAGCTCCCCATCAAAGTCCATGTACTTTTCAGGTGCCTGCATGGTAATTTTGCCGCGGTACAGAATGCGGGGAAAGATGTAAAAAGCATTCTCTTCCTTGATGTTAGCAGTGGCGAAGGTATAAACAGGTTTCTTTTTCTCTTGAGGGTTCCCATAAATAAAGTTCTCAAACTGCAACCCAAAAGAGTCTGAGGCGGCATTCAGAAAGTTATGTATGGCACTGCCTTTAAAAGCCATTCGCGACAGCACATCTATGTTCCCTTTATTAAGCTTATGGAACTGCTGAGAAGAGTCGGCCAGTACACGGGCATTGCGCAGGGTCTGGATAGTGGCATCTGCAGCAACCGCTACTTTACCACTGTCCGGCACAATGTACACATCAGCTACGGAAATAAAAGGAACACCACCTGCCCGTATCGTATTGTCTTTTAAGTTATAGTCGCCGCTCCCTGCCTTAAAGCGTAAGCCGCCCTGTTCCGGATGCATAGAGTAGAACCAGTTACTACCGCCATTTTCATCTGCTCTGAGGCTTACTTTCTGATTGTTCGTGTCCCAGCGGCCGCTACTCATAGAGGTTTTATACTGCGCTTTCGGAAACGTTATGCTGGCGGCCCCTTTCTTCTCACTTTCAAAGTCTACCAAGCCTTTCGTCATATCGTAATCAAGAGCCACGTCCAGGGCTTCTACGGCTGGCTTGCCTTCTCCCGACTTTACAACCATTTTCGCGTTGTTTCCGCTAAAACTTCGCTGCTTGAAGTGTAAGGAGGACGATGTTACTTTTGCCACCGGGTTTTCTAATATCCCACTTCCATACAAACCTCCCGGCGAATACTTAGCCGTCCCTTTGAAAGTGTAACTTTCCTCGTACAGCCTCATCGGCTCTTTCGTTGGTTTCAAGTACATGGTGTCGGTCAGAGGCTGCCAGTTCATTTCGAAGTTCGAAAGGGACGCTACAGGATAGCCGCTGCCTCCCTCTTTTATACTTATCATCTCCCCCCCTTTTGCCACGACACTGTCTTTAAAGTAAGTATAAACCGGGGCCTCTAAAGTAGCTGTAAGATAGGTTAGTTTCCCTCTGCTCTGTATGCCACTGGAGCTCATCATGATGGTATCAAAGGCTACTCCTTTACCGCCAAACGCCTCCAGTCCTTTTGCCGAAGGCTGGTAATAGAACCCTAGTGTCCCATCAGGCATCATCTGCAGCTTTGTTTTGATTGGAGGGAAGATGCCGCCAGAGTGGAAGGTGCCATCAAAGGCCACTACTTTTTTGCCTGAGCTTAGGCTGTCCAGTTTAAAGGGAGGCATGTCAAAGTAAACCGTGCTGTCGTAGGCGCCCCCGGCCACCTCCCGCTTGTCAAAAGCCACGAGCGCTCCCATTGGGGCATCGAACTTAGGGTACTCTGCAAAGTACTTTTCCCCTGACTTGTTATGTGGCTTGTTGATGTACAGCTTACCTGGCATACTACTTCCCTTGCCTGTCAGCACCTGCTCCGATGCCCCTCCTTTCCTGGAACGGCCCTTGAGGGACACTAAGGCAATGGTGTCTAACTTAATCAGGTCAATAGAAAATTCGTCGTAGTTGAACTTAAACTCGGTTCCTTTAAAAACCAATTGGCTGGCAAACACCTGCCCCTCAAACTCAATGTCGCGGTTCTTCAGTACATGTACTTCCTGACGCCGGGGTAGAATGTAGACGCTGGCCGTATCATTATTAAATGTGATTTTACTTACCCCGCGCACTGTCAGCCTGTTATCGTCCAGGTTCAGAGTAGCATTCCGACCAGATGGCACCACTGATTTAATAGCCAAATGGTCATAGTCTTTCAAATCACGGGAAGCCCCTACATAGTGCCATGCCTTAGGTTTTAGCTCAATGTAACCAGAGCCCGGGTCATAATTGAGGAACCGCTGGTGCGACATGGCACTGGCAGCCCCTTTGATAGCCGCCTCACTGATCTTAGTAGCTCTTGCTACATCCGAGGCATAGAACTCATTCCTTTTCGCTTTAACACTGTACCCTATCAGCAACTGTAACGGATGGAAGGGAGCAACACCGACTAACTGTTGGTAACGGTTGTTTGAGTAATACTCCAACGACTCGAGGTGTACTGGTACTATTGTTTTGGTGCTCAGGATCGAGAACTCTATCTGCGGCTCATTAAGGTTCCAGCGCACTCGCTCTGCGGTTATCTCTAACTTGTGAAAAGAATCAGAATAGGGCGTGTGTGCGTACGCACCCTTATCCTTGGTTAACGTTAGCTCCTGCCCACTCCTCGAATAGCGCAACTGCACAGCAGGATGAGTTAAAGAATCGTTTTGCTGATAGAGAGCAACTGCGGCCCGGCCGGCTAACAATAAAGTATCATTGAAGGTATAGTTGCGGGCTATAGCGCGGAACTTGCGCTCTCCCGCCTGAGACAGCACAACCTCTGAAAGGCTCCCATCCATCGACTCGCTACCTATTGCGTTTCCAATCAGAGAGAAGCCTCCTTTATAGGAGAGATTGCTCCCCAGGTTCGTTACCTTGGCATCATTTGTAAAGGATAGGAACTTTGGATAGGGGTATTTACTCGTTTTCCGCTTACGGCTGACCCACTCCATGGGGCCATCTATCGGCCCTGCCAGTACGGCTGGGTAAGAAATCGTTACATCGGGGGCTTTAAAGCCGGCAAACGAAATATTAAAGCTATACTTGCGAAGCTCGGCAACGGCTGGCTTTTCTTGTACCTGCCATTCGAACTTGCCTCCTTCTCCAACAAACAAGTCGTTTCCCAACATCAGCTGCCCATTTGTCTGTACAATAGCAGCTGAATCCCAAGGCGTGACAAAAGCAAGGGTAACATTTTGCAGTTGCAGTACGGGCCCCGACACCTTGGGCTGTGCAGGAATAAACTGCTGCTTCAGACTCTCCTTGCGCTTTTGCGCTGTTTTCTTCTTGTCTTCCTTTTCAGGGACGGAGGTTATTGTCCCCCAGGCATCATCTTCCTCTGCTGTTGCCTCTCCCGTTTCGTTCACCTCATCATCCCAAGAGATGCTGTCCCAAGAGTCTTCTTCAGTTACGGTCTCCGTTGGCTTGCTGGGCCCCTCATAGGCAAAGCTAAAACTCCCTCCTGTGGCATGGAGACTGTAGTAAGTGTTTTGGAACAAGCGGTTGGCAGAAAGGTAGAGACTGGCTGTAGTAAGAAATTTCTCTAACTGCTTTGGCTCTTCTTGTCCTATGGCTTTCGCTGTTACCTCCAGCATGTTGTCCAGGCGTACGCCGCTCAGGTTCCGGGTGCCCACCCCTGCAAGAAGCATTGTATAAAACTGCTCGAAGTGAGGATTGGCGCGCATCCGCTTGCGGTACAAAAGCTGGCTTACTTTTATCACCTGCTGCTTTTGCCGCTCAGTAAGCTTTCCACTGCTCCAGAGCTCTTCCAGTTGGGCAGAAAGTTCTTCAGCATGATCAACTTTACCCGCTGATAGCATAGCTTTCGCATCTTTCACAAACTCTGCAGGGTCATTTGAAAACTTAACCTGCGCCTGCGCTGAGAAAACTGCCAGAAATAAGATCAGGGATAAAAGCTGCCTCATAGCTATAAAGGTTAACTCTCTTGGAATATGGCAGACACCCAGTTGTTCTTAACCCGGTGCGAAACATAAGCTAGGCCCAGTTCCTGGGCTCTCTGCTGAATCATCGGCAGGTCCTCGGTATAGAAACCGCTAAGAACCAGCCATCCTCTTGGCTGCAGCACTGCTTTATAGGCAGGCATGTCTTCTAACAGAACGTTGCGGTTGATGTTAGCCAGTATAATATCAAAAGGTTTTTCTTCTTCTATCGTCTCGGCCCCGCCCAACCGCACATCAATGCTACTGTAGTTGTTAAGAGCTGCATTTTCCCGGGCGTTCTCCACTGTCCAATCCTCTATCTCCACCGCTACAATTTCGCTGGCTCCCAGCTCTCCGGCCATGATGGCTAAAATTCCCGTTCCGCACCCCATGTCCAGTACACGCTTGTCCTGATGGTCCAGGCTTAGCTGGTTCTCAATCATGAGCGTGGTGGTTTCGTGGTGGCCTGTACCAAAGGACATCTTGGGATTGATCACAATATCGTACTTCGCCTGCTCTGGCTTCGGGTGAAAGGAAGCCCGAACAGAGACCTGCTCCCCAATAAAGAGCGGCTCGAAGTTACGCTCCCACTCTTCGTTCCAGTTCTGGCGTGCTATCTTTTGCACCGTGTACTCTACCTGCACGAAATCAGCGTAGCGGCTTAGCACTTCCTCCAGCGCCTCCTGGCTGTACTGGTTCTCTTCTATGTAAGCACTGAAACCATCTTCTGTCTCTACAAAGGCATCAAAGCCAAGCTCTCCCAGCTCAGCCGTAAGTATGTCCGCGAAATCTGCGTTTACTTTTAAGGTAACTTCTATAAAATCCATGTTCTTATTGTTCGCGGCAAGTAGCCGAAGAGCGTACGTCCGTAAAATGCACTGTAATGTCGGCTAAGTTGCGTTTGTCCGTCACGTACAGAATATGATCGGCAAACGCTCTGTTGGGGGTTATGTACCAGATGCCCTCTTTGTCGGCAAACAGCTTGTTGTTCTCGCGGTACACCACCATATCTGCAAAGGCTTCCTCTTCGTCTAAAAAGACGAGGTAAGAGGCTGTATTCTTGTAAAGAGGGTCCCGCTCCAAGTACACAGCCCCGTAAATCTGGCAAAAGTTTTTACCAGTACTACTTACAGAAGTAGGGGCGGCGGCTATAGTCGGCGTATCCAGAAACGGCAGCAGCGTCATCCAGAGAATGAACAGTATCTGCATATATATAATTTTTTTGTTTAACTAAGTTCAAAGATAGGTATAAGTTATAAAAAAAGCTGCCAATTCCAACGATTGGCAGCTTTTTTATAGAAGGCCTTTGTACTTTAGAATGACTTAATGATGTCGGTAAAGTCGCGGGACTTAAGAGACGCTCCACCGACAAGGCCGCCGTCCACGTCCTTTTTCGAGAAAATCTCCTGCGCGTTACCGGGGTTGCAGCTACCACCGTAAAGGATACTGCAGTTATAGGCAGCCTCGGCGTCAAACATGCGCGATAACTGTTCGCGGATGTAGGCATGCATTTCCTGTGCTTGTTCTGCTGTGGCTGTTTTACCTGTACCAATGGCCCAGATGGGCTCATAGGCAATCACGATCTGATCAAACTCCTCGTTGCTCAGATAAGAGACACTGTCTTTTAGCTGCTGTCCCACGTAGTCGAAATGGCGGTCGGCATCACGCTCTTCCAAGGGCTCACCGCAGCAGAAGATCGGCTTCAGACCATTCTTAATGGCTGCTTTCATTTTTTGGTAAAGCAACTGGGCATCTTCGTGGTGGTATAAGCGGCGCTCGCTGTGGCCAATGATCACATACTCCACTCCCACCGACTTTAGCATAGCAGCCGATACTTCACCTGTATAGGCCCCGCTGTCATGCTCGCTTACGTCCTGTGCGGCGAGGTGCATCTTATCATTGCCCTGCACGAGTTTCCCTACGCCTTGCAGGAATGGGAAAGGAGGCGTTACAATTACGGTTACGTCCTCATTCACCTCATCCTTCACCATGTTATCGATCTCTGATACAAGCGAAAGTGCCTCTTCATAGGTCTTATTCATTTTCCAGTTTCCTGCAACGATTCGTTTTCTCATGTCTTATGTTTTTGTTGATGATTTACTTTATACGATGCCCCTAAAAGAAATTGCTCCTACTGTCGGGCAGGAGCAATTTCTTACTTTTAATTCAAAAGTTCTAATCTTAAAGCTTTTCCTTCAGGAAGCGGGCCGTATGGTTATCCTCCAGCTTCACCATCTCTTCCGGTGTTCCCTCAAACAGCAGGTGCCCCCCGTTGGTACCCCCTTCCGGCCCCAAGTCTATGATCCAGTCGGCTGACTTAACAATATCCATGTTATGCTCGATAATCACGACCGTGTTGCCATTTTCAATTAAAGCGTTGATGGAGGTCAGCAGCTTGCTGATGTCGTGGAAGTGCAGGCCAGTGCTGGGCTCGTCGAAAATGAAGAGGATATTTTCCTGGTGCGGCTGCGCCCCTTTTGTGAGGAAGGAGGCCAGCTTCACGCGCTGCGCCTCGCCTCCCGACAGGGTGTTGCTCGACTGCCCCAGGCGGATATAGCCCAGACCCACGTCGTTCAGTGGCTTCAGCTTCTCGATGATCTTCGGCTGATCCTCAAAGAAATCGATGCTGTCGGCAATCGTCATGTCCAGCACCTCCGAGATACTCTTTTCTTTGTACTTCACGTCCAGCACATCCTGCTTAAAGCGCTGACCATGACAGCTCTCGCAGGTTAGGTAAATATCGGCCATAAACTGCATCTCGATCTTCACCTGGCCCTCGCCCTGGCACACCTCGCAGCGCCCGCCTTCGATGTTAAACGAGAAGTGCGAGGGCTTAAAGCCCCGCGCTTTGGCCAGGGCCTGGTCTGCGTACAAAGTGCGGATAGCGTCATAAGCCTTCACATACGTAACAGGATTGGAGCGCGAGGACTTGCCGATCGGATTCTGGTCCACAAACTCCACGTGCTCTATCTTGTTGTAGTCACCAGCCAACTTGTCGAACTTGCCTGTGGCCTCAGCAGTGGTGCCGTGCAGCTTCTGCATGGCTGGTGCCAGTATCTTTTTGATTAAGGTCGACTTACCGGAACCACTCACGCCAGTCACTACCGTCATCACCCCTAGCGGAATCTTCACGTTCAGGTTCTTGAGGTTGTTCTCACGGGCACCCATCAACTCGATGGCATTGCGCCACTTACGGCGCTGCGCTGGCACAGGAACTTCCAAACGGCCACTCAGGTATTTGGCGGTGTAGGTATCCGCCTTTTGCGCTAGCTCCTCGAAGGTGCCCTGGAACATCAGGTTGCCTCCACCCGAGCCGGCCTCCGGTCCGATGTCAATAAGCTGGTCGGCGGCTTTCATCATCTCCTCCTCATGCTCTACCACAATGACGGTGTTGCCGATCTGCTGCAGTGTACGCAGTACCCCAATCAGTTGCTCCGAGTCTTTCGGATGGAGGCCAATGCTCGGCTCGTCCAGGATATACATGGACCCCACCAAGGCGCTGCCCAGAGAAGTAGCGAGGTTGATACGCTGGCTCTCGCCACCGGACAAAGTATTGGAAAGACGGTTAAGAGTCAGATAGCCTAAGCCTACACGCTCCAAGTAACTCAGGCGGTTTGTTACCTCCGTTACCAGGCGCTCGGCTACGTTCTGCTCATGCTGTGTCAGCTCTAGGTTTCGGAAAAACGGCAGCACCTGCGTGATCGGCATCAGCACCAGGTCGGTAATGCTTTTGCCACCCACCTTCACGTAGCTGGCATCCTTACGCAAACGGGAGCCACGGCACTCGGGGCAGGTCGTACGGCCCCGGTAGCGCGACAGCATTACCCGGTACTGTATCTTATGCGTTTGCGACTGGATGTGCTTAAAAAAATCGTTAAGCCCTTCAAAGTACTTGTTGCCGGTCCAAAGCAGTTCCTGCTCAGCCTCTGTCAGTTCATTATAAGGACGGTGAATCGGGAAGTCGAAGCGGATGCCGTTCTTAAGCAAAGGCTGCAGCCACTCGTTCATTTTGTCGCTCCGCCACGGCGCAATAGCGCCTTCGTACACGGTCAGGCTTTTGTCCGGCACCACCAGATCCGGGTCGATGCCCAACACACTCCCGAAGCCTTCGCAGGTCTGGCAGGCGCCATAAGGGTTGTTAAAGCTAAAGAAGTTAACAGAAGGTTCCTCGAAGACCAGCCCGTCCAGCTCAAACTTATCGGAGAACACGCGCTCTTCCTCGTCATGCAGCACCCGGCACTCGCCGTGCCCTTCGAAAAAGGCAGTCTGCACGGAGTCTGCGATCCGGAAAGCAAGGTCCTCGTCATTCTTATAAATGACGGCCCGGTCGATCAGGATGTAAGGCTGCTTGCCCAGGTCGGGCTTTTTCTGCTCCAGTAACTCTTCGATGAAGTACACCTGCCCTTCTGCGTATATGCGGGAGTAGCCTTTTTGCAGCAACAGATCCAGCTCCTTGGCTAAGGTACGCTCCTCGTGCTGGTGCAAGGGCGCCAGAATCATGACACGGGCCTCGTCCTCCAAAGAGAAGATAAAATCCACTACGTCTGCCACTGTATCTTTCTGCACTACCTCTCCGGAAACAGGGGAGTAGGTTTTGCCAATCCGGGCATACAGCAGTTTCAGGTAATCGTAGATCTCAGTACTCGTACCTACAGTAGAGCGGTTATTCTTAATGCTAACCTTTTGCTCAATAGCAATGGCCGGACTGATGCCCTTGATGTAATCTACGTCGGGCTTGTCCATGCGGCCCAGGAACTGGCGGGCATAGGAGCTCAAGCTCTCCACGTACATGCGCTGCCCTTCGGCATACAGGGTATCAAAAGCCAGGGATGATTTACCGGAACCGGACAGGCCGGTAATAACGATGAACTTATTGCGCGGCAGCGCCACGCTCAGGTTTTTCAGGTTATGTACCCGGGCTCCTTTGATAATGATGCTCTGCCGGGCGTCAAGCTCTTCCAGGTTATAGTCAGGAGTGTTTGCCATACGAAGACGGGCCTCCAACGCAAACTTTTTAAGGTGCAGGCGGAGGCCTTTTCTTAATTATTTAATCTGTAAAGATACAAAGACCTAACCTCATTTTGAAGGTCTTTGTTGTGTTGCACTCCGCAAGGGCAGGTGCATCCTCTATAACACCTGCCACAGCAGAATGGTTTAGCCAGTATAGCCCTAATCAACGTGGGCTTAGCTCACATAGCAGTTCCGTAAAACAACAAAATAAGCGGCCCGGCTATGCACACAACCGTGCTTTCTGCTGTACGTATAGCGGCCTATCTGCAACCATCTTAACATATTAACTTATGGGAAAAGGAGATAAGAAAACAAAGAAAGGCAAGATTGCTAAGGGAAGCTATGGTGTTAGACGGCCTAAACAAACCAGCAAGGCTAAAAGCCAGGACACGCAAGAAGAGGCTTCTAAGTAGCCTTTTGGATCACCCCCGGCAGTAAGCACAGCTAAAAGGCTGTGCTTACTGCTTTTGTAACGTTCCTGGGGATACTGGCTCAGGCGTCAGGTCCAGCTCTCTCAGTTTTTCCGCCTTAAAGGCGGTAACCCCCACCACAACCAGTGTCATTACGCCGCCGAAGACCACCGCAGGCACTACTCCCATCAGTTTGGCTGTGAAACCGGATTCAAAAGCGCCTATCTCGTTAGAGGAGCCTACAAAAATGTTGTTGACAGAGGACACCCGCCCTTTCATGTACTCAGGGGTGAGGGTATGAATTAAAGTACTGCGCACGATCATGCTGATACTGTCAAAAGCACCACTGAGCGCCAGCAATACCAATGAGAACCAAAAGCTCCTGGAAAGTCCGAAAAGGATAATGCAAACTCCGAAACCTGCCACACACCAGAGCATTTTCTTCCCCGCGTTTTCCTCGATAGGCTTATACGCCATTACAACCGCTATCAGTACAGAGCCCACCGCTGGTGCTGCCCGCAGGAAGCCAAGCCCCTCAGGGCCTGTTTCCAGAATATCGGAGGCAAAGACAGGTAACAGTGCTACAGCCCCACCAAACAACACCGCGAACAGGTCTAAAGAGATCGCGCTAAGCACAATCTGGTTGCTGAACACAAACCGAATGCCCGTACGCAGGCTCTCCATCAGGTTCTGCGGGTTTACGTTCTCAGGCAATGGTTTAGAGCCGATCAGGGCAAAAGACAGTAGCGAAACAAGCACCAGTGTGGCATCCGCAGCGTAAGCCGCCGTTACTCCAAAAAAGCCGTAGATCAAGCCTCCGATAGCCGGTCCTGCCAGTGAGGCAGCCTGCCAGGTCGTCGTGCTCCAGGTAATTGCATTCGCATAAAGCTGCTTATTCACTACCAGTTGGGGCATGAAGGAGAACACAGCCGGCCCCATAAAACCACGGGCTATGCCGCTTAAAAAGATAACACCGAAGATGGGAAGCGCTCCATACTGCTCCAGCACCTGGCTCACGTCTAAGGTGAAGAGTAACAACAAGGCCGAGCACAGCAGCAGTATCGTAATCACCACCATGATAATCTTCTTGCGCTCTATCATATCAGCCACGTAGCCGGCATAAAGTGAAACCGTAATAGAAGGAACTGCCTCTGCCAAACCAATAAGCCCGAGAGACAGTGGGTCCTGGGTGATATCATATATCTGCCAGCCTACAATTACCGCCTGTATCTGCATTGCTAGTGTAATACAGAGTCTGGCTGCTATATAAGACCGGAATTCAGGGAGCCGCAGGACGGCATAAGGGTCAAGCTTAGAGGGCTTCGCTTCTTCCATATTTCTATTAAAGGCGCAATTTAGCAAAGCCTTGGCAGGAATTTCGGCAGCGCCACAAATTACTCCTAGTATTTAGTCGCATTGTTCAAATATCCGTATAAAAACTACTTTTAGTACACCTGTTTGTTCGACCTGTTCGCCGCGCCTGTAACAGATGAGCTAAGGCTAACTTTCTTTAACCATTGCTAAACTTTTTATGTGCTTTTACTGTTTTACCTAGCCTCTGAGAAACGGTGGATGAAGGAAGAACGACAAGCCCGCTACCGATGACAGCCTTTGAAAGAACCGAGCTTCCCTACCTGCACATCGCTTTCCGTCAGGATCTGGATGTACTGTTCTGCCGTTGGCGGGCAGCGGTAGATCTTAGCCAGTTCGCGGAGGGATACATGACGACGCTGGAGATAGCGACCCGGCAACAGGCGCATTTCTGGCTCCAGGACTTTCGCCTACGCAACGTCTCTTCAGAGCTAGAGCAGGCCTGGTTTGAAAGTAGCTTTGTGCCCGCCGTGAAGATTGCCTTGGGCAACAGTACTTGTATCGCCTACCTCATGTCTCCGCTGCAGCGGGAGCTTAGCTTATCAGATGCATTCATATCGTTACGTGAAACAGTACGTTACGGTAACCACCTGACGACTGCATACTTCGTAAGCGAGCACGACGCACTCGACTGGCTAAACCAGTGCCGCCTTCAGGCAATATCGCGCTAAAGCGCTCTAAACAACCTTTTGCAAAAGGCTTGTCTTTCTTGAAGGGCAACGGTCCAGAATATGATAAAAAAGGGACTTGCACCGTAACTCAAAGCTCTAAACAGAAGTATAACATTTCACTGATTTAGGTTGTTACATCTGACACGCCGCTGACGTCCTCAGAAGGCCTCTCGCTACTCCGTTGTAGCCCCAGTGTTTACATGATCACCTCAGCGGCTTATTGTAAATTTTTAACAAAGTATACTTTTCCAAGGTAACGCCTGTGCTCCGGACACTTACCTGAGCAACAGGAACACGTTGACCTTTAGACTTATAACTAACATAAACTTAACACCACAGATCCTATGGAACTACTGGACATCAGAAATTTATTGGAGAACATTGAGCGGAGGGTGTGCCAGCAAGAAATAACTACTGACACAGCTATAACAAAGCTTATCAACACAGAGATCGCAAAAGCTATCAACTTAATGTACCAAAAGGAAGACATTGCGGGCGAAAATGTGTCAGAAGAAGTTTCAAGCACAACCCTGGAGAGTTACCTGACTCACCTTAAGAATGTAGAAGCAAAACTAAAGAAGCCCTCCAATATTTCGGCGCAATGCACGCCTGTAGAGGAACGCGACATAAACCGTCGCCTGCTGTTAATTCTTAATCGCATTAAAGGTTACAGCAGAAAGTAGTAGGAGAACCCTAGGGTTCATTTGTTAGACTATCCTTCGATAAGATTCCTCAGCTCTTTCGAAGGATTTTTTGTGTCTCATCCTTTTACCGTTAAAACTATTCTTCTAAGGCATGACAGGCGCCCACAGGAAAACTCCCTGGACTTGCCTGTTCCCCTTAGCTCTTGCCTCCCGTACACAGTCGTCTCTTATCTCGTCGTTAAATACCTCCTTTTCATGCACCTAAGTGATGAAGGTCATTTTTTACAAGTGTTACCTTCCGTAAACTTGCAGCCTAATAGCAGCAGTGGCTAAAGGTAAAACAAGAGTTAGCCTTTACTTGGTATGATGCTTGCCAAGAGGAAAGCCCTTTGTAAGCACTGTTCATAAACTTTAGCTTTACAATAGCATGATGCCTATTGCTGCACCTTATTGTTAAAGTCCTAGATAGGGCAGATTACCATGAAGAAAGACATTGAAACAGAAGAAGACGTTAAGCTGCTGATAGACACCTTTTACGATAACGTCAACCAGGATAGCCTGCTTGCCCCCATCTTTAATGATTTTGCAAAAGTGAATTGGGAGCAGCACCTCCCGATCATGTACAAGTTCTGGAGCTCCCTGCTGTTTGGCAGCATGGCTTATAAAGGACAGCCTTTCTCGAAGCACATGCGCTTACCCATAGAGCAGGTCCACTTCCTGCGCTGGACAAGCATATTCACCGCTACTGTAGACAAGCTGTTTGCCGGCACTAAGGCAGAAGAGGCAAAGCAGAAAGCAACCAGTATCGCACAGGTCTTCCAAATGAAGATGGGCTTGTTAAGCATTATAGGCCAGCAATAGCAAAGGCAGCAGGAATCAAAGTTCCCACTGCCCTTGCTTTAAATTATGCTACCTGCTTTAAAACCGGAAGCCAGCATTTAGCCCCGGCCACATAGTAACGCGTGTGTCTCTATGTATCTTGCTGTAAATGGTCTTTGCTGCCAGGTCCATACCGGTCCCCTCCCCACTATTCTTAAAGTCAGATTCAAAAACGTTGAAGGTTGTGCCTATTAGTACGGCTTTACGTCCTCCAATTCCTATTGTAGCCACCAGTCTCGCCTGCTGCATCAGGTTTGTGCTGTTGCTCATCCACATCCTCTCCTCGGATACCTGATAATTTAGCAGATCCAGGTTGAGATCTACGCCAGCAACTCTCCCCAACGCTGCGCCAAATCCAAGTCCATAGCCTAAACGATACACCTCGTCCCGCTGCTGCCAGCCTAAGGCAAAAATCGTATAGAACTTCTTCGTTCCCATTTTAAAGGCAGCATTGCCATAAAAAGTCTCCCCCGCCCAAAGCTCTCCACGGTAGTACCCATTCTTCCGGGCTATGTTGAGCACACCAATCATCTCCCCTGCAGAGTCAGCGATGTTTACCACCCCTAACTGCAGCCCCTTTGCTGTACCAGCCAGGTTAACCACTCCCAATTGTAAGCCATCCACCTGCTGCGCAATATTAACAACGCCACTAATTTGCGCCCCATCCACACTCTCAGAAGCTGCATTCACAACGCCTCCTAGTTGCAGGCCACTCACGCTGCCCTTTACCAGGTTTGCCACCCCACCTATCTGCAAGCCGATTAGTTCGCTAGCCGCCGTGTTGACCACGCCTCCTATTTGCAGCCCCCTCACTGGCCCCTGCACAATATTGGCCAGGCCTCCGATCTGGAGACCTGTAGCAAAGGCACGGTCAATGTTAAGGATACCTCCCAGTTCAAAGCCGTTAACGCCTCCATTGCTGCCTCCTAGTAAGTTGAAGGAGAAAGGCTGCCGGTAGGCTGATCCGTTCAAGCCGTTTGTTCCTATCCCCGGCACGACAGATACCTGTGCTGGCCTGCTCTCCAGTTCAGGAGTACTTTCCTGCGCCACAACGTTAGGCAAAGTCGCCAGCACCATTGCCACGCTTAAAATAATTCTTTTCATAGTTATAGGCTTGCTCGTTTTAAGGCCGCAAAAATAAGGAGTTTTCCGAAGCCTGCATGTTATTTCTTAGGTTTTAGGACTCCTGCTAATGCTTACCAGGACGGGAGAAACAAAATAAAACGCGGCGCAAAAGAGATAATAACTGAAGAGCCGCTGGAGGAACCTTTTCTCTAAGTTGAGGGCACTGAAAGATAATGGCAGGGTTTTAGCTTGAGCAATAGTGTTTTTCTATATGTGGAAAACTAAATTATGCTTTTCTGTCACTTTAAGGCATCTCTTCCACGTATAAATTGCAGCGGTGCCCGGCACAACGGAAAAGCAAGCAAGCCTTGTACAGTTACAGCAACTTTTTTTTACTAAATAGGAGAAGGAGCTGTTGCACAAGCAAAAAGCTTTCGATATATTTGATTTACACTTCAGAAAAAACTTGTTATTAACTAGTAAACGCAACAATATGATATAAAGCTCTACGTTAACTTATATGTAGCTTTACGATGAATACAACTACCCAGCTGAGCGACTCTGCTTTAGTCTCGCTCTACATCGCAGGTAACGAGAGTGCGTTTGAACAGCTAGTAAATAGACACAAGAACAAAGTCTACACAACTATTTTAGTTATTGTAAAAGACTCGTATACAGCCGAAGACTTGATGCAGGACGCTTTTGTAAAAGCAATCCATACCATGAAGAGCGGCCGTTACAACGAGGAAGGCAAGTTTTCTTCCTGGATTTGTCGCATTGCCCACAACCTGGCGATCGACCATTTCCGTAAAGAGAAACGTAGCCCGATGATCACGCTGGAAGACGGCAATAGCGTGTTTAACAATATGTCTTTTTCAGAGGACTCTGCAGAGTCGCTCCAGGTAAAAGAGGACACGCATGCCCGTTTACGCGAGCTAATCCAGGCGCTGCCACAGACGCAGCGCGAGGTGCTCATGATGCGACATTATGCTGAAATGAGTTTCCAGGAGATTGCCGACGCGACCGGTGTGAGCATCAACACAGCCTTAGGACGTATGCGCTATGCGCTGATTAACCTGAGGAAAAAGATGCTTAAAAACAACATCGCGTATGATAAAAACCTCTACTCAGAATGAGCTGATCCAGTATGTATATGACGAGCTGCCCGAAGAGGCCTGCACGCAGCTGGAAGCAGCGTTGATGCAAGACATGGAGCTGGCCGAAGGCTGCTCAGAATTGCTCATGATACAGCAACTCCTTGACGAAGCTGCAGCAGCACCCCGTAAGTGTGCCGTTGATAACATCTTAAATTACTCAAAAAGCTTAAGTTTGCAGTCGTAACCACGATTGCAAACTTTTTTTATGCGCAAGAAAGAACGCTACAGGCTACTGGTCGATTTTTTTACAAATAACTTTCCGGAGCCTGAAACCGAGCTCGCCTACTCGAACCCCTACGAACTAATACTGGCCGTAGTGCTAAGTGCCCAGTGCACCGACAAGCGCGTGAACATGGTAACCCCCGCTCTTTTTGAGGCTTACCCCACGCCGGAGCATCTAGCTACTGCTACCCCAGAGGAAATATTTCCCTATATCAAAAGCATCTCCTATCCGAATAATAAGGCGAAGCATTTGGCTGGATTAGGAAAAATGCTCGTGGAACGGTTTAACGGCGAGGTACCAAGCACGGTGGAGGAGCTAGTAAAGCTGCCTGGAGTGGGGCGTAAAACGGCAAATGTGATCGTCTCCGTTATATGGAACCAACCTGCCATGGCCGTCGACACCCACGTGTTCCGGGTAAGCAAACGTATTGGCTTGGTTTCCAAAACAGCTAAAACACCCTTGGATGTAGAGAAGGAGCTTGTGGCAAACCTACAGCAAGATTTAATTGCGAAGGCACACCACTGGTTGATTCTACATGGCCGTTACATTTGCGTAGCCCGCAGGCCTAAGTGCGAAGAATGCCCCCTTACCCATTTTTGCCAGTTCTTTCAAAAGAACTTCCCCAACATTCCGGATGATCCGGAAAACAAGCTGGGGGGCTAACAAGGAGAACGGGCGCCTCAGCTTTAGACGCGGGCGTAACCGTTTGGAAGAAGCTTTTAAGATGAGGCCATTCTTGTTGTTAGGCTTGGCTAACAGCAGGCAGGTACATGAGATTTTCGGAGTTCTTACTTCTAATAAGTTCGTATCATGTTTATTGGTCATTTTGCAGCGGGCTTTGCGGGCAAAGCCGTCTCGCCCAAAGTCTCACTAGCCACCCTTTTTCTGGCAGCTCAATTCCTTGACCTGCTGTGGCCAACGCTACTACTCCTGAACCTGGAGAGCGTGGAAATAACCCCTACACCCGGCAAGTTCACTCCCCTCAACTTCACAAGTTACCCAATCTCTCATAGCCTTTTGATGGTGCTGGGTTGGGGCTTGTTATTCGGGCTCGGATATTGGCTGCTGCAAAAGGATAAAAAGACGGCTGTGCTACTCGGCCTGCTGGTGATCAGCCACTGGCTTATCGACCTGATCGTACACGTCCCTGATCTTCCTCTGTACCCTGGTAACTCTCCCCTGGTGGGTCTTGGCCTCTGGAACTCTACTCCGGCTACTGTTCTAGTGGAGGGAGCCATCTTTACAGGAGGCTTATGGCTCTACCTGCGTCATACACAAGCAAAGAACAAAACAGGGTACTATGCCCTTTGGTCCCTGGTACTGTTACTGGTACTTGTTTATGCGGCCAGCATCTTCGGCCCCGCCCCTGAGCAGGTAAGCGACATTGCCTGGGCAGGCCAGTTGCAGTGGCTGTTTATCCTATGGGCGTGGTGGGCAGACAGGAACCGTACAGTAAAGGCCCCTACTCAGCAGCAACCGCAGGTAAGCCTACAGCACTAAGTAAACAAGCATACACGTCAAAGGCAGAATGTTAGCCCCTGCCTTTGACATGTATGCTTGTCTTATCTAACTAACTTCTTTGTGAGTGACCGCGGTGTCCTCTTCCGTCTTCTCTGCCTCTGTCCTGGCGTTCCTGCCAACGGGCATATCTTTCTTTGCGATCTGCCTCATACCTGGCGTACTGCTTTTTGTTCAGGATGCCTTTCAGTTCCGCCTCCCACTTTGCATGGCTCTCCCGCATGTCGCGGCGCATTTTACCGCGTTCGTTCGCACGGCGGTAGTCCTGCCTTTTAGCTGCCATCTCCTGAGCATACTTCAGGTTTAAGGCCTGCAGCTTACGCTGCTGCGACTTATTCAGGTCAAACCTCTGGCTGAGCCTCTCCGTTCTCTGTGCCGCTCTCTCCTCGGGTGTTTTTCTATCGTTATCATGCTTTCTGCCTCTCTCTTCGCGGTGCTCGGTACGATGCTTTCGTTCTTTCTGCGGAGCATGCTGGGCATAAGAAGAACCTACCACCAGCACACCTAGTGCTAGCGCTGCCATTATCTTTTTCATTCTCTTTCTCTACTTAGATGGGTTTCACTTTCTTTCTGATGCAAAACGCAGGCCTGTTTGTTTTACACTATACAAACACGTTACCAAAGCATATGCCAAAACATCTCGCCATATTGGCCCTGATTTCTTTATAGCAGTAAACCAGCGTGTTAAAATTAACATTTAGTAGGGGAACAGGTCTGCAGCAAGCTCAAAGCGTACAGTTAATTGTGATTTATACATACCTCTAGTCGTTAGTCCTAATCCAGGATAGCTCCCCTGTGTGAAAAGTCATTTTTGCTTAACTTGCAAAAAGTACCCAGGCTATATCTCCACGGTTTTGTGCGGCATCAACTTAATCATTGACAAGAAAGGACAAGCCTCTGCTTCCGCCATACGGCAGATGACAGAGGCCACAGTCTACCGTGGTCCTGATGCCACAGCACACGTTACTACAACCTGTGGCGCTGGCGCGATGCACATAGGGCATAATCGCTTGAAGATCATAGACAGGTCTGACGAGGCAAACCAGCCTTTTCGTTCAGAAGACGGGCGCTACCTGTTAGCCTACAATGGGGAGGTTTACAATTATAAAGAGATCCGGAGGCAACTGCAGGCACGGGGTCATTCTTTGAAGACAGCCTCCGACACGGAGGTGGTTCTGCACCTACTCATACTGGAAGGGGCAAACGGTTTGCAGCAGTTGGACGGCATGTTTGCCCTCGCCTTTTATGATACTGCCACACATCAGCTACTGTTAGCCCGGGACCGCTTTGGCATAAAGCCCCTTTACTACGCTGATACAGACCAGAGTTTTGTTGTATCTTCAGAAATCAAAGGTATTCTGGCCTCAGGCTTGGTGCCGAAAGAACTAAACCAGACTCAGCTGGAGTGTTACCTGCAGTATAGGCACGCTTTAAAGCCACAGACGTTCTACAAAGGCATTGCCGAACTGGAAGAGGGACATTATTTACTCTGGCAGAACAACAGCTTAACCACAACGCCTTATTGTTCTGTGTCAGCCCCTCAACAGGAAGAGGTAGTACCTACCGGGCAGTTGATCAGTAAAACAAAGGAACTGCTTTGTGAAAGCGTGCAGCGGCATTTAGTAGCTGATGTACCCATAGGTCTGTTCCTGAGTGGTGGCGTTGACTCTACCTTGCTGCTAGCCCTGCTCCATGAAGCCGGACATACGCAATTCCCTGCTTTTTCCATCGCCCTAAAGCCCTCAGAAGGATCCTTCGGCACACAAGACACGTATTATGCCCGCCTTGCGGCCGAACGCTACAAGGCCTCCTTCACGCCTTTTGAAATAGACGAGAACATATTGGCAGGCACCGACGCGCTCGTACGTGGGCTGGACCAGCCTATCGCCGATGGTACGGCACTGGTGACCAGTTATCTGGCTGGAGCGGTAAAGCCACATGTAAAAGTAGTGCTTTCCGGGGCAGGGGCCGACGAACTGTTCGGGGGGTATAATCGCCACTGGGCCTTTTACCAGTACCTGCGCCACCAAAACAAAGCACTTGCCCTACGCGGTGTCTTGCGCCTGGCCAAACCACTTCTTGTAACGGGTTTCGACCATCCCTTACGGAATACATTTCGACTGCTAAACAAGCTGCCCGATAAGATTCACCCAAACCCTTACAATACTTTCCTGCAGTTCACGGAAATGGACTCCGCCCTGCAGCAACTACTGAAAGAGCGGAGCGGTCGCCCGAAGTCAGTTAACCAGGAGAAAGACTGGCTGAAATGGTGCCTGCAGCACGACCTGCACCAGTACCTTATTTCCGACGTGCTATCCATGACAGACCAGACCTCTATGCAGCATTCGCTGGAGGTGCGTACTCCCTACCTAAGCAATGGGCTACACCAGTACCTGCAGGGGATGGCCGGTGGCACCCTATTCCGGCAAGGGCAGAAATGGGTGCTAAAAGAGGTCTTGGCTGCACAGGGAGGCAAAGAGTTTACCAACAGGCCGAAAGAAGGGTTTGGCATGCCCTTGGGCAAGTGGCTCCGTGACCCGAAAAACAGTTGGCTCTTTCAGGAACTACGGGACTCTAAAGCAATACTTTTCGAGTTTCTCAACTATACACAAACTCAGCAACTGCTACACCTTCACCTGAATGGCCGCCACGACTACAGTACGGAAGTATGGGCACTTTTAGTGCTGGCGAAGTGGCTACAGTTTAATTTTGCCTCATGAAGATCCTGTACATTCACCAATATTTCCGGACACCGGAACAGGGAGGCGGCCTGCGCTCTTACTACCTCTCTAAAGCACTGGTACAGGCAGGGCACCAGGTGGAAATGATCACAGCCTATGAGGGCGATAGCTACTATACTGCCTGTGTGGAAGGTATTAAAGTGCACTACCTGCCCATCCCCTACTCGAACAACTTTGGCTTCAGCCGGCGTGTCCTGGCTTTTCTCAGATACACTCTCCAAAGCATTTGGTTAGCTTTGAAGGTAAAGGGGGTAGACTTGTGCTATATTACCTCCACCCCTTTAACCGTGGGGCTGGTAGCGCTTGCGGTAAAGAAACTGAAGGGTACTCCTTACTATTTTGAGGTGCGGGACCTGTGGCCGGAGGGCCCTGTGCAGCTTGGCTTCATCCGGAACAAGCTCCTGCAACGCCTCCTCTACACTTTTGAACGCTACATTTACAAGCAGGCTGAAAAAGTAGTGGCGTTATCGCCGGGAATGGCCAGAGGGGTAAGGCCATATGTCTCTCCGGGAAAGGTTGCTGTTATACCCAACATGGCAGACTGCAGTTTCTTCACGAGTAAAAGCCCTTTACGGCACTCGCTGGAGGAGCCCTTTGTCGTTTGCTACACGGGAGCGATTGGACTGGCGAACCACCTGGAGTACCTACTGGATGTGGCACAGGCCTGCCTGCAACACCACTTGCCCCAGGTACAGTTCCTCATAGCCGGTGAGGGGGCAATGGAAGACCGGCTGAAGGAAAAAGCACAGGCTCTGGGACTGCACAACATCACTTGGCTGGGCTACCTGAACAAAATGGAGATACGGGAGCTGCTGTCTTCAGCACATGCCACCTATACTTCTTTTGCACCGTTCCCCATCCTGGAAACAAACAGCCCGAACAAGTTTTTCGATTCCCTGGCGGCTGCCAAACTGACTATCGTCAACACAAAGGGCTGGCTGAAGGAAATGGTAGAAGAGCACGGGTGCGGCTTTTATGCTGATCCCCAGGAGCCGGCTTCATTTGTACAGCAACTAAAACCGTACTTAGCACAGCCCTGCCTGCTCGTAAAGGCACAGCACCAGGCCCGGGAACTAGCCAAAACAGAATTTGCAAGGGCTATCCTCAGCCAGAGGTTCCTAGACTACATAGAGCAGCCCTAACGCTTGTTAGCGCTTTTCTGGTTTATACCTCGACTCATTAAAGATCTTGCGGTAGTCTGTCTCGGCCATTAACTCCGGCAGGGTTACTTCAGGGTTGCGCTCCATGTACTTGCGCACAATCTGCCAACCTACCCAGGTACCAAGCCGCCCGGGAGCACTCGCATCAATCTCCGGGGTATTAGGTCGCTCCCCGATGTACTTATTTACCAGAAAGGGGCTCTTTTCATAAAGCAACTCCTTTTCGATAAAGTGCGCCCAGATCCGGCCCTCGTTATGAAAAATATCAGCGATTTCCTGCTCCGAATATCCTATGATCAAAGAATCTGGGGCACAGGGCAGCACAGACTGTACAAAGTAGTAGGCTTTCCCTGCACTAATCATCTCCCCTAGCAGCGTTCTGTCTGCGTTGTTCACTTGGTTAAAGCGGTTGGAGAGCAGCAGCATAGCCGCCGGCACCATGTACTCCCGGTCATAGCGCTCCAGGATGTACTCATACACCTGCGGCCGGTACTTTGCGTTCTTCCCAATAAAGTAATCCAGCCCGAACACGATCAGGCTGTCAGAGATAAACAGGTCATTGCCTAAGGTTCCCAGGCCTGTTACAAAGGTCTTCACCTCCGGCACATGGTAATCAGGGTAATGGTATTTGATCACCTTAAAGGCATTCTCCAGTATTTGCTCTTCCTGTTCCATCTCCTCGAATCGTTCCACCGCTTGCTGCACCAAAGAATCTAAGGCCTCATTTGTAGCCAGCTCGTATAAAGGAGTTATAGCGGCCGAGTCAGAAACTTCTCCGGAAAGTTGCAAGTATCTTTCAGCAAAAAGAGGGTTAGCGGCCAAAAAAGCGGCAATCTCCTGCTTCGAGTCCGCAGCAAAAAAAGGCACCTCCATCCGCTGAACCTCCACATCAACAGGCACTTCTGCAATTTCCTCCGGCAACTCACAGCTTTCGTTTCCACAACCAAAAGCAAAAAGCAAGGTTACTAGTAAGAATAATCTATAATACATTGTTTCATATCTTTGTACAAAAATAGGGTGTTCCGTCGTATTAGGGTAACACTAAGCGTAATTAAACTACTTTATGAAAAAACTATCACTCCTTATGCTGTTCCTGGTCTTCGGGTTTTCAGCGAGTGCACAAATTGAGATCGGGCTAATGGCGTCGCCCACTATTGCCGGCAATCGTTTTATAGCCGAGGACAGGTACAATCTTGAGAAAGAGAGCAATAACCTGTACTTAGGGGTAGGAGTAATTGCCGATTACTTTTTTTCTCAAAACTATGCCTTCAGCACAGGCGTGATATACCGGGGCAAAGGCGGCGAGGTCTCCTACAACTATACTCGTGCAGATGGCAGCGGTTCCACCGTAACTACCAGAGGAAAAGACGATATTGCCTTACAGTACATCGAGGTGCCGCTCACTCTTAAGCTTTTCACGAACGAAATAGCCCCAGGCACGCTTGCCTACTTCCAGGTAGGTGGCTCGCTGAACACTAAAGTAGCCGCACAGGTAAACGATAAAAAAGTAATAAACGGTGAGAGAGTACTGAAGCGCTTCAACATTTTTGAAGCAGACGTCCTATTAGGAGGGGGTGTTGAGTTCCAGATAGGTGAGAGCACGAAGCTTTTCGGTGGCCTTACCTACCATCGTGGCCTTACTGATATAGACGACTATTATGAAGAGCAGTTCAGTGACAAGAACGTTTCGCTTAAAAACAACAGCGTTTCCCTTGACTTCGGCGTGAAGTTTTAAGGGGGTAAACAGACCAGCACTTTAACAGAAAAAGCCGCTGCCATAAAATGACAGCGGCTTTTTCTGTTTTTTATATGTTAAGCTTCATCTGCTACCACGGGAACGTCTGCTAACGCCGCACGTAGTTCAATCTCTTCGCCCCGGTCGTCCATCACTTTAAAGTCCATGATGCCTAGCGAGGTATCCTTTACCAGGCTTACCCATTTAAAGTACTTGAAGAACCACTTCATCTGCCTCGATACCATTCCCTTCGTGTAATAAGAGTACAGGAAAGGGTGCAAGTACAGGGTCAGGCTCTTGTGGTTATGGCTGGTCAGCAGGTCGTCTACCGCTGCCTCAATTTCATCTGTTACCAGTATACTGGCAGTAATTTTACCGGTGCCGTTGCAGGTGGGGCAAACTTCCCCGGTTACAATGTTTTGCTCTGGCCTTACACGCTGTCGGGTGATCTGCATCAGGCCGAATTTCGAGATTGGGAGTACTGTAGACTTGGATCGGTCTCTCTTCATTTCCTCCTTAACAACCTCGTAAACTTTCTGGCGGTTTTCGGGCGACTTCATATCGATGAAGTCTACTACTATGATACCACCTATATCCCGGAGGCGCAACTGACGGGCCACTTCTCTGGCTGCCATCATGTTTACGTTCAGTGCGGTTGCCTCCTGATCGGTTTCGGTATTAGATTTATTCCCACTGTTTACGTCGATCACATGCAGGGCCTCGGTGTGCTCAATTACCAGGTATCCGCCACCTGGTATGGTCACTGTTTTGCCGAAGGCTGCCTTTAGTTGTTTCTCAACGTGGAAGTGTTCAAAGGTCTTGGTTTTACCGGTGTAATGCTTCAGTATCTTTAACTTGTCTGGAGCAATACTGCCGATGTAGGCTTTGATCTCATCATAAAGGTGGGTGTCGTCCACCACGATGCTGTCAAAGCTCTCGTTTAATAAATCCCTCAAGATGGAAGAAGAACGATTCAGCTCACCAATAATCTTATCTGTTGGCTTTGCGATTCGAAGGGTTTTAAAGCCCTCTTCCCAGTTTTCAACCATCGTGCGCAGGTCTCTGTCGAGCTCTGCCACGTCACGCCCTTCGGCCACTGTCCTGATAATCACGCCAAAGTTCTCTGGCTTGATAGAGGTAATCAGTCGCTTAAGGCGCGTGCGCTCTTCTTTGCTGACGATTTTCTTGGATACACTTACCGTATTGGAAAACGGCACGAGTACCAGGTATCGGCCAGCCAGCGATATCTCGCAGGAAAGGCGCGGGCCTTTAGTAGAAATAGGCTCTTTAACGATCTGCACTAACAGCTGCTGCCCTTTTTTGAGGACATCCGCTATTTTACCGAGCTTATCTATCTCAGGCTCAAACTTGATCTGGTTGAGCTTTGGTGAAGCGTTCTTCTGTGTTTGCGCTGCTTTTACGTACTTATTCAGCGTTCTGACATTGGCCCCCAAGTCATGGTAATGCAGAAATGCATCCTTCTGGTAGCCAATGTCAATAAAAGCGGCGTTTAGGCCAGGCATTACTTTTTTTACAGTGCCCAGAAAAATATCACCTACTATGTAGTCCGTGTCTTTCGACTCGAAGTGATACTCTACTAGCCTTTTATCCTGTATAAGTGCAATGCGATCCCCATCTTGAGTAGAATTGATAATCAGTTCGTTACTCAATTTCTCTCAAATGGTTAGTTGGATGTATAAGACCAAAGCCCACTTTGCGCTGCAAAATGGGCCTTACTTAAACATAGAAGAAATTACTTCTTCTTATGTCTGTTTTTTCTTAGGCGCTTCTTTCTCTTGTGCGTAGCGATCTTATGTCTTTTTCTTTTCTTTCCGCAAGGCATAGTCTTGAAATTTTAAATATGGATGATTTCTTTAATTCGTTAATTAAGTTTCGCCAGGTACTCGTCTACGGAAGCTGCCAGTGCAGGATCCTTGCTCATGCCTTTTACCTTGTTAAATAAGGCTTTCGCGTCCTCTGCCTGCCCTGTCTCTGCCAACGCCACTGCCCAATAGAAGGTTCCTTCTACGTGTTGCGGGTTAACAGCTACCAGCTTCTCGAAGCGCTCCACTGCCTTGTCGTACTGGCCTGACTGCATCGAGAGAATGCCCAGGTTAAACAGCGCCTTTTCGTTATTAGGATCTGCCGCAATTACCTCACGCAACAGCATGATGCCCTGCATTGGGTTTGTAGTGGCCACATACGTCATGGCCAGGTTTGTCTTCGCGTCCAGGTCCGAAGGATTATTCTTCAGCACCTGCTCATACATGCTACGTGCTTTGGACCCCAGTTCATTGGCGCGTTCCTGTGTGGCTGCAAAAGAGAAAGCCTCATAGTAGGCGTCTCCGGCTTGTCTATAGCTTTTCTCTCCTCCGCGCGTTTCTGCTGCGATTTCGTAGAAGTAACCGGCGCTGTCGTACTTGCTTGCCGTAGAATAAGCCGCTGCCAGTTCTGAGGCAAAACGAGCGCGCGTTTGGGCATCGGTCGCTTTATTGTACTTGGCACGAGCCGTTGCCAATGCCATTAGCTGCTCTGGGGTTGCCGTCGCATGGGCATCAGCGGCAGCACCTGCCTCCGCACCATGGTTGTGGCCGTCATCCTCCGAGTGGCCTTCCGGGGTACCGGCTGTGGTCTCGGCTTTGGCGAAATTCTCTTTGTCCTCCTCGTTTACAACCACTTTAGGCAAAAAGAATATGCCGGCCGCCAAAGCGATTGCTACAACAACTATCAATATTTGAGACCGTGACATTCTTTTTACCTAAATGATTGTGTTTGAGTTAAAACAATTTAGATCAGCAAAGATACAAAAAATTAAGAATGTGCTACTTCCTGAATTTTCTTGCTGTTTTTGATCTTCTGGATGAAGGTCTTAGATGGTTTGAAGCTTGGGATGAAGTGCTCGTCGATGATGATAGATGTGTTCTTAGAAATGTTACGAGCTACTTTCTTCGCACGCTTCTTGTTCACAAAGCTACCAAAACCTCTCACGTAGATATTGTTACCGTCGGCCATAGAATCTTTCACCACTTTGAAGAAAGCCTCAATTGTGGCCTGAACATCTGCCTTCTCGATCCCTGTCTTATCAGCAATTTCTGATATTACTTCTGCTTTAGTCACTTTCTTAGTTTTTTATAAATTTAAATAATAAGATAACTTTCAACTATAATCAATCAGAAAGCACCTTCAACTATCTGATTTTCGGGGCACAAAGGTAGTTTTACTTTTCGATAAGTAAAAGCTTTGCTGCTAAATTATTACGTGCTCCCCAGTGTCTCATTTGCCACTTTAAAGCAGTGCAAGTGCCGTGCCTAAACCCGACGAACTCCCTTTCAACGCACATCCCGCACAAATATTTCGGAGCTTTCCAAGCCTAATCACTGTTGCCACATCAATAAACAATCGCTTTCTTTGATTTGTTCTCCCTTTCTTAGAGGGTTCGTATTTTTACTTTTCCTATGGATACTTCAGCACACGCGCATTTTGCTAACCCCCTTCTCCGCTGGTACGGCCAGCACAGGCGCCCCCTCCCCTGGCGCGATACCACTAACCCCTATTACATTTGGCTCTCGGAGGTAATCCTGCAACAAACGCGCGTGGCGCAGGGGCTCCCTTACTATCAAAAGTTTGTAGCAGCTTACCCTACTGTAGAGGAGCTGGCTGCCGCGCCGGAAGATGAGGTCCTGCGCCTGTGGCAGGGATTGGGCTACTACTCACGCGCCCGCAACATGCACCACACGGCACAGGTAGTGGTAGAACAGTATGGCGGAAAGTTTCCAGACTCATACACCGAGCTGATCAAGCTAAAAGGAGTGGGCAGCTACACAGCAGCAGCCATCGCAGCTTTTGCTTTTCAGGAGCAGGTAGCCGTATTGGATGGAAATGTGTTTCGGGTATTGGCCCGTGTCTTTGGCATTGCCGATGACATTGCCGCCCCGACATCCCGCAAGGTGTTTCAAAAGCTCGCTGATGAGTTGGTTCCTGCCCATGCGCCTGATACTTATAACCAGGCCATCATGGAGTTTGGGGCCATCCAGTGCACACCGGTTATGCCTGATTGCCTGTTCTGCCCCTTGCAGCAAAGCTGCTTTGCCTTTAACCACGGCATGGTGCAGGAGCTGCCGGTAAAGTCGAAAGCGAAGGCTGCCCGGCCGCGTTACTTCCACTACCTCGTGTTACAGCACCAAGGGCAGTACTACCTCCGTAAGCGGCTGGAGGGTGACATTTGGCAGGGCCTCTATGACTTTTACCTGTATGAGAGCGAGAGCAAAGACCTGGTCCTGGAGACACTGCTTGAGGAGCTACAGCAGGCCGGGTTAGAAGTACATAAATCGCTTATGCAGCCTCCCCAAAAGGACTATAAGCATGTTCTGAGCCACCAGAAAATCACAGCCCGTTTCTATCAAATCAAACTGGAGTCGCCGCTAAAAGAAGAGGTCCTAAAAGAAACAAGACTAGCCCCTTTTAACGTTGAAGAAATAGAGCAACTGCCTAAGCCAATTTTGATAAACAATTATATGAAAGATGCTAAAATTTCAGTACATTTATAGACTGAAACTAATTGTGCTAGTAAAGCATTATTTGTTTTAGTAAGCCATATTGCCTCCAGCTTGGTTGTTGGAGTAGCCCAGTTAACTTAAATATTATCGAAAAAAGACATGGCAAGTGTAAACAAAGTAATCCTGATCGGAAATCTAGGCAAAGACCCTGAAGTACGTCACCTAGAGGGTGGAGTGGCAGTAGCCCGCTTCCCTATCGCTACTTCTGAAACGTTTAAAGACAAAAGCGGTCAGCGCCAGGAGAGGACCGAGTGGCACAACGTTGTGTTGTGGCGCGGCTTAGCCGAAGTTGCTGAAAAGTATTTGAGAAAAGGACAGTCTGTCTATATCGAAGGTAGAATCCGAACAAACAACTACCAGGATAAAGACGGCATCCAGCGCTACAGCACAGAAATTGTAGCCGACAACATGACCATGTTAGGCGGCCGTAGTGAGAATGGCGGCAATGGTGGCGGTAACTACCAGGAGTCTGCTTCTTCTGCAGGCGGTAACTTTGGCGGTGGCGCTGCTACCAACAAAGGCGGAGCATCTGGCTTCCAGAACGACGAGCCGGATGATCTCCCGTTCTAACCTATGTTTCACTAAACTGAACAATCTTGGAAAGTACAGATTCCGGAGACCCCCTGAGTTATAGTTTACTTCAATTACTACAGAGTTCACTCACACAACTCAGGTTTGAATACATCGCAGCAATACTTGCTGGTTTTATCTTACTGCTGCTCTCTGCCCTCACCTCGGGGGCGGAGGCAGCTTACTTCTCCCTCTCTGAGCAAGAGCTAGAGCAGTGCAAAAAAAGCCAGTCGCCTACGGAGCGGCGCGTTTATCAGCTCTTGCAGGACCCTCGCAAGCTTTTAACCACCATCCTTGTCGTAAACAATGGCATCAATGTGAGCATCATCACGTTGTTTGCCTATGTGGCCTGGCAAGTGTTTGGTACCATGACCCTGCCTGCAGGAGCCATGCTCGCCTGTATGCTTTTTGCCACCTTCTTTATTGTGTTCTGTGGAGAGGTGCTGCCGAAAGTGTACGTGCAGAAGCGTCGCCTTAGCATTGCCCGGCGTACGGTGGCCATTCTTGCCTTCCTCGAACCGGTCATAAAGCCCCTCTCATCGCTGCTCTTGTTTATCAGCAGCTATATTGAGAAGCATTACATGGCGAGAGGCTACAACCATACCATTGAAGAGTTGCACCACAGCCTGGACGTAGCCCTTAAAAATGAGGAAACCTCTCCGGAGGAACGGAAGATTCTGCGCGGAGTGGTTAACTTTGGTTCTATCACGGTAAAGCAGATCATGCGTCCGCGCGTGGATATTGCCGCTTTTAACTTAAAAGCGACCCTCCCTGAACTGCTCCCTCAGATTGTGGAGTGGAACTACTCGCGCGTACCGGTCTATACAGAAAGCACAGACAAGATAGAAGGTATCCTTTACGTGAAGGACCTGCTCCCCTACCTGAATCAGGGGGCTGATTTCAGATGGCAGGAGCTGGTACGCCCCGCCGTGTTTGTGCCGGAGACAAAGCGCATCTCCGACCTTTTCGAAGACATCAAGGAAAAGCACGTGCACATGGCTATCGTAGTGAACGAGTACGGTACCACTGCCGGTTTGCTTACCCTGGAGGATATTGTAGAAGAGATTTTAGGCGAAATTAACGATGAGTTCGACGAGGATGACGATATCATTTACTCGCAACTAGACGAAAGTACCTTTATCTTTGACGGCAAGACCTCCCTGCACGACTTCTGTAAGGTAGCAGAGATCTCTTTTGATGCCTTTGACGAAGTGAAGGGTGAAAACGAAACCATTGCTGGCCTGATGCTTGCTCTGTTCTCCCGGATTCCGCGGGTGGGCGAAGAAGTCGCTTTCGACCGCTTCCACTTTACGGTAGAGTCAGCGGACCCGAAGCGTATAAAACGAGTTAAAATTAATGTCGCAAGCAAAAAAGAACACTACCACAAAGTTAGCTAAGCTAAAGTTGTTCCTATGGTTTGGCCTAGCTGCCAGTGTGGTAGCCTGTGGCGGTGCAGACTACACCCCAAAGCCAAAAGGTTATAACCGCATCGATTTGCCAAGCCAAACGTACCAGCCGCTGCAAGAGCAGCACCCTTACGTGTTTGAGTACTCGGAGCATGCTAAGATCCGGCCCGACTCTTCCGGTATTGCCCAGCCGCACTGGATTAACGTGATCTACCCCAAGCTAGGCGCTAACGTTCAAATAACCTACATCGGGCTGGATAACAGCGAGGAAAAGCTGAACGACCTGATTGAGGATGCCCGTAAGCTAACAGCCAAGCATCAGATAAAGGCTTATGCCATTGAAGAGGCCGAGGTAAGAACGCCAAACGGAGATGTGGCCTCTGTGTTTGAACTGGAGGGAGAGGTGCCCAGCCAGTTTCAGTTTTATGTTACGGACTCTACGGAGCATTTCCTGCGTGGCGCCCTGTACTTCCGGACCGCCACACAAAACGATTCCCTGGCTCCGGTCATTGAGTTCGTAAAGAAAGATATTATCCACATGCTGAATACGCTGGACTGGAAAAATCAACAGTAGAAGCCACTTACATCAAGTATAGAGCCCCGCCAGCACTTACACCTGTCGGGGCTTTTGTTTATTTTTGTATTCTATACTTTCACCTTTAACACCGAGAGCGAGCCAAAGGCCTTGAGCAACTTTTTCAGCACAAAAATAGAATTCCTGAAAGGTGTAGGACCGATGCGGGCGGAGCTGTTGCAGAAAGAACTCAACATCTTCACCTACGGCGACCTTATCCAGCACTACCCTTTCCGCTACCTCGACCGCACCCAGTTCTATAAAGTGGCCGAGCTGGACGAGAGCATGCCTTATGTGCAGGTGCGCGGTCGTATAAGGGGGAAAGAGCTATTGGGCGAAGGCCGAAAACAGCGCTTGGCAGCCACTTTGGTGGATGAGAACGGCGATCAGCTGGAACTGGTGTGGTTTAAAGGGGTGAAATGGATGCAAAAAACGCTGAAAAACCATACCGACTACATCGTGTTTGGCAAGCCTACAGCATTCAACGGCAAGTTCAACATGGCGCACCCCGAACTGGAAGAACTGGCTGAGGAGAAACAAACGACCTCTTTTCTGCAGCCCGTGTACCATACCACTGAAAAGCTCAAAGCCCATCGCATCGATAGCAAGGTGATCAGTAAAATGATGGAGTACCTGCTAAAGGTGGCCCTTCCACAGGTACAGGAGTCGCTCTCGCCGGACCTGATCGACCAGTACCGCCTGACAGACAAAGCCAGTGCCTACCGAAATATACATTTCCCGGAATCAGTAGAGAAGTATAACGCGGCCAAGTTCAGGCTCAAGTTTGAGGAGCTTTATTACATACAGCTGCGCCTGTTCCGCCAGAAAGTGGTACGCAAGGCCGATCTGCAGGGGCAGGTGTTTACCCAGGTGCCTACCCTTACTGAGTTTTACAAAAACCATATGGCCTTCGATCTGACTAACGCCCAGAAGCGCGTAGTGAAGGAGATTTATGGAGACTTAACTTCCGGAAAGCAGATGAACCGCCTGCTGCAGGGCGATGTGGGCTCGGGCAAGACCATTGTGGCCTTTATCACCATGCTGATCGCCGCCGATAATGGCGCACAATCCGTACTCATGGCCCCTACCGAGATCCTGGCTGACCAGCATTATGTGGGTCTGAAGCAATTTGCAGACAGGCTAGGCATTAACCTGGGGAAGCTAACCGGCTCGACAAAAGCCAGCGAGCGCAGAGTACTGCACGAGCAGTTGCGCTCCGGCGAGATGAAAATGATTGTGGGCACGCATGCCCTGCTGGAGGACGTGGTACAGTTTCAGAACCTGGGCCTGTGCATCGTGGATGAGCAGCACCGCTTCGGTGTGGAGCAACGCTCTAAGCTCTGGCGCAAAAATCCGCGCATTATCCCGCACGTACTGGTAATGACGGCCACCCCTATCCCCCGCACACTGGCTATGACGCTGTATGGCGATCTGGATGTGTCGGTGATCGATGAATTGCCAGCTGGCCGTAAAGAAATCGTAACCGTACACCGCTTTGATAGTCATCGCCTGCGTGTGTTTCAGTTCATACGCGACCAGATAAAGCTGGGCAGGCAAGTGTACATCGTGTATCCGCTGATAGAAGAGTCTGAGCAGATGGAAAACTACAAGGACCTGATGGATGGCTACGAGAGCGTGAAGCGAGCCTTTCCGGAGTTTAAGGTGAGCATGGTACATGGCAAGATGAAAGCCCAGGACAAAGACTACGAGATGCAGCGCTTTGTGAAACACGAAACGCAGATTATGGTTGCCACTACGGTGATTGAGGTAGGCGTAAACGTGCCAAATGCTTCGGTAATGGTGATCGAGAGCGCGGAACGTTTCGGTCTTTCTCAGTTGCACCAGCTGCGTGGCCGCGTGGGTCGTGGAGCCGAGCAAAGTTATTGTATCCTGATGACAGGCTATAAGCTGAGCAAAGACAGTAAAACGCGCCTGGAGACCATGGTACGGACCAACAATGGCTTTGAGATTGCCGATATCGACCTGAAGCTCCGCGGTCCGGGCGACCTGATGGGCACGCAGCAGAGCGGTGTGCTGGACCTACTTATTGCCGATCTTGCTAAAGACGCTCCCATACTGCAGGAGGCTCGGGCAGCGGCGCAACGCACGCTACAGGAGGACCCACAGCTGGAACAGCCGCAGAATGCTAATATCCGTCGCCATATACAATCGCTGAGCGCGAATACGGTAAACTGGAGCAGAATTAGCTAATTTTACTTCAGAGCGCTTACTGCTCTCCTTTCTCCCCAACCTGTTAAAAGCATTACATCTATAGGAACTATGGTAGCCGTAATACACAGCACCTCGGCTTGCTTCAAAAGTTCCTTGCACACAACCATACTCATGAACTTACAAGAACGCATAGCGCAATCCGAAACCCGTATTTTCAAAGCCGTATTTCCCAACACTACCAATCCTATGACACCCTTTTTGGTGGCACGGCAATGCAGCTGATGGACGAGGTTGCATTTATTACAGCTATCCGCTTCTGCCGCAAGAGAGTAGTGACGGTATCATCAGACAGGATTGACTTTACACAACCGATTCCGGCAGGAACCATTGTGGAGTTGATCGGACGGGTAACTAGTGTAGGTAATAAAAGCCTGAAAGTACAAGTGGAGATTTACATTGAGGAAATGTACTCCGACACTCGCCTGAAAGCGGTAAATGGGACCTTTACCTTTGTAGCAATAGACGAGCACAAACAGCCGATAAGTGTTTTGTAAGATGCCTCCGGTAGCTAAGCTAGCCCCTACTGCCTTTCAGCTTTGAGGGTGTCCCATAGTTCCACGCGAAACAATAGCTGTACGCTAATACTTTCATTACTTTTCATTCGCCTGACTAAACACCAGCCCAGGTTCATTCGAAAGCTACTCGACAAAAAAAGAGGCCAGCTCCTATGGAGCTGGCCTCTTCAAGTATAAAAATGGTCAGAAATCAATACACAAATTCATCTGCCTCAATCATGGCGGCAGCAATTCGTCTGCGCGCCTCTTTTGTGTTGTAGAGGTCTTTTTTCGTAAAACGCTTCAGGCCCATAAATAGCAAGCGTTGCTCATCTCCTTCTGTCATGGCAGCGATTGCTTCTTTACCAGCCTTAAAAGCTATGTCAACCGCATCGTTCACTGTTACACGCACAATGTCTATTTCATTCGCTACAGCCTCTTCGCCTCTTTGGCTTACCAGCTTCTCTACCCGTAGCAATGTAGACTCTGCCACATACGTTTTGATTGCCATGTCCGCAATGTTCATCAGAATCTCCTGCTCCTTAGCTAAGGAGTTCATATACTTCTGCACAGCAGTACCAGCCACCATCAGAATAGCTTTCTTCAGGTTCTTAATGTACTTATGCTCTGCCGTAAACAAGCCTTCTTCCTCCCCGGCACCAAAGTCCGGTATAGCCATCAATTCCTGCTGTACTGATTGGGCTGGCCCCATCAAGTCTAGCTCCCCTTTCATGGCCTTCTTCAGGATCATGTCCACGGTTAGCATGCGGTTGATCTCATTAGTTCCCTCAAAAATGCGGTTGATACGAGAGTCACGGTAAGCGCGGTCCATAGGATAGTCGGCTGAGAAGCCGTAACCACCATAAATCTGCACCCCTTCGTCCACTACATAGTCCAGCACTTCAGAGCCTTCTACCTTCAGCATGGCGCACTCCACGGCAAATTCACGTGCAGCACCCAGCAGTGCCTCATTCTCATCGTTACCGGCAGCCATTAGCTCCTGCTCTTTTCGGTAAATGTCCATACCGCAACGGTACAAGGCCGACTCTACCGCGTAAATGCGGATAGCCTGCTCGGCCAGTTTATGACGGATAGCTCCGAACTTAGAGATAGGGAGGTTGAACTGGTGACGCTCATTCGCATATTTTACCGATAGGTTGGCTACTTTCTTAGAGGCTCCCAAGGTAGCAGCTCCTAACTTGATACGGCCAATGTTCAGGATGTTAAAGGCGATCAGGTGACCTTTGCCAATCTCGCCCAGCACGTTCTCCTTAGGCACCTGGCAGTCTTCAAAGAATACCTGGCGGGTAGAAGAACCTTTGATGCCCATCTTGTGCTCTTCGTTGCCAAGGCTTACACCAGGAAAGCCGCGCTCTACAATAAAGCCCGTAAACTTGTCTCCGTCCACTTGCGCAAACACCACGAACACATCAGCAAAGCCAGCGTTAGTGATCCACATTTTCTGGCCGTTCAGGATGTAGTGCGTGCCTGCCTCATTCAGGACAGCTTTTGTCTTAGCAGCCAAGGCATCTGAGCCAGAACCTGGCTCGGTCAAACAGTAAGCCGACATCCATTCGCCACTCACCAGCTTCGGGATGTATTTCTGCTTTTGCTCATCTGTACCGAAGTAAAGGATGGGCAGGGTGCCAATACCCGTATGCGCGGCAAAAGCCACCGGGAAGGAATGCCCCCCTCCTACAGATTCTGTCACTAACAGCGAGGTGTTGAAGTCCATGTTCAGCCCCCCGTACTGCTCTGGGGCAGACACTGCAAAAAGCCCCAGTTCACCTGCTTTCTTCATCAGGTTCTCCATCAGGCCTTCTTCATGAGCATCCAACCGGTCAAGCAAAGGGTTTACTTCATCCCGCACAAAGTCCAGACAGGTCTGAGCCATCATGCGCTGCTCTTCGCTAAAATCAGCAGGGGTAAACACATCCTGCGGGTCTGTTTCCTTTATCAGAAACTCCCCACCTTTAATGGTAGTAGTTTTATTTTCTGTTTCGTTTGCCATGGTTTTTAGACTTTTAGATGAAAGACAAAGGACAAAAGACTTCTTTGTCTTCACGATTCATACTGTTTTCTCAATCTGTTAATTTATTCTTTAGGCTACTTATCTTCTTCTGTAGGGTTATTAACCTTGCTAGTAGAACTTCAAACTGCTTCTCAGGCAAGTAACCAAACTCCTTGGCTAATAAGAGCTGTGTTTCAAGTTCATAAGACGAGCCCAAAGCAAAGCCCAAGAAGTTCCGGAAGTCTTTATTAGTACTTCTACCAGAACCTTCTGCGATGTTAGAAGGAACAGAAACAACAGCTCGATTTATCTGTGACGTGAGGCCAAACTTTTCAGAAGCGGGGAAAGCAGAAGTACGCTCATGTACTTCTTTGGCTAACTGAATAGCCTCTTTCCATACTACTAGCTCTCTGAAGTTGTGTGTCACGTGTTTAAATCCTTCGTCCTTTGTCCTTCTTCCTTTGTCAAAAGGGTTACCTTAGTAGTTCGTAGACTCCTGCCACTCCTTGGCCACCTCCTACACAGGCTGTAACAAGGCCATACTTCTTGCCAAGGCGACGCAGTTCATGGAACTGCTGTACGCTTAGTTTGGTACCTGTACAACCAAGCGGATGGCCTAATGCAATAGCGCCGCCACTAACATTGAGCTTATCAGGGTCGAAGTCCAGGTGGCGCATTACAGCAAGCGACTGGGCGGCAAAAGCTTCATTCATCTCAATCAGGTCAATATCGTTTAAGGTCATACCGGCCATTTTCAGGGCTTTCGGCACTGCCGCAATCGGTCCCATGCCCATAATGCGGGGATCCACGCCACCCGTGGCATAACTTACCAGTCGGGCGATTGGCTCCAGGTTCAGCTCCTTCACCATACGCTCGCTCATCACGAGCACAAAAGCAGCTCCATCGGACGTCTGGGAAGAGTTACCAGCGGTTACCGAACCACCAGCTGCAAATACGGGCTTCAACTTCGCCAGCTTCTCCAGAGAAGTATCCGGGCGAGGGCCTTCATCCGTGTCTACCACGTAAGTCCTGGTTTTCTTTTTGCCGTTCTCATCCAGGTAGGTCTCCTCTACCGTAATCGGCACGATCTGCTCTTTAAAGTAGCCCTGCTCAATCGCATTCAAAGCTTTCTGGTGCGACTTTAACGCGAACTCATCCTGGTCTTCACGTGAAACATTGTAATCGTTGGCCACCGCCTCAGCTGTTAAGCCCATGCTCAGGTACCAGTCCGGGTTGTTTTTCGCGATGTGGTAGTTCGGAGCCGTCTTCCAGCCAGCAGTCGGCACCATCGACATCGACTCCGCGCCACCGGCAATGATACAGTCGGCCATCCCGGCGCTGATGCGGTTAGCAGCCAACGCGATAGTTTCCAAGCCTGAGCCACAGTAGCGGTTCACGGTCATGCCCGACACGGACATAGGCAGGGCCAGCAGCGAGATCATGCGGCCTATCTGCAGGCCTTGCTCTGCCTCCGGCACAGCGTTCCCCACAATCAGGTCGTCCACGCGCTCCGGGTCCAGGGCAGGCACAGTACTCAAGAGGTGCTTGATGACATCAGCAGCCAGGTCATCAGGTCTTGTGAACCGGAAAACGCCACGCGGGGCTTTCCCCACTGCGCTACGAAACCCGGCTACGATATATGCATTGTTCATTTTGATGCTCTTTTTATAGTTTATACTTCAGCTTTACTATCTATTCTATTTTGTCATCCTGTAAGGATCTTGGTGGCTGGGAGGTTAAGCATGTGTTTAATCATCAACTTTTAAAAAACGTAAGTATGGATTCTCACTTTTGATAAGGGTCATCTTCTGTTCACGACTTAGCAACTTCAGCTCCTTCTCCCGCTCTATTGCATGCTGCACATAAGTATACCACTCGTAGTACAGTAATTGGTAACAGTAGTAGCGGCCAGCAAAGCTTTCCGGCTTTCCCCGATTTACTTTGTGCTGATCAAGCCTTACTCGCAGATCATTTGTCACACCAGTGTAAAGCACTGTTCTACCTGGATTCGTAATGATATAGACGAAGTAATTATGACCATGCATAGCTAAAGCTTAAACTTTCTTCAACCAAGTTTCTTTACAGAATGACAAAGAACGTGCAGCCGTTGCTGCAAATGCTTAATACCAACCTCGCTTAATTTCTTAGCGGTTTGCCTGTGGTCAGGATGCTCTGAATACGCTCCAGTGTCTTGCGCTCCCCTGTCAGCGACAGGAAAGCTTCACGCTCCAGGTCCAGCAGGTACTGCTCGCTCACCTCAGTTGGGGCCGACAGATCACCACCGCACATAACATAAGCCAGTTTATGGGAGATCTTCTTATCGTGCTCGGAGATATAGCGGCCGGTATACATGGCGTTGGCACCTGTCAGGAACATACCCAAACCTCCTCTACCCTGCACTTTAATGTTCGTTTTCTGAACCGGCTTAGTATATCCTTCCTCTGCCAGCAGGATAGCCTGTGCCTTGGCATCCGCTATCAGACGGCTGTTGTTGATCGTAATACCATCCCCCCTTCGGATATAGCCTAAGTCCATGGCCTCTTTCGCAGAGGTAGAGACTTTTGCCATACCGATGTTCAGGTAGATGTTTTTGAGGGTGTTGTACTCTATATCGCCTTCCTCATATGCCTCGGAGGCACGCAGCGCCATTTCTTTGGTACCACCCCCACCCGGGATTAGCCCAACACCGAACTCTACCAAGCCCATATAAGTCTCAGCAGCGGCCTGAATGTGATCGCAGTGCAGGTTTAGCTCGCAACCACCACCCAGCGTTAACCCATGAGGCGTACCAACCACTGGTATAGCGGAGTAGCGCATGCGCATCATGGTGTCCTGGAACTGCTTGATCATAAAGTTGATCTCGTCGTACTCCTGCTCCAAAGCGTACATGTAGATGAGCCCCACGTTCGCACCGGCTGAGAAGTTAGCGGCATCACTGCCCACCACCATCCCCCGGAAGTCTTTCTCGGCGATCTCAATGCCTTTGTTCAGGCCAGCGATTACATCACCTCCTATGGTGTTCATCTTGGTGTGAAACTCCACGTTCAGGATGCCATCGCCTAAGTCGATGAGGGTAGCGCCACTGTTTTTCCAGACTGTCTTACTGCCACGCAGGTTATCCAGGATAATGAAGTTCTCTGCCCCTGGAATAGCTTTGTATTCTTTACTTTGAATGTCGTAGTAGCGGCGTGTGCCATTTTCTACAATGTAGAAAGACTCTTGCTGATGCTCCAGCATCTCCAGTACCCAGCCTGCAGGCTTATAACCTGCCTCTGTCATACGCTGTGCACCTTCTCGGGCCCCGATGGCATCCCAGTACTCGAACGGCCCTAACTCCCAACCGAAGCCAGCACGCAAGGCATCGTCGATACGGTAGAGTTCATCCGAAATTTCCGGGATGCGGTTAGACACATACTGGAACAGGCCAAACAGTGTCTCGTTGAAAAACTGCGCGGCTTTATCGTTCTGCTGAGAAAATACTTTAATGCGCTTCCTCAGGTCATCAATTGGCTTCAGGGCTTCCAGGCTCTGAAACTTCACCTTCTGCTTCGGCCCGTACTCCATGGTACCCAAGTCCAGCGTCAGAATCTCTGTCTTGCCTTTGGCATCCTTCGTTTTTTTGTAGAAGCCCTGGCCTGTTTTGTCTCCCAGCCACTTATTTTCTACCATCTTCTGCACGTAGTCTGGAATCTTGAAGAGCTCGCGTGCCTCATCCTTCTCCCCTGCTTGGTACAGGCCATTGGCTACGTTCACGGTGGTGTCCAGGCCTACCACATCCAGTGTGCGGAAAGTAGCAGACTTCGGACGGCCAATGATTGGTCCTGTAATCTTATCTACTTCATCTATGCTTAGCCCTGTTTTCTCCATGGCCTTCAGCGTTTGCATGATGCCATAGATGCCCACACGATTCGCAATAAAGGCAGGTGTATCTTTCGCCAGGACGGTGGTCTTACCCAGGTACAGGTCACCGTAATGCATCAGGAAGTCTACCACTTCCTTGTCTGTATCCGGCGTAGGGATAATTTCCAGCAGCTTGAGGTAACGCGGCGGGTTAAAGAAGTGCGTACCGCAGAAGTTCTTTTTAAAATCGTCAGAACGCCCCTCTGCCATCAGGTGGATCGGAATACCCGATGTATTGGAGGTGATAAGGGTACCTTGTTTACGGTACTGCTCTACCTGGTCGTACACCAGTTTCTTTATCTTCAGGTTCTCAACTACTACCTCTATCGTCCAGTCGGCGGTAGCGATGTCCTTCATGTCGTCCTCAAAGTTACCCGTCTGGATCAGGCGCGCGTCGGGCTTGCTGTAAAGCGGCGAAGGGTTGGAGTTGATTGCCGCCTGCAGGTGGCCGTTCACCAAACGGTTGCGCACGGCTTTGCTCTCCAGCGTCAGCCCCTTTTTCTCTTCTTCCGGCGTCAGCTCTTTCGGAACGATATCGAGTAGCAGCACCTGCACGCCAATGTTGGCAAAGTGGCAGGCAATACGAGAGCCCATTACACCGGAGCCAAGCACTGCTACTTTTTTGATTATTCTTTTCATAGAATGGGTATGGTTGTCTATGGTTTAAAAGATCTCTTTGTTTTCTATCATGCCCTGGATGCGGTTGCACACCTTAAAAAAAGTATCCAGTTCCTCCTGTAATATCTCCTGGCGCACCTTGTGGTTAAAGTGCTTTACCGTACGACGGGCCACCTCCTTCTTCTCAAGTCCTTTATCTGTTAAAAAGATGCGTACCAAGCGCTTGTCCCGTGCATCAGACACTTTATAAATCAGCCCTTGCTCTTCCATGCTTTTTAAAATACGGGTCAGGCTTCGGGCCTCCAGGCCCAATAGTGGGGCTATTTTGGTAGCTGGGGTACCTTGTTGCTGATCCACGTTCAGCAGTACAAAGCCTATGGAGGTGGTAATGCCATTTTTAGTGGCCTCCGTGTTGTACATACGCGATATGGCATGCCAGCACACTTTAAAGTTATAGTCTACAGTTTCTTCCGGCTTCATGCATGTATATGGTGTATACCAAATATAAAAAAATATGTTATGCTTGCATACCTTTTAAACGAAAAAAATCTTCTCGCCACCAGAAGAGGGGGGAGTCCAGGCGCTTTGATAAAAAGGCTGCAGGTATTTTATACTACAAACCCGCGATTGAGATTAGCTGTACCCTCAAAAAGAATCAAATGGACAAAAAAAAGTAGCCTCTCCAATACAGGAAAGGCTACTCTCGTAAGTGCTGTTAAACTATGGTATGGCGCTTTATGCCTTAAAAGTCAGACCTTAAAAAGAGAAGCAGGAATTTTTATCCTTTCTGTTTCTTACTTCCACAACGTTTAGCTGTACATGCTGTCGATCAGCCCCCGGTAATTCGCAGAAATTATTTTACGTTTCACTTTAAGGGTTGGCGTTAGTTCTCCACTTTCTACTGTCCACATCTTCGGAACCAGCCTGAACTTCTTAATGGTTTCATACTGCGCCAGTCCCTCATTGGCCTTCTCTATTTCCCGTTGGTATTTCTCCAGTACCTCTGGTCTGGTAATCATTTCCTCATCCGACGAATACTTGATGCCTTTATAATTCGCCCAATCCTGTAACCCCATAAACGATGGAACGATCAGCGCTGCAGCGTACTTCTGCCCTTCGCCAACTACCATTGCCTGCTCTATCACCACAGACTCTTTCAACTTGTTCTCGATGGGCTGTGGCGCTACATATTTGCCGCCAGAGGTCTTGAACATCTCTTTCTTACGATCAGTAATGCGCAGGTACTTCCCCTCTACCAGTTCCCCAATGTCTCCGGTATGGAACCACCCGTCTCTGTCAATCACCTCGTCTGTTAGCTCCGGCTTGTTATAGTACCCTTTCATCACGTGCGGGCCACGTGTTAAGATCTCACCATCCTCCGCAATTTTGATCTCTACGCCGTCTATGGCCATTCCTACCGTCCCGATCATGTTGTTTTCGGGCTCAAAGCGGTTAACGGCAATTACAGGCGATGTTTCTGTGAGGCCGTAGCCTTCCATTACCCGAATCTGAGCAGCCCAGAAAACCCGCGCCAGGCGTGGTTGCAGGGCCGCGCCGCCCGATACGATAGCCCTCACGTTCCCTCCTAAAGCTTCTCGCCACTTGCTGAAGATGATTTTGTTCGCTAAGTCCAGCTGTTTGTTGTACCACCAGCCCTGATCTTTCTGCGTGTCGTAGTTAAGGCCGAGTTCCAGTGCCCAGAAAAACAGCTTCCGTTTCACGCCCGTCAGCTCCATGCCTGTAGCCACAATCTTATCATATACTTTCTCCAGCAAGCGCGGCACGGTGGTAAACACATGCGGCTTCACCTCCTTCAGGTTCTCAGATACTTTCTCAATGCTCTCCGCATAGTAAATGGAGACGCCCATCCGGAAGTAGAGGTACAGCAGCATCCGCTCAAACACGTGGCACAGCGGCAGAAAGCTCAACGCCCGGTGCTGGTGATTTACGGGCACATAAGGCTCTGTTCCCAGTACATTGCTCATCAGGTTGCTGTGCATCAGCATCACCCCTTTAGGATTACCCGTTGTACCGGAGGTGTAAATGATCGTCAGGATATCGTCCGGGGCCACAGCTGCTTTTAAGGGCTCCAGCTGCTGCACGTCCTCCCCTTCCCCTAATTCTAACACCTCTGACCAGTTCTTAGCCCCCTGTACCTGATCGAAAGTATAAATCTCCTTAATGCTGTCCATGCCCTGCGTGGCTGCCACCACCTTGTTATACAGAGAGGCATCTGCCACAAAAATGACTTTTACTTCAGCATCGTTGAAAATGTAACGGTAGTCCTCTACTGTTATGGTCGGGTACATGGGCACGCTGATAGCCCCCACTTGCTGAATACCATAGTCTGCCAACACCCACTCCGGACGGTTGAAAGAGATAATAGCGACCTTATCGTTTTTACCGATCCCAAGTTTCAGCAGGCCGAGGCTCACCTTGTTGGCATAATCCTGCACGTCCTGCGTGCTGTACTTCTGCCACGTACCGTTTACTTTGGCTGCCAGGCAGTCCGGCTGCGGAAAGTGCTGCAACTGATAAGGTAACAGGTCAAAGGTTCGGGTAATGTTCATAATATGGTTGTTAGTCGAAATGTGTTTGATTCTTTGGTCAGGCATTGCCTAGTGAGGTAGAGTGAGTAACCACACCCGGTATACATGCATTTTAAATATTTTTTTTAAATCTGCCATAGGGCTTACAGAAATATTTACCATTAGTTATATTTAAGGTTCCGACGCCAGGTGTCCGGTGGCAATTTATTTCAGCTGCTTCTGCCCCTGTTGTTACAGACTTTCCCAGACTATAGCTATATGAACCTGTCCATTTTCTTCGAGCCTCTGAACGAGGACATGTACGCTGCCTTGAACAAGCCTCGCACCCTGGGCGCTTACATCAATCGTTTTGTGGGCAAGTTCCCGGACTGGCGCACTGCTGACATCGCCTTAATTGGCGTAAACGAGGTCAGAGGACTTGACACAGAAGAAGCATCCGAGCCCAAAGCCGTACCTGCACCGGCACGAGCAGTGCGCCAAAAACTATATAACTTAAACAAAGGTACCGGCCGCTGCCAATTGGTGGACCTCGGCAACCTCCGCCCAGGTATAACGCTTGAGGATACGTATCTCAGGCTAAAAGAGATTGTAGAGGTACTTATCTCGTACAATACCATCCCGGTAATTATTGGCGGTTCCCACGACCTGGAATACGGGCAGTACCTGGGCTATGAGCACCTGGACCGGGTTGTGAACATGGTAACTGTTGACAGCAGCGTAGACATGACCGAAGACCCTGAGGCTACTCCAAACAAAAAGCAGCTGCGCAAGATACTGATGCACGAACCGAACTACCTCTTTAGCCTGGGGCAGATCGGGTATCAGTCGTACCTGGTGGAGCCAGAGGTAATGGCAACGCTCGAGAAGCTGCACTTTGAGGCCTACCGCGTGGGAGAGGTGCACCGGAACGTGCAGGAGATGGAGCCTGTAGTACGCGTAGCCGACCTTTTGACTTTTGATGTTTCCGCTATCCGGCACCAGGATGCCCCTGGCTATGAGCCGGCGAACCCTTTCGGCTTAACTGGCGAAGAAGCCTGCCAGATTTGCTGGTATGCAGGCCTGAACGATACCTTAACCTCTTTGGGGATCTATGAGTATAATCCCGAACTGGATAACCGGGGCCTGACGGCCATGACGATCGCCACGATGATCTGGTATTTTGTGGAGGGCTTTTACCACCGCAAAAACGAGCTTACCTTTAACAGCAAGCAGTTTACCAAATACGCCGTCGCATTTAATGATGACAACCCGGACCGTATGATCTTTTACAAGAGTAAGAGCAGCGAGAAATGGTGGCTGGAGGTAGAGGCGCTAAGCAGTGATAAGGGTAGCCGCATTGTCCCCTGCAGCTACGAGGATTACCTGCAGGCCATTAAAGGAGAGGTGCCCAACCGCTGGATTCTGACCCAGGCAAGAATCGGGTAGCTTGAGCTGCCCCCTGCACTAGAGCAGTCAAATCGCTCAGCGCGTACAGGTAAAGGAGAAAAAGCATTCAACAGGTAAGCTACGGCAAAGTTTTCCTCCTTCATTTTACAACTATTAGCCAGCCCCTTTGAGCAGTCTTCCAGAATACACGCTACAACAATTAGCCTCCCGGAACGGACAGGACCGGGACGAGATTTGGGTCGCATACAAGGGCGTCATCTATGATGTGAAAAAGTCCCGGCTATGGCGCAATGGCAGGCATTATGAGCACTGGGCCGGGCAGGATCTGACAGCAGAGCTAAAGGACGCTCCGCATAATGCGAACGTTTTTGATAAATTTGAGGCAGTAGGCCTTGTGAAAGCATCGGCTTACAGAGAATAAGACAAAGAGCGTGTCTCTAGGCACCCCGCCGTGGCTAAAGACCTAAAACAAAAGCATTTTATGATTTTAATAGCTGACAGCGGCTCGACCAAGACTGATTGGCGCGTAATGGACGCTTCGGGCGTACAGGAACAAGTTATTACAGCAGGCATCAACCCGCAGTATCTGGAGTCGTCACAAATCTATACTATTTTTGAAGGAGAGCTGCTCCCGAACCTTAAAGAGAAAAACCCAACTGCAATTTACTATTACGGGGCGGGATGCAGTTCCTCAGAGCCAAATCTACGCGTAGAGCAAGCTCTGCAAAAGGCTTTCCCGAACAGCACAGCCCATATAGACCACGACCTGCTTGCCGCAGCACGTGCCCTCTGCGGTCACCAGCCTGGCATCGCCTGTATTTTAGGCACAGGCTCTAACTCCTGCCTCTACGATGGTAAAAACATTATAGACAATGTGCCCTCACTGGGCTTTTTAATTGGGGATGAAGGTAGCGGTGCTTACCTGGGCAAAATGCTGGTTAGGGCTTACCTGTACCGCGAGCTTCCTCCGGAGTTGGCAACTTCGCTAAAGAACACGTATAACCTTACTAAGGAAAGCGTCCTGCGCTCTGTTTATGGCTCGGATATGCCCAGCACTTACCTGGCTACTTTCGCAAAGTTCTGTTATGACAAGCGTAAGAACCCGGTCATCCATGCCATGATCTACGAGAGCTTTTCGGACTTTTTTGAGCGCCATGTGTGCAAGTACGAAGGCTTTACAGAGCTGCCGGTAAACTTTGTTGGTTCCATTGCTTACCACTTCTCGGATACCCTGCAACAAGTAGCCAAGAAGTTCGGAGTGCGGATCGGCACCATCATCACCAGCCCGAGCGAAGGCCTGATCCTGTACCACCAGGAGCTACTTGCCAAGATTGGAGAGAAGTAATTTTTAGACTAGAGAGGAAGGGCAAAGGATAAAAGACACGCGGGTAAGGGACAGCTACCCTAAAGCCTTTCACCGTATACCCTTCCTCTTTCATCCATTAAACAAATAAAGTGTCTACAACTGAGTCAGCGTCTAACTACGATAGACTGGAGAAAATGAGCGTGCGGGAGTTGCTGGAGAACATCAACCGCGAAGACAAGACAGTACCGCTGGCGGTAGAAAAAGCATTGCCCCAGGTGGAAGCGCTTGTACGCGCTACCGTAGAGCGGCTACAGCAAGGAGGACGCTTGTTTTACATTGGGGCTGGTACCAGCGGCCGTTTAGGTATTGTAGACGCCTCTGAGTGCCCTCCTACCTTCGGAGTTCCGCACGGAATGGTCATTGGCCTGATTGCTGGAGGCGACAGTGCCATTCGCAAGGCCGTAGAGTTTGCCGAAGACGACACAGCACAGGCCTGGAAGGACCTGCAAGGCTATGAGGTTAGCCCTAAGGACATCGTGGTGGGGATTGCCGCCTCCGGCCAGACCCCGTACGTAGTGGGCGGGCTTAAAGCCTGCCGCCAGCAGGGTATTAGCACTGGCTGCATTGTATGTAACGCTGACAGCCCTATAGCAGCGGAGGCAGACTTCCCGGTGGAGGTGATCACAGGACCTGAGTTTGTAACAGGCAGTACCCGCATGAAGGCCGGCACAGCCCAAAAGCTTGTACTGAATATGCTCACAACCGCTACCATGATACGACTTGGCCACGTGCAGGGCAATAAGATGGTGGACATGCAGCTCTCCAATCACAAGCTCGTGAACCGCGGCACCCAGATGATCATGGACGAACTGGACCTGACACGCCCGGAGGCGGGTGCTTTGCTGAAGAAATTCGGCAGTGTAAGAGCCGCCATCGAGGCATTCAGAAACGGCGGCAACAGCACATGTTAAAGTTTAGCACCACGGCAAGAAGCAGGGGCAGCACTTAAAGAAAGTGCTGCCCCTGCTTCTTTAGGCTAGCCTATTCTGCGGTTATGAGCTTTTCCTTCATTATCGCGGCGGCTTCCTCGTTTGGCACAAAGTAATTGGCAACAGACCACGGGAAGTTGAGCTTAAACCTGTTGTCCTCCTTTAGGCTATACAGCACTTTCCTTCGGTATTCCTCCAGCGGCTCTAGCCCCAACTGCTCCCGGCGTGCATCAATCCGCTGCAGTTCCTGAGGGTTCATGTTCTCAACAAAGTAAGTTGCTTCGCCTTTTAGCTGCTCGCCTTCTTTGCAACCGTTACAAGTAATCTTCACAAAGGCTTTCGTGCTGTACCTGTTCTTACCCGCCTGCTGTTCCATTAGGTAAGCGGCGGCCTGTGGCGCTAGCTTACCATCATGCACTGCTTGCATCAGAATCTCTGTGAAGTCATACCCATCCATGGCTCTGGTTTGCCGCTGAATCACAATACTGAAACGCGGCAATTGCTCCAGGGTATCGGCCACCCCAATCAACTCCTCGCCCGGATAACCATACTCCGCGATCCAGTTGAGTAAGTTCAGCGTATTGGCCGTTTCAATTGCCCGTAAGGTATCACGGTGCATCTTGTAGCCCCCCTCTGCCTGCCTGAAGTACTGGTCGCGGGCATACAGCTCGTCCAGGTCAGCGCGCAGGTCCAGATTGGCCGCTTGCTCAAAGGCTTTCCTTCGTTTAGGGTACTTACGTTTAAAGCGCTTCCACCTTCTTCCTTCCTGGAGTGGGCTAAATGCTTGCTGTTGCTCCAGGTAAGGCAGGCTGGCCCCTTTCTGTACGAGTTTTTCCAAGTAACTGAATGCCTGCTTTTCTTCCTCCAGCAGCATGGCACAAACAGCCGCATTATAATAGTCGCGTGCAAAAGCGCTTGGCACAGCCTCAAATGCTTGCTGATAAGCATTCAGGGCCTCGCCATACTGTTCGTTTAGGATAGCTAATTCCGCCCGCTGAATTGTGGGATGGTACACCTTCACATAGTCAGGCGAATCCGTGGCACCAGCAGCTGAGAACACAAATAACAGCAACAAGGCGAGCAGGTTACGGCAATAAGAGGTGAATGTACTACAAGCACTGCCCGCAGGTATGTATCGGAGCATAGGCAATAAATGAGGTTGATAAACTAAAGGTATAACGTTTATACTTCCTATATCGCCTGTGGCTCAAAAACAGTTTCCTTTTAAATAAAATATGCTCTAAAAAGGAAGCTTTGAGGCCACCTTTTCAGTCCCTTTTCTGTTAAATAACAGCGTGGCTGTAAAAGCGAAAGGCAAATACACCTGAAAAGCCCCAACTTTACGGTAGCTGTTAAGTAGCTTCGGGTGGGCTAAGACTAGTTTGTCCCACCCCCTATATTTAGTGATTATGCATACAATCGAACCTTTTTATAACTGGCTGGAAAAGTACGCTGCTAATGAAGATCCGCGTTCGCCGCTCTTTGGTGCAGAAAACAGCCTGACCCATTACACCAACACTATCTACGGGTACTACATCCATCCGCAGTGGGACGGTATTGACTCAGAAACTTTGTTCCTGAAGATACTCTATACGGACTATGACCAGGCCTTTACCGTGATAGAGTTTATCGGAGAGTGGAACGATGCGCTGAACAACGATATCATGCAGCTAAAGCGTAATATCATAGACCCTCTAACCGGCGAAGGCATCAAGTACTTTATTCTTATCGGCGAGAACGTCTTTAACTTTCACGGATCAGAGGATGACTATTATGAAGAATGGTTTGAGGACGTGGAGGATGGATGGATCGCGGCGCTTGGCTTTCAGGACTTTGTGCTGAGCGAGATGAAGAATTATAACCTGGACTACTACATCAACTACGGCGGTAACCTGGAAGACATTCATTGGCGCACCTTTACTCCTAAGCGGCTCTTCGCGCTGGTGAATAGCATGATTCAGAAACGACTGGGGCCTTAGGAGCTGCTTTGCAAACACAAAAGGGCCTGCACACTTGCTGTGCAGGCCCTTCTACTTTAGAGGCGTTCTCAAGTATTAGCGATCTACCTCTTCCTCTATTTCCTCCCCGATCTCTTCGGCTTCATCTTCTATTTCTTCTGTACTCTCCTCAATATCATCGTTGGTTGAGGCACAGGAGGCAAAGTTTAATGCTCCCACTGCCATCAGCATATAAAGTGTCTTTTTCATAGCTCATACAGTTAAATTATGTTTTCGTCCGATCTGTCAGGAGGCTGTCTTTCCTCGCCTTCAGATGCACAATAGATAAACGATAACAACTAAGCTTAGTTAGCTACCAAGAGCAATTTATTTCACTACTGGCCAGCAGTTTACCACATCAGCACGGCTTAAACAGACAAAAGTTAAGTTCCTTCACCCCTCCTGAAGCCCACACAAACTAAACCTGCAGTCGCTGGTTTGTTATTCCTCTACCTCTTCTGCAACCTCTTCGTTATATTCCTTCACTTCTTCCGATAGTTCTTCGCTTTCCTCTACAACAGCCTCCGCTTCATTCGCTTCAGTTACATCCTCCACTTCCTCGGCTACGTCCTCCGCTTCAGAAGCTGGCGTGTCACAGGAGGCAAAGGAGAACAGACCTAATGCAATCATCATAAAAATTGACTTTTTCATAAGTATAGGGTTTATGGTTACACTAACGAAATTGAGTTAAACGGCTTTTAAAGAGCCTAAGGATAGCAGCTACAAGTTATTTTAGGCAGACCTCGTCTTTATGAAATGATTAGGCGCTATACGTATAAATTAAGCCGTACCTACTCTACGATGACAGCAGTCGTATCTATCTCGTCCTCCAGCTCATCCATCTTGTCAGTTCTTTCCTCCGCCTCATCCGTTAGCTCTTCTGCCCTCTCATCCAGTTCTTCGGCTCTTTCTTCTCCAGGCCTATCACAGGATGCGAGACAAAACAGACCTGCCAGCACAAAGACATAAACTATTCCTCTCATAATGTTTCTCTTTCCAATACTGCCAACCGGCAATGCGCTCACTTTTTATACGTGTTTTAACTGTGACTTGCCAACAAGTACGACACGAGTAGAATATAGTTCAGTAAAAATATAGAAGGGCCGGGTGCATGAAGCACCCGGCCCTTCTATGTGTCTAACTTGAATGAATGCGAAGAAATACTCCGCTTTACTTCTTCCTGAAAATAAGCTTGATCGGCACCCCCTCGAAGTCAAAGTGCTTGCGCATGCTGTTCTCCAGGTAACGCATGTATGGCTCCTTTATGTACTGTGGCAGGTTACAGAAAAAGGCAAACGTTGGGTTATGCGTCGGTAACTGCGTAATGTACTTTATTTTCACAAACTTCCCTTTGATGGCTGGCGGCGGATAACGCTCAATTTCCGGCAGGATCAGGTCGTTCAGCTTGGAGGTAGGAATCTTGCGCGTTTTGTTATCATACACCTCCATGGCCTTCTCCACGGCCTTATGGATACGCTGTTTCGTTAGCACTGAGGTGAAGACAACCGGCACATACTTAATCGGAGCTATCCGCTCCAGGATCTCCTCCTCAAACTCTTTGGTTGTATTCGTTTCCTTCTCTACCAGGTCCCACTTGTTCACCAGGATCACGATGCCTTTACGGTTCTTCTCAGCCAGGGCAATAATATTTACGTCCTGCGCCTCAATGCCACGCGTCGCATCCAGCATCACGATACATACATCCGCTTCTTCCAAAGCACGTATCGCGCGCATCACCGAGTAAAACTCGATATCCTCGCTTACTTTGCTCTTACGGCGCAAACCGGCGGTATCCACAATGATAAACTCTTTGCCATAGGCATTGTAGCGCGAGTGGATGGCATCACGGGTAGTACCTGCCTGATCCGTTACGATGTTGCGCTCCTCGCCCAGCAGCAGGTTCACAAAAGAGGACTTGCCGGCATTAGGACGTCCTAGCACAGCTATTTTAGGAATACCCGCATCCGGGTCCTCCACGCCCTCGTCTTTGAAGTGCTTTACTACTTCGTCCAGCAACTCGCCCGTTCCGGAACCGTTCTGCGATGAGATCGGGAAAATTTCCTCCCCTATGCCCAAGGCATAAAATTCGCCCATTTGGTAACCACGGGCATTGGTATCGGCTTTGTTGGCAACTACATAAATAGGCTTATCGGTGCGGCGCAGCACGTTGGCAAATTCTTCGTCGAGTGCGGTTACCCCTGCCTCCACATCCACCATAAACAGGATCACGTCAGCTTCCTGAATGGCCAGGTTCACCTGCTTATTGATCTCTTCTTCAAAGATATCGTCGGAGCCGTGTACGTAGCCTCCCGTATCAATTACAGTATAATACTTGCCTGTCCAGTCGCCGTGTCCGTAGCTTCTGTCGCGGGTAACGCCGCTCACGTTGTCCATGATAGCTTTGCGCTGGCCAATGAGGCGGTTAAAAAGTGTAGATTTCCCTACGTTGGGGCGACCGACAATCGCAATGATGTTTGATGACATCGTTAAAAATAAAATGGTTAAAGTACCCCCGGAGCACCGTGCCCCGAAGCTTTAGTGTGCGCTATTCCTGGCTATAGCCAAAGCGGCGGAGCAGCTTCTGGTCGGTTCGCCAGTTCTCGTTCACGCGCACGTATAAATCAAGAAATATTTTCTTCTGGAAGAACTCTTCCATGTCCAGACGGGCCTGCGTGCCTACTTTCTTCAGGGCCTCGCCTTTGTTTCCGATCACAATGCCTTTCTGGCTACGTCGCTCCACACTGATCTCGGCTCGGATGCGGATGATGTCTTCCTCTTCCTTAAACTCCTCTACGACCACTTCGCAGCTGTAGGGAATTTCCTTTTTGTAGTTGAGAAAGATCTTTTCCCGGATCATCTCGGACACAAAGAAACGCTCCGGCTTGTCTGTCAGTTCATCTTTCGGGAAATAAGCCGGGTGCTGTGGCAGGTAATGCAGCAGACGTGAGAACAAGTGCTCCAGGCCAAAGCCATGCAGCGCCGAGATAGGCAGTATCTCCGTCGGGTTCATCTTCTCCTGCCAGTAGGCTACTTTCTCATTCACCTCCTCGTCTGTAGACTGGTCTATTTTGTTAATAAGCAGCAACACAGGTACCTGTGCATACTGGAGTCGCTTAAGCACGTCCTCCTCGTCGTGCTTCTCATAGATGTCCGTCACAAACAGGATCACGTCGGCGTCCTCCAGGGAGGTGCGCACAAAGCCCATCATCGATTCGTGCAGGGCATACTGCGGTTTAATGATGCCGGGCGTATCGGAATAGACGATCTGAAAGTCATCTCCGTTCAGGATACCCATGATCCGGTGCCGGGTTGTTTGTGCTTTAGACGTAATGATGGAAAGCTTTTCCCCCACCAGCGCGTTCATCAGCGTTGACTTTCCGACATTGGGTTTACCCACAATACTCACAAAACCAGCTTTATGCGGTGTTTCAGACATAAGCTAAAAATTTAAGGATGCAAAAGTACTTCTTTTTTACGGAGATTCAGCCAGAAGTGAATAATTGATTACCAGAACGATAGCAAAAGCCTGAACAAACAGCCGTTCGTACGGTTGGTGCTTCACTGTCTCCACCTAAACCAAGGCCGGGCTGTTCGTGTTTCCGGATGTGCACAAGAGGTGCCGGGCGAGCGGAGACAGATGACTGCGCCTCTTCTATTAATCATAGATATTATCTATCAATAACAAACGACTTATACTTCGTATCTTTGTACTTGAAAAGCACTGATTTAAATGAGTAAGAAAACGACAGGCAAAATAGGAGTACTGCTGGTGAACCTTGGCACACCAGATACGCCGAACACACCTGATGTCAGAAAATACCTGCGCGAGTTCCTGTTAGACAAGCGCGTGATAGATATAAACCCTTTAGGCCGCTATGCCCTGGTAAACGGTGTTATTGCGCCTTTCAGGGCTCCTAAGTCTGCCAAAGTTTATCAGCAGCTTTGGACCGACCGGGGATCTCCCTTACTCTACCATGGGCTTGATCTGCAGCAGAAACTGCAGGCCAGCTTGGGCGACGACTACCACGTTGCCTTTGGCATGCGCTATCAGAAGCCCAGTATCAAGAGTGCCCTGGACGAGCTACGCGACAAGAGCGTAAGACGCATCATCGTTTTGCCACTGTTTCCGCAGTATGCTTCGGCCACCACGGGTTCTGTACAGGACAAGATTATGGAAATTGTGAAGGATTGGTGGATCATCCCGAGCATTAACTTTATCTCCTCCTACTGCAATGATCCTGGCTTTATCAGTGCTTTTGCGGAACTGGGCCGGCAGTATATGGAGCAGGACAACTACGACCATGTGGTATTCAGTTACCATGGTGTGCCGGAGCGCCAGATCCTGAAGGGCAGTGACCATGGCTACTGTAAGCTGGGTGCGTGCTGCAACACCTATAACAAACGCAACCAGTACTGCTACCGGGCTTCCTGCTTCGAGACATCACGCCAACTGGCAAAGGCACTTAATTTGGCTGATGACCAGTACACGGTTGCCTTTCAATCCAGGCTGGGAAAAGACCCGTGGCTACAGCCGTATACAGATGAGGTTTTGAAGACCATGCCCGCCAAGGGCATCAAAAAGGTACTGGCCTTCAGCCCTGCTTTCGTAGCCGACTGCCTGGAAACCACTGTAGAGGTAGGCGAGGAATTTAAGGAAATGTTTGAGCATGCCGGCGGCGAGAAGTGGCAATTGGTAGAGAGCCTTAACTCTTCCCCAATGTGGGTGGAGGCAGTAAAGAACCTGGTACTGCAGCATTAGACCGCTTTCGGAATAATAGTAGGGGGTTAACCAAATCTCAAACAAGTAAAAGGGCCGCTGCAAACCTGCAACGGCCCTTTTACTTACTAGTCCCAATCCCAGTCCCAGTCATCCTCATCTTCGTCTTCCACATCGCCCCCCACAGAAAGGGGTGCTTTAAGATAAAAGCCGAGTGCTTTCTGGTTGCCCTCTCCGCTGTACCTTACCCTGTAGTTCAGGCCAGCATAGTAGTTTAGCCAGTAGTCCGTCTGAAGCCCCAGCACAGGGGAATCTTCTTTCCGAAGCTCCAGGTAAGGGCCTGCTGATATACCTGCCACACCTACCCCTGTCTGGGCCTGCATATATAAAACGGTGCTCCCTCTTCGGCGATCGAAACCCAGGTTGCCGCTAATCGGAAACTGGTCCTCGAACCACCATACGGCGGCCTCTACTCCCCAACTCACTTTCGGCTTTTTCTCTCCGAAATTAAAGTGTATAGCCGGGCCTACGGAAAAGACATCCTGTGCCTGCGCTGTGGAGAAACCCAGTAGCACTACGAGCAAGAGCAGCTTTAGCTTTAAGGCCACTCTCATACCTTTTGATGGTGTCATGCGCTGTTGGCTATTATATCCGCTCCGAATCTACCCAATCCTCCGAAGCCGCCTCCGCATACGTTGTTAGCTTCTGCAGCAGTACCGCTGCATCGGCCTCCACTACCAGTCCTTCCACGTACTCAGGTTTGATAAAGCCCTCCTGCACGCTGTGGGAAATAAACTCCATGAACTTATCGAAGTAGCCGTTCACATTGTAGAAAGCAACAGGCTTTTTGATGATCCCCAGCTGATTCCAGGTAATGATTTCGTTTACCTCATCCAAAGTGCCAAAGCCCCCTGGCATGGCAATAAAGGCATCGGAATTGGCCGCGATCAGGGCTTTGCGCTCATGCATGGTTTTTACCACATGTAGCTCTGTCAGTCCAGTGTGCGCCACCTCCCGGTCTACCAGGCTCTGCGGGATCACTCCCATGGCCTCGCCCCCTGCCTCTAACACGGCATCGGCTATGGCCCCCATCAGCCCTACCTTGCCACCACCGAAAACTAATCTGATCTTTTGCTGCCCCATCAGCAGCCCTAACCTAGTGGCTGCCTCCTGATAGGCTGAGTCTTTACCTGCGTTGGCTCCGCAGAACACCGCGATACTTTTCATGATTTATATTGGCTAAAAGTTAATTTTGAACAAAGAAAGGCCCCGACGTACTGCCGGAGCCTTTTTATACTAGCGCTTTTCGTCTATACTTACGCTGGCTGCTTCTTATACATCTTGGCAAGCGTTTCAGCCGCGTAGTCTACCTCTTCAGGGGTATTATACTTACTGAAGGAGAAGCGCACATTGCCGCGGCTCGGATCTATGTTTAAAGCCTGCAGTACATGCGACCCTACATTGGCCCCACTGCTACAGGCACTACCTCCAGAGACAGAGATTTTATTGATATCCAGGTTAAACAGTAGCATCTCGTTGATATCAGAAGCCGGTAAACTGACGCTTAGCACCGTGTACAGGCTTTTGTCACCAAACTCCGACAGGCCATTAAAGCACACGTCCTCCAGCTGTTCCTTTAACTTGTGGATCATTCTGTCTTTCAGCCCCTGTATATACTGGGTATGCTCCTCCATGTCGCGGTAAGCAATCTCCAACGCCTTGGCCAGCCCGATAATACCGTACACGTTCTCGGTGCCCCCACGCATGTTGCGCTCCTGGGCGCCGCCCTGTATCAGGGGCTGAATCTTAATGCCGGCATCACTGTACAGGAAGCCAACGCCCTTCGGCCCATGGAACTTGTGCGCTGAGCCAACGATAAAGTTAGCACCAAGCTGCTGCAGGTCGTGCTTGTAGTGCCCCATCGTCTGCACGGTATCGGAATGGAAAACGGCATTATACTTCTTACAGAGCTGGCCGATCGCCTCTATGTCATTCAGGTTTCCTACCTCATTGTTGGCATGCATGACGGATACCAAGGTCTGCGGCTGGCTGCTCAGCAGTTCTTCCAGGTGCTCCAGGTCCAGGTTACCTTTTTCATCGTGCCGTAAATAAGTCACCTGTACCCCCTCCTGCTTTTCCAGTAGCTCCATGGTATGTAATACCGCATGGTGCTCTAACCTGGTGGAAACGGCATGCCTGATCCCTAAGGAACGCACGGTGCTGATGATGGCTGTGTTGTCAGCCTCCGTACCACCAGAAGTAAAGAAGATCTCTGCCGGGGAAGTGTTCAGCAGCGTAGCTACTGTTCTGCGTGCTTTCTCGATGGCAGACCTTACCTCTCGCCCATGTGAGTGTATAGACGAAGGGTTGCCAAAGTGCTCCAGCATGTACGGCGTCATTGCCTCGAGAACCTCCTTATCGAGCGGTGTGGTGGCAGCATTATCTAAATAAACGCGCATATTCTTAAACTTACTGTTCTTCTTCTGTTTGTTAACAACTCTTAAAGTATAAAAAAAAGTTGCGCCAAGGGATGGAATCTCTCCTGTCCGCTGGCGCAACTCAATGGCTATGGGATGTTGGTATAGCTACAACAACACATACTTATGCTTTAACAGATATGATCTCTTTTATGTCGGCAATAATCTTGTTGGCCAGGTGCTCTGCCGTCGCATTGCTGTCCGACTCGGCATAGATGCGGATAATCGGCTCGGTGTTCGACTTGCGCAGGTGTACCCACTCTTTCCCAAACTCAATCTTCACCCCATCTATCGTGTTGATCGGCTGCTTGGCGTAACGCTCCTGCATCTGCTGCAGCACGCTGTCCACGTCTACCTCTGGCGTCAGCTCAATCTTGTTTTTAGAGATGTAATAGTTCGGATAGCTGGCACGCAGGCGGGTCATGCTCATACCCGATTTAGCCAGATGCGTCAGGAACAAAGCGATACCTACCAAGGCATCGCGCCCATAGTGCAGCTCAGGGTAAATAATCCCTCCGTTGCCCTCACCACCAATGATCGCGTTCTGCGCTTTCATCATATTCACCACATTCACTTCACCTACGGCAGCGGCATAGTACTCGCCCCCAGCTTTCTCGGTTACATCGCGCAGGGCTCTGGTAGATGATAGGTTGGAAACCGTATTTCCTTTCTGGTTCTTGAGCACATAATCGGCCACAGCAACCAGCGTATATTCCTCCCCAAACATGCTGCCGTCTTCGTTTACCAGGGCCAGGCGATCTACGTCCGGGTCCACTACTATGCCCAGGTCGTACTTGCCTTTCTCGATCACCTTGGCGATTTCGCGCAGGTTCTCTGGCAGCGGCTCCGGGTTGTGGGCAAAGTTACCGTCTGGCTCGCAGAACAGCTTCTCCACCTTTCGCACCCCTAGTGCCTCCAGTAGCATCGGCACCGCTATACCTCCTGTAGAGTTCACAGCGTCCACTACTACACTAAAGTCCTTTGCTTTAATGGCCTCCACGTCTATTAAAGGTAATTCCAGGATAGCCTTTATATGCTTTTTGAGGGCGTTCTCGCTCTGCTTATACTTCCCTAGCTGGGTTACCTGCGCAAACTCAAAGCTCTCCTTCTCTGCCAGCTCCAGCACCAGCTTACCTTCTTCGTCCGAGATAAACTCGCCTTTGCTGTTTAGCAGCTTCAGCGCATTCCACTGCTTGGGGTTATGGCTGGCAGTTAGAATAATACCTCCGCCCGCTTTCTTCGCTGGCACCATCATCTCCACAGTAGGCGTCGTAGACAGGCCTACATCGATCACATTAATACCCAGTCCTTGCAAGGTGGCGCACACTAACTTGTTCACCATCTCGCCGGAAAGGCGGGCATCACGGCCAACAACAATGGTGTTGTTATTCGTGTTCTGCAACACCCATGTACCGTAAGCAGCGGCAAATTTCACCACGTCTACAGGCGTGAGCCCTTCTCCAGCCCGTCCGCCTATCGTGCCACGAATTCCTGATATTGATTTTATTAAAGCCACTAGTCTTATGTTTTTACTCAGACAAAAGTAGTAATTAAGATATACTTTCTGAACATTTTCCACGATTATACTTTGGGTAACAGCCCCGGGTTTTGCACCGCCTCCCCGGTACGGGCTACTGCCGGCACTTCGTGCTTTTGTTTTATTATATTTGTCTTTATGGATAACAAGAACTTTGACGACAGCCCACGCAGCAAACAGCTGCAGGCCTTTAACCGCCTGCTTGATGTGATGGAAGACCTGCGCGAGAAGTGCCCCTGGGACCGCAAGCAAACCATGGAGAGCCTTCGCCACTTAACGATAGAGGAGACGTACGAGCTTTCGGATGCCATTTTGCAAGGAGACCTGCAGGAAATTAAAAAAGAAGTAGGTGACATTATGCTCCACCTCGTTTTTTACGCCAAGATAGCTTCGGAGAAAAAAGCCTTTGACATAGCCGATGTACTGAACGCGCAGTGCGAAAAACTTATTTTCCGGCATCCGCACATTTACGGCGACACCAAAGCCGAGACAGAGGAAGAGGTGAAGCAAAACTGGGAGAAACTCAAACTAAAGGAAGGCAACAAGTCGGTGCTAGGAGGTGTTCCCTCCTCCCTGCCGGCCTTAGTTAAAGCCATGCGCATTCAGGAGAAAGCCAGGGGCGTTGGATTTGACTGGGACGACAAATCTCAGGTATGGAAAAAGGTACAAGAGGAACTAAATGAGTTTGAATCAGAGTTTAACGTACAAGAAACAGCAGCAATAGACCAGGAGAAAGCTACTGCGGAGTTTGGAGACCTGCTGTTTTCTTTAATCAACTTTGCACGTTTTGCCGGCATCGATCCAGAGGAAGCACTGGAGCGCACGAACCTCAAGTTCATTAGTCGCTTTCAGTACCTGGAAAGGGAAGCTGCCAAAGACGGGAAGCACTTACAAGACATGACCTTGTCTGAGATGGACTTTTACTGGAACAAGGCAAAAAACCAGTAGGCATGCATACATGGTGTTGAAAACTTTGCTATATTTAACCCACTTTTTCTAAAAAGTTACAGTGTAGTGAACATTTTGTTAAGTTAACTCCTTTATCTCGACAACAACTTCTATTACTAATTACAAAGCAAGCAAAGCGGAATATTAGCGGAAACTGATTTTCGCCCCAGCCCACAAAACAAGTATCCTACACTTACGTAGCCTAATCGGCATAATTATCCAGGGTAGTATAAGCACAGGCAACAGAGGGCAAAGCAGCGCAAGATTAGTGTTAACACATTGAGTTCGCTTTTTTTCACTACTTATTGAGCAGCAGCAGAAGGAAGATTAGGAATTTTAAAGGAGAAAAGCTTAAATTAGAGTGCTGAAGAGATTGCAATTAATACTTTGTCTAAAATTAAAAGCATCTGATTGTTTGAAAATTTGAGAAAAAGCAGAAATTGCAAATTCATTAAAGAACTAAAAGCAAAACAATTACCTTTTATATTTACCCAAACAATTTTAATTACAACACAAACAGCTAAACTTTAAACTTTAAAAAAATGGAAAAAAAGACTGCAGCAGCGACCAAGAATGCTAACGTAGAACAAAAGGCAAGCCCAGTAGGGGGTGTATTCGCAACAATTGTAATTCCTCTTGCCATTATAGCCTGTGTGCTTATCTATATGTTCGTGCTTGGCAACCCTGCTAACTTTGAAGGCGGTGATCCAGAAAGCCACCCACTTCCAGGCAACTACTTAGGTATCGTATACAAAGGTGGTTGGGTAGTACCTGTTCTGATGTCTCTTGTACTGATGGTATTCATCTTCGCTATTGAGCGTGCCCTTACAATCAGCAAAGCAAAAGGTAATAAGAGCGTTGCCGGCTTCGTGAGAAACATCTCTGCTAAATTAAACCAGCGTGATATCAACGGCGCTATTGCTGCCTGCGACGCACAAAAAGGTTCTGTTGCGAACGTAGTAAAGTCTGGTCTGCTGAAGTACAAAGAAATGCAGAACGAGCCAGAGTTATTGAAAGCTGAGAAAGTTGCTGCTATTCAGAAGGAGATCGAAGAGTCTACTTCACTGGAGCTTCCAATGCTGGAGAAAAACCTGGTAATTATCTCTACAATTGCCTCTATTTCTACACTGGTAGGTTTGATTGGTACAGTACTTGGTATGATTAAAGCGTTCGCGGCCCTTGCACAAGGTGGTGCTCCGGATGCAGTAGGTCTGGCAAACGGTATCTCTGAGGCCTTGATTAACACGGCGCTTGGTATTACAGGTTCTGCTCTTGCTATCGTTGCTTACAACTACTTCACTAGCAAAATTGACGAGTTGACTTATAGCATTGACGAGGCTGGCTTCAGCATCATCTCTACTTTCTCAGCTCAGCACGATACTGCTGCTCCAGCTCCAGCTGCTGCAAGAACTCAAACTGTATAGTAAACCTATTAAGTAAAAGAAATGCCTAAAGTAAAAGTAAAAAGGACCAAACCATCGCTGGACATGACGCCAATGGTGGACCTTGCCTTCTTGCTGGTTACTTTCTTTATGCTAACAACAAAGTTTGCTCCGGAAGAGTCTGTTATCGTAGATACGCCTTCTTCTGTATCGGAGCTTAAACTGCCAGACACAAACGTGATTACCCTCACTATCGGCGACGGGAACCGCGTATTCTTCGGAGTGGATGGCCAGCAGACAAAGGAAGCTTTACTAAGCAAGATCGCTGGTAAGTATGGCGTCAGCTTCACAGAGGAGGAGTCTAAAACCTTCTCGCTGCTAACGAACTTCGGGGTTCCTGTTAACCAACTTAAGTCTTACTTGTCTATGGAGTCTTCTGCACGCAAAAACGTAGTGCAGCCAGGTATTCCGATTGACTCAGTAAATAACGAGTTGGGAGACTGGGTGCACCAGACTCGCCTTACAAACCCGAAAGTTGTTGTCGCTATCAAAGGTGACCAGAACGTAGACTACGCCACGATTCAGAGAGTAATTGACATTTTGCAGGACAGGAAGATAAACAGGTTTAACCTGGTTACTGACATGGAAGCAAAGCCAAGTAACATCTAATAGAAAGGAGACAAGAAAATGGCAGAAATTCAAGAAAAAGCCGACTCCGGTAAAGGAGGCAAGAAAAGAGCCAAGAAGATGTCTGTCCACCTGGATATGACCCCAATGGTTGACCTTGCATTCCTTCTGTTGACGTTCTTCATGCTTACCACTACTTTCAGTAAGCCGCAGACCATGGAAATTAACATGCCTGTAGATCCTGAAAATGAAGAAGAGCAAATGCCTTTGAAGGCGAGTAACGCTCTTACAATTATTCTGGGTGAGGACGACGAGCTCTATTACTACTTTGGCCTTGCAGAAGACAGCCCAACAGTAGAAGAGTCAGACTACTCAGCTAGTGGTATCAGAAAGGTGTTGGTTTCTAATAGAGTAAAGTCAAATCCAAAAATGACTGTACTTATTAAGCCAATGGAAACATCCCGTTATAAGAACGTGGTAGACATCCTGGACGAGCTGAAGATCACGGACACCAAAAAGTTTGCGCTTGTAGAAATTGCTGACGCAGACACGGAATTATTAGCACAACAAAACATACAGTAAGATATGGACAGTAAGTTAGCAGCTAACGCATCGCTTGACGATATCGTCTTTCAGGGACGGAACAAAGCTTACGGTGCCTACCTACTACGAAAACTGTACAATAGCCATATCACCAAAGCCGCAATCATTGCAACCCTACTGTTCTTGCTTTTTGTCAGCATTCCGCTGATAGCAAAGTTAGTAGAGGGAGAAGAAGAGGCAGAAGTGGTAGAGCGTATTGTAACAGAGGTAGAATTGGCCCCACCACCACCAATTGATGAGGCAGCACCGCCACCGCCACCGCCACCGCCGCCACCAGATCTTCCACCGCCACCACCGCCAGTGCGAGCTACTGTAAAGTACACGCCACCGGTAGTAAAGCGTGACGAAGAAGTGCAGGTAGAGGAAGAGATTCCAGACGTGGAGGTACTACAGGAAATCGATGCAGGTGTCAAGACCATTGAAGGAAGCAAAGATGCTCCGGTTGACCTCGGTGAAATTGACGGTACAAGTGAAGTAGTAGCAGAAGTAGTAGAGGAGAAGCCTTATACTTACGTAGAGCAGATGCCTTCTTTCCCTGGTGGAGAGACAGAAATGCTTAAGTATTTAGCTAAAAACATCCGATACCCAGCTGCTGCACAGCGTGCCGGAGTGGAAGGACTTGTAGTTCTTTCATTCGTAGTAAGCAAAACTGGTGAAATCTCTGAAATCCAGGTAATTAAAAATCTGGGTGCCGGTACAGACGAGGAGGCAACACGCGTTGTGAAAACAATGCCAAAGTGGACTCCTGGTAAGCAGAACGGTAGAGCAGTACCAGTACGCTACACGCTTCCAGTACGATTTACGATCAAATAAGCAAATACAGGTTTGCTTTAAGCGCCCAGCCAGAATTGGCTGGGCGCTTTTTTTTGCACGAGCTAAAAACTCAGCATGCATACCTTTTTTGAAGTACATTTCGTATCTGATTAGAGCAGGAAAAAACGATTAAAAAGTTTTAAAGATGAACAATAATTGATGTTATACTAAAACCCCCAGCCCATGAAAAAGAGCTATTTCTTAAGCATGACTTTTAACAACGTGATTTTTAAAGGTCGGAATCAGGCGTACGGCGCCTATGTGCTACGCCGCTCTTATAGCAAGAATATTATGTTGGCGGCCATTCTAGCAACAGCACTTTTTTCAGGGGCACTAGTCGGACCTTTAGTAGAAGCTGTCTTCTTTGCTGACCCTGCTAAATATGAAAAGCCGGAGTACGTTGTATATGAGCCTGTACTTATAAAACTCCCCAAGCCACCAAAGAAGGAAGAACCACAGAAAGAAGTTGTACCAGTGACGGAAGTGGTAGCGCAAGAAAAAAGTAAGACAGAAAAGTTTACAAAGCCAACTGTTGTTGAGGAAAACACGCCTCTAGAAGCCCCGGATATACCAGATCAGGCTTTACTTAGTAAGGTAAACATAGGGGAACAAACACTTGACGGGGAGTTACCAGAAACACCCACAACGACCACAAGAAAAGTATCTCCTGCCACAGGAGGAGAAATAGGGCTAGAGACAAAACCAGAGGTGTTTATACATGCCGAGGTTATGCCAGCGTTTGAAGGAGGCACAGAAGCACTGTTCGAGTACCTGAGTAAAAAATTGAGGTATCCATCGGAGGCCCAACGAGCAAAAGTAGAAGGAATGGTAGTGGTTACCTTTGTAGTAGCGCCAAGCGGAGAAATAACCCAGGCAGAAGTGATTAAAGGACTAGGCTTCGGGACTGAGGAAGAGGCGCTTCGGGTGATAGAGAAAATGCCTAGATGGAAGCCAGGCAAACAAAATGGCCGGAACGTGCCTGTCCGTTATACCTTGCCAATTAGATTCCACTTAAAGTAAAGTTTAGCTTTCTGAAGAAGGCAGTAGCGGCAAAGTTAGTTTTGTTTGCTACTGCCTTTCTTTTTAAATCCAATTCGGTTATTTTTAAGGGTTAAACAAATATCAAAGAATTAACGTCTTTAGCATGCCAGATCCAAGAAGAGAAGACAAGTCGACAGGAAAGATGCTTCGCAAGTTTGGTCGCATCTTTGCGCTACTCATGACGTTAATATACGTTGCTTTGGGGCTGTTCCTTATTTTTGCTGGCGACTCCCTAAGATTAAACATAGACGACAGTTTCAGGTACTTACTAGGAGGCATTATGATCCTATACGGAACGGTGAGGTTTGTAAGGGTTTACCAGAGCAACTCTAGCTTTAGAAAGAAAAAAGATGATGAATAAGCTTTACAGCATAGCACTGACAGCAGGGCTCCTTGGGCTGCTAGCCTGTAATAACTCAGACGGCCCTACTGATACCCCTACATCAGGTAATATTAACATCAGCGTTGACGAGACTTTCAGACCCATCATAGAATCTCAGGTAAATACCTTTGAGGGCATCTATACTAGGGCAGACATCGACGACACGTATAAGCCGGAAGGACAAGTAGTAGAAGATCTGTTAACAGACAGTACGCGCGTTGCCATACTTTCCCGAGAATTAACACCAGAGGAAAGGGCTGTTTTTGATAAGCAGAAAAGAATTCCCAGATCTACTAAAATTGCAATTGATGCAGTTGCTCTGATAGTGAATAAAGAAAACTCAGACTCCCTGCTTACAGTGGAAGAGTTGAAGCGCATCTTTAGCGGCCAGGCGAAGACCTGGAAAGACCTGGACGAGAGCTCGGAACTAGGAGACATAACAGTGGTGTTTGATAACAATAATTCCAGCACGGCACGTTATGTACGAGACTCCCTGACAACAAACCAGAAGTTACCCGAAAACTCCTTTGCAGCTGAATCCCACGAAGCACTTATCGACTACGTGACAGAAAACAAGAATGCGATCGGTGTGCTGGGTGTAAACTGGATCAGCGACAGGGATGATACCACAGCCGTTGGTTTTATGAACAAGGTAAGAGTGGTGGGTGTAAGCGAGTATGCAGACCCTATCTCTGAGGATGAGTATTACCAACCATATCAGGCTTATATAGCACAACAAGTGTATCCGCTCCGTCGCAACCTGTACATTATCAGCACAGAAGGCCGTTCGGGCCTTGGCACAGGATTTGCAGCCTATGTTGCGAGTGATAAAGGACAACGAATTATCCTTAAGTCCGGCTTAGTGCCGGCAACCATGCCAGTACGTGTTATCGGCTTAGGAAATCAGTAAAACAGATCTGGTCAAAACCGACAGGACTTAATATTTCAGAAACAACTAAACTAAACTTACAATGACAAAGAACTGGAAGTATATTGCCCTTATGGTGGCTGCCTTCCCTGCTACTGCAGCGCTTGCTCAAACAGGAGATGCCGGTAGAAGAGCAGTTGATTTAGAGCGTTATGAGGAAGCCAAGTCTATTTATAAAGGACAACTGAACCAAAAAGACGCAGACAACGCCTATTTTGCGCTAGGTGATATCTACCTGAGAACAGGCAAGTTAGACTCAGCGGCTTACTACTTCAACCAGGGTATCAACAACAACAAAAAGTCTTATATCAATCATGTAGGCTTGGGCAAGCTTGCTTTAGAGCAGGGCAACACAGCAAAGGCAGCACAGGAATTTGAAGAAGCGCTGAAAGGCAGAGGTAAGAAAGACCCTTACGTGCTAACCATGATCGGTGAGGCTTATGTAAATGCCCCAAATGCAACAGAAGAGCAAATAAAGAAGGGGGTAAGCTACCTGAAGCAAGCCTTGGAGCGCGAATCTAAAAATCCTACTGCGAATGTGATTTTAGGTGATGCTTACCTGAAGCTAAAGCAGGGTGGTGAGGCGATGACAAGCTACGATAGGGCCATCCAGTTAGACGATAACTACGCTACTGCTTACCTCAAGAGAGGACAGCTTTATACCAGCTCACGTAACTATAACGAAGCAGAGGAGGCCTTTAAAAGAGCCATAGAGATTGATCCTAACTTTGCTCCTGCCTACCACGATTTGGGTGAGCTGTACTACTTTGCCGGCCAGTACGACAAAGCACTGTCTACTTTCCAAAAGTATGTAGACATGGCCGAGGATACGCCTGAAACAAAAGCCAAGTATGCTTCCTTCCTATTCCTGACAAAGAATTATGACAAGGCCCTACAGGCTGCGGAACAGGTACTGCAGAAGGATCCTAACAACATGGTCATGAACCGTCTGCGTGCTTACTCTTACATGGAGCTTGGTCAACCAGAAAAGGCTTTACAAGCAATAGAGACCTACATGCAGAAAGCTGATAAGTCTAAGCTGATCGCGGATGACTACGAGTACTATGGCCGTATTCTTGCAAAGAACAACCAGCCAGTAAAAGCGATCGAGAACCTGGAAAAGGCTATCCAGATGAACCCAGAGAAAGTGGAGCTTTACTCTGAACTAGCTAACACATATGCTGCAAATAATCAATATGCCAAGGCTATTGAGGCGTATGAGCGTAAGCGTGAGAACGTAGAGCCAAGCAACGCTGACTACTATTACATGGGTAACATCTACATGATGGCCGGTGAAGAAGCGAATGCGGCTAGTGATGCGCAAAAAGCCAATGACTACTTCAAGAAGGCTGACGAGACGTACGCGAAAGTAGTAGAAAGCAATCCTACGTACGCCCCTGCTTATCTTTGGAGAGCACGTGCCAACGCCAGCCAGGACCCGGAAACAGAGCAAGGCTTAGCGAAGCCTTATTACGAAGAGTTTATCAAACAGGCAGGTAGCGAACCAGAAAAGTACAAGCCAAACCTGATTGAGGCGAACTCTTACCTGGGTTACTATTACTACTTGAAAGGCGAAAGAGATAATGCCCTTAAGTATTGGCAAGCGGTTAAGCAACTTGACCCAGCGAATGCGCAGGCAGAGGCCGCCATCACTGAAATTAACAAGTCTGCTAAAAAGAAGTAAGACCATTTCATAAAAAAGCCCGCTCTGTAACAGAGCGGGCTTTTTTATGCCTTCTGTCCCGTCCTAGAATAGGTTGACACTCAAATCAACCTTATATGGAAAAAGCGAGAGAGAAAAAAGGCAAGCGCACCCAGCGGGACTACACGCTG
>NZ_FZOQ01000047.1 GCF_900188175.1 Pontibacter ummariensis | reverse complement strand
GTGCGGGCCGAAGAACGGACCAGTGAGACTGCCCGATCATATGACCGACTGGGGTTGGCCGAGTATGAGGCGATGGAGGCCTTTGTGCGGTGGAAATTTTAAAGAAACTAAATAAGGCGGCAAAAGATACAGGAGATATAGGGTACTTCTATATAGTTCGTCTCCAACTCTAAAGAAGGCACTTACCTTCTAATACCATTAGTAACTTGTTTGATTTAGGGAAAGCCAGACTGTTATAATTAATCTTCATGTATAAATCATTAGAAAGATGCAGCAAAGCCAGAAAATTATAGGTGTAGACATAGGAGCTACGAAAACGCATGTTGGTGTAGTACAAGACGGTAAAGTACTCTCAGAGATAAGGCTAGCTACATCGGCTCATGCTCCAAAAGAACAGGTTCTTAAAGAAACGGCAGAAGGAATTGAGTATCTAATTGATTCTGAAACAGTGGGAATTGGAATAGGAGTACCGGGCTTAGTTGATGAAAAGAGGGGTATCGTTTGCGGTGTAAAGAACATACCCTCTTGGAAAGAAGTACACCTAAAGCAATACTTGGAAGACTACTTTAATAAACCTGTCTATGTCACCAACGATGCAAACTCCTTTGTTCTTGGAGAGAAGATATATGGAAAGGGAAAGAAGTTCAAGAATATTGTGGGCATCACACTAGGCTCTGGTTTCGGAACCGGTATCATTGCAAGTAACAAACTGTACTCCGGCACTCTTGCCAGTGCTGGTGAATTTGGCGGGATTCCCTACTTGGGCAAAACGATTGAGGATTATTGCAGCGGAAAGCTATTTAAGAATGAGTTTGGCACTAATGGCTTATTAGTCCAAGCACTCGCTGAAGGAGGTAATACCAGTGCGTTGGAGATGTTTGAGCAGTTTGGTTATCACCTTGGGAATGCCATAAAAGTAGTTCTGTATGCCCTGTCTCCAGAGGCAATATTCTTAGGTGGATCAATAAGCAAAAGCTATCCGCTGTTTGAGAAGGCAATGCGTGTTAGTTTAGAATCATATCCTTTCAGAGCTGTCATAGAAAAACTGATTATAGAGCCATCAGAAATTGACAAAGCAGCGATATTAGGGGCCGCGGCCCTCTTTCAAACAAAGAACAAAGCTAAATTATCCTATCATAAAGTATAGTTATGTCAATAAAGAAAATAATCTCAAGGCTTGCCTCCTCAGTGGGTATTGCATCATTGGTATTACTCAGCCCTGCGTCAGCCTTAGGACAAGCAACAGTCTTGCAGCAGCAAAACCTCTCCATTATTCCCAAGCCTGCAATGCTAACACAACAGAACGCCAGCTTTAAGCTCTCGAAGGACACTAGGATTCTGGTTGACCCACAAAATGACGAACTACTAAGGATCGGAGAGTATCTTGCGAAGCACATCAAAGACATGACCAGCATGCAGCCTGCAGTGGAGCAGAAAGTTCCGGAGAAAAACAGCAGCAATTACCTCCACGTGACGCTCAATACATCGGTTGATACGCTGGGAGCAGAAGGATACACTTTGGATATAACAACAGATAAAATTGTACTTGCAGCAAGAGAACCTCAAGGCATTTTCTTGGGCACGCAAACAATACGTCAGCTACTGCCGGCACAACCTACTACGGCCCCCGTAAATATTCCTGCTTTAAAGATCATAGACAAGCCACGTTACCAGTGGCGTGGCATGCACCTTGATGTAGGGCGCCACTTTTTTCCAGTGGAGTTCGTGAAGCAATACATTGATTACCTAGCCATGCACAAGATGAACACTTTCCATTGGCACCTAACGGAAGACCAGGGCTGGCGCATCGAAATCAAGAAGTACCCAAAGTTGACTCAAGTGGGTGCTTGGCGTGATGGTACTTTGGTTGGGCACTACAGTGAGCAACCGCATAAGTTCACGGATGAGCGTTATGGAGGTTATTATACCCAGGAGCAGATTAAAGACGTGGTAAAGTACGCACAGGAGCGTTACATCACGGTTGTTCCGGAGATCGAGATGCCAGGCCATTCAGTGGCTGCCTTGGCCGCTTATCCGGAGCTTTCATGCACAGGAGGTCCATTTGAAGTAGAGAAGAAATGGGGTGTTTTTGACGATGTATATTGTGCCGGAAATGAACAGACCTTCACTTTTCTGGAGGATGTGATGACAGAAGTACTGGCGCTTTTTCCAAGTAAGATTGTGCATATTGGTGGCGACGAGTCGCCAAAAGCCCGCTGGAAAGAATGTCCTAAATGTCAGAAGCGAATCGCCAGTGAGGGCTTAAAGGACGAACACGAACTGCAGAGCTACTTTATACAGCGCATGGAGAGGTTTCTAAACGCTAAAGGCAGAACCATCATCGGTTGGGATGAAATCTTGGAAGGTGGTTTGGCACCAAATGCCTATGTTATGTCTTGGCGTGGTACCGAAGGAGGTATAGCCGCTGCAAAGCAACACCACTACGTAGTTATGACTCCTGGCTCGCATGTGTACTTTGACCATTACCAGGGAGACCCAAGCCTGGAGCCTACGGCGATCGGTGGTAATACTACCTTGGAGAAAGTATACTCTTTTGAACCAACACCTGCAGATTTGTCTGCAGAAGAGAAAAAGTACATACTTGGGGCGCAAGCAAACGTCTGGACCGAATATATTCCTACCACAGAGCACGTGGAGTACATGATCATGCCCCGCATGTCGGCTCTGTCGGAAGTGCTTTGGACGCCAGCCAATAAGAAAGACTGGGATGATTTCCAGACACGCATGCAGCAGCAGTACCGACGCTACGATGCGATGGGAATAAACTATGCTCGCAGTACTTTTAATGTGAAGCAAAGTATCTCGGTAGATTCAACACGGGGTCTAGCTACTGTAACACTTGCTACAAATGCTAAAGGGCCACGGATATTTTACACACTGGATGGGACCGAACCGACAACTAAATCTTTGCCCTATACCACGCCTTTCAAATTGACAAATTCAGCGACTATCAAGGCGGCCTCTTTTGACGAGAAAGGAGATCCGTTGGGCAAGGTCAGTACCAAAGATCTAAGGCTGCACAAGGCCTTTGCGCATCGTGTGGCCTTGAAACATGCACCCCACCAGCGATACACAGCAGCCGGTCCCCTTACATTGGTGGATGGACAGCTGGCAAGCAATAGCTTCACTAACGGCCACTGGCTTGGCTTCTTTGGCACAGACATGGAGGCTGTGATTGATTTAAAAGAAAAAAAACGCATCAGCCGCATCATTAGCTCTTACCTGCAGACAAAGAACGACGGCATTCAGTTGCCTGCCCAAGTAGAGTTCGCAGTATCTAAAAATGGTAAGAAGTATAAAACGGTGAAGGTGATAACGGAGCTATCAGACAAACCTGGCGTGTTTAAAGAAGTACTGACCGCGGAAGTGCCGATGAAGAAAGTACGATACATTAAAGTAACTGCTAAAAATCCGCACTCAGGCACTGAAGGGGACAAACGTAAAGCATGGCTCTTTGCCGATGAAATAGTAGTTGAATAACGGAGCCAGCAGGATTTACAGGAGAGGCAGACCTCATCATACAATAGGGGCCTGCCTTTTCATTTTCCTGATTCGTACACAGTGCCGGAACCTCACGTGGTTTCTCAGGCTTCTTCTGGCCGTGGAGGCTTACCCTCCGGCTCCTTAATTCGCTTGAGATTTCAGATGAAGAATCATGTACTTTGGGAGCTTTATCTGTACTCCAAGCTATCCCTGTAATGCTTCTCTGCCTCGTGCACTACTACAAGGCATCAGGAGGGCAATCCTGATGCCCTCCCCTTAACTCCCTAATCCCTACTTGGGACCAGCACATTGATACATCTTTATGGGTGCCGATGCTCCTTTAGGAGAACGTATTAGCTTCTGCAGGATACGCAGGCTAGTATTTATTAGCTTCTGGTTGGGGAAAGCATCGTCTAAAGAAGCATGTATACCTGGTGCTGATTGGTGAAATGGGTAACTGAATGCTTCCTTTGGATAAGTAAACAGCTGCTATAGACTACCGATATTGCCCCTTCTGCTTCACGATCTATGTTTTCCCCTCTGCTTTTGTGGCCATCGGTATAGAAAGGCCAGGCACCTGGTTAGGCAACATTCAGCCATGCCCAAATTTAAAGTGCCTCCCTCCTCTTTCAAAGGCAAGAGGGAGACACTACGAAAACGTTATAGTTTATGCACTTGGAGGGCAGGGTAAGACAGCCCTGTCTCCTCACCTAAAATCAGTTACTCTCAATCGGCTTAATTTCCTCGCGGTACAACTCCACGGGCTTATCCAGCAACACTGCGATAACCGTTAAGTCCTGATCCAGGAGGTCTTCAGGCACATCAATGTAGGCAATACCAGGGATGTCACTCCAGTACTGTTTATTGAATATCTCGTGGCTCAGCAGCGTTCCGTTGCCTACTACCCGGATGCGGTGCAACTTGTTCTTTAGCCCTTTAATGGCGAGAGGCCCGTTAGGCTTTCCCTCCACAAACAGGTAGAGTGTTTGCTTGTCTTCCGATAGTGCAGTGGCTCCTTCATAATGACCGGCAGGCAGCCCCGGACTTGATTTGTACATCGTTTCAGCGTGCTTACGCACCCAGCGCTCTACACCGGCATCAGCCAAGTTCAGCTTTTCTACCTCGCCTCCGTCAGGTTGCAGCGCCGTGCTCTGAAAAGGGTTATTACCAGCCTGCAGATTATCTGCGATTTGGCGAATAGTACGGTTACGCTGTGCAGCATCCAGTTTTCCTGCATTCTGAAGCGATGCCAGCTCCAGTTTCATCGGTTCAGGGAGTGCTAAATTGATTGGCTCATTTAGAGATAGAGCCAGCACGGTCACGTCCTTATCATAAGCATTGGCAGGCACTTGGATGTAAGTGGTGTTGTCCTGAGTTTCATGCTTCAGCGAGACATTGCTACCGACCACCTTTATACTGTTAACCGACGAAGCCAGCCCATTCACGCGCACTGATTCTGCTCCCTGGTTCTCTACGAACAGGTATAATGTCTTATAGTCTTGTGACAGGGTGGTACTGCCATAAAAATGCCCTTCTGGTATACCAGGCACGGTTCCGAAAATCGCTTCTTCATGTTTTTTCGTCCAGCGCCCTAGCCCTTCAAGTATGATCTGCTGCTCTTCCGGAATGGTGCCATCAGGCATTGGCCCGATGTCGAGCAGCAGGTTACCGCCGTTACTGATACAGTCAGCAAATATGCGTATAATTTGGTTCGTGCTCTTGTAGTGGTGGTCGTGCGGTGAGTAGCCCCAGGAATCGTTCATGGTTAGGCAAAGCTCCCAGTACGGATCCCGCGGTCTTACCACGGGCACCCCTTGCTCAGGAGTGGCATAGTCGCCATAGTGGTTTAGTCGGGAGTTGATGATTACATTCCTGTTATAGTCAAGTAGCATTTCCCGCACCTTCGCAGACTCCCATTCTCTGGCACTGTGCTCCCAGTCACCGTCAAACCAGTACAGATCAGGATTATAGGTTTTAGAGAGCTCGCGGAGTTGCCCCTGATAGTAGTTGAGATACTTTCTCCAACGGCGTGGCTCCTCAGCCAGCATATAGCGTTTCTTGGTACGGGTAGCTACGTCATAGTCTTCATAACTCCAGTCAGGCAGGGAGAAGTAAAGGCCGGTTTTCAGGTTTTCCTCGCGCAACGCCTCCACAAGGGGAGTAAGCACATCGCGTTTGGCCGCAGTGTGCTTTAATGTATTGATGCCACCCATTTTGCTGTCCCACAAGGCGACTCCATCGTGGTGCTTAGTGGTAATTACGGCATAACGCGCTCCAGATCCTTTAATCAGCCGGGCCCACTCTTCCGGTTCATACTTCGCAGCCGTAAAGCCGCCGAGCTGCTTCATGTAGTCTTCGTGGCTGATATAGTTGTTAAAGAAAGACCATGACTCAGGAATACCATTTACCCCGTAGATCCCCCAATGTATGAAAACCCCTAACTTGGCTGCGCCAAACCATTGCATTTTACTGCTGTCCGGAGCATTCATTTCTTTTCTAGCGTGTTGTGCCGGGGCAAACGTTGCCTTGAGGATGAACAGCAAAAGGAGTAATAGTCTGTACTTATTTATCATTATGACTGGTGTTTGTGTGCATAAAGGTCTCTGTCCTGTCGACATAGCTACTATCAATCCACTGTTTTATATGCGCCTTAACAGTAGCTTAGGTGCCTACAGGCCGCGTATGCGCGGTGCTCTCCTCTGCCTGTGCCGGGACTGTTCAGTCTATGGCACCAGATCCCACCAGGGCTCTTTCATGGAACAAAGGAAAGCTTTTCGCTTTGATCCGGCAGGAGCCTGTTACCCTCAGTTATCCCTTTCCCTCAAATGAACCTGCCGCTCAAGGAAATCACTTTTACCTTACAATGATTTCATCTGCAAAAAGCCAGGCTGGTTGCCCGGCTCCATTATGGCCTTCGGGTATAGAGGAGAGGTGGCGAGCTGTTACCCGCACATATCTCACCTTTTGCACCGGGAAATCTACCCTGAAATCGTGTATAGTGGCTTTTTTCTCGTTCAGCGGGACCGTGTTCTTCACTGTCTTTGCCTCTTTGAAGTTCTTTCCGTCTGTGGATACTTCAAATCTCACAGAGGATGGCATAAAGATCCAGTCGCGGTAGTGTTGCAGACAACCAAGGGTGATGTTGCTAATGGTCTTTGTCTCACCCAAGTCAATGGTCGCTATCAAATCTTTGCGGCTAAAGCCATGCCAGTACTTTCCTACGGCGTGTCTGCCGCGCACACCGTCAGTCAAGGAGTTCGGACCATCGGCCGCATAGTGAATACTTGCCGGATGTTCATACTGCACATCGCGGCCTACTGCCTTGTGCATGCTAAACGACTGCTCGGCCGGCTTCAACCCCATGACGTTGCCTTTTACCACGGTTACGGCTTTCAATACTACCGATGAGTCCATTTGAATGGGCTGCTCATACAGTATACTCTGCGTGGAGGGGTCAGAGCCATCCAAGGTATAGTAAACCTCTCCATGCATAGCCTCAGTAAAGAGACTGACCTTCAGCGCCCCTCCCTCGGAGGATGGCTTGATGTCCACTGTAAAATTGCCTTTAGAATAGGTAAGCCCTTTCTGGTCGAAGACTCTAAACTGAGACTGTAGACGCTGATTAAAGTTGTCCCAGTCCCTGTTCTCTTTTGGCGACCACCCTACTTCAGCCAGCGCCAGCATGCGGGGAAGTACCATGTACTCCAGGTGTGATGCCGTCGGTATATACTCAGTCCATACATTAGCCTGCACACCCAGTACATGCATGGCCTCCTGCTCATTTAGCTCTGTAGGGATGGGCTCGTAGTCATAAACCTTCTTCAAGGTATTGAAGCCGCCAATGGCTAGCGGTTCGCCTTCAGGCCCGGCCTGATAATGGTCAAAGTACACCGGGGAGCCAGGAGTCATAACTACGTCGTGCCCCATCTTGGCAGCGGCTATACCTCCGCTCTCTCCACGCCAGCTCATCACGGTAGCTTGTGGTGCCAAACCTCCTTCCAAGATCTCATCCCAGCCAACGATGCGTCTGTTCTTGGTGAGCAGGTAATTTTCCATGCGTTTGATAAAGTAGCTTTGCAGCTCCTCCACGTTCTCCAGTCCTTCGGCTTTCATACGCGCCTGGCATTTAGGGCACCTCTTCCAACTGGATTTGTCAACCTCATCACCTCCTATATGGACGTACTGCGAAGGGAACAGCTCCACAACCTCATCCAGTACACCTTCCAGAAAAGTGAATACCTCCTCATTGCCCGGACAGTAGCTGGAAGCCATATTGGTATAGTCTCCACCTGTAAGAGGTAGCTGCGGCTCTTGACCACAGCTAAGGTGCGGGTAAGCGGCAATGGCAGAGGCTACATGGCCAGGCATTTCGATTTCAGGCACTACCGTTACATTGCGCTCCGCGGCATAGGCCACAATATCTTTTATCTGCTCCTTGGTATAATAGCCGCCGTAGGTAGCTTCCTCGCCCAGTTTGGCCTGCGGCCGATCGGTCCAAGGCTTGTCGGTATGGTCTACCCGCCAAGCGCCTACTTTGGTCAGTTTCGGGTATTTCTTGATTTCGATGCGCCAACCCGTATCGTCGACCAGATGCCAATGGAAGGTGTTGAGCTTGTAAGTCGCCATCAGGTCGATGTACTGTTTCACGGACTCAGCTGAGAAGAAGTGGCGGCTCACGTCCAAGTGCATGCCGCGCCATGCAAAGCGCGGATAGTCCATGATAGTCATGGCTGGCACCTGCAGCACAGCGTTTGTGCGCATGGCCGGCAGCATCTGCAGCACTGACTGGATGCCGTACACGATACCGGCATACGAGTTGGCCCTTATATGTATCGCGGAAGGGTTTACCTCCAGCTTGTATCCCTCCTCTCCAATACCGTCTATACTCTCGATGGCCAGTGTGATAGCCTTGCCTTTACGTTTTTTTATGGGCAGTTGATAACCGGAGATCTCTTTGATGCGAACCGCCAGAAATTTAGCCGCGGGCTTAAGCTCTTTTTGCCTGTTCTCCAGGTAGATAGAGGTATGGCTGTCGATGGTGAAGCTGCCTTTGTGGCGCTGTTCGTTTACCGGTTGCGGGATAATGCCCACTGGCTCCTGTGCCAGCACGAGAAAGGGCAGCAATAGGGTGAATAGGAGGGTGATTGGTTTAAGCATGGTTTTAAAGCATTGAGCCTTATTAAAAGTTAAGTGACTTAGCAGCCCAATTATGCAAGCATAAGTATAAAGCCGGCCGCAGCTAGGTCTGTTATACCGTAACCTGACGCCACTGGCATTAATGAAATCGGATACTTGCCTACTCCATTGCGTTCTTATATAGGCCGATTTCCGATATGGTCGGGTTCAGGCGCGAGGATTCGATGCGCAACCTTACTTTGCCTGCCGTTACCGGTTCAAGGCGCAGCAGACGCTTGTAACCTACCGTGGTACCCTCCGTAGCCTTATGCCACTGGCCGTCCTTCCAATACTCAAATGCGAACTTCTCAATACGTTGCCCTACGCTTATGTTTTCCTGTAGCATGAGTACATCAAAGGTTTGCTCGCCCTTCAGCTGCAGCTCGATGACGGCCGTGGTGTCTCTCTCTGATTTGGTGGTAAAGTGCGTGTCATACTTGCCGTCGAGCATGGCCTTCTTGTTCTTGCCACCCGACACCTTCACTCTGGCACCCTCCGCAAAGTTTTTCTTAAATGTGTCTTGGCGAAGTTTTGCCCAACTTTGTAATACCTTCACATCGCTTTCATGCACAAGCCCTCTGGTGTCGGGAGGGATATTGAGCAGGAGCACACTGTTACGGCCCACGGAACTGTAGTAAATGTCCAGCAACTTCTCCGGCGACTTCACCTTGTCATCTTCGGCAGGGTGATAGAACCAACCCGGGCGGATGGACACGTCAGTTTCGGCAGGGTACCATACCAGCCCTTTTGCATTGCGGATTTCCTCACGGCTGCCCAGCACCTCTCCCCTCATATCGCCCTGCGGCTTGAAGGCAACGGCCTGCTGAGAGTTGGCGGCTACGGCTGTCTGGTCGAGATTATCGGCTGGCACGACGCTCCATTCGGTTTTGCGTCCATAGCCAGTCTCGGTGCCCACCCAGCGCACGTCCGGCCCCATGATGGCGATGGTGGCCGTGGGTTGCAAGTCCCGAATATGCCTGTACCAGCGGTTGAAGTCGTATACCTGCTTTTTGCCGTTCGGCCCTTCGCCGTTGGCGCCGTCGAACCATACCTCGTCTACCTGCCCGTAGTTTGTCAGGAGCTCGGTGAGCTGCTCTACAAACAGATCGTTGTAGGCATCGGTGCCGTACACAGGCGAATTCATGTCCCAGGGCGAGAGGTACACGCCAAAGCCAATGCCGTATTCACGGCAGGCGACAGCCACTTCTTTCACCAGGTCGCCCTGACCGTTTCTCCAGGGGCTGTTCTTTACCGAGTGCTCGGTGGTAGCCGTTGGCCACAGGCAGAAGCCGTCGTGGTGCTTGGCCGTGAGGATCACCTGTTTGATACCAGCTTCCTTAGCCACACGCACCCACTGGCGGGCATCTAGCTGTGTGGGGTTAAAGATGGCAGGCTCTTCCTTGCCAGTTCCCCACTCACGATTAGTGAAGGTGTTGACGCCGATATGGAAGAAGGCAGTCAGCTCCAGCTGTTGCCAGCGCAACTGCCGCGGTGTTGGCACCACGTTGGCAGCTTTCCGGATGATGTCGGCCTCGGTGTCGCCGGACTGGATGCGGACAGAGTTGTACTTCTCAGTGTCGTTTCCTGCTTTCTGGGCAATGGCTGGTGCCGATGCTGCCAGCATAAGGAAGAGGAGGCCTGTCTTTACTTTTCTCATCTTGGTATATGGGTATGCTTAACTTGAAGCTTTTATAACTGTTAATTTATACTTTGGGGCACCTCATCCGGCATGGGCACTGGCTTGCCTGTGCTCTTGAACAATGGCATAGGGGCCTCCCACTGCCGCAGCCGCTGCCCTAACTTCGTTGCTAAGGCCTTTACGCGCTTGGGATGTTTGGCTGCCAGGTCAGTTGTCTCGCCCAAATCAGCTTTTAGGTTATAGAGCTCCAGCTTGCCGTCACGCATGTGGTAAACAAGTTTCCAGTCGCCCTCGCGGATGGCACTTTTGTAGTTGATGCCTGGGCCATCGTCGCTTGTCCACTTGTTGGGCACGTGCCAAACTAAGGCACGTTCAGCTGCCTTTTTGTTAGGCGATTTGAGTAAAGGCACAAAGCTCATCCCATCCACCTGCTGCACTACTTCGTACTTCTCCACCTGCGCTATTTCCAGAATCGTCGGGAAATAATCCTCGATAATGACAGGGAAATGACTGACAGTAGAAGGTCTCACCACTCCCGGCCATTTCACGAGCATCGGCACCCGAATTCCTCCTTCATACACGGAGCCCTTCCCGGCTCTAAGTGGTAGATTCTGCGTGTGCGCCTTGCCGCGCCCGGCATAGGCCAGGCTCAGTCCTCCGTTGTCGCTCATAAAGATAAACAGGGTATTGCCTGCCACGCCCTTTTTCTCCAGGTAATCCATGATATCACCCAAACTCTTGTCCACGCCCTCCACCATGCTCGCGTACATCGCATCAATCTGGCTCAGGCCGGCATCGAGGTACTTCTGCATATAGCGCCTGTCGGGGTTGTAGGGGTCGTGCACGGCAAATTGCGACATGTGCAGGAAGAAGGGCTGATTGTTGCGAATGGGCGCCTCCAGAGTTTTGAGGGCCTCCAGCGTGATGGCCTCTGTCAGGTAAGTGTCCGTGCCGAAGTACTCGGCCACATCCGGAACCGCGTGTACGTCATAGGGCTTGCCCTGAATATTGCCATAGTTATCCTCACCCAGATAGCTGTATGGCCTGCCTGCCACATGCCCGGCAAGGTTTACCATAAAGCCGAGGTTATGCGGGCTAGCTCCCGGCGTACCGGCGCTGGCCCAGTGCGCCTTCCCCACGTGGAGGGTGATGTAACCGTGCTCTTTCAGGATCTGCGGGAAAGGTGTGGCATAGGCTGTCCGAGGTATGCCTGCTACCGGGCTCAGCCCGTTTATGTTCCAAGCGGCAAAACCCAGCTGCGCATCGGGGTTGTCGGAGTTCTGGTTTTTGAAGGGCATGGCCCAGTTGGTAACGCCGTGGTTGGCCGCATTCATCCCCGTAAGCATACTTACCCGCGTAGGCGAGCAGACAGGGGTAGCGTAGGCGTTGGTGAACTTCATGCCCTCCCGGGCCAGTCGCTCCATATTAGGGGTATGGTAGCGTTCGTTCAGAGGGTAAACTTTGTTGGCAAAAGGCACAGAAGTATCCATCCAGCCCATGTCATCCACCACAAACACCACAATGTTAGGCCGCTGCTGTGCCTCTGTTGCCAGTGTGGAAAGTATAAGTGCGATGAGCAAAAAGAGCCTTTTCATCTTAGTGCGTTTTTTCTGTTTAGTTCTGTAAAAAGGAGCGCTAAAATCTTTGGATTATTTTACCGGCTTCTGCCTTATCTCCCGGTTGGCCTCGTGTGAGCGGCTTTGGTAGTAGAGCGAGTGGAAGCGGATACCTTTGGTCTCCCAATTGGGAAAGTGCCAGCCGTTCAAACGGTTTACAAAGCTGTTGAAATTCTTCTTCTCCAGAGGCGTCCAGAGGGCCTCGGCAATAGCGGGTAGGCGAGGCAGGAGCATGTATTCGAGGTGCTCCACTGAGGAGATGAACTCGGTCCAGATGTTAGCCTGTGCGCCCAGCACGTGCCTTCGCTCGTCCACCGTCAGCGCCTCTGAGTGAGGGTTATACTTGTACACGCGCTCCAGCGTGTTGATGGAATATCTTGCAGCAAAGGGTTCGCCCTGCGGGCCGGCCTGGTAGCGGTTAAAGTAGAGCGGATCGCTTGGTGTCATCACCACATCATGCCCCTGTTTGGCGGCGGAGATGCCCCCTTTTTCGCCTCGCCAGCTCATCACCGTAGCTGTTGGCGCCAGCCCGCCCTCCAGTATCTCATCCCAACCCAACAGCTTTTTATCATGGGCCAGCAGGTATTTCTCCATGCGCTGGATGAAGTAGCTCTGTAGCTCCTCCTCATTTTTCAGGCCTTCGTTGGCTATGCGCTTCTGGCAGCGCGGGCACTTCTTCCAGTAGGACTTATCCACCTCATCGCCGCCGATGTGGATGTACTCCGACGGGAAAACAGCCATGACCTCTGTGAGCACATCCTGCAGAAACAGGAAGGAACTGTCGTTGCCGGCGCAGTAGTTCAGGTTCACCTTGGCGGGGTCCGTCACGCCGTTCCAGAGCGTCGAGTTGGGCGCCTGCTGCTGGTGGCGCTCGCAAGAAAACTCCGGATAAGCCGTCAGCGCCGCACCCGAATGACCGGGAATATCAATCTCAGGTATCACTGTGATGTTTCGAGCCTGGGCATAAGCCACCACCTCCCTGGCCTGCTCTTGGGTATAGTAGCCGCCATAGGTATAAGGCTTGCCAGTGAGCGGCTCTTTGTAAGTAGAGTCGAGTTTGTAGTACACGCTGCCGGGGATCTCCTGGCGCCAGGCCCCCACGGAGGTCAATTTCGGGTATTTCTTAATTTCCAATCGCCAGCCCTCGTTATCAGTCAGGTGCCAGTGGAAGGTATTCATCTTGTAAAGCGCCATCAGGTCAAGAAACTCTTTGACAGCATCCACAGTGTAGAAATGACGGCTCACGTCCAGCATCATGCCACGCCAGCCGAAGCGGGGTTCATCGGCTATATCCATTGCGGGCACCTGCAGCGCCTCGTTGGTACGTACGGCAGGCAGCATCTGTATCAGCGACTGCAACCCATTGAACACCCCTGCTTTGGTATTGCCTCTGATACGTATGGCATCCGGCGAAACGCTCAGCTTATATCCTTCCGCCCCTAGATCCCCCATACTTTCCAGCTCAAACCGGATTGTTTTTGCCTTCCTTTTGTTCAGCGGCATGCTATATCCTGATACCTCTTTTACATGGTTGGCAAAATACTGCGCCAGGGCCGCCAATTCTTTGTTACTGCGCATAAACTCGAGGGAAGTATTTTCGTCAAGTATAAAATACCCCTCCTTCAGATCCAGGCTTACGGGCTGCGGAATAATATTTACCTGCTGCGCCTGTGCCTGAAGTATGAATCCAAAGAGAAAGTATAGTGCCAGTAGCCCTCGTCTGCTTTTCATATGGTGTCCTATAAGCTAAAAAATTGAAGTGAGGTATGGGCAGCAATATATGCCGCTGTCCATACTTTGACGTTTTTCAGATTCTTATTGGTTCTCGGCCCGTTCAACGTCTGAGAGCGGAGCAAAATGGATACCCCGGCCTTCCCATACTTTCAGGAGCGGCAATAGCGCCTGCCTGAACTGTTTATAACTCTTGTTGTGTGGCTGCGTCCAGCCCACCTCAGCGTAAGCGGCCAGGCGCGGGAACACCTGGTAATGCATTTCGCCCCGGGTGGGAATCCACTCGCTCCACATCTGGGAGCCCGTTCCGATAATATTTTGGTGGTACTCCTCCTTCAGCTCCTGCGGAACAGGGTCGAAGCTATAGGCTTTCTGAAGCGGGATAGCACCGAAATCATAGTCCAGGTAACTCATGGAATGCAGCGAGTTTACGAGCTGGTAACCTTTGGAGGCCGCCTGTGTGATGAGCTTCACATCGCCTTTCCAGAAATGTACCACCACGTTCTTGGCCAGCTGGGTCTCGGCGTTCGCGTCTGCTTTTTTCTCCTCAAAGTCTGGGTGAATGTTGATGCCCATGATCTCGTTCCAGCCCATCATGCGGCGGCCGTTCTGCTCAATATACCTCGAGATGTTGTTGGTGAAATGCACCTGCAGGTCAGCATAGGTCTTGATGCCGTGCTCTTTCATGTAAGCGTTCACCTGCTGTGATTTCTCCCAGGCTTCATAGCCCACTTCATCCCCACCAACATGAATCACCCTCGAAGGAAACAGTGTGAAGACCTCCTGCAGCACATCATGGAAAAACTTCTGCACTTTGGGGCTGGTCACATCGTAGATATCGTAAAAGCGGCCGAATTTTACCGGTACTTCGATTTTCTGATTGTTGGTGCCCAACCAAGGGTAGGCGGCAATAGCAGCACTGGAGTGACCCGGCATCTCGATCTCCGGCACCACGTTGATATGGCGCTCGGCCGCATAGGCTACAATTTCCTTGATGTCCTTTTGGGTGTAAAAGCCGCTGTGCGGCTCCCCGGATTGCTTATTGCTGTTCCACTTTCTCTCCCCCACCTGCGTGCTCTTGCGAACAGAACCCACCTCAGTAAGTTTTGGGTATTTCTTAATTTCGATCCGCCAGCCTTGGTCATCCACCAAATGCCAGTGGAAGGTGTTCATCTTCAGGCGGGCCATTTCGTCGAGGAGTAGCTTGACTTCTTCTTTTCCTTTGAAATGACGGGCCTCATCCAGCATAAAGGCGCGCCAGGAAAAGCGGGGCTTGTCTTCGATCACAACCGCCGGTAAAACATGGTTTTCGCCGGAAGTATAAATGGCCTGCAGCAAACTCTGAACACCGTAATAGATGCCTGCGGTAGTGGCTGCCTGAATGGCCACTTGCGTTGGCGTGGCGGTTAATCTATACCCTTCTCCGCCCAAGTCCTTAGATAGCTTCTTATCCAGTTCTAAACTGATAGTATTTTTCTTCCCTTTCCCGGAATTGGTCAGAAGATTCATGTTATACCTCTCCTGTAAGGCTGCTTGCAGGAAGGCTGCTTCTTTCTCCGCCTCGGAAGTATATTGAATGGCCTTGGCGCTGCCAAGCTCAAATTGCCCCTTTGCCAGCTCAATTTCATTAGGTCTCGGGATAATGTTTAGTTCCTGCGCGCCGGCTTCAAAAGCGGCTAGGCAAACCAAGAGGATGAGGTACAGAAGTTTTTTCATGGAGAGTTTATCTAGAATATGGATGCTCACTGGACTGTAGGCTTGATCTCAAAGCACATTGTTATGGATTAGCGCTGGTCTGCTCCTTAATTAGCTGGCTGCAGCTTTACCAGTTCATAAATGCGCACCGGCTGCTTGCTTTCAGTTGAGAAAGTCAGCTTCGACATGTTTTTCAACTTGCTGTCACCAAGCCCGAGGTAGCTGTCGCTGCCGCTGTAGACCATCTGCGGTTTGCCCTCTTTGCCGGGTGCGGTGATCGTAAAGTTGGCTCCGTCATTCTTTATGAAGATCACCAGGCCTGTCCCTTGCTGCTATCCCTAGCCCAGGCAAGGATTTTGGTCTTCTGCATAGGTTCTCCCGATGATCAGGCACCAATTCTTACCTGTCTTTCACACACCTGAACCCGACATGCTCCATGCTACTGTCCTCGGTACTCTTCATGCGTGCCGATGCCCTGAAGCCGGAGCAGTAACTGTCG
>NZ_FZOQ01000074.1 GCF_900188175.1 Pontibacter ummariensis | reverse complement strand
GGGGCTACCACTGGGTGCGGTCCACCTCCTGCTTATCTTTGCTGGTGCCGGTGCTCATAGCTGTGTTTTACAGAGGCCAGGCCCAGCACTGCGCAGCCGGGCCAATGTTTCTAAGGGGGGCGGCTTCCTTTGAAACGAAGGGTTCCCTGCAGTTTCCTATCTGATCCTGTGGCCAATGGCCTTTAGGAAAAGCGATCAGGCAGCCTCCCAGAGGGAGCAGCATGCGGAGAGGAAAAAGCAAAAGCCTTGGTACTCACTGGATAACTCCTGTTCGGAGCCCCTCGTACTGTTTGCCAAATAGGTTTCTTATGTGATAGTTTCCCATAGGCGGAGGGCCCGGTTTGCTGGGCCTTCCGCGTTTATGAACATAAGGCCTGCCCTCGCATTGATCCTACTCCTGGTAAATGAGCAAGGTCAGGTAGGCCAGATACAGGGTCAACAGCACTGCCCCTTCCCACCTTGATAATTTTCTCCCCTTGCCAGTGAAGATGAATAGGAACAGTAGCAGGCTTGCAGCGATGTTTATAACGATATCGGTGAAGGAGCCTGCGTTGACTTGTACAGGGGTAACGAGGGTTGACAGGCCGAGAATGAGGAAGGTGTTGAAGATGTTTGAACCTACTACGTTCCCGATGGCGATGTCTACATTCTTCTTCCTTACCGCAACCACGGATGTTGCGAGCTCAGGCAATGAAGTCCCTATAGACACCACAGTCAGTCCTATGATCCTCTCAGAAAGCCCGATTGTTTGGGCAATGCTCACCGCACTTGTCACGATCAACCTTCCGCCTATGATTAGCCCGGCCAGCCCCAGAGCGATGAACAGTCCGGACTGCAGATAGGTGTAGTCTTTTGTCTCCGTTTCCTCCTCCTCGCCTGAGCTGCTCTGAGATATCTTTAAATTATACACAAGGAAGATTAAGAAGAACAGCAGTAGTACTAGCCCCTCGGATCTGGAGATAAGGTTTAAAACGGAGCCATCAAGGTAAGCATCGTTCGCCAGGATGAGCACGGATACAGCCGCCAGCAGGCTAAGTGGGATTTCCAGCCAAGTTGTGTTTGTCTTGACCGTGAGCGGGTAAATAATAGCGGATATACCCAGAATAGCCAGAATGTTAAAGATATTGCTTCCTAGCACATTCCCCAGCACCATTTCGGTACTGCCACTTGAGGCAGCGAACAGGTTCACCACTAACTCAGGTGCGGACGTTCCGAAGGCGACAATCGTCAGGCCAATGACAATGTTGGGAATGCCTATTTTAGAGGCCAGGCTGGAGGCGGCATCAACAAGCTTGTCAGCCCCGAGGATTAAGGCGACAAAGCCCGCCAGAAGGATCAGAAAGTTCAAAGTACGTGCTTAAAGGTTAATTTGCAGG
>NZ_FZOQ01000048.1 GCF_900188175.1 Pontibacter ummariensis | reverse complement strand
CCACGAGTGATCCCATCGTGCCCAGGATGAGCAATGTGCCGAGTATTACAAAGAGGTAGAAGAAAAACTTTCTTGTGTTGTCCATGTTGCTAGATATATTGCATTCGCTGCTATATACCAATAGTAAAAGATACTGGTTACAGTTAGCCAGCGATAGCAGAAGCGAGTTCGCGGAAAAGCTAGCAGCAGCCTCATTGGCCATAACAGACTGCTCTTAGGGAACGCTTTAACTTTAGACAGCGGCCTTCAAGCTGTTCGTTCGATGCTGCGATACTTTTATGTACAGTTTGTAAAGGTACTATCTCAGGGCCAGGGAAGAGGAAGATAACTGGCGCCTCAAACAGTTCATTCCTCTACGTTATTTGATCCTTTTCGTAGTTGCCTGCACCCTAAAGTAGCACCCACAGTCGGAGGAAAATAAATTATTGGCAGCGGTATGATTTTTGCTATTTTGAGTTTATTTCTGCATCGGCAGTCAGTAGTAATGTAAAACCTGGATAGTTTCTTCTTTCTAAATTTAATAAGAGAAATGCCTTTGAAAACACTTTACCTCACAGATTACTGCAAGATAGATGCAGATTTGGAACGAAAGCTATTGAGGGCGCAGTGGCTTCGTCCCGTAGATGAGCAGGAAGCAAGGCAGGTTGGGGCAAAGCTTTGCCAAGTACTTCGAGAAACGCGTCTAGAAAGACTAGTCATTGATACACGCGCCTTGGGCACTCTTGACCCTGGCGTGAAGGAGTGGATGTCTACCTCCTTTTTCTGCTTGCTATCTCAATCAGGATTAAAGCAGCTGGGGCGGGTCCTACCAGACTCGGCCTTTAGCAGAGTGTCTCTTAAAGCGATATCTACTCGGGCGGAAGCATTAGGAGGAGTAAATTTTATGCTAAAGAACTTCACTGACGAAGAGCAGGCATACCTCTGGCTCGGCTATTAAGCTGCTAAGCACTCTCTGGCGATTCTTGGGCGACAGAGGCTATGGGGAGTGAAGTGAGTCTTAACCCCTCTGAAGTACCACCTGATCAGGCAACAATAGGAGATACCAATAGTAGCACCGCTAAATCAAGGGGTAATAAACATAACAGACAGGCTAAAGCTAAGTCCTGACAAACATACAGTGGAGCCTGTGCAAATTGCTTATACCGCCTCTATAAGTCTTTAATTGGCCCTGCAGTTACTGTGATTCCCTAGGCAATAGCTCTCCCCCGGCTGTTATGCCCCTTAAGTGCAGGCCTTGCCGCTGTTTAGGTACCTAGTGGAAAACTAAACACAAAGCCGGTGCCGTCAGGGGTAAAGCCATGGACCCGTACTGCTCCTGCCTTTGAGGCACGGAGAGCGTTGCTTATATCTGAAATACTGTTGACGGGCACGCCGTTGAAATGCGTTATGACAGTACCCTCGGGTATACCAGCCGAATCGAAGAAGCCCCCTCTTTGCAGTTGCGTGATGTACACCCCGGATCGTAGGCCGTACTGCCGTTTGGTGCTTTCTGGTAAGGGTGCAAAAGCGGCACCGAGCATGCCCGCCAGGTTCCTTTCAGTCACGTCCTTATACTCTTCCTCGCCCTTCAGTCTGACGTATACACGGCTTGTACGCCCGCCACGGAAATAGGAGATCTCTACCTGATCCCCAGGGTGGTGCCTGGCTATTCTTTCCGAAAGTTCGGCCGATGACGCTACGCGCACCCCATCTATGCTCTGAATAATGTCTCCCTCTCTCAGTCCCGCCACCGCAGCTGCGCCTCCTGGTTGTACTCCTGTGATGAACACGCCGATCACCAGGGCAGGATCTATTCCGCGCTCCCGCCATAGTTGGTCTTCGATAGCCGGTGCCGGAAAACTGACGCCTAGGTACCCACGCCTTACCTCCCCGTATTTGCGGAAGTCGCTCACCACCTTTCGCATGAGGTTTACGGGTATGGCAAAACCGTAGCCGGCATAACTGCCGGTCTGGGAGGCGATAGCGGCGTTAATACCGATCAACTGACCATTGGCATTCACCAAAGCGCCACCGCTGTTGCCTGGATTGATGGCTGCGTCTGTCTGAATAAAGGACTCAATAGGAGTGTTGGGAGCAAGCTGAGAGGCGTCTTCATAGCTTCCCTGGCCCTGATGGTTCAGGATGCCGATGCTTCTTCCCTTGGCACTGATGATACCGGCGGTTACCGTAGAGTTAAGGGATAAAGGGTAACCTACAGCCAAAACCCACTCACCCACCTGTACGTTGTCCGAGTTTCCTAAGGGTACAACTGGCAGGTCTGCCCCATCCACTTTTAAAAGGGCAAGGTCGGTGTTGGGGTCTCTGCCAACTAAGGTCGCCTTATAGACACGTTTATCCGGCAAAACAACCTCTATTGCCGCAGCATGCTCTATAACATGGTTGTTAGTGACGATGTAGCCGTCTGGCGAGATGATGACCCCGGAACCGGAACCACGGACTGGGGTTTGTGCCTGGGGAAGGCCAAAGAAACCGTAGAGGGAGTTAGCAGATCTGCGGTCCTCGCCTTCATACAAGGTTTTGATGTGAACCACGGCCGGGGCTACCAAAGACGCAGCCTGTACAAAGTCCGGGTTCACCGGAGCAGAGCCAGGGCGTATGTGGTTGCTGGCAAAGCGTATACCTGCATAGGTGGGTAGCTCGGATTGATACTTCGCTTTCTCCCTATCTTCAAAGTGCTTATAACCTGCTATGGCAAGTACAGCAGATAAGAGGGAAATTATGATTGCAAAGGCTGCCTGCTTCATTTTGCATCAACGTTTTCATCTCATGATAACCAGTTCCGGCAAATTTATATAGAACGAGCCGCTTGTCAAGCCTGCCGGACAGGTAGGGGCAGACCAGGACAGTAAAGCTCTACATAACGTAAGGCTGTTTAGAGGGTTTTGGCCTCCCTTTATAGTAATTGTAGCCATCTTAAGGAATCCTCCTGTTCTAAAACAGATGGTTCTGCCCAAGTAACTGTTCACGTGCGGCAAAGGAACAGATAAGAAGATGAACAAAGTGGTATACAGCCTATCGATAAAAATGTCTGTTGCCGGACTTTTCTCCCGCTCCTATAGCAGGCAAGCGTACAGAGAAAGGTCTGTATTGTGGGCTTCCAATAGAACACATACGCAGCAAACTATGTTGCTCCACCCAATGCTGTTACTAGTCCGTTTATCCGTGCTTGCGGGGTTATCAGGTACTGTACGCTTTTTTTTTAAGTCTCCGGCAATGTTACACTAAGCCAGTGATCGCCCTTCCTCCTTTAGTGACCAAAAATCTTGGCGTCCTAAGTCAATCACCCTACCTATCTTCGTTCTAATGCCCGCTCCTGTTTCGACTTTGTAAAACTTGTATTTTAGCAGTACTTTCTTTAAGACGCTCACACCTGATTAGTATACTAAGTTTAATAGCCCAAGCCTTTAACCAGGCGAGCTAAACGGAACATGCTGATCAGCAGGACAGAAGACTTGCTTTGCCCCCTTATTGGCATTACCTTTGTATAACTCATAGTCCCTGATCCTCCGTGACCGTCATTCAGATAAAGGAGAAACAAACCTTTTCCTGACCCTGCACGTTGGACAGACAAAATTAAAAGACAAGACTTGCGCTACCTATTCCATATCATCTTAGTTATGTCCTTGCTGTTTAGCACGGCAGGGTTTGCTGTAACTAAGCATTTCTGTGGAAAGGAGCTGGCAAGCATCTCAGTAGGGACTGAAGCGGAGAAGTCCTGCTGCAATCCTCATGACATGCCTGAAGGCTGTGACTGCAACAGCGACACGGATCATCTGTCCGTCGACGATGACTTTCAGTTGGATCAGCAGGTTATCAAGCTGACGCCCCAACTGCAGGCGACACTAGTGCATTTAATAAGTGAGCTGCGCCTTGCGCTTTTGCTTGACGAGCCGTCCAAAAAACTTTTATTCCACTCCAAGCAGCCCCCTTTAGCTGAATCCGACATCTACGTCAAGGTTCAGTCATTCCTTATTTAGAACATAGTTTTTCTTTTGTAGGTACAGCCTTTACATAAGGCTTGTAGCTGCTGGCTTTGCCTTTGCAGAGCCGCGTTGTCTATTCCTTTGCAACAAGAAACAACTATGCTTAACAGAATAATTAGGTTTTTCTTAGAGAATAAACTGGTAACGGCCTTGCTGACTGTTGCCTTTGTGGCCTGGGGTATTTCCACGGCTCCCTTTAACTGGGAGGGCGATCTGATCCCCAGGGACCCTGTGCCGGTCGATGCGATTCCGGACATAGGGGAAAACCAGCAGATCGTTTATACCGAGTGGATGGGTAAGTCCCCACAGGACATCGAGGACCAAATCACCTACCCGCTTACCACCTCCCTACTGGGTGTCCCGGGTGTAAAAACCGTCCGCAGTAGCTCCATGTTCGGTGTATCGAGTATCTACGTCATCTTTGAGGAGGATGTGGAGTTCTATTGGAGCCGCTCCAGAATTTTAGAGAAGTTAAACTCCCTGCCCGCAGGCACTTTGCCCGAGGGCGTCCAGCCTGCCCTCGGGCCTGATGCCACGGCGCTTGGTCAGGTATACTGGTATACGCTGGAGGGCCGAAACCCGGAAACAGGGGAGCCAACCGGTGGCTGGGACCCGCAGGAGCTCCGCTCCATCCAGGACTTCTATGTGAAGTATTCCCTGTCGGCAGCTGAGGGCGTCTCTGAGGTGGCCTCTATAGGCGGTTACATCAAAGAGTACCAGGTGGACATTGACCCTATCGCCATGAAGAGCCATGGGGTGAACGTGAACCAGATCATGGAGGCCGTCCAGGAAAGCAACCAGGATGTGGGAGCCCGCACCATTGAGTTCAACAAAGCCGAGTATTTGGTGCGCGGCCTGGGCTATATCGAAAGCATCGATGACCTGGAAGAGGCGGTGGTGGCCGTGAATAACAACACCCCGATCCGGCTGCAGGATGTGGCCCGCGTCCAGCTCGGCCCAGCCACACGGCGAGGCGGGCTGGACAAAGGCGGAGCCGAAGCGACGGGAGGAGTGGTCGTGGCCCGTTACGGCTCCAACCCTTTAGAAGTCATTAATAATGTAAAGGACCAGATTGAGGAGATAGCCCCTGGCCTGCCGAGCAAGGTGCTACCGGACGGTACCGTCTCTAAAGTAACGGTAGTGCCTTTTTACGACCGCACGGGCCTGATCTACGAGACGCTGGGCACCCTGGAGGAGGCCCTTACCCTGGAGATCCTGATCAGTATCATCGTCGTGGTGGTCCTGGTGCTGAACCTACGCGCCTCCATTCTTATCTCCAGCCTGCTGCCGATCGGGGTGCTGATGACCTTTATTGTGATGCGCTATGCCGGTGTGGACGCCAATATCGTGGCCCTGTCGGGTATTGCCATTGCCATTGGCGTGATGCTGGACGTGGGGGTCATCTTTACCGAAAACATCATCCGCCACCTGGAGATGCCGCAGAACCAGGTGCGCTCTAAGCTGGAAGTGATCTACGAAGGGGCTACAGAGATTGCCTCGGCTGTGATGACGGCGCTGGCCACCACCATTATCAGCTTTATTCCGGTTTTTGCCATGACAGGGCAGGAAGGCAAACTCTTCGGCCCCCTGGCCTTCACCAAGACCTTTGCGCTTGTAGCGGCCCTCTTTATCGGTATCGTTATAATCCCCGCCCTTGCCCATGCGCTGTTCTCTCTGCAGTTTGGCAAGAGCAAAACCAGGAGGATATGGAACTTCGGCCTGATTGCCTTAGGCATCCTGGTACTGTTCTATGTACCCTGGGCAGGCGTTATGCTGCTGGCTCTGGGAATAAACAACCTGCTGGAGCCGTACTGGCCTGAAGATAAAAAGCAATACACCAATTACATCAACATCGGTATTGTGCTGGCAGGGGTTCTTTACTTCTTAACCAGAGAGTGGCTGCCGCTGGGCGCTGGCCAAAGTTACTTTACGAACCTTGTATTCGTGGCCGGTATCATTACCCTTGTGCTGGGCATCCTGCTTTCCATGGTCCGTTACTACCAGTCTATACTGACCTGGTGCCTGGAGAACAAGTGGAAGTTCCTCTCCATCCCCATCGGAATCGTGCTGTTCGGTATTCTGGCCTGGCAGGGCTTTGACAAAGTGTTTGGTTTTGTAGCCACCGGTGCTGAGAAGCTGGGATGGAACGTGCGGGAGACAGGTGCCTGGGTGGCCGTCAGTGAGACTTTCCCGGGAGCTGGTGAGGAGTTTATGCCGCCTTTGAACGAGGGCTCTTTCCTGCTGATGCCTTCCACGATGCCGCACACCGGCGTGGAGGAGAACATTGAGACGATCCGCCAGCTCGACATGTTGGTAACGGCAATTCCCGAGGTGGACGTAACGGTCGGCAAGTGGGGACGTGCTGCCACTGCCCTCGACCCTGCCCCGATCTCCATGTTCGAGAACGTGGTCAACTACAAGTCGGAGTATGTGCGGGATGAGGACGGGCGTCGCGTTGCCTTCGAGGTGAATGACGAAGGGCAGTACGTGCTCAGAAACGGCGCGGTGTTTGACCCCGAGACCATGGACCGCACGGACCTGGACGTGTCCCTGTTGGTGCCGGACCCGGATGGGGAGTACTTCCGCCAGTGGCGAGACCATATCCAGTCCCCGGACGACATTTGGGAGGAGATCGTCGCGGTCTCTAACCTGCCGGGCATGACCTCGGCCCCGAAACTGCAGCCGATCGCCACGCGCCTGATCATGCTATCAACCGGTATGCGGGCACCCATGGGGCTGAAAGTGTACGGACCTGACCTGGAGACTATTGAAGAGGTAGGCCTGCAAATGGAGGATATCTTAAAAGAAGTCCCCGGTGTAAAGGACGCCTCCGTTTTCGCAGACCGCGTGGTCGGAAAGCCTTACATGGAGTTTGACATCAACCGTCAGGCAATCGCGCGCTACGGCCTGTCCATTGCCGATGTGCAGCGGATCATCAACGCGGCCATTGGCGGTATGGGCATGACCACCACCGTGGAGGGGCGTGAGCGCTATGCCGTGCGGGTGCGCTACGCACGGGAGTTCCGCGACAATCCCGAGGACGTGAAAGGCCTTCTGGTGCCCACCCCCACCGGGGCGCAGGTGCCCTTGGGGCAGCTGGCGGAGATAAACTACGTGCAGGGACCGCAGAACATCAAAAGTGAGGACACTTATCTCCTTGGCTATGTCATCTTCGATAAGGAGGAGGGCTTTGCAGAGGTAGAGGTGGTGGAGAACGCACAGGAAGTGATCCGCGAGAAGATCGCCTCCGGGAAGTTTGAGGTACCGGCCGGCGTGAGCTACAAGTTCGCGGGGAACTATGAAAACCAGCTAAGGGCCTCCAAGACCCTTTCCATTGTCATCCCGATCAGTCTGCTGGCCATCTTCCTGCTCCTGTACTTTCAGTTCGGAGAGGTACAGCCCACGCTGATGGCCTTCTCGGGCGTGTTCGTGGCTTTCTCAGGAGGCTTTATCCTGCTGTGGCTCTACAACCAGCCCTGGTTCCTGGACTTCACCCTCTTCGGGGAGAACATGCGCGACGTGTTTCAGATACGCCCCATCAACCTGAGCGTGGCCGTGTGGGTGGGCTTTATAGCCCTTTTCGGTGTGGCTACAGACGATGGCGTGCTCATGGGAACTTACCTCAAGCAGGTATTTGCCAGGGAAGACACAACGGACAGGGACTCCATTCGCAAAGCAGTTGTAATGGCGGGTAGCCAACGCGTGCGACCAGCTGTGATGACAACAGCCACCACCATCATTGCCCTGCTACCAGTACTTACCTCAACCGGAAAAGGCTCGGATATTATGATCCCGATGGCCATTCCGACATTCGGGGGCATGTTCATTCAGTCCATTACCATGTTCGTGGTGCCTGTGCTCTACAGCATGTGGCAGGAAAGAAAATGGGCGGGAAAACCAAAAGCAGAAAGCATAGCATCATGAAAGATAAAAGATATAACAAGTTAAAAGCCTGGGTGCTTACCCTCTCTCTTGCCTTGCTGCCACTGCATTCACAAGCACAGGAACCGGCACAGCAAGAAGAGCGGCCCCTTGATAAATACCTGGCGCTAGGGGGGGCAAACAACCCTAAGCTCAAGGCCCTGTTCACCCAATACCTCGCGGCGCTGGAGCAAATACCCCAGGTAGGCACCCTGCCCGACCCACAGGTTACGTTTGGCTACTTCATCCAACCTATCGAAACACGTGTGGGAGCGCAGAAGGCTACCTTTTCTGCCAGTCAAATGTTTCCGTGGTTTGGGACACTGGAGGCCCAGGAACTGGTTGCCGCCCAGAAAGCCAAGGTAAAGTACCACCTCTTCCACGAGGCCATGGTAGAGCTTTACAGAGACATAAGGGTTACCTATAACGACCTGTACTACCTGCAGACGGCGACCAGGATCACTGAAGAGAACCTGGAGATTCTTAAGGCTTTCAAGGAGCTGGCCCAAACCTACTTCGAGACAGACCAGGCAGGGCTTTCGTCCGTGCTGCAGGTAGAGATAGAGGAAGAGGAGCTGAGGAGCAGGCTCGAGTACCTGGTGGACAGCAAAGAGCCCTTGGTAACAAAGTTCGAGCAGCTGCTGAACACAGACCTGGAGGAGCCTGTCGCCTTTCCGGATTCCCTCTGGGAGGAAGAGCTGCTGCTGGAGAAGGAAGAGATTTTTCAGGTTTTACTGGCAAAGAACCCTCGCCTGCTTCACATGGATGAGCAGGCCCAGGTTTACGAAGAGCAGGTAAAGGTAGCAGAGAAGCTGGGGCTCCCCTCCTTTACCCTGGGAGGCACTTACACCAACGTGGTGCCACGGGATGGCGTGGAACTGCCTGACAACGGACAGGACGCTATTATCTTCCCACAGGTGGGGGTTAAGCTTCCTATCTATCGCAAGAAGTACAAGGCCATGCAAAAGGAAGCCCTGTTGGAGAAAGAGGCCGTGCAGCTCCGAAAAGAAAACCTTGAGAACGAGCTACTGACAGAGCTGGAGCAGGAGTACAGGGACCTGCTGGAGGCGCGGAGAAGGGTGGCCTTGTACAAAAGGCTGACCAGGTTAGCTGAAGAGTCTTTCACGCTGCTACAAGAGGAGTTCTCCACCGGTAGCAAAAGCTTTGAGGAGGTGCTGCGCATGGAGCGCCAGCTGCTCAACTACCGCTTGGAATTGGCTGAGGCCAGAACAAACCTGAACAATCAAGTTTATAACATCAACTACCTAATGGGAAGCCAATATGAATCAGAAGATAGATAAAAGAACATGGTATTTCGGGTTGGGCTTTTTAGCGCTCGGCCTGCTTTTGGGCTGGCTTTTCTTTGGCGGCTCCGAGGAGCCTGCCGAAGAAGAAACGGAGCTGGCCCATGAGCACGGAGAGGATGATGAAGGGACTATCTGGACCTGTGCCATGCACCCTCAGATACGGATGGATGAGCCGGGCCTATGCCCGATCTGCGGCATGGAGCTGATCCCTGTGCAGGAAGGCGGCGCTGTCGTTTCCGACTACGAGATTCAGATGACGGAGGAGGCGCTGCAACTGGCGAACGTGCAGACCACGGTGGTACAGCAGGCAGAACCGACCAAGGAAATATACCTGCCGGGAAAAGTAAAGGCAGAGGAAACAGCCGTGTCAGACATAACGGCGCGCTTCCCGGGGCGCATAGAGCGGTTGTATGTAAATTTTACGGGGCAGGAAGTAAAAAAGGGCCAGTTGCTGGCCAGCATTTACTCCCCCGAGCTGATCACGGCGCAAAAGGAACTGCTGGTGGCGGCGCGCCTGAGAGAGACTAACCCTTCGTTTTATGAGTCAGCTGTCCGCAAGCTAAAGCTATGGAACCTGTCGGATGCTCAAATCCGGAGCATCGTTAACAGCGGAGAGCTTCAGGATAATTTTAATATTTACGCCACCCAGTCCGGCACCGTGGTAGCCAAGAACGTCAACGAGGGGGAGTACGTCAGCGAGGGCCAGCCCCTGTTCCAGGTTACGGGGCTGGATGACCTGTGGGTCACGTTCGACGCCTATGAAAGCGAGTTGCCCTGGATTGAGGTGGGGGATGAGATTAGCTTCACCGTGCAGTCACTTCCAGGGGAGGTGTTCACCAGCACAGTAACCTTCATAGACCCGGTCATCAACCCCGAAACACGGGCCGCCTCTGTGCGGACGGAGGTGCAGAACAACAACGGCAAGCTAAAGCCCGAAATGTTTGCGCAGGGCGTGCTCCAGAGCGATCTGGATTTGCCTACCAGTGCGCTGATGATTCCGAGGACGGCTGTGCTGTGGACAGGAAAAAGAGCTGTGGTCTATGTAAAGGACAATGCGTTCGAGCAACCAACCTTTGAGTTCAGGGAGGTGGAATTGGGCCCTGAGGCAGGGGGAATGTACGTTGTGAACAGCGGACTGGAGCCCGGGGAGGAGATCGTGACCAACGGCGTGTTCCAGGTGGATGCGGCAGCTCAGCTCCAGGGCAAGGTGAGCATGATGAACCCTAAAGCAGCTGAAGCAGCCGATGTAGAGGCAAACCTGTCACAGACCAGCACCTTCAAATACGTGGAGGGGGATGTGGCGGACTTCAGAGCTCAGGTTCCTGCAGCTTTCAAGAAACAGCTGAACGACGTGGTAGACGCCTATCTGCTTTTAAAGGAGGCGTTGGTAGAGGCCGACGAAAAGGAGATAGCAAAATACAGCACCGCCTTAGTGGTTGCCCTGGACCGGGTGGACGATAAACTGCTCAAAGGTGAGGCAAAGGACTTCTGGGAGGAGAAGAAAGCCTTCCTGTTCCGGCACGCTAAGTTGAGCAAAGAAGCGGACACCATAGAGGGGAAGCGCGAGAACTTCATTTTCCTGTCCCAGCCCTTAATTAAGATAGTCGAGGCTTTCGGAGCGCGGCAAACGCTCTACGTGGATTACTGCCCCATGGTGGATGCTTACTGGCTAAGCGCGGTAGAAGAGATCCGCAACCCGTTCATGCCGGAGATGCTGACTTGCGGGGAGGTGAAAGATGTAATCAAACCATAATTTTTTTATAACTCAGAGTTAAGTAAAGATGAGAAAGAACAATTTAAAATGGACCTCTATGATCGTAGCGATCATGTTTGTGGCCTTTATATCAGCATGTAACAGCGAACAGGGTGCTGAGGAAGCAGAAGGCATGGAAATGGCTGACGACATGGGTGAAATGGAAAGAATGGACCACGTGGAAGACATGGACATGATGCAGGAAAACGAAGCAGTAACCGCTGTCAGCACAGAAGGAGAACCGGCGTTTGTTGTGGCGTACATGAACATCAAGAACGCCCTGGTGAACGACAATTACGAGCAGGTACAACAGGCGGCATCTAATTTGCAGGAAGGCCTGGAGAAGAGTGAACTGACCGAAGAGCAGCGCAGCCAACTGAAGGAAAGCGCCAGCCAGCTAGCCGGGGCACAGGACATTGAGGCCCAGCGCAAAGCCTTTGTCCAGCTATCACGGCAGCTGTATGAGGTAGTGAAAAACAACGATGTAACCGACAAACCGCTTTACTGGCAGCACTGCCCCATGGCCATGAACAACCAAGGCGCCAACTGGCTAAGCTATGAGGAGCAGGTCAGAAATCCTTTTATGGGGCAGAAAATGCCCGGATGCGGCTCTGTTGAAGAAACGATTTAATGAGATTAAATTTTAGTACCCTTTATAACACAAACACAATCATGAGAAAGAATATCGCGATGCTCGCCCTTATGTTCGGTTCCTTTACTATGGTTTCAGTACAGGCACAGGACACTAACAGTGCAGAAAAGACCGTAATCGCCAAAGCACAGTCCAGTGCTACATTTGAAGTGAACGGAAAGTGCGGGATGTGCAAGAAGCGTATCGAAAAAGCAGCCCTGGGGCAGGAAGGCGTTAAGTCAGCAGTGTGGGACGTGAAGACAAAAGCCCTGGCAGTGAAGTATGACCCGGCGAAAGTGTCGGAGGCAGACATCCAGAAGCAGGTGGCTAGTGTAGGACACGACACAGCACAGGCTAAGGCAACGGATGAGGCATACAACAGCCTTCCTGGTTGCTGCAAGTACACTAGAAAATAGTCAGAGGGCAGGGGTAAAAAGCTCCTGCCTTTTTGCTTCGTGACAAGTAAACCAGAAAGCAAAGACCAGTCTGCTCATAAACTCTAAGCAGGGGGTAAGGGGCATTACGACGGCACACAGGGTGAGGATGTGGACCGGCTGATTAACGACATGGACCTATTGCTTAAGGAGGAGAACTTCACAGAGAAACAATAGACAGAGACGATGGAAGGAACAACTTACCAGATCAAGAACATGGTCTGCCCTCGTTGCATCACAGTGATAAGCAGCGAGCTAGAGGCGCTGGGAGTTAAGTTTGGTATAGACAAGCTGGGAGAGATCACAATCCTGGACCAAGGCCCAGTGGACATGGCAGCTATCAAACAAGTGTTGGAAAAGCATGACTTTGAGATGATTCAGGACAAGGACGAGCTGGTGGTAGAGCAGGTCAAGCTGGCCGTGCTGGACCTTGTGCATGGAAGAGAAACAACCAACAACCTCCGCAACTCGGATTACATCGCAGAGAGAATCGGACAATCCTACAGTAGCCTGAGTAAAATATTCTCGAAACGAGAGGGTGTGACAATTGAGAAGTTTATCATCCTTCAGAAAATCGGTAAGGTAAAGGAGTTATTGGAGTACGGGGATATGAACCTAAGCGAAATTGCCCGTAAGCTAGGCTATAGCAGTGTGCACCATCTTTCCAACCAGTTTAAGGCTATCACCGGTATGACAGTCAATGAGTACAAGGACACTGAGGAGAAGGAGAGAAATTCCTAGGAAATAGCTCAGGCAGGATCTTGTACATTTCATCCGGAATCCTGTACAACGGATAATGGTTTTTTGGGGTTTACTATACTAAAGATGCTAAGGTAAGCATCCAGATAACCAACCTTTAAAAAAACCGATTATGAATACTAAGATGAAAATGGTTCTCGCCGCACTTTCCGTGGCCTTGCTAATGGTAGTGTCGTTCAACGTGTTCTCGCAGGGGAACAAACCGCAGCAGGAAGACAAAGGCAAGAGGTCCGGCTGCATGGGTATGATGCAGGACGAGGCCCAGATGAAAGACTGCATGACCATGATGGCGAAAGATATGGAAGGATGTATGGCCATGATGGAAAGCAAGGAGATGAAAGAGATGTGTGCCAACATGATGGCCTCTATGAAAGAATCTTCTTCCAAGTGCGACATGCACGGAATGATGGGCGAAGGCAATAAGAAAGCTACAGCGCCGGAGACCCAGAAGCTCTAATAAAGTGAGTGCAGGCTGCAGAGCCAGAGTGGATGCCTCGTGAACGGGCGGCATTTACAAGGGAATAAGTACAGGGGGCGCTGGTTTTAGTTGTTTGTCTGGGCGCCCCTACCGGCCCTAAAAAGCCAGTGCCATAGCGAGACAAGCGACATAAACAACAGTGTTAAACTCAAAGAATTATAAAAATGGAATTTTTCGGATTTGGTTTCTTATGCACACTTCTTTTCGCAGGGGTGGTGTTTATACTCCTCTACGAGTTGTTCTCCTCTAAGGACCGTGCAAAGGAAAACCCACTGGATATACTACGAAAGAAATATGCCTCCTTTGAAATGAGTACTGAGGCATACGAAGAGCGCAAACAAGTACTGGAGCGGGACTTAAAAAACAGATAGCATTACCTAAAGCCTGTCTAAGCAGGCAGGCTTTTCATTTATATTTTAACCTATTCTTTTTAACCAAAAACAAAAACTATGAATCACAATCACAACAACAGCCCGAACAAAGACCTGCTTCGCATCCTGGCGCAATGCGCCGACGAGTGCGACCACTGCTTTGACATGTGTTTGGAAAACGATAGGACTGATGACTTGGTCCGCGCTCTCCGGGCCTGTAGGGACTGCGCCAGGGTTTGCCGCGTTACTGCAAGCTTTGTAGCCTCGAACTCAGCCTTTGCCAGGCAGATGGTAGAACTCTGCGCGGAGATATGCAAGCAGTGTGCCGACACTTGCGAGAACAACACGGATAAAGAGCAGGAGTGCAAGGCCTGTGCTAAGATCTGCCGTGAGTGTGAGGAGGCCTGCAGAAACTTTAAAGGCGTAGGCGCATAAGCTTTCTCCCCGTTTGTGCCATAGAAAAAGGCCTGCTCTAGATGGGCAGGCCTTTTCCAAGGGGTGCCAGTACAGTAAACCTCACAGTCACTCACGATAAAAGCAAGTTCAGGTCCAGCCATTACAACCAGGTAGTAAAGCATATGCCGTTCTTACAGATATACTGGTTAGCACTGCGTACAAGTAATGAGCAGAGCTAGGGCAGTTTTTACTAAGCTTTTGATTCCGCCCTGGGGT
>NZ_FZOQ01000049.1 GCF_900188175.1 Pontibacter ummariensis | reverse complement strand
CACAGCAGAAAGATCCTGCTAAAGACAAAAGGATTAAACTGTAAGGGGTAGTTTAACTGGTTCCGGAGGGTAACGGCTAGCCTTCTTCTTTTAAAATCCATCCGACAAAGATACGACAAGCCAGAACGAATTCCTCCCGAGGCACCTGCTTAGGAGCAGGAGATGCTTTACCTAACTATATAGTCCACCAATGAAACTAACTGCTCCGCAAACCCTCTATGCTTCTTCCGGCACGTTCGTGATGAAGTACTTTCCTGTCCGGATGCCGTCCACCAGGTCCTGTATGGTTTTGGTGCTGAACACTTTCAACAAGTGGTCGCGGTAGGTCTTGATATCGTTGTGGAGGGGGCAGGGGTGCTTATCCGAGCACTCTTTCATGCCCATGCCGCACTTCTTGAAAGCCTCCAGGCCATCAATGATACGTACTACTTCCAGGATATTGATCTTGCTGGCAGGCCGGTGAAGGAAAAACCCACCGTGGGGCCCCTTGATGGAGGAAATGACGCCTTTGCGCACCAGGTCCTGCAGGATCTTGCCCAAGAAATGGGCAGGTAGTTCTAACTCCTGGGCAATTTCCTTGATACCCACCTTGTGCCCATCTACGCTGTTTATGGCAATGTACACAATGGCCCTGAGGGCATATTCTGTTGTTTTAGATAACATCTTCGCTTGTTGTGCTAATCCGATCGTTTATTAGCAGCTGCTAATATATCAGTTCTTTTCCAGCTGCCGCAAGCCCTCCTCGCTTATCATGTCCGGTGTCCATACCGGCGACCATACCAGCTCTACTTTCACATCCAAAGAAGGAAAGCGCTTGTGCAGGATTTGCTCTGATGCCATTATGATCGTGTTGCTCATGGGGCAACCGGGGGTGGTCAGGGTTAGCTCGACGTTAAGCTGGTCCCCTTCCAGGCTTACCTTATAAACAAGGCCGAGGTCTACAATGTTAACACCAATTTCAGGGTCTATGATGTATTTCAGCGTCGCGAAGACTTCTCTTCCTATGTCAGGCGTTTGCGTTTCCATATGTAAAAGGTTGAAGGTTCTGGGCTTTATGCAGTAACAGTTGAAACACATTGGCGGTGTAGAGCAGCGACGCAAGGGTAAAGCCAATAGCCCCGGACAAAATCAGCACCTGTGCCTTTAACAGCACACCGGTCAGCAACAGCGCCAGGCCAAGGAGGTAAAAAACATTCTGCCAACGGAGCAACTGCTCGCTGTACAGATCCTTCGGCAGCGGGGTTTTAAAGCGGCCCACGTGGTTTTCATAGGCGTGCATCCAAACGATAAAAGGCAGTGTTTTAAAGGTCTGTCCCAGGATCAGGGCTGAGATAAAGCCCAGGAAAACAGAAACGCCATATACCAGATACACAGAAGACAGCAAGGCCTGTGGCAACTCCAATCGGGATGTGATGAGAAACAGGAGCGCCAGGGGCAGTGCCAGCAGGCCCAGGGCCACAAAGGTTTGCTTCATGCCCAGGTCGGTGCTCTGCCGTTGCCGGGCACTTCGGGCATCATCCAGGTACAGCAGAAAGAGTGCTGTGCCACCTCCTATTAAACTAACGTACAGGAGCAAAAGCCCTGAGTTGAAAAAGAGGTGGTCAAAAATGAAGAGCACCAGCCCTCCGTTGATCAGGTTATAAGCCCAGTGCAGCTTCCTGCTTTCCTTGGGGTGCGCCAGCAGAAACATGGGAATCAGTTTGGCCCCCACCCCTATGATCAGTAACAGAAACCAACCGACCATTCCGACGTGTGCATGAAGCTGGAGATAGTGCACATGCTCCTCGGGCAGAAAAGGAATGGTGAAGTTCAGGGCCATCAGCAGGCCCACCAGTCCTGTCACCAAAAGCCAGATAGCGGAAGAAACGATAAAGTCAGCTTCTATCGTCCACTTCGGCGCTTTTCTGGCTGTTTGGATCACGTTCACATTGAATAACAGGAAAGATGTGAACAACAGGCACGCCGCCGCGTGCATTAGCCCCCCTACCTGGAAATACCAGAAAGAAAAAGCCAACAGAATGGTACCAGCCCCTAGCAGGCCAAAGGTGAGCAGGGCCAGGCGCTCGCTGTACAGGCGCCCCTCCAGCACCACAGGCAGCAACTGATACAGCGCCCCAAAGATGACCATCGTGCCCCAGCCCAACACGGCCACATGCGTTAGCGTCAGCAGCTTCGGATGGAAATAGTGCCCCCCGAAGGCATCGGTTGAAAAAAGCAGGAGCATGCTTAAGGCCACAAAGGCCAAAGCGGCAAAAGCATAATGCGGCAGTACTACCCATTTGCCCGGCGAGTTCGATAAGGTGGCAGTGCTCATGGCAATTCTTTATAAATGAGTAAATAAACTTCGTCAGGACCAGCCTCTTTGAGGGCTAGTTTATACCCACGCTCCGCAAGCCGTGGCAGCAAAAACTGCGGCACACGCCGGTGAATCACGTACAGTGCCTGCTCCTGCGGCAACTGCTCCATTTCGTGCAGGATCGTCACCATGGGCTGCGGCATCTCCATTTCCCGCACGTCTACCCGCCTCGTTATACCTTTAAAGGCATCCAGCAGCTCCTCAAAAGAAGTCTCCTGCTTTGGGCTTTCCGCAGCGGGTTCTTCCGATCGCGCCGCTCCCAGCCAGAAATAGGTGTGTACCAGTTCCGGCCCCTTTGTTTCGGTATAGGAGGCATAGCCCTTATTCTGGAGAATGGCGATCAGGGGAGTAGGCTCAAAGGTATTCAGTAGCCGCAGGGCCTTCTGCTCGTCCAGCTGCTCCACGGCATCCATTATCTTCAGGAAAGGGTCGTTACCGGTGGCAATGTCCTCGCTCACATCCAGGCTAATGATCCGGCTTTCGGGCAAAGCCACCAGAAAGGGGGGCCGCTCCGGGTTTTCTGCGGCCTCCGTCTTCACTGCCACCGCTACCGGCTCCGCGCTTTGCTCAAAGCCCAGTGGTGCCAGCCGCTCATAGAAGTCCTCTATGCGGCAGCCCCCGATTTTGGCAGCATCTGCTATCGTTACCCGCGAGGCCAGTATTTTGCGCAGCAGCGGGTTGCGCAGCTTCTCAAAGTGCTTGTTGATAGCGGCAATCGCCTCGATGGCCTCGGGCTTTTCTTTTAGGATAGTTGCTATTTTGGTGTTAGCGGCAATGTGCATGGTGTTTACTTTTTAGCGGTCTGGGTCCAGAATTCAGGGGTAAAGTTATCTATCCGTACCGGGTGCTTATGGGCCAGTAATTCCCCTGTCAGCGCCAGCTGGTCGGAGTGTACTGTAGCTTGCAGGTAAGGAAACAACTCCCGCTCTTCCCAGCGGATGTGCTCCAGCAGGTCCTGCTCCAGCACCTGAAACAGCTCTTTGCTCAGGCGTTTGCCCTTACAGATCTGGTCCACGATCTCGTGCACCAGCCTGTGCTCCTCCTCTATCTGTATCCGGGCGGTATTGTCCTGCGGCAGTAGCCGGTGCAATACCCATTCCTCTTCCTCACAGTGCTCTTTCAGGATCGTGTCCCAGAAATAGCGCACATAGTCGCGCATTACCTGTAGCTCGGTACCATTCTTCAGCCCTTGCCGCAGCTTCCAGCAAAACAGCAGGCCGAAGTGGTGCTCCCGCGAAAGCGGAATCAAACTCTTGTCTCTCTTTTGGGGTGTCCTTGCATTTTTCATGGCTTTTGTGGGGATAGCCCTTTAGGAAATGGGGCAGGCCCTGCACAGGCCTGCCCTTCTCTTACTACTTCAAAACAGTCTTCTCCAAGTCCAGTGCTTTCGGGAACAGGATGTTGTTCTCCAGGTGAATATGGCGGTGCAGGTCCTCCTCGAACTCCTGCAGCTTTTTAAAGGCTACCGTGTAGGTGGCACAAGCATCAGCCGGAATGGTATAGTTGCTGGTCAGCTCCTTAATGGCCTCCAACTCGCTGCCTGCCGCCTCGTGCTCCATCTCCATCATGTTGATCGGGTTCTGAATAGAGCCAAAAGGTGGCGGGCTTACCTTCTCCCCTTTCTTCTTGGCCTCATCCAGCTGCTTGATATAAGGGAAGAGCACCCGTTCCTCCTTCGGCATGTGCGCCTCCAGCTCGTTTGCCACATTCACGAAATGCTTCGCAATCTCCAGCAGTTCGGGGTGTCGCTTGCCGTGCACCCGGGCTATTTTAGAGGTAAACTCATAAAGCGCCGGAATGGACTCGCGCACATACTTGTGGTGCACGTTCACGATGTAATCGGCCAGGAAGGACGGTTCCCAGCTGGCGTAATCCGTTTCATTGCCCGCTTTCGTATCAGGTAAGGCATTCAGCTCCTGCTCCAGGGCAGCTTTGTCTATCCCTTTCTGCTCGCATACCTGGGCTAAGGACCTCTTGCCGCCGCAGCAGAAATCTATGCCGTACTTTTTAAAAACCTGCGCCTTCCGGAAGTCCTTGGCCACCAGTTCTCCCACTGTCTCACCTTCAGCAGGCGTGGTCTTGGTGATCCGCACCTCCCATACTTCGGGTCCCTGCTCCAGGTACTCCCACTTAAAGATATTCCCGCGCTCAGCCAGCAGTTGGTAGTACAGGGGCTTAGGGTCATGGTCGTTGTGGATGGTAAAACCCTCCCCGCCCTGCAGCCTGTCGAACCACTCAAAAATAGTGGGGTGCTTCAGGCGCGGTTCCAGGATGGTCACATCTAAAAAGTCGGTTGTTGCTGTGTTTTCCATATCGCTAAAAATCCTTTGTGTTTAAACTATCACTGCTGTAAAGGTATGAGAGCGGGTTGGCAATAAAAGAGTCAAAAGTCTTTTATTAAAATGATCTTCGTCATTTTTTATGCTGGCAATTGCCCTGAATTTGGTCCCTCTACTTCTCTTTCAATCATTTCTATAACCTATTCACCCCCATATCCTTATGGCAAAAGATAACCCCCAACCCAAAGGACTGCCCATCTCCCGCCTGTTTACCCAACCAGAGGTCAGCCCTTACGACATGTTCCCGTATGAGCGCCGCTCCTCCACCATCCGTAACCCTTCGGGCGATGTAGTGGCCGAATTAAAAGACGTAGAAGTGCCGGCCGCCTGGTCGCAGATCGCCACAGATATCCTGGCCCAGAAGTACCTGCGCAAGGCTGGCGTTCCGCAAGCAGACGGCAGCACAGGAGCCGAGACCTCAGTGAAGCAGGTCGTGCACCGCATGGCCAATTGCTGGACCGACTGGGGCATAGACTATGGCTATTTTAAGTCGGAAGCGGATGCGCAGGCTTTTTATGACGAACTGGTGTACATGTTGCTGGGCCAGTATGCCGCGCCTAACTCCCCGCAGTGGTTTAACACGGGCCTGTATACTTCTTATGGGCTGAAGGGCAAGGCACAGGGCCACTTTTATCTGGACCCGGACACCGGCACACTAAAGCAATCGGAATCGGCCTACGAACGGCCGCAACCCCATGCCTGCTTTATATTAGGCGTGCAGGACGACCTGGTAAACAAAGGCGGCATCATGGACCTCTGGGTGCAGGAGGCGCGCATCTTTAAGTATGGCTCGGGTGTAGGCAGCAACTTCTCTAACATCCGCGGCAAAGACGAGAAGCTGGGCGGTGGCGGCAGCTCTTCCGGCCTGATGTCTTTCCTGCGCATTGGGGACCGCGCGGCCGGTGCCATCAAATCCGGAGGTACCACCCGCCGGGCAGCCAAGATGGTGTGCCTCGACCTGGACCACCCAGAAATTGTGGAGTTCATCAACTGGAAGCGGGAGGAAGAGAAAAAGGTAGCGGCCCTAATCGCCGGAGGCTACAGCTCCGACTATGATGGAGAGGCCTACCAAACCGTATCGGGGCAGAACTCCAACAACTCTGTGCGGGTGCCAAACGCGTTCATGGATGCCCTGCAACAAAACGAGGACTGGGAACTGAAGGCCCGGACAGACGGAAGCGTAACCAAAAGCATCCCGGCCAGGGAGCTGTGGCAGCAGATAGCAGACGCCGCCTGGGCCTGTGCTGACCCGGGCATACAGTTCGACACCACTATTAACGAGTGGCACACCTGCCCTGCCGAGGGACCCATCCGGGCATCCAACCCCTGCTCCGAATACATGTTCCTGGACAATACCGCCTGCAACCTCGCTTCCCTGAACCTGCTCAAGTTTTACGATGAAGCGACACAGGAATTTGACGTAGCCGCCTTCGAGCACGCCTCCCGCCTCTGGACCATCGTACTGGAGATCTCCGTGCTGATGGCGCAGTTTCCTTCCGAGGCAGTGGCCCGGAACTCCTACGACTACCGCACGATCGGTTTAGGCTATGCCAACTTAGGCGCGCTGCTGATGGTGCAGGGCCTGCCTTATGACAGCGATAAGGCCCGCTCCATTGCCGCCGGTATTACCTCGCTTATGACGGGCGTGGTGTACAGAACCTCGGCTGAGCTGGCTCAAAAGCTTGGTGCCTTCCCTAAGTATGCGCTCAACCGGGAAGCCATGCTTCGCGTGATCCGGAACCACCGCTTCGCTGCCCATAACACGCCTGATCTCTACGAAGGTCTGGCTATCCCTCCCGTTCCTTTAAATCCCGGGTCATGTCCGGACTATCTCCTCTCCGCTGCCTGCCAGGCCTGGGATGAGGCATTGAAGCTGGGCGAAAAACACGGCTACCGCAACGCCCAGGCTACAGTGATTGCCCCAACCGGTACCATTGGTTTGCTGATGGACTGTGATACCACCGGCGTGGAGCCGGACTTTGCGCTGGTCAAGTATAAAAAGCTGGCAGGAGGCGGTTATTTTAAAATCATCAACCAGTCTATTCCGAGGGCTTTACAAAAGCTGGGTTATACCGCTGCTGCGATAGAAGCTATCGTAAACTATGCGAAAGGGCACGCGACGTTTAAAGGGGCTCCGCACGTAAACGAAGAATCCCTGCTCGCGCTGGGCTTTACTGCCCAGGAACTCGCCGTACTGGAAGCCGCGCTGCCTACTGCCTATGACCTGGTGTCACTCTTCAGCACCTACACGCTGGGAGGTCCCTGCCTGCAGCGCCTCGGCTTTACCCCCGCCCAATACAGCCGACCGGACTTTAACCTGCTCTGCGCCCTGGGCTATACACCGAAGCAACTGGAAGAGGCCAAAGACTACATCTGCGGCACCATGACGATAGAGGGAGCGCCTTATTTAAAGGAAGAGCACTACCCTGTTTTTGACTGTGCCAATCGCTGTGGGGACAAAGGCACCCGCTTTATCCAAGCTGAAGGACACATACAGATGATGGTAGCGGTACAGCCCTTTATTTCCGGGGCCATCTCCAAAACCATCAACCTGCCGCACGAAACCACTGTGGAGGAAGTAGCCCGCTGCTATGAACTGTCCTGGGCGCTTGGCCTCAAGGCCTGTTCCCTGTACCGCGATGGCAGTAAACTATCACAGCCTCTCTCCTCTAAAAGCAGCAGTGCGGCCAGTGAAGAAGAACCGGCAAAAGAAGAGACACCGGCAGAAACAAGCTACAGCGCCGACCAGGTGCTACAGGCGGCCCGGGCTATCCTCTCCGACGCCTCTAACAAAGCCTTTCGCCAGCAACTGACCGATATGGTAGAGCGCCGCAAGCTGCCGGACAGACGCGGCGGCTTTACGCAGAAAGCCAAGATAGACGGCCACACGGTCTACATCCGAACCGGTGAGTATGCCGACGGCTCTTTGGGCGAGATCTTCATCGACATGTACAAAGAGGGCGCTTCCTTCCGGTCTATCCTCAACTGCTTTGCCATTTCCGTATCGCTGGGGCTGCAGTATGGCGTACCGCTGGAAGAATTTGTGAACCGTTTCACCTTTACCCGTTTCGAACCGGCCGGTCGCGTCGAACACCCGAACATTAAATCAGCGACGTCGGTGTTCGATTACCTTTTCCGACTGCTAGGTTACGAATACCTGAACCGGCAAGATCTGGTACACGTGCAGGAAGAAGAGAAAGAGGTACAGCAGGACTTAGTCCCTGCAACTGCTCCGCTACAAACAAGCAGCGATACTCCGGCCAATAACCCGAAAGAGTACAAGGTAGTCACCCAAAGCCGTACCTTGCTGATGGAACAGACGCAACAGGTGTTGGCTAACATGATGGGCGATGCCCCTATCTGCAACGTCTGTGGCCACATCACCATCCGCTCCGGCACCTGCTATAAGTGCCTGAACTGCGGAAACAGCCTGGGATGTAGTTAAGCCTTACATTAACAACAGAAAGGGCAGCCTGATCGTCAGGCTGCCCTTTCTGTTATATAAAGACATGTTCTCTGGTTCAGGCTTTTGCTTAGCGACAGGAGCGATGCTACTTGCCCTGGTTTAGTTTAAGGCATCACCCGCACCGGACGATCAGTCGCTTCCACTATTCCTTTTCTGACCACAAAATCGCCGAAGTGCTCCCGCTCTTCTCTTTCCTGCGCATAAGCCGCAAAGAGCGGTGCCAGCGCTTCCAGAATAGCCTCTTCGGAAAGCATTTCTTTGTAGAGCATATTTAGCCTGTCACCGTTATGGCTGGCCCCCAGGTACAGGTTATAGCGCCCCACGGCACGGCCTACCAACCCGATTTCCCCGAGTGGCGACCGGCCGCAGCCATTCGGGCAGCCCGTCATCCGGATATTGATCGCATCGGTTTCGAGGCCATTTTGCAAGAGCAAGACATCCAGTTTGTCGATCAGGGAGGGGAGGTAGCGTTCTGCCTCTGCAAAAGCAAGGCTGCAGGTGTTCAGGGCCACGCAGGCCATAGAGCTTAACCGGAGCCCGGTTAGTTTCGGATTATTCAGCACACCATGCTGCGCTAGGACAACCTCGATTGCGTCCTTGTCCTCTTCGGCTACATTGCCGATGATCAGGTTCTGGTTACCCGTCAGGCGCATGTCTCCTTCTTTCAGGATCCTGGCTACTTCTCTTAAGGCTTTTTTCAGTTCGAAGCCTTTTTCATCCTTCACCCTTCCGTTTTCAACAAACAAAGTATAGAACCATTTGCCATTCGTCCCCTTTAACCAGCCGTACTGGTCTCCATTCGTGTCGAACTGATAGGCACGCGGGCTTTCGATGGTATAGCCCAGGCGGGCATTCAGCTCGTCTACAAACCACTCCAGTCCTCTTTTGTCGATGGTGTACTTCAGCCTGGCGTTCTTTCTGTTTGCACGGTTTCCGTAGTCACGCTGTATCGCGATAACGGTTTCCGATACCTCCACGACTTTGTCTTTGGGCACAAATCCAATGACATCGGCCAGCCGTGCATAGGTGGTCTGGTCGCCAAAGGTACTGCCCAAGCCTCCACCCACACAGACGTTAAAGCCAAGTAGTACACCGTTTTCTTCGATCGCAATTAAGCCCAAGTCATTGGCAAAAACATCGATGTCATTTCGTGGCGGTATCGCGATCGCGATCTTGAACTTGCGTGGCAGATACGTCTCGTGGTACAAAGGCTCTCTGTCCGGCGTGCCGCTTACCTTTTCCTGGTCCAGCCAGATCTCGTGGTAAGCAGTGGTTTTGGGCTGAAAGTACTCGCTTAACTGTGCCGCCACCGCATACACTTCTTCGTGTATCGATGACTGGTAAGGGTTGGGGTTGCACATCACATTGCGGTTCACGTCCCCACAGGTAGCGATCGTGCTCAGCAAGGTATCGTTTATCGCCTTGATTGTAGGTTTCAGGCTAGGCTTCAGGATACCATGAAACTGAAAGGATTGCCTCGTCGTCAGCTTCATCGTGCCATTGCCGTAAAGGTCGGAAAGCTCGTCCAGCGCCAGCCATTGCGCTGGCGTGGTGATACCTCCCGGCACCCGCACTCTGACCATAAACTGAAACAAGGGCTCCAGCTTCTGCCGCTTCCGCTCGCTTTCCAGGTCCCGGTCGTACTGCTGGTAGGATCCGTGGTACTTGATCAGCTTCACATCATCCGGATGCAAGGCTCCCGTCAGTGGATCCTGTAAGCTCTCTTTGATCGTGCCCCGCAGGTAATCACTTTTCTCTTTTATATACTCATCAGCAGATAACTTCTGCTTGTCCAATACCTCTTCCATTGTACTCATATTTTTGAAGCAATCCTGCAACCAATGCTATCGAATCGCTAATTTCTCAGGTGCTCTTTTTGTCCCCTTTCAGTGGGCAGGGCCGTTTCATTCTAAGCATATGGGTTTATAGTCACTGTCACTCTGTTAAGAAACTGGTAGAAGTAGCCCCTCTTCCCCCGGCTGGTTAAGCCTTCACTAAGGCGGGGAAAGGGACCCCTTATTTACAAGATCCTTTACAGGATGACAATCATAAAGAATGAAACGGCCCTACATCAAAAGGGACTTGATCACATCACCTGACCGAAAAGCTTGTTTTAATAGATATCGGTCTGGTAGCGGTTGGCGACCTGGAGGTGCTTGATGTACTCGTCTGCTTTTTCTGCGGTAACGCCACCGTGCAGCTGTATAATTTCTTTTAAGGTGTTGTGCACATCTTTCGCCATCCGCTTGGCCTCCCCGCACACGTAAAAATGTGCTCCACTCTCCAACCAGTCGTACAGCTCTTTGCCGTTCTCCAGCATTCGGTGCTGCACATAGTGCTTTTGCTCCTGGTCCCGGGAAAAGGCCACATCTACCTTAGCCAATACCCCTTCTTTCAGGTATTGCTGCCACTCAGTCTGGTAAAGGAAGTCTGTTGTGAAGTTACGGTCGCCGAAGAAAAGCCAGGACTTGCCTGTATGCTCCTCCACTTCGCGGTGCTGCAGAAAGGCCCGGAACGGGGCAACGCCGGTACCCGGTCCTACCATGATCACAGGGGTTTCCGGATTGGCAGGTAGCTTAAAGCGCGTGTTCTTGTCTACGAACACTTTCACTTTATCATCCACCTGGAAACGATCGGCCAGGGTCGCAGAGCAAAGCCCCTCTTTATGGCGGCCATAGGCCTGGTAGCGCACCACCGACACGAGCAGGTGTACCTCATCTTCCACGGCAGTTTGCGCCGAGGCAATGGAATACATCCGCGGCATGTTCTTCCGCAGCACCGATACCAGGTCGTTTGCGCTCAGCGTATAAGGCACCTCCTTTAACAGGTCCAGCACATCGCGTCCATGGAGGTACTCCAGCACCTTTTCGTTGTCTGCCAATATACTTTGTAAGCGGGTGCTTCCGGTAAGCTCAGCATACTTGGTTAAGGTAACACTGGAGAGCGGGCTTAGCTCATAGTCATAAGTCAATGCCTCCAGCAGCGGTTTTTCGCCATTATGTCCCTGCACCAGTTCTTCCGCAGAAAGCTTCGTCTCCTGCAGCACGCCTTCTATGAGGGACGGAGAGTTAGTGCCGTACACCCCCAGGGCATCCCCTGGCTCGTACTGCAGTCCCGATCCTTCCAGGCTCAGCTCCAGGTGTATCGTTTCCTTGGAAGAGCCTCTCCCGTTCAGGTTGATCTTTTCCAGTACCGTCGCTTCGAAAGGATTCTTCCTGGTATACTTCGGTTTACCCGCAGTAGCTGTGGTGTTGCTCTTCGCATCCGCTGTAGGTGTTGCCCCAGAGGATTGGGAAATCAACTGAAGGAAAGACTGCTGCCACGCTTCCGCCTGATCTTCGTAATCCACGTCACAGTCTACCCGGGGACTGATGCGCTGGGCACCCAGCTTTTCAAGTACAGCATCAAAGGCCTTCCCTGTCTGGCAGAAGTCCACGTAGCTGCTGTCGCCCAGGGCAAGCACTGAAAACTTAACGTGTGAAAGGTCCGGTGCCTTTTTGCTGTGCAGGAAATTGTACAACTCCTCGGCCTGCACCGGAGGCTCCCCGATGCCGTGAGTGCTGACCAATACGGCCAGGTTTGTTACTTTTTTCAGGTCCCTGGTCTTAAAGGAAGCCATGTCCGAGACTTCCACCTCTACCCCCTGCGCCTTCGCGAGGGCAGCTAGGTTATTCGCCAGGCCTTCGCTGTTGCCAGTGTGGCTGCCGTATAAAACGGTTAGTTTCTGTGGCTCTGCCGCCACCACCGGCTCCGGCGTTCCGTTACCAACTGCCGCAGCAGGGGCTAACTGAGATACCCCGGTAATATAGCCGCACAACCACTGCAGCTGTCCGGAATCTAATCCGGACAGTGCTTCGTGTAATTGTGCGGCTTGCTTATCAGAAAACGGCCCTCTTTCCAGTCCCTTCTTAAAATCCATTTAAGCTTACTTGTTTGGTTGCGGGGTATAACGCAGGTATGGTTTTATCACTCTGTGGCCTTTTGGGAATTTACCCTCTACATCTTCCTGTTTCACGGCTGGTGAAATGATCACGTCCTGCCCTTGTTCCCAATCCACTGGTGTGGCCACGCTGTAATTAGCTGTCAGTTGGAGCGAGTCCACCACCCGCAGTATTTCCGTAAAATTTCTTCCTGTAGAAGCCGGATAGGTGATAATGGCTTTGATCTTTTTATCTGGTCCGATGAAGTACACTGATCTTACCGTCACGCTGGTAGAGGCATTCGGGTGGATCATGTTATAGAGCTCGGCTACATTCCTATCGGTGTCGGCAATGATCGGAAAATCAACATCACAGTTTTGCGTTTCGTTGATATCCTTTACCCAGTCGTGATGCGACTTTAACTCGTCCACGCTTACCGCGATCACCTTGGTGTCTCTCCTGGCGAACTCATCTTTCAATTGGGCAGTACGGCCTAGTTCTGTTGTACAAACCGGGGTAAAGTCCGCAGGGTGCGAATAAATAATTCCCCAGCTATCGCCCAGCCACTCATGAAAGTTAATTTCGCCTTCTGTGCTTTGCGCTGTAAAGTTTGGTGCGTCATCTCCGATTCTTAAGCTCATAGTTATTTCTTTATAGGTTGTATGTTTATTTATTTCCTCCCTGCCCGCTCCAACTTTAACAGGACTTTGCTTAAACCTGTACAGGAGCCAGAGTAACATGCACAAAAGTACGAGAGAAGAACAGCCGGGGCCAATTGTATAAATTGATTCAGGATAACCTATAGTTATAGCTATTACTTAGAACAGAGCGGCAGGAGCGGGTAAGACATATCTTATAGGCAAAAGGCAAGGGTATAGCCATACCAGAGCATGCTGCCTGTAACCACAGAAGCATAACTATCCCTTATTTGGATAACTACCGGACGAAAGCCTGATTACAAGAAGTAGCTGTCAGCATAACTAAACCTTATGGCTTTGTATGAGGAAACGGACTAAGAGCGCAGACAGCCCGCCTTCCGGGCCTTGCGGGGTGATAAAGTAAAAATGACGATGAATCGGCAGCTTTTTGATCTCGATTACTTTGAGTGTTCCACTTCCCAACTCTTTCAGAATGGCGTGGATAGAGAGGAATGCCACGCAGTCAGAATGCTGCAGGTAAGATTTGATGGCTTCGGTGCTGCCTAACTGCATTTCCACGTTCAGGTCCGACAGGCGAATTCCTTTTTGCTTCAGGGCATCGGCCATTACTTCCAGTGTGCCGGAACCCGGCTCCCGGAGCAACAAAGGGATTCTTTTGAGTTCTTCCGGCCTGATCTCTTCCTTTTTGGCCAAAGGGCTCTTACTACTGCACACCAGCACAATTTCATCTTTCAGGAAAGGCGTATAGTGAATTTCCCTGCGCTTGGATTTTCCCTCGATCACCCCTACTTCTATCTTTTTATCCAGGAGCGCCTGCTCAATCTGTTCGGTGTTTCCGTTCACCAGTTCTACTTTTACCTCCTGGTGGATGCTGTGAAAGCGGGCCAGTAAAGGGGGCAGGACGTATTGCGTGATAGAAGTACTGGAGCCCACGTGCAGCACGCCCTTATAGGCCTGGTTCAGCTGGTTCAGGTCAAATTCCATTTGCCGGTAAATGTCCTGTATGGCCTCTGTATGTTTCAGCAATATTTCCCCGGCAGGTGAAAGCAGTACTTTGTTGCCTCTTCGGTCAAACAGTGCCAGGTTAAACTGGCTCTCCAGTTCTTTGATATGCTTGGTGACGGCAGGTTGGGATATTAGTAACTCTTCGGCGGCTTTCGTAAAGTTGAGCCTCCTGGCTACTGTGTAAAAGACTTTCAAGCGGAAATCGAACATGCACAATTATACCTATATTTTTAGAATATAGTGTATAGTCCTGGCCCTCTTGCCTTGGTTGGTTGATACGGTGTTTATAGGGTCGTTTAGGAAAAGGGTTTTTATGGCCTGAAAAATTTTTTGTTTGTCTTAGAGGCTGTTTTGATTTCATTTATCTAATTTCTTAAGCATGATATGTATCATGGTAATCTGAATCATGGTCTCGGCTGATTTAGTGCTGCG
>NZ_FZOQ01000072.1 GCF_900188175.1 Pontibacter ummariensis | reverse complement strand
AATGTCACGATTAAATCTTTTAGAAGAGACCCGTTTCGAGAAACTTCCGGTAACAGTTTATTCTGATCCACAGACAGCCTCCAAGACTGTTGCCCGCCGCATAGCAGACCTGATCCGAGCCAAGCAGCGCAGGGGAGAGCAGACAGTGCTGGGCCTTGCTACCGGAGCCACGCCCGTTGAGGTTTATGCTGAGCTGGTGCGCCTGCACCGGGAGGAAGGCCTGAGCTTTAGAAATGTGGTCACCTTCAACCTGGACGAGTACTACCCGATGCAGCCGGAATCGGAGCAGAGCTACGTGACCTTTATGAAGGAAAGCCTCTTCAACCACATCGACATTGACATGAACAATGTTCATATCCCGGACGGTACCCTGCCTTTAGAAGAGATCGCGGAATATTGCCTGGCGTATGAGCGAAAGATAAGCGGGTACGGCGGCTTAGACATGCAGATCCTGGGCATTGGTCGTACAGGCCACATCGGCTTTAACGAGCCGGGCTCGGCGCCTAACTCCGGTACACGCCTGGTGACGCTTGATGACCTGACCAGAAGGGACGCCTCCCGCGACTTTGGCGGTAAGGAGAACGTGCCAACCAAGGCCATCACCATGGGGATCGGCACCATCTTCAAGGCCCGTGAGATTATTCTCATGGCCTGGAATACGAAAAAGGCTGCTATTATCAAGAAGGCGGTAGAAGGAGAAATATCTTCTGAGGTGCCGGCGACTTACCTGCAGCTATCCGACAACGTGGAGTTCGTGCTGGACGAGGACGCCGCCTCTGAATTGACTCGCTTCGATACGCCATGGCTGGTGAAGGACTGCGTGTGGGACGCCTACCTGATTAAAAAAGCCGTGATCTGGCTGGCAAAGACGCTGCATAAACCAATCCTGAAACTAACGGAGGAGGATTACAACAACCACGGCATGGCCCAACTGGCCACGGAGAAAGGGCCGGTATACGACATCAACATCGATATCTTCAATCAGGTGCAGCGCACCATCACGGGCTGGCCAGGCGGTAAGCCCGGCGCCGACGACAAGCAGCGGCCCGAGCGGGCAGCGCCGGCCAGGAAGCGGGTGGTTATCTTTTCGCCCCACCCCGATGATGACGTAATTTCCATGGGCGGTACCTTTATCCGCCTGGTAGACCAGGGGCACGACGTGCACGTAGCGTACCAGACATCGGGCAACACTGCTGTGTGGGATGATGATGCTCTGCGCTTTGTGGAGTTTGCCATTGACTTCAGCAAATCGCAGGGAGAAGATGCCGCTTCTCTGACCTCGCTGTACGGGAGCATGCGCGACTTCCTGGCGACAAAGCAGCCGAACCAGACGGATACCAAAGAGCTACTGACGGTGAAGGGGCTGATCCGCAAAGGAGAGGCCATAGCGGGAGCACGCTTTGCAGGGGTATCGGACGAGAACATTCACTTTATGGCCTTGCCTTTCTACGAGCGGGCCAAAACAGAAAAGCGCCAGATACACGAGGAAGACATACAGCTGACAATCGAACTCCTGCAGCGGGTAAAACCGCACCAAGTGTTTGCCGCCGGCGACTTTGCTGATCCTCATGGGACGCACAAAGTGTGCTTCGATATTGTGCTGGAGGCCCTGAACCGTCTGCGTGTTACAGAAGACTGGGCGCAGGACTGCTGGCTGTGGATGTACCGCGGCGCCTGGCATGAGTTCGACACGCATGAGATCGAGATGGCTGTGCCGCTCTCTCCACAGGAAGTGGAGCGCAAGCGCTTTGCCATTTTCAAGCACCAGTCGCAGAAGGACCGCCCCGTGTTCCCGGGCGATGATGCACGGGAGTTCTGGGTGCGGGCCGAAGAACGGACCAGTGAGACTGCCCGATCATATGACCGACTGGGGTTGGCCGAGTATGAGGCGATGGAGGCCTTTGTGCGGTGGAA
>NZ_FZOQ01000050.1 GCF_900188175.1 Pontibacter ummariensis | reverse complement strand
TGATACCACTTAACGCAAATGCAAACGTCCCTAAAAGGTCTAGCACCTCTGTAAGGCCAATCTCTGAGATAACCGCCATGGCACTGTTTCTTCCTGATCAGCCACGCTTTTTCAGGTAGCTGAGGTTTGATGTAAATTCGGATGGAAAATTACTTATTACAATTCGATTTATATAATCACGCTTCATAAGCAGCAGGATAAAGCGTCGTTAAGGTAAGGCATGACAGTTCTTAACCACTTCTGCTATAGCGTATAAGTAGAGGCGGAGGAAAAAACAGCCTGTCCCCAGCTTATGAAGGTAAGGGAACGAAGAACAGGACCGGCTGGCTTCATGCTGGATCATCCGTAAGCTCTATCCATACGGGCGCATGGTCACTTGTTTTTTCCCACCCCCGAACGTTACGGTCTACGCCGGCAGTAACTAATCGACTCGCCAACTGTGGGCTGAGCAGGAGATGGTCAATGCGCATACCCGCATCACGGTCAAAAGCGTTCCGGAAGTAATCCCAGAAGGTATAAATCCTCTCCTGCGGGTAAGTGGTGCGAACGGCGTCTGTCCAACCCTGGGCCAGGAGCGCGTGGAAGGCTGAGCGAGTGGCTGGTCGGAACAGGGCATCGTCGATCAAACGCTCCGGCTTATAGGCGTCCACAGAAAAATATTTTTCGGAAGGCGAGATGTTTGTTCCCTCGGCCACTGCTCCCGCTATCCTGACGCTGATGCAGATCGAGCCGGTGGAGGTCACAGTCAGTGTGGCAGAAGGGTTCTATGACCAGGTCGAAGAAGGAATGCCGGCCCTGGTCAGAACAGATGTGTATCCAAACCGGGAGTTTAAGGGGGAAGTCTACAGGAAGTCACCCACCATTAACCGGGCAAGCCGCACGTTTGAGGCTGAGATCCGGATACCCAACGAAGAGCGGATGCTCCGGCCCGGTATGTTTGCCCGGGTTTCGCTGAACTTAGGGGACGTGGAGGGGATATACATACCGGCTAAAGCAGTGGTGAGCCAGCCAGGCACCACCAATCAGTATGTATTTGTAAAAGAAGGGGACCGGGTGCGGCGCGTGGCAGTAGAAACCGGGAACCGCTATCAAGACCAAATCAGAATTGTCAGCGGCTTGGATGCAGGCCAGACCATTATTACTGAGGGTATCGGAAAGCTAAACCAGGGCACCCTGGTGAGAGTGGTGAGCCCATCTGCATCTGCACAGCCATCTGAACCTTCAGGCACATGAATTTATTTAAAATAGCCGTATTTCGTCCGGTTGCAACCTTGATGGTCTTTGTGGCCCTCATCGTGTTTGGGGTATACTCCACGATTAATCTGCCGGTAGACCTTTTCCCGGAAATCGACCCCCCTGTCATTACAGTAATTACCACTTATCCAGGGGCTGGGGCCCTGGAAGTGGAGCAGAACATCACGACGGAACTGGAGGATCAGTTCAGTACGCTGAATGACCTGGATGAAATTACATCCACTTCAGTGGCCAATGTGTCCATCGTTACCCTGGAGTTTGACTGGGGACAAACCTAGATGAAGCCTCTAACAATATCCTGGACGCTATCAGCCAGGCCAGGCCTGAGTTACCGGATGATGTAGAGGACCCTGCCATCTACCGTTTTAATGCCAGCAGCATACCTGTGGTTACTTTGGCGGCCACTGCAGACGAAAGCTATCCGAACCTTAGGCAAATACTGGAGGACCAGTTGGTTACCCCCCTTAACCGGATTCCGGGAGTAGGTGCGGTCAACATTCAGGGAGGCCCGGTCCGGGAGATTCAGGTAAGTGTCGATCCCCAACGTTTGGCCGCCTATGGCGTCACCATTAATCAGATTGGCCAGGCACTGAGCAATGAGAACGTTGTGATTCCTGCAGGGGAGCTGGAGGTGGGGGAGCAACAGTACAATGTCCGCATCGATACAGAGTTTACGACTGTAGGGGAAATCGGGCAGATCATTGTCAAGAACACATCGGAGGGGGGCGTGGTACGCATAGGCGATGTAGCCGTTGTCAGAGACGCGATAGACGAGGAAAACCGAATTGAGGTGGTAAACAGCGAAAGGGCTGTCACCCTTGCCGTGCAGAAGCAGAACAACGCGAATACCGTTCAGGTAGCGGAGGCCGTACTGGCTAGAATTCCAGCGCTGAGCAAAAGCTTGCCGCCAGATGTAGAGATAGCCACCGTCGTAGACACCTCCGACTTTATTATCAACTCCATCGATAATTTGTCGGAAGTACTGATCTATGCTGTGATCTTTGTGGTGCTAGTGGTATTTATCTTTCTCAGAAGATGGAGGGCCACCTTTATTATTGCCCTTACCATCCCTGTCTCCCTTATTGCGGCCTTTATCTACCTGTCTATCACGGGCAATACCTTAAACCTGATTTTACTGTCATCGCTCTCTATTGCGTTGGGCATGGTGGTAGATGATGCCATTGTGGTGCTTGAGAATATTGCCACCTACGTAGACAGAGGGACCAACCCCAGGGAGGCAGCCCTTTATGGCACCAATGAAGTGGGCGTTGCGGTTATTGCCACTACCCTTACCGTCGTAGCCGTGTTTCTGCCTCTGACTTTCCTCACCGGCTTAACGGGCATTTGGTTTGGGCAGTTAGGCTCCATTGTCGTGGTCACCATCGTCGTGTCGACGCTGGCCGCCCTTACGCTCATCCCTATGATGTCATCGCAGTTACTGAAGGTGCAGAGAAGCTTCCACGATAAGTCGAAATCAGGAAAGTCCCTGCGGCACAAGCTGAACCGGCGGGTGGAGGGTGCTCTAAGCAGCCTGGGCAATGGCTATAAGAAACTCTTGGGGTGGTCCCTGAATCACAAGCTGATCGTGACTGCCATTGCTTTCGCAATGTTTGTAGGGTCTCTCCTGCTTGTCCCTCGGGTGGGCACTGAATTTATGCCCCAGTCGGACAATGGGCGTCTGATGGTTACCATTGAACTTCCAACCGGTAGGAGCCCGGAAAGCGCCCTTGCCACGATTAACAAAGTGGAGCAGATCTTCTTTGAGAAGGTGCCTGAGCTCCGGGTCATCTCATCAGGGATCGGATCCAGTACCGGGGGCGGTAGCGCGCTGGGGTCAGCCAGCACAGGTCCCAATACCTTGGATGTAACCGCTTCCCTGGTGCCCGTGAGTGAGCGAGAGCGCTCCGTCTTCGAAATTGCTGAGGTTGTACGGGCAGAGCTTGCTGATATTCCTGAAGCCATCCAATACTCTGTAAGTACCCAGGGTGGAGCAGGGGCAGGGCCACCAGTAGCGATCAATATCGTTGGCAACAACATGGAGCAGACTTCCGAGATTGCCGCACAGTTGATCGAAAAGCTCCAGCAGATAGAGGGGGTCCGGAACGCTGATGAAAGCCGCGGTGACCCGCAGCCTGCCCTGGAGATAGAGCTGGACCGAGACCGCCTGGCGGCCCTGGGGTTAAACTCCGGGGTGGTAGGGCAAAGCATCCGCAACATGATTGCAGGGCTAACGGCCACTGAGTTCCGGGAGGAAGGAGAAGAATTCGATATTGTGGTCCAGTACCAGGACGTATTCAGGCAAAACATTGATGACATCCGGAGAATGGCGGTGGCAACGCCAAATGGGGAACTGGTAGAGGTAGGTTCTTTAGGAGAGGTAGAGGAGATTTATACGCCACCGAAGATTGAGCGTATTGGCCGGGAACGCTCTATACAGGTAACGGCTGATCTTTTCGAAACTCCTTTGAACGTGGTAATAGAGGAGGTCAACGATTTTATAGCCAATGAACTTGATGTGCCGCCGGGAGTGGAAATAGCCTTTGCCGGGGACATAGAAGAGCAGCAGGATGCCTTTGAGGATCTCTTCCTGCTGTTAGGGCTGAGCATCATACTGGTGTATATCGTCATGGCGGCCCAATTTGAGTCACTCAAGGACCCGTTCATCATCATGTTCTCGCTGCCTTTTGCCTTCACAGGTGTGTTGCTTGCCTTGGTGGTCACTAATACCAAACTCAGCGTCATTGCCTTTATTGGAGGGATTATTTTGGTAGGCATTGTGGTAAAGAATGCCATTGTGCTGGTAGATTTCATTCAACTCCTGCGAGGCAGGGGGTTGTCGCTCTTCGATGCCATAGTCGAATCTGGCGCCTCGCGGCTGAGGCCTGTCCTGATGACTACCCTGACCACCCTCCTGGCCATGTTTCCGCTAGCCGTTAGCCAAGGAGAGGGTTCCGAAACCTGGAAGCCTATGGCTGTAGCCGTTATTGGGGGGCTTACTTTCTCTACCCTAATTACTCTCGTGCTTGTGCCGGTGCTGTATGCCTTCTTCCACCGAAAAAGAAAGCATAAGGTTAGCCTCCTGACTGGTTAGTGACCATGCGGATCTGTCAATATCAGGCGCGTGAAAAACCGACTCTAGTTGTTCCTATGTTCTGGGAGCCCACTTTTTTAACAGCTTATTGTTTACCATGAAAGGAATTATGATCATTTTTAACCAGGCTTGGTCGGAAGAAATAGTTGCCTTGTTTGACGAGTTGGGTATCAGAGGTTTCACTAAGCTAAATGACCTGCAGGGGAGAGGATCCGATAAGGGAGAGCCAAGAATGGGGACCCACACCTGGCCAGCTCTGAACAATGCTATTTACACCTTTGTCTCAGCAGAGCAGGCGCCCAAGTTGATAGAGGCCTTAAACAAACTTAACAAGCAATCTGAGGAGCAGGGTTTAAAGGCCTTTTGCTGGGATGCGGAAGTCGTAGTTCCATAAAGGCAGCAGGAAAACCATACCTAGTTCCTCCCAGCACCGTACTTTCAAGAAAGCCTATGGAGGGGTGCCTATAGCCCGCTTACACCTATCATACCCTATGCATAAGTGGGGAAGCTCAGCCAGCCTGTTTCCAATGTGTAAAGGCTGATAATGCTTGATGGGCAGGTACATTGGCAGCCAAAGGAATTTTTCTGCAAGTAACGCAATAAAGTCAAAGTTTGGGAGTTTTAATGTTAGACTCTGGATACAGAAGTTGAGATTGTGATAGCAAGACGAGGGGACGCACCTTTAGGTGCGTCCCCTCGTCTTTTGTGTTGCTACCCTTCTTTTTTATCACTTTGGGCTTAGTCTTTAAGCTTGAGTACTTGCAAGTCAACCAGGTACATGGCTATGTCCTGTTGAAACGAATAAAACCACCTGATCCACTTGTTCATTCTTGTCTCGATGTCACTGTGCCCGTAATGCCTGGACATCTCTTCCAGGCCCTTCACCAGCTTCTGAAGCTTTTTTTCATCTTCTGGTCGTGAAGCGGCTTATGACTTCTGGTGAAGTCCTCCTGTAAACGGAGTATGTCCTCTCGGAACCAAAGCTCCATTTGCTTATAGGACTCAGGGTTAATATCAAGAAGGGGAACAAGGACAACCTCACCCAGCATCAGGTTTCTTTTCCTCTTCGACGCTTCTGTCTTAGGCATGACTTTACAGTAAAGGATCCAGCCACACATGAGCACGGAAATGATGACGACTAAAAAGAATACAGCCGAGGCTTCGTTCTGGACCAGCCACTCAAATCACACAACGACGCTTTCCATAGTCCTCCTTTATTTATCCTTGTGAATATACTGCATAATAAGTTATGATAGATTAGTAGTCAATCAATTACATGGTAAAGAAAACTTAAGCTTTACTTGTCGTGGTGTTTTTGCTGGTGAACAGTTTCAGCAGGTTCAGGCAAAGGCCCAGGAAAGTAACCGCCCAGGCAGCAAAGGCAATATAGATAAAATAGCTGGGGATCAGCTGCAGGTAAGGTAGTTTCAGGGCTTGGGCCAGCCGCCAGGTGCAAACGGTGTACATCCCCAGCGGAAACACCATTCCCCAATACTGGGGGTGATAAAAGAGCGGGAAGTGGTTGTAGATGTGGCGCCATAAACCCAAGATCACAATAAGGGGAATCCACCAGGTGCCTGTCACCCAAAAGAACAGGCTGAAGCCTTTCAGGAAGGGGATAAAGTCCAAGAACCCCGTCGTCTCGTTGATGCTCAGGATCAGGGTAGCGCCCGAAAGGGTGCTTATGGCCACGGCCCCCATGTTGATCCAGTAAGGCGGTGCAAACCCTTCCGCTTTCATGGGGAAGAAAGTCAGCCTGTAAAAAATAAGCGTGATCAGGATAATGTACAGCATACAGCCCAGCATGTACCCGCACAGGCACAGGAACACTACCCGTTCAGTGGGAAAAGGCAGATGGTGCGCCAGGAAGGTGCCCAGTATCGCCACAGACTGTGTGGCTACCACTATAACCAGCCATATGCCATTTATACCCTGCTCAAGCGACGGCTTCTCCCTTTTAGTGGTGATATCAATAAAGAAGGTATAGGTCAGCATGATCCACAACACCAGGGCAAAGTACCACAGGCCCCGGGCCGTGGCGTAGTTATCCTTCAGTAAGATGTGCTGTATGCCCAATATACAGGTGGCTGCCACCAGCGTAAGGAAGCCAGCCCCTTTCGCGTGCGACCTGAGGTCCTCATTAAAGGCAGAGAAGAAGAATAGCACCCTGCACAGCAGCATGCACAGCATAAAAGCATAGAGCACGTTGTTGATCCAGAAAAGGACGACACTGATTGTAGGAAAGTCAAGCAGGTGGGCTGCAATGGAAACAATGCCCGTTGACATAACCAAGGCAAAATAGGCCGGGAACAACGCCTTTACTTCTTCCTTTAATAAAGAGAATACATACATAACAGGAGATTTTCTCTGTGTTTTGTGCTGAAACATGGGGTATAAATTCAAAGTTACTCACCTCTCAGAGACTGATAAATGTGACCCATCAGCCGGAAAAGTGATATTTCTCATTTTTAAAGCAAAGTTTTAATGGGTAATTGCAATCCTCTGGTGGAATTGCCACGTACGCTTAAGGGTGTTTAAACTTTATGTTTTATTAAATAACACCGCTTAGCCTGTTTTGGACACAAAAGCCGATAGGGGGGAGAAAAATTCTCCTGTAATGTAGGCCTGTCGCGCAACGCTAAAACAGCACACCGGACACTAGGAGGTCAACGCCTTTCGTCCAAGGCTTCGTGACCGAGCGTGCACTTTATCTTAAAAGCCGGCCTTATGTTTAAAATATTCTCGGATCTGAACAGAAAAGCCCTGCTAAATGCCAGTATTGCCATGGTTCTGGTGATCGTGCTGGTGTATGTGGGCTCCCGCGACCTGCAGAACTTTGACGCGGCCCTGATTGCCTACCTTTTCGGGACTGTCTTTGCCGTCTTCGGCATCATGTACCGTTACTCTGTCTGGGTGCAGCGCCCCCCGACCAGGCTGTACTGGCGCCGTACCTGGAAGTTCGTTTTTAGCAAAAGGTTCTTTCCGTACCTGGGCTTTGTGATTACGCAGTTCGTAAAGAACATTCTGTTTCAACGCTTTATTTACCCCCGGGGCAAGAGCCGCTGGATCGGGCACTTTTTGCTGGCCACGGGCTGCATGCTGGCCTTTGCCGTTACCATTCCGCTTACTTTTGGTTGGATACACTTTACCCTCCTGCCCGGAACCACCGATATTTATGTAGCCCATGTCTTCGGCTTCGCGGTCTCTAAGTTTGAGCTGGGCGGACTTATAGCTTTTAATGCCTTTCACATCCTCAACTGGTGCTCTCTTTTTGTGATCATTGGTGCGATACTGATGATGCGCCGCCGCCTCACCAACGGGGGGCTAATTGCCACGCAGTCTTTTCAGGACGACTGGATGCCGCTGGTCCTGCTTCTGGCAATCTCCGTAACCGGCTTGGGACTCACCTTTGATTACTCCTTTATGCAGGGGAAGACCTTTGAGTTCATGTCAGTGACGCATGCCATTACCGTGATCCTGTTTCTGGTATGGATCCCTTTCGGAAAGTTCTTCCACATCTTTCAGCGGCCGGCCCAGTTGGGCACTAACGTGTATCGGAAAGAGGGCGAAAGACTGGGGATGGCAGTGTGCCCCCATACCGGCGAAGCCTTCGCCACGCAGCTGCACGTGAACGACCTGAAGAAAGTAACCCGTGAACTGGACTTTAACTTTGACATGGAAGGAGGGGGAAGCCACCTTGACTACAGCCCCGAGGGAAAGCGGGCCGCCCTGGCAAAGGCGCAGTTTGCGGCCCGTGAAAAGGAGGGCTCTTTCTTCGGATAAAGCACATGATGTTTGACATGCAGGCGGGGCTAAGGCCCCGCCTGCAAAACCCAATACAAAACGATATGGCAAAACTGCCCACCTCGGTCGATAAAATTGTAGCACAGTACGGTCCCCACAAAGCCTACACTCCTGTGGGGGGATTCCATGGCCACGCAGACCCCGACAAGCTGGTAAAGACGCACTGTTGCTTCTGCGGAATGCAGTGTGGTATTCAGCTGAAGGTGAAAGAGAACACGGTGGTAGGGTTTGAGCCCTGGATGGATTTCCCTTTTAACGAAGGCCGCATGTGCCCGAAAGGGGTGGCGCGCTACCTGCAGAACAACCACCCTGACCGGCTGCTGTCCCCGATCGAGCGGGTAGAAGGGGAGGGCTTCCGGCCGGTAGATTGGGAGACGGCTATGAGCAGAACGGTTTCCGAGATAAAGCGCATACAGAGCACCTACGGCAATAACGCCTTTGGTATGCTGTCGGGGGTGTCGCTTTCGAACGAGCTGAGTTACATGGTCGGCAAATTTGCCCGTGTGGCGCTCAAAACGGCTAACCTCGATTACAACGGCCGCCTGTGCATGGTGAGCGCCGGGGCTGGCAACAAAAAGGCCTTTGGCCTTGACAGGATATCCAACAGCTGGGCCGATTTGAAGCATGCGAAGGTGATCATGATCTGCGGATCGAACGTAAGCGAGACTTTTCCGACCCTTATCCATTACATCTGGGAAGCCCGCGACAACGGGGCGAAGATAATCGTGGTTGACCCCCGCATCACCCCCGTTGCCCGCACAGCAGATCTGTACCTGCCCGTTCGGCCAGGCACCGACTCGGCCTTGTTCGGCGCCATGCTCCAACAACTGGTGGAGAACGATTGGCTGGACCACGATTTTATTGACAACTATACCAGTGACTTTCAGGAGACCATAGACGCTGTGAAGGACTACAGCCTGGAGTGGGCCGAAGAGGTAACCGGTATACCGGCGGAAAGCATCAAGAAGGCGGCAGAGCTGTGGGGTAAGACGGACACCAGCTTTTTGCTGCACGCCCGCGGCATTGAGCACCACTCCAAAGGAGTTGATAACGTGCTGGGCTGTATCAACCTGGTACTGGCGACAGGCAGGATAGGAAAGCCTTACTGCGGCTACGGCACTATTACGGGGCAGGGCAACGGGCAGGGCGGCCGCGAGCACGGGCACAAATGCGACCAGCTGCCCGGCAACCGTGACATCACCAACCCGGAGCACCGGAAATACATTGCCGACGTTTGGGGCATAGACGAGAAAGACCTGCCTGGCAAGGGGCTTACGGCATATGAGCTGGTGGAGGCGATCCACCGCGGGGAGATCAAGGGGCTCATTTCCATCTGCTTTAACCCTATTGTTTCTCTGCCTAACAACAACATGGTGCGGGAAGCCCTGGAAAAGCTGGAGTTCTACGTCGCCATTGACTTTTTCCTCAACGACACGGCCCGGCACGCGGACATTGTGCTGGCCGGGGCACTGCACGAGGAAGAGGAGGGAACCGGGACCACTGCGGAGGGTCGTGTGGTGAAGATCAACGCGGCCGTGACGCCCCCCGGCGATGCCCGTACAGACGCCTCTATTCTAAAGGAGCTGGCGGCGCGGCTCGGCGCAGGTGACAAGTTTGCTTTTGAGAACAGTGAAGCCATTTTCAACGAATTAAGGGTGGCCTCCAAAGGAGGCACGGCCGACTACTACGGCATCACCTACGAGAAGATCGTGAACAACTATGGGGTCTTCTGGCCCTGCCCGGCCCTGGACCACCCGGGAACGCCCCGCCTTTGGGAAGACAGAAAGTTTGCGACGCCCGACGGAAAGGCGCACTTCAACCCGGCTCCGTACCGGGAGCCGGGTGAGCCTACCGACAAAGAGTACCCCGTGATACTGACAACGGGAAGGGTGGTCTCCCAGTACCTGAGCGGCACCCAGACGCGCCGGATTGGCAGGCTGATAGACCCCTACCCGGAACCTTTGCTGGAAATACACCCGAGCCTGGCACAGCAGTTCGGAATAAAGGAGCGGGAACTGGTGAAAGTGGTTACCCGGCGGGGGGAGGCCACCTTCCCGGCACAGATCGTTACCACTATCCGGAAAGACACCGTTTTCCTGCCTTACCATTGGGCAGGGCCTATATCAGCCAACCAGCTAACCATTGGCAACTTAGACCCCGTGTCAAAGATACCCGAGTTTAAAGTGTGCGCCTGCAAACTGATTCCATTGGGAGTGCCGGCCCCTCCTTCGTCGGAGTCTAAGGCTTACCAGAGCGCATAGCACTGTAAATTTTTGTTCAACAACTTTAAAGGAGATACATGGCAGCAGGACCAGACAGTAACTTTAACCCCGACATGGAATTTTTTGTGGACATGCAGCGCTGCATTGGTTGCCGCGCCTGTGAAGCGGCCTGTGCCGAGTGCGAGACCAACGGGCAGGAACCCATGATCCACGTGAATTATGTAGACAGAGCGCACTCGGTACAGACGACCGTACAGGTTTGCATGCACTGCGAGGACCCTGCCTGTGCCAACGTATGCCCGGCCGATGCCATTGCCAAAGACGGGAACGGGGTGGTGCACTCGGCAAACACCTCCCGCTGTATCGGCTGTTCCAACTGTGTGCTGGCCTGCCCGTTCGGGGTGCCTAAGAAAATGGAGGCCGCCGAGCTGATGATGAAGTGCAACCTCTGCTATGACCGCACGAGCGTGGGCAAAAAGCCGATGTGTGCGACTGTGTGTCCCAGCGGTGCCCTGTTTTACGGTACGCGGGAAGAGATTCGCAAGAAGCGACCAAACAGCGACCCTGTGAACACCTTTAAGTTTGGGGCTCAGACTGTGCACACGAAAGTGAACATCATGATGCCGAAAGGAAGCACCGAGCTAAGAGTGCATTAGGAAGAGGATTAACAAGCAGAACACTAAGCAATGGCCTACTCACCAAAAGAAGAAGACCGACCCAACTGGAAACGGGATTTCCCCATCCGACAGGACGAGGCAAAACACATCTCACGCCGCGAGTTCGCTAAGTTCCTTTGTCTCCTCTCCGGGGGCATGGCCCTGGGCAGTGGCTACGTGGTACTGAACTCCTTTGCCTTCCCGGATAAGGAATTAGAGGGGGAGTTTCTTGTGTGCAATACAGCTGATGTGCCTGTCGGCGACATGACCATGTTTTCCATCAAGGGCACGAAAGAAATCCCTTATATCCTGATCCACCTGGAGGAGGGCGAGTGGCGTGCCTTCGAGCAAAAGTGCACGCACCTTTCCTGTGCCGTGGTGTACCGCGATGAGGTGAAGAAAATAGAATGCCCCTGCCACAATGGGTGGTTTAGCGCAGACACAGGGGAGGTGCTACAAGGGCCGCCGCCGCGAGACCTGCCGCAGCTTCGCGTGGTGGTACGGGATGAGAAAGTTTATGTAACCGCTTTTAAAGATCAGGTAAGCTGATCAGAAGACGCTTATGAGTGATTTTAGCGAAGCGCGCGTCGAGGCGCACCCCAACAAGACAAATACCCTTACGCTGGGTATCATCATGCTGCTGATCGGCATTCTGAGCATCCAGATATGGCTGCTGTACAGTGCCCTCAACAACGCGCTGGACGAAAACCAGGACCTGGCGCTCGCATCCTTTATTGGCTCTCTGGTCCTTTTCTTTGTTGGCCTCTGGCTGCTTAAGTTCCTGCCTGCCGCTGATGTAGTCCACAATAAACTGGAGCTGCCGGAAAAAGACGTGAATAAGTATAAGGGGGACAGGTACAAGTAAGCCCAGCGGCACCCCCAGTTACTAAACGAAAAAATCAAGCACAAGCATCTGTAGTCGGCCGCAGAGCCAGGCTATACTTGGGTCGTGGCCTGCCCTGGATTGCGCCCCCTGTCATAAGGAAAACATACAAAGCAGAGGTTTAGCTCAGCCTTCCGCCAGGGTTTAAAGGCACGCACTCATCTAAAACAAACGTTTCCACGAGGCCAATGTGAAGCAGGCGGGGCCTGTGCAGCAAAGGCCGCTAATCTTATCTACTGTATGAAAGAAGACCATCTTTATCCAAATGGAAGCCGGGAACTGGCTGAAAGAAGGAATGCTTTAGCCCCAGAGGTTGCAGAAGCCTTCCGCAGCTTTAGCAAAGCTGTTTTTAAAGAGGGCGCGTTACCGGAAAAGACCAAGCAGTTGATTGCCGTGGCTGTCGCCCACGTAACGCAATGCCCCTACTGTATCCGGAGCCATACCACCCAGGCAGTAAGAAAAGGGGCTAGCCAGGAGGAAATAATGGAGGCGATCTGGGTAGCGGCAGAAATGCGCGCCGGCGGTGCCGTGGCACACGCAAACCTTGCTCTGGACGAGATGCACAGCTAAACTGCCCTGCAAAACTGACGAATGTCATTTTTAGCGCGTGTTTAAAGTTGCAACTTTGATACAACTTTAAATATTCCGCATGATGACAACAGCGCAAAA
>NZ_FZOQ01000058.1 GCF_900188175.1 Pontibacter ummariensis | reverse complement strand
TCTTCCACGCCGAGAAAATGAGCGCCTCCGGAGCGGGGCTGGGCAACCACATCGACCGCAAGGAGGGCCACGAGCACACCTTCCAAAACGCCGACGCCGAGCGGCGGCACCTGAACCAAGCCTTCGCCGTCACCGGGCACTGCCAAAAGCCCCTGCACACAGCCATCACGGACCGTATCGCCGAGGGCTACACCGGCACGACCGCCATCCGGAAGGACGCGGTGCGGGCGCTCTCGCTGGTGTTCACAGGCACGCACGAGGACATGAAGGCTATCGAGGCAGACCCGGAGAAGATGAAGGGCTGGCTCAAGGCTAACTATAACTTCGTGGTCCAGGAGTTCGGCAAGGAGAACGTGGTGCGCCTGGTGCTGCACCTGGACGAGAAGACGCCGCACCTGCACGCGGTGGTGGTGCCGCTCCGGGAGGGCAAGCTGACGGCCAAGACCATCCTGGGCAACAAGAAGGACATGAGCCAGCGGCAGGACCGCTACGCCCAGGCCATGGCGCCTTTCGGGCTCTCCAGGGGCGTGCGGGGGAGCAAGGCCATCCACAACGCAGAGGGCTGGTACCTGGGCCAGCAGCAGCAGGCGCAGGAGGCCGTTTTAAGCGATCTACCGAGACTCACGGCCCTGGATAGGCTAAACCCCGCCCAGTACGAGAAAAGCGTACAGGAGCGATTTAAATCGGCCACAAAGGAGAAAACGGACGCGGCCATCGAGCTCCGCCGGCGGGAGCAGCAGCTTCAGGCACAGGAGCGGCAGATAAGCAAGCTGCAGCAGGAACTGAAGGAGGTAAAGAGCCGGCTCAGCATCCTGCAGGAGACGGTGACGATGTTTGTCAAGTCCCTGCTGGGCAGGCCCGTAAGTGAGGAGGAGAAGAAAGTGATGGATATTTACGCCAACAGCTATAGGAAAGCAGAGGAAAGGAAGTTAAGCGAAAAGCAGGAAGAGCAGCAGCGCCCGAAGAAAGGCCGGGGCATGGGATTGTAGTGCTCGGGCAGTAAGCCACTTTATGTTAATGGCTTGGCTAAGGCATGCCTTGGTGTGTTTTAGGTTTTGTGTTAGGCAGAGGATGTTTTAATCTGTTTATTCCGATCCGCCTCAAAAGGAGAACACTTTAGTGAAAGAACCTGATTTTTGCCGCTCCTTAAACCAGTCATAACCATACAGTGGTAAAGCCAAATCTTGATGAAAAACCACTTATCTTCTATTTTCCTCTGAACAAGTAAGCAACAGATGCCCCAAACACTCGATGAACAGCCTTAGGTTTATCGCTGGGGCGGTCACCCTCATACTTGGAAATATCAGACAGCCCAAGACCATAGCGCACATCCAAATTCAGTGCACCTGCTCCCACAGCAAATGCCATACCTGCTCCCACATTGGCACCAATGTCCAGACGATTTGCTTTAGTGCCGCCTACATAATCATTGAATTCATAATCCTCTTCTTCCTCCCTTCCATCGAAAGTATACTTCATCTTACCGTTCATAAAGTAGCTGACAGAAGGACCAGCCGTCACAAAGCCTTTCATGCTCTCACCACCAAAAGAGAATTTTGCAAGCACTGGCACCTCAAGGAAGTTCATGCGTGAGTTAACCGATGCAGAGCCGTTTGAACTGTTCTCGTAAAAGGCAGGATTTGCCTTATAGCCCCTTTGGGAGTAGAGGATTTCAGGTTGAACAGACAAAATATCTGATACCTCAAAGTTGACTACAGCACCAAACTGTGCGCCAGTAGTGTATTCCAGCGCTTCATTGAAGTGCTTGCGGTACTCATTCTCTGCGTCAACTGCTCTGAGGGTAGCGAAGTTAACTCCAACACGTGGACCGAAAGACACGGTTTGCGCCTCAGCAGTAGCCGCCACACCAATGGCAGCCAGTACAATCATGCATAGTTTTTTCATAGCGTCTTTTTTATAAGCTGAAGATAATATATAAAACAAGGATATTTATATTATTAGCATTTATTTAAATCTTAAAAGAAAATTCTTTACGAGCTACAAAATAGCTTGGACGCATGCTTCTTAACTACCAAGATAATCCTGCTCTTCTATACTTATAATTTTAACTTGTGCCTAACTAAAGAGACCTGCAGCCAATTCCCACGCCCCCTAAAAGTACCAAAAGCCCAGCCCCCTCCAGGAGGCTGTGGGGGCTGTTTCGCCCATAACTACTGTTATGTTAAATAGAGCCGGTTTCTAAAGGATGTGCAATTCCGGACGGATAAGGGGGTATGCGCAATGCGGAATCCGCATTGCGCATATGCTGGTCGGTATGAACAAGGGGGAGAGGCAGATTTGCTTTTCACCCGCCATCGGCCTACATTTCGTACATGTATATGCCCGGCCGAGAAAATGCGATCGTAGAAGACTCCAAAATAGCGGGGTACCTGCTCAACTTGCAACATCCGGATGGGAGAAGCAAAGCTGGGTTCTTTCTCAGGGCCGGGTTTGGCCTTGGCCAGGCAGAGGAGTTCAGGGAACTTCTGCTCAGGCAGGCGATGTGGCACCAGGTGTCCAAAACGGAGCAGACGAAGTTCGGCACCAAGTATATTATTGACGGGATCGTAGAAACACCCCATCATTTCAGCTTTAACCTCCGAACAGTCTGGATGCTTGGCGCTGATTCCGAACAACCCAAGTTAGTAACCGCTTATCCTTTAACGCCATGATAAAAGAGTTTGAAAGAGTTATTCTGACAGAAGACATTCCAGGCACCGAGCTGAAGAAAGGCGATGTGGGCGTGGTCGTGGAGATCTATAACGGGGGTGAGGGATACGAAGTAGAGTTTTTTGCGCTCAACGGGGATACGGTAGCGGTGGAGACGCTGGAGAACAGGCAAGTGCGCCCGGCCACAAGCCGAGAGATCCTGCATGTCCGTAATCTGGAGGCTGCCTAAAAAACCTCTTTCTTCCCTTTTGTTTACCCTTAAAGTATTTGCAACAGGTTGCAGCTGTTGCTACCTTGTGGCAAGCAACAGCGTGCAACATGGCAAAAATAAGCATATCAGAAGCAGCAAGACTAACGGGGAAAAATCGCAGTACGCTGCATCGCCATATTAAGATAGGCAAGCTCAGCAAAGATTTTGATAGCGATGGCAGCCCTGTTCTTGATACAAGTGAGCTAAGCAGGGTTTATCAGTCATTCAAAATACCTGTCGCAGAAGGCCAGCCTGCAACAGTGCCGCAAAGCAACAGAAAGCAACAGGTTGCAACACCTCATAAAGCAGGTGATGCAACAGTAGAAATTGAGCTTTTGAAGCTGAAGCTGCAGCATGCTGAGGAAAAGACAACTATTGAGGAAAGCCGCCGCCGTGAAGCTGAGCAGCGCGAAAAGGAAGCGAGAGAAGAAATCAATCGTTTGCTAAGCGTCGTAGAAAAGCAGACCTATCTACTGGCCGCGCCACAGCCATTAGAAGAGGCGCACCCAGAGCCGCCCAAGCTTGGATGGTGGAAGAGGTTATTTAGCTAAGGAATGCAGCTGACGATCAAACACACAGAAGCTACTTTTCATTAAAACTTATTCCCCCCCTTTTGTATTTATCCCTGGTACTTAAAATCCTGCTTGGCGATGTGGCGCAGGAGACCACCATATGAGGTAAGTGGCTTACTTTCTTCCCTTGCCTGATCCTCCAGCCGCTCCAGGCGGTCAGAGAACGGCTTCAGCCGTTTCTTCTCCACCAGGTAACCTAACAGCTTATTGCAGTACAGTTCGGCTTCTGGCAGGATTGTTTTGAGCATCTGAGCACAATACCGCATGGACTCTGCTTTGGCTTCCTCTATCTGATTGAACCTGCGCTCGGAGTGGAAAATCTTGAAGGTCAATGTTCGGTCGAAATCCTCTTTCCCCCGCTCCTTTTTGTCACTTTCAAGCTTCACCCACACATCCGACTTACCAGCGTCAAAAAGCTGTTTTAGCTCCTTCTCTGCAGCAGATAGAACCCTAATTTTAAAGTCTCCATAGCGCTCATACTTATCATCCAGGCCAAGCTTATAGCGCAGATCCTCGGCTGATATCCTGAAAATGCCTGTGTCATGGTACTGGCTGAACATCATGTAGAGGCGTTGACTGTGCGTGTTCAGGTGCATTATCGTCTCCAGCTGGTAAGCGGTGAAGCCCCGCGCCAGGGAGACCATGTAGGGCATGAGCAGGAATGAAACCTGCAGCTCCCACTTTTTCGCGTCTTTGTTATAGCGCCCGTAGTTGATGAAGCCAACGTTAAACCATTGCCTCTCATCCTCCACTTCAAAGCTCTTATCTCGCAAGTCCTTCAGTGCCTTGCGTATGCGTGCGTGGTTCTTCTCCCCCTCTGACACCATCATATCAGCCAAGTAAAACTGAATCTTAAAGTCAATCTCCCCGAACATGGTACGGTTAAACTCCACGTCGTTCCGGTTGAGTTTGTCCTGAATCTGCCTGACAACATACATCAGCACCCGCATCTCATACTCTGTGAAGCTATACCGAGCCTGAGTAATCACATTCGGCTGATAGAGGGTTGGTTGCGTCGTTTCCATGAGGTGAATTTAGACAAAAATATTAGTTTGTCAAATAACCATGTCATAAATACCCCATAAGGGTATTCAAATTGTCGTAAAAAGTATGCTGAGGGGTATTCAAATTGTCGTAAAAAGGTATTCAAATTGTCGTAAAATGAATTTTAAAATAGCTTGTAATTAGCTGTAATACAGAAATTTACAAGCGTTTAAAAAACTCCTACAAGGATACCACAAGTTTACCTTTACAAGTAAAAGGCTCAAAATGCGTAAAATTTGTTGCTTAGGGAGCTCAATAAATCGGCAGCCAAAACAAGATTCCAGACAAGAAAAAGGAAAAAACAAAAGGGGAAAAAGAGCACCGGGGCGCGCCAACTAAAACTTTAGTTGATGATATGGCGCGAACTCCAGCACCTGCCCGGATGAGACCGGGGGCCCTGCAGAATTATGGCCACAGGAAAGCCACAGCTGGGCGCTGTGAGAGGCCCAGGAAAAAAACGCGGCTATACCTCCCAAAAGAGTTGGCGCGCTTAGAGGGGCTAAAAACGAGTTTTGATAAGTCAGACCTGCCACTCCGGCCTGTGAAGTTTCAGTGTCCCACATGATTTTAAATTGCCATTTGTGTTACCCCTGCCCGCCTGCTTCACTATCTTTACCTAAGAGACTGCCAGCTGCTGCGTGTCTTTCTCACCCGTGAAGAAGGAATGCTCCAGGCATTCCGGAGCCGGTACTTCGTACGGCTCCCTCTGGCCGGAACGGCCAGGAAAAGGACAACCCTGGGGATGGACTTCCGGTAGTAAGTATAGCCCACTAGACTTCGTGCCGAAGCCGCGGGCCCTGCGGGGCCTGGGGGCATGACCAATAAAACACCACCGCCATGGGATTCGCCGTCTTCCACGCCGAGAAAATGAGCGCCTCCGGAGCGGGGCTGGGCAACCACATCGACCGCAAGGAGGGCCACGAGCACAC
>NZ_FZOQ01000055.1 GCF_900188175.1 Pontibacter ummariensis | reverse complement strand
GCGATGTTCTTATCAATGAAGTGCCCTTGCTTTTCCGTAAGGATATCTACGCCCTGGCTTGTATAGCAGGGGGCTTTGTCTATTTTGTCTGCTACGAGCTTAGCCTCCCGGCCCCTCTTACCGAGCTGGCTGCTGCCCTAACCGTAATTGCTATCCGCATAGCGGCCGTGAAGTTTCACATACAACTGCCTATATTAGATTTAGACAGTACAAAGCAAAAAGACTAGGTAAACCATTTCTTGTGTTAGATGAAGTGAGTCTTTCTTCTTGCTATATTGGGATAACGATACTGCGGTGTGGTGATGGAGAATATTCAGGTGATAAACAAGGCCTCCAGTGGATGTGCCTTGGTGAATCACTGGACAATCTAGACTATGAGTATTACCTGCTCCTCCTCTTTGCCAGCCTCTTTAGAGGTAGGGCAACATACTTTGATTGTTCTGCTTTTACCCGACTTGATTTCTCTGATGCGCCTTTATGCCCCAGTCAAAGCCTATCTTATCTAACAGAGAGAGGCGCTCAGGGGGAAGAGCCTCCTTTTCAAAACGCATCCTGCTGACCCACTTTGCTAGTTTTGGATCTGAAGACCAACCAGTCTTTACGCGCGTATGCCCATGTTCCTGCTTAAAGGCTTCCAGGCGCTTGTACATATCCTTCCAGGGTATGATAGTTTTGCGGCGCAAGGTCCAATCAAAGTCTATTTTATTCAAAAGGTCAATCTTGCTGGGTGATAAATCTTGTTTGTTCGCTTTAATTCTATAAACCCACGCAGCAAGTTGCGGATTAGGTTTCCAGTTATAGGGCACTTGTGTATGGCCAAATTGGACTTTATAATTTGTTAATGTCTCATACATCTTCATCCAATATCCTTCATGAACGCTCCATGGGAAGTTGATCCTGTTTAGCTTATCTACTCTTTCGCTGGACAGACGGTCTTGATAAAACAGTTGGCGTTGCAAGCTTGTCCACCGTTGAAGGGCGGAATCTATTTTTGTGGATACTTGGCAAGAGCTGTACCTTTGCTTATATGACCGCAACTTCTCAAAGTTCGCATCCCACCGAGAGTCATAAATAGACCTTATTTGCTGTTTGGTCTCTCCGCTCCAAACGAAGTTCAAATGGTTTAGTCTTTTCTTTTTAGCTGATTCTAGCCTACCTAAAACGTCCAGACGCCGTTGAGTAGAGACCCAGATGCCAAGTGATTTATCTTCCTTATAGTTCAGAGGAACAAGACAATGGCCATGTACTTTTCTGTACTCACTCAGCTGTTCATATTTCTTGTCCCAGAGCTTCTTTTTAATACCCTCATGGCTCCAAGTAAAATTAAGCTCATTTAATCTCCTTTCGCGACTCGGGGATAGTGAGTTGTTTTTCTTAGCTAGTCTTTGTCGCTCCATCCAGCTTACCAGTTTCTGGTGCTTGCACGGAACCTTGCAGTGTCCATTAGTAAGATAGAACTTCTTCAACTTTAGGAAAAATGATTCCCACTGTGATTTATAAACCTCTTTAACGGTCCAGATAAATCCTAAATCATTCAGCATGCGGAAGCGATCCTCTCGTAACATCTGCTTCGCATGCCTGTTACGCTGAACTGTTACCCAATTGGCCAGTTGTTTATCCTTTACCCACCTTTGAGGCACTTTGCAGTGCCCAAAGGTGCGGTAAAAGTCTTTCAACCTCGTATACATTTGTTCCCATCGATGCTCTCTACTAACTGGCAAGTTCCAGTCAACACCAAGCAGGTCCAATCTTTGAAACTGGTCCTCTGTTAAGAGCCGCTTGCCAATTACCTGTCTTATCAACCAGTCTTGCAGGTCTTCATACTTTTCGTCTTGAGGCAAGCAGATATGCCCCTTGTCCTGCGAATAGTTGGCCAACCGACTGTACATAGTCTCCCAAGGGCTTACTTCCTCTCTAAAGTAAGTGCTTAATGTTGTTAATTGATCCTGTAACCCTTCGGGGAGCATGTGCTTGATTCTCTTTTGAATGCCTGCCCACTGCGCTAGCTCGTTGTCAAGGCTACAGGGAGAATAGGTCTTGTCTTTACTCAAAGATTCTATTCTGTAATAGTTGTGGTACCACTTTTTAAGAAACTCGGTGCTATATAAATGTGTCCCAAAAGCTGTCATCTTGTCGCTAATCTCTTTTTTTGTTTATGGGGATAATAAGAAAGCTTTTTGCTAACTCTGCTGTAGTAGTAGAGGAAGGGATTAAGATTTACTTAGTGTAGGTCAATAAAGTCCTATAAGTTGGTGCCGTTATTGAATTCTTACGCTTGTAGTACCGCCACCCGCTAGGGAAAGGTTAACAGGCATGTTCGTTTGCCAGGCACCGGCTGTAAAGTCAGGTACATCGATGGAGTTAGAGCGGTTTGCCACCGACCATTCACTTAGTAGTCCTACCGAAGTCCAGGATGCCGCATCATAAACGTCTTGGTCCAGCGGGAGACCGTTCCTCAGGCAATCGATCAGACGCCAGTCCATCATAAAGTCCATGCCGCCGTGGCCACCGATCTGCTTGGCCATTTCACCGATTTTCTTTACGATTTGAGGAGTATATTGCTCCTCCAACGCCTTCATAGCCTCCTTGGACAACCAACTGTGGCCAGTGGCAATTTTCTGTTCCGGCCATTTGCGGGCAATTCCTTTGGTTCCGCTTATCAAGTGAATTCTGGAATATGGGCGCGGAGAGGTTACATCGTGCTGAATCATGATGGTGCGACCCTTTTTGGTGCGGATAGTGGTGGTGTTCATGTTGCCACGGTAGGTGTCCTGCACAAACTGCTTGTAGAAAGGATCTCCTTCAGTACGTTTCTGTGCCTCTTTGAACATCATAAAGTCATCGCTTTGCACCGCTGTCAAGTAATCCATCACATCGCCTCGGTTTATATTCATCACCTGGCAAATAGGGCCTAGGCCATGGGTAGGATAAAGATTGCCATTGCGGGTCATGTTCTGTTTCAGACGCCACATATCTTGATATCCATTTTTGTCAAAATTCAGGTCTACCAGTTGGTGAATGTAGGCTCCTTCTCCGTGTATAATCTCCCCGAAATAACCTTGGCGCGCCATGTTTAACGTAAGGATTTCAAAAAAGTCATAGCAACAATTTTCTAGCATCATGCAGTGTCTCTGGGTGCGCTCCGATGTCTCCACTAACTGCCAGCACTCTTCTAGGCTAGTGGCAGCGGGCACCTCTGTAGCTGCATGCTTTCCATGCTCCATTGCGTAAACGGATTGTGGTGTGTGCAGGTGCCACGGCGTGGTGATATAAATTAGATCAATGTCATCTCTTTCACACATCATCTTCCATGAGTCTTCCTTACCGGAATACAGGGTAGGGTTATGAGCTGAACCAGTTCGCTCCTGTAGCTGTTTCTTTACTTTCTCTGCCCGCTCCGGAATCAAATCACAGAGCGCCTTTATCTCTACTCCCTCAATATTGCTCATGCGGTAAACAGCACCCGGACCGCGCATGCCTAAGCCAACAAACCCAATGCGAACTTTATTAAGCTTTGGGGCACTATAGCCGCTCATGTTGAAACGTTGCGTATACTTTCGTTTCGCCTGCTTTTCAACCTGAGCCAGCTTAGACTGCTGCTTCTCAGCTGTGGCACAGCCTCCAAGCAGGCTTGTGCTGGCTATACTTATACCGGCCAGACTGGAAAGTTTCAGGAATTCTCTGCGATTACTGCTCATGGTTTATTTGGTTAAATTTTTTAAGCTCATGTTCTTACAGATCAAATAATAGATGAATGTATCCTATCCTCTAACTTTTACTGGTGCAGAAGAGGTTGTGCAGGTAGCAGGGCTCCTATAAATGCTATTTGCCCAAAGTACTCTGGCCGGTGAAAGTCCGGTTCGGGTGCCTCTATGGGATGCCAAGCTAAGTAATGGGGCTCAGGGAGGTCATCTCCGCACTTGTAGAAGTTGACTCTGCCATTCTGACCTTCAAAAGTCTTCAGCTTGTGCTCTGAAAACACCGAGGCAGGTATAATCAGTGTAAGCTCCCAAACCATGAAGCTTTGGCCCTTGTTTGCTACTTTCAAGTCTGCATGATGCCTAATTACAGATACAGTCTCTGTTGGTAAGAGCTTTCTGTTGTTCTTGCCCTTGCCGTATCCGACTAGGCAGGTGCCTAAGCAGTTTGCCTCTATATTATAATAGGCGCTGTCTTCCCCATAAGCGATAAAGAATTCCACACAACTGTCTTTGTAAACGGGGTCATTAATGTTTCTATACCGGGCTAGCAAAGTCTTCTCCCGCACGCGGTACTTCAGGAATAGACACCCATCGTTATGGGCGAGCGTGAAATAAACCTCTGGCTTCCCCTCCTCGGCAGACCAGGGGCACGAAGCTATGCCTTGCCTTGGAAGCGCATCGAGCTTGGCGGTGACTAGTGAAATCGGGCTATCCTGCCATAGGTCAGGCGTTTGTGGAACAATGAGTTGCTTCATCTTTATACTTGATGATCTTCCAACGGTGTCTTATAGGAGGCAGTAGCTCTCTCTATAGTACTTTGTAGCAGCTCTCTGTTCTCTTCTAACACCTGCACTAGCCTGAACTGTGCTCGTGCTCGTTGCAGGTTGTGCTCCGGGAATTGAGTTTTATAGTAGTTGTCCCCGTCAATGTAGTCGGTCAGAAAGCGTAGGCCCATGATAAAAGGAAGCAGCGTTACGCCAAGCGAGAGGGACGCTATCTCCTCATCTGTAAGAATAGAGCTTGTTTCCAGAAGGAAACCCTCAGTGAAAGCATTGAAGAACTCGAAATTAATGCCGATTTTATCTAACTCCCTCTCGTCCTCGGCAGCTTTGTTTACAGTGGTCCGGATGGCATCACCAAAATCATAAGCCACATAACCTGGCATCACAGTGTCTAAGTCTATTACACACTGTGCTTTGTCAAACCTATCGAGCAGCACATTATTAAACTTAGTGTCATTATGCGTTACACGCAGGGGAAGCCTTCCTTCCCGTCCCATCCTGCATATAGTACTCATCTCTTCGGCCCGCTGCTGCGCAAAAGCAATTTCCTCTCTTGCCTGCTCCGCTCTTCCTAATGGATTCTTTTGCATTGCCTCCTTAAAAAGCCGAAGTCTGTTCTCTATGTTATGAAAGTCAGGGATAGATTCATGCAACTTATCAATGTCCAAGTCCGACAGCAGTGCCAGAAATCTGCCGAAAGCTTTGCCTCCCTCATAAGCCTGCTGTGGGGAACCCACAAGATCGTAGCTACGTGTGCCTTCCAGTAAGAAGTATACTCTCCAGTAGTTGCCGTTGATATCGCAGTAGAAACTTTGCTTGCCATATGTTGGCACCAGCGTAAGGACCTCCTTCTCAGGGCTGGCTCCAGGTATTTTAGCCAATTTTTTGCGAAGGTGCTGCGTTACTTGCTCAATGTTCTCCATTAACAGGGGGACATTTCTAAACACGTTGTGGTTAATACGCTGTAACAAGTAGTTTGGGCAGGCTGCCTTACTGTTCTTCACGAAGTAGGTGTCGTGAATGTGACCAGAGCCATAGGAGCTAATCCCGGCTATGCTTCCTTCCAGTGTAAAATGAGAGAGTACCTCCCTTATGTGTTGTTCGGCTATAGGGTTATCTTTCATCTTGCATAGGATATGTTTTTTTTCCATAGATTCTGGGGATATATGTTAGCGTGAACCAGGGCATTAATCTGTTTCATGGTGTTGGCTTTGTCTTCGGGGTAGGTAACGCCAAACCATTTCTCGGGCGTAGGTATAACTTTGACCCGTGCCGCCCCTGTTGTTAGCATCTCGTTCACTACAGAGGGTAAGTAAAATTCAGTCTTCTGATCCTGGCCCTTTTTGTCTAGAAACTCCTTTAGGTAACTATCAAAGTACGGGAAAACAGTAGGCTTGAACGCCATTAGGTTCATAGAAACAATCTCATCGCCCTGTAATTCTCCATACTGCGCATTTTCGTCCTGCACCAGGATGCGGTCTTCATCCCTTCGCACAATCTTCGTCAACTCTGTAAGCGAGGAGAGGGCCTGATCAGGGCCAAAGGCACAGATGCCACGCGATACGCTGCCATGTTCGGAGAGAGTGTTGGCCAGTCTAAAACCAATCAGACCATACTCCCTGTCGTCACTACTGCTCTTTAAAAAATCAGCGGCCAATCTGAAAGACTTGTACCCATAGAAGTCATCAGCGTTTATAACTGCAAATGGTTCCTGTATTTTAGCGGAGGCCAACCACACGGCGTGCCCGGTTCCCCAAGGTTTTGTACGGCCTGGCGCAATACCATAGCCTGCCGGTAACATATCCAGTTCCTGCGTTATGTATTCGGCTGCTATCTGCTCGGGTAGTCTGTTCTCCATTACCGATTTGAACTCATCCTCTATAGACTTTCGAACGACGAACACAACTTTCCCGAACCCTGCCCTTACAGCATCATAAATAGAGTAGTCAATAATGGTTTCTCCATTAGGGCCGAAGGCATCCAATTGTTTCAGACTGCCATACCGGCTAGCCATGCCCGCCGCCAAAATCAATAAAGTTGGGCTATTGTTCATGTTATGAAGAATTTAGTATGTTAATCAGTGGGTTGATTCCCTCTGAAAGAACGGAAAAGCTGCTTAAGGGCAGGTTTAAATTGTCTTGTACTCTATATAGAACGCGTCGTCTAGCATAGGAGCAGACAAAGCGCAGGCATTTATTGGGGCTACGTACTCTTGTGTCATACATCGCTCGGTAGAAGCTAACCAGGGCTGCTTGCCTGGTATAACGAAGAGAACAGTGTTTAAAAGTAAGTAGCAACTTAATGTAAAACAAGAAAAAAGTGCATAATGTTTACGAGCACGCAGCTAAATAAATAGGTAATACACCATACTATATGGAGGAGTGCTTTCAATGAACTGCATGGGTGTTAACAAAAGGAAGAAGTTAGTGAGAAGAGCTAAGACAATGACCTTGTGCAAATATTCCTCGGCTGCCTACAGAGTCGCAAAAAAATGTAAGAGAATGACTACAGGAGACACTTGTTTATGGCTCCCCACTAGTCGAGACTCTAAAGTTCTCTGGCAGGACCCTGTTTGCCTGAAATGCTGCTTTCCCTGGAGCAGAGTAAATTTGGCATTAATAAAGTAGCTTGTAGAGCTCTAATAGCAGATCGGAAGAAAGCAAGGCTACAGGTATCCTACCGTTGTGTAGACTTTGCCCGAGAGTTGGTGGCAGTGCCTGTACCTGCGTGGTCCTGTTGCCATGTACTGTCTATAAAATACTGTAAGACAGTATATAGATCATCTTATTAGTTTCTTTTTGGTGTGATGAATGGCTTGCCTGGCCTTGCCTTGCAGGAGGTATAGTGACTCTTAAAGTACGTTTAAGTGCTCAATAGTGAGCGGTAGAAAGGCGTAGCGGTAATCAACGGACTTATTAAAAATGAAGTTTGCGTGCTCGTGCACATGCTGGACGGCTGATATTACCACGGTTTGCAGAATATCTTAGGTTTAATAGTTAGTTAAGCTGTAATAGTCAGGATGTAAGCTGATATTCTCTGGCATTGAACAGTAACTTATCTGACATTCCCCACTTAACATTTTTCTTTCGTAATCCCCTCTCACTAGCTATGGAGGGGTTGCGAAAGAAAAATCAACCTGTAAGCCTTCTGCTACAAAAATTAGCAGTAGTGTCAGGTCAAGTAGTGGCAATTACAGTTAAGCGGAATGAGTACCTCCGTAAAAGAGGGGACTTTTATTTGTCTTTCACACACCTGAACCCGACATGCTCCATGCTACTGTCCTCGGTACTCTTCATGCGTGCCGATGCCCTGAAGCCGGAGCAGTAACTGTCG
>NZ_FZOQ01000056.1 GCF_900188175.1 Pontibacter ummariensis | reverse complement strand
ACACCTGCTTTAAGCTGGAGTTGCCGTTCCTGGTCTCCACGAAGGCCAGCTTCCGGAAGTTAAAGCCGTCCTCGGAGACCTGCACCTCGAAGCCCACGTTGCCCTCCTCCGAGGCCGTGGCCCAGTCCAGCACCACGTTGTTGCCCTGCCTGCTCGCGTTCAGGTAGATCAGCTCTACCGGGAGCGGCGTTACACCTATGTTAGTTAATATATTCAGCAAGCACTGGTCACCATTAAATACTTCAACTTTCAATTCTACATTTTCGCCAGGGGCATTCTCTATATATTCATTAGTTGTAGTACTAGAGAACACTAACTCTCCCCAGTCGCCAGTTGAGGAGGTGCGCCTGTACCAGTAATATCTAGCTCCTGTCTCCGGGAAGTCTATCCCTTGGCTTAAGTCCTCCTCCGCTGTAACCCTCCACTTTGTGTTGTTCTCAATCCACACTACGTCAAGAATACCCTTTGTTACTGTAGTTACGGATGTAACGCTAACTTCAGCACTTCCTGACATTTCTTTCGGGCATTCTGCGGTGGTTGCATCAGGGCTTGTTGTCGCTACTACTGTATAAGTTCCAGGCTCTCTCTGGTAACCAAAGTCAATTGCGCCCCCACTACTAACTACAGGGTCACCTACATTTACAGTACTACCGTTAGCAGTCAGTTGTAACTGATAGCTAACGCCAGCCTGCGAATCATCTAACCCAACTGACACTCCAAAACCGTCTCTTTCACAATAGCTACCACCTCCTGTTACATTATAAACCGTTGGTAGTGCTGTTTCTCTGATCGTCACACTCTCTACCATTGCCCTTGAACAGGTTGTTGTTGTGTTAATAGCTACTACTGTATAAGTGCCTGCGGAAATGTAACCAGGGAATGTAATTGCTTCACCAGTTCCCTCTACACTTGCCACAGTAGTTCCGGCTGCATCCATCAATGTGTAAGTAACGCCAGACTGTGAGTCGGCGAGCCCTATGGTCACTCCTGTGCTATTGGCGCAATAATTTGTTCCGTCTGCTGTGGTTATAGCTTGCTCAAGAGGTAGGGGATCTTCTGTGATAGCCACACTACCCGTCATGCTAACCGCACAAGCAGGTTCTATTGCATAAGCCGCCTGAACGGTGTAAGTAGCTACTGTACTCGGAACAGTAAACACGAGCTCGCCCCCTGTTCCGTCCAACGTCTGTACTGCTGTGCTACCCTGCATTAAGGTATACTTAACCCCTGTTTCAGAACCAGACAACGTAACAGGAAAAGTCTCAGTAGATGTACCAGCACAAAAACTATTGTTACCCGATAAAGTGAATGGTGAGAGGGCTGGCTTTACTGTTAAAATTCCTAAATCTAGAGGAGGTAAAGCCTCACAAATGTTTGACACTACCACACTTACAGGATATTTACCTGGAACGGCTGTAATTTCCGATGTTTCACCAGTACCAATAGTAAGACTAGGAACTGTTGTAGTATAAGTTTGTCCATTAACAGTCCATGTATAAGTAACTTGTGCTGTTCCTGTAGCAGATGCAGTTACAGAGAATGTCTCCGAACCATTTAAACAGATTGATGGATACTTTGGAGTACCCCTTGCTGATGTGAGGTCATTAACGCGCATTGTAATAGGAGTAGTCGTAGAATTCCCATTACAGTTTCCGCTTCCACCTGCAGATGTGATGTCAGATGTAAAGTCAATGTATACTTGATCATTATCTATTAGCTTTGCAGGATCTACACCTTGTTTAGCTAGAGCTGCCTCAATTTCCGCACTAGTAAGGTTTAATGTACTGGTACCTTGTACTGTTTTTATAGTATAAATACTGCCCCCTCTTTTTACCTTCCAAACCATTGTTAGATTGGCAATATTCCACCACTCAAAGTTAGAGTTTAATTTGGCTGTAAATGTAGTAGGATCCCCAGGACACAACGGATTTTTGGAAACTGCCACATCTATCTGATAAGTTTCAAGCACTGCTCCATAAGCTCTATAAGCTAACTGTTCAGCAATTGCTTCTCCACACATCCCTTTGCCTTTAACATACGCGGAGTAATACTCGAGTGAAGACAAACCAGCGTTAGAATAAGTAACTTGTCCATTACCAATTTTCTGTTCCTGATTTTTGGTCCATTGGTACGAAAAGTTACTAGCTGGTATCAACTCTCCACCCGAAACAATAGGTTGAAAATATCTAAATGACATTCTTTTTACGACATCTGTTGTCCCCTCAGGATAAGGATAATTAGGATTCCAGATAGGTAGTTCTTGCGGACCAACTGGTGATCCATCTGCCTTAACCGGTTGACCATTTTCATTTACCAGATAAGGATAAATAACAGTAGCATCACGGTATACACTTACTCTATGGTCAACATTAGTTCCATTACAGAACGGTTTTATATTTGAGAATATTACAAAGTCATATTTTGATTTTCTGAGCTTTACAGTTTTACTCGCTGTATTCGTACAGCCGTTACCCCCCTTGATAGTATAGGAGATGGTAACATTTACTTCCGTAGCACCACTAGGTGCAGTCTTAATAGCTTCAGCGAAAGCTGTACAGGGTGAAAAGCTACTACTTGTTCCTCCTGGCCATGACCACGTACCTCCTGTAGGAGAACCAGATAGCGCTATGTTTCCTTGGCCTGAATAAACTACTTGCCCATCAGTTACACCCGAAAAAGAAACTGCTGGTAAAGGACTTATCGTAAGGGGTACATCCTTGTAAGCGGTTGTACACCCAGTCGTAGTATTAGCAGAAGAAAGTCGCACTGTTACTGTACCTGTTCCAGTAACGGACACAGAAGTGCTCGCAGAATTTGGACTGCTAAAGGCAACACCTGTCGAGGTAATGGTGCCTGTGCTACTTACCACGCTCCAATTCGGACTGCCATTAGCCACAACCCCCGACAAATCAAACGTTGTTGTGTTGTTAGTGCCAACGCATTTTGCAGCTGTCGTGGCCGAGGCAGAGGTAACGGCAGGCTGTGGATTAACTGTTAAGACACCTGAGTCGCTTGCGCTACCGCAGGTCTTGCTGTCTGTTACCACAACACTGTATGTTCCTGCTACGCTGGCAGAGAAACTTGCCACATCGCCTGGATCTGCAGCTCCGCTAGGCACCGTCCATTTGTAGTGGTAGGGAGCAGTACCACCGCCCGACACAGTTGCTGAAATGGTAGCAGAGCTTCCAGAGCACGTCGTGGCATCACTCACTGTCACTATCGGTAAAGGATTAACCGTCAGAGTCACACTGCTGGAAGCAGTAGCACAGGCACTTGTCGGGTTAGAGGTCTGCAGAGTAACAGTAGCAGAGCCTGTGCCCGTAGCCTCTATCGTTGCCGTTGCTTGGCCGTCTGCATAACTCGCACTCTTTATAACAAAGCCATTGCTGACAATCCATTCCGGTGTACCCCCGGAATAACTACCAGTAACAGAGAAAGTAGTTTTACCGTCTGCGCCGAGACAAAGCTCCTGCTTGCCCCCCACCACCGCAGCCGTAGGCTGCGGAAGAACTGTAAGAGTGACATCCTTATAAGCAGCTTCACATCCGTCCACTGTACTACTTGAAGTTAATCGCACCGTTACTGTACCTGTTCCAGTAACGGACACAGAAGTGCTCGCAGAATTTGGACTGCTAAAGGCAACACCTGTCGAGGTAATGGTGCCTGTGCTACTTACCACGCTCCAATTCGGACTGCCATTAGCCACAACCCCCGACAAATCAAACGTTGTTGTGTTGTTAGTGCCAACGCATTTTGCAGCTGTCGTGGCCGAGGCAGAGGTAACGGCAGGCTGTGGATTAACTGTCAGAGTCACACTGCTGAAGGCAGTAGCACAGGCACTTGTCGGGTTAGAGGTCTGCAGAGTAACAGTAGCAGAGCCTGTGCCCGTAGCCTCTATCGTTGCCTCCACTTGATTACCAGTAACAACTTGGTTTATAACTTTAAAACTGTTGCTAGAGGATACAAAAAGTGGGGTGCCACCAGAGTAGTTACCTATAACTATAAAGGTATTCGTCCCATCGGTTCCGACACAAACCTCTTGACTACCACTAGTTACCTCAGCGGTCGGCTGTGGAATGACTGTAACTGTAACTGATTCCGATGTCTTAGAACACCTAATCTCATCTGTTGTTTGAGGGACGTTAGTAACAACTACCTGATAATCTCCTGAGGCTGTAGCAGTATAAGTTTGATTCGTAGCATCTAAGGTGTTCCAACTTTCAGCTCCTACAGGCTTGTGCATCCAAACGTAAGTGTACACTTTACCCTCAGGTGCTTTAGCAGCCTGAAACAGAACAGAGCCACCCTGACAGAAGGTAGTAGCTCCTGTGTATGTCAGAGACGCTATATTTTGATCAAGTTCTACTACTTTTACCTCTATTGGTGCAGAAAAAGTAGAACAACTGTATTCATTCGTAACCTTGACGTAGAAGCTACCAGATTTTGCTACTCTTATACTACTAGCTATACTGTCTGGCATTAGCACGCCTCCTGAAAACCATTCATATTTAGTGTATCCGGTAGGGGCGTTGAGGGTAACAGTATTTCCAGAACAAAAGTTGGTAGGCCCTGTAGGCGTTATTTTAGCTTCTGGCTGTGGGTTTACCGTCACCTCAACCGGTACAACCACAAAGCACCCCGTGCTCGCAGTGCCCTTAATGTAATAGGTGCCGCTGGCGGAAACAGCACCCGGATTCTGCAGCTGCGTTGTGGCAGCGGCGTCCGTCCAGTAGGTGTAGGTCAGGCCAGAAGTGCTGCCCGAGACAATAGAGGAGGCAGTCAGGTCAACAGTGCCGGGAGAGCAGACTGCCGCAGGATTGGTGATCTTGACCTCCGGCAACGGATTAATTGTTACGGTGGCCATGGCGGTGCTGGTACAGCCCTTTTCATTGGTGTATTCGTAAGTTACGGTGTACTCACCCGCCTCAAGGCCGCTGGCGTTGAAAGTGGAACCGCTTACACCCGTGCCACTCCAAGTGCCACCGTCTGGCCCCCCTGTTAATGGAACTGTGTTGTCGCCGTAGCACACCTGCTTATTGTCGGCAGTCACTACTGGCAATGCGTCTATCGTAACCACTACCGGCTTTATAACAAAACAGTCTGTGACCGGATCTAAGCCTTTAATATAATAGGTGCCGCCGGCGGAAACGACACTTGGATTTGTTAGCTCTGTTGTGGCTGCTGCATCGGTCCAATAACTAAGCGTCAGGTTCGAGGGGTTTCCTGAGGTCACTGATGAAGCCGTAAGGTCAACAGGGCCAGGAGAACACACCGCCTCCGGGTTCACTACCGTTAGCTCTGGCTGTGGGTTTACCGTCACCTCAACCGGTACAACCACAAAGCACCCCGTGCTCGCAGTGCCCTTAATGTAATAGGTGCCGCTGGCGGAAACAGCACCCGGATTCTGCAGCTGCGTTGTGGCAGCGGCGTCCGTCCAGTAGGTGTAGGTCAGGCCAGAAGTGCTGCCCGAGACAATAGAGGAGGCAGTCAGGTCAACAGTGCCGGGAGAGCAGACTGCCGCAGGATTGGTGATCTTGACCTCCGGCAACGGATTAATTGTTACCTGAACTGGTTCTATATCTGAACAGCCTTCAGCGCTTGTACCCTTTGTGCCCTTAATGTAATAGGTGCCGCTGGCGGAAACAGCACCCGGATTCTGCAGCTGCGTTGTGGCAGCGGCGTCCGTCCAGTAGGTGTAGGTCAGGCCGGAAGTGCTGCCCGAGACAATAGAGGAGGCAGTCAGGTCAACAGTGCCGGGAGAGCAGACTGCCGCAGGATTGGTGATCTTGACCTCCGGCAACGGGTTTACCGTTACGTCTATATATTTGAACGCTGTTGGAAAATCACACTGGTTAAAGGCTCTAACCCCTATTCGTACAGTCCCAGTCGTATTATCAAAATGAATTATAGGCGATCCTGTATCCCCTCCAGACGCTATTGTCGCGCCTCCTGACACTGTCCATTCATAAGTCTTTGCTCCTGCAACGTTAATACTATAGCTACTTGTAGAGTTAACACAAACTGAAGACAGACCACTCGGCTGACCAATTGTTAGCTTAGCATATACCGGAAAAGAAAAAGCGCTTGAAGGAGAAAGAAAACCACTACCGGTGTTGTCTCTATTAGCAACTTGAACTGTATATGTTCCCGCTTGACTTAAAAATGCGCCTGTGACTCCAATGTTTCTTATCTCATTAGCTGAATAAGCCTCTACAATAGTGGAAACAGATTTATCTCCGGTACTGTTTGTTATAATGACTTTGACATTACCCTCAGTACTGTTTCCCTGCTTAGTGGTTCCAGTAGTAAAGTTCATACCACTAATTGTCAGCGTTGTCCCTTCACCAACTGTTGCACAAGGAGGACTTATAGACGTAATGGTTTGTGCATTAGCTAACTGCGAAACCAACAACAGCACCAGCAATAAGAAGACTCCGAGCAAACACTTTTTTGCGTCTATAAGCTCAGCAATAAGATGCGTAAAACTTTTTTTCATAAGCCAGGACTTAAACGGGGAGGTGTGGAGCCAATAGGAATACCGTATAGAACAAGTTGCATATCAGATAAGACAAAAGCTGTAAAAAGCTTTACAAAAGGGCAAAACAAGGTAACGAGCAATGTACAAACTGCCTTCAAGAAAATACTAAATCTATATATCGCGCCGCAAATATTTGAATCTAACAAATATCAAACATGTAAAAATAAACATTTGAATCAAAATCAATAGCAAAAAGCTACTAATTTGTCTTCGCTAGAGTATTTTCCTGCACAGCACCACTCGTCACAGCTCAAATAATAAAAGCAACAGTATTTTTAACTTTAAGCATCTATATACCGCCTGTGATATATTTTGTTACACTTAAGGCATTAAATATATAGGTTTACAAATACATGGAATGGTGAAAGAAAGTGTACTCGTAGGTTGTAAAGAAACCTCAGCCCTAAGCCTGTCTTTAAGCAGCTCGTTTGCTACACCTCTAAATTCTATTACACCTCATGAAAAGGCTATTATACCTTCACGTTCGAAAGGCGCACCGGTACCAAGGCCTGTTTACAGGCACAGATCAACCTCAGCATACTGGTAGCTGCACTTCTATTAGTCCGATATTGACAATGTTTCTGGGGACTTGCAGCGAAAGCCGACTGCTGCCTATCGTGCAAGGGTGGCGCTGCCCTCTCCCGCCGCTGGGCTGAGCCAACTGCCGCAGGTAGGCTTAATGAAGTTGATAAATCTGGAGTTGTTGAGTAAGCCTGCACACCAGATATGCTGCAGCACTTCATAACACAACAGAGTTGATGCCTTAAAATGAAAAGAGCCGGTTTTTTTACCCGGCTCTTCTGTGTTTGATTTTGATTGTCTTACTCTTTCACCATCTTGGTATGTGTGGTCACGCCGTCCAGCTCTG
>NZ_FZOQ01000059.1 GCF_900188175.1 Pontibacter ummariensis | reverse complement strand
CCCCGACGCCCGCATCGCCGTCAAACCGGTCAAGGCCCGCCGTCTCTGCTGCCATCTGCAGCTTTCAGTCGATGCTTCCCGCCACGTGATCACGCATGTGCTGGCTGACTCTGGCTACTCCTCGGGCCAGAACTACGCCCTGCTGGGGAGAGAGAAGGCATGGCCGCCTTTATCCCGCCCCACGGCAAATACAGGAGTGCCCCCGAGGACTTTACCCATGAGAAGGAAGGGGACTTCTTCCTGTGCCCGGAGGGCAAGAAGGCTATCTTTTGCCAGCAGATCAGCAAGGCCAAGGGCGGTCAGGCCTAATACAGGCTTTTCCAGACCTCGCACCAGGACTGCAGGGGCTGCCCCTTGAAAGCGAGCTGCTGCGGCAAACTGCCTGAGAAGAGAATTGCCATCACCTCCTACCGCGACGAGTACGAGCGCACGATCACCCGCACGCGCAGCCGCTGGGGGCGGCGCATGAAACCCCTGCGGCAGGCCACGGTGGAGCTTGTGCTGGGCACGCTGTTAAACCACATGGGTATGCGAAGGATCAACACCCGGGGACTAGAACTGGCCCACAAAGGGATGCTTGTGGCCGCCGCGGCTTATAATCTGCAGAAATTGCTGCACTTCACCCCCAGAAGGAGCCAGACCGCCGTCATGGCCCTGCCCAGGCCCGAGCAGGCGGTCTTTTTTTACTTCTATTTTTGGCCCGACCAGGAGGTAGTCGTGGAAGTAGGAATAGAAGTTAGAAGGTAATTAGGGGTTGTGCAACAGGCATACAGGTTATTTTTACACTCCCGAGCTAACGTAAATGATAATATAATATTAGCTTAATCGCGTCGTAATGATTCCGCTCTTTTTGGGAGAAGTAGGTTGTTTTTCTGACTATGCTCCCGTTCTTTGTTCTTGGACACAGATTCGCTTCCTCATTATGTTTGGTGTAGGCCTTGACTGTTAGATGCTTTTCCTGGGGCAGCACTTTACCGAAAGCCAGGGTCATCCGTACACAATTAACTGTGTGCCGATGATCCCAACTTTCGGTAAAGCCTTCTGACCGTGTGGTGGCTGCGGTTTCCCCCAACTCCAGGCCTGCACCTCGTCTGTCTCCGGCGCATAAGCATAAAAGAGTCACCTTTTGCGCTTCTTTCTATGGCCTATAAAAGTCTACACCTCGTCTATCTGCACGGAGTAATAGCTTTCCAAGCGGGGCTTGAGCTGCAAACTCTCGGCCCTCTGGTTTAACAGCATGAGAATCCCCTGCCGGTACACGCCAACCACTTCTACGATGACGCATGGTGCGCCATACCCAGTACCAGCCGATTAAACTCTAGCCTATAGTCAGCCTTCTGCTAGGCGTACTGGAACTGCTTACCGCAAGAACGGCATAGAAAATTTTTCTTGCCCGTATACTCTATACCATTTTTCACTCCTTTCATACTGTGGCATAGGAGGAGTTTACCTGGATAGTTATCCCGCGCCTAGCCTCCTAAAAACATCCTTGCTGCCATACTTACTCTGCTATCATATGTTCTTTACCACAGCCAAAACATAGTGTGGATCTCCTTGTCCTAGGTCTTAAAGTCTTCTTGTTAAATGTCCTAAACCTACTTTGTCTTGCTATCTACCTTAAGTGATGTGGTATATACCTTGTGTTCTTTATTACCAGCAGAAATTAAGTAAGCCATCAAATCCTTCAGTTCGTCTGGGTTTAAGCGGTTGATCAGATTGGGTACCATTGGTGAGACATCGGATTGCTTGGTTCCTGTAACATCGCCTTTAGGTATCTCACGAAGAGTTTGTGGCGCAAATGGATTTTGTGAAACAAAGTAAGTGTTCTTGTTCTCATTTGTTAGCCTTCCTACTACAGAACTGCCGTCTTTCAAATAAAAAACAGTAGCTGCATATTGGTCAGAAATAACGCTATCAGGGTGGATGATAGCTTCCAGTATGTCTCTGGGTGTGAATCTGTTTCCTAACTGAGTCAGGTCCGGACCAACAAAACCTCCTTCGCCTCCCATACTATGGCAAGACTTGCAGAGTGTGGCAGCAAAAATTGCTTTTCCCTGCTCAAGGTTCTGGTACGCAAGACCGCTTTCCACTAAAGGTAACGCTTCTTCTACTGTCCACTTTCTTCCGGGGCCTTTAGGGCTATAAGAGACATCCGCCAATTCTATTCCTCCTTTGCTAAGTAGGGAATCTCCGGAGACAGCATTGTAGTACTCATATTGATTTTTAGGAACATGAGCTAGAGCAGCTTTTCTAGCTTTATCAACAAAGCCTATGTAGCTTCTGCCCCCTTTATAGTTAAAGGCATTGTACATCCATTTAAAGTATTTTTCACGAAGCTCAGGTGTCCAACCAGTTTTGGCTTCACTTAATGCCGTAGCTAAGTAGGTCTGCTGAGCAGGCGGTACATTTGCTAGCATTCCGGCTATGTCCAACCCATACTGGGGGTTGCGAAGAATCAAGTCAGAAGATGCCATGGCAGTTTCCTGTTCTGATTTATCATCTTTTGCTTTATCCAGTAAAGCGAGTGTTTTGGGTACTACTTGTGGGGCATCTAAGCTAACTAGTAGTTTGCTGAAAGACCTATTTAGGTTATTACTTTCAGCAGGATAACGTGCATCCAGATACGCGATTGTCTTGTTTACAAGTGCAGGACCTGGTGTGCCATGTCTGTACAGAACCAGTTCGAAGGCCCGAAGCAAATCCAGTTTCTTAGGTTCAGAGAGCTGTGCATAGTCAATCGTCATGAGAGACTCCAGCATATGGTCTCTTTGTGCTTTGTTGCCATGTCGCGCCAACGCGATCATTGCCTGGGTCAGAATCTGAGGATCTTTCTCTGACAGAGCACGTGTTTGCCACTGACTTACCGGTTGGTGTTCCACTGCAATACGTGCGGCATAGCGCACAAAGCGATCATTGTGTTTTAGGTAAGGCCAAGCGAAATCAACTGCACCTGCTTTTGGTTGTCCATGATACTGCTCTAGCTGTTTTCTAATTTTACTCGCCTCCGTTTCTTTAGCAAGTAACTGGTTTGATGCTATTTCTGCATTTCCCTCTTTATCATTATAGTACACCCGGTAGAGATCGGATTCTAGTCTTCGCCCCCCAGTAAGAAAGTAAAGGGCACCGTCAGGACCAATAACACCATCAGTCAAAGCCAAAGGAGAGCCGGATATAAATTCCTCTGCCTCTGCTTTGTAAGAAGCCCCTTCTGGCTGAAGATGAACAGCATAGATAATTCCAAAGCTCCAGTCAAAGGCATAGATAGCCTTGCGGTACTTTTCAGGGAATTTCGCTTCTCCTCCATAAACAACGTTGGTAGGGGACCCCTGCCCAATATTGAGCACAGGAGGTAAGTTATCGGGATAAGCAGGTGACCATTTTCCGTTACCAGTACGCCAGCCAAACTCGCTGCCGCTTGTTACATGGCAAATGCGGGTAGGCCTATACCAGGGCATCCCGAAGTCCCATTCCATATCAGAGTCATAAGTAAACAAATCGCCGGCATCATTAAATGCGATATCAAAAGGGTTCCTGAAACCAGCACTTATCAATTCCCAGTGTTGTCCCAGTGAATCAACTTTAGCAATCCAGCCACCCGGTGCTTCCCTATCATTTGCATGGCCCCGAGGGTCTTTTATCTGCGGAAACAGGTTGTCTTCTTTCCAAACAGGAGGAAGCCTGTAAGCATTCATCTGTGGAATGTCAGTGTGGTTTCCGGCAACAACATAAAGGGACTTTTTATCAGGAGACAGTTTGATACTATGTGGACCATGTTCTCCTTCACCTTTCAATTCCTTAAGTAAAGTTACCTTGTCAAACTGATCATCCCCGTTGGTGTCCTGAAGGCGGTATAAACCGCTGCCTCTTGAGAAGTCCTCGTCACTGTTGTGATTAACCATTACGTAAAGGCTGTTAAAAGCCCAAAGTAAACCCTGCGCATAGCCCATTCCCCCATGCGTTTTAGTTGTGTCAGCTACCGCATTGTCGCCAATTATTAGCTTTTCTATTTTGGGCTTTACAGACTCAGAGCCCACAGGAGGCAATTCCAGGCGATACAGGGCACCATATTGGTCAGATGTTATCAGTCTGCCTTTACTATCAAATGTCATAGAAACCCAGGAGCCTTGCTCGTTTTCAGAAGGGCTGTATAAATGTTCTGCCTGAAATCCAGTTGGGAGTTTTAATTTCTCAACTTTAGGATCTATCGATGTAGAACTTACTATCTCTTCCTTATCTATCCTGCTACAGGATGAATCGACAATAACAGACACAGAAAGGGCTAGCAAGAGCTTGAGCCTTTGGGATAAGATGTTATGAAGCATAGTAGTACACTTTGGTTTAGTTAATACCTTAAAGACTAACACTCGACAATTACAGGCTTTACAAGCTTGTATTGGCCTTGTTCATATATTGGTGGCTGTTTGTTCTTTTAAAAGAGAAAGTACATGAGGCCTTTTTGTAAAAATCAATTTAAAGACTCCAATTAATATGTCTGTCCTGAACTGTCCTGATTAAAGCATAAACTTTAAAACTAATATAAGAACGAAGAACAAAACTTATTAGGCACTGATAAAGAGACAAGCAGTTAGGACAGAAGTGTGTTTTTGCAATTAATAAAAAGGTTTCTTTCAAAAAGCTGCAGTTCTAGGTCGTGTTGGTAATTAGTGAATGATTTCGGGGTAGTATTGCTAAGGTTTAGAAGCTTATGCGATGCTACGAAATCAGTGACCAAAATTGGCAGCGCCTCTCTTCCCTGTTTCCGGGCAAGACCCCGATGTGGGGCGTACGGCCAAGGACAACCTGCAGTTTATAAAGGCCATGCTCTGGAACGCCCGCAGCTGCACCCCTTTACTAGGCCTTCCCGATCGCGACGGGTCTACCAGCGTTTCCCAGCGCCGGACCAGAGAGGACGTTTAGCAGCGTGTGTTCGACACCTTTTAGGAGTCAGTCCAAGTCCGCCTCATCGACCAGAACCTCTACAAGGGTAGAAACAAGATAGAATGCTTCTTTAACAGAATCAAGCACTACCGAGTGTTACTACCCGCTACGACAACACTGCCTCCTGTTTCTAACTTTCCTCCATGTGGCTGCTACCATAACTCTCCTGCTATGATTGTCAACACAGCATTGTAAATTGACACTTCCAATCGCAGAACCAGTTAAGGAGTATAATATAAGCTGTTGGTACTTAAAAGCCGAGGAGGTATAAATAAGCGAGGAGGTGCAACTGACAATTCCGGAAAGAGAGTATATGAGGGGAGTTCTAAACAAGGGCAGGCATGCTGTTAGGGCAATAAATCGCGCCAAAGTACTGCTTCTTTTATCAGCGGGAGCCCCTACTGAGGAAGCGGCTGATAAGTCGGGTGCAGGCCTTTCCACTGTCTACAGAGTATAGAAGAACAGGTAAGAGAGCCGATGCCGGTCAAGGAGGGCCGGGCTCTCAAGGTGGACA
>NZ_FZOQ01000078.1 GCF_900188175.1 Pontibacter ummariensis | reverse complement strand
TGTCTCGTCCTGAAATAAGTTGACGGGTTTGAGACGAAGTTACTTTTTAATTTGAGACCTCCAATGCGTTTGCGTTGGAGGTTTTCTTTTTCCACCGTACTACCTCCAGCTCCCTTTGCCGGTGCATCTGCTCCGGTGTCAGGTAGTGGCACGAGAGGTGGGGCCTTAGGCTGTTGTAGATGCCCACCGACTCCCGGATCACCGCCACCGCTTGCAGGTGGTGGGCAAAGCCCCGCTCCAGGGCGAACTCGTCTTTGAGGATGCCGTTGACCCGCTCGGCCACCGCGTTCTGGTAAGGGTCGTACTTTTGCGTCATGCTCGGCTTTATCTGGGCCTTCTCGAGCAGCTGCTGGTACTCCTGTGAGCAGTACTGCAGCCCCCGGTCCGAGTGGTGGATCAGCCCGTGGCCGTACTTCTTCCGGCCCACGGCCATCCGCAGGGCCTCGACGGGCCCCTCTGCCCGCAGGTCCGCCGAGAGGTGGTAGCCCACGATCTTCTTGGAGTAGGCGTCTGTGACCAGCGAGAGGTAGCTGTGGCCCTCTCTTGTTGGGATGTAGGTGATGTCGGAGACCCACACCTGCTCGGGGCGGTGGATTCGGAGCCCCTGTGGGGCTTGACCAGCAGCCCCCTTTCTCTTAGGATCGTAAAGAGCTTGTCCCTCCCCACCTGGAGCTGGTCCTTGAGCAGGTGGTAGAGTTTTCGGGTGCCCAGGCGCGGCATCCGCAGGCGGATCTGCTCAACCACCCCCACCACCTGATGGGCCAACTCCTCTTGCTCCAGCGCCCTTGCCTGCCGCTGGTAATGGGCTTGCCGGCTGTGGCCAAGCAGTCTACAGGCCAAGGAAAGGCTTATTTGCCCTTCCTGGCGGAGGTGTTCGACTGCTTGGCCACCGGCTTTTTTCGGATCTGGATGCCCATCTGCCCCTCGGCCACGTCGATGATGGTGTCCAGCAGCCTGGCCTTGAGCTCGGCTTCGTTGAGCTGCTTCTGGGTGGCGGCCAGCTGGGCCTCTAGTTCTTTGATGCGTTGGTTGGGTGTCTGAGGCACAGGGGAAGTGTTTACCTGCCAAGTTAAGCGTCCGTGCTTACGGAGCCAAACCAGCACGGTGCTTCTGCCCTGGATACCGTACTTTTTCTGGGCTTGTTTGTAGGTCAGGTCCCCCCGCTCTACCTCGGCTACTACAGCCAACTTAAAGCCCAGCGTGTAGTCCCGCTGGGTGCGCTTGCCTTTTTTCTCTCTCGCTTTTTCCATATAAGGTTGATTTGAGTGTCAACCTATTCTAGGACGGGACA
>NZ_FZOQ01000061.1 GCF_900188175.1 Pontibacter ummariensis | reverse complement strand
AAACGCCGGAGCGTGATGAGGGGTTTTTGAACTGGTGGTACGTACTGCCTCCTGACCATTGCGCCTTTTACCGCCACCGCACCTTTGAGGTATACCTGCAGGAGACAGGTCATAAAATGACATGGAAAGATGAAAAGCGGGTAGTCTTGCAAAAGAGGCAGGCTATGCCTAAACTGGGCTAAATCTCTGTCGCAACTGTCTCCGTTATTTGTTTGGCAGCTCAAGGCCGCTTTGCTTGTTATCAGACTTTTTAGAGGCAGTACATAGGGAATAACAACTACGAACGGAGGTTGTGAACTTAACCCTTCAGTACTAGTTTATCTTGGCGATAAGTTGGAGCAGGCCGGAGTGTTATACAATTAACAGGGTGTTTTACATGATTTACAGGTAGGTGTACAAATAATTGCCGATACCAATAACTTGCAGGCATTAGACGAACTAACTACTATGAAAAAGACCTGCTTGCTTCTGTTCCTTCTGCTGCACATAGCTGCGGCAGTGGGCGCCCAGACTTTACAATCATCCCCTACCACCTACCAGGCATACTTCCAAGAGATTGAAGCTGCCACTCAAGAGTACCGGCAGCTTTGGGGCAGGGACCTTTACTCTTCCATCCTGCTGGTCGACCCACAAACCAGATACACAATCGCCAACGAAGCAGACACAGCGGGCGTTTTAAGGAAAGCCGGTGACGTTTTTGCAGGTTACCTGCCACCCCAGGTAAACCTGGCCAACACGGCCCTGCGCTGGGGCGGTAAGCATTGGGCCATGTTACTGCTCCCCTTGCCTGAGGACAGGCACGAGAGGGTCAGTCTGCTGGCCCATGAGCTGTTTCACAAAGCGCAGCCATCCCTGGGCTTTGCGCTCTACAATCCAGAGAACAAGCACCTGGACCAAAAGAAGGGCAGAATTTACCTGCGCCTGGAACTAGAAGCGCTTAAAAAGGCCGTACAGGCCTCCTCAGAAGATGAACGGAAGGCGCTCCTGACTCACGCCCTCACATTCCGCAAGTACCGCCACCAACTTTATCCGGGTGCTGATTCCACTGAGAACCTGCTGGAATTAAACGAGGGGTTGGCAGCGTATACAGGCCTGGTGGTCAGCAACAGGAGCAAAAAGGAAGCGGCAGCGCATTTTGTGAGCACTATTAACGCCTTCCTGTCAGACCCCACCTTTGTACGCTCCTTCGCCTACCAAACCACCCCTATATACGGCTACCTCCTCCGCGACAAGCAAAAGGACTGGAACAGGGGAATCGCAGCCGCCACCAACCTGACAGACTACTTTGCAAGGGCTCTTCAAATCAACGTGCCCCGGGACCTAAAGAGCGCATCAGAAAGAACAGCGGGTACATACGGGGGCAACGCGATAATTGCCGAAGAAACAAAACGGGAGGAGGAGAAAAGGAAGCTTCTCTCCGACTACAAAAGGAGGTTTGTAGAGCAGCCGCGCGTGGAGATTGGCTTGGAGGAGATGTCGGTCTCGTTTGACCCGAGAAACATAGTGCCCTTAGAAGACCTCGGCACCGTTTACCCTACTATCCGGGTTACGGACAACTGGGGCATCCTGACAGTTGAGAAAGGCGCTTTGATGAGCCCGGACTGGAAAAAGATCTTCCTCCCGCTTCCTACTAGTATCGACGAGGACGAGGTTTCAGGAGAGGGTTGGACACTCGAGCTAAACAGCGGTTATCGTCTCATCAAGGAGAGCAGTAGCGGGGGGTATAAGCTAAGAAGGAAATAAACTCGTTCATTTTCTACAATAACACACCTAAACAGACTCATGAAAACAATTGGCCTGATCGGTGGTATGTCCTGGGAGAACTCGGCTGTTTACTACCAGCTCATCAACACGCTGGTTAAAGCCAAACTTGGCAGCCCTCACTCCTACCGCTCCCGTTTCTCCACGTAGCAGACGCCACGGCGGCTGAGTTAAAAAAGGAATTACGAAAGTGGGGCTGCTCGGCACGAAGTTCACCATGGAAGGGGATTTCCTCAGGAAGCGCCTGTGGGATATGCACCAGATAAATACCATCGTTCCGGACCAGCAGTCGCGGGACCGGGTGCATGCTATCATCCACGAGGAGCTGGTTAAAGGCAACTTCACCGAGAGCTCCCGCCAGAAATAGCTATCGCTAAGACCTACGGGAGCCTACCCACCGCCGTGCAGAGGGCTTAGTACTGGCCTCCCATTCTCAACAGGTCGGAGTACACGCCCCTGGCGGTAACCTCAGCCCCTGCCCCAGCCCCTTGTATGACAATCGGCTGCGAACCGTAGCTCTCGGTGAAGATCTCAAAGATAGAGTCGGCATTGCGGATACTCCCAAGGGGCGAGCTCCGGGCCACCTTCACCAGGGAAACCTTCAGCCTGTTGCTGTTAACCTCCAGGTCCCCCACGTAACGCAGCACCTCGTCTTCCCGGAGGCTTCGCTTGATTCCCTCGAAATAGGCGTCCACCTCCTCTCTCTTGTCGAGGAAAGCCGCGTAGTCCCCTGCCTGTGACGCGAACGCGGGCACCAGGCTCTCTACCTCTACATCCTCTAGCTCGGACTTCAGCCCCACTTCCCGGGCCAGTATGATTAGCTTGCGGGCCACGTCCATGCCGCTCAGGTCTTCCCGCGGGTCTGGCTCTGTCAGTCCACTGGCCTTTGCCTCGGCTAGCACAGCCGAGAAAGGCTTGTCCTCCAAAGAGTAGTTGTTGAAGATATAGCTGAGCGATCCGCTGAACACCCCTCTTATCCGCTCTATCTTGTCGGATGAGTTGTGCAAGTGCTTTAGCGTGTCTATCAAGGGTAAGCCTGCGCCCACATTGGTCTCATAATAGAACAGCTTGCCTCTCCGCTTCAGGCCATGGCGCAGGCTTTCGTAGAACTCATAGGAGCTAGAGTTCGCTTTCTTGTTTGATGCCACAATGTCAAAACCGCTGCTGACAATGGCAGGGTACTGCGCTGTCAGCTCCTGGGATGAGGTGTTGTCTGCAATAACGATGTTCTCCAGCCCCGACTCCTTCAGCCGTTCAAGGATGAGTTTAACGTTGCTCTCCTCCCTGCTTTCTGCGAGCGCCTGCCTCCAGCTGCTACTCAGCCCCTCTTCGTGGAAGACCATTTTGGCCGTGTCTGCGACTCCTACCACGTTTATCCTCAGGTTTCTGCGCTTTACCACCTCGTCCCCTGTTTCAAAGATCTGGTCCAGCAGCTTTCCCCCTACGTTTCCCTTGCCGAAGGCAAACAGATGCAAGGTCCTGATAGCACCAAAAACCTGGTTGTGCACCACGTTCACTGCTTTTTTAAGTGCTTTGTTGTCGATCACCAGGGATATGTGCTCCCCGTTTATGCTGTTGCTGATCAGGTACATCCAGATCCTGTTGCGCCTCAGCCCATAGATGGCTTTCTCCAGGGAGTAGTTGTGCCGGCCCACAATGGCGATGACCGCCTTGTCGCTGTCGATCTGTATGCTGGAGATGTCCCCTCCGGCCAGCTCTTCCCGGAACTCTGCGGCGAGCGCGGCTTTGGCTGCGGCGGCATCCTCCTTGTTTATGACAAAGCCGATCCCCCTCTCTGAGGAGGCCTGGGAGATAAGGCGCACGCTGATACTCCTGCTGCTCAGGGCGCTGAATATCCGGGCATCTATCCCCACTTTCCCCAGTAAACCACGGCCCTCTATGCTCACCAGTGACACATCCTCAATGGTGGACACGGCCTTGATTCCTTTGCCTGCCCCCTTCTCATCAATGAGGGTGCCCTCCAGTTCCGGGTGGAAGCTATTGAAAACTCTCAGGGGAATGCCGCTTTCCATAAGGGGCCGGATGGTTTTGGAGTGCAGCACCTTTGCCCCGAAGTTTGCCAGCTCATTGGCCTCCCTGTAGCTAAGGTGCGGAATGCGCTGTGCGCTTTTCACGTACCGGGGGCTGGCCGTATAGACCCCGTCCACGTCCGTCCAGTTCTGCACCTCTGCCGCCTTGATGAAGCTGGCAATCAGGGTGGCCGTGTAGTTGCTTCCGTTTCTTCCCAGGGTAATGGTCCTACCCTCCGGGTCTGCGGCGATGAATCCGGTGATGACAGGAACCTGGCCCGCCTTCAGGTCCTGAAAAAAGGCCTTCGTGTTTTGCTCTGAGCGGGACAAATCCACAACGGCCTCATGGGAGCAGACGCTTCCCCTTAGCAGTTGCCTGGCATCGACGAAAAGGGCGTCCAGGCCCTCCCTTCTTAAAAGTCCCGCTACTGTTTGGGCGCTGAGCACCTCCCCATAGGCCAGCACCCTGTCTCTTGCCCTGTCACTGTCGACTTGAATTAACCGCAGGGCCTGGAGCACCTCTTCCAGTTCCCGGTTGTATTTCTCTGTCTCTAGCTGCAGCCCTTCAAGGTACTGCACCTCCAGGAAAGCCTGGAGCTCCTTCTCAAAGTCCTCCCCTTTCACTGCCTTGGCGTACAGGTCCAGGAGCATGTCGGTGCTCCGGCCCCGTGCAGAAACGACGACCGCGATAGCGCCTGTTTGTGCTTCCCTCTTTATGATGTCAACAGCGCTTTCTATCGGCGCCCCGTTACTTAAGGACTTGCCCCCAAATTTTAAAACCTTCATTCTTTTAAAACCTTAACAGTTTAGTAGCTGGCCTCTTTTTTCGCTTCACCTGCACGCCAACCCAGCCCTGGCAAATACTCATTGTTTTACCGTTTAAACAAGAAGAAAACGAACTTTTAGCCCGCCTAC
>NZ_FZOQ01000062.1 GCF_900188175.1 Pontibacter ummariensis | reverse complement strand
TCAAGCATTTCATCTCCCAGTATCTTTTCTATACATTGCCATTGGGTGTCGGTTAAATCACTGGGGTAAGACATAAGCCTGCAAACTTTTCTTACTCAACAGCCGACACCTGCTTTTTTATCCAGCTAAATCAAAACAGCCTTTAAGCCTGAAGGGAAAATAATCCCTGATCAGGTTTTTGGGAACACCATACAAAATTGGCCTTACGCTACCTACGGTAGAAGCGTAAGGCCATTCGCGTTTTAGAATGAGAGAGAATCTGCCGCAAAAAGGCCTTCTTTTGGGTGGATGTCTTAAATTTGAGTCTTAATACCTCTTTATGATGAATTCAGAATCAGTTCCCGAACTATACCTTGTAAAGGCCTTTACCAAACAGGCAACCGGCGGAAACGCTGCCGGCGTCGTGCTTTTTGCAGATAAGCTTTCTAAAGACAGGAAGCAGCAGATTGCAGCGAGCCTTGGCTTTTCAGAGACAGCCTTTGTTTCAGCATCAGCGATAGGTGATGCAAAGGTAGAGTTCTTCACCCCTAACCGGCAAATCCCGCATTGCGGCCATGCAACAGTGGCAACATTTGGTTTATTGGTAGAGAAAAACCTGGTACAGGAGCCAAGTGCTGTAAAAGAATCTATCGAAGGCCCTCGGCAAATAGACCTTCTCTCGGGTAAAGTATACCAGTCGCAACTAGCTCCAACGTATAATAGTCTAACTGAGGTAGATATGCTGCCCTCAGAAGTTGCAAGCGCACTGGGGCTGACTGCAGATTACGCTTTTCCTGCCGAACCTGTCGTGGCCAACACCGGAGTTTCCTTTTTGCTGGTGCAGGTGCCTGACGAGGAGACGCTAAAAGCCCTGCAACCCCTGCAGGACAAGATTGCTGCTATATCTGAAAAGCTGGACCTGGTAGGCTTTTATGTGTTTACAACGGCAACGGCCCAAGCAGATGCGACAGCACGTATGTTTGCGCCTGCCTATGGTATCCCGGAGGAGTCAGCAACGGGCATGGCTGCTGGCCCCTTAGCTTGCTACCTCTATGACTTCCTGAACTTTAAAAAGCAAAGCTTTCTGCTGCATCAAGGATACTTGATGCAGTTGCCTTCGCCTAGCCAAATAGAGGTAAAGCTGCAGCTAGATGCGCAAGAACACATAGCCGGGCTGAAAGCAGGTGGACATGCCTTAGTCGTAAAGCAGCTGGAATTAGCACAGCTGTAAATTTTATAACGTGTCTAGAGCATCTCGCCCGTAACCTGGTAGGATACAGTCCGTTCTTTTGAAAGCCAGGACCTGCCACCGCTCAGCCACTGTTTTCTTAAAACCAAGTGTTGTTTGGTCTGAGAAGGTCCTCTGTCTTTATATGTTGAGCTATGACACGTATCCCCCACGAAAGTACTTTAGATAGTTCCCTGAACCTGCTAACAGAAGGATATCCTTTCCTAAACAATAGAGTTAAGCGTTTCCAGTCCAATATTTTCCAGACCAGGCTTCTGTTTCAGAAGGCCGTGTGCTTGCATGGCCCTGAGGCAACGGAGGTATTCTATAACCCGGAACTGTTTACCCGGAAAGGGGCTATCCCGGAGCGGGTACAAAAAACATTGTTGGGGGAAGACGGGGTGCAGACCATGGCGGGAGAAGAACACCGGCACCGGAAAGCAATGTTTATGGCACTGATGGCGCCTGACAGTCTTCAAATCCTGAAGGATCATTTGAAGCGGTTTTGGCTTGCCTATAGCAGGAAATGGGAACACATGGACCAAGTCGTGCTTTTCGACGATGCGCAGGAAGTCTTTTGCCTGGCTGCCTGCTCCTGGGCAGGTGTGCCTTTAAAGCCGGAGGAGGTTCGTACGCGAGCGCAGGATTTTGCGGCCATGGTGGATGCTTTTGGCGCAGTAGGGCCCCGGCACTGGCGCGGGAGGTGGGCTCGGGACAGGGGCGAGAAGTGGACGAAGGGGATTATTAAAAAAATACGGAACGGAAAGCTAACAGTGCCGGAAGCTTCTCCGGCGCATGTCATTGCCTTACATCGTGACCTGGAGGGGGAATTGTTATCTACCAGGATGGCAGCAATTGAGCTGATCAACGTGATAAGGCCCACCGTAGCCATTGCGTATTTTGTTGTATTTACCGCCCTTGCTTTATACGAGCACCCGGAGTATCGGCAGAAACTACAGTATGATGATGGCCGCCTTACAGAGATGTTTGTACAGGAAGTACGCCGTTTTTATCCCTTTGCCCCTTTTGTAGGGGCGCGTGTGCGAAAGAAGTTTAAGTGGGGCGGGCATAAGTTCAAGAAAGGGAACCTGGTGCTGCTGGATATTTATGGACCTCTTCACGACGAAGCGCTCTGGGAACAGCCTTATGCATTTCGGCCAGAGCGCTTTCAGAACTGGGAGGGCAGTCCGTTCAACTTTATCCCACAGGGAGGCGGTGACTATCTGAACAACCATCGGTGCGCAGGGGAGTGGCTAACGATAGAGGCAATGAAAGTTTCCCTTGATTTCTTAACGAATGATGTTGTCTACGAAGTGCCCGAGCAGGATCTGAGCTTTAGCCTGGCCCGGATCCCGACATATCCTAAAAGTGGCTTTATCATACGTAAGGTACGGCGTATGAACAGGGAGGCATACAATTCCTATCCTGGTAGTTCAAGCACTGGTGCTCAGTGCCCTTTTCATAAAGGAGTTTAAGAAACATACGATGATAGCGCAACAGAAGTGATCATACAAAAAATCAGCTTGAAGTTTCTTTACAGGCATAAAGCTCCTGCTCGATGACAGGTAGTTGATGTAAACTAAACGCAGCTTCTAACCATCAAGAAGTAAAGCTGTGCCTCCAAGTAAGGAAAGCTCTTATGTGATTGCAAGCATCCCTTGAGATGAGATCCAAAATGAAGCAGTAAAGCTGAGAAAGGCCTTTTAAGGTTTTACACAGGTCTCTCATAGATCGAGACGATGTGCTGTGTTTTTGCTAGACGGTCTTTTGGCCTAATTCCTGCTACTGTCTTTTAGCTTACAAGAAAGCTTTACCTTTGCTGCTAATTAAGGCTTGCACGAGGAAAAGTAGACATTCAAAGTAAAAAATGCTTAAGGATGATAAAAGTAGTACTAACAGACGATCATACTATTTTGAGGGATGGTATAACAGCTATGCTGTATGGGGATAAGTCTATCTCCATCACAGGTGAAGCGGCAAGCGGAGACGAATTGCTGGAACTGCTTCAAACAGTCCCTGCGGATGTCGTCCTGTTAGACCTGTTAATGCCGGAGAAAAGCGGACTGCAATACATTCCCCTTTTAAAGGACTTATATCCAGACATTAAGGTGCTTGTACTTTCTGTGCTGCAGGATGAGGTAAGCGTACAGCGAGCAATGGAGTTAGGCGCGCAGGGTTACATTCATAAAAATGCGGGCAGAGAGGAGCTGCAAACAGCTATAAAGCAAGTGGCAGCTAATGCTACCTATGTAAGCCCTTCAACCTATACGGACAAAGCAAAAGCAAGAGACTTAAGTCGGTATGTCATTGCTCCTGTATCCAATGGAATGGAATTTCTACGTTTATCAGAAGCAGAGACGGAAATCTTGCAACTCGTCGCAGAGGGTTTTGCAAGCAACGAAATAGCTGAAATGCTGAACATAAGTAAGCGTTCTGTCATCATGCACCGGCAGAACTTACTGAGCAAGATGAACAGCAAGAATACGGCAAGCATGATCAAGTATGCAGCCAAAAACGGAATTGTTTGAGAAGAAAGAACTGGAAGCCAAGCGAAGTCCTCTTACAAGTGAAACTTTAAGAGACTTACCTGTTGTAAACCTTCAGTACCTACAGGAGAGAAGCAGTAAAAAAAGCCCTTTTATTAGGAACTCCCACCAGCCCTCTGGCTGTTATCCCCTAGCGCCCGCTCTAGAGAAGGGTCGGGGGAAAAGAATCCCCCACTGCCTGAGCCACTTAGCTTTTTGTTAGCGCAAATCTTCTCTGAGGCCTTGCCTGTAGGGAAACTTTCCCTACCTTTGCGCTCCCTTCGGCAGGACAGGGGCAGCGATAACAGGGGCCGTAGCGAGCATTGGCAGGCAAAGGGAAAAGAGGAAAAACTCTCCCCTGGTGCTTGCAAAACGAAAAACTCTTCTTACCTTTGCAGCCCGCTTCAGAGGGAAGGGGAGGCATGGCACACTTCTTGAATAAAGAAAGAGCTGGTCAAAAAAAATAAAAGAAAAAGCTTGGTGGTTTAGAGAGAAACACCGAACTTTGCAGCCCGCAA
>NZ_FZOQ01000066.1 GCF_900188175.1 Pontibacter ummariensis | reverse complement strand
TTGGCATTCACCAAAGCGCCACCGCTGTTGCCTGGATTGATGGCTGCGTCTGTCTGAATAAAGGACTCAATAGGAGTGTTGGGAGCAAGCTGAGAGGCGTCTTCATAGCTTCCCTGGCCCTGATGGTTCAGGATGCCGATGCTTCTTCCCTTGGCACTGATGATACCGGCGGTTACCGTAGAGTTAAGGGATAAAGGGTAACCTACAGCCAAGACCCACTCACCGACCTGTACGTTGTCCGAGTTTCCTAAGGGTACAACTGGCAGGTCTGCCCCATCTACTTTTAAAAGGGCAAGGTCGGTGTTGGGGTCCCTTCCAACTAAGGTCGCCTCAAAGACACGCTTATCCGGCAAAACAACCTCTATTGCCGCAGCATGCTCTATCACATGGTTGTTAGTGACGATGTAGCCGTCTGGCGAGATGATCACCCCGGAACCGGAACCACGGACTGGGGTTTGTGCCTGGGGAAGACCAAAGAAACCGTAGAGGGAGTTAGCCGATCTGCGGTCCTCGCCTTCATACAAGGTTTTGATGTGAACCACGGCCGGGGCTACCAAAGACGCAGCCTGTACAAAGTCCGGGTTCACCGGAGCAGAGCCAGGGCGTATGTGATTGCTGGCAAAGCGTATACCTGCATAGGTGGGTAACTCGGAATGATACTTCGCTTTCTCCCTATCTTCAAAGTATTTATAACCTGCTATGGCAAGTGCAGCAGATAAGAGGGAAATTATGATTGCAAAGGCTGCCTGCTTCATTTTGCATCAACGTTTTCATCTCATGATAACTGGTTCCGGCAAATTTAAATAGAACGAGCCGCTTGTCAAGCCTGCCAGACAGGTAGGGGCAGACCAGGACAGTAAAGCTCTACATAACGTAAGGCTGTTTAGAGGGTTTTGGCTTGCCTCCATCGTAAATTAAAGCGTTCTCATTGAGATGCTTCTGTCTTTAGACATATTTACCTGGTCAAGCACCTGCTTTGTGTGCACCAAAAGAACGGCTAAAAAGGTGGACAAAGTGACAATACAGCCCCGTCCTGTATAAAAGTGCTGTCTATCACTACTTAGCTCCATCCTTCTTGTCCCTTACATGTGCGAAGACATCTGCCTTGCTGTCTATTCTGGGGCCCCTAAGGCGGTAAAAGTGAAGGTTAAGGATACAGAAGTAAGCCCCTCCTCTGATGGATAAATTGCAGTTTAGCTTCGGACCCCGATGGGCTTTGGGGAAGTCAGGTTATTTGATCAATAACCTCCCTGCCGAGGCACCAACAGAAGCAAGAACCCCAAGGGTGATAACCTGCGCAAAGCAGACGTAAAACGTGACGTCTTCGAACCTGCCAAAGAACCAAAGCATAAAGGCAGAGGCACCTAGCCCTATCAGGAATGACAGGCAGGTATCAAAAACCATATTATATGTCTTACTACCTGGAGGCCTATGCGCAGCCCCGCGGAAGTCACTGAAGAAGACGATCATCACACTCAATGCGATGGACACCAGGGCCATAAAGAAGACATGGGTTGGTTGCGCCTCAACCGCCAGCAAGAAGATCTCCATTGTAGGTGCCACGCTTCCGGCTACCACCACTGCCCCGCATAAAGCCAGAGCAGCCACGCCCTCTCTGGTACTTCTGCTTCTTTCCTCCTTATGGCTACCTCCGCTGCTCCCTGCTCCGAGTTGAGCGGTGCCTATGGACACCCCAATGGAAACGATCATCGCCTCGACGATAATTTTGCTTATGTCCACGAAAGTGAGAGATGAGATGCTGATCCTATTGAGTATCAGCAACATGCCAAAGGATATCGTGAATCCAATCCCCATCTCCTCCATAGAGTCAACAGCAATGTGTTTCCAAGTAGCTTCGTCGTGAACGCCAGCATATTTGTTATAGGCTAACAGCAGCAGGTACGTTACCACTACCATAACCAGCAACTGTGCAGGATCGGCAATAAAGCCATGCCACCACACCTCCATGGTATAGAGCAACGGGAAGCTGAATAGCAAACCTCCTGCTAATCCGCGTGCATACTCCTGAAGCGACTTTTTAACTGGTCTTGAACCCACAATCCTTTTTACTTTTTGCTGGGCTTATACCTTGCTCAGCGCTTTCGAGTTACTTAGGCAAGAAAACGGGCTAATCTTGATATTTGCGTTATAAAAACAAAAGCCATGTTCTTGTTAACTCAAGAAATTATAAACGAAAAAGCCAAGCAGTGTTTCCATCTGCCTGGCCCAATCACAAATCAACTAACGCTTTATACTAAAGTAACCAATCTTTAGTGTAATTGTTCTCTCAAGGTAGACCTACTTTGCAGGATTAACAAATGAAATCGGTTCTTATACCTATAGAGTATACATAATTACTGTCCTCTCTGGTGTTTACCGGGTCGCTGTCAGGAAGCTACTTATCGTGTGCTAATGCTGACAGCGTTCAGAAGCACATGGCAAAAGTAGAAGTACAGTCACTCACGATAAAAGCAAGTTCAGGTCCAGCCACTATAACACGGTAGTAAAGCGTATGCCGTTCTTACAGATATACTGGTTAGCACTGCGTACAAGTAATGAGCAGAGCTAGGGCAGTTTTTACTAAGCTTTTGATTCCGCCCTGGGGT
>NZ_FZOQ01000076.1 GCF_900188175.1 Pontibacter ummariensis | reverse complement strand
CTTTTTTCGCTTCACCTGCACGCCAACCCAGCCCTGGCAAATACTCATTGTTTTACCGTTTAAACAAGAAGAAAACGAACTTTTAGCCCGCCTACGTCAGGAGCTTTTACCAAATGGAAGTCTGGCTTTACTCGAAAAGGGCACTACTAGACTAAAAGCGGCTCTCCCCCCCTGAGCACCCAACAAGACCATAGCTCAGAGTATCTTTCATTTACTAGCAGGAGCAAACGTACAGGTGAGGCAGTCTTGAAGCAGACAATGTATAGATACGCCTGGTAGGACATGCGGCCACTCTGCCTCTTAAGCCACTGTGGCACTGGAACCTCATTTTCTTATATGCCAGGCAACATTAGCCATATCCAAACTATAAAGCACTGTCTGGTTGTTCTTTGTAGCTTGTTTCCCACCTGTTGTGCCTTAAACAATATGTTTAAACACTATTTCTCTTGTAAGTCTTCGAAAGAAGGCCTACCTTGAGGCTATAAGCTAAAGAATGGTTGCTTTAGCAGATGGAGTTAGTTGATTTGATTAGGCCAAGCAGTTTCCTGTCTGCTTGGCTTTTTCATTTTCTGACAATGAGAACATACCTGACCTTGTACTGTGCCTTGCGCTCTAACTCTTGTATTGCTGTCTCGATGCTTTTCAGCCCCTTGGGTATGCGCTCGGGCCTGGGCTTGATGTAGTCGCTGTTGTAGTAGTCATCAAGCGATAGAGCGTAGTTCTGATAGCCGCTCGGCACACTCCTTGCCCACCGCTTCGCCTGGATTTCGTGCATATACCCAAACTCTCCAGCAAAGGCGATATGCTTGTACCTGTCCTGGCATAGCTGCTTTATTCGCTTAAACTCTCCGTAGTCCGGGAAGCCCATGAGGTAGAAGCCAGTGTTCAGGTCAACGTACTCCATTGTCTAATTTCCGTTTCCTAGTGCCCAAAGTCGTTCGCCACAAATAATCGTCCAGGTCTTGGGCAAGAAACACCAACACCTACTTATAGTTTTTCCATTTTTCCCTTTATGCGACCTACCACAACCCTATCGTATGTCTCCAGCAGCAGGTGCTTGTGCGGCTGTGGATTTACTGCAGGGTAATGCCTGGACCAGCGTTGTGATTGCATCCAATTCGTCATCTAGTGCAGCGGATGTGCTCCAAGCTCTTCTCGCGCAACTGGTCCATGCGCTTTTAGGCGGCTTGATTGTCCTGCCCTATTCTTATCGGGGCTACACAGTAGATGAGATCTTCTTCATGGTTCGTGAGAAGCGCCAGGCGTACCCCAGGGCGGAATCAAAAGCTTAGTAAAAACTGCCCTAGCTCTGCTCATTACTTGTACGCAGTGCTAACCAGTATATCTGTAAGAACGGCATA
>NZ_FZOQ01000063.1 GCF_900188175.1 Pontibacter ummariensis | reverse complement strand
TGATACCACTTAACGCAAATGCAAACGTCCCTAAAAGGTCTAGCACCTCTGTAAGGCCAATCTCTGAGATAACCGCCATGGCACTGTTTCTTCCTAGTCAGCCTCCCGATACAAGCGGCTGAGGTTTCATGATAATTAGGTCAGAAAATTACTTATTACAATTCGATTTATATAATCATGCTTCATGAGCAGCAGGATAAAGCGTCGTTAAGGTAAGGCATGGCAGTTCTTGAACGCTCCTGCTATAGAGTAGAAGTAGAGGTGAAGGGAGAAACAGCCTATTCCCAGCTTATGAAGGTAAGGGAACGAAGAACAGGACCGGCTGGCTTCATGCTGGATCATCCGTAAGCTCTATCCATACGGGCGCATGGTCGCTTGTTTTTTCCCACCCCCGGACGTTACGGTCTACGCCGGCAGTAACTAATCGGCTCACTAACTGTGGGCTGAGCAGGAGATGGTCAATGCGCATACCCGCATCACGGTCAAAAGCGTTCCGGAAGTAATCCCAGAAGGTATAGACTCTGTCACTTGGGTAAGTGGTGCGAACGGCGTCTGTCCAACCCTGGGCCAGGAGCGCGTGGAAGGCTGAGCGAGTGGCTGGTCGGAACAGGGCATCGTCGATCAAACGCTCCGGCTTGTAGGCGTCCAGGTCCGTTGGAATGACATTGTAGTCTCCGGCTAGTATTACCGGAACACCGGAAGAAAGGAGTTCATGTGCATGGGCAGACAGCCTTTCAAACCACTGCAGCTTATAGTCAAACTTAGGGCCTGGTGCCGGGTTCCCGTTTGGCAGGTACAAACAACCAATGAGAACTTCCTTGACCGTCGCCTCTATGTAGCGGCTCTGTTCGTCTTCAGGGTCTCCTGGGAGCCCTCGCCTTGTCAGCTTCGGCTCTGCCCCTCGCGCCAGTATAGCGACTCCGTTCCAGCTCTTTTGCCCATGCCAGACGGCGTGGTAGCCCTCCTGTTGTAAGGCCTCTGCCGGAAATCTCTCCTGGGGCGCCTTTAACTCTTGCAGGCAAACAACATCCGGCTTTGCTTCGCGGAGCCAGCGTAGCAGTACGGGCAGACGGGCACCTATGCCGTTCACATTGTAGGTAGCTATCTTCATATCGGTTCGATGGAGTTATACGAAGGTAAATCCAGAAAAGAGACATGCTGGCATCAGTGCGTTGTAGTTCATAAGCAACGGAACTAACCGGCATTTAATAAACCAACCCGTTGCTTTCGCGTTAAGCCTTTATTAGATGTATGAACATTGACAAGAAACAAGCGGCACAAACAGAAAGAATCGGGGTCACCTTGGAGAAATCGGCCATCCCTCCACTGGCAGCCCGTATCATGGCGCTCCTGCTCGTGGCAGAGCCTCCTTACTGCTCCTTTAATACGATCATGGAGGCCCTTCAGGCAAGCAAGAGCTCAGCAGGTCCTTCCCTTAACCTGCTCCTGCGCGAAGGGATCGTGGACTACATCACTTTCCCTGGTGACAGGAAACGCTATTTCATAGATGAGTCTACGTTAGTTGATGCCGTTAATTCCCCAGGAAGATTTACCCTTGGACCACCTTGTCGATTCCTAGCACTCGCTCCCATTTCCCAGACTCCGCATACTGCTTGATTACCTTGTCCCTTTTTGTTAGCAGACGGGTCATATAACTTTCAAGAAACGATTTGTCCACAATACTTCCTAAAATCCCAAGGGGCGAGGTGTAATCGAAAACTTTTAGCATTAACGTGCCCCCTTCCATTTCTTTGAAGCATTGCTCATGCCTGAAGCGCTTGAAAGCCCCATGCACCATCTCATCCACAAAATAGTAGGGGCGGTTATACTCGGTTATTTTGCTAGTCAGGTGTTGCCATACCCCTAAGTGCTTTGCCTTCCAGGTCACAGTCTCTCCTAGTTCGATCAATCCGGCAGTAACGCCAGCAACGGCTCTTTCGCCCGTGTGCTTTGTGGAGATGGTATGCAGGTCAATGCTTCGGGAAAGGTCGAAGCACAGTTCTATAGGTGCGGCGACGAACGTGTGTACAGTAATGGCGGGCATGAGATGCTTGTTATTAGGCTTTTAATGTTTCTACATGTCTTAAGGTGGCGATGCTTTTGTCCCACTAATGCAAGCTACCTTATGTTGCCTATAAAGCAAAATGTTCTGGGCTTGCCCTATCTTTTCGTGAGGCAAGGCAGAGAACGCTAACAGTAACACATTTACTTTTAGAGCCTGTAGCTGTTAGGAGCGGCTGGTGCAAACATAAGGGAAGCTTTAAGGCAAAGCCAGAAATGCTTGCGTAAAGGCACGAATGAAGAAACTAAACATATTGCATCCGTAGAGCATGGCATACCTGTGTTCTTATAAATGTTACTATAAGACAACTCCTTTTGATAAAGTTAGATGCAGAAAGAAGAACCCATACGGAGCGTTTTAGGGCACCTTTCTTATTAAGTAATCGTAAAAGAAGAATAAATAGACAAAATCACCTCTTAAAGTTGAGTGGAATAGGCATGCTCAATAAGTGTAGGTGCGTTAAAGTGTTACTAAGCTAAGCGGTAGCTACCTACTGCTTGGCTTTTTTAGTTGCCTGTCCCAGGTGATAAAAAGTAGCCATGTACCGGGTCGGAAATTGGAAGATTGTCCTTGGCCTTTTCGGTAATTGACAGGTGCGCGCCATAAAAAGCTTGCTGATGGGGCAGACAATACCTTAGAGTAATCGTAGCATAGAAGAAGCTAAAGCTGCACCTAGCAGTTAACGCCTTCAAGAAAAGGCAGGTGCTAACTGAAGGGGAAACAGCAACTACAATTTATGCTCTACTCTTACTGTAGATTCTGCTTAACTATAGTTTGAAATGGACGAACAGCTGCTGCGCATAAGAAGAACTACCTCTCGTTTCTTCGAACTACCTCCTGTAGAACCAGAGCCCAGGCACTTCAATGACTGGGTGAACAGTATGAAGGAACCCCTGCGAACAATGTTCAGGAGATTAGGCTACAACCAGTGCAAGAGTTTGCCTGGTCTCTGTCACTTTATAATGGAGCGGAAAGATGAAGGGCTGCAAGAGTACATGATGCGGCACCTCTCTCCTCAGGACTACCGTTTTTGGAAAGAGCATCGGAGCCAGTGGTGTTAAGCTGGTACCTGTCTATGAAAGCCCTGCAGGGTTTGGGCATGTTAGTGATCGGTTCTCTTTATTTACTGAAGGGCTTGAAATTTGAGTGAAAGAATTTGGTCCTAACCTTCCTTCCTGCCGTTTAAGAGGTAGTAAGTTTTGCGATAGGGGGAGTACAGGAGTAAACTTTCCGTTCTACCGACATAGGGCCACATGAGAATTGAACTTCCAAAAGAACCGGTGAGCATGTCCTTGTTTGACATGGACTAAGTAGCTGTAGAGTTTGACTTAAACAACTGCAGCACAGAAGTTAAGTGGAAACGCGAAGTGAGGTTTGGCAGCGACGAATACAGGCGCGGCGTGAAGCTAATTCTGCGGGTTGCCCTAGAGATGCAGGTAGAGCTAAATAAGACACAGTTTCTTTTGGAGAACTAACTCATCCCCACAAATTCATGAACACCTGCCTGAGCAAAAGGGGAAGTGTAGGAAGTCATGGCCTTGTAGCGGGACCGCAGATGACTCTGTACGGCCGCATAGAAAATTATGCCTTTCTTGTCGCGGTGCTTTTGCTAAGTTTCCTGGGTGCAGGCAAACGTATAAGAATATAACTTAGGAGGGAATAATGGAGGCGATCTGGGTAGTGGCAGAAATGCGCGCCGGCGGTGCCGTGGCACACGCAAACCTTGCTCTGGACGAGATGCACAGCTAAACTGACCCTGCAAAACTGACGAATGTCATTTTTAGCGCGTGTTTAAAGTTGCAACTTTGATACAACTTTAAATATTCCGCATGATGACAACAGCGCAAAA
>NZ_FZOQ01000067.1 GCF_900188175.1 Pontibacter ummariensis | reverse complement strand
CTCAATCTAAGCCAGCAGGACAACACACCGAAAAAGGTTAGGGTGGGGGAGGATTTGGGCTACGACGCTAAAAATAGCCTAGTGGAGCTTTACCTAGATAGCAGTAGCCAGGCGGCTGGGAAGTCCATTGTGGAGCTACAGCTGCCCAAAACGTCCCTCATTGTGCTCATAGACAGGGGTGGTAAATTCGTGACACCTAATGGAGCCACTGTGCTGCAGGAAAAAGACAAGCTCATGGTAATGGTGGATAATGATGAGGAGCTGGAAAAAGTGAGCAAAGTCCTTCATGGTTAGAGTCCAATGCCTTTCTCAGGTCATTTCATACGGCGGTTGCACAAGGGGCCTCCGGGTGCTTCTTCCGTTAGAGGAAAAGAGCCGGGGCTCATCGCAGAGAATACAGCCTTTCCTTACCAGGGTTAGTTGTAGCCACCGCAAAGGCTTTGGTTCTCCTGTTTTTCCTATGGCTGATTCCTTGATTCCTACTAGATGCGCGTAGTAGGATAAGCAAAATTAATATCAGGGGCAGCCTAGGATGCTCTCATTACCTCCACCCATAGCTCCCCCTTTCGCGGCGGCCATTCAAGCCACTCAGGTGATGAACGGTCAGCTGCACGTCGTTTTCCCATACTTTCGTGAAGACCCAGACATTAAAAGGCCTGTAGAAAAAAAGGTGATGCCTTGATTCTCTCCGGAAGATTTGCTCTGCCTCCCCGTTGCGGTGAACATAGTGTCGATTCTCTATTTACAATAGCTTGGCTTTTGCTTTCTGACGCAACAGTTACCTTCACCTCGTGCCACAGGTACTTAAAGCCACAGTTACAGTTGAATTGGGCCTGTGAATACTGGCTGCTGGGGATGTGCACCACACGCCCTGTTGCCTGCTCAGAATACACCCAGTCCCCAGCACATTGATGGTGAACTGAAAGAGATTAACATCGATCACATTTCCCGTGTGCTCCTGATCTAGCATAACATTTGGCAATTGGGCCGCGCAGGGCCTGCCCATAGAAGACCGTGAAAGTGGCAATGGATTGGAAACCTCTAAACCAGAAGTTGGCCGGTGAGACAACACTTAGGCCGGTGGTCACCACATTATTAGCAGCAAAGTGTTACAACAGGGAAGGGTGATGCTTAAGCACCATCATCTTTAAATACACTATTTAGCTCAATGGTAGTTGTGGGGCCAAAAGAAAAGCCTCTTAGCCCCTGTTCAGGGACAAAGAGGCATCCCACTAACTAGAGTAAGGCAGACAGGAATCAATATGTTCAATGGCTTATTTTAACTCGGTGCTTTGTATTCTTTTGCTTATATTTAAGAGTACACCAAAGCAATCACGAACTATGAAATGCCCTAACTGCAACGAAACGCTTTTAATGAGCGAAAAAAACGGAGTTGAGATTGATTATTGCCCCAATTGCCGTGGAATCTGGCTGGACCGCGGAGAACTGGAAAAGATCATGGAGCGCTCCGCCGACCATTACTCCAAGAAAGAAAATTACGAGACTGACTCTAAACGTTATGGCTATGGTGATCATGGCCACGACACACTTAAAAAGCATCCGCACAAGAAAAAGGAATCGTTTCTAAGTGATTTCTTTGATTTTTAATTCCTAATGAAGCTTTGAAAGCGCTTGTGCAGACATGATGCACAGGTGCTTTAATTTTACCGGAAGTACTTTTATCCTGTAGTAAGACAGAGGGGTAAGGGTATTTCTTCGCCAGTTTGCCTAACGCCAAGCGCCACCCGTTTCACGCACCTGCGATAAGAGGCCTCTTTAGTTGGTAACTACCTGGCGAACGGAAAGTACACCTTCAGCCCGTTCAGACAGGCCTCTTCTCAATAAACCGTTTCGCCATAAAAGCTCTCAAGTTTTTGACATATCTGTCGGGACATTCACGGGTGACTAACGACACGGGTGATACAGGGCCATCCCGTATGCCTGTCTTGGCAAGCACGCTGTTCTGCCCTTAATCTTCGCACCGCCGGCGATGCCTAGCCTTTGCCTCTCCTCTTTGCTTATAACAACTGGCCACACCACGAACTAAAAAAGACACCAGCCAAGGGAGCTTGAAGTTCCCCGGCTAATGTCCTTAATATGTCTGCACCGATCACTTCTTAACTTTCGGTGCGCTCCAGAATCTTACATGTTGACGCGATGCAAGCAAAAAGGTTTCATTGCTTACCGTTGCAAGGGAATACTTTACTTAATTTTATGCCTCCTGCTAGGAATCAAAGCGCATAACGACTACGGGCTTACGGAAAGGCAGCTCTTCTTGGGTAGGTCTTTAAAGATTGAGGGAGTTTCCAGGCACCCTCACGATCAACCCAGTCAGGCGCTCCTTAACACAACCTACTGACGCCGTACGGGAACATCCTTGAACTGAAAGGCTGGAAGCGTGAACTTAGTTGGCGTAGAGGGAAATATTAGAAGGGCAGCGGCTGTTTTCATACTATATAGCCAGGCTCACCGTTACAACATTGTATAAGTAACAATCAGGGAAAAGGTTGATTGCAGAGAAAAGGGTGCCCGTTTGGGCGCCTCTTTCTGTTTTTAGGTAAAACAGGTAGCAGGGCTGCTCCGCGCCAAGTCGCAGGGGAGG
>NZ_FZOQ01000069.1 GCF_900188175.1 Pontibacter ummariensis | reverse complement strand
CTTTTCTTATCCTTACGCTTCCTGCCTGTCAGGAACCTGCACCTTATCTCTGAAGTACTCCAGGGTCCTTTTCAGGCCCTCGGCCCGGTCCACCCTGGGCTCCCAGCCCAGGATCTCCCTGGCCTTGGAGATGTCGGGCTGCCGCTTCTGCGGGTCATCCTTGGGCAGGGGCTGGTACTCCACCTTCAGCTCCGCCCCCGTCAGGCGGCATATCTCCTCCGCAAACTCCCTGATGGTGATTTCGGAGGGGTTGCCGATGTTGACCGGCAGGTGGTAGTCGCTCAAAAGCAGGCGGTAAATCCCCTCCACCAGGTCATCCACGTAGCAGAAGGAGCGCGTCTGGCTGCCGTCCCCGAAGATGCTCAGCGGCTCCCGGCGCAGGGCCTGGCTCAAAAAGGCCGGTAGCACCCGCCCGTCGTCCAGGCGCATGCGCGGACCGTAGGTATTGAAGATGCGCACGATGCGCGTCTCCAGCCCGTGGTGCATGTGGTAGGCCATCGTCATGGCCTCCTGGAAGCGCTTGGCCTCGTCGTAGCAGCCCCGCGGCCCCACCGGGTTCACGTTCCCCCAATAGTCCTCCCGCTGCGGGTGCACTAAAGGGTCACCGTACACTTCGGAGGTGGAGGCGATCAGCATCCGCGCCCTCTTGGCCTTGGCCAGCCCCAGCAGGTTGTGCGTGCCCAGCGAGCCCACCTTCAGCGTCTGGATCGGGATCTTCAGGTAGTCGATCGGGCTGGCCGGCGAGGCGAAGTGCAGGATGTAGTCCAGCTCCCCCGGCACGTGCACGAATTTGGACACGTCGTGGTGGTAGAACTCGAAGTCGGGCAGCTTGAACAGGTGCTCGATGTTCTCAAGGTCCCCGGTGATCAGGTTGTCCATCGCGATCACATGGTAACCCTCCCTGATGAACCTGTCGCAGAGGTGGGAGCCCAAAAAGCCCGCTCCGCCCGTGATCAGTACTCTTTTCTTAGCCATGCCTACACTGTCTCCTTTAGTTGCTGCTCCTTCTGCTTGAGGCCTATGCCGTAGTAGGTGAAGCCCTTCTCCCTCAGGTCAGCGGCATCGTAGATGTTGCGGCCGTCGAAGACCACCCTCTCCTTCATCAGCTTGCTCACCACGTTGAAGTTGGGGGAGCGGAACTCGGGCCACTCGGTCACCAGCAAGAGGGCGTCGGCGTCGATCAAAGCCTCGTACTCGTCCTTGCCGTACTCGATCGTCTCGCCCAGCACGCGCCTTGCCTCCTCCATGGCCACCGGGTCGTAGGCCCTGACCTTGGCCCCCCGCTCCAACAGCTTCTGGATGATCACCAAAGAGGGCGCCTCCCGCATGTCGTCAGTCTTGGGCTTGAACGACAGGCCCCACAGGGCGAAGGTCCTGCCCGCCAGGTCCCCCTTGAAGTGGGTATCGATCTTGTTGAAGAGCACCTCCTTCTGGCTCTCGTTCACTTCCTCCACGCTCTGGAGCACCCGCATCCGGTAGCCGTTCTCGGCGGCCGTGCGGATCAGGGCCTTCACGTCCTTTGGAAAGCAGCTTCCCCCGTAGCCGATGCCCGGGTAGATGAACTTGTTGCCGATCCTGGCGTCCGAGCCGATGCCCTTTCTGACCATGTTCACGTCGGCGCCCATGATCTCGCAGAGGTTGGCGATGTCGTTCATGAAGCTGATCTTGGTGGCCAGCATGGCGTTGGCGGCGTACTTGGTCATCTCGGCCGAGGGGATGTCCATGAAGATGAGCGGGTGGCCGTTCATCAAAAAGGGCTTGTAGAGCTTGTTCATCACCTTCTCGGCCCGCTCCGAGGCCACCCCCACCACAATGCGGTCGGGCTTCAGAAAGTCCTCGATGGCCGCCCCCTCCTTCAGGAACTCGGGGTTGGAGGCCACGTCGAAGTCAATGTCGGCGCCCCTTGCCTCGAGCTCCTCCTCGATGGCCTGGCGCACTTTCTGGGCCGTGCCCACCGGCACGGTGCTCTTGGTCACCACCACCATGTAGTCGGTCATGTTGCGGCCGATCTCCCGGGCCACGGCCAGCACGTACTTCAGGTCGGCCGAGCCGTCCTCCCCGGGGGGCGTGCCCACGGCGATGAAGGCCGCCTCGCAGCCGCAGCCCTGGATGGAGGAGGCAAGGTCGGTGGAGAAGCTAAGGCGCTCCTTCTGCGTGTTGCGCAGCACCATCTCCTTGAGCCCCGGCTCGTAGATGGGCAGGATACCCTTCTTCAGGTTCTCGATCTTCTGCTCGTCGATGTCGATGCAGGTCACGTCGATGCCCACCTCGGCAAAGCACGTGCCCGTCACCAATCCTACGTAACCCGTGCCAACTACTGCTATTCTCATAG
>NZ_FZOQ01000070.1 GCF_900188175.1 Pontibacter ummariensis | reverse complement strand
CATCAACAAGCTTGTCAGCCCCGAGGATTAAGGCGACAAAGCCCGCCAGAAGGATCAGAAAGTTCAAAGTACGTGCTTAAAGGTTAATTTGCAGGCTTAAAGCTACCCTTTTCTTAGGTTAGGACCAAAAGTTACACAAGTGTCAGACCTTGCCATCTGGAGATAGGTTGCAGGAATTCGTGCAAGGCCATCAGGCACAATGGAAAGCCCAGGTCCTTTTCTTAAGGAGAGACAGTTTTGCTAGTACCTTGGTTTGCTTTGATATACCAGCTCTATTCCAATTAAAGGGCCGGATCCACTAAGACCTTATTCTCGGAAGTGTATTCCTGTTAAAAAAACTCTGCTTCCCAGCACTATGATCCGAGTGAGAATTAAGTTATAGCCAGGCTGCTTTCTAACAGGTCGTAGTTACAACTGCCTTTCCCGGCCCCTACTCCCCGGAAACTACAGTAGGTTGAAACTGGCTGTGGCGTGTGCCTTTGGTAAGCCAAAGGTTTTATTCCCGAACTAGCACCGCTGTCGATAACCAGGTTATCAGCTGTAAAGTAACAAAGCGCAAGGAACAGGTTTATGTCAAGCCAATCAGTGAAACCAACCCTTCCACTGCCGTTAGTCGTTACCGCGCCTTTCTGTATCTGCCTGTTGAGAAAAAATGCCGTAGCCCTGGCTAGAGGGATAGAGGGAGAGAGGTAAAGGGGCTGTCATGTATAAGGAGGAATGTTAGTTCTGCTACTTACGCGTATTATTCTTTCTTCTGAACCAGCAGAAGATGCTATCGTATAAACTATTGCTTCTACTGGTTAATCCAGTACTGATTCCTATACTTTACCTTGAGTGAAAAAGGCGTCTCTTTCAAGGCGCTTTTTTCATTTTTACTTGCTATGTAGCCTTTGTAGGCTCATGGTGGGTTCTAAGCTCTACTCGTATCAAGCGAACACAACGGCATTTGCGAACATGTAAGCAGAAGCATAACAACAAAAGATCTTTCAGGTAGCATAGATACTTTACCAGGTCACCTCAGCATAGGGCAGGAGTAAGATTGCTAGAGTAGAACCAACTTTGTTGGTTTGTTTTAGTGACTTTCCTGTATATGGGCTAGAATAGCTTGAATATCCTCTCTGTCCAGGGGCTTATGGATGAACCCCTGGACTAGGTTATACTCCCGGGATTTGATGGAGTCTGACAAGTCTAGAGAAGACGTCAGAATGAAGACATGCGTATTGTTCTGTAACTTTCCTTCATAAGGGACAAGGGCATCAAGCAGTTCCCAACCACTCATAGTGGGCATGTTCAGATCCAGGAGGATGAGGTCCGGCAATTTGTCAGGAATTCGTTGAACCAGATGGCCCAGAGCCTCTTCTGGCGAATGAAAGGTGGCAACCTCGGATATCCCTTCTTTCCGAAGGGCCTGCTCTGTTAGAAAAATGCTGATGTGGTCGTCGTCGATAATATAAGAGTGCACTGATGATTTTAATTGAAATAGATTGAAAATCGGGTTCCTACGTTTACCTGGCTCTCTACCTCAATTCTTCCCTCCATTGCCTCCAGATGCGTTTTTACCAGGTAAAGTCCTATGCCTCTGCCTTCTTTGTCTGCATGAAACCGCTTGTAGAGCTTAAAGACATTACTTCCTGCCTTTTGCACATCAAAGCCGGAGCCATTGTCGGAAAATGTTATGACTTTCCCTTGTTTAGTGCTTTGGGAACAACTTACGTGCACTTGTAGCAAGCGTTCCTCAGACCGGTACTTGATGGCATTAGACAGCAAGTTGTGGAAGATACTGTGGAGGTAGGCTTTGTTCCCGCTCACGCACATGTCTTTCTCAAAATCAACAGTTATGCTGCCACCGCACTTTTGCAACGACTCTTGCAGGCCCTGGAGAGCCTGCTGATATACTTCAGCCAGGTCCACCTGCTCCCTTTCCAGTGTGTGTCTGTTATCCCGCACAGACAGGATCATGTTAATGTCCCGAAAGATCGTGTCTAAGCGGTTAGCGCTTTCCTGCATGTTTTGTACAGCTACGTCGTACACTCCCGCATTCTTATCCATGACCGTTAATAGTTTGGCAAGTCCCATCATGTTAGCCAGCGGGGCCCTGAGGTTATGGGACACGATGTAAGTGAACTGCTGCAGGTCTGAGTTTTGCCTGTAAAGGTCCTTGGTTAACTCCGAAAGAGACAACTCAGACTTTTTCAGTGCTGTAATATCGGTTTGAATAGTAACGAAAC
>NZ_FZOQ01000077.1 GCF_900188175.1 Pontibacter ummariensis | reverse complement strand
GAGTAAGCGTATCGCTCCTCGAAGTGTTTAGCAGTTCCTTCTTTAGCCGCTTCCTCACATTGCCTCCGGAACTTTGAAGGGGAAATTCTCGGGAAAACTTCCCAGATATTCTTGCCAAGAAGCTCCTCCTGATTATGCCCTCCTTGCTTTGCGAATACCGAGTTCACGTAACTAAAGCGCCACTCTTTGTCAAGGGCGATAAAAGAATCTGTGACACTGCTTAAGATGGTGTCTAGTTTTTCCGCCTGCCTTTCAATAACCTGATGGGCATTGTGAATCTCTGTCACGTCCCGAAGAATGCTGTACACCCCAATCGTTTCGCCCCCTACCGAAACAGGTATCTTGATAATATCGAGGTACTTGGTGTCCGCTTCCAAAGGCATCGCTACTTCGAATCTCACCGGTTCGCCTCTAAAAGCCTCTTGCAGGGTACTTTTACAGACAGGAATTACCTCGGTTGGAAGGAATTCTGAAAAGGGCCTGTTTATGACATCTGCCTTAGGCATACCGAGCAAGGAAAGAGTGGCGGGGTTGGCATCCAGAAGAATACCTTCCCTGTTCTGGTACACGACTGCATCCACGTGGTTCTCAAACAGAGACTTGAACTGCTGGTTTCTTTCCAGTTGCAGGAGTTGGCTTTCAACCCTTTCCGTGATGTCCCTGGAGCTGATTACCAGCGCTCTCACGCTCGGGCTATGAAGCTGGTTACTAGCAGTTGACTCCAGCCAGCGCCACTCACCCGCTGCCGTCCGAAAGCGGAACTCAGCGATTGTCACTGGCTCCTTACTTGTTAACAGCTGCGTCAAAGCTGCCTTTGCCTGTGCTACATCGGCAGGGTGGATGAACTCAAAGACACTTTGCCCTATCAGATCCACGGGTGAGTAGCCCAGCAGGGCCAGGCCGGCACCGCTTCTGTACAGGAAGTTGCCCTCTTCATCCACCAAGGAGATAATGTCCGCTCCATGTTCTACCAGGGCGCTGTGAAGCTCGTCCTTTTCCCTTAGTTTTTGCTGCGCCAGGTTTTCCTCTGTCACGTCGCGGGCCACGCACACAAATGCTTCCTCCTCTTCAGACCAAAACCCGGACCAGCGCAGGTGCACCTGCTGGCCATTTTTATGAAAGTAGGTGTTGGTGAAGTTGTTGAGCCTTTCGCCAGCCAGCAAGCTCTTAGCCACTTCCCTAGTCCTGACAACGTCTTCGGGTATAAGGTAGCGAGCGTAGCTTTTTCCAGTCAGCTCCTCACTGCTGTAGCCCAGTATGCCTTGGCACGCATCACTTAAATAAGAAAAGCAGCCTTGC
>NZ_FZOQ01000079.1 GCF_900188175.1 Pontibacter ummariensis | reverse complement strand
GGCGCATCTAAAAGACAGTAACTGTCTGTTTGTTACTGCAAGGCCTAAGAAACAGTGCCGCTATAAAAAGGGAGGAGCCCAGATGTGTACAGCCGGGGCGAAAAAGAACCTGCTTGGCACAGATGGTTTCCCCTTTACTGTTGTGTCTTTTAAGGAGACTACATCCATTTCCTGACCAAGGGTTACAATGTTCTTCTGCTGCTCTTATAGCCACTCTAGTTCTTGGTATAGCTGCTACAGCCACCTCCTTACAATTGTTTATAAGATTAAAGTAAAAGAGAAACCTCCGGAGCGAATGCCCTAGAAGTAAGCTTACAACAACAGTTGTGGGCTATACTGTAACTTGAACTCGGGAATTACGCCAACTTTTTTGCAGGGTTTAATCATAACTTATGGTGAAAGGTGTAGGCGGTGATGCCATAGTGCATGTAGACGAGGGGCTGCGGAGGGCTATGACGTGTTTGGAAGATGCCGCAGACGCTCATCAGGCTGCCGTTTCCCGCCTTATGCCTCCTCTCCTCATTAGGTTGAGCCTCTCCTGGAGTGTTAGGAGCATGTTTTTCATGCTCTTGGTATTCAGATGCAGACCCTTCTGCAATAGCTTTCCCAGCAGAGAGGAGAGGTAGCCCCTGTTCCCATAGTACTTCCCCTTAAGCCATTGGAAAAGACAGCTTTTAGGAGTTGACATATAGTGTTTGATTCTCTACGAGAGGCTGGGTCCGTACGAAGCCGTGGCAGCAGGCTTGGCGGGCAAGGTAGAGGAACTGGGTGCAGGAGACGGCTTGGCTGAGGAAGTTCCTGAGTTCCCCGAGCACTAGGTGCTGGTAGTAGTAGGCAAAGAACTTGAAGCCCGAAAGGTGGTAGAGCACGAAGATGGGAAAACCTCACTCTCACTAAGAGCGGCCTTGCGCCTGGCAGAGCGCCGCTCTAGGGCAGCTGAAAGCGTGTGGTAAGCGAAATGCTTCTTCACTTCTTAGCAGAAATCGTCAATAAAGCAAAACACTTCAACCACCTTGGCAGTATCTATGATAAAGTACATAAGGCTAAGGATATAGGTGAAACATCGGACAACATATCTTCCTTGACCTTAGCTTTATTGTTTATTCAAACTAATGAATTTTTCATTCAATAATTCTAGAGCTAACGAGGCTGTAAATTAAAACTGTGTGCCTGTTGCACAACTGTCTGAAGCTAGCCGTAAAAAGAGCTAGCACCAAATCTATGATGGGATGCAGGGAAG
>NZ_FZOQ01000080.1 GCF_900188175.1 Pontibacter ummariensis | reverse complement strand
GCGGATGAAACTTACAGTGACATGACAAAGCAAATGACGCACAGGAAGGAAAGGTGCTTTGCTATTATGGCAAAGGTCCTTTTCACCGTAGAGAAGCATAAGGCCTCTTATCCCCGGCTAAAGCTTATTGAACAGTTTCTTCCTGAGTCCCTGGGGGAGTCGAACGAGGAGGACTATGAGGGCAGACTGCAGGAGCTCTACTGCTACCTGCAGGATTTCGGCACTGGACCGGAGGTTCTTCAGAACTTTTACCAAAACTTATTTGTGGACATGGAGGCCCTAAAGGATGATTCCCTTCCCTTCTTTCAGGGCAACAGCTACGTCACCATAGCGGAATAGGCTCCCCCACAGGCAGCGAATGAGGGGCGTGTCACTTTCCCTGCTTACCACCGTAAAAGATATATACAAGTATTATTTGCTATAGGCATTGCTAAATGCTTCTTCATTAAGCCGGGGCTTCTTTGCCCCGGCTTTTTAGCTAAGCAGGGGAAGTGACATCGGCGCAGGAGCTTGCCCCTGCTGTGGAGAAGGAACAAAATAAAAGCCGGGGACTTGCCTGTCCGCCGGCTTTCTTCTTTAACCCCCTGCACCAAGGGGACGAAGCCCCGGTGCAACCCAATCCTTCCTGTCTACGGAGTCAGAAGTAGAAAGGTGATATTTCCTTTCAGGCAGGTGTAGTGTGCCCTGCGGTTTGTTGCTTTTCCCATTCACGTGCGGGACTTACAGCGCCCTTAGGCTGGGTGTCCTGACACGAGAGCTACAGGAAGGCCTCTTCCAGCCAAAGACGTTTTGTTTCCAACCCTAGTACTAGCGGGGCTCGCGAAGACCAAGGCTCTGTCGATCGCTGACCCGCAAAGACTGAAAGAACAAAAAAGACGAGGGGTGACGCTCCAATGGGCACAGCCTACGATTCCGAAAAGCTCCGACAAAGGGTTCTGCAAGTACCGGGGCTACCACTGGGTGCGGTCCACCTCCTGCTTATCTTTGCTGGTGCCGGTGCTCATAGCTGTGTTTTACAGAGGCCAGGCCCAGCACTGCGCA